>NZ_JAUMKG010000005.1:0-558004 GCF_030519385.1 Micromonospora sp. C28ISP2-4 | reverse complement strand
CACGAGGCGTACACCTCGAACTCGGACAGCTGGCCGGCCGGCCAGCCGGTGTTGCCGGTGAAGGTCAGCCGCACGAAGCGGCGGTCACCGGCGGGCAGCGCGATCGACAGGCTGTTGCCGCCCGCCGGGTCGAACGTGTAGCCCGCCGCCGCCTTCAGCGTCGAGAACGACGAGCCGTCGGTGGAGCCGAGCACCGACACGGTCTGGGTGCGGGTCTGCCAGGCCGCCGACGGGGGCAGCTTCAGCACCACCCGAGCGACCGGCCGGGCGCTGCCCAGGTCGACTGTCACCGACTGGGGGAAGGCGTTGCCGGCGCTCTCCCAGTAGGTGTTCGCGTTGCCGTCGACGGTGTTTGCGGCGCCGTACACGTCGGCGTGGCTGGTCTCGGTGACCGGACGACCCGCTGCCAGGTTCCCGGCCGGTGGCGCGGTGGTGGGCGGCGCAGTCGTGGTGGGCGGCGGTGTGGTGGTGCCGCCGCCGTACACCTCCAGCTCGGCGAGCTGGCCCGCCGGCCAGCCGGTGTTCCCGGTGACCGTGACCCGGACGAACCGCCGGTCGCCGGACGGCAGCGCGATCGACACGGTGTTGCCGGCGGCCGGGTCGAACACGCGGCCCGCGGACGCGGCGAGCGTGGTGTACGAGGAGCCGTCGGTGGAGCCGAGCACCGACAGCGTCTGGGTGCGCCGTTCCCAGCCGGGCGGCAGCTTGAGCACCACCCGGTCGACGGTGCGGGACGCGCCGAGGTCGACGGTGAGCGACTGCGGGAACGCGTTGTTGGCGCTCTCCCAGTAGCTGGCCGGGTTGCCGTCGACCGCGTTGCCGGCGGCGTACGTCTGGGTGGTGCTGGTGGCGGTCGCCGGCCGGCCCAGGGCCAGGTTCCCGCCGGCCGGCGGCGGCGTGGTCGGCGGCGCGGTGGTCGGCGGGGCCGTCGTCGGCGCTGCCGTGGTCGGGGGCGGGCTGGTGGGCGGCGGGCTGGACGGGCCGTTGCCCCACTGCGGCTGCGGCCACGGCCCGCAGTACGGGGTGGGCGTGTACCAGCCGGAGTTGCCGGTGCCCTGGGTGATCTGGAAGCCGCTGCCGACGCAGTTGTGGATCGGGTTGGACTGCGCGATGCCGGTGGCCCGCACGTTCGTGAACCGGACCTGGCTGGGCGCCTGCACCTGGAGCGCGTACGTGCCCGCGCCGTCGATGCGCACGTTGTCGAACGAGATGCCGCTGGTCTGGCCCTCGATCCAGTGCAGCGCCGCGTACGAGCTGTCCAGGATGTCGGTGCCGGTGACGTTGATGGCGGCGCCCTGGATCGGCTCGTTGAGCGCGGAGAACCAGATCGCGCCGACGCCGAACTGCCAGTTGTAGTCGGAGTTGCCGTTGCGGATCAGCGTGTTGCGGGCCACGGTGATGGTCCCGGCCACGGCCGTCGGCCCGGTGACGCCCGGATAGCGGTTGGCGACGTGGATGCCGCCGCCGTTGGTGACCGAGTCGGCGGTGACGTTGTCGGCGATGGTGATGTCCCGCCCGCCGTACGTGACCAGGTGGTTGGCCAGGACCGTCACGCCGATGGTGTTGCGGGTGAAGGAGTTGCCGACGTTGGGCACGCTCTGCGCCCACATGGCCAGCGCGTCGTCGCCGGTGTTGCGGACGAACGTGTTGGTGACAGTGGAGTTGGTGACGCCCCAGTGGAAGTTCACCCCGTCGGCGGTCTGGTCGAGGATGCGGCTGTTGCGGATGGTGAAGTTGTCCATCGGCCCGTCCATCCAGGCGCCGACCTTGGTGTGCTGCAACCACAGGTTGTCCACCACCGAGTTCGTCATCGCGCCGCCGATGGCGTTCACCTGGTCCTCGTCGACGCGTTCCCGGATGTCGCCGATGATGGCGAAGTCCCGCAGCGTGACGTTGCGGCTGGGCCCGCCGGCCTCGTGCGACCGGATCTCGCCGGAGTAGCCGCCGCCCGGCACGTACTTGCCGTAGATGCCGGCGGCCCGTTTGCGGTCGGTGGGGTGCCGGCCGCCGAGGACCGAGTACCAGGGGCCGGCGCCGCGCAGTGTCACGCCGTCGACCACCACGTGGTCCCAGAGCGTGAACGTGCCGGCCGGGATCCACACCGCCCGGCCCTGCGCCTTGCCGGCGTCAACGGCGGCCTGGAACTTCGCCGTCGAGTCGGTGGCGCCGGTGGGGTCGGCGCCGAAGTCGGTCACCACGTCCAGCACGCCGGACGGTTTGGTGATCTGTGCTCCGACCAGCTCGAAGTCGGCCAGGTCGATGGTGAACGTGGGCGACTGGGCGGTCGAGGAGACCTGGAGGCGGATCTTCGTGCCGGCCGGGTAGGTGGTGCCGAACATGGTGCGGGTCTCGTCGTAGAAGTGGTGCGGGTTGGTGTCGCCCGGGTTGTTGTTGAACGGGTAGCCGCCGTAGTACCAGCCGTACCGGGAGGTGACCGGCACGGCCTTGACCAGGGTGCCGTTGGCGCGCAGGTCGATGCTGGCGTCGCGGCCGGTGCCGGCGGCGTTGTCCGGCAGGCTGTACCGGAACGTGACCGCGTTGGCGGGGGCGGTGAGCGTGAACTCGACGTACTCGCCGACGGCGTCGAGCGTGACCGCCTCCCGGCCGGACGCCTCGGACGGCAGCGTGCCGTAGCGCCGGTCGGGGCCGATCTTTGTGCCGGTGTGTGCGGCCTGCTCGGCCTCCTGCTCCCGGAACGGCACAGTGGCGCCGCGTCCGGTGATGTCGAACGGGGACAGTCCGGCGGCGCGCGCCGGGGTGGCGGTCGTGGTGAGCGCCACGACGACGAGTGTCGAGGCGGCGAGCGCGACGGCGGCCAGGGCGGCCACGGTGCGGTGGCGGTGCGCGGTGCGGTGCTCGGCCATGCGGGGTGTGCTCCCTTTCGTCGGTGGCCAGATCCCCCGTGCGGCGTTGCCTCTCCTTCCTCCTCCCCAGGTGTGCGGCGTGGTGGCGGCCGGGACGGCCGCCCGGTGTCGCTGCGGCGCCGGCGGCGGGACGGGCCGCCGGCGCCGCGGTCAGGCCGATCGGGTACGCAGCCAGACCGCTGTGTCCGGCGGCAGCCGGTCGTCGTCGAGTGGGCCACTGGCCAGCAGCAGCCGGTCGTGCGCGGGCAGCGGCACTGCCGCGCCGCCAAGGTTGACCAGGCAGGTGAAGCCGGGTTCGCGGGCGAACGCGAGCACGCCGTCCGGTGCGGGCAGCCAGGTCAGCGTGCCGTCGCCGAGCGCGGGTTCGGCGCGGCGCAGCGTCAGCGCGGCCCGGTACAGCTCCAGCATCGAGTGCGGGTCGCCGGTCTGGGCGCGGACCGTACGGTCCTTCCAGTCGGCCGGCTGCGGCAGCCAGGGCGCGGCGCTCGCGCCGTCGGGGCTGAACCCGAACGGCGGGGCGTCGCCCTGCCAGGGCAGCGGCACCCGGCAGCCGTCGCGGCCCGGGTCGACCCGCCCGGACCGCTCCCACATCGGGTCCTGCCGCAGCTCGTACGGGATGTCCTCGACCTCCCAGAGCCCCAGCTCCTCGCCCTGGTAGACGTAGGCGGCGCCGGGCAGCGCGAGGGACAGCAGCGCGGCGGCGCGGGCCCGGCGGGTGCCCAGTTCCAGGTCGGTGGGGATGCCCTCGCGCTTGGCGGCGAAGCTGAACCGGGTGTCGGCGCGGCCGTACCGGGTGACGTGGCGGGTGACGTCGTGGTTGGACAGCACCCAGGTGGCGGGCGCGCCGACCGGGGCGTGCGCGGCGAGCGTGCCGTCGATGCTCTCCCGCAGCGCGGTGGCGTCCCAGGCGCAGCCGAGGAAGTCGAAGTTGAACGCGGTGTGCAGCTCGTCCGGGCGCAGGTAGTTCGCGAACCGCTGCCGGTCGGGCAGCCACACCTCGCCGACAAGCGCCCGGCCGCCCGGGTACGAGTCGGCGATGCGCCGCCACGCGCGGTACACGTCGTGTACGCCGTCCTGGTCGCGGAACGGGTGCGGCCGGTCGGTGTGGACCTCGGGCAGCGTGCCGTCCTTGACCAGCAGGCCGGCCGAGTCGATGCGGATGCCGTCCACGCCCCGCTCGAACCAGAACCGCAGGATGTCCTCGAACTCCTCGCGGACCCGGGGGTGGTCCCAGTTGAAGTCGGGTTGCTGCGGGGCGAACAGGTGCAGGTACCAGTCGCCGGGCGTGCCGTCCGGGTCGGTGGTGCGGGTCCAGGTCGGTCCGCCGAACTCGCCGGTCCAGTCGGTGGGCGGCAGGTCACCGCCCGGTCCCCGGCCGGGACGGAACCAGAACAGGTCCCGCTCGGGCGCGCCCGGTCCGCCCGCGAGGGCGGCCTGGAACCAGGGGTGCGCGTCGGAGCAGTGGTTGGGCACCACGTCGACGATGCTGCGGATGCCGAGCGCGTGCGCCTCGGCGATCAGCGCCTCCACCTCGGCGAGCGTGCCGAAGACCGGGTCGATGTCGCGGTAGTCGGACACGTCGTAGCCGGCGTCGGCCATCGGCGACGGGTACCAGGGGCTGAACCAGATCGCGTCGACGCCGAGAGCGGCGAGATGATCCAGGCGCGACCGGATGCCGGCGACGTCGCCGATCCCGTCGCCGTCGCCGTCGGCGAAGCTGCGCGGATAGACCTGGTAGATCACCGCGGAGCGCCACCACGGGCTGTTGTCGGCCATGGACACGGGCACCTGCTTTCTGCGGGGTCGGTTCTGCGGCGGCGGGCGAGCGACCGGCGGCGGGCTGTACGACCGGCGGCCGGCTCGCGGCGGGCGGCGGTAGGCCCGGTCAGCCCTTGAGGCCGCCGGTGGTCAGGCCGGACATGATGTTGCGGTGGAAGATCAGGAACAGCACGACTGTGGGGATCGCGGCGATCACCGACGCGGCGATGACCACGTTCATCGGGGTGCCGCCGGCGAAGGCGTAGATGCCGACGCTGACGGTCCGCGTCTCCGGTGACGGCATGACCAGCTTCGGCCAGAGGAAGTCCTTCCAGACCGCCGTCACCGCGAAGATCGCCACCACGCCGAGGATCGGTCGCGACATCGGCAGGACGATGGACCAGAGCGTGCGCAGCGGGGTGGCGCCATCCATCACCGCGGCGGCCATCAGGTCCTCCGGGATCGAGTCGAAGAACCGTTTCAGCAGGAAGATGTTGAACGCGTTGGCCACCAGCGGCAGCCAGATCGCGAACGGCGAGTCGAGCAGGTTGACGTGCACGATCGGCAGGTCGATCACCGTCACGTACTGCGGGACGATCAGCACCATCGCCGGGATCATCAGCGTCGCCAGCATCATGCCGAGGATCAGCTTGCCCAGCACCGGGCGCAGCTTCGACAACGCGTACGCGGCTGCGGTGTCGAGGACGAGCTGGAACAGCACCGCCCCGGTGGCGTAGTAGAACGTGTTGAACAGCAGCTTCGCCAGGTCCAGGTTGGTCCAGGCGTCCACATAGTTGCCCGGTTGCGGATCGCGGGGGAACAGCGACGGCGGTGTCTGCGCGATCTCCTGGCCGGACTTCAGCGCGCCGGTGACCATCCAGTACAGCGGGCCGAGGAACACCAGCGTGAACCCGGCCACGACCACGGAGAGCACGATCCAGTAGAGGACCCGGCCACGACCGCGCCGCAGCTGGGCGTGGGAGATGAGCGTACGGGTGGTGGAGTCGGCGGCCATGTCCTAGTCCTGTCTCGCGGTCAGTCGCAGGTAGACGGCGGAGAACCCGGCCAGCACCACCAGCATGATCACGCCGAGCGCGGCGGCGCCGTTGAGGTCGTTCTGGAAGAACCCGTGCTGGTAGATCAGGTACGCCACGGAGGTCGCCGAGTCCTGCGTACCGGCACCGTTGGCGAGGATCAGCGGCTCGATGAACAGCTGCATGGTGGCCACGATCTGGAGCATCGCCAGCAGCGCGAGGATCAGCCGGGTCTGCGGCACGGTCACGTGCAGGATGCGCCGCCACACCCCGGCGCCGTCGATCTCGGCGGCCTCGTACAGCTCGCCGGGGATGTTCTGCAACGCGGCCAGGTAGATCAGCACGGCGCCGCCCATGTTCATCCAGGTCGAGGCGATCACCAGGGCTGGCATCGTCATGGTGGGCGACTGCATCCACTCCGACGTGGGCAGTCCCAGCGCGGTGAGGATCGCGTTGAACAGCCCCGCCTCGCTCGGGTCGTACGCGTAGAACTTGAACAGGAACAGCGCGGAGGCCGGCGGCAGCATCACCGGCAGGTAGACCAGCACCCGCAGGTAGCCCTTGGCGTGACGCAGCTCGTTGAGCAGGATCGCCACGACGAACGGCACCAGGTAACCGAGCACCAGCGCCAGGCCGGTGAAGACGAACGTGTTCTTCCAGGCGGTCCAGAAGCTCGGATCGGCGATGATCCGGCTGTAGTTGTCCCAGCCGACCCAGGTGGTCTCGCCGCGCCGGGTGCGCTGGAAGCTCATCACGACGCCGCGGACCATCGGGTACCAGGAGAAGACGGCGAAGCACACGACCGCGCCGATGAGGAACGTGTGCCCGGTGAGGTTGTCCCGGACCTTGCGGCCGAGGCCGGCGCGGCGTCCGGCGGTACGCGACGGCGTCGGCGCGACGGGGCCGGGACGGCGGGTGGCGCCGGGGGCGGTGGTGAGCGCCAAGGCGACTCCTGCGGTGCTCGGGGAGGTGGAGCCGGTGCGCCGGCCCCACCTCCGGTCGGGTCAGCTCTGCGTGGCCAGCAACTGGTTGACCTTGTCCTCGGCGGTCTTGAGCAGCGCGTCGATGTTCGCGTTCGGGTTGGTCAGCACCCCGGACATCGCGGCGTCGAGCACCGCGTAGATCGTCTGGGCGTTGCGCGGCTCCCCCTTGATCGGCACCGGGTTGGCCTCGAAGACCGCGAAGTTGGTGGTGTCCACGTTCGCGTTGGCCTTGCGCAGCTCCAGTTCCTGCTTCTGCGCGTCGCTGCCGTTCGTGAACAGCAGCGGCTGGGG
This sequence comes from Micromonospora sp. C28ISP2-4, assembly GCF_030519385.1. NCBI lineage: Bacteria > Bacillati > Actinomycetota > Actinomycetes > Micromonosporales > Micromonosporaceae > Micromonospora > Micromonospora sp. C28ISP2-4. The sequence continues at coordinate 551,074 of NZ_JAUMKG010000005.1, read as the reverse complement.
CAGGCCGACCGGGTAGTTCTGCGGCTTGGCGCGCACGTAGTCGAACTGGCCCTTACCAGGGGTGAGCTTCTGGTAGGCGAGCCACTTCAGACCGGCCTTCACCTGCTCCGGGCTCAGGCCCTTCTTGAAGAAGTAGCCCTCGCCGCCGCCGAGCGTGGCCTTGGCGGGGCCGTCCTGGCCGGGCAGCGGGCCCATCGCCCAGTCCTGGTACTTGCCCTGGAACTGGCTGACGATCGCCTGGGTCGCGTCCGGCGCGCCGATGAACATGCCGACCTTGCCGGCGCCGGCGTTTGTGAGCAGGTCACCCCACTGGAGGAGCTGCCGGGCACCCATGCTGTTGTCGCCGTACCGCATGTCCTTGAGGTTCTGCAGGACCTGCTTGCCCATGGCGTTGTTGAAGTCGGCCTTCTTGCCGTCGGCGCTGAGCACCTGTCCGCCCTGGGAGTAGAGCAGCGAGGTGAAGTGCCAGCCGCCGGTGTTGCCGGCGCTGTACTCGGCGTATCCGGCGATGCCGTCGCCGAGCGCGGAGATCTTCTTGGCCGCGGCCCGCACCTCGGGCCAGGTCTTCGGGGGGTTGTTGACGTCGAGCCCGGCCCGCTGGAACAGCGCCTTGTTGTAGATCAGGCCCATCGAGTAGTTCTTCACCGGTACGGCGTAGAGCTTGCCGCCGTCGGTGAACACGTCCTTGAGCGCCGGGTCGACGCTGTCCCAGGTGGGGATGGTGTCCCTGGTGGCGTACTGGCCGATGTCCATCGCCTGGCCGGAGTCCAGCACCTGCTGGAGGTCGGTCATGTAGCCGTAGAACACGTCGGTGACGGTGCCGCCGGCCAGGCGGGCGGTGAAGTCCGGCGGGTTGTTGCACTGCTCGCCGACGCTGACGCTCTTGACGACGATGTCCGGGTTCTGCCGCTGGAACTCGGCGACGTCGTCGTTCCAGTTCTTCAGCAGTTCCTTCTGCGCGCCGACCGGCTGGCAGTCGACGGTGATGGTGACCTTGCCGCCGGCGTCGCTGCTGTCGTCGCTCTTCGTGGAGCACGCCGCAAGGCTGAGCCCGAGGCCGGCCGCGAGCGCTGCCGCCGCGACCTTCCGATACTGCCGTACGGACATCTGTCCATCCCTTCGGGAACGGGTGTATCCATGGCCTTCACTGATGTGCGGTGACCGCGCGGCTGCCTGCGGTGGTGGAACGGCAACCGGCGCGCGCCCTGCCTCCCGAAACCGCGCCCCGGGTCAGGTGTGAGTGGAGTCACTGTAGCGACGCCGACCGAAGCCAGCAAGATGCCAACTCAAGAATGCAAGAACGCGACTTTCGCGCTCGCGGGCGCACGGGTTCACCCGGCTGCGGGCATGAGGCGTCCACGTGGGACCGGGTGAGAGTCGCGAGGGCGAGGCGGGCGGAGGCGCCCGGGGATCAGCGGCGAGGAGCGGGGGCGGTGGAGCCGCGTACCACCAGCTCGGGCTCGAACAGCAGCTCGTCGTGCAGCACGCCGGCACCCTCGATCTGGGTCACCAGCAGATCCACGGCGGCCTGGCCCATCGTCTCGATCGGCTGCCGCACAGTGGTCAGCGGCGGGTCGGTGCAGGTCATGAACGCCGAGTCGTCGAACCCGACCACCGACACGTCGGCCGGCACCGCGCAGCCCAGGCGGCGGGCTGCCCGGATGGTGCCCAGCGCCAGGACGTCGCTGGCGCAGACGATCCCGGTGACGCCGCGCTCGATCAGTTTCGTGGCCGCGACCCGCGCGCCCTCCATGGAGAAGCTGGACCGTTCCACCAGGGACCGGTCCTCGGCCCAACCGGCGGCCCGGACCATGGCGTCGAGCTTGCGGCGCGAGGGCACGTGGTCGGCCGGGCCGAGCACCATGCCGATCCGCTCGTGGCCGAGGGAGCGCAGGTGCCCGTACGCCTGCTCGACGGCGACGGCGTCGTCTGTGGACACCCGAGGGAAGCCCAGCTCCTCGACACCGGCGTTCACCAGCACCACCGGCAGGCCCCGGTCGGTCAGGCGCCGGTAGTGCTCGTGCGAGGCGTCGGCCAGGGCGTACGAGCCGCCGGCGAAGATGACGCCGCTGACCTGGTGGTCGAGCAGCATCTCCACGTACCCGGACTCCGGCACGCCGCCGATGGTGCGGGCGCACAGCGCCGGGGTGAAGCCGCGCTGCGCGAGCGAGCCGGTGACCACCTCGGCCAGCGCCGGGAAGATCGGGTTCTGCAACTCCGGCAGCACCAGGCCGACGAGGCGGGCGCGCTCGCCGCGCAGCTTCGTCGGGCGCTCGTACCCGAGCACGTCGAGGGCGGTCAGCACTGCGGTCCGGGTCGCCTCGGACACGCCGCCGCGACCGTTGAGCACCCGGCTCACCGTCGCCTCGCTGACACCCGCCTTGCGGGCCACCTCGGTCAGGCGCTTCGTCACGGCGGCAATCGTACGTCGGATTCTTGCAAGAAATGAACAGCCGAAGCGGTCAGGTCTTGCTCGGAACGGCCGCAAGCGGTCCGAAAGATGGAGGCAGATTGATGCTTGAAAGGCAACAGATAGCCGGAATAACATGAGGAACCCTTTCGATGGCCTGTGCCGCCGAGGCCACCCGTCCCCCGAGAAAGTGGGTGCTCCGATGTCGCGGAGCGTGCCGAGGATCCTCGCGGCGCTTGTCGTCGCCGCCGCCCTGCTCGTACCGCCCGGCGCCGCCACAGCGGGCCAGCCCCGCGGACCGGCCCCGGTGGTGACGCGCGCCGGGCTCGACCCCGCGCTGGTGGCCGGGCGCGGCGCCGCTGTGGACTACGTCGAGCAGGAGGCGGAACACGGCCGGACCACCGGAACCGTGATCGGACCGGACCGGTCGGCGTACACACTGGCCGGTGAGGCGTCCGGCCGCCGCGCCGTGCGTCTGCTGCCCGGCCAGTACGTCGAACTCACGCTCCCCCGGCCCACCAACGCGCTCACCGTGCGCTACAGCATCCCGGACGCGCCGGGCGGCGGCGGGATCACCGCGCCGCTGCGGGTGGCCGTCGGACGCGCGCCCGCCCGGACCATGACGCTGACCTCGCAGTACGCCTGGCTCTACAACCAGTACCCGTTCACCAACGACCCCGCCGCCGACCTGCTGCACCCGGACTGGTGGATCACCGAGTGCTCCTGCGTCCCGGCCGCCACCACGCCCGCGCCGGTGATCAGCAAGCCGTTCCGGCCGCACCACTTCTACGACGAGCAGCGGATGCCGCTCGGCCGCACCCACCTGGCCGGCGAGGTGGTCCGGCTGACCGCGCCGCGCGGCACGGCCGCCGCGTGGACGGTGATCGACCTGGTGGACGCGCATCTGGTCGCCCCGCCCCGGACGGTCCCCCGCGCGGTGAACGCGCTGTCCTTCGGCGCCGACCCGACCGGCCGGCGGGAGTCCGCCGACGCGTTCGACCGGGCGATCGCGTACGCCCGCCGGGTGGACCGTCCGCTCTACCTGCCGCCGGGCACCTACCAGGTCAACCGGCACGTCCTCGTCGACGACGTGACGATCGCCGGGGCCGGGAGCTGGTACACGATCGTGCGGGGACGCGAGGTCGCCCTGGACACGCCCGCGCCCGACGGCTCGCGGCACACCGGCGTCGGCTTCTACGGCCGCGACGCCGCCGACGGAGGCAGCAGCAACGTGCACCTGTCCGGCTTCGCGGTCGAGGGCGACGTGCGGGAGCGGATCGACACCGACCAGGTCAACGCCGTCGGCGGGGCGCTCAGCCACAGCACCATCGACGGCCTCTACCTGCACCACACGAAGGTCGGCATGTGGTTCGACGGGCCGATGACCGGCCTGCGGGTCACGAACACGGTGATCGCGGACCAGATCGCGGACGGGCTGAACTTCCACACCGGCGTCACGCACTCGTCGGTGACGAACTCGGTGGTCCGCAACAGTGGCGACGACGCGCTGGCGATGTGGTCGGAGGGCACGGCTGACGCGTCGAACACGTTCGCGTACAACACCGTGCAGTCGCCGGTGCTCGCCAACGGCATCGCGCTGTACGGCGGCGCCGACCTGACCGTGGCGCACAACCTGATCGCCGACCCGGTGCGCGAGGGCAGCGCGATCCAGGTGGGCTCCCGGTTCGGGGCCGAGCCGTTCACCGGAAGGCTGCGGATCACCGGCAACACCACGGTCCGGGCCGGCACGTACGACCTGAACTGGAACATCGGCCTCGGCGCGATCTGGTTCTACGCGCTGGACCGCAGCATCGACGCGGCGGACATCGAGGTGCGCGGCGACGCGTACCTGGACAGCACCTACAACGCGATCATGCTGGTCAGCGACTGGCCGGTGAAGGACAGCGTCCGCATCGGCAACGTGCGCTTCCGCGACATCCGGGTCGACGGCACCGGCACGTCGGTGGTCAGCGCGCGTACGGCGGGCGGGGCGAGCTTCGCGAACGTCGACGCCCGCAACGTGGGCGCGGTCGGCGTGAACAACTGCGGGTCGTTCCACTTCACCCCGGCCGGGTCGGAGTTCGCCCTGACCGACCTCGGCGGCAACGACGGCGGGTGGCTGGCGCCGTGGTTATTGCCGAACACCATCACCTGCGACGACCGGCCGCCCGTGGTGCCGCCGCCCCCGCCCTCGCGCTGGTGACAGGACGACGCGACCCCCGCCGGCCGGGCCGGTGGGGGTCGCGTTCGGGGTCGATCAGGCCTCGGTGAGCTGGCCGCGCAGCTTGGTCAGGGCGCGGGCGAGCAGCCGGGACACGTGCATCTGGGAGACACCGACCCGGGCGGCGATCTCGCTCTGGGTCAGGTTGCCGTAGAAGCGCAGCGTGAGGATCTTCTGCTCCCGCTCGTCGAGCGTGGCGAGCGCCGGGCCCAGCGAGGCGCGCAGGTCGGCCAGCTCGTACTCGTTGTCCTCGGTGCCGAGCGTGTCGCCCAGCTCGGTGGCGCTGTCGCCGTCGCCGATCGGGGTGGACAGCGACACCGCGTTGTACGCGCGGGCGCCCTCCAGGCCCTCCAGGACCTCTTCCTCGGTGACGTCGAGGTGGGCGGCGATGTCGGCGACGGTCGGGGCCCGGTTGAGCGTCTGGGTCAGGGTGCTGTTGGCCTCGGAGATGCGCAGCCGCAGCTCCTGGAGGCGACGCGGAACCCGGATGTTCCAGGTGCGGTCACGGAAGTGCCGCTTGATCTCGCCGAGGATGGTCGGGATGGCGAAGCCGGCGAAGTCGACGCCGCGCGAGGCGTCGAACCGGTCGACGGCCTTGATCAGGCCGAGCGCCGCGGTCTGGGCCAGGTCGCCGGCCGGCTCGCCGCGACCGCTGTAGCGGGCGGCCAGGTGGTTCGCCAGCGGCAGCCACGCCTCGATGACCTGGTTGCGCAGGGCGGCCCGCTGCGGGTGGTCGGCGGGCAGCGTGGCGAGCGCCGCGATCAGCTCACTGGCGCGGCTCTCCTCACCGGTCTGCGGCGCGCGCTGCACCTCGGTCGCGGTCGATGCCATGGTCATCGTGGTCATGCTGCCCTTCCTGTCCTCGGAGAACGGGTGGCCTCCCACACCGGTCGTGCCAGCCACACTAGACCAAAGGTTACCGCCAAATCAACCGAACGGACGATGGAGATTTCGTGTCATAACCGGACAAGGCGGCGAGGAGGGGGTGTCAGCGAGGTAACAGCGGCCGGTAGTCGGCGGCGGTGAGCGGCAGCGCGGAGAGGCTTCCGTCCGCGCGTGGCACCTCCAGCGGCTGTCCGTCCCGGCGGAACGCCACGCTGAACACGTCGGGCCGCTGAGTGAGGCTGCACACGATCTGCCCGAAGGCCAGCACCTCGTCGTTGCGGCCGGTCTCCTCCCCCGCCTGGCGCACGTCGACGGTGGCGAGCGTGCCGGCCAGCGTCGCCCCGGCCACCGCCACCGTGCCGGGCAGCGCCGTGGCCAGCCCCTGACGGCGCTCGCCGCCGTCCGGCCCGGCCAGCAGGTGCTGGAGGTGCGCGTCCACCCCCGGCAACCCGTCCACCCGGCGCTTGACCACGACCAGCCCGTCGTCCCGGACGAAGCAGAACGGCTCGTCCACCCGCCCGTCCCCGTCGACGGTCGAGGACACCGCGGGCGTCGGGAAAGCGCCCGGCGGCGTCTGCACCAGGCGCGGCTCGTCGTCCACCGGCACCCCGCAGCCGGCCAGCAGCACGGCCGCGAACAGGGCGGGCAGGAGCCGCCGGCGGGTCACCTCAGCGCTCCGGGCAGCTCGACCCGGAACCGGGCGCCGGGCTCGCGGTCCAGCACCGCGGCCGTACCGCCGTGCGCGGCGGCGTGCTGCGACACCAGCGCGAGCCCGAGGCCGGTGCCGTCGGTGCCGGCCCGGTCGTGCGCCGCCCGCCCGCGCACGAACCGGTCGAAGATGATCTCGCGGTCGCCGGCCGGCACGCCCGGACCGTCGTCGTCGACCTCCAGCACGCCCACCCCGTCGCGCCCGCCGAGGCGTACGGCGACCGGCCCGCCGCCGTACCGCTCGGCGTTCTCCACCAGGTTCAGCAGCGTCTGGGCGAACCGGCGCCGGTCGACCCACCACAGGCGCGGGGCGTCGCCGTCGAGCCTCACCAGGCTCTCCGGCAGCGACCGCTCCCGGCAGACGGTCCGGGCCAGCTCCACCACGTCGACCGTCTCGCGGTGCGCCGGCTGCTCGGTGCGGGCCAGCTGGATGAGGTCGTCGACCAGGCGCTGGAACCGGGTCACCTCGTCGGCGACCAGGCCCGCCGCGGTCGCGGTGCGCTCGTCCTGGTGCTCCCGGCGGCGGTTGAGCACGCTCGCGGCCGCGGCCAGGGTCTGCAACGGCGAGCGCAGCTCGTGGCTCACGTCGGCGGCGAAGCGCCGGTCCCGCTCGATGCGGTGCACCAGCTTGTCGACCATCTCGTTGAACGAGCTGGACAGGCGGGTGAGGTCGGGATCGGTGGTCGGGTCGAGCCGGGTGGCGAAGTCGCCGGCCGCGATCCGTTCCGCCGCGTCGGCGACCGCGGTGAGCGGCCGCAGGCTGTGCCGGGTGGCGTACCAGCCGAGCGCCGCGCCCGCCCCGGCGACCATGATCGCCACGGCGATCAGCGCCAGGCCCACCACCTGGAACGTCTCCTCGACCTCCCGCAGCGAGGTCAGCTCGTAGTAGCCGAGCGCGCCGGGCAGCGGCACGCCGACCAGCAGCGCGGGCTGACCGTCGAGCCGGATCCGCTGCACCGCGGGCTTGCCGTCGGCCACCATCCGTTGCAACTCCACCGGCACCGAGCTGGCGCCCACGTCGGCGGTGCGGGCGTACCAGCCGTCGGGCAGGTGCAGCAGCGGGCGGCGGGCGCTGCCGGTGTCGAGCGAGCGCAGCACGGCCACCACGTCCGGGGTGCCGGTGTCCAGGCCGGAACGGACCACAGCGGCGTCGTAGTAGGCGGCCCGGACGGCGGTGCGCTCCCGCTCGTCGAGCAGCGAGCGCCGGGTCAGGTCGTACGAGAAGAGGGCCATCAGCGCCGACAGCAGCAGTGCCCCGACGGCGAACGCCGCGGTGACCCGGGCGCGCAGGCCGGGACGGGTCATCGCTGGAGCTTGTAGCCGAGGCCGCGCAGCGTGACCAGGTGGCGCGGGTTGGCCGGGTCGGGTTCGATCTTCTGCCGCAGCCGGCCCACGTGCACGTCGACGAGCCGCTCGTCACCGGTCTCGTAGCCCCAGACCCGGCTGAGCAGCTGCTGGCGTGACAGCACCCGGCCGGCGTGCTCGGCCAGCTCGCACAGCAGCCGGAACTCGGTGCGGGTGACCGGCACCGGCTGTCCCGAGCGCCGCACCTCGCCGGCCTCCGCGCTGATCTCCAGGTCGCCGAAGAACTGGGCGGGCACCGGCCCGGACACCGTGCGGACGCGCCGGCGCAGCGCCCGCAGCCGGGCGGACAGCTCCTTGATCGCGACCGGCTTGACCACGTAGTCGTCCGCGCCCGCCTCCAGCGCGGCGACGATGTCGTGGGTGTCGTCGCGGGCGCTGATCACCACGACCGGCACGTCGTCGTCGCGGCGCAGTTGACGGATGCAGTCGAACCCGTTCATGCCGGGCAGCATCAGGTCGACGAGCACGTAGTCCGCCGGCTTCTCCCGCTGGCGGCGCAGGCCGTCCTCGGCGGTCGGCGCGCCGTCCGCCTCGTAGCCCTCCTCCTCCAGGGCGAGCTGCAGCGCGAGCCGGATGCGGTCGTCGTCCTCGATCACCAGTACGGCCGTCATATGGGCATCATGACCGGCGCGGCACGGGTCGCCCAACCGCGTGGGCCGTTCGTGGTTTTTGTCATCGAACCGTCATACAACCGTCCGGTGACCTCCAAGATCCCTGCGCAGAGTGGGGTCTGACCCGATCACGTCACGGAAGCGACCCGATGCCTGCCAGCCTGCCGTCCCCGCCGGAGTCCGCCGTGCCGCACGTGCGCGTGGACATCACCGACGAGCTGGACCTCGCCGGGCTGCCCGAGGTCGCCCACGTGCTGGACCGCATCCTCGCGCTACGGCCCCGCGAGCTGACGATCGACCTCGCCGGGTGCCGGCATGTGGACGCCGCCGCCGTAGCGCTGCTGCTGGACGTGCATCGCCGGCTGGCGCGGCGGGGCGGCCTGCTCACGTTGAGCAATCCCCATCCGCGGATCCGGCGCATCCTGGAGAACTCCGGGCTCGGTGCCGTACCCGTCGTCGACACGCCCCGTCCGGCCGCGCGCGGCCGGGCCCGGGTCGCGTCCGCATCACGCTGAGGAGGAGTGGTGACCGGCAGCACGCTCGTGGGAGCGCTCGTGGTTGGTCTGGCCGTCGGCGGGCTGGGACGCCTCGTCCTGCCGGGGCGCAAGGCCGTCCCGGTGTGGCTCACACTCGCGCTCGGTGTCGCGGCCGCGCTGCTCGGCGCGATCGTGGTCGGGCTGGTGGACCACCGCACCGACGGATCCCCGGTGCTGCCGCTGATGGTGCAGACCGGCTTCGCCGCCGTGGCGGTCGTGCTGGCGGTGGTCGCCGCGGGCCGGCCGGCGGCGGAGGGGCAGACGCCTCCCGGCACGGGCGGCCGGCGGAAGGAGGAGGTGTGACCGTCGTACCCGCGGACCATCTGATGATGCTCATCTGCGACGGCTGCGGCGACAGCGTCACCGGCGCGGGTGCCACGCTGCCCGACGCCGAGGTGGTGTGGACGCTGGTGTTCGAGCACGACTGGGTCGGCTCGCCGTTCGCGTCCGGACCGCATCACTGCCCCCGGTGCAGCGCCCGGGCGGCCATCGCCGAGGACGGCCTGGGCACCGAGGATCTGGAGCAGGTGGGTGGCACCCCGGCCGCCCACGACGTCGACCCGGCCACGGCGGTCCGCCGCGCCCTCGACGAGCGCTCGCTGCGCGACGACGTGGAGCTGGTCGACCTGTCCGGCTTGGAGGTGATCGACTCCGCCGGGTTGAGCCTGCTGGTGCGCGCGCACCAGGACGCCCGGCGCGACGGCCGGCGGCTGTGCCTGCTGTCCCCGTCGCGGTTCGTGCTCACCGTGCTGCACACCATGCGGCTCGACGGCGTGTTCACAGTCGTCGACGGCCGCGTCCCGGCGCCGGGCTCCGCGTCCCGGCAACCGGTCCTGACCGAACAGAAGGAGCCCTCCCCGTGGTGATGCCCTGGCCGTACCCCGAGTTCCCGTTCACCGGCGGCGGACCGGAGCCCGACGACGCTGACACCCGCCTCGCGTCGCTCGTCGCTCAGCGGCTCAGCGCCGACTGGACCACCCGCCGGCAGCAGATCACCGTGACCGTGCAGAACCGGGTGGTCATCCTCGCCGGCCTGGTGGCCGACCCGCAGACGCGCCTGGTCGCCGCCGAGCTGGCCTGGGACGTGCCGGGCGTGTTCGACGTCTGCAACGCGTTGCGGCTCTACGGCGGGCGCCGCGGCGGCCGCTGACCGGCGGTTGCACGCATCGGCATCCACCTCTACGCTCGGCCGTGGGAGCGCTCCCCCAGGCCGCCGCGTCGGGCTTTCCGGGCAGGTTCACGACGGGCACCGTCCGATCACCATCCAGACGATGGGACCTTCCCGCATGTTCTCGATTCCCCGCCCGTCCCGGCGGCACCTGCTCGTCGGCGGCGCGGTCGGCGCGCTCGCCCTGGCGGCCACGGCCGTCCTGCCGTCGCCGAACGCGATGGCGGCGACCGGCTGCGCCGTCACCTACACCACCAACTCCTGGCCCGGCGGCTTCACCGCGACGGTGGCGGTGCGCAACCTCGGCGACCCGGTGAGCAACTGGACGCTGGGCTTCACCTTCCCCGACGGCGGCCAGCGCGTGGTGCAGGGCTGGTCGGCCACCTGGCAGCAGAGCGGTTCGGCGGTCACCGCGCGAAGCCTCGACTACAACGGCGCGCTCGGCACCGGCGCGAGCACCACTGTCGGTTTCAACGGCTCGTGGACCGGGTCCAACCCGAACCCCACGTCGTTCACGCTCAACGGCACCGTCTGCACCGGCGGCACGAGCGCCCCGCCGCCCAGCACGCCCCCGCCGAGCACCCCGCCCCCGCCGACCACTCCCCCGCCCACCACGCCGCCGCCGACCGGCACCACGCCGGTGGCGATCAACGGCCAGCTCCAGGTGTGCGGGGTCAACCTCTGCAACCAGTACGGGCGGCCGATCCAGCTGCGCGGCATGAGCACGCACGGGTTGCAGTGGTTCGCCAACTGCTACACCGACGCCTCGCTGGACGTGCTCGCGAACGAGTGGCGGTCCGACCTGCTGCGCATCTCCATGTACGTGCAGGAGCAGGGCTACGAGACCAACCCGGCCGGCTTCACCGCCCAGGTCAACACGCTCGTGGACAAGGCCGAGGCCCGGGGCATGTACGCGCTCATCGACTTCCACACGCTGACGCCCGGTGACCCGATGTACAACCTGGACCGGGCCAAGACGTTCTTCGCCGACGTCTCGGCGCGCAACGCCGCGAAGAAGAACGTGATCTACGAGATCACCAACGAGCCCAACGGGGTGAGCTGGTCGACCATCCGCAACTACGCCGAGCAGGTCATTCCGGTGATCCGGGCCAACGACCCGGACGCGGTGGTCATCGTCGGCACCCGGGGCTGGTCCTCGCTCGGCGTGTCCGAGGGCGGCAACTCCGACGAGATCGTGAACAACCCGGTGCGGGCGCAGAACATCATGTACACGTTCCACTTCTACGCCGCGTCGCACAAGGACAACTACCGCAACGAGGTGCAGCGGGCGGCGAGCCGGCTGCCGCTGTTCGTCACCGAGTTCGGCACGGTCACCTACACCGGTGACGGCGCTGTCGACACCGCCAGCAGCAACGCCTGGCTCGACCTGCTCGACCGGTTGAAGATCAGCTACGCGAACTGGACGTTCTCCGACGCCCCCGAGGGCTCGGCGGCGCTCCGGCCGGGCACGTGCGCGTCCGGCTCGTTCAGCGGGACGTCGGTGCTCACCGAGTCCGGCGCGTTCATGCGTGAGCGCATCCGTACCGCTGACGACTTCCCCGCCTCCTGACCGGGCGGCCGGCGGCGGTCCTTTCCCCTTCGGGTCGCCGCCGGTCAGCCCTCCACCAGCCCGGCCCGGCGCCACAGCGCCCGGCCCGGCCCGGCGACCAGCCCCAGTTCGGTCAGATGGTCGGCGATCCGCTGCGCGGACCAGCGCAGCGTGGCCCGCCAGTGCGGGTTGGCCCGCGCCGCGGCCCGGCCGGCCGCCGGGTCGATCCCGACCGCCGCGTACGCCCGCGGGTGCACCAGGCGCCGCGTGATCGAGTACGCGGCCCGGCCGATCACCAGCCGCGAGTACGCCAGCGCCACCGGCCCGGCCGCCTCGACCTGCCGGGTCAGCTCGTCGCGGGCGAAGCGCACGTGCCGGGCCTCCTCCACCACGTGGATGCGCGACACCATCCGGATCAGCGGCTGCAACGACTCGTCGGCCATGATCTCCCGCTGGAACGAGTCGAGGATCTCCTCGGCGATGAGGATGGCCGCGTACATCTGCGGGCCGGTCGCTGTGGACTTGAGCCAGCGTCCGAGCAGGTGGTCGAACGGCTCGGCACGGTAGACCGGCGCGCCGGCGGCCTCGATGAGCCGGCCGAACATGATGGAGTGCCGGCACTCGTCGGCGACCTCGGTGAGCGCGTACTGTGCGTGCCGGCTGGTCGGGTCGGCGTCGTAGTAGTGCCGGATCAGCATCTGCATGAGGATCGTCTCGAACCAGATCCCGGCGCTGGCAGCGCTGGCGACCTCGTGCTTGGTCAGCTCGACCCGCTGGTCCTCGGTCATCGCTTCCCACAGTGGAGTGCCGTAGAGGCTGCTGCGTGACGGCGGCAGCCAGTACGCGCCGGGCACCGGTGGCGCCGACCAGTCGATGTCGACCACCGGGTCGTAGCTGGTGCGTACCGAGGCGGAGAGCAGGCGATCGGCGACCGCCTCGCGCGGGAATCCGGCCGTCGTCCGCTCCATGGTGACCCCTCCGTATTGACGTAACTTCGAGTAACTGTTACGAGTGGTAGCATGCGACGCACCACCACCGATGTCAATGGCCCCGACGCTCCCGGGGAGCCGGCCGCGCCCCGTCCCGGCGGGCGGCGCGACCGCTGGGCCGACCACCGCGAACAGCGGCGGCAGGAACTGATCGCCGCTGCCATCCAGGCGCTGCTGCGGCACGGCCCGAGCGTCGACATGGACCAGGTCGCCGCCACCGCCGGGGTCAGCAAGCCGGTGCTGTACCGCTACTTCGCCGACAAGGCGCAGCTCTGGCTGGCGGTCAGCGAGGTGGTCGCGGCGCGCGTGGTGGCCGCCGTCGCCCCCGCCGTGGAGCAGGTCCGCGAGGAGCGGGCGCTGGTCGAGGCGACGATCGACGCGTACCTGAGCGTGGTGGAGTACGAGCCGTCGCTGTACCGGTTCCTCGTGCACGAGTCCGGGCATCCCGGCATCCAGCAGGTGGTCACCGGCACCAGCCGGCAGGTCGCGACCGGGCTGGCCCGGGTCATCGGCGACCGGCTGCGCGCGCTCGGCCTCGACGCCGGCCCGGCCGAGCCGTGGGCGTACGGGCTGGTCGGGTTCGTGCAGGCGGTCGGCGACTGGTGGACCACACACGGGCAGCCGATCCACCGGGCCGCGCTCACCGAATACCTGACCACGCTGCTGTGGAGCGGCATCGAGGGGGTACGCCGGGGCGCCGACCTTCCGCCGGAGCTGACCCGCGCGCACGAACGGATCGACAGGTGACCTGGCAGGGCACGGCCGAGATTGCCGGCACCTCGGTACGGCTGCACGCCGGCGGGCGGTTCGAGCCGATCGACGGCCGCTACCACTGGGCCGGGCGGGTCGAGCCGGAGCCGCGCCTGGTGCGGCTGCTGCGCTCCGGCCGCCGCGACGTGGAGGTCCGGATCGGCGAACGGGTCGCCCGGGCCCGGCTGGCCGAGGTGGACCCGTGGGGCGGCGTCCGCATCACCGGTGTCGGCACCCCGCCGTGGCCGCCGGACGACGAGTGATCCTGCCCGTACCGTGAAGGGATGACGCCTCCCGCCACCGTGCTGCTGGTCTTCGGCCGGGGGGTGGTGGCCGGCGACGACGGCTACCGGCTCACCGCGGAGAGCGTCGCGCGCACCGAGGCGGCGGTGGCGTACGTCCGCGCCCACGCCGAGGCGTTCCGCCGTACGCCCGGCGCGCGGGTGGTGTTCACCGGCGGCTGGCCGCACGGCCCGGCCGGCACGCCCGGCCCGCCGGCCGGATACCGGGAGGCGGAGCTGATGCGGGCGCTGGCGCGCGACGCCGGCCTCGACGCGTACGCCCGGTCGGCGGCCGAGACCCGCTCCCGCACCACCGTGCAGAACCTGGCGCACACCGTCCAGGACGGGCTGCTCGGCGCGGCGGAGTTCACCGCCCAGCGCCCGCTCGGGCTGGTCTCCCACCCGTGGCACCTGCCCCGCGTCCGGCTGCTCGCCGCGCGCGTGCTCGGGCTGTCCGGCCCGGCGCTGGCCGACGTGCCGGTGACCGCACCCGACCCGGTGCCCGTCCGGCGGGAGCGGGCCGCCCGGGCGTTCAGCCGGATCGGCTTCCTCGGTGTGCGTACCCCGGAGGCGTCGCTGCGCCGCGAGCGCGCGCTGACCCGCGCCGCCGACCGGATCGCACGCCTCACGCCCCGCCGCTGATCCGCCGTCGCGCGCCAGTGATTCACCGTCGCACGCCCGGGGTACGACGGTCCTCGATCGACCCGGCGGGCCGTACCGGCGGGCGAGTCCACCCGGGAGGTTCCGTGATCGTGCTCGTGCCGGTGTACCGGCCCGGTGACCGGCTGCCGCCGCTGGTCGGCGACCTGCGGGCCGCGCTGCCCGGCGCGGACGTGCTCGTCGTCGACGACGGCAGCGGCCCGCCCGCCGCGGAGGTGCTGCGCGCGGCCCGCGCCGAGGGGGCGACGGTGCTGCGCCGCCGGGTCAACCGGGGCAAGGGCGTGGTGCTGCGCACCGGCTTCCGGTACGCCTCGACACACCACCCGGGACGCGACGTGGTCTGTGTGGACGCCGACGGCCAGCACGGCGTGCCCGACGTGTGCCGCGTGGCGGAGCGGACGCGCGCCACCGGAGCGCCGACGCTCGGCGTACGCCGCTTCGACGGTGAGGTCCCTCCGCGCAGCCGGTTCGGCAACGAGGCGACCCGGGTGGCGTTCCGGCTGGCGACCGGCCGGGACGTGCGCGACACCCAGACCGGCCTGCGCGCCTACCCGGCCGCCCTGCTCGGCTGGCTCACCACCGTTCCGGGTGACCGCTTCGAGTACGAGATGACCGTGCTGCTGCGGCTGGTCCGCGCCGGGCTGCCGGTCGAGCAGGTGGACATCGCCACCCGCTACCACGGCGACAACTCGGGATCGCACTTCTCCGCGCTCGCCGACTCGGTACGGATCTACCGGCCGCTTGCCGCCTCCGCCGCCGCCCGCCTGGTGGGGCGTCGCGAGGCGGACGCCGTACCGGCCGCCGCCGTCACGACGTCGCGTCCCACACCTGCGACTCGAACTCCCTGAGCTGGTCGCGCAGCGACGGCGGATACGCGGTGCGGTACGCGTGCTCCCCGGCCGGCACCACCCGGACCATCTCGTCGATCATCTCCTGCGGGTCGCGCTGGTGGCCGAGGTAGTCGCCGAAGTCGGGCCGGGGCAGCAGGGCGGCCGACTCGTCCCACCACTGGGACATGGTCTCCACCCCGGTGTCGTTGTACCCGGTCCGGTACGGGCCGGGGTTGATCACCGCGACGCGTACCCCACGCGGTTCCAGCTCGCCCTTCATGGCCCAGGCCAGCGCCTCGATCGCGTGTTTGGTGGCGGCGTAGACGCCGATGAAGGGCCGGGTCCGCACGCCCACCGCGGAGGACACCCAGACCACCTTCCCCGCGCCCCGGGCCAGCATCGGCGGCACCAGGTCCCGCGCCAGGTGCAGGTGGCCGAACACGTTCACCTCGAAGGACCGGCGGACCCGGTCCATCGGGATCTCCACCACGGCGCCGGCCTCCTGCACGCCCGCGTTGAGCACCAGGATGTCCACCCGGTGCCGGGCCGCGGCCGCCCGGTCGGCCGGGTCGGTGACGTCCAGCTTGATCGCGTCCAGCGCGACGCCCGCCCGCTGCGCCTCGGCGCGCAGTTCGCGGACCTGGGGCCAGACCTGAGCGGCGGCGATCACGTGGTGACCTTCGCGGGCCAGCCCGAGCGCGGTGCCCCGGCCGAGCCCGCTGCCGGCCCCGGTGATCAGGATGTCGGCCATCGGGCTCAGCCCTGCCGGGCCTTCTGCCGCCGGTCGGCCTTGTTGAGGACGAACAGCTTGCCCCGGCGCCGGACCACTATCGAGCCGGCCTTGCGCTTGAGCGCGCGCAGGGAGCTTCGGACCTTCATATCCGCTCCTTCGGTTCCCGCCGGTGTCCGTCCGGCACGGGTACCCGCCGCCGGTGCGGTCATGCCCGGCCGCGCCCGCCCCGGTCGGGACGGGCGCGGCCGGGATGCCACCAGGACCCCGCTCAGGCGGTCGTGCAGGTGCTCCCGTTGAGCGTGAACGAGGCGGGCCGCCCGGTGTTGCCGTTGTGGGTGGCCTGGAAGCCGATGTCCACCGAGCCGCCCGGCGGGACCGACGCGTTGTAGGACACGTTGCGGGCGGTCACCGCGCCGCTGGACGGGCTGTACGTGGCGTTCCAGCCCCCGGTGATCGTCTGACCGCCCGGCAGCGTGAACGCGAGGTTCCAGCCGTTGATCGCCGTGGTGGACGTGTTGGTGATCGTCACGGCGGCGGTCAGGCCGTTGTTCCAGGCGTTCACCACGTACCCGACCCGGCAGGCGCCCGACGGCGGCGGTGTGGTCGGCGGCGCCGTGGTGGGCGGCGGCGTGGTGGGCGGGGGCGTGGTGGGCGGCGGAGTGGTCGGCGGCACGGTGGTCGGCGGCGGAGTGGTGGTCGGCGGCGTGGTGGAGTCCAGGCCGAAGAAGCGGATCGCCTGGGCCGCGTCGACCGGCAGGTTGTGCGTGACGCCCTGCATGCTGATCGCCTCGACGGTCGCGGTGCCGCCGGTGCCGCCGTAGCGGGTACGGGTGTAGCCGGCCTGCGGACTGTCCGTGTACGCGGGCGTCTGGCTCAGCCCGTTCACGTTCGTCCACTGGTCGATCTGCTCGCCGAAGTTCGGGTAGCGCAGCGTCTCGTCGTTCGTGCCGTGCCAGATCTGCATCCGCGGGCGCGGGCCGGTGTAGCCCGGGTACGCGTTGCGCACCAGGTCACCCCACTGCTGTGGGGTCTTCAGCACCTGCCCGTTGGCGCACTCGCTGTTCCACTCCGAGCCGTTGGTGGTGGCGAAGCAGCCGAACGGCACACCGGCGAAGGCGGCACCGGCGCGGAACACGTCCGGGTAGTCGCCGAGCAGCACGTTCGTCATCATCGCGCCGGACGAGGTGCCGGTGGTGAAGATCCGCTGCGCGTCGACCGGGTAGCGCTGCCGCACGTAGTCCACCATGGACTTGATACCCACCGGGTCGCTGCCGCCGTCGCGGCGCAGAGCCTGCGGCGACGAGACGTCGAAGCACTTGCTGCTGCGGGTCACCGAGGGGTAGACCACGATGTAGCCGTACCGGTCGGCGAGCGCCGCGAACTGGGTGCCGGAGTACATGGCCGGGCCGCTGCCGGTGCAGTAGTGGTTCACCACGAGCAGCCCGGGACGGGCCGCCACGGTGTCCGGGACGTACAGGTACATCCGCAGGTTGCTCGGGTTGGCGCCGAAGTTCGTCACCTCGGTCAGCGCGGCGGCCGAGGCCGGCCCGGGAACGGCGAGCGCCGCCCCGACGGCGAGCCCGGCGGCGGCCAGCGCCGCGCCGAGCAGCCGGAGTCTGCTCCTTCTGGACAGCATGCTTCTCCTCGGATGGTGGGAACGCCGCGTGGCGCGGCGTCCTCGCCGGCGAGGCGCCTGCGACGGGCGGCCCGGACCCTCGGAGACGAGATAGACAGTCGCGGATCGATGCGACTCGAATCGGAGTCTAGGCCCCGCCCGGCGGGCCGACAACCGCCGCGGCCACCCGGCGGGCACGGTCGGCGTGGGTGAGCACGTCCACGCTGTCCACGTACTGGTCCACCGCGCCGACCGGCGGCCGGTCGCGCAGCTCCGGGTCGGTGATCGCGGCGCGTAGCGTCTCGACGAACCGGCAGGCGTGCAGCACCAGGAACGGCCGGTCGTGGAACGGCCGGGCGGCCGGATCCACCGCCGGCGCCGGCGCGGCGTCGTTGGTCCAGCCGGCGACCGTCTCCAGCGCCCGGACCAGACCCGGCTCCCGGGCCGCCCAGTCACCCGGGCCGAGCGCGGCGGCCAGCCCGTCCACCACCGGCGCCGCGTCCGGCAGCGTCGCGAACACCGTGCCGAGCCATTTCGCGTACGGCGGCCAGCGCCGGTGCAGCAGCAGGCCGAGGCGCATCAGATCCCGGGCCAGCCCGGCGACCACGACCCGGCTGCCCAGATCGTCGCCCACCTCGGCGCACCGGCCCGCCAGGTGCTCGGCCTGCGCGATCCGCTGCCACCCGGAGGCGAGCACGTACCGCCACACGTCGTCCGGATACCAGGCCAGCCGGGCGCGGACGGCGGTGAGCGCGCCGTCGAGCCCGTCGTGGAACACCGCTCCCCCGGTCAGCTCGGCCAGCCGCTGCGTCGGCGTCGCCAGCCAGTCCGCCGCCGTCAGTCCGGCGCGCGGGTCGGCGCCGAGCCGCTCCCGCAGCCATCCGCCGAGTTCGTCCACCGTCACGCCGTGCCGATCGCCGTCGGCGCGGACCGTGCCGAGCCGCGCCTCCGGCCCGCCCGCGTACCGGGTCGGCCAGTCGAGGAACCGCGCCGGCAACTCCGCGTCCAGCACCGCCCGTACCGGCGCGACGTCGCGCGCGTCCGCCACGAAAAGCTGGGTACGCGGACCCCAGTCGTGGTCGGTGGAGCGGGGCGTGTCGAGGCCGAGCAGCTCGGAGCCGCCGTCGAGCAGACCGGCGCAGTACGGCAGGCCAGGCAGCCACCGCGCCAGCAGCGGGCCCACCACCTCGTCGTGGAACCGGCGGGCCAGGGTCAGGCCGGGTACGAAGCTCACCCCGCCAGTCTGCGCACCGGACGCCCCGCGCGCGCCCGCGTTTCCGGTCCGGCGGCCGCCTCCCCCATCCCGTCACAGGGCTGTGGAAGGCTTGTCGCCGTGGCACACCGACAGCCGATCCTCCTGATCGACTCCCCCAGCCTCTACTTCCGCGCCTACTTCGGCATTCCCGAGTCGGCCGCGAAGACCGGCGACGGCCAGCCGGTGAACGCCGTACGCGGCTTCCTCGACATGCTCGCCCAGCTCGTGCGCACCCGCCGGCCCGACCGCATGATCTGCGCGCTCGACTACGACTGGCGGCCGGCGTGGCGGGTCGAGCTGCTGCCGTCGTACAAGGCGCACCGGGTCGCGCCCGAGGGCGGCGAGGTCGTGCCGGACACCCTGTCCCCGCAGGTGCCGATGATCCTGGAGGTGCTGGACGCGCTCGGCATCCCGGCCGTGGGCGCCGACGGCTACGAGGCCGACGACGTGCTCGGCACGCTCGCGGTGACCCAGCCCGGGCCGGTCGAGGTGGTCTCCGGCGACCGCGACCTGTTCCAGCTCGTCGACGACGCCCACCCGGTCCGCCTGCTCTACGTCGGCCGTGGCGTGGCCAAGCTGGACGACTGCGACGACGCGGCGGTGCGCACCCGGTACGGCGTGCCGGCCGACCGGTACGCCGACTTCGCGGCGCTGCGCGGCGACCCCAGCGACGGGCTGCCCGGCGTGGCCGGGGTGGGCGAGAAGACCGCCGCCCGGCTCATCGACCGCTACGGCGGGCTGGACGGCATCCTGGTCGCGCTGGACGACCCCCGCTCCGGTTTCGCGCCGGGGCTGCGGGCGAAGCTCGACGCCGCCCGCGACTACCTGGCCGTGGCGCCGAAGGTGGTCCGGGTCGCCACCGACGTGCCGCTGCCCGAGCTGGATCCGGCACTGCCGACGTCGCCCGCCGACCCGCACCGGCTGCTGGAACTGGCGCAGCGCTGGAACCTCGCCGGCTCGTGCCGCCGCCTGGTCGACGCTCTGGCCGGCGACCGATCGTGATCAGTTGATCACGACTGGCGGTCGGTGCTCCGCCGGGACGGGAACTGCGCGCCGGGCTGTGCCAGCGTCGACCGGGCACGCAGGCCGACCGGGTCCGGCGCGGGTTCGGCGGCCACGGTCTGCGGCCCCTCGTCGAGCCGCGCGCTGACGTACGCGGCGCCGGCCCGGTCGTCGTCCGACGGCGCGGCGAGCAGCGCGTAGACGAGCCCGACCACGCCGAAGACCACCGCCAGCACGATCGGCACCAGCAGTCCGCTCACCTCGGTGCCGGAGGCCGGGCCGCGGCTGTCGTGCAGGTGCACCGACAGCGCGCTCATGCCGGTGAAGTGCATGCCGTTGACCGCGATGCCCATGACCAGCGCCGACGCGGCGATGGCGAGCGCCCGCCGGACGGTCATCGCCAGCCAGAGCGCCACGGTGGCGGCCACGATCGCGATGACCACCGACAGCGTCACCCGCAGCGG
The DNA here is from genome assembly GCF_030519385.1 of Micromonospora sp. C28ISP2-4. NCBI lineage: Bacteria > Bacillati > Actinomycetota > Actinomycetes > Micromonosporales > Micromonosporaceae > Micromonospora > Micromonospora sp. C28ISP2-4. The sequence goes on along the minus strand of NZ_JAUMKG010000005.1, from coordinate 531,042 downwards.
GTCGTAGCCGAGCGAACCGTCCAGGCGCATCGCGGCCATGCCCGTGTAGTGCATGGCGGCCACGCCCGCGCCGGTGAAGAACCCGCCGGCGAGCAGCCGGGGCGCGGCGAGCCGACCGGTACCCACGATCGCCAGCCCGATGCCGACCGACGCCACCGCGATCACCGTGCTGGCGGCCGTCAGCGGCACGTCGTAGCGGATCCGGGTGCCGCCGACGGCGAACCCGAGCATCGCCATGAAGTGCATGGCCCAGATCGCCGTGCCGCCGAGCGCCCACGCCGCGAGCAGGCCCCACCAGGCGCGCTGGCCGGCGCTGGTGGCGGTCCGGATCCGCCCGGCGCAGACCAGCCCGAGCGCCGAGCCGAGCACCGACAACGCGTAGCTGAGCGCGGGTGTGATCCACCCGTACTCGAAGTGATTGATCTCGCCCACGACGCCCTCCCCCACCATCGGCCGAGCGCGATCCACGGCGCCCGGGGCAATGATGGAATAGGCCCTGACCAGGGCGTGCATCGCCCCCCCGACAATTCGCGGGGTGGCAGCGCCGTGACGCAGCAGTGCGTCGGTTTCGGCACTCGGCGACCGGAAGTGACCGTCAGGCGGAAGCGTGGTAGGCCAGCACGCCGCGGTTGACCGCCGCGATGGCCTGCCGGGCGGTGCCGCGCAGCTCGGCCGAGGCGCCGCCCGAGTCGGCGACCTGCCCGAGCAGGTCGACCACCTGGCGCGCCCAGCGGACGAAGTCGCCGGCCGGCATCTCCCCGTCGATCTGGTGACCGCTGGCCAGCACCTTCGCCAGCGCCTCGCCGCGCGCCCACCGGTAGATCGGCCAGGCGAAGCCGAGATCCGGCTCCCGGGTCACGGCCAGGCCACGAGCCGCCTCGTCCGCTTCGATGTCGCCCCACAACTTGAGCGTCTCGTCGACCGCGTCGGCCACCGCGCCGCGCGGCAGCGACGCCCGCTCGTCGACGTCCCGCCGGGCCTCGAAGACCACCACCGACACGGCGGCGGCCAGCTCGGCCGGGGACAGGCCGTCCCACACCCGGCGGCGCAGACACTCGGCCACCAACAGGTCGGCCTCGGTCCAGATCCGGGCCAGCATCCGCCCGGCGTCGGTGACCTCGCCGTCGGCGGCCAGGTAGCCGCGCGCCGTCAGCAACGCGACGATCCGGTCGAAGGTACGGGCCAGCGAGCCGGTCCGCCCGGACACCCGCTCGCGCAGCTCCTCGGTGTCGCGCTCCAGCCGGCGCCGCCGCTCCGCCCAGCGGGCGTGCTCCTCCCGGTCCGGGCAGGCGTGACACGGGTGCGCGCGCAGCTCGACGCGGAGCTGGCTGAGCCGGTGGTCCTCCCCCACCGCCTGGCGGGACCGGCCGCCCCGCCGGCCGCCGTGCCGGTCCAGGCCGGTGCCGCTGACCGCGGCGGCCAGATCCCGCCGGGCCGCCGGCGAACGGTGGTTGAAGTGCTTCGGCACCCGGATGCGGGTCAGCACCTCGGCCGGGGTGGTGAAGTCGCCGGGGGTGACCCGGCCGGCCCAGCGGTCCTGCGTGAGGACCAGCGGCCGGGGCTCGCCGAACCCGCCGGTGGCCGGGTCCAGCACCACCGCCAGGCCGGCCCGCCGCCCGGACGGCACCCGGATCACGTCACCGACCCGCAGCCGCTCCAGCGAGGCTACTGCGGCCGCCTTGCGCTGGGTCTGCCCCTGCCGGGCGATGGCGCGTTCCCGGTCGGCGATGGCCACCCGCAGCGCGAAGTACTCGTCGAAGTCGCCGTGGTGGCAGGCGGCCTCCGCGCCGTACGCGTCGATGGTCTCGGTGTTGCGCTGCACCTGCCGGGCCAGGCCGACCACCGACCGGTCCGCCTGGAACTGCGCGAACGAGGACTCCAGCAGTTCCCGGGCCGGCGCCGCGCCGACGCTGCCGACCAGGTTGACGGCCATGTTGTACGACGGCCGGAAGCTGGAACGCAGCGGGTAGGTGCGGGTGGAGGCGAGCCCGGCGACGTGCCGGGGGTCGGTCTCCGGCGACCACACGACGACCGCGTGGCCCTCCACGTCGATGCCCCGGCGGCCGGCCCGGCCGGTGAGCTGGGTGTACTCGCCGGGCGTCAGGTCGACATGCGCCTCGCCGTTGAACTTCACCAGGCGTTCCAGCACCACGCAGCGGGCCGGCATGTTGATGCCCAGCGCGAGCGTCTCGGTGGCGAACACGGCCTTGACCAGCCCGCGGACGAACAGCTCCTCGACGACCTCCTTGAACGCGGGAAGCATGCCGGCGTGGTGCGCGGCCAGGCCGCGCTCCAGGCCGTCGAGCCACTCCCAGTAGCCGAGCACTGACAGGTCCTCGCCGGGGATGGCGGTGACCCGGGACTCCACCAGCCGGCGGATCTCGGCGCGTTCGTCGGGGGAGGTGAGGCGCAGCCCGGCGGCCAGGCACTGCTGCACGGCGGCGTCGCAGCCGGCCCGGCTGAAGATGAACAGGATCGCCGGGAGCAGCCCCTCCCGGTCGAGCCGGTCGACGATGTCCGGGCGCATCGGGCCGCGCCAGCGGGGGCCGCGCCGCCCGCCGCCGGGGCCGGCGCTGCGGCCCTCGCCCAGCTCCAGCCGGCGCATCGTGTCCCGGGTGTAGCGAAGCAGCTCGGGGTGCACGTCGTGCTTGCGGGCCGCGTCGGCGTCGTGGAACAGGTCGAACATCCGCTTGCCGACGAGCATGTGCTGCCACAGCGGCACCGGCCGGTGCTCGGAGACCACCACCGCGGTCTCGCCGCGTACGGTCACCAGCCAGTCGGCGAACTCCTCGGCGTTGGAGACGGTGGCCGACAGCGACACCAGCGTGACCGACTCGGGCAGGTGGATGATCACCTCTTCCCAGACCCCGCCGCGGAACCGGTCGGCCAGGTAGTGGACCTCGTCCATCACCACGTACGCCAGGCCCTCCAGGGTAACCGAGCCGGCGTAGAGCATGTTCCGCAGCACCTCGGTGGTCATCACCACCACCGGCGCGTCGCCGTTTATCGCGTTGTCGCCGGTGAGCAGGCCGACCTGCTCGGCACCGTAGCGGTCCACCAGGTCGTGGTACTTCTGGTTGGACAGCGCCTTGATCGGCGTCGTGTAGAAGCACTTGCGCCGGGTGGCGGGCGCGTCGCCGCCGGGCCGGCCGCGCAGCGCCAGGTGCACCGCGAACTCGCCCACCACGGTCTTGCCGGCGCCGGTGGGAGCGCAGACGAGCACGCCGCTGCCCCGCTCCAGCGCCTCGCACGCCTCGCGCTGGAAGTCGTCGAGATCGAACCCGAGATCCAGGGAGAATTCGTCCAGGGCCGGGAAGGCGGAGGCCTGCGCGGCCCGGCGGCGCGCCGCGGCGTACCGCTCGGCGGGGCTCGACATGGATCCAAGATTAATCGCTGCCGCCGACGAGTACCGGTCAAGGCCATCCGACAGGACGGTCGGAGCGGTCGGTAGGGTGCACGACGTGCCGGACCGTACCGAACTGCCCCACGCCTCGAGCGGCGCCGACGACGCCGTCCGCCCAGGCCCGTCCCGCCGGCCGGTGGAGGCGGTGCTCTTCGACTTCCACGGCACCCTCGCCCAGGTGGAGGAGCCGCTGGCCTGGGTGCTCGCCGCCGCTTCGGCCTGCGGCGTCGAACTGGACCGGATCCGGGCCACCTCGCTGGCCGACCGGCTGCTCACCGCCGGGCGCGCCGGCGGCCCGCTGCCGGCGCGGGTGCCGCCCCGGCTGGCCGAGCTGTGGGCCGACCGTGATCTCTACCCGCACGCGCACCGGGGGGCGTACACCGGGCTGGCCGAGACCGTGGACACCGGCATCGACGGGTTCGCCGACGCGCTCTACGAGCGGGTGCTGGTGCCCGAGGGCTGGGTGCCGTACCCGGACACCGCCCCGGTGCTCGGTGCGCTGCGGTCCGCCGGGGTGAAGGTGGCGGTGGTCAGCAACATCGGCTTCGACCTGCGGCCCCTGTTCGCCGCCTGGGGACTCGACGGGCTCGTCGACGCGTACGCGCTGTCGTACGAGGTGGGGCGCTGCAAGCCGGACCCGGGCATCTTCCTGCGGGCCTGCGGGATGCTCGGCGTCGACCCGGAGCGCACGCTCATGGTGGGTGACACACCGGCAGACGCGGGCGCGGTGGCGGCCGGGTGCGGGGTGCTGGTGCTGCCCTGCGCCGACGCGGGCCGCCCGAACGGGCTCGGCGCGGTGCTGGACCTGGCCGGGGCCGGCTGACCGCTCGGCCCTCAGCGGCGCGAACCCGTCCCGGGACACCGGCTACCGTCAGGGGCATGACCGGTGTCCACCCCTTGCCGCCGCGTGCGCCGGGACGGCTCGGCGGGGTCGCGCTGGTGCTCGGCGGGGCACTGTCCGTGCAGTTCGGCTCCGCGCTCGCCGCCCTGCTGTTCCCTCGCACCGGGGTGGCCGGGGCGGTGACGCTGCGGCTGACCATCGGCGCGCTGCTGATGCTCGTGTTCTGCCGACCGCGGGTACGCGGGTACGGGCGCCGCGACTGGGCGGCGGTACTGGCGTTCGGGCTGGCCCTGGCCGGCATGAACTCGATCTTCTACCAGGCGATCGAGCGGATCCCGCTCGGCCCGGCCGTCACGCTGGAGGTGCTCGGCCCGCTGGCGCTGTCGGTGATCGCCGCGCGCCGGATGGCCGCCTGGTGCTGGGCCGCGCTGGCGCTGGCCGGTGTGGTCCTGCTCGGGCAGGGCGGCTTCGACCGGCTCGACCCGGCCGGCGCCGTGCTGGCGCTGACGGCGGGCGCCATGTGGGCCGCGTACATCGTCTGCTCGGCGCGGATCGGCGCGCGGTTCCCCGGCGCCGACGGGCTGGCCCTCGCCCTGACCGTCGCGGCGCTGCTCACCCTGCCGTTCGGGCTGGCCGACGGCGGCGGCCGCCTCGCCGACCCGGTGGTGCTGGGGCTCGGTACCGGGCTGGCGCTGCTCGCGTCCGTGCTGCCGTACAGCTTGGAGCTGGCCGCGCTGCGGCGGCTGCCGACCGCGACGTTCGCGGTGATGATGAGTCTCGGCCCGGCGATCGCCGCCGTGGCCGGCTGGCTGGTGCTCGGCCAGGCGCTGCGCCCGGTCGAGGTGCTCGCCATCGCGCTCGTCGTCGCCGCGAGCGCCGGCGCGGTCCGCGCCGCCGCCCCGCCGCCGTCCCCTACCGCGCCGCCGGCCGTTCCCGGCCCGCCCGCCGCACCGGACCCGGCGGCGGTCAGCGCAACAGCCGCAGCGCAGCCGGCGCGGCGGTGACTGTCACCGGCAGGTCGATGGAGCGTTCCCCGTCGGCGTACGTGGTGATGCCCTCGGCGGACAGCTCCACCGTCCGCGCCCGGTAGACGCGCGCCAGCGGGTGCGTGACGTGGGTGCCCCGGTAGATCTGCGGCTTGACCCGCATCAGCGTGCGCCTGTCGAAGCGCCCGCCGACCACCACGTCCAGCAGGCCGTCGTGCGGGTCGGCGTCCGGGCAGATCCGCATGCCGCCGCCGTAGCTGGCCGTGTTGCCGACGGCGACCAGCACCGCGTCCAGCTCCTGCGCCACCCCGTCGAGGACCAGCCGGTAGCGGCGTGGCCGCAGCCGGGCCAGCTCCACCACTATCGCCAGGTCGTACCGGCGCGGGCCGCGCGGCCAGCGCATCCGGTTGGCGCGTTCGTTGACGATCGCGTCGAAGCCGGCCGCGAGCACCGCGCCGAACCAGCGGTCGGCGACGCCGGGCCGGGACAGCCGCGCCAGGTCGACCGGGCGGGCGCGGCCGGCGGTGAGCGCCGCGGTGATCACCTCGACGGCGGCCGTCGGGTCGGCCGGGAAGCCGGTCTCCACCGCGAAGTCGTTGCCGGTGCCCGCCGGGACCGGCCCGAACGGCACGGCCGTGCCGGCGACCGCCTGCAGCGCGCGGTGCATCGTGCCGTCACCGCCCACCGCCACGACCGCCCCGGCGCCGCCGGCGACCGCGGCGTGGCACGCCGCTTCCGCCTCCTCGGGGGTACGCGCGCGCAGCAGCTCGACCGGGCGGCCCGCTGCGGCGAGGCGCTCCAGGATCCCGGGCAGCAGACCGCTGTGCCGCCCCCGGCCCGCGGCCGGGTTGGCGAGCACGGCGACGGGGCCGGGCGGGACATGATCGTGCGCGGTCACGGCGAGCACCGTACGGCACGGCTGACGCCGCCCACCAGAGGCAGGTCAGGCAGGGTACGTCCGGCGCACGCCGACGGCGCCCGGCAGGGGGTGGCCGGGCGCCGTGGCGGGGGTGGTTCAGGGCAGGTCGATCGGGCGAAGCACCCGGTCCACCGCGTGCGCGATCTGCTTGTTGCCCTTGTTGATGTCGTACCGAACCACCTTGGCGTTGCGGTCGCTGGTGTCGGCGTCGACGAGGCGCACCTCGCGGCCGTACCAGCAACGCTTCACGTCCACCTCGACGGTGGCGCCGAGCGCGGTGGTCAGGTCCGCGCCGTCGGCCTTCAGCGCCGCCCTGCGGTCGATCGTCGCGCCGGGCACGACGTGGTAGAGCAGGACGTCCTCCACGGTGTCCACGCCCAGGCCGGCGACCGCGTCGAACGCGGCCTTCTCACCGGGCAGCTTCCTCGCGGCGGTGATGTCCCGCACCAGCTCGCGGAACGCGTAGTCGTTCGGCACGAACGCGGTCAGCGCGACGGTGCCGTCGGTGAGCACCTTCACCGGCGAGTCCGGCTTGGCCTGCAGCACCGTCAGGACCGCCTTCGTGAGGACGTCGAAGTCCCGCGAGTTGCGGTCGAAGCCGCTCTTGTCGGCGGTGAGCACTGCCGCCAGCGACCGCGTACCCGGCTGCTTGGCGCCGGCCTGGGCGGGCACGGCGACGGCGGTGGTGGCCACCGCCGCGGCCGTGGCGCCCACGGCCAGCCGGGCGGCGAGACGAGCGATGTTCATCGGGGAGCCTTTCGTCGAAGCGACCAGGTCCGTGACTTGTCGTCACGACCATTGCTTCGCCCGGACCGTCCCCGGTGGATGCACCCGGATCGACGCGTTTTCGCGGCCGCGTCAGCGCACCACCAGGCGCTTGCTCACCGACGGCACACCGTCGCCCTTGACCTTCAACGACCAGTCCCCCGCCGCGCCCAGCGTCACCACCGTCTCGGCGGTGCCGTTGGCCTCGGCCTTCATCTCGGCGACCCGCTTGCCGTCGGGGTTGAGCACGTACAGCGTCCGGGCCCCGGCGGTCTTGTTCGTCACCTTGAACGCGAGCTTCTCGCCGGGCTCCGCGATCAGGGCGTCCACGCCGTTCATCGCGTCGTCGGTCAGTTCGATCGTCACCGACCGGTCGTAGGCCACCTCGGCCGCGGCGCTGGCGAGGTTGCCGTCGTCGGAGACGGTGATCCGGGTCCGCACACCGTCGCCCTGCCGGCCCGGCTTGCAGGCCACCTCGTACGTGCCGGTCTGCAGCGACGCGCGCAGGTCGCCGGTGCGGCCCGCCGGCACGTCCGCGACCTCGGCGATCACCTTGGTGAAGGCGTCACCCTCCCGGCCGTAGACGTAGACCCCGGTGGCCTGCTGACCCCGGTTGGTCACGGCGAACGTGACGGTGCCCGGGGTGAACAGCGTGGTGGTGACCTCGCAGCTGGTGTCGGTGGCGGTCACCGGCACCTGCTGGCCTTTCGGCGCGGGCTCGTCGTCACCGCAGGCGGTGAGCGCGGTGGCCGCGCAGAGGACGGTCAGGACGGCGGCGGTACGGCTCTTCATCGGGTTCTCCGGAGCGCAGGTCAGACGGGCTGACCGGAACGGGGCGCCGACGCACCCCGGCACACCGCCCGGGGGGCTCGGCGGAGTCAGCAGAGTCTAAGCGGGTACGGCGTCCCGGCAAGGCCCGAGGGCGATCCGATCTGCCCGCGCAGCGGGGCGGTCCGCGCGACCGGCATGATGGCGGGCATGCGGCTGGTCTCCCTGCTCCCCTCCGCCACCGAGATCGTGTACGCGCTCGGCCTCGGCGACGACCTGGTCGGCGTCACGTTCGAGTGCGAGGTGCCCGCGTCGTACCGGTCGGGCACCACTGTGGTCGTCGGTGGCCGGGACACCCGGGGCATGAGTCCCGGCGAGATAGACGCCTACGTCCGGGCGCAGGTAGCGGCCGGTGCCGACCTCTACACGCTGCACTCCGGCGCGCTCGCCGGGCTGGACCCGGACCTGATCCTCACCCAGGACCTGTGCCGCGTCTGCGCACTGCCGTCAGGGCGGGTCGCCGACGCCGTGGCGCACCTGGGGTGCCGGGCCGACGTCCTGTCGCTCGACCCGTACACCCTCGACGACGTGCTGGAGTCGATCCGCGCGGTGGGCGCGGCGGCCCGGGTGCCGGATCGCGCGGAGGCCCTTGTCGACGGCCTGCGTGCCCGGCTCGCGGCGGTCCGCGCGGCGGTGGCGGGCCGGCCCCGGCGCCGGGTCGCGGTGGTCGAGTGGGTGGACCCGCCGTTCGGCGCCGGGCACTGGATCCCGGACCTGGTCGACGTCGCCGGCGGCGAGCCGGTCGCGACCCATCGTGGCGCCCGGTCCGCGCCGACCACATGGGAGGCCCTGCGGGTCGCGCGGCCCGAGGTGGTGCTGGTCGCGCCGTGCGGGTTCCGCCTCGACGGCGCGGCCGAGCAGGCCGCCGCGGTCGCCGACCACTTCCCGGACGCGCAGGTGTGGGCGCTGGACGCGGACGGCCTGATCGTGCGCGCCGGCCCGCGGCTGGTCGACGGCGCGGACCTGCGGAGGCCGCGATCCTGCACCCTGAGTCCGTCCCCCCACCCCGCCCCGACACAGCCTGCCGCCTTCACGTGACCGGCTCCCAAAGCCCCACCCCGTTCCACCCTGCCCCGCCAAGAAGGCCCCGCCCCGCCCCGCCCCCGCCCCGCCCCGCGATCTCGCACTTCGGCCCGGGCGAAGTGCGGGATATCGGGCATTCGAGGGGCACCAAGTGCAAGATCGGCGCGGGACAGAGGGCGCGGTCGCCGAGAAGGCCGCGAGGGGCGGGTGCGGAGACGCGGACGCCGTCCCCCTGGAGCGGGGACGGCGTCCGGGAGGTGAGCGGGATCGGTCAGGTCATGTCGTCGTAGCGGCGCTCGATCGGCTTCGGCGCGGCGACCGGCTCGGGTACGCCGATCGGCTCGGACGCCTCGATCCGGCCACCGGCGGGCACCGGCTCGTCCGACAGGTCCAGCGGTGACACCTCGTCGTCGGCGATGCCGGCGTAGGCCTCACGCCCGCGACCGCGCCGCCTGTCGTTGAGGAACGCCACCCCCACCGCGGCGAAGTAGAGCGCGCAGAGGCAGATCGCCAGCGCGGTCATGCCGAACGGGTCGGGCGTCGGCGTGACCACCGCGGAGAACGCGAAGAACACGAACACCGCCACCCGCCACCAGCTCAGCAGCCGCTTGGCGCTGGCCAGACCGACGAAGTTGAGCATCAGCACGACCAGCGGGAACTCGAACGCCACCCCGAACAGCAGGATCAGGTTCGTGACGAACCCGACGTAACGGGTGATGTCGAGCGTGGTGGTCACGTCGCCGCCGCCGGAGACGTTGAGCAGGAACTCCAGGCCCTTGGACGTCACGAAGTACGCCAGCACCGCGCCGGCGCCGAACAACGGGGCCGCCAGCGCGGTGAAGAAGTACGCGTACCGCCGCTCGTGCCGGTGCAGGCCCGGTGCGATGAACGCCCAGAGCTGGTAGAGCCAGATCGGCGCCGCGATGATCAGGCCGACCCAGAGGGCCACCTTCATCTGCAGCAGGAACAGGTCGGCGGGACCGAGCTGGACGAAGTTGCAGTTGCCGTCGATCAACCGCGCCTTGGGCAGGTCGCAGTAGGGCTTCTGCAGGATGTGCAGCACCGGCCCGGACAGCCACACGCCGAACCCGAAGCCGACAAGGATCGCCAGGGACGCGCGGAACAGCCGGTTACGCAGCTCACGGATGTGCTCGATGAGCGTCATCGAGCCGTCGGCCGCGCGCGCGAAGTTGCTCGGGCCGCGCTTCTTCAACCCGAAGGCCACGGTGATTGAGGCCCTCTCGGATCAGTTCTCGCGGACGCGCTGCACCGGGTCGACCGGCGGGGCCACGGGCTGCTGCGGCTGCGGCGCGTACGGCTGCTGCTGGGCGTACTGCTGCTGCCCCTGAACGTACGGCTGCCCCTGCACGGGCTGCTGCTGCGGCGTGAGCGGCTGGTAGCCGGCCTGGGCGTCGGCCTTCTCGGCGAGATCACGGTCGTCGTCGTGCAGGCTCTTGGTCTCGGCCTTGATGATCCGCAGCGAGCGGCCCAGCGAGCGGGCCGCGTCGGGGAGCCGCTTCGCGCCGAACAGCAGGATCAGCACGACCACGAGTACGGCGATGTGCCACGGCTTGAGGGCACCCATGGGAAGCTCCAGTCGCTCTGTGTCGGTGAGGGGTGGGTCGTCGCCCATCGTACGTGTGTCGCAGCGGCTTGCCACCCCCGCGGGCCTGCCGGTGCGGGCCCGATCGGTGAAGTTTCGACCAACCCGAAGTGTCCCGTCAACCGTCCAGGTCCGCGCGTTCCTGCGCGTAACCACCCGGGAACGCGCAGACGACGCTCACCGGGCCGACCGCCGTCGATCAGTCGCCGCGCTTGGCCTTGATCAACGCGATCCGCTCCTGCGCGAGCGCCGCCCGTTCCTGGAGCGACTCGGCCCGCGCCTGCAACTGCTCGGCGGCCGACTGCAGCGACTCGGCCTCGGCCGCCCGGCGCTGCAACGCCAGCGCGGACCGGCGCAGCCCGGGCAGGCGGCTCACCACCGGACGGATCGCCAGGGCCAGTACGACCAGCGCGAACACCACGACCCCGAGCACGATCCACGTCACCACGGCGGTCAGCCTATCGGGTGCCGCCGGCGGCTGCCGGGTCGGCGCTGCCGGCCGGGGTGGCGTACGCGTCGAGCGCCGCCACGGCCTGGGCGCGGACCTGCTCGGCCAGCTCGGCCGGGGCCACCACAGTCACCTCCGGGCCCAGCCCGAGCACGAACCGCCGGGCCCACCCGAGGTCGGTGACGCGCAGCGACACCAGCCACTGCTCGCCGTCGGCCTCGACCCGCTCGCACGGATAGTATTCGGTGATCCACCGCTCCCCCCGGCCGATCCGCAGCGTGATCAGCGGCAGGTCGGCCGACGGGCTGAACACGCCGTCGCTGAGATCGTGCGGGCGGGCCTGCGGCGGCACCACCGCCTGCTCCGGCAACTCGGTCACCGCGTCGATCCGGTCGGCCCGGAACAGCCGCACCCCCTCGGCGCGGCGGCACCACGCCTCCACGTACGCCCGGCCGCCGACCATCAGCATCCGCAGCGGGTCGATGGTGCGTTCGGTGGTCTCGTCCCGGGCCGGGGTGTAGTAGGTGATCCGCAGCGCCCGGCCGCGCTCCACGGCGGCGCGCAGCTCGCGTACCCGGGCGGAGTCGCCGGGCAGGCGGACCTCGACCGGCGCGCCGGCCAGGTCGCCGGCGGCGTTCTCGATCTTGGCGAGTGCCCGCTCGACCGCCTCCCGGTTGGCCACGCCCGGCGTCTCGGCGATCATCCGCAACGCCACCACCAGGGCCAGGGCCTCATCCGGGGTGAGCCGCAGCGGGCGGTCGATCCCGGCGTCGTAGGTAATCGTCACCCGGTCGCCGTCGAACGCCATGTCGATCAGGTCACCGGGGCCGTAGCCGGGCAGCCCGCACACCCAGAGCAGTTCCAGGTCCTCCCGGAGCTGCTTCTCGGTCACCCCGAGGTCGTGCGCCGCCTCGGCGATCTCGATGCCGGGTCGGGCCAGCAGGTAGGGCACCAGGTTGAGCAGCCGGGCCAGCCGGTCGGCGGAGGCACGGCCCGCGCGGGCCGCCGGCCGGGTCACCGGGCACCCCCGGTCACTGCCAGCTCGTCGTGCCGGGCCGCGACCTCCTTGAGCCGCTGGATGACCGCCTCCCGTACCTCCGGCGGCTCCAGCACGCGGACGTCCGGGCCGTACCCGACGATCTGGCCGGCCAGGTAGTCGGCGTCGGCGTACGGCAGCACCAGCCGGTCGCCGTCGGGGCCGGCCTGGCACTCGACCGCCCAGCGGCGCAGCCCGGCGGCGCGCCCCGGCGCGGCCAGCACCGTCGCGCGGCCGGTGCGTTCCACCGGCCCGGACCAGCGGGCCACGTGGCTGATCAGGTCGACCCCGGCGGGCGGCTCGTAGGCGCCCGGCTCGCCGGTCGCCCGGACCGTGCCGACCACCCGGGACAGCCGGAAGCAGCGGGTCGCCGCGCGGTCGAGGTCGTGGCCGACGACGTACCACCGGCCGCGCCAGCAGACCACGCCCCACGGCTGCACCCGGCGGCGGGTGGGCGCGTCCCGGTCCGGCACGCGGTAGTCGAAGCTGACCTCGCGCCGGTCCCGCGCGGCGGCGGTGAGCGGCGCGAACGCCGGGTCGACAGTCACCATCGGCTCCAGGCCCAGCGTGGCCTGCGGGTCGACGTCGATGCCGGCGGCGCGCAGCTTCGCCAGCCCGGACGACGCGGCGGCGGCCAGCCCGGCGTGCTGCCACAACCGGGCGGCGATGCCCACCGCGGCAGCCTCGTCCGGTTCGAGCGGGATGTCCGGCAACGCGTACGCGCGTGGCGCGATCCGGTAACCCGGCTCGGCGTCGAAGACGCTCGCCGTGCCGGTCTCCAGCGGCACGCCCAGCTCACGCAGCTCGGCCTTGTCGCGCTCGAACTTGCGCTGGAACGCCTCGTGGTCCTTGGCGTCGTCCGGGTCGTGCTCGTAGCCGGGCACGGTCGCGGCGATCTGCGCGGCGGTCAGGAAGCGTCGCGTCGACAGCAGGCAGATCACCAGGTTGACCAGGCGTTCGGTACGGGTCCGGGACACGCCCAAACGCTAGCAGCCCGCGCGTGCGGCGCGGGCACCCGCGCGGCGCGGCGCGGGGGTCTTCCCACCGGGCGGCGCGCACCGACCGGCCATAGGGTGATCGCATGGCGGAACCGGAGGTCAAGACCGAGAGCGTCGGCACAGTCGTGGTGGCCGGCGCGGCGAACCTCGCCATCGCCGTCGCGAAGCTGGTCGCGGGCCTCATCTCGGGCTCCGCGGCGATGCTGTCCGAGGCCGCCCACTCGCTCGCCGACACCACCACCGAGGTGCTGCTCTACCTGGCGCTGCGCCGCGGCGCGCGGCCCGCCGACACCCGGCACCCCTTCGGGTACGGCAAGGAGAGCTACGTCTGGGCGTTCCTCGCCGCGCTGTTCACCTTCGTCGCCGGGGCGGGCTTCGCCATCACGCACGGTGTCACCACCATCCTGGTGCACGAGCACAGCGGCGAGTACCTCGTCGCGTACGTGGTGCTGGCGGTCTCCTTCGCGATCGAGTCGGTGTCGCTGGCCCGGGCGGTACGGCAGGTGCGCGGCGAGTCGCGCCGCTGGGGCACCACCCCGCGCCGCTACCTGCGCCTGACCGCCGACACCACGGTCAAGGCGGTGTTCCTGGAGGACAGCGCCGCGCTGATCGGCCTGCTGATCGCCGCCGGCGGGCTCACCCTGTCGCACCTGACCGGCGACGAGCTGTACGACGGGATCGCCTCGATCCTCATCGGCGTCCTGCTGCTGGTGGTCGCCGCCGTGCTGGCGCGCAGCAACATCTCGCTGCTGGTCGGCCGTTCCGTCTCCGACCGGCTGCACCGGCGCATCGAGCGGGAACTGGCGGACGTGCCGACGGTGGACCGGATCGACACGCTGATGACCATGTTCCTCGGCCCCGACGACATCCTCGTCGCCGCCAAGGTGGACTTCCGCGACGACGCCACCGGCGCCGACATCGAGGCCGCAGCCGACGAGGCCGAACGCCGGCTCACCGGGCACTTCCCGGAGATCGCCTACGTCTTCCTCGACCCCACCCGGTCCCGTTCGGGCGGCCGGTCCGCCCGCACCACCCAGGACGAGGCGGGCCGCCCGGTCGACGACCGGAACCCCTGACCCGCCCGGGGGCCGCCCCGGCCGCGGCCGATACCGTGCACCGCATGGTGCGATGGCGGTCCGGCACGGTCACGGCGGTACGGCGACGGTGGGCCGGCGCTGTCGAACTCGACGTCGACCTGCCCGACGGCGCCCGGATGCGCGCCCTGGCCTACCCGACCCTGGTCGGCGAGCCGGAGCCCGGCGACCGGGTGCTGCTCAACGCCGGCGCGCTGCTGATGGGCCTCGGCACCGGCGGGTACGCGCTGGTCGTGGCGCTGCCCGACCGGCTGCCGCCGGACCCGCCGCAGGCCGGTGACAGCCGCGACGCCGGGCACCTGGTCAAGGCCCGCTACACGCCGCTGCAACCGATCCTGCTCGGCGTGGACGAGGAGGCGTCGCCGCACCACGACCGGCTGGCCGCCGCCGATTCGGTCGACGGCATGCCGGTGGTCACCGCCGACCTGCACTCCGCGCTGCCCGCGATCCTGGCCGGCGTACGCGCCGACGCGCCCGGCGCCCGGGTGGCGTACGTGCTGACCGACGGCGGGGCGCTGCCGGCCTGGTTCTCCCGCACGCTGGCCGGGCTGTCCGGGCACCTCGTGGGCACGGTGAGCGTGGGCCAGGCGTTCGGTGGCGACCTGGAGGCGAGCACGCTGCACAGCGGTCTGCTCGCCGCGCGGCACGTGCTCGACGCGGACCTGACGATCGTCGCCCAGGGGCCGGGCAACCTCGGCACCGGCACCCGCTGGGGTTTCTCCGGCGTGGCGGTCGGCGAGGCGGTGAACGCGGTCGCCACCCTGGGCGGGCGCCCGGTCGGGTCGCTGCGCATCTCCGACGCCGACGCCCGGCCCCGGCACCGTGGCGTCTCCCATCACAGCCTGACCGCGTACGGCCGGGTGGCGCTGGCCCCCGCGGAGCTGGTCGTGCCGGACGGCCTGCCCCCCGGCCTGGCGGCGGAGGTCGCCGCGGCGCTCGCGCCGCTGGCCGACCGGCACACGATCGTCACGGTGCCCGCCGACGGCCTCGACGCGGCGCTGCGGGCCGCCCCGGTCGGCCTGTCCACGATGGGCCGGGGCCTGGACGCCGACCACGCGTACTTCCTGGCCGCGGCTGCCGCGGGCCGGCACGCGGCCCGCCTGCTGGGTTGATCGGCGCGGCGCTCAGCCGAGGAACAGGATCAACGCCAGCCAGGCGCCCACGATCAGCACCAGCGCCACCGCCAGCACCCACGTCGGCACCGTGTAGTCGCCGCGCCTGTTGCGTTCGATCTCGGCGCGGATCTTCTCCCGCCGGCGGTCGATCCAGTTGAGCTTCTCGGTGCCGTCGCGGTCCGAGGACGTCTCGCGGCCGGACCCACCGGCGGATTCGGAAGTGTTCATCGCGACGCCAGCGTACCCGTGGACGGGCGGCCGGGGCCGGGCACCGGCCGCCGCCACGGTCACATGCTGGCGATCAGCCGTTCCACCCGCTCGTCGTAGGCCCGGAACGGGTCCTTGCACAGCACCGTGCGCTGCGCCTGGTCGTTCAGCTTCAGGTGCACCCAGTCCACGGTGAAGTCACGCCGCTTCTCCTGGGCGTGGCGGATGAACTCGCCGCGCAGCCGCGCCCGGGTCGTCTGCGGCGGCGTCTCCTTCGCCTCGAAGATCTCCGGGTCGGTCGCCACCCGGTCGACCTCGCGGCGGCGCTCCAGCAGCCCGTACAGGCCGCGCCCGCGCCGCAGATCGTGGTAGGCCAGGTCCATCTGCGCCACCCGCGGGTGCGACAGCGGCAGGTCGTGCTTGCGCTGGTAGCGCTCGATCAGCTTCAGCTTGGTGACCCAGTCGATCTCGCGGGCCACCGGGTCCAGGTCGCCGGTCTCGACCGCGCGCAGCACCCGGCCCCACAGGTCGACCACCCGCTTCGCGGTCTGGTCGCCGCCCCGGCGCTCCACGAACTCCGTGGCCTTGGCCAGGTATTCCTGCTGGATCTCCAGCGCCGAGACCTCCTTGCCGGAGGCCAGCCGCACCTTGCGCCGGCCGGTGATGTCGTGCGACACCTCGCGGATCGCCCGGATCGGGTTCTCCAGCGTCAGGTCGCGCATCACCACGCCGGCCTCGATCATCCGCAGCACGATGTCGGCGGTGCCGACCTTCAGCAGCGTGGTGACCTCGTTCATGTTCGAGTCGCCGACGATCACGTGCAGCCGGCGGTAGCGCTCGGCGTCCGCGTGCGGCTCGTCCCGCGTGTTGATGATCGGCCGGCTGCGGGTGGTCGCCGAGGAGACGCCCTCCCAGATGTGCTCGGCCCGCTGGGACAGGCAGTAGACAGCGCCGCGCGGCGTCTGCAGCACCTTGCCCGCGCCGCAGATCAGCTGCCGGGTGACCAGGAACGGGATGAGCACGTCGGCGAGCCGGCCGAACTCACCGTGCCGGGACACCAGGTAGTTCTCGTGACAGCCGTACGAGTTGCCGGCCGAGTCGGTGTTGTTCTTGAACAGGTAGATCTCGCCCGCGATGCCCTCGTCGTGCAGCCGCTTCTCGGCGTCGACGAGCAGCCCCTCCAGGATCCGCTCACCGGCCCGGTCGTGTGCCACCAGGTCGGTCACCGAGTCGCACTCCGGGGTCGCGTACTCCGGGTGCGAGCCCACGTCCAGATAGAGGCGGGCGCCGTTGCGCAGGAACACGTTGCTCGACCGGCCCCACGACACCACCCGCCGGAACAGGTACCGCGCGACCTCGTCGGGGGACAGTCGGCGTTGCCCGCGATAGGTGCAGGTGACGCCGTACTCGGTTTCGAGGCCGAAGATTCGCCGCTCCATGATGAGACACTAGCCGCCCGGAGCCTCCGATGGGCAGCGCCGACGCTCGCCGCTTGCGATCTCCCCCACCGGATCGGGGAGGTGGCGGGCTCCGTACGCGAAAGACCCCGCCACCTCGGCGAGGCGGCGGGGTCCGTGAACGCGCGTCACTCGGCGGGCTTGTCCTCCGCGTTGCCCTCCAGATCGGCCGAACCCGCCGACGTGGTCGGCTTCTTCGCCTCCTCCGTCGGCACTGTCGGCGTCTTCGCCCGGCCCGGCGCCGGGGGAACGTCCCCCTCCGCCTCGCCGTCCAGCAGCGCGGTCAGCGCCGCGCCGGTCACCCGCCGGAACGTACGCCCCACCCGGCGCCGGTCCAGGACCGCCACCTCCAGCTGGTTCGCGGCGATGGTGCGGGCCGCCCCGCCCTCGCCGCCGACGCTGCTCAGCGCCTTCATGGCGGCGCGGACCGCCTCCGACAGGGACATCTCCGGCCGGTGCTCGTTCTTCAGCACCCCGGTGATCGCCTCGGCCTGGCCGCCCATCGCCATCCGGCCCGGCTCGTCGTTCACCGAGCCGTCGTAGGTCACCCGGTAGAGGGAGTCGTCCTCGGCCGTGGCGCCCACCTCGGCCACGCAGATCTCCACCTCGAACGGCTTCGACTGCTCCGTGAAGATCGCGCCGAGCGTCTGCGCGTACGCGTTTGCGAGCGCCAGACCGGTCACGTCCCGCCGGTCGTAGCTGAGCCCGTTGAGGTCGGCCATCCGCACACCCGCGCGGCGCAGGTTCTCGAACTCGTTGTACCGGCCGACTGCGGCGAAGCCGATCCGGTCGTAGATCTCGCTGACCTTGTGCAGCGTGCTGGACAGGTTCTCGGCGACGAAGAGCACCCCGCCCGCGTAGCTCAGGACCACCGCGCTGCGGCCCCGGGCGATGCCCTTGCGGGCCAGCTCGGAGCGGTCGCGCATGATCTGCTCGGGCGAGGCGTAGAACTGCATGGCCACGGCGGCGGTTCTCCTTCTGCGGGGCTGCTGACTCGGTGGACGGTGGGAGGGGCCTCAGCCGCCGGGGTTCTCCATCCGGCCGGACACCACGCTCTCCGCGATCGCCGCCGTCTCGGCGTCGGTGAGCCGGTGGGTGCCCTCGGCGGTGGCGGTCATCACGACCGGGTAGATCCGCCGGGTCAGGTCGGGGCCGCCGGTGGCGGTGTCGTCGTCCGCCGCGTCGTAGAGCGCCTCGACCGCCAGCCGCGTCGCGTCCTCGACCGACAGGCCGGCCCGGAACCGCTTCTTCAGCGCGGACTTGGCGAACAGCGAACCGGAGCCGATGGCGTCGTAGCCGGTCTCCTCGTACGGGCCGCCGGTCACGTCGAAGCTGAAGATCCGCCCGGCCCGCGCCGGGTCGCTCGCGGCCAGGTCGAAGCCGGCGAACAGCGGGATCACCGCGAGGCCCTGCATGGCCGCGCCCAGGTTGCCGCGGATCATCGAGGCCAGCCGGTTGGCCTTGCCGTCGAGCGAGAGCATCGCGCCCTCGATCTTCTCGTAGTGCTCCAGCTCCACCTGGAACAGTCGCATCAGCTCGATGCCGATGCCGGCCGTGCCCGCGATGCCGACCAGCGAGTACGCGTCGGCCGGGTGCACCTTCTCGATGTCGCGCTGGGCGATCAGGTTGCCCATCGTGGCGCGCCGGTCGCCGGCCATGACCACGCCACCGGCGGCCGCGATGGCCACGATCGTGGTCGCGTGCGGCGCCATGTCGGCGGCCATGCCGGGCGGCAGCGGCCGACGGCCGGGCAGCATCTCGGGGGCCACCTTGCTCAGGAACGCTGTGAAGGAGGACGTCCCCGCGTTGGTGAACACATCTGGAAGACGCCCGGATGGATCAAAACCCGCTGCCACGTGGTTCCTCTCAGGTACGTGATCGCCCCGGCCGGCCCCACGGGAGTGTCCCGGGACCGGCCAAGACCACCGTTGCAGTTGAAGCAGATTATCCCGCGCACCCGTGCGGTGCGATCATCGTGGTGCCGGCGGTTGACGGCCTACCCTTCGCCCTACCGGACGAAACGGACATATGCTCTACTGGCCGCCCTTTTGTACATATCCCCGGACGAACTCCTCGGCGTTCTCCTCCAGGACGGAGTCGATCTCGTCGAGCAGATCATCCACGTCCTCGGTGATCTCGGCGTGCCGCTCGGCCACCTCGGGGTTCGCCTCCGCGGTGACCTCCTCGACCTCCTCGCGGGACTTGCCGGACTGGGTCTGCCCACCCTCTTGCGTCGCCATGGTGGTGCCTCCTCCACGATCGCCTGCGATCAACTTACCTCGCGGGAGCGACGAAAGGCCCGTCGCGTGCCCGTTTCCGGCACCCGGCGGGCCTTCCGGCATCGGGGTCACCCGCCGGTGAGCGTCTCCAGCAGATCCTTGGCGCTCTCGCACCGGTCGAACAGCTCGCCCACGTGCGCGCGGGTGCCCCGCTCGGGCTCCATCATCGGCACCCGGACCAGCGACTCCCGGCCCACGTCGAAGATGACCGAGTCCCAGCTCGCGGCGACCACCTCGGAGGCGTACCGGTCCAGGCAGCGGCCCCGGAAGTAGGCCCGGGTGTCCTCCGGCGGCTCGGTCATCGCGGTGCGGGTCTGCTCGTCGGTGAGCAGCGTCTTCATCGAGCCGCGCTGCACCAGCCGGTGGTAGAGGCCCTTCTCCGGCCGCACGTCGGAGTACTGGAGGTCGACCAGTTGCAGCTTGTGCGAGCCCCAGGCCAGCTTCTCCCGCTCCCGGTAGCCCTCCAGCAGCCGCAGCTTGGCCACCCAGTCCAGTTCGTCGGCGCACTCGAACGCGTCCCGGCCGAGCCGGTCCAGCACGCTCTCCCAGCGGCGCAGCACGTCGGCGGTCTGCGGGTCCACGTCCTTGCCGTAGCGGTCGTCCACGAAGGAGCCGACCCGCTCCAGGTACGCCCACTGCACGTCCAGCGCGGTCAGCCTACGGCCGTCGCGCATCCGCATCAGGTGCTTGAGCGACGGGTCGTGGCTGACCGCGCGCAGCTCGGCCACCGGGTCGGCGATGCCCAGGTCCGCGCCGAGCGCCTTCTCCTCGATCATGGCGAGGATCAGCGAGGTGGTGCCGACCTTGAGGAACGTGGAGATCTCGGAGAGGTTGGCGTCGCCGATGATGACGTGCAGCCGGCGGTACTTGTCGGCGTCGGCGTGCGGCTCGTCGCGGGTGTTGATGATGGGCCGCTTGAGCGTCGTCTCCAGTCCCACCTCGACCTCGAAGAAGTCGGCCCGCTGGGAGATCTGGAAACCGGCCTGGCCGCCGTCCTGGCCGATGCCGACCCGCCCGGCGCCGCAGACGATCTGCCGCGTGACGAAGAACGGCGTCAGGTACGCCACGATGTCGGCGAACGGCGTCTGCCGGCGCATCAGGTAGTTCTCGTGCGCGCCGTAGCTGGCGCCCTTGTTGTCGGTGTTGTTCTTGTACAGGTGGATCGGGTGGGTGCCCGGGATGGTCGCGGCCCGCCGGGCCGCCTCGGCCATCACCCGCTCCCCCGCCTTGTCCCACCGCACCACGTCCAGCGGGTTGGTCACCTCGGGCGTGGAGTACTCCGGGTGCGCGTGGTCGACGTAGAGGCGGGCACCGTTCGTGAGTATGACGTTTGCCAGCCCGAGGTCCTCGTCGGCGAGCGCCTCGGCCGGGTCGTACGCGGCCCCGGAGTAGGTGAACCCGCGGGCGTCGCGCAGTGGCGACTCCTCCTCGTAGTCCCAGCGGGCCCGGCCGCCCCGGTTGAGTTCCGGCCGCGCCCCGTAGGCGTTCACCACCTGGGAGGAGGTGACCATCGGGTTGGCTCCGGCCTGACCGGGCACGGAGATGCCGTACTCGACCTCGGTGCCCATGATCCGTCTAACGCTCATCGACCTGCCCGCTCCGCTCGCCGTCCCGGTCCCCGTCACGTCGAGCGTAGTCGGCGTGACGCGCCGAGGGGGCGTGGCGGCAGCGCCGGTCCGGTGTGGCGGCCCACCCGGGTACGCGCGAAGGCCCGCGGCGCGTACGCCACGGGCCTTCGTCGAGCGGTCGGACTACAGGTATTGGCCGGTGTTGCTGGCGGTCTCGATGGACCGTCCGGCCTCGGCGCCCTTGCCGCCGGAGACGAGCGTGCGGATGTAGACGATCCGCTCGCCCTTCTTGCCGGAGATGCGGGCCCAGTCGTCGGGATTGGTGGTGTTGGGCAGGTCCTCGTTCTCGCGGAACTCGTCGACGCAGGCGTCGAGCAGGTGCTGCAGCCGCAGCCCCTTGCGGCCGGAGGTGAGGAACTCCTTGATGGCCATCTTCTTGCCCCGGTCGACGATGTTCTGGATCATCGCGCCGGAGTTGAAGTCCTTGAAGTAGAGGACTTCCTTGTCGCCGTTGGCGTAGGTGACCTCGAGGAAGCGGTTCTCCTCGGTCTCGGAGTACATCCGCAGGACCACCGCGTCGATCATCGCCGCGACTGTGGCCTGGGCGTCGCCGCCGTGTTCGGCCAGGTCGTCGGCGTGCAGCGGCAGGCCGGCGAGGATGTACTTGGAGAAGATGTCCTTCGCCGCCTCGGCGTCCGGCCGCTCGATCTTGATCTTCACGTCGAGCCGGCCGGGGCGCAGGATCGCCGGGTCGATCATGTCTTCCCGGTTGGAGGCGCCGATGACGATGACGTTCTCCAGGCCCTCGACGCCGTCGATCTCGCTGAGCAGCTGCGGGACGATGGTGTTCTCCACGTCGGAGGAGACGCCGGAGCCACGGGTGCGGAACACCGAGTCCATCTCGTCGAAGAACACGATCACCGGCGTGCCCTCGCCGGCCTTCTCCCGCGCCCGCTGGAAGATCAGCCGGATGTGCCGCTCGGTCTCGCCGACGTACTTGTTCAGCAGCTCGGGGCCCTTGATGTTGAGGAAGAAGCTGGTGTGCCGCTCCTTGCCCTCCCGCTCGGCGATCTTCTTGGCCAGCGAGTTCGCCACCGCCTTGGCGATCAGCGTCTTGCCGCAGCCGGGCGGGCCGTAGAGCAGGATGCCCTTCGGCGGCCGGAGCTGGTGCTCGCGGAACAGGTCGGAGTGCAGGAACGGCAGCTCCACCGCGTCGCGGATCTGCTCGATCTGCGCCTGGAGGCCACCGATGTCCTCGTAGTTGACGTCGGGCACCTCCTCCAGGACCAGTTCCTCGACCTCGCTCTTCGGGATCCGCTCGTACGCGTACGCCGAGCGGGGCTCGATCATGAGCGAGTCGCCGGCCCGGATCGCGCTGCCGATCAGGGTCTCGGCGAGGTGCACGATCCGCTCCTCGTCGGAGTGCGAGACCACGAGCGCCCGGTCACCCGGAGCGCCGTCGGGGCCCGCCAGGATCTCCTTGAGCATCACCACCTCGCCGACCCGCTCGTAGCCGAACGCGTCGACGATGTTGAGCGCGTCGTTGAGCAGGACCTCCTGGCCACGGCGCAGCTCGTCGACCTCCAGCGAGGGCGAGACGGCCACCCGGAGCTTGCGCCCGCCGGTGAACACGTCCACCGTGCCGTCGTCGTGCTTGGCCAGGAAGACGCCGTAGCCACTCGGTGGCTGGGCGAGCCGGTCGATCTCCTCCTTGAGCGTCACGATCTGCGCGCGAGCCTCCTTGAGGGTGCTCACGAGCCGTTCGTTGTTCTCGGTCAGCCGCGCCAACTGGGCCTGGGTGGCCGCCAGCCGCTCTTCGAGCTGCCGGACGTGTCGGGGGCTTTCGGTCAACTTGCGCCGCACCAGAGCGAGTTCCTCTTGCAGGAACGCGACCTGCGTGGAGAGATCGTGGGCTTCCTTTTCCCACCGTGCGGCGCGCGAGTCCGCGTCGTCGCTGCGTGCCACGTCCCACCTCCCCGGGGGGCTTGAACGTTCTGACCTAACACTAGCCGCTATGAGCCCGATTCGGTCCACAGCAACGCGCTCGTCACCGAAGCTTGATCGCGAAGGGCTGGTCGCGGGGCGGGTACGGGCGTTCGGGTACCGTCGGAGTGTGGGACGGGAGAACATGGGGGGTGCTTCGTGACCGACGTCGCGACCGACCAGTTGCAGGTCTGGGTGGATCAGGATCTCTGCACCGGTGACGGGCTCTGCGTGCAGTACGCGCCGGAGGTCTTCGAGTTCGACGTCGACGGCCTGGCGTACGTCAAGGGCCCGGACGGCGAGCTGCGGCAGGCCCCCGGCGCCCGGGTGGACGTGCCGGAGCACCTGCGCCTCGAGGTGATCGACTCGGCGAAGGAGTGCCCGGGCGAGTGCATCCACGTGGTGCGCGGCAGCGACGGCGTCGAGGTGGCCGGCCCGGAGGCCGAGGACTGAGCGGAGACGGACACGACGGGCCGGGGACACACGTCCCCGGCCCGTCGCGCGTCCGCCGCAGAGCAGCGCCGGTCAGAGCAGCGCCGGTCAGAGCAGGGGCCGGCCGACGACCGAGGCGACCAGCCGGGCGAACTCCTCCAGCCGGGCGATCTGCCCCGCCCCGCCGTCGTCGAGGGTCTTGCCGAAGCGCAGCGCGTCGTGCCTTGGCGCGCCGACCGCCTCGTCGCTGGGCGGCGCCTCGTCCAGCGAGCTGAGCAGCAGGTACACGTCGATGCTGTCGACGCGCACGGTGCCGTTGTCGGCGCGCATGAGCCGCCGCCGGCAGCCGACCTCGGTGACGGTGGACAGCGGCACCACCCGCAGCGACGAGGTCATCGCGCCGGGCGGCCCCTCCCCCGGCGGCACGTCCTCGCCGTGCCAGAGCACCAGCCGGCTGCCGTCGCAGACGACGACCTCCTGCCACACCCCGTTCACCTCGTTGACGAAGCGCTCCAGCGTGAAGCCGAGCACCGACGCGCCGCGCAGCACGCCGTCGAGCGCCTCCAGCGCGATGTCCGGGTCGCGCAGGTACGCCCGGGCGGCCGACTCCAGGTCGGTGTAGGGCGACCAGTCCGGGAAGACGGCGGGCAGGTCGCCGTTGCCGTAGCCGGGATTGCTCACGCCGCCTCCCGCCGAACGGCGCCGCGGCGCCGCCATCGGTTTCGGTCACCGGCACGGGCGCGCCGCCCGACGCGCGCCCCGATCCGCTCGCTCATGCCACCGTCTCCACCCGCTCAGGTGTCGTCCCCACCGGCACACATGATCCGCCCGTGCGCGCGCGAGTGCGCGGCGGGGGTCAGGACTGCTCCGGCTCCTCCGCCGCGCGGGCCGCGGCGGCGGCGCGCAGGGCGTCGCGGCGCTGCGCGTACGCCTCGGCGCCCTTGCTGGGCTTGCGCCGGCGCGGCGGCGCGGTGACGCCGGGGGCGAGCTTGCGCGCGGAGACCAGGAACGCGGTGTGGGCGATCATCCGGTGGTCCGGGCGGACCGCGAGCCCTTCGGCGTGCCAGTCGCGCACCAGCGACTCCCAGGCGCGCGGCTCGGTCCAGCCGCCGCGCTCGCGCAGTGCCTCGACCAGCTCGGACAGCTGCGGGGTGGTGGCCACGTAGCCGATCAGCACGCCGCCGGGCACGAGCGCCCGCTCGACCATGTCGAGCATCTCCCAGGGGGTGAGCATGTCGAGGATGATCCGGTCGAATCCGGTCTCGGCGCAGTCGGCGACGTCGCCGACGTGCAGGTTCCAGGCCGGGTGCGGGCCGTTGAAGAACGCCTCGACGTTGCGGCGGGCGATCTGGGCGAAGTCGTCGCGCAGCTCGAACGAGTGCAGCTCGCCCTCGGTGCCGACGGCCCGCAGCAGCGAGCAGGACAGCGCGCCGGACCCGGCGCCGGCCTCCAGCACCTTGGCACCGGGGAAGATGTCGCCCATGGCGACGATCTGCGCCGAGTCCTTCGGGTAGATCACCTGGGCGCCGCGCGGCATGGACAGCACGTAGTCCGACAGCAGCGGACGCAGCGCCAGGAACGCGGTGCCGCCGCCGGCGGTGGTGACCACGCTGCCGTCGGGCAGGCCGATCAGGGTGTCGTGCTTGAGGATCCCGCGGTGGGTGTGGAACTCCTTGCCCGGCTCCAGCGTCACTGTGTGCATCCGGCCCTTCGGGTCGGTCAGCTGGACCCGGTCGCCCGGCCGGAACGGCCCGCGATGGACCGGGGGCAACGCCGGGACGGTGGAGATCTCTGCGGTCACGTGTTCGTCTTCCGTTCGGGTTCCAGGAGCTGGGCGAGATCCGCGATGTGCAGCACGCCGACCACATCTTCGCCTGCCGTCACGACGTACTGCGCGCCCGGGTGGGTGCGCACCGTCTCCAGCACGCGCTCGCCGTCCGCGCCGACCGGCAGGGCCGGCACGGCGGACAGGTCGCGGGCCACCTCGTCCACCGCGACCCACGGCCTGCGTTCCGGGGGTACGGCGGCGACGCGGGCCGGGTCGACCACTGCGACGGTACGGCCGGCCGAGTCGACCACGCCGAGCGCCGCCTCGGGGGTGCCCGACTCGTCGCGGCGGCGCTGGGCCTCGGCCAGCGGTGTGCCGGCCGGCACCGGCAGCACCGCGCGGGCCAGCCGGGCCAGGTCGACCAGGTGCAGCCGGCGGCCGATGCGGGCCATCCGGATCGACTGGCCGGCGCCGCGCCACAGCGTCAGCGCGACGAGCAGCAGCAGCGGCAGTGCGAGCGGGGCGAGCGCCCGGCGCATGGTGAGCGCCACGACAAGCGCCAGCGTGCCCAGCGCGACCGCCCGGCCCACCCAGCCGGCCACCTCGGTGCCGCGGTGCCGGTCGCGGGTGAGCGCCCACACCGCGGCGCGCAGCGCCCGGCCGCCGTCCAGCGGCAGGCCGGGCAGGCTGTTGAAGATCGCCACCACCACGTTGCTGACCGCGAGCTGGAAGGCGAGCTGGTGGCCGAGCGTGCCGGCGGGCAGGGCGAGGGTGGCGGCGACCGCACCGGCGCCGAGCACGGCGGAGACGGCCGGGCCGGCCAGGGAGATCAGCAGCTCGACGCGAGGGCTGGGGGCGTCGCGGTCCATCTCGGTGTATCCGCCGAGCAGTTCCAGCGTGATCCCCCGCACACCGATGCCGTACCGGCGGGCGGTCAGCGCGTGCCCCAGCTCGTGCAGCAGCACGGAGCCGAGCAGCGAGACCACGAAGCCGAGGCCGACCAGGTAGCCGCCGAGCGGGCCGAGGTCGAGCTGGCGGCGGGCCAGCGCCGCGTACAGCACGGTGACCACGACGGTGAGCAGCAGCATCGAGGCGTCGGCGCGCAGCGGCACCCCGAGGACCCGGCCGAGGCTGAGCCCCGGCCGGCGGGGTCCTCGGCTCCGCTGCTGCACCGGCCCGATGCTACGTGAGCTGAGCTTCGGCGAGCCCCGCAGCCGTGGACGGCCTCAGGGCGCCGCGATCCCGATCATGCTCCGGTGCGGCGGCGACGGCCCTGTCACACGCGTGCCCTAACCTTCCGGACATGACGGCGGAACCGATGATCGACAGTCACGGCGACCAGGCGGCGGCACCGGCGCCGGTCACCGTGCGGGCCTCGTTGTCGCCGTCGCGGGCGGCCGACTTCAAGACCTGCCCGCTGCTCTACCGGTTCCGCAGCATCGACCGGCTGCCCGAGCGGCCGACCGTCGAGCAGGCCCGGGGCACGCTCGTGCACGCCGTGCTGGAGCGGCTGTTCGACCTGCCGGCGGCCGCGCGCACCCCGGAGTCGGCCGGTGACCTGGTCGCCCCGCAGTGGGACCGGCTGGTCACCGAGGAGCCGGAGCTGGCCACGCTGTTCGCCGACGGCGACGCCGTCGGACCGCAGGAGTTCCTCCGGTCGGCGACGGCGCTGCTGGACGGCTACTTCGCGGTGGAGGATCCGCGCCGGCTGGAGCCGGCCGAGCGCGAGGCGCTGATCTCCGCGGTGGTGGACGACGAGCTGCTCATCCGGGGCTACCTCGACCGGCTCGACGTCGCGCCGGACGGCGCGCTGCGGGTGGTCGACTACAAGACCGGCGGGGCGCCGCGCGAGGCGTTCGAGGCGCGGGCACTGTTCCAGCTCAAGTTCTACGCCCTGGTGCTGTGGCGCACCCGGGGCGTGGTGCCGCGCGTGCTGCGTCTGCTCTACCTCAAGGACGCCGAGGTCTGCGACTACGCGCCGGACGCCGACGAGCTGGTGCGCTTCGAGCGCACTGTGGTGGCGCTGTGGCGGGCGATCGAGCAGGCCACCGTCCGGCAGGATTTCCGTCCCCGGCCGAGCCGCCTGTGCGACTGGTGCAACCACCAGGCGCTGTGCCCGAGCTACGGCGGGACGCCGCCGCCGTTCCCGACGTCCGCCGCCGCGCCCGACCCGCTCGTGGACGCCCGCTCCCGCCCGGCTCCTCCCGGCGCCGACGAGTAACCCCCACCCGCCCCTGACCCCGAGCAACGCACCCCGGATGCGTTGATCATGAAGTTGACTGTCTCGGGAAGCGCTTTCCCGCCGGCCAACTTCATGATCACCGGGCGATGAGGCAACCGGGGCGGGGCGAGGGCGAGGCGGGGTGCGGCCATCCTGCGGGAACGGAGTGACCTGATCGGGGTGCGGGCGGCCGCTGCCCTCTACCGTGGGTGCGGCCGGCCGGTCCCGTGCCGGGTGGGCGCGGCGTGCCGGTGCCCGGCCGGACCGCCGCCCGGACGACGAGGGGGACGCATGACCGAGGGCGCCGTGTCCCGGCCGGTGCGGGTCCTGCTCGCCGACGACCAGCCGCTGCTGCGTACCGGATTCCGGATGGTGCTCGGCGCGGAGGACGACCTCGACGTGGTGGGTGAGGCCGGCGACGGCGCGGAGGCGGTGGAGCTGTCCCGCCGGCTGCTGCCCGACGTGGTGCTGATGGACATCCGGATGCCGCGCCTGGACGGGGTGGCCGCCACCCGGGCGATCGTGTCGGCCCGGCTGCCGGTACGCGTGCTCGTGCTCACCACGTTCGCGCAGGAGGAACACGTCGTCGGGGCGCTGCGCGCCGGGGCGAGCGGCTTCCTCACCAAGGACGTGCCGGCCGAGGACCTCGTCGCCGCGATCCGCACGGTGGCCGCCGGAGGCGCGGTCATGTCCCCGCGCGTCCTGCGCCGGCTGCTGGACCGATTCGCCCAGGTGCTGCCGGACCCGGCCACCGCGCCCGCGCGGGCGTTGGAGCCGCTGACCGACCGGGAGCGCGAGGTGCTCACCCACATGGCGCGCGGACTGTCCAACGCGGAGATCGCCCGGGCGCTGTCGGTCAGCGAGACCACCGTGAAAACCCATGTCGGGCACATGCTCACGAAGCTACGGTTGCGCGACCGGGTGCAGGCGGTCGTGCTCGCGTACGAGACGGGCCTGGTCCGTCCCGGCGGCTGAGATTGCGCGGGTCACCTACCGTGACCAGCGGTGGGGCTGAATTGTTGACCATCACGCCGGGTGATGCGGTGACGTGGGCGTCGCCCGCCGGTCAGGGGTCACCCTGAGCCCGGATGGGGGTCGACCCTCACCGGAAGATCGGCTGGATTCCACCCCAGGTCGGAGGGCTTTCCGACGCGCAACCCCGAGGATGGAATCCGCCGCACCGACCAGCGGGGGCGGTGCGGCATGAGAACGACAGACGGAAGAGGTAGATGACGTGACCGCGACGGTAGGCCGACAGCAGGCCGCGGCCCGGGCGAACGACGTGTGGAAGGTGTACGGCAGCGGCGAGGCTCAGGTCGTCGCGCTGCGGGGGGTGAGCGCCGAGTTCGAACGCGGCCGGTTCACCGCGATCATGGGGCCGTCCGGCTCGGGCAAGTCCACGCTGATGCACTGCCTCGCCGGTCTGGACACGGTGACCAAGGGCACGGTCAAGATCGGCGACACCACAGTGACCGGGCTCAACGACTCCGGCCTGACGAAGCTGCGCCGCGACAAGGTGGGCTTCATCTTCCAGCAGTTCAACCTGCTGCCCACGCTCACCGCACAGGAGAACATCCTGCTCCCCCTGTCCATCGCGGGGCGCAAGCCCGACCCGGCCTGGTACGACACGGTGATCGACACCGTCGGCCTGCGGGAGCGGCTCGGGCACCGCCCGGCGCAGCTCTCCGGCGGCCAGCAGCAGCGCGTGGCGTGCGCCCGGGCGCTCGTCGCCCGCCCCGAGGTGATCTTCGCGGACGAGCCGACCGGCAACCTGGACTCCCGCTCCGGCGCCGAGGTGCTCAAGTTCCTGCGCAACTCGGTCCGCGAGCACGGCCAGACCATCGTGATGGTCACGCACGACCCGACCGCCGCCGCGTACGCCGACCGGGTGGTGTTCCTCGCCGACGGGCAGATCGTCTCGGAGCTGATCGAGCCGACCGCCGAGACGGTGCTGGACACGATGAAGAAGCTGGACGCCCCGGTCGAGGTGGGCAACTGATGCTGCGGGCAACGCTCAAGAGCCTGCTGGCGCGCAAGCTGCGCCTGCTGCTGTCCGGCCTGGCGGTGGTGCTCGGCGTCATGTTCGTCTCCGGCGCGTTCGTGCTCACCGACACGCTCGGGCGGTCCTTCGACGCGGTCTTCGCCGACGCGTACGCCGAGGTCGACGTCAGCGTCGAGGCGAAGCCGAAGATCGACGTCTCCACGGCCGAGGGCATGCCGGTGAGCACCCCGATGCCGGCGTCGGTGCTCGACCGGGTCAAGGCGGTGCCGGGCGTCGCCGACGCCAAGGGTGTGGTGGCCGCCGAGGGCGCCCGCATGATCGGCAGCAACGGCAAGGTGGTCACCTCGTTCGGCCCGCCGCAGCTGGGCCAGAACTGGCTCGGTGAGAGCGACCTGGTGGAGATCCGCGAGGGCCGCGCGCCGCAGGCCGACGACGAGATCGTGATCAACGCCGCGCTGGCCGAGGCGGGCAAGGTCAAGGTCGGCGACCGGGTCGGCGTGCTGACCCTGGCCCCGAAGAAGGAGTTCACGCTCGTCGGCGTGTTCGGCTACAGCGGTGGCCGGGACTCGATCGGTGGCGCCAACGAGATCTACTTCACCACTCCGGTGGCGCAGCAGCTGATGCTGGGCGAACCGGACGTGTTCAGCAACGTCAGCGTCCAGGCGGCCGGCGGCACCACGCCGGAGGCGCTGCGTGACGAGGTGGCCCGCGCGGTGGGCGCCGACTACCAGGTCAAGACCGGTGAGCAGCTCGCTGCCGACGCCTCGGCCGGCCTCAAGGAGGGGCTGTCGTTCTTCAACAAGATCCTCCTCGGGTTCGCCGCGGTGGCGCTGCTGGTCGGCACGTTCCTGATCCTCAACACGTTCTCGATCATCGTGGCCCAGCGCACCCGTGAGCTGGCCCTGATGCGGGCCATCGGGGCCAGCGGCAAGCAGGTCATCGGGTCGGTGGTGCTGGAGGCGCTCGCTGTCGGCCTGATCGCCTCGGTGCTGGGGCTCGCCGCCGGCATCGGTGTGGGCGCGCTGCTGGCGTACCTGTTCGGTCAGCTCGCCGGGGGTCTGACCCTGGCCGGGCTGGGCGTGCCGGCCTCGGCGGTGATCGGCGCGTTCGCGGTCGGCATGCTGATCACGGTGATCGCCGCGCTGCTGCCGGCGCTGCGCGCCTCGCGCATCCCGCCGATCGCCGCGATGCAGGACGTCGCCACGCCGGATCGGCCGCTCACCAAGGTCACCATCGGCGGCGCGGTGGTGACCGGCATCGGCGCGGTGCTGCTGTTCCTCGGCCTGGGCGGGCACGCCGGCGACAGCACCCTGGCGACCATCCTCGGCGGCGTGCTGTTCGCGTTCATCGGGGTGGCGCTGCTGACGCCGGTGATCAGCCGGCCGGTGGTCTCGCTGCTGGGCGCGATGTTCTCCTGGTCCGTGCCGGACAAGTTGGGCCGGCTCAACTCGGGCCGCAACCCACGCCGCACCGCGATCACCGCGGCCGCGCTAATGGTGGGCATCGCCCTGGTCACCGGCGTGACGGTGATCCTGGACTCGGCCAAGGGCAGCATCGGCAAGCTGGCGGAGGACACCGTCAAGGCCGAGCTGGTGATCTCCGGGTCCACGACCGGGCCGCGCCCGGCGAGCTTCGACCCGGCGGTGCTGGAGAAGGCCGCCGCGATCCCGGGTGTGCGGATGGTCAGCGGCGAGTACGGCGACATGGCCGTGGTCGGCGGCGAGCGGACCTGGGTGGCCGCGTCGAGCAACGTGGCCGCGCTCCAGCAGATCTTCGGGGCGAAGGCGACAGCCGGTGACATCAGCCGGCTGGCGCCGGACCAGATGCTGGTCAGCTCGGACACCGCCAAGGCACGCAACCTCGCCGTCGGTTCGTCGGTGCCGGTGCAGCTGTCCCGTGGTGAGGCCCGCACCTACACGGTCAGCGGCATCTACTCCAGCTCGCAGTTGACCAACCCGGTGACGCTGCCGCCGCAGGCCACGGCGGACTTCAGCATCCCGCAGCCGATCCAGGGCTTCCTCCAGCTCGCCCCCGGCACGTCGGTGGACGCCGTGCAGCCGCAGGTCGAGCGGCTGCTGGCGGACAGTCCCGAGGTGTCGGTGGCCGACCGGGCCGCGTTCATCGAGCAGCAGACCGGTCAGCTGGACTCGCTGCTCCAGATGATCCAGATCCTGCTGGCGCTGGCCATCGTGATCGCGGTGCTGGGCATCATCAACACGCTCGCGCTGTCGGTGCTGGAACGCACCCGGGAGCTGGGCCTGCTGCGGGCGATCGGCCTGCGCCGCGCCCAGACCATGCGCATGATCACGGTCGAGGCGGTGGTGATCTCCATCTTCGGCGCGCTGCTCGGCGTGGTGGTCGGCACCGGTCTCGGCGCGGCGGTGGTCGAGGCGCTCAAGGACGAGGGCATCACCGACCTGGTCCTGCCCTGGGGTCAGATGGTGACGTTCCTGCTCCTGGCCGCGATCATCGGTGTGGTCGCCGCGGTGCTGCCGGCGATCCGGGCCGCGCGGATCAACGTCCTGGGCGCCATCGCCCACGACTGACGTGAAAGGAAGGGCCCCTTCTTAACGCCTCGCGCATAGGAAGGGGCCCTTCTTAACGGTTGAGCAGGGCCGCGAGCAGCTCCAGGTCCGCTCCGGTGAGGCTCTCCAGCTGGTGTACGCCGTCGGCGGGTGCCAGCGGCACCTCGGCCGGTACGGCCAGCACCGCCGCCCCGGCGGCCAGCGCGCTCGCCACACCGGTCGGTGAGTCCTCGATCGCCACGCACCGCTCGACCGGCACGCCCAGCAGACGCGCGGCGGTCAGGTACGGCTCCGGGTGCGGCTTGGCGGCGTCCACCTCGTCGCCGCAGACCACCGCGTCGAAGCTGTCCCGGCCCAGCGTGTCCAGGGCCACCTCGACCAGGGCCCGGCCGCTGGAGGTGACCAGCGCGGTGGGGATGCCGGCGTCCCGTACCGCGTGCAGCAGCGCCAGCGCGCCGGGACGCCACTGCAGCCCGGTGCGGAACAACTCCAGGATCCGGGCGCTGATCCAGTCGGCGCTGGCCTGTACGTCCCGCTCCGGCTGGCCCAGGTCGTCGTGCACGATCGCCATCGCGTCGGCCATGCCGGTGCCGACGATGGCGCGGCGGGCGGAGTCGGACAGGACACCGCCGTACTCGGCGGCCAGCTCCTGCAACGCGACGTCCCACAGTTTCTCGCTGTCGACCAGGGTGCCGTCCATGTCGAAGAGCACGGCGGCGGGGTGTGGGCTGCTCAGCGGGGGCCTCCTTCGGTACGCGTACCCCGCCGATCCTGCCAGCCGCGCCCGGTGCGCCCGTCACCGTCCCCGACCGGGGTGACTCGCGGCATCACCCGAGGCCGCAGGCGCCGAGCGACTTCTCGTACCCGCGGAAGAACGAGTCGCTGCGCTGCTCGGCGGTGCCGTGCGAGCCCTCGGCGAACCACGGCTGGTCCGGGTCGTCGCCGACCGCCAGCAGCCCTTCCCGGAACTCCTCCAGGTCACCGTCCTCCAGCTGCAGAGCCCCGGACCGCACGCTGTCCCCGAGGTACGCACCGGCCATGCAGTCGGCCTGCAGTTCCTGCTGGATGGTGAAGTTGTAGCGGATGCCCAGCCGCACCTGCATGCCGTGGGCGTACTCGTGGCCGAGCAGGTAGAACAGGAACGCGTCGCCGACCTGCCGGAACGCCGCCACCGACCAGTTCACGTCGTAGGCGATGAAGTCACCGGCCGAGCAGTACACCGCGTTGTTGCGCGGCAGCCCCTGCCCGCCGCAAGCCACCTCGCCCTCCCGGGTGTACGGCACCACCCGCCGGATCGGCGTGAACCGCTGACCGGAGGCGCGGAACTGCTCCGCCCAGTAGCGTTCCGCCGACCGGACCGCGTCCTGGAAGTCCTGCTTGAACTCGGCCACGCTGGTGGTGCCGTCCGCCCGGGTGGTCTGCGACTCGGGCTGCCCACTGCGCTGTGGTGCGGGCTGCTGCGGCTCGCCCTGGTCGTAGCCGCCGGCCATGCACCCGGCCGCCACCAGCGCGGCCACCACCAGTCCGGCGATCGGCCCGCGCCCCTGACGTCCCGCCCTGTCCCCCACCATGACCTCCCGGCTGTCGCACCCGTGCCGCACCAGTACCCCGGCAGGCGCGGGTGATACTCACCTGCTCTCACGTACCGCCGCCGGGAAACGTTCACCGGGCCACGGCGAGCAGGGACCTCCACTGGCGACGCCAAGGGGAGCCCTCGTCGGCACGAGCGGGAAGCGGACCGGCGCCGGTCAGTCCAGGCCGCGCATGATGTGCGGCTCGCCGTCGTCGTCGCCGAAGCAGCGGTGCAGCACCTGGGCGCGCGCCCACAGGTCCAGGCTGCTCGGCGGTCCGACCGGCCCCGTGCCGGCGGGCGTGGTGGTCAGCACGGGAGCCGGTTCCGGCGGGACCTGCGACGTCACCTCGTCGGTCATGTCCGCCCCTTTCGTCGTACCCATGCTCGTCCGCGGGCGTTTCCGCCACGTCAACTCCGACGGCGCGGGCGTGGACGCGGCGCGCCTGACCCACGCCGGCCCGTACTCCGGTGACGGTAGCCCTCCGAGCCGTCGAGCACACCCGTATTCCCGACGTCGCCGCAGGTCGCGGCCGGTGATCACGTCCGCGCGTCGCGCCCGCCGCCCGGGCCGCAGGTGGCGCAGCAGGCGTCGCCGCGCCAGGCGTCGCGGCCCTCACGGACCGCGACCACGGCGATCACCAGCGCCGCGACCGGGTCGGCCCAGGACCATCCGAACAGGCCGTTGAGGGCCAGCCCGACGAGCAGAACCACCGAGAGGTACGTGCACAGCAACGTCTGCTTCGAGTCGGCCACCGCCGACCGGGAGCCGAGTTCACGGCCGGCGCGCCGCTGCGCGGCCGACAGCACCGGCATCACGATCACGGAGAGCCCGGCGAGCACCAGCCCGACCGACGAATGCGCGGCCTCGGCGCCCCCGAGCAGCGCCCGGGCCGCCTCGACCGTGACGTACGCGGAGAGCGCGAAGAACGACACCGCGATGACGCGCAGCGCGACCCGCTCCCGGGCCTGCGGGTCCGGACCGGCGAACTGCCACGCCACGGCTGCCGCGGAAGCCACCTCGATGACCGAGTCGAGACCGAAACCGATCAGGGCGGTCGAAGACGCGACGGCACCGGCGCCGAGCGCCACCACCGCCTCGATCACGTTGTAGGTGATCGTCGCGGCGACCAGCAGCCGTACCCGGCGGGTGAGCAGCGCGCGGCGGTCCGGCGCCGGGCCGGCGGGCGCGGCGGGGATCAGCGGCAGGCTCATCAGCGGCATCCAGGCGTCCGCATGCCGCGACCATACCGCGTGTGCTTCGTCCCGGTGCCGGGCTTGCATCCGGTACCGGGGTACGGGCTTACCGTCGAGACGTGACCGACGACTCCTGGGTGCCCGACGCGTGCACGCTGCCGACGGCCGAGCGGCCGCTGCGGCTGGCCGAGTTCGACGCGCTGTTCCGCGACGCGCTGCGCGGCGTCGACCGGCTGTCCGCCGGGCATCTGCGGCTGCACCTCGACGGCCGCGCCGAACCGGTGGCCCGGGACCTGATCGCCCGCGAGTCGGCCTGCTGTTCCTTCTTCGCGTTCGAGCTCGCCCGCCCGGCCGGCGACACGCTGAGCCTGGACATCCGGGTTCCGGGCGCCAGTGTCGCCGTACTCGATGCCCTGGCCCTGCGGGCCACTGCCGCGCGGGGCCGGTGATGGGTGAGCCGGAGCTGCGCAGCGGCCAGGTCGCCGACGCGGCCGGGGTCAACGTGCAGACGCTGCGCTACTACGAACGGCGCGGGCTGCTGGCCGCGCCCCGGCGGTCGCCGGGCGGGCATCGGCTCTACCCGGCCGAGACGGTCACCCTGCTGCGGGTGGTGAAGGCCGCGCAACGTCTCGGCTTCACGCTCGACGAGGTCGCCGGCATGCTGCGGGCCGGGCGACGCGGCCGGGGCGTGGGCCTGCAGGAGCACGCCCGGCGGAAGCTCGCCGAGGTGGAGCGGCGGCTGGCGGACCTCACCCTCGTCCGCGACACGCTCCGTGCCGCGATCTCGGCCGGCTGCGACGACCCGGTCGAGTGCGCCGACAGCGCGTGCTGCCCCCTGCCCTTCGCCGAGGCCGCGCCCGCCGGCCGGGCCGCCCGGCCGGGACGGGACTCGGTGTCGCTACGGTCTGACGCATGACTGTCGTACGGTCCGTCCTGCTGTTCCTGCTCGCCGCGCTCGCCGAGATCGGCGGCGCCTGGCTGGTGTGGCAGGGGTGGCGGGAGAACCGCGGACTGCTGTGGATCGCCGCCGGGGTGATCGCGCTCGGCGCCTACGGGTTCGTGGCCACGTTCCAGCCGGACCCGAACTTCGGCCGCATCCTCGCCGCCTACGGCGGCGTCTTCGTCGCCGGGTCGCTCGCCTGGGGCATGGTCGTCGACAAGTTCCGGCCCGACCGCTACGACCTCGTCGGCGCGGCCATCTGCCTGGTCGGCGTCGCCGTCATCATGTACGCCCCGCGGACGGGCTGACGGTCCCGCCGTCACTTGTACCGGGCGACGAACTCGTCCGGACGCAGCCGGATCCCCTCGCTGAGGTACTGGAAGTCGAGGGTCACCTCGGCCCCGCCGGCCCGCTGCGCCATCTCCCGCAACGGCATGGCGAGGAAGTAGCTGCTCAACGGGATGACCGTCGTCTCACCCTCCGGGTACGGCACGTGCAGGAGCGCGAGGGCGTGGCTCACCGGTGGGTGAACGACGCCGTGCTCGTCCCGCCGGTAACCGCCGTAGCTCACCTCGGCGATCCAGGAGACCTCGCCTGCGACCGAGGCCAGGCGGTATTCGCGCAGGGCTTGCGCCAGGAGCGACCCGAGCGTGCGATCGGGGCGCACGTCGAGGGTCACGCGGTGGGAGTCGACGTCGTCCCCCATGCACACGGAGTCGCGGTCGATCGAGATCAGCACGGCGCTCACGGTAGTCCCGCGGGTCACGTTCGGGACCGCGGCGGCCGGCGCTCGTGATGAGTTTCCGCGCCCGTACCCGTCACACCTGTGACAGGCCACGACGAAGCGGGAGGATGACGTGATGAGTGCGGAGACGCGACCGGCGGACCCGGGCGTACGCGACCTGGGCGCGGTCGACGAACCGGCGTTCACCGGGATGGCGGAACGCCACCGGCGGGAACTGCACGTGCACTGCTACCGGATGCTCGGATCGTTCGAGGACGCCGAGGACACCGTCCAGGAGACCTTCCTGCGGGCCTGGCGGCGGCGGGACACCTTCCAGGGACGGTCGACGTTCCGGGCCTGGCTGTACCGCATCGCCACCAACGCCTGCCTGGACCTGCTCGCCAAGTGCCGTCCCGAGCCGGCCGCCGGCGGTGAGGTGCGGTGGCTGCAGCCGTACCCCGACCGGCTGCTCGACGAGCTGCCCGCCGCCGGCGCGGACGAGCCGGAGACCCTCGCCGTGGCGCGGGAGACGATCGAGCTGGCGTACCTGGTCGCGGTCCAGCATCTGGCGCCGCGTCCGCGCGCCGTGCTGATCCTGCGGGACGTGCTCGGCTGGCCGGCCAAGGACGTCGCGGAACTGCTCGGCGACACGGTCAACTCGGTCAACAGCGCGTTGCAACGTGCCCGGGCGGGCATGCGGGAACACCTGCCCGCGCAGCGCCAGGACTGGACCGGCGACGAGACGGACACCCGGACCCGCGAGCTGGTACGCCGCTTCACCGACGCCAGCATCGCCAAGGACGTCGACGGCCTCGCCGCCATGCTGCGCGACGACGTGCGCTGCTCGATGCCTCCCACCCCGGGCCTGCAGATCGGCCGCGAGGCGGTGGTCGCCGACTGGGTCGCGGACGGCTTCGAGAGCCTGGGCAGCCTGCGGGCCGTTCCCACGGCCGTGAACCGGCAGCCGGCCGTCGCGTTCTACCTCTGGCAGGAGCGCGAGGGCGCGTACCTGCCGCTCACAGTCGACGCCCTGCGCGTCACCGGCGGGGCGATCACCGAGATCTTCACATTCCACGCCGACCAGTTCCCGCGACTCGGGCTGCCGGACCGCCTGCCGGCCGACACCACGCCGTAGTGCCCGCGCGAACGGTCGCGCTGCCCGGCGGCGCGCGCGTCCCGGTGGTCGCGGACCGGTGGCGTCACGCGTACGGCGTGGTCACGCGCGGACGGGTGCAGCTGGAGTTGCGCGACGGCACTCCCGGGCCGGTCCTCGGCCGCGACGCCGGTTTCTGGCTGCGCGGCACCGGCGTACGCGCGCTGCGCAACCCCGGCCGTCGCACCGCGACGGTACGGATCCTCACTCCTCACCTCGAAGCCCGGAGGAACGACATGATCAGCAGCACCGACACCGAGGTCACAGTGGGCCGCCCGCACGGCTTCCGGCGGCTCGCCGTCACCGGCCTGGTCGCCGCGCTCGCCGCGATGGTGGTCACCACGCTCGCGGCCGCGCTCGCCCGGGCCGCCGGCGTGGACTTCGAGATCCCCGACGGCGGCGAGACGATCCCGTTGGGCGGGTTCGTCGTGGTGACCGGGTTCTTCTCGCTCGTGGGCGTCGTCATCGCCGCCGTACTGCTGCGGTTCAGCGCCCGCCCCGCGCGGCTGTTCGTGCGGACGGCGGTGGCGCTGACCGCGCTGTCGATGGTGCCGCCGTTCCTGGTCGGGGCGGCTGCACCGACCGTCATCGCCCTGGCCGGGCTGCACCTGGTCGCGGCGGCGGTGATGATCCCCGCCCTGACGCGAAGCCTGCGGGTCAGCTCTCCGCGAGGAGCTTGACGGCTACTCGACCGTGGTCGCGGAACGGCGGAGGGCCACCTTGGTGCCGCCGAACGCGACGAGCCAGGGCAAGACCAGGAAGCCGCCGCAACCGATCACGATCAGCCACAGCGTCTCGCTCGGTTTTCCCTGGTGCTCCAGTTCGGGCCACGTGAAGGCACTGCCGAGCAGCGACAACGCGTAGAACAGGACGACCACGATCGCGGCAGCCCTACCGATCCGGCGGCTGAGCCCGATGCCCGCAGCGCAGAGAAACCCGAGCCCGGACATGAGAACGGGGGCGTAGTACATGCCGGACAGGACGACAAAGGTGGAGTACATCGCGCCGGGGTCGAGATCCGACTCCGCCAACGGTGGCGGGCCGGCTCCGACCGCGTGGACGACAGCGGAAAGGGCGGAGTTCACCACTTCGGACTCCTCGCGCCGGGACGCTCGCACGCCGTCGGGATCGATTCCTCAGTCTGGCACCGGTCAGGCCGCCAGGCTGACCGGCAGTCGTGGGCACGTCACAAAATGATGCGATCTACAGGGTGCGATGCGAAAAGTCGGGAACGTCGATGTGGACCACACGCCGGACGCCGCCAGTCGGCGCCCGACGCCCGCTGCCGGCTGACCGACGCGTCGACCTTCGGGGCGTCCGCCATCACGGCGGGCGCCCCGCGCTCGTACGCTACGTTGATCGAGTGCCCGTACCCCGGCTGATTCCCATCGCGCACGAGCCCGACCACCGGACGGACACGGTCGGCCGCTACGACGGAGGGCTGTTCCTCGCCTCGGCGTGGGACCACCACGCGTACGTGCACCTCTTCGACCACGACGGGACGTACCGGAACTCGACCATCACCCGGGTTCCGGATCGAGGCGCGCTGAGCGAGGCGCTCGACGGGCTGCTCGCGAGCCTGCCCGGCAAGTCGTACGGCGACATCGCCGTACAACTGTTCCAGACCCGTCACGACGGCGTCGTCTTCGGTCTGGTCGACGAGTCCGGCGACCGGGCGGGCGACGGCAGCCACGTCGACTGGGTCGAGCTGTATCCGGATCGCCTCGGGTTCCACGAGCCGTGGGACGGGCTCTACGACACGTGACGGCCGGCGTTGTGCTCCTCACAGGCCGGAGCTCCGCCAACCGCTCGTTGACGGAGCCCGACGCGTTCCTGTCGGTCAGGGTGCGAGGGAGAAGTCCGCCACGACACCCTTGTGGTCGGAGTTGGTGTCCCCGACGATGCGGTAGTCGGTCATCCACATGACCTGGGAGCTCTCGATCCGCTTCCAGAAGTAGATGTAGTCGATGTGCCGGTTCCCGTGCGTGCCGGTCCCCTTCTCACCGTAGAGGTTGTAGACGGAGCGGAGGTTCGGCAGCTCGTTGGCCTCGAAGACCTTCCACGGGAACTTCTCGTACCCGCGGGCCTTGTCGGCGCTGAAGTCGACGTTGAGGTCGCCGCTGACGATGACCTGCCCGTCGGCCTTCTTCTCGCGGGCCAGCTCCTTGACCTCCGCGAACTGCTGCTCCGCGCACCGGGTACGCGGAAGGTCTTCCGGCCAGCCGTTGTTGTCGATACCGGCGACGGCGTGGAAGTTGATGTGGAACACGAACCTCCCGGTCGCCTTGTGCCGGTACTTGACCCAGTTGTTGTAGCGCGGCGGCGGTGGCTCGTCGGGGTTGGTGTCGCACACGAACTTCGACCCCTTGTCGACCACTTCGAACATGCTCTTCTTCGCCAGCAGGGCTTCACCGGCCGTCACCTCGCGGCGCGGCCCGCCGTCAGCGCCGCACACATGCGCGGTGAGGACCTCGGCGTCTTCACGCACGGCAAGGTGGAGATCCTCAACCCCCGCAACGGCGACCAGGCCAGGGACTGGCCGGACGTGCTCGCGTACCTGAAGGACTTCTACGGCGACGACACCTTCGACTGGGACAACGACGTGGTCTACTACCGGCTGCATCCGCACTGGATGACCGTCTATGCCCCAGACATCGCAAAGCTCACCGTGGCGTCCCAGCCCTGATCCACAGCACGGGCCAACCGATGCGGCGGCCTGTTCGCTTCGAACAGGTCGGCAGCATCCGGCGTCACTTGGCGTTGAAGTAGTTCGCCTCC
Organism: Micromonospora sp. C28ISP2-4; assembly: GCF_030519385.1. NCBI lineage: Bacteria > Bacillati > Actinomycetota > Actinomycetes > Micromonosporales > Micromonosporaceae > Micromonospora > Micromonospora sp. C28ISP2-4. Next base: position 491,179 of record NZ_JAUMKG010000005.1, on the reverse strand, counting down.
GGGTGGTGCACCACGATCGCGTCGGTGGCCTGCTCCGGCACCAACTGGAACTCCTCCGACAACTGCACCCCGATCCGCTCCGCGCCCAGCAACTGCACGATCTTCGCCCGATCCTCCAGGTCCGGGCAGGCCGGGTAGCCGAACGCGTACCGGCAGCCCCGGTAGTCGGTGCGCAGCAGACCGGCCAGGTCGGCCGGGTCGTCGTCAGCCACGGTGCCGCCGCCGGGCAGCACCAGCTCGGCCCGGATCCGCCGGTGCCAGTACTCCGCCAGGGCCTCGGTGAGCTGCACGGACAGGCCGTGCACCTCCAGGTAGTCGCGGTACTCGTTGCCGGCGAACATCTTCGCCGTGTACTCGCTGATCGGCTGCCCCACCGTGACCAGCTGCAACGCCACCACGTCGAGCTGGTCGCCCTTGGGCCGGAAGAAGTCGGCAAGGCACAGCCGCCGCTCCTGCCGCTGCCGGGGGAAGGAGAACCGGGCCCGCTCGCTGTGCCCGTTCTCGTCCAGCACCACCAGGTCGTTGCCCTCGGAGTACGCCGGGAAGTAGCCGTACACCACGGCCGCCTCCAGCACCTGGTCCGAGATCAGGCGGTCCAGCCAGTACCGCAGCCGGGGCCGGCCCTCGGTCTCGACCAGTTCCTCGTACGACGGTCCCTTGCCACCGCGCGCGCCGCGCAGTCCCCACTGGCCCAGGAACGTGGCCCGCTCGTCGAGCAGTGCAGCGTAGTCGGCCAGCGGCACGCCCTTGACGACGCGGGTGCCGAAGAACGGTGGCTTCGGCACCGCCACGTCCACCGCCACGTCGGAGCGGACCGACGCGTCGTCCAGTTCGGGCAGCGCCTCGCGCACCTGCGCCCGCTGCCGCTCGCGGCGCTCCCGGCGGGCCGCCAGCGCCGCCTCCCGCTCCGGGTCGACCACCGGCGCGCCGCCGCGCTTGGCCGCCATCACCCGGTCCATCAGGGACAGCCCCTCGAACGCGTCGCGGGCGTAGTGCACCTGACCCGGGTAGATCGACCGCAGGTCGTCCTCGACGTACGCGCGGGTCAGCGCCGCGCCGCCGAGCAGCACCGGCCAGCGCTCGGCCACGCCCCGGGAGGCCATCTCGGCCAGGTTCTCCTTCATGATGACTGTGCTCTTGACCAGCAGGCCGGACATGCCGATCGCGTCGGCCCGGTGCTCCTCGGCCGCGTCGAGGATCGCGTTGATCGGCTGCTTGATGCCGATGTTGACCACGTCGTAGCCGTTGTTGGACAGGATGATGTCGACCAGGTTCTTGCCGATGTCGTGCACGTCGCCCTTGACCGTGGCCAGAACAATCTTGCCCTTGCCGGCACCGTCTTCGGAGTCGGTCTTCTCCATGTGCGGCTCCAGGTAGGCCACCGCGGTCTTCATCACCTCGGCGGACTGGAGCACGAACGGCAACTGCATCTGGCCGGAGCCGAACAGCTCGCCGACCACCTTCATGCCGTCCAGCAGCAGGTCGTTGATGATGGACAGCGGCGTACGCCCCTGCGCCATCGCGGTGTCCAGGTCGGCCTCCAGGCCGTTGCGCTCACCGTCGATGATCCGCCGCTTGAGCCGCTCGTCCAGCGGCAGCGCGGCCAGTTCCTCGGCCCGGGTGGCGCGCGCCGACGCCGCGTCCACGCCCTCGAAGGCCTCGATGAACCGCTGCACCGGGTCGTAGCCCTCGCGACGGCGGTCGTACACCAGGTCGAGCGCCACCTCGCGCTGCTCGTCCGGGATCCGCGACATCGGCAGGATCTTGCTGGCGTGCACGATCGCCGAGGTCAGCCCGGCCTGGGCGCACTCGTGCAGGAACACCGAGTTGAGCACCTGCCGGGCCGCCGGGTTCAGGCCGAACGACACGTTCGAGATGCCGGCGGTGAAGTTGACGCCCGGGTAGCGCGCGGCGATCTCCCGGATCGCCTCGATCGTCTCGATGCCGTCGCGGCGGGTCTCCTCCTGCCCGGTGGCGATCGGGAACGTCAGGGCGTCGATGAGGATGTCCTCCCGGCGCATGCCCCACCGGCCGGTCAGGTCGTCGATCAGCCGGCAGGCCACCCGTACCTTCCACTCGCGGGTGCGGGCCTGGCCCTCCTCGTCGATGAGCAGCGCCACGACGGCGGCGCCGTGCTCCTTGACCACCGGCATGATCCGCGCGTAGCGGGAGTCGGGGCCGTCGCCGTCCTCGAAGTTGACCGAGTTGACCACGCACCGGCCGCCGAGCATTTCCAGCCCGGCCTCGATAACGGCCGGCTCGGTGGAATCCAGCACGATCGGCAGCGTCGAGGCGGTGGCGAACCGGCCGGCCAGCTCACGCATGTCCTGCGTGCCGTCGCGGCCCACGTAGTCGACGCAGAGGTCCAGCAGGTGCGAGCCGTCCCGGGCCTGGCTGCGGGCGACCTCCACGCAGGCCTGCCAGTCGCCGGCGAGCATGGACTCGCGGAACGCCTTCGAGCCGTTGGCGTTGGTCCGCTCCCCCACCATCAGGATGCTGGCGTCCTGCGCGAACGGCACGTGGTGGTAGATCGAGGAGACGCCGGCCTCCGGCTTCGGCTCCCGCGCCGCCGGCGCCCGTCCCCCGAGTCGCTCGACCAGCACCCGGATGTGCTCCGGGGTGGTGCCGCAGCAGCCGCCGATCAGGGCCACGCCGTAGTCGGTGACGAACTGCTCCAGCGCGTCGGCCAGCTCGTCCGGGCTGAGCGGGAAGTACGCCCCGTCGGCGGTCAGCACCGGCAGGCCCGCGTTCGGCATCACCGAGACCGGGATACGCGAGTGCTGCGCCAGGTAGCGCAGGTGCTCGCCCATCTCCGCCGGGCCGGTGGAGCAGTTCAGCCCGATCAGGTCGACGCCGAGCGGCTCGATCGCGGTCAGCGCGGCGCCGATCTCGCTGCCCAGCAGCATGGTGCCGGTGGTCTCCACCGCCACCTGGCAGATGATCGGCACGTCCCGGCCGGCCTCGGCGCGGGCCCGCTTCGACCCGACCACCGCCGCCTTGACCTGGAGCAGGTCCTGGCAGGTCTCGATGATCAACGCGTCCGCCCCGCCGGCGATCAGACCGGCGGCGTTCTCCTGGTACGCGTCTCGCAGCGAGGCGTAGCTCGCGTGGCCGAGGGTGGGCAGCTTGGTGCCCGGGCCCATCGAGCCGAGCACGAACCGGGGGTGCTCCGGCGTCGCGTACGCGTCGGCTGCCTCCCGCGCGATCCGCGCGCCCGCCTCGGACAGCTCCCGGATGCGGCCGGGGATGCCGTACTCGGCGAGGTTGGGCAGGTTCGCGCCGAACGTGTTGGTCTCCACGCAGTCCGCGCCGGCCGCCAGATAGGCGTCGTGCACGCCGCGGACCACGTCCGGCCGGGTCACGTTGAGGATCTCGTTGCAGCCTTCGAGGCCGTCGAAGTCGTCGAGGGTGAGATCGGCGGCCTGGAGCATCGTCCCCATCGCGCCGTCCGCGATCAGGATCCGATCGGCCAGCAGGTCACGCAACGAAATAGGCACATGCCCCAGGTTAGTGCGCCCGAGTGCGGCAGAGTCACCCGAACCGGGCCTTCCCACATTCTGCCCACCGCGCCGCCGTACACCATTCCTCCGGTTCGCCCGGGTGGTCCGGCCCGGCGACCGGCGCGGCCGACGGGCCGGGCCCGGCGGCGGCACGTAGGCTGACGGACGTGAAGGACAACAGGGGTGCGACCGTGCGACGGGGCGGCGCCGCGCCCGACGAGCAGGGTGAGGTGACGGCGTGACCGAGTTCGACGGGCTGCCGGTACTGCGCTCGCCGGTCGCCATCGCGGCCTTCGAGGGCTGGAACGACGCCGCCGACGCCTCCACCGCCGCCGTGGAACACCTGGAGCAGGTCTGGCAGGCCCGGGAGGTGACCGAGCTGGACCCGGAGGACTTCTACGACTTCCAGGTGAGCCGCCCGACGATCACCATGGCCGACGGGGAGACCCGGCGCGTCGAGTGGCCCACCACGCGGTTCATGGTGGCCAGCCCGGAGGGCACCGAGCGGGACGTGGTGCTGATCCGCGGCATCGAGCCGAGCATGCGCTGGCGTACGTTCTGCGAGCAGGTGCTGGAGATCTGCCACAGCCTGGAGGTCGAGCGGGTGGTACTGCTCGGCGCGCTGCTGGCCGACGTGCCGTACACCCGGCCGCTGCCGATCAGCGGCAGCGCGTCGGACGCCGACGCGGCCAAGCGCTACCAGCTCACCCCCACGCGGTATGACGGGCCGACCGGCATCGTCGGCGTGCTGCACGACGCCTGCACCCGGGCCGAGGTCGACGCGGTGTCGTTCTGGGTGCACGTGCCGCACTACGCGAACAACCCGCCCTGCCCGAAGGCCACCCTCGCGCTGCTGCACCGGGTCGAGGAGGTGCTCGACCTGCCGGTGCCGATGGCCGACCTGGCCGAGGAGGCAGCCGAGTGGGAGCAGCGGGTGCGCAGTGCCGCCGAGCAGGACGCCGAACTCGGCGAGTACGTGCGTGAGCTGGAGGAACGAGTCGGCGACGCCGGCATCACCCCGTTGACCGGGGACGAGATCGCCCAGGAGTTCGAGAAGTACCTGCGTCGCCGCGGCGGTTCCGCCGGGCCGACCGCGGGTTCCTGGTAGCTCTTTTCGTCGAAGCCGGGCTCCCTTGTCGGGGCCCGGTTTCTGCGTGTCCGGGGTGGCGCCGTCACACCCTCTAGGGCATCCTAGGAACCTAGCTGTCACGAGGAGGCGGGCATGCAGATCAACCCCGGCGCGGCCGAGTTCCCGCACCGGCAGATCGCCGCGCAGCTCAAGGCGCAGGTGCGCCGCGGCGACTGGGGTCCGGGCGAGCGGCTGCCGTCCATCCCGGCCATCGCCGAGATGTTCGGCGTCGCGAAGCAGACCGTGCAGCGCGCCGTCGACCAGCTGCGGGTCGAGGGCGTCCTGATCACCAAACCCGGCTCCGGTACGTACGTCCGGGGCACCCGGCGCCGCCTCAACCGCCTGTCCCGGGGCCGGTACGGCGGCTTCCGCGGCTACCACACCGACCTGGCCGCCCGGTACCGCCAGCAACTCGTCTCGGTCGGCCGCTCCCCCGCCCCGGCGGAGGTGGCCGACGCGTTCGGCGTCACCGACGGCACCGAACTGCTCTGCCGGCGGCACCTGGTACGCACCGACGACTCCCCGGTCGAGGTCGGCGCGTCGTGGTTCCTGCCCGCCGACACCGCGGGCACGTCACTGGAGCGGGCCGAGGCGTTCGGCCGGCCGCTCTACCAGGAGGCCGAGGAGGTCACCGGCCGGCGGTACGTCACCGCCACCGACACGATCAGCGCCCGCCAGCCCAGCCGGGAGGAGGCGGAGATCCTCCAGATCCGCCCGGACACCCCGGTGCTGCACCTGTTGCACGTCGCCTACGACGAGCGGCACAAGCCGATCGAGGTCGCCCAGGCCACCTGGCCCGGCCCGATGACCACGCTGACGGAGGAGTACAAGATCCCCGCCCCCGCTCCCGACCAGGACCCCGACCCCGGCCTGGTCCTGGGCTGACCCACCGCACCCCAGCCCTCGGCGATCTTGCACTTTTCCGCCCGGACTCGTGGGGCATTCAGGACATTCCGAGGGCCACAACTGCAAGATCGCCGAGGGCTGCGGGCCGGGCACGCCTGAGTGGAACACCACGGGTGTCAAACCGCCCTCGACACACCCGTCACGTTCACCCGCCCCCGGGTTGGCGCGATCTTGCACTTTTGGCCCTTGCGAACCCGTACGGAAGGGGCGGAATGTGGGCCGCAAGTGCAAGATCGGCGCGCGGGAGGGCGCGCGGGAGGGCTGGCGGGTGGGTTAGAGGGCGATGCCGAGGAGGGCGTCTACCGTGTCGCGGAAGAGAGCCGGGGCGGTCTCGTCGTCGGTGACGCCGTTCAGGGCTCCTTCGGCCCAGCGGTCAGCCGCCGCCAGGGCGCCCGGAGTGTCCAGGTCGTCGGCCAGGCGCTCGCGTACCTCGGCCAGCAACGTCGCCCCCGACGGCCCGGCCGGCGCGGCGGCGGCCCGCCGCCAGCGGCCCAGCCGCTCCTGCGCCTCGGTGAGCAGCTCGTCGGTCCAGGAGCGGTCGCTGCGGTAGTGCCCGCTCATCAGCGCCAGCCGGACCGCCATCGGGTCCACCTTGTCGGCCCGCAGCCGCGACACGAAGACCAGGTTGCCCTGGGACTTCGACATCTTCTCGCCGTCCAGCCCGATCATGCCGGCGTGGACGTAGTGGTCGGCGAACGGGGCCTCGCCGGTCAGCCGCTCGGCGTGCGCGGCGGAGCACTCGTGGTGCGGGAAGATCAGGTCGTTGCCGCCGCCCTGCACGTCGATCCGGTCGCCGAGCAGGTTCAACGCGATGACAGTGCACTCGATGTGCCAGCCGGGTCGGCCCGCGCCCAGCTCGCCGCCGGGCCAGGACGGCTCGCCCTCGCGGGCGCCGCGCCACAGCAGCGGGTCGAGCGGGTCGCGCTTGCCGGCGCGCTCCGGGTCGCCGCCGCGCTCGGCGAACAGCTCGATCATCTGCTCGCGGGTCAGGTTCGACTCGTAGCCGAACCGGGGCGCGGCGGAGACGTCGAAGTAGACGTCGCCGGTGCCGTCGTCGAGCCGGTACGCCGCCCCGTCCTTGAGCAGCACCAGCACCTTCTCGGCGATGTCCGGGATCGACTCGACCGCGCCGACGTAGTGCGCCGGCGGGATCATCCGCAGCGCCTCCATGTCCTCGCGGAACAGGGCGGTCTCCCGCATGGCCAGGACCTTCCAGTCCTCGCCGTCGCGCTCGGCGCGCTCCAGCAGCGGGTCGTCGATGTCGGTGACGTTCTGCACGTACCGCACGTCGAGGCCGGCGTCGCGCCACATCCGCTGCACCAGGTCGAACGTGATCATGGTGGCGGCGTGCCCCAGGTGCGTCGCGTCGTACGGGGTGATGCCGCAGACGTACATCGAGGCCGCGCCCTCGGGCCGGCTGGGATGGGCGCCCTGCCGCGCCGAGTCGTACAACCTCAGCGACACGCCCTCGCCGGGCAGCCGTGGCACCTCGTGTCCCGCCCAAGACTCCATGACCGCCAGCCTAACGATCCGTCAGACGCTCGGGTGCCGCCCTACGGGTGATCAACGCGACAGCGGCTCACATCGGCGGCCAGGGCATCGCCGGCCACTCCTGCGGCGGCAGCGGGAACCGGCCGCTCTCGCGCAACCGCTCGACCCGTTCCGCCAGCGCGGCCAGCTCACCGATGGTCAGGTGCTCGGACAGTTCCTCGCCGAGCGTCCCGCGCAGCTGCCCGGTCAGGCCGTCGAGCATTTCCACCGCGTCCGGCGGCAGCTCGCGGCCGGCCCAGCCCCACAGCACCGTACGCAGCTTCTCCTCGACGTGGAAGCTCACGCCGTGGTCGACGCCGTAGATCCGGTCGTCCGGGCCGACGAGCACGTGCCCGCCCTTGCGGTCCGCGTTGTTGATCACGGCGTCGAGCACGACGAGCCGGGCCAGGCGGGGGTCGTCGGCGTGGGCCAGCGCGTACGCCGCCCCGTCGTCGTCGCGGGCCGCGGCGACCGGGAACCAGCGCGGCGGGATCTCCCGCGCCGGCACGAAGCCGACCAGCGGCTCGGCGTCGTCCGGCTCGTCGATCCAGAGCTGGCACGAGCCGGGACCGAACGGCCCGTCGCGCAGCACGGTCGGGGGCACCAGGTCCCAGCCGGTGGCCCGGGACACCAGGTAGGCGGACACCTCCCGGCCGGCGAGCGTGCCGTCCGGGAAGTCCCAGAGCGGGCGCTCGCCGCGTACCGGCTTGTAGACACAGTGCGCCGTCACGTCGCCGAGGGCGATGACGCCGCGCAGCGTCGCGTTGGAGGCGTCGACGAGCCGCCCCTCCACTGTCAGCTCACCGTCGGCGAGCAGCCGCAGCGCCTCGGCGCCGTCCTGTCGGGGCTGCAGTTCCGACGAGGTCACCGGTGATAGCCGTTGTGCCGGGGGCAGAGGTGACCGGCCGGGTCGAGCGGCTGGCCACACAACGGGCAGGGGGGCCGGCCGGCGTTCACGACGCGCTTGGCGCGCTCGATGAACTCACGGGTCGCCTCCGGGGTCAGCCGCACCCGGAGGCGGTCGAGGTCGTCGTCCGGCTCGTCCGGGTCCTCATCGGCGTCGTCGTCCGCGTCGCCCAGCTCGACCTCGACCTCCGCCTCACCGACGGCGATCGCCTCGATCACCACCGTGGCGGTGTCCACGTCGAAGGCCAAGCCCAGCGTGCCGACCCGGAACTCCTCGTCCACGGGTGTGTCGAGCGGCTCGTTGTCGCCGGTCACCGTGGTGACCGGCTCCGGCAGCTTCACGCCGAAGCGGCGCTGCGCCTCGGCGAGCAGCTCCTCGAGCTTCTCGGCGAGCAACGACACCTGGACCTTCTCCAGCGACACGCTGACCAGCCGGCCGCCGCCGCGCGCCTGGAGGAAGAACGTGCGCTCCCCCGGCGGGCCGACCGTACCGGCGACGAACCGCTCCGGCGGCTCGAAGGCGTGCACCTGGTGCGTCATACCCACGACCCTATCCGGCGTGTGGAAGCACCGCGCAGCCCACCGACGCCGAATCCGCCCAGAGCGAACGCGCCGCGCACTCCCTGCTCACCCGGCCGCGCCCGCGCCTCCGCCCACCGCCGCGTCGGACTCGGCCGCCCGCGCCGGCCGCCGGCGCCGCTTGCGCGGCGGCGGGACCAGCGCCGACAGGTCACCGCCGGTGTCGTTGAGCCGGACCAGGAACGGCCGCAACGGGGTGTAGCGGATCGCCGTCACCGACGCCGGGTCGGCCACGATCCGCTGAAAAAGATCAAGGTGTACGCCGAGCGCGTCCGCCACGATCGCCTTGATCACGTCGCCGTGGCTGCACGCCAGCCAGACCGCCTCCGGCCCGTGCTCGGCGGTGACCCGCGCGTCCCACGCCCGTACCGCGGCCACCGCGCGCGCCGACATCGCCGCCATCGACTCCCCCTGCGGGAACGCGGCGGCGCTCGGGTGCTGCTGCACCACCGGCCAGAGCGGCTCCTTCGCCAGCTTCTTCAGCGACTGCCCCTCCCAGTCGCCGTACCCGCACTCGATCAGCCCCTCGTCGACCACCGGCTCCGCCTCCGGCAGCGCCAGTTCCAGGGTCTGCCGGCAGCGGATCAGCGGGCTGGTTACCACGGCCGCCAGCGGCAGCCCGGCGAGGCGCGCGCCGACCGCCGTCGCCTGCGCCCGGCCGGTGTCGTCCAGCTCGACCGGTTGCCGCCCGGCCAGGCCGCCGTCGGCGTTCGCGGTGGTCCGGCCGTGTCGCAGAAGGAGAAGGGTCGCCACGCTGACCACCCTAGGCGGTACGCCCCGCGGTTGATCGTCCCGCCACGACGCCCTCGGTCCGCCACCCCTTCCCGGGGCAACGCGGGCGGTGCTCGCCCGCATCCCCCCTCGGCCGAGATCTCGGCGGCCGTCGTTCCTCCGAACACCAGCTAGCCGGATTCCCCGACCGCCCCCGACTCCCATCCCGTTGATCATGAACACGTCGGACATATCGGGCTGGTGAGCCGATGACGGCCGATCCGCCCGGCCCCGCCCACCGCCGCGCTTCGAGATCTTGGAAGATTTGGGCCCTCATGGGGGCCGCTTCCTTCCAAGGGTCACCCGTGGCGGTTGATGCGCAGGGGCCTGCTGGGGTTCGCCGGGGTGCCCGCTCGCGCTGACGCCTGCGCGGCGCTGGTGCTCTGGCCGCCGCTCGATGGGAGATCTTGGTGCGTTTCCGCCCTTCTGGGGGCGGCGGCGTACCAAGATCTCGCACTGTTCCGTCTGGGCGGCCCGGCCGCGCAGGTTCACCGCCCCGATCCCCCAGCCCGGGTAGGTTGGGGCCCGCCTCCCCCCAGGGTGGCTGTCGGCCGCGCCGGGCCGCCCCGTCGATCATGAGGTTGACGGTGACCGACCCGGACACGAAGTGCCGTCAACCTCATGATCGACATACTTTCAGACGCCGGAGCGCGGCGCTGGGTACTGAGGGCTGGGCGGCGGGTGCCGGGCGCTGAGGGCTGGCCGGCGGGCGCCGGTGGGCGGGGGCCCTGAGCGGCAGGCGCCGGGGAGCGCTGGGCGGCGAGTAGCCGGGAGCGCTGGGCGGCCGGGTGCTGGCGGCGGGCGCCGAGCGGGTGATAGGCGCTGGGCGGTCGGTGGTGAATGCGAGGGCTGGGCGGCGCTGTCCGGTTTCGAGGTGGTCGGGGACACCCGGCGGCGGAATCCCGGGACGGCGGCGGGGCGTTATACCTGATGACTTCAGCACCCCGCAGCACCCCACCCCGTGAAGTCGATCGGGCGGCGGCGTCCGGAATGACGCCGGGCGGCGGTCGTTGAACATGTCTCCGGCGCGAGCGACCAGCCCCCGCAAAAGCCCCCCAGGCACCCCGATGCAGATCGCGTGAGCAGCGCGCCGGACCCCCAAGACTTCCTTGAGCGCCTGACGGTGCTCCGCGCACACCGAACCCCTCGGCGCGGGCGTCGACCTTCCCCCGAACGGAGCCCCATCATGGGCAGCATCCTGCGCAAGGCATCCTCGGCATCGCGGCCTGACCGTCGCCGGTGGCCTCGCCGCGGCCCCCTGCTCCCGACACCACCACCCCGGTGCGGGCCTGGCCGTCACCACCCAGACCGGCAAGCTCGACACCACCACCCTCATCCGCGGCGGTAGGGCGCAGTCCACATCGACCTCGACGACGAGCAGACCGCCAACGTCAGGTATCGCTCGCGCCACCAAGAAGGCCGGCATGGACGAACGCGCCGCCGTCGTGTCCGCCGCCCACCGCCCTGCAGGGGCCGAGCTGGAGGCCTCGGCCACCTCGGCGACCCGCAGCAGCCACGACTCCCAGGGCCTGTTCCGGCAACCCCTCCAGCGAAGCTGGGGCACCGTCCGAGCAGATCCACCGACCCCGAATTCTCCACACCGCGTTCCTCACCGGCCTCAAGCAGGTCGACGGCTGGCCGCGACGCATGCCCCAGCCAGGCGCCGCCCAGACCGTCCAGGTCTCCTTTACCCACGACCGCGCCCGAATTAGAACAGCGGGCCGCCGACCTCGTCGCCCAGCACTGGAACAGCTGAGACAACAAGTGAGGCGAAGCGAAAAGGCCGGCACCCCGAAGCAAGGGGTGCCGGCCTTTCCGCGTGCCAGGAGACAGCGTCAGGTGGCGCTGATCGTGCCGGTCGCCAGCAGGCAGATCACCAGGCTGCCCAGCGCCACCCGGTACAGCACGAAGACGTACAGCGTGTGGTGTGCGACGTAGCGCAGCAGCCAGGCGATGGCCGCGTAGCCGACGGCGAACGCGATGAGCGTCGCGACCACCATCTGCGCCACGCTCGGCGCGGCGGTGCCCGGCGCGGACGGCTCGAACACGTCCGGCAGGCTGAACACGCCGGAGATCACCACGGCGGGGATGGCCAGCAGGAACGAGTAGCGGGCCGCGGTCTCCCGGGTGAGGTTGAGCAGCAGGCCCGCGGTCAGGGTGCCGCCCGAACGGGAGACGCCGGGGACCAGCGCCGCGGCCTGGGCGAAGCCCATCACCAGGCCGTCGCGCATCCGGAAGTTCTCCAGCGTGCGGGTCTGCCGGCCCCAGTACTCGGCGAAGGCCAGCAGCATCGCGCCGATGATCAGGGTGCAGGAGATCAGCCAGAGGTTCCGGCCGGCGGTGCGGATCTGGTCCTTGAAGATCAGCCCGAAGATGCCGATCGGGATGGTGCCGACGATGACGTACCAGCCCATCCGGTAGTCGAGGCTGGAACGCACCGAGCGGTCGACCAGGCCGACGAACCAGGTCCGGACGATCCGCCCGATGTCCTTGGCGAAGTAGATCAGGACGGCGGCCTCGGTGCCGAGTTGGGTCACCGCGGTGAACGACGCGCCCGCGTCCCGGTCGAAGAACAGGGCCGAGGTGATCCGCAGGTGCCCCGACGAGGACACCGGAAGGAACTCGGTCAGTCCCTGGACCAGGCCCAGGACGATGGCCTCGATCCAGGTCACTCGCCGACTCCGGACAGCTCCAGCGCCTCGGCGACGGTACGCAGGGTCTGCACCCCGCTGTCCCGGTCGGCCACGAACAGCGACACCGACAGCGTGGTCACGCCCGCGGCGGCGTACTCCCGCATCCGCTCGGCGATGCGCTCCTTCGGGCCGAGCAGCGAGGTGCGGTCGATGAACTCCATCGGTACGGCGGCGGCCGCGTCGCGCTGCCGCTTGGCCAGGTAGAGGTCCTGCACCTCGCGGGCCGCGTCGCCGTAGCCCATCCGGGTGGCGAGCTGGTTGTAGAAGTTCTGCTTGCGGCTGCCCATGCCGCCCACGTACAGCGCGGCGTACCAGCGCACCAGCTCGGCGCAGGTGGCGATGTCGTCGCCGACCACGACCGGCACGGACGGCACCACGTCGAAGCCGGCCAGCTCCTTGCCCGCCGCCGCGCGCCCGGCCCGCACCGAGGCGAGGTGCTCCTCGGCGAACTCCGGGGAGTAGAAGACGGCCAGCCAGCCGTCGGCGATCTCGCCGGCCAGCTCCAGGTTCTTCGGGCCGACGGCGGCCAGGTAGATCGGGATGTGCTCGCGCGGCGGGTGGAAGCCCAGCCGCAGCGCCTTGCCGGGGCCGTCGGGCAGCGGCAGCGTGTAGTGCTCGCCGTCGTACGCGACCTCCTTGCGGGCCACCGCCAGCTTGACGATGTCGACGTACTCCCGGGTGCGGGCCAGCGGCTTCGCGAACCGCACGCCGTGCCAGCCCTCGGAGACCTGCGGGCCGGACACGCCCAGGCCGAGCCGGAACCGGCCGCCGGAGAGCGTGTCGATGGTCGCGGCGGTCATCGCGGTCATGGCCGGGGAACGGGCCGGGATCTGCATGACCGCGGAGCCCACATCGATGCGCTCCGTCTGCCCGGCGATCCAGGCCAGCATGCTCGGCGAGTCCGAGCCGTACGCCTCCGCGGCCCACACGACCGAGTAGCCGAGCCGGTCCGCCTCCTGGGCCAACGCCAGGTGGTCGAACGGCGTGCTCCACGCCGTCTGGTATCCGAGGTTGAGCCCGAGTCGCACTGATCCTCCCACCGTCCGCACACAGGTCGCATCAGGTTACGCAATGAGCGTGGCACCCTCGACGTCCGGCTCGCCCCGAACATGTCACACCGGGCGGAGGTCGCGCGGGAAGTTGACTGCGGCGAGGATATCCGTGACGCCGGGTTCGAAATAAGGTTCACCCATGCAACAGCGACCGCTCGGCCGAAGCGGGCTGGCGGTATCGCGGCTCGCGCTCGGCACCATGACCTGGGGACGGGACACCGATGCCGACGACGCGGCCGCCCAGCTGAAGAGTTACCTCGACGCGGGCGGCAACCTCGTCGACACCGCCGACGTGTACGCCGACGGCGACGCCGAGTCGGTGATCGGCTCGCTGCTGGGCAGCCTGGTGGACCGCGACGAGCTGCTGATCGCCACCAAGGCGGGCCTGCGGCCGGGCAGCCGCCGCCGGGACGGCTCGCGCGGGCACCTGCTGCGCACGCTGGACGCCTCGCTCCGGCGGCTGGGCACCGACCACGTCGACCTGTGGCAGGTGCACGGCTACGACCCGGACACCCCGCTGGAGGAGACGCTCTCGGCTCTGGACCACGCGGTGTCCAGCGGGAAGGCCCGCTACGTGGGTGTGTCGAACTTCTCCGGCTGGCAGACCGCCCGGGCCGCCGCCTGGCAGGCCGCCTGGCCGGGGCGTGCCCCGGTGGTCGCCGCGCAGGTGGAGTACTCGCTGCTGGAGCGCGGCGTGGAGCGGGAGGTGCTGCCCGCCTGCGCCGGGATGGGGCTGGGCGTGCTGCCCTGGTCGCCGCTGGGCCGCGGTGTGCTCACCGGCAAGTACCGCAACGGCCGGCCGGCCGACTCGCGGGCGGTGTCGCCGCACTTCGAACGGTTCGTCGCGACGTACCTGGAGCCGCGCTGCTCCAGCATCGTGGAGGCGGTCGCCATCGCGGCCGGCGGGCTCGGCGTGTCGCCGCTGGAGGTGGCGCTGGCCTGGGTGCGGGACCGGCCCGGCGTGACGGCGCCGATCCTCGGCGCCCGCACCGTCGGGCAACTGCTCGGCGCGTTGCAGGTGGAGCGGATGACGCTGCCGGAGGAGATCGTCACGGCGCTGGACGACGTGTCGGCGGTGCCGGTGGGCTACCCGGAGCGCGACGGCTGAGCCGCGCCGGGGCGATCCGGGTCACCCGCAGGGGGTGGCGGAGGGCCCGCGACCTGGGCAGCATAGGGGCATGGACTACGAATACGCGCCGCTGCGGTTGCCCTCGAACGTCGATCGGCTGACCGCCGCGGCGCAGCTGGCGATCCAGGCCGAGTTCTCCGGCTGGGAGCTGGCCCGGGTGCGGCTCTACCGGGACGGCACACGGCAGGTGGTGCTGCGGCGCCGCCTGGTCAACCAGTCGCAGCCGGGCCTGTCGTACTGACGCCGGGCCCGTCCCCGGGGCCGCGCGACGCGGCGCCGCCCCGGGGACGCGCACGGCCTAGTGCGCGTGGTCGTGCTCCTCGTCGAGCTCCATGAACGGGTGCTCGTCGAGTCGGCCGACCAGCCGGTCGTCGGCGGCCGGCTGGAACGGGCCGACCGGGTCGTCGTCGTCGAACGACTCCAGGTCGACGGGGGTGCCGACCTCGCTGACCATCACCACACCGTCCAGCGGCTCCAGCTCCGGCACGTCGAGCGCGGACAGCGAGCCGTCGCCGCTCTGCAGCAGCTCCAGCACAGCCTCGCCGACGCCCTCGACCGGCGCCGGCTCGTCCTCCTCCGGGGTGCCCTCCCGGCGGGCCGCCTCGGCCGCGCGCAGCAGCGCGGCGACGCTCGGCACCCGGTAGTCGCGCCGCTGCCGCACCGAGATGACCCGCGGGTGCGGGTCGGTGGGCTCGCCGCCCTCGACGGCGCCGAAGCGCTCGTCCGCCTCGTCCGGGTCGATCGACTCCACGTCCCAGGGCGTCACCTCGCCGAACGCGTCGAGCAGCTGCTCGTCGTAGGCGAACGAGGCGTTGTTCAACGCGACGTACGCCTGCCAGACGGCGTCGTCGTCGATCCGGCCCTGGGCGGCGCGGACGGCGGCCAGGTGGGCGCGGGCGGCGTCGATCACCCGCTCGAGGGCGGCGTCCAGCTCACCGTGCTGGTCGGTCATGTGTGGCAGTCCCTTCGCGATGGGGGGAGGTTCCGCGCCGGCGGCGCCGCGGCGGGCGCGGTCAGCAGGTACGGAGGAAGCGGTCCAGAACCCGCACGCCGAACTGTAGTCCGTCCAGCGGAACCCGCTCGTCGATGCCGTGGAACAGGCCGGAGAAATTGAGGTCGGCGGGCAGCCGCAGCGGCGCGAAACCGAAGCAGCGGATGCCGAGCTGCGAGAACGCCTTGGCGTCGGTGCCGCCGGAGAGCATGTACGGCACCGGGTGGGCGCCCGGGTCCTCGGCGCGCAGCGCCTCCGACATCCGCGCCACCAGGTCGCCGTCGAACGTGGTCTCCAGGGCCGGCTGGCGCTGGACGTACTCGATGGCGATGTCCGGCCCGACCAGCTCGCGCAGCTGCCGCTCCAGTTCCTCGCTCTGCCCGGGCAGGCTGCGGCAGTCGATGGTGGCGGTGGCCCGGCCGGGGATCACGTTGTCCTTGTAGCCGGCGGCCAGCCGGGTCGGGTTGGCGGTGTTGCGGACGGTCGCGCCGATGATGTTGGCGATCGGGCCGAGCTTGGCGATCGCGGTCTCCGGGTCGTCCGGGTCGATCTCGATGCCGAGCACGTCGGACACCTCGGCCAGGAACGCCCGTACGGTGTCGGTCATCACCACCGGGAAGCGGTGCCGGCCGATCCGGGCGACCGCCTCGGCGAGCGCTGTGACGGCGTTGTCGTCGTGCACCATCGAGCCGTGGCCGGGCCGGCCCTTGGCGTGCAGCCGCAGCCAGTCGATGCCCTTCTCGGCGGTCTCGATCAGGTAGAGGCGGCGCTGCTCGTCGACGGAGTAGGAGAAGCCGCCGACCTCGCCGATCGCCTCGGTGCAGCCGTCGAACAGGTCGCGGTGGCGCTGGGTGAGGAAGTGCGCGCCGTAGTCGCTGCCGGCCTCCTCGTCGGCGGTGAAGGCGAGCACTACGTCGCGCCGGGGGCGTACGCCGGTGCGCTGCCAGTCGCGGACCACGGCGAGCACCATCGCGTCGAAGTCCTTCATGTCGATCGCGCCACGGCCCCACAGGTAGCCGTCGCGGATCTCGCCGGAGAACGGGTGCACCGACCACTCGTCCGGGTCGGCGGGCACCACGTCGAGGTGGCCGTGCACGAGCAGCGCGTCGCGCCCGGGCTCGGTGCCGGGGATCCGGGCGACCAGGTTGGCCCGGCCGGGCGCCGACTCGTGGATCTCGGCGTCGACGCCGACCTCGGCGAGTTTCTCCGCCACGTACTCGGCGGCGCGCCGCTCCCCTGCGCTGGTGTCGTTGTCGCCGGTGTTGGTGGTGTCGATGCGCAGCAGGTCGCGGCAGAGGTCGACGACCTCGTCGGTGGCGTCGGGTCGGGCGGGGGCGGCGTCGCTCGTCATCGCTTCCTTATACCAGCAGGTGAGGTGGTCGCGGGCCGCCGGTGGCCCGGCGGCGGTTTCACGGATCGCCGGGCCGGGTACCGCCGGACCGCCCGGACATCGACTCCGGCCGTCATGAGGAGGGCACCATGACCGTCCCCCTGCCGCCGCTGCCGCCCGCCGCCGACGACGCGTACCGGCCGGGTGGGCGGAGCGTCGCCGACCTCGTGGACACCGAGCACCGGGCGCTGCTGGGGCTGGCCGACCGGGTCACCGATCCGGCGCTGGACGCGGCCGGCCGGCGGGAGGTGCTCGACGTCCTGACCGCTGCGGTGTCCCGGCACCTGTCCGCCGAGGAGCAGTACCTGTTTCCGGCGGCCCGCGCCGCCATGCCGGACGCCGCCGAGCTGGTCGAGCGGGAGATCGAGGCGGACGCCGGGCTGCTGACCGCGCTCAAGGAGCTGTCCGGAGCGGACGACCCGGCGGTCGCGGACGTGGCCGAGCGGGTCCGCCGGCACGTCAGCCGCGTCGCGGCGCTGGTCACGCCGCTGCGCGAGGTGGCAAGCGACGCCGATCTGATCCGCCTGGGCAACCGGTGGGAGGTCGCGGAGGAGGCGGCCCCGACCCGCCCGCACCCCGGCACGCCCGCCACCCCGCCCTGGAACAAGATCGTCGAACCGGCGGTCGGCGTGCTGGACAAGGTGCGCGACGCGGTCACCGGACGGCGTACCCGGCTGAGCGACCTGGAGCATCGCCGCGAGGGGTGAGCCGATCGCCCCTTCCGTGTATCGGTTTGTGGTCCTACCGTCACGGTATGGATCTGGAGCTGCGACACCTGCGTGTGGTCTGCGCGATCGCGGAGACGGGGAGCGTCACCAAGGCCGCCTCGGCGCTCGGCCTGGCCCAGCCGGCGCTGACCGCCCAGCTTCAGCGGATCGAACGGGCGCTGGGCGGGCCGTTGTTCGAGCGGGACCGCCGCGGCGCCCGTCCCACCGCGCTGGGTGAGCTGGTGCTGGACCGGGCGCGGGTGCTGCTGCCGGCGATGAAGGGCCTGCGGGACGAGGCGGCCCGGATGGCCGGTGCGGGCGATCCGCTGCGCCGGTACCGCTTCGGCGGGGTGAACAGCCCGATCCTGGGCCGGCTGGTGCACCGGCTCGCCGCCGAGCGGCCGGACGCGCAGATCACCACGTACGGCTCGTGGTCGGTGGACGAGCTGGCGCAGATGGTGGCCGGTGGCCGGCTCGACTTCGCGCTGACCGGCGTGTGCGGCGACTCGACGCCGTCGGCGGGGTTCGGGCTGAGCTGGCGGGAGGTGGCGATCGAGCCGATCTGCGTGCTGTTGCCGCAGACCCATCCGCTGGCCGGCCACGCCGAGGTCGACCTGGTCGACCTGCGGCGCGAGCGGTGGGTGGCCGCGCCGGGCGACGGCTGCTTCGGCGACTGCTTCGCCGCCGCCTGCGCCCGCTCCGGCTTCACCCCGAAGAAGGTGTACGAGGCGGACGTGCGGGCCGCGCTGGACCTGGTGGACGCGGGCGAGGCGGTGGCGTTGTGCCAGGCCACGTTCCGCCCGGTGGCCGGGCTGGTCACCCGCCGGCTGGCCGGCACACCGCTGCGCTGGCGGCTGCTGCTGGGCTGGCACCCGGACGTGCCGGCCGCGGCGGTGGCCGAGCCGGTGCTGGCGGCGGCGGTCGCGGCGTACACCGACGCGCTGGCGAACCATCCGGAATACCTGGGCTGGCTGCTGGCGCACCCGGAGTTCGGTGTGCAGCCCAACGGCTCGGGCGGGGTGCGAATCGCCTGAACCCGGGTATCTCCGGCGACATGACTGATCTGTATCCGGCCGCCGACCAGCGGGAGCTGCTGCGCCAGGCGGCCAGCGCGCACACCACCGCCTCCGCCGAGGTCGAGGCGTTCCTGCGCCGGTTGCCGGAGGTGCCGGGCCCGGCCGACGTGACCGAGTACGCCAACCTGCTCAGCCGCGAGGAACGTGCCCGGGCCGACCGGCAGGCCGCGGCGGACGCGGCCGGGCTGCGGCTGCCCAGCCTGGAGTCGGAGTAGCCGGCGGCGCCCGGGCGCTGATCCGCCCGGGCGCCGTCGTACCGGCTCAGCGTTCGACGAGTACGTCGTGGCCGAGGTCGAGCAGGGCGTGGCGCCACTCGTCGTCGGCGTTGCCCCGGCGCGGCCGCTGCGCGGTCAGCTCCCGGATCCGGGTGATCGCCTCCCGCATCACCTCGATGTCCTCCGGCGTGAGGTCCACCTTGCGCTTGCGCAGCACGGCGAGGATCTGCCGGCCGGGCTCGGGCAGGTCGAGGTCCGGATCCGGGCCGAACGCCTCCTCCCCCGAGCCGCGGGTCAGCAGCCACTGCCGCAGCGTCTCGGAGGGCACGTTCACCTCGGCGTGGAAGTCGTCCCAGATCACCTCGACCTCGGGGTCGAGTCGCGCCTCGCGTACCATCACGCCTCCTCTCCCGGCGGCGGCCCGGATGCCGGCTCGCCCTCGTTCGGTGTGTGCTGCTTCAGGCCCTCCGGCGGCACCCGCACCCGGGCCGGGTTGGCCGTCGGGGCCGCCTCGATCGGTTCACCGGCCCCGGTGTCGTCGGGGACTTCCTCGGGTTCGGTCATGTCCGCCCTCCGGTCCTTCGGTGACGGCCCGTCCCGTCCCGGCCGGGACGGGCCCCGGCCGGTCATCGGGGATGGGACGTGGTGGCCGGCGTGTAGCCCCGCTCACCGGCGGCGACGTCGAAGACGAGCTGGCCGTCGCGGGTGTCGACGGTGACCTTCTGCCCCGGTGAGACCTCGTGCTCCAGCAGCATCCGGGACAGCCGGTTGTCGACCTCGCGCTGGATCACGCGGCGCAGCGGGCGGGCTCCGAACTCGGGCTGGTAGCCGTGCTCGGCGAGCCAGTCGACGCCGGCGGTGCTGAAGTCGACCTGGATGTCCTGGGCGTGCATGCGGCGGCGGGTCTCCTCCAGCAGCAGCCCGGTGATCTGGCGCAGCTGCTCGGCCTCCAGCCGCTGGAAGATGATCACCTCGTCGATGCGGTTGAGGAACTCCGGGCGGAAGTTCTCCTGGAGCCGGCGCATCAGCCGTTCCCGCAGCTCGTCGCCCTCCTGCTCGCCGGGGGCGCCGGTGGCGAAGCCGACGGTGCGCTGGGTGCCGGTGATCAGCTCCGAGCCGAGGTTGCTGGTCATGATCAGGACGGTGTTCTTGAAGTTCACGGTGCGGCCCTGGCTGTCGGTGAGCCGGCCGTCGTCGAGCACCTGGAGCAGGATGTTGAACACGTCCGGGTGGGCCTTCTCGATCTCGTCGAGCAGCACCACCGCGTACGGGCGGCGGCGTACCGCCTCGGTGAGCTGGCCGGCCTCCTCGTAGCCGACGTACCCGGGCGGGGCGCCGACCAGCCGGCTGACCGTGTGCCGTTCCTGGAACTCGCTCATGTCCACCCGGACCATCCGGTCCGCCTCGCCGAACAGCGCCTCGGCGAGCGCCCGGGCCAGCTCGGTCTTGCCGACGCCGGTCGGGCCGAGGAACAGGAAGCTGCCCATCGGCCGGTCCGGGTCGGCCAGGCCGGTACGGGACCGGCGTACCGCCTCGGCGACGGCGCTGACCGCGTCGTCCTGCCCGATCACCTTCTCGTGCAGGTGCCCCTCCAGGCGCAGCAGCCGGTCGCGTTCCTCCTCGGTGAGCTGGGTGACCGGGATGCCGGTGGACCGGGAGACCACCTCGGCGATCTCCGTCGGCCCCACCTCGGGCACGTGGCTGGGCCCCTCGTCGCCGCGGGCGCGGCGGACCTGGTCCTCCAGTTCGGCGAGCCGGTCGCGCAGCGCGGAGGCCCGCTCGTACTGCTCGTCGGAGACCGCCTGCTCCTTGTCCCGGCGCGTCTCGTCGAGCTGCTGCTCCAGTTCCCGCACGTCCTCGGCGGGGGTACGGGTGCGCAGCCGCACCCGGGCGCCGGCCTGGTCGATCAGGTCGATCGCCTTGTCCGGCAGGAACCGGTCGGTGACGTACCGGTCGGACAGCTCAGCGGCGGCGACCAGCGCCTCGTCGGTGAACCGGACCTGGTGGTGCGCCTCGTACCGGTCGCGCAGGCCGCGCAGGATCGAGATGGTGTCCTCGACGGTCGGCTCGGGCACGAGCACCGGCTGGAACCGGCGGGCCAGCGCGGCGTCCTTCTCGATGCTGCGCCGGTACTCGTCGAGCGTGGTCGCGCCGATCACCCGCAGCTCGCCGCGTGCCAGGGCCGGCTTGAGCATGTTCGAGGCGTCCATCCCGCCCTCGCTGCCGGCGCCGCCCGCGCCGACCAGCGTGTGGATCTCGTCCAGGAAGATGATCAGCTCCTCGCGGTGGGCGCGGATCTCGTCGATCACCTTCTTGAGGCGCTCCTCGAAGTCACCCCGGTAGCGGGTGCCGGCGACCAGGCCGGACAGATCGAGCTGGATCACCCGCTTGCCGATCAGCGTCTGCGGCACGTCGCCGTCGCAGATCCGCTCGGCGAGCCCCTCCACGATCGCGGTCTTGCCGACACCGGCCTCGCCGATCAGCACCGGGTTGTTCTTGGTCCGCCGGGACAGGATCTCCACCGCCTGCTCGATCTCGTCGGCCCGGCCGATCACCGGGTCGATCTGGTCCATCCGGGCCAGCTCGGTGAGGTCCTGGCCGTACTGGTCGAGCGTCGGGGTGCCCCGGTCCGGGCGCGGGCCGTTCGGCGCTCCCCGTTCGGCGCTGGCCGCCTGCAACGACTCGGGCTGGATCCGGCCGGCGGCGAGCATCCGGCCGGCCGGCGACTCGGGGTTCAGCGGCAGCGCCATCAGGATGTGCTCGGGACCGATGTAGTTGGCGCCCATCGCGCGGGACAGCTGGTGGGCGTCGAGCAGCGCCCGCTTCGCGGCCGGGGTCAGCGACAGGTTCGGCGGCACCTCGCCGCGCGGCGCGCCCTCACCGCGTCCGCCCAGCGCGCCCAGCAGCGCGTCCGGGTCGGCGCCGGCCCGGCGTACCAGGTCGCGCAGCGGCTCGCGCTGCAACGCCGCCCAGAGCAGGTGGTCGGTGTCCAGGTCGTTGCTGTGCTTCTGGGCGGCTCGGCGGGCCGCGTCGGCGAGCATCTCCCGGGCGTCGGCGGTCATCAGGCGGGTGATGTCGACCCGGTGCGCCGGCCGGCGTCCCCCCTCGCCCCGGCCGAAGTACCGGGCCAGGAACTCGTCCCAGGGGTCGTTGCCGAAGTCACCCGGTCCCATCATCTCGTCCTCCGCAGTCAGTCGGCACGACCGGCACCCGGCACGCGCGGCACGGTCGGCGGTGGCTACCCGGCGGTCGGCGCGACAAACGCGACCGGATGGCAGGCTGGGGGCATGGAGAGCAGACCGCTGCTGATCGTGGACGGCGCGAACGTGGTGGGCTCGCGCCCGGACGGCTGGTGGCGGGACCGGGCCGGCGCGGCGGTCCGGCTGCGCGACGCGCTGGCGCCCGTCGGGGAGGTGGGTGTGCCGCCGGAGCTGCCGCCGCCGGTGCAGGTGGTGCTGGTGGTGGAGGGCGCGGCCCGGCACGTGGCGCCCGCGCCCGGCGTGGACGTGGTCTCCGCGCCCGGCTCCGGCGACGACACGATGGTGGAGCTGGTCGCCGCCGCGCCGGAGCGGCGGCGGGTGGTGGTCACCGCCGACCGGGAGCTGCGGGAGCGGGTGACCGCGCTGGGCGCCGAGGTACGCGGCCCGCGTTGGCTGGTCCGTTAGACCACCCGGTCCCGCCGGCGGGACCCGGGTGTCCGCCCACGGGACCGCGAGATCCCGTTCGCCGGGCTCTTCGCGCACGTCAGGGGCGGAACCGGACACCGGGGCCGCAACGCCGCGAGGGTGGATGTTCGTCCACCCGCCGGGATGGGTTGTAATGGAGATCTCTTCCGCCCCCAGGAGGTCCCCGTGGCGAGCGTCGCCGAGCTGAAGGCCGCCATCGATGTCGCTCTCCAGCAGATCGGTGACGGCCAGACAGCGGTGCAGGCGGCCGGCGAGAAGCTGGCCGAGGCGCAGCAGACGCTGGCCGGCGCGCTGGAGGGCAGCGGCCACGAGACGGTCGAGGCGGCCCAGGCCTCGCTGACACAGGCCGGGCAGGAGCTGGAGGAGTGTCTGGCCGCGACACTCGTCGCGGTGGAGCAGGCTCAGATCTACGTCGCGACGCTCTGAGGCCGGCCGTGTCCATCGTCGAGGACATCGGCGCGCAGGTGCGCGCCGCCGCCGAGGAACTGCCGCTGGCACAGCTCGCCGCCGCGCTGGAGAAGCTCGGCCAGGCGCAGGAGCGGCTGCGCTGGGTGCGCCAGGAGTCGTCCGACCCGATGGGGGTGCCGGAGCTGTCCTCGGCGACCGAGCACGCGGAGACCGCCGGCTACGCGATGCGCGTGGCGCAGGAGCAGCTCACCGCGTACCTGGCCGCGATCGGGCTGGCGCCGGACGGCGCGCGGCCGGCGCCGCCGGGCGAGCGGCCGCCCCGGCACGACACGCCGCGCGGCGAGGACCCGCCCGCACCGGGCCCGGCCGCCGGGCCGGGCGAGCAACCGGCGGTACGGCGCTGGTGGGCGGTGCGGGTGGCGGAGCTGACCGGCGGCCGGGAGGGCACGCCGGACGAGCCGGACGAGCGTGTCGAGGACTCCCGCGAGCTGCTGCGCCGGGTGGTCGCCGGGGTCCGCTCCGGTGACCGGGACCGGCTGCACCGCGAGTTGCGCCGGGCGCACGCCGACGTGGGGCTGGGGCTGGCCGCGATCACCCCGCCGCTGCTGCGCGAGCTGGCCGGTGAGCTGCTCGGCCACCCGCCCCGCGCGGACGACCTGCCCCGGCTGCGCGGCGCGCTGGACTCCCGGGTCCGCGACCTGCTGCCGGGACTGCCGCGGCCGGTGCTGGACACGCTGCTGACGCGGGTGTGCCGGATGCCCCCGCCACGCCGCGCCGACGACGCGGAGCAGCCGCACGCGGCCGATCCGGCGGTCACCGCCGGCGTGCTCACCGGCGTGCTGCTCGACCGGCTCGGCCGGGACCTGCCCAAGGACACCGACGATCGGGAGCCGTCCCGTGGCTGACGTCCGCGCACAACTAGTGACGCGGGTCCGGGGGATGCTCTCCGAGGCCCTGGGCGCCACCCGTACCCGGCTCACCGCCGCCGAGGCCGAGCTGGCCGCCGGGCGGGACCGGCTGGCCCGTACCCGTAAGGCCGCCGCGGCCGTGCCCGCCCGGGTGGGTGCCGCCCGCGACCGGCGCCTGGCCGAGATCGACGCCCGGCACACCGCCCGCCTCGCCGAGCTGGCCCGCCGGGCCGCCGCCGCGGCACAGCGGGAGGCGCCCGGCGCGGCGTCCGCGCCCTGGGACCGCTGGCAGGCCACGCCCGCCGGCCGGTCCGAGCCGCCCGGCGCGTTGCGCGTCGGCACGGTACGCCTCGACGGCGCCGAGCCGGTGCCGGCGCTGGTCCCGCTGCTGGACGCCGGGCACGCGCACCTGGCCGGCGGCGACCGGGACGGCCTGGCCGCCGTGGTGCCCGCGCTGCTGCTGCGCTCGGTCGGGCGGGCCGACCCGGGCGCGGTGCGGCTCTACGGGTACGACCCGGAACACCTGGGCGGCGGGCTGGCCGGGTTCGCGCCGCTCGGCACGGCCGGGCTGCTCACGTTCGTCGGGCCGGGCGGGCTGGGCCGCCTGCTGGACGACCTGGTGGAGCAGATCCGCCGGATCAACGCCACTGTGCTCGCCGGTGAGTACGGCTCGCTGCGCGAGCTGGCCGCCGCGACTGGACGCCGCCCGGAGCCGTGGCGGGTGGCGGTGCTGCTCGGCGGCGACGAGCTGTCCCGGCACGAGCGCGGCCAGCTCGACCGGGTGGTGCGTACCGGGGCCGCCTGCGGCGTGCACCTGGTGGTGCGCGGCATCGAGCTGCCGGACGACCCGACCGTCACCCGGATCACAGTGGAGCGGGACGACGCCCGGGTGGCCGGGCTGCCGGTGGTGCTCGACGCGCCGCCGCCGCCCGCACTGGTCACCGAGACGTGCCGCACCGTCGCCTCCCGGGTGGCCGCCGGCCCGCCGCCGACGCCGTTCACCGACCTGCTCCCGCCGCCGGACGAGTACTGGCGGGAGGACTCGGCGCACGGGCTCAGCGCGCCGGTCGGCGAGGGCCCGCACGGGCGGCAGGTGCTTCTCACGCTCGGCGACTACCCGCCGCACGCGTTGATCGGCGGCCCGTCCGGCACCGGCAAGACGAACCTGATCTTCGCCTGGATCGGCGCGCTGGCCGCCCGCTACTCCCCCGCCGAGCTGGAGTTCTATCTCCTGGACTTCAAGGAGGGCGTGTCCTTCGCCCGGTTCGCGCAGGGCCGGCGCGACCCGAGCTGGCTGCCGCACATGCGGCTGGTCGGCATCAACGTCAACACCGACCGGGAGTTCGGCCTGGCGCTGCTGCGCTTCCTCGCCGAGGAGCTGCGCCGGCGCGCCGACGCGGCGAAGAAGCACGAGGTCACCAAGCTGGCCGAGCTGCGCGCGGTGGACCCGGACGGGCACTGGCCGCGCATCGTGGCGGTGGTCGACGAGTTCCAGGCGCTGCTGGCCGGCCGGGACGTGGTCGCGCGGGAGGCCGCCGACCTGCTGGAGGACCTGGCCCGGCGGGGCCGGTCGCAGGGCATCCACCTGGTGCTCGCCTCGCAGGACGTGCGCGGCATCGAGGCGCTGTGGGGCCGGCCGGCGCTCGTCGCCCAGTTCACGCTGCGGATCGCGCTGCCGAAGGCGCTGCGCATCCTGGCCGAGCGCAACGACGCGGCGCAGTCGCTGCCCCGCCACCACGCGGTGATCAACGCCGAGTCGGGCCTGGCCGAGGGGAACGAGGTGGCCCGGATCCCGTCGGCGAGCGACTGGGAGACGTGGAGCGAGCTTCAGCACCGGCTGTGGCGGATGCGCCCGCAGGACGCCGCGCCAGCCCGGCTGTTCGACGGCGACGCGATCCCGAAGCTGGCCGACGCACCGGACTTCCGGGCGCTGACCGCGCCGGAGCAGGGCGTGCCGCGCAGCCCGGTGGCGCTGCTCGGCGAGATCATCGACGTGCAGGCCCGTTCGGCGGCGCTGCGGCTGCCCCGCGCGCCGGGCCGCAACCTCGCGGTGCTGGGCACCCGGGTGGACGAGGCGTGCGCGGTGCTCGACGCCGCCGCCCGGTCGCTGGCCCGGCAGTACCGGCCCGGCACCGCCCGGTTCTCCATCGCCTGCCTGGACCCGGACGCCGACCCGGCCGCCCGCGCGCTCTACGAGGACCTGGAAGGCGACGCCTCCTGGTACGACGAGGAGACGGTGCCGGAGCTGATGGCCGAGGCAGGTGACGGGCTGGGCGCGCCGGGTGCGGCGCGTACCCCGCACTTCCTGCTGCTGTACGCGGTGGACGCGGCGGCCGCGGCGCTGGCCGGCAAGGCCGGTACGCGCACCGGGCTGGAGCAGTTGCGCCGGATCCTGCACGACGGGCCGGAACGGCGTACGCACGTGCTGGCGTGGTGGCGCGGGGTGGCCCGGATGCGCGTGGACCTGGGCGGCGCGGGCGCGCGCACGGATCAGATCGGCGCCTGGGTGGCGCTGGACGTGCAGGGCGGTGAGCTGGGCTCCTCGCTGTATCCGGGCAGCGGCGGGCCGGACTGGTATCCCCGGCCGTGGCGCGGCCTCTACTTCGACCGGGCGGTGCACCGCACCGGACAGGTGATCATCCCTTATGGTCCCTCCCGATGAACGAACCGGTTGCCAGTGAGACGTACAACGCGCAGATCCGCCGGCTCGCCGAGCTGACCGCGCGGGTGTCCGCCCAGCGGGCCGAGGCGCACACCTGGTACGCCCAGCAGGTGGCCGCCGCCGGCCGGGCGGTGGCCGAGGCGGAGGAGCAGGTGCGGCAGGCCGAGGCGGAGGTGGCCGAGGCGTCGCGGCTGGTGGAGCGCGTCGACGGCGAGGTCACTCATCTGTGGACGCAGTTGCGGGCCCGGCTCGGCATGGGCGCCCGGCGGCTCGGTGACCCGCCCGGCCCGGTACGCGGCGCCGCCGGTGACCCGGTGCCGCTGCTGCGGGCGGTCCGGGAGCTGCTGGAACGCACCGGGGCGCCGGGTGAGCTGCCCGGCTCGGTGAACCCGCTGCTGGTCGCGTGCGGGATCGGCGGGGCGCTGGTGGCGTACGCGCTGGGGGTGGGTGCGCGGGCGCTGGCCGCCGGTGCCGGCGGCGACCTGGCGGTGGGGCTGCCGGTGCTGGCGCTGGTGGTGACGCTGCTCGGTCCGGTGATCGGGCTGGCGCCGGCCCGGCTGCTGGCCGACCGCCGCCACGCGGTGCTGACCCCGCGCCCGATGATCCTGGTAGCGGCCTCCGGCCTGGTCACGACGCTGCTCCTGCTGACGGTGACGTACACCCGCTGACCGCCCGGCGACCATGAGGTCGGCGGCGCGACACGCCGTCGCGCCGCCGGTCGACCTCATGATCGCCCGAGGTCAGGCGGGGACCAGGACCGCCTCCTTGAGCAGGCGGCGGGTCAGGGTCAGGCGGTCGGCGTCGTCGTCCAGGCCGGGCAGGTCGCCGACCCTCGTCACCTCGCCGTTCAGCAGCGCGCGCAGCGCCGCCTCGCAGGTGCCGGGCAGGGTGAGCGTGCGGTCCGGCACGCGCAGCGTGACCCGTCCGTCGGCGGCCGGGGTGAGCTGCCAGCGCAGCCCGCCGCGCACCGCGACCTCGCTGTCCGCTGTGAGCCGGGCCAGCGCCTGCGCCTGGGCCAGCGGCCGGATCGGAGCCGGGCGGGCGGCCGGCCAGACCCGGGCGCGCAGCCGGCCGGCCACCGCCGCCGGATCGGCCCGCAGCAGCCAGTCGCGCAGCGCCTCGACGGTCTCGGTCAGCTCCGGCTCGATCGCGTCCGGGTCGGCCAGGTCGAGCCCGAACGGCAGGCTCGCGCGCAGCCGCGCGTCCTCGGCGGCGAGGGCGAGCAGCTCCTCGACCACGGCGTACCGGGTCAGCGCCCGGATGCCCACTGTCAGGTGCAGCGAGCTGGACTCCTGCGCCTGGGCGCTGTGCAGCCAGCCGCGCGGCAGGTAGAGCGCGTCGCCCGGTTCGAGCACCACGTCCAGTTCGGGGCGCCCGTCGGCGGTCGCGGAGACCTCGTCGGCCCGGCCGCCCCAGGGCTGGCGCTCCAGCGGGTCGGCCAGCACCGGCGGGTGGATCCGCCAGTGCTTGCGCCCGTCCACCTGGAGCACGAACACGTCGTGGGTGTCGTAGTGGGTGGCGAAGCCCTGGCTGCCGGCCGGGGTCAGGTAGGCGTTCACCTGCAACGGCTGGGTCAGCGCGGTGCCCAGGTCGCGGGCGAAGTCGACGAGCGCCGGCCAGGTGCGGTGCAGGCCCTGCAGCACCAGCGTCGCGCCGTCGGCGTACAGCGCCAGCACCTTCTCGTCGAGGACCTGGTCGCCGATCTCGGCGCCGGCGCCACCGCCGCCGGTGAACCGCGCCGCCGGCACGAGCTGGCCGTCCTTGGCGACCCGCAGGAACGGGGTACGCAGGCCGCGGCGGCTGAGCAGCTCGTCGGCGTCGGCGGGGCTGAGCAGGTCGGTGAAGCCGTCCGGGTTGGGCAGTTCGGCCGCCCGGGACAGCAGCGGGCTGCGCCCCCAGTGGTCGGCGGCGAACTTGGCCGGCTCCACCGCCACGCACCGGGCCAGCGCCTCGGTCGCGGAGAGCGGAACCGCCGGGCGGCCGTGGCCACCCGGCGGGTCGACGTGCGTGGTGCTCATGTGTCAGGCGCTGCCGTCGGCGCCGCCGTCGCGCTGGCCGGGGGTCGCGCCGCCGTCGGCCGGACCCTCCGCGCTGCCGTCCGCGCCACCGTCGTGCTGACCCGGGGTCGCGCCGCCGTCAGCGGGGCCCTCGGCGCCGCCGTCCGCGCCACCGTCGTGCTGACCCGGGGTCGCACCGCCGTCGGCCGGACCCTCCGCGCTGCCGTCCGCGCCACCGTCGTGCTGACCCGGGGTGGCACCGCCGTCGGCCGGGCCCTCCAGGCCGCTGCCGCCGCTGCTCTGAATGTCGTCGTCGTTCAATGCCATGGGTGCTCCCTCGGTGTGCCGCCCCGCGTGGTGCCGGGGTCCGTGTGCAGCGGGTGGTACCCCACGCCCGATCTTCTCTAACCACACCGTAGACGCCCGGACGCCGCCGTACGGACGGTTCGCGCGGCAAGCGGCCGGGACGGGTGGATGCCAGGATGGCGGGAGGACGACGCGAGGAGACGCACGTGACGCAGCCGGAGCCGCTCACCCCGCTGACCGAGGACTGGCAGCGGGCGCTCGCAGTGGTGGCCCACCCCGACGACCTGGAGTTCGGCGCCGCCGCCGCGGTGGCCCGCTGGACCGGGCAGGGCAAGGAAATCGTCTACTGCCTGCTCACCAGCGGCGAGGCGGGCATCGACGGGATGACGCCGGAGCGCGCCCGGGTGGTGCGCGAGGAGGAGCAGCGCGCCTCCGCCGCCGTGGTCGGGGTGTCGGCTGTCGAGTTCCTCGGACTGCCCGACGGGCTGCTGGAGTACGGCGTGCCGCTGCGCCGGGCGATCGCCGCCGTGGTGCGCCGGCACCGGCCGGACGTGGTGCTGACGAACAACTTCCGGGAGACCTGGGACGGGGCGTACGCGCTGAACCAGGCCGACCACATCGCCTGCGGCCGGGCCACGCTGGACGCGGTCCGCGACGCGGGCAACCGGTGGATCTTCCCGGAGCAGCTCACCGACGGCATCCAGCCGTGGTCGCGGGTGCGCGAGGTGTGGGCGGCCGGGTCGCCGGTGGCCCGGCACGGGGTGGACGTGACCGACACGTTCGACAGGGGTGTGGCGTCGCTGCGGGCGCACGGGGCGTACCTCAGCGGGCTCGGCGACGGCGGCTTCGACGCCGAGGAGTTCCTGGAGGGCATGGCCCGGCCGGCCGGCAGCCGCCTCGGCGCGCGGTTCGGCGCCACGTTCGAGGTCTTCCAGATCAACCTCCAGTAGGGCGGCGGCGATGTTCCTGGTCGGCACGTCGGGCTGGCAGTACCGGGACTGGCGGGAGCGGTTCTATCCGGCCGGGCTGCCGCAGCGGCGCTGGCTGGAGCACTTCGC
Source organism: Micromonospora sp. C28ISP2-4 (assembly GCF_030519385.1). Lineage (NCBI taxonomy): Bacteria > Bacillati > Actinomycetota > Actinomycetes > Micromonosporales > Micromonosporaceae > Micromonospora > Micromonospora sp. C28ISP2-4. Next base: position 461,580 of record NZ_JAUMKG010000005.1, on the reverse strand, counting down.
CTCGCGGTTCGCCACGGTCGAGGTGAACAACGCGTTCTACCGGCTGCCCGAGCGGGACACGTTCACCGCGTGGCGGGAGCGCACGCCCGGCGACTTCTGCGTGGCGGTGAAGATGAGCCGCTACCTGACCCACGTGAAGCGGCTGCGCGACCCGGCCGAGCCGGTGGCCCGGTTCCTGGACCGGGCATCCGGGCTGGGCGACCGGCTGGGGCCGGTGCTGGTGCAGCTCCCGCCGACGCTGCGCGCCGACCCGGACACGTTGGCCGACGTGCTGCGCCGGTTCCCCTCCGACGTGCGGGTGGCGGTCGAGCCGCGGCATCCCTCGTGGTGGACCGACGACACCCGGCGGGTGCTGGAGCGGCACCGGGCGGCGCTGGTCTGGGCCGACCGGCTCAGCCGGCCGGTCACCCCGCTGTGGCGCACCACCGACTTCGGCTACCTGCGGCTGCACGAGGGCCGGGCCCGGCCGTGGCCACGCTACGGAAGGGCCGCGCTGGCCGGCTGGGTGCGCCGGCTGGCCGGGGCGTTCGGCGACGGCGAGCCCGCGTACGTCTACTTCAACAACGACCCGGGCGGCGCGGCGATCGTCGACGCGGTCGCGTTCGCCGGGCTGGCCCGGCGGGCCGGGCTGCCGGTGTCCCGGACGCCGGCGGCCCGCCCCGCCGAGGGGGCGGGACGGGCCGGTCCGGTGCCGGATCAGGGAATCATCTGACGCAGGTCACCCGGCATGGTGGCCTTCACGTCCTCCCACTCGCCCTGGGTCACGTGCCGGCGCAGCGTGTCCAGCACGACCTGCACCACCCGCTGCGCGCCGCCTTCGACGTCGTACGGGAAGCCCTGGCGCACCTCGTACAGGAAGTCGTCGCGGTTGAGCTTGATCGGCACGTTCTCCGGCTGCCAGCCGTCGAAGTAGATCCCGCGCACCAGCACCGGCAACTGCTGGGCGAACTCGGTGCTCTCCTGCACCGGCAGCCGGTCCCGCAGCAGGTGCAGCACGGTACGCAGCGCGGCGTAGGACTGGTTCCGCCGTTCCTTCGGCCAGCCGTACGCGGACTCGATCTCCTTGAGGATCACGTTCGTCTTGTCCAGCGAGGACTCGAACGCGGACAACAGCTGTTCGGCCATCGGGCTCACCCCCGTGCTTCGGTCTCCCAGCGTCGGTCGTCGGCGCGGCGCGGCGGACCGCTGGGGCCCCGCCACAGCCGGGTCGGGCTGAACCGGCCGGGCCGTTCGCCCCGCCGTGCCGCCTCGGAGCTGCCGACCACGTGCAGTACGCCACCGCGGCGCCGGTCCGCCACCACCCGTACCGTCATGACCCACCTCCTCGTCGCGGCGCCCGAGCCGGCGCCCACTGTCCATGCTGCGGCGGGGGCGGGTGAGCGGGCCTCACCCGTAGCGGGTGAGACGTTCAGGCGTCCAGCAGGCCGGCGAGTGTGGTGGCGTTGCGCTGCGCGTAGTCCTGGTAGCAGTTGTTCATCAGCACGTGCGTCTGCTCGGCCTGGCCGGCCAGCTCGCGCAGTTTCGGCGCCCAGTCGCGCAGCTCCCGCTTGGAGTAGTCGTAGCCGAACTTCTCGTGGATGTCCTTGCTGGTCCACTTGTCGCTGTGCCCGTGGAACCGGACCACCGCGAGGTCCGCGGTGGCCGCCAGCACCGGGGGGATGGACGACTTGTGTCCCTGCGGCATGTCCACGCAGACGAACGGCAGCTCGTGTTCGCGCAGGAAACCGAGCGTCTCCTCGGCGTTGTCGCCGTCGAACCAGGAGGCGTGCCGGAACTCGAAGACCGGGCGCAGCGGCGCGCACCGCCGCGCCACCTCCAGCAGGTACTGCTTGTTGGCCCGCTTGATGGTGAACCAGGGCGGGAACTGGAACAGCAGCGCGCCCAGCTTGCCGGCCTCGACGAGCGGGTCGAGGGCGGACAGGAACCGGGTCCACACCTCCTCGTACGCCTGCGCGGGCAGGTCGTCCGGGTAGACGTTGCGCTTGTCGGTCTCGGGGCGCAGGTCCTTGTAGAGCGCGGAGACGCGGGTGGGGTGGCCGGTCAGCAGGCTGAACGCCTTGACGTTGAACGTGAACCCGGGCGGGGTGCGTTCGGCCCACAGCCGGGCGGTCCGCTCGGCCGGCGGCGAGTAGTAGGTGGCGTCCACCTCGACCAGCGGAAACTGCCGGGCGTAGTAGGACAGCCGTTTCTCCGGCGTGTCGGCGCTCGCCGGATACCACCCGGAGTCGAGCAGGGTCCGGTCGGTCCACGAGGCGGTGCCCACCTTGATCTCACCCATGGGGGCAGTCCACCGCGTCGGGGACCGACCGGCAACCGGAACGGCGTTCAGGCCGCCCGCCGCTCCCGGGTCTGCTTGCAGGCCACACAGGAGGTGGCGGACGGGAAGATCTCCAGCCGCTCCACCGGGATGGGCGCGGTGCAGCCCTCGCAGAAGCCGTAGGTGCCCTCGTCCAGGCGGGTCAGCGCGTGCTCGAACTGGGCCCGCCGGTCCAGGATGGTGCGCAGCAGCGACTGCGCGGTGTCCCGCTCGGCGGTCTTGGTGCCGCTGTCGGCCTGGTCGTCGCCGGCGGTGTCGCCGACCTCCACCAGCCGCAGCACCTGGCTCTGCGCCACGGCCTGCTCGTACTCGGCGGTCAGCTCGTCGTACCGCGACCGCAGGGACTGCCGGATCTGGTCGACCTCCGCCTGGGAGCGGCCGGTGGCTGTCGTGGCGTGGACGAGCATCGCTGCCTGCCTTTCCTACGTCCTCATACCGGACCGGGGCGGCCAGCGCCCCGGACCCGGTCCGACTGTGGAAGCGCGGGCGACGAGATCACCCGTGCTCTGTGAGCCGGGCGATTACCCCCGCCCACGGCGGGCCAAACCGGCTGTTTCCTGAGTGTTTCCAGGGAGTCCGCAACCGCTGGTCAGGCGGCCTCGACGAGTGCCGGACGGCGTGGGTCGTCGGCCCGGACCACCACGTCGGCGAAGGACGCGGGGGCGACCTCCTCGGCGTAGCGGGCGAACGCGGGCAGGGTCCAGCGCAGCGCGGCATCGGTGCGCCGCGCGAGCGCCGCCGGGGAGAGCACGAGGTGGACGGTGACGTCGAACGGCAGCGCGCCGCCGAGCAGCAGCGCGCCGCTGACCAGCACCACCCCGCCGGGTGGCAGATCCACGTACGCGGCGCGGCTGGCCCGGTCGGCGCCGGCGTCCCACAGCGACGGCAGCAGCCGGCCCGAGCCGTCCGGGCCGGCCGGGTCGAGCACCTCGCGGCGCAGTCCGGGTTCGTCGAGCCAGCCCTCGTAGTACGCGTCGGGGTTGGTGCGGCCGTGCTCCAGGCGTACCGAGGCGGGGCGGAGGAAGTCGTCGGCGCGGACGTGCAGCACCGGCCGGCCGGCGGCGCGCAGCGGGTCGACGAGCGCTTCGGCGAGCGCGTCCGGCCCGGCGGCGGGCGGGCCGTCCACGGCGACCCGGAGCCGGCCGGGCGTCCCGGTGCGGGCGAGACGCCCGGCCAGCTCGGTGACGAGCAGGTCGGGACTGATCGGGCGCACGCGCATCGGACCATCCTGCCGCGCGGGCGGGCGGGCCACCACATGATCGCTCCGGGCGGTCGGGGCTCCGTCCGGCGGCGGTCGTCAGGTGGTGTGCCGGGGCGGTCAGCCGGTGCGGTCGATGGTGACCCGGGCGTCGTCGGCGAGCCGGTAGCCGACGCCGTAGACGGTGGTCACGAGCGGGACGTCCACACCGACCTTGCCGCGCAGCCGGCGTACGTGCACGTCGACGGTGCGGACGCCGGCGTGCTCGTACCCCCAGACCGCGTTGAGCAGTTGCAGCCGGGTGAACACCCGGCGCGGGTGGGCGACCAGGTGCAGCAGCAGGTCGAACTCCAGGCGGGTCAGCGGCAGCGGCTCGCCGTCGCGCAGCACCGACCGGGACGACGCCAGGATGTGCAGGGTCGGGATGGTCGGGGCGAGCGGGCGCGCCGGAGCGCGGCCGGCCGGGACGGCGTCGGGCCGGCGTTCGGCCGGGACCGTGCCCGCGCTGACCACCGCGTCGCCGCGTTCGAGCATCTCGCGGGCGGCGTCGAGCAGCCGGCGGGCGGCCGGGGTGAGCGACTCCTCGCAGGCCAGGGGGATGTTCAGGGTGACGGTGAGCATGGGCGCGGCTGCGGTGTTGGCGGGACGACGCTGGCCGCCGGGGGGACGACCGGGGACCGCGGGTTGGGACGTATGCCATCCGGCGCGCGACGAGGCGGGGCTGACCGACATGGTCCTCCTTGGGCTGGTCCGGGTATCTCCCCACGGCCCGGGACGCCGCTTCATCGATGCTTCCCGGCGTCTCTGCGAGGGTCAAGGGGCGGCCGCGTTGCATGAATGTGACATTTGACGAACACATCGCAGCCGTGCGCTCGCTCTGCGTGCGAGGCCCGTTGATTACAGCAGAGCACCGATTCGCCGCTGGTACGGGGGTCTCCCCCGGGGTTCACGATGGCGGATCAGCGGCGGACGTGAACGCGGCGCACCCCCGGTCCGGGTGCGCCGCGTACCGGCCGGGCGGGGTCAGGCGTCGCGGTCCACGACGATCTCGGCGTCGTCGGCGAGGCGGTAGCCCACGCCGTACACGGTGGTCACCAGCGGCGTGTCCGGTCCGAACTTGGCTCGCAGCCGGCGGACGTGCACGTCGACGGTGCGCGCCACCGCGTGTTCGTAACCCCAGACGTTCGCGAGAAGTTGCAGACGGGTGAACACCCGGCGCGGGTGTTCGGCGAGGAACAGCAGCAGGTCGTACTCGATGCGGGTCAGCGGGATCTCGGCGCGGCCGCGGCGGACGCGCCGGGTGCCGGTGAGGATGCGCACGCCGCCGGGGGCGGGCGCCGCGGCGGCGGGCGCGTCGCCACGGCGCAGGTCGAGCACGGTACGGGCGGCCGGGCGGTCGTCCGGTCCGGCCGGCCCGTCGCCGGGCGCGGCCAGTGCCTCCCCGGATGCGGCGAGTTCGTCGAGCAGGTCGACCAGGCGCGCGAGGCCCGGTGTCAGCGGCCCGGCACCCAGGTCGAGCGTGACGGTGAGCGTCGGTGCGGTACGCGGCCGGGGCGGCACGGCCCGGTCGGGGCGGCCCGATCGGGCCGGACGGGTGGTGAGGGCGACGACGGACATGGGAGCCTCCTGTGCGGGCGGTCGCCCCGCCCCGCCGGATGCGGCGGGACGGTCAGCGGAGCGCCCCGCCGGCGGTGACCGGGGGCGCGGCGGACGAGGGTCGGGTCGGCGGGGTGGGACCGAGGGTGGGCAGGCCGGCGATCTGCCAGGCGGCGAAGCCGCCGACGACGTCGGTGGCCCGGTGCAGGCCGATGTCCTGGAGCGCGGCGGCGGCCAGCGACGAGGTGTAGCCCTCCTGGCAGAGCACGATCACCGGGACGTCGTAGCCGGTCGCCTGCGGCAGCCTCGCCGCGCAGCGCGGGTCGAACCGCCACTCCAGCACGTTGCGCTCGACCACGAGCGAGCCGGGCACGGTGCCCTGCGCGGCGCGCTGGGCGGCCGGGCGGATGTCCACCAGCAGCGCGCCGCCCCGGCACGCCAGGTGGGCCTGTTCCGGGTCGAGGCGGCGCAGGCGGGCCCGGGCGGCGGCGAGGATCTCGTCGATGCCCCGCGAGCCGGGTGGTGGGACCGGACAGCGCTCGGTTGCGGTGGCGGGGGTCTGCTGCGCCATCGTGGCGTCCTTCCGTTCGTCGGGGTTGCGGGGGCGGCTCACCAGGCCACACCGGCTCGGGCCACCTCGGCGACCCGGAGCCGGCCGGCGACGAGGTGGTAGCGGGTCATCCGGGTCAGCGCCGGCCGGTACACGTGCACGCTGACGGCGGGCTCGTCGGCGCGATTGGTGACCTGGTGCACGTGCCGTACGCCGAAGCGCCGACCGGCGCCGGCGGCGAGCCGGTGCGGGCGCAGCCGTCCGCCGCTCACCGTCTCCTCGGTGAGCACGCCGGCCACGACCAGGAACGCGCCGGCCGAGCCGCCGTGGTCGTGCAGGTCGGTGCCCTGCCCGGGCAGCCAGCTCAGCGCCCACACCTCGTGCTCGTCGTCGGCGTCCAGCCGCGCGTACCACCGCTCGGACTCCTCGAAGCGCAGCGGCACCGGCCAGCCGTCCGGGTCGGCCCAGCGGGCGGCGACGGCGAGCAGGTCGGCGGGAACGGTGCTGGTCATCGGCGGGACGTCCTCACGGTGCGGAGCGGATGTGCCCCCACAGCTTAGACGGTAAAGCCTATCGGTTTAGTAGGTAATACCGAATGCTGGGACGAGGCGTGCACTCAGCGCCGCACCGGTGGATCCACCTTGTAACCCGGCACCGACGGCCAGCGGACCGTGAGCACCGTGGACTCCCGCTCGGCGTACCAGGAGTGGTCCACTCCCCGGCCCCACACCACGTAGTCACCGGGCGCCCGCAGCACCACCGTCCGGTCCGGCAACTCGATCCGGAACGCGCCGCTGATCAGCACCAGCAGGGCGGTCCGCCGCTCGCCGGTGGCCCACCGGGACCGGGTCTCCCCCGCCGGGTGCACGCCCCACTTCACCTCCACGTCGGTGCTGTGCCGCACGTCCCCGGCCGGCTTGAAGTGACCCAGCAGCCAGCCCGCGTCGGTCGCGCCGTCCACCGCCGCGTTGCCCACGTACACCCGATCGTCCATGCGTGCGCCTCCCGTGCCCGGCTGCGCAAGCTACCAGGCGCTTCCGGCCGCGACGCCATAGCCTGGGCGGATGCCCGACGAACTCGACGACGAGACCATCGCCTTCGCCCACCGGATGTTCGACCTGGCCCGGGCCGGCGCCACCGAGGAACTGGCGGCCAACGTGGACGCCGGGCTGCCGGTCAACCTCACCAACGCCAAGGGCGACACGCTGCTGATCCTCGCCGCGTACCACGCCCACCCGGACACGGTGGCCGCGCTGCTGGCCCGGGGCGCCGACCCGGCCCGGGTGAACGACAGGGGACAGACCGCGCTCGCCGCGGCCGTGTTCCGGCGCCAGGAGGCAGCGGTCCGCGCGCTGCTCGACGCCGGCGCCGACCCGGACCACGGCGGCCCGTCAGCGGTCGAGACCGCGCGGTTCTTCGAGCTGCCCGACATGCTGGCGCTGCTCGGCCGCGCATGAGCGGCGGGCGGTATACAGGGACGGTGGAGGATCCCGTACCCGAGCAGATGCGCACGGCGGCGGCGGCGTTCCTGGCGGCGCTGGACGGGCCGGCCCACGACGCCGCCCGGCACGCCTTCGACGACGAGCCGGCCCGCCGGTGGCTGGAGTACCGGCCGCGGCCCCGCCCCGGCGTCACGCTCGCCGGCCTGGACGTCGGCGCCCGCAAAGCCGCGCACCGGCTGCTCGCCACCGCGCTCAGCCCGGCCGCGTACGCGCAGGCCGTGGCCGTGATGGCCCTCGAAGAGGTGCTGGACCGGGCCGAGGACTGGCGGCGCGGGCGGCACAGCGGGGACTACTGGGTGGCGGTCTTCGGCGACCCGGCCCGCGACGACGACTGGGCCTGGCGGTTCGAGGGACACCACCTGTCGGTGAGCATGACCGTCGCCGGCGACCGTGTCTCCCCCGCGCCGGTCTTCCTCGGCGCCAACCCGGCCACCGTCCGGCACGCCGGACGCCCGGTCTCCCGGCCCCTGGGCCCGGAGGAGGACCTGGCCCGCGAACTGCTCGACGCGCTCGGACCGGGCGGCCGCTCCGCCGCGATCATCGCCGACGAGGCGCCCGCCGACATCATCAGCGCCACCCGGGCCGCCGCCCCGGACCGGCTCGACCCGCTCGGCGTACCCCGGGGGCGGCTGCGACCGACCGGCCGGGCGCTTCTCGACCGGCTGGTCGCGCTCTACCTGGACCGGCTGCCGCCGGAGCTGGCGGCCCGCGAGGCCGACCGGCTCGACGGCGGCGAGCTGCACTTCGCCTGGGCCGGCCCGGTCGAGCCGGGCCGGCGGCACTACTACCGGGTGCAGGGCGAGGACCTGCTGATCGAGTACGACAACACCACCGACGACGGCAACCACGCGCACACAGTGCTGCGCCGCCCCGCCGGTGACTTCGGCGCCGACGTGCTGGCCGCGCACCACGCCGCGGCGCACCCGCCCGGCCCGCTCAGCCCCGGCGCGCCTCGATGAGGAAACGGCGGGCGTACGCGACGAACGGTCCCTCGGCGCGGATCCGCTCGTCCAGACGGCGCAGCTCGTCGGTGTAGCGGCCCACGGTGAAGCCGGGCACCGTCCAGACCACCTTGCGCAGGAACCAGACCACCGCGCCGATGTCGTGGAAGACGGTACGCAACGTGGCCTCGCGCAGGTCGACCACCGTGAGCCCGGCGGCCCGCGCGTCGGCGACAGCCACCTCCGGGTGGCGGTGCTCCGGCGGCGGCAGCGGCCCGAGGATCGCCTCGCTGAGCTCCCGCACCGTGCCGGGACCGATCTGCTGGGACAGGTAGGCGCCCCCGGGTCGCAGCACCCGGGCCACCTCGTCCCACCACGTGTGCACCGGGTGCCGGCTCACGACCAGGTCGAAGACGGCGTCCCGGAACGGCAGCGGCGGGCGGTCCGCCACCCGCACCACGGACGCGCCGAGCGGGCGGAGGTTGCGCCGGGCCACCGGCACGTTCGGCGGCCACGCCTCGGTGGCCACCAGCAGCGGCGGCGGCACGGGCACCCCGGCGAGCACCTCTCCCCCGCCGGTGTCGATGTCCAGTGCCGCCTCGACGTCGGCCATCCGGTCGCCGACCAGGCGCGCGTACCCCCAGGGCGGGCGCTCCTCGGTGGCGCGGCCGCGCAGCCAGTCGAAGCCCCAGCCCTCGACCGGCGCCGCCTCGGCTTCCGCGACGAGTTCCTCGAACGTCCCCACCATGCCCGCGAGCCTGCCGCCCGGCGGCGGCCGCGGCAACGGATTTCGGCCGGGGTCAGAACGGGCGCGGACGGGCGATCTCGACAGTGGAACCGGCGGGCACGTCGCGGAACGTCTCGAAGCCGGTCGGCTCGTTGACCCGGTCGAACTGCTGCATCAACCGTGCGCCCAGCGCCACGCCGACCGCGCCGACGACGAGCGCGACGAGTTCGGCGGCGAGCAGGACGCCCGTCGCGCCCCGCTGCGGCGCGCTGGCCCGGATCAGGCAGGACAACAGGAACAGCGCCGCCATCACGGCGTTGACGAGGTTGAACGTCAGGACGGTCCGGCTGGTACGCCCGGCACGGACGTCCCACAGGTCGACCAGGCCGGCGACGGTGGTGAGGCCGGCGGCGACGAGCGCGGCCACGGCGGTCCAGTAGCCCACCTCACCGAGGAACGCCGGACCGCCCGCCACGTCGGCCAGGTCGAAGACCGCGGCGCAGACGAACAGGCCGAACGGGAATGTGACAAGCATCGGTTGGATGGGATGCCCCTGCACCCGCAGCCGGCTCTGCATCGCTTCCTCCCCAGGTCGGCGCAGCTCACCAGTCCAGAGTGCTACCCGAGGCGCCGCGAGGCGAAACGAGTGTCGCTCAGTTGTCCCGGGGCCGGGAGACGGTCAGCACGAGCCGCTCGGCCACCTCGCGCAGCGGGATGTCCAGCGAGGAGGCGGCGCTGCGCAGCACCCGCAGCGCCTCCGGGGCGGGACAGCCGCGCTGCGTCATGATGACACCGACGGCCTGCCCGACCACTCCCTCGGACAGCAGCGAGTCGTCGACCTCACCGGCCCGGCTGGCGGCCCGCTCGCGGTCGCGCGCGGCGGCCAGCAGGAGCCCGGCGTGCTCGGCGAGCAGCATCGCGGTGAGCTGGTGGCGGGGGGTGAGCGCGTCGGGCGACTCGGCGTAAAGGTTTATCGCGCCGATGACCTGCTCGTCCACGTCGACCGGCGCGGAGATCACCCCGTGCACGCCCAGCGCGCGGGCCCGCTCGCTCCAGGCCGGCCAGCGCGTCTCACCGGACAGTCCGGCCGCGATGATCATCTCCCGTCGGCGGATCGCCGTCATGGCCGGCGTGTCCGGGCCGTGCCGCAGGTCGTCCAGCTCGGCCCGGTCCGGGTCGGAGGCGGCCACCCCGGCGGGCTCACCGGCGCGCAGCACCGTGAAGCCGCAGCAGTCCACGTCCGGCACGGCGTCGCGGGCGATGCGGACCAGGCGGTCGAGCGCCTCGTCGAACCCGGCCACGCCGATCAGGCCGGCGGTCAGCTCGCGCAGCAGCGCTGCCGTCTCCAGCACACCGAGGTTGTCGATCATGGGGTGGCGCGTGTCGAGGTTCACCGGGCCGGGGCCTCCACCGTCCCCGCGTACGTCCACGCGGTCCCCCCGTCCGGCACCGTTGCCTGTCCCATGTCCGTCCCTCCTGTGGCCGGGCCCCGGCCTACTACCCTCGCAGACCGCGGGCGAAACCGCGCAAAAAGGCCCCTCCCGGTTGCACCGGAAGGGGCCTTCGGCGCGGGTCAGCGCGACCCGGAGATGAGCCGCCGCCCCACCGAGGCGATCAGCCGGTCCAGCTCCGAGCCGAACGGGTTGTCGTGCACCAGGTACGTCCAGGTGGCGCTCGGCCGCACCAGCTTCGACGAGTCCGGCTCCCAGCCCTCGTCGAACTCGGTCTCCTCGAACGTGGCCACGGTCCGCGTCTCGATCTCGGGCACCAGCGCGTTGAACGCCGGCACCGCGCTGCGGTGGAACTCGTCGAGCGGGTCGAGCCGGCCCAGCGCCCGCAGGTGCACGCCCTCGCGCACCTCGGACAGCTCGGCCAGGTGATCGGCCCAGAGCCGGTCCAGGTGGTAGAGGGCGATCTTGCGAGCCACGTCGGCGAGCAGGTCCTCGTCCATCTCGCCGGCCTTCTCCGGCACCCGCTCCAGCAGCATCAGCGCCGCGATGTCACTGGTCAGCAGCCGCTCCCGGCGCTCGGCGAGCGCCTTGCGCTGCTGCTCGATCACCTGGCTGTAGCGCCACGTGTTGCGGTGGATCTCGTGGTTGACGCCCTCGGCGACCCGCTGGGCGTGCTCGACCGCGTAGTCGACCTGCGGGTCGGTGACCAGGCCGTCGGCGTTCATCCGGGGCGAGGCCGGCACGGTGTCGCCGGCGTGCCGGACCACCAGGTCGTCCTCCAGGCTGACGAAGAACACCGACCCGCCCGGGTCGCCCTGCCGGCCGGCCCGGCCGCGGAGCTGGTCGTCGACCCGGCGGCTGTCGTGCCGGCCGCTGCCGATCACGTACAGGCCGCCCAGCTCCGCCACCCGGTCCCGGTCGGCCTGGTCGCTGCCGCCCAGCCGGATGTCCACGCCCCGGCCGGCCATCTGGGTGGAGACCGTCACCGCGCCGTACGCGCCGGCCTCCGCGATGATGCCGGCCTCCTCGTCGTCGTTCTTGGCGTTGAGCACCACGCAGGACACGCCGGCGGCGTTGAGCGCGGCGGCCAGGCCCTCGGACTCCTTGACGTCGAGCGTGCCGACCAGCACCGGCCGCCCCGCCTGGTGGCAGCGCGTGATCTCGTCGACCAGCGCCTCCTCCTTCTCGGCGCGGGTGGCGTAGATCCGGTCCGGCTCGTCCTCGCGTACGCAGGGGGTGTTCGGCGGGATCACCGCTACCTCGAGGCCGAAGAACTCGCGGAGCTGGTCGCCGACGAGCACCGCGGTCGCGGTCATGCCGCAGACCGTCGGGTAGAGCGCGATGTACGCCTGCACGGTGATCGTGCCCAGCACCTCGCCCTCGGCGGTGGCGTCCAGCCCCTCCTTCGCCTCCACGGCGGCCTGGAGCCCGTCCGGCCAGCGGCGGCGCTGGGCGACCCGGCCGCGCATCTCGTCGATCAGCTCGACCGAGTCGTCCCGGACGATGTAGTCCACGTCGCGGTGCAGCAGGGCATGCGCGTGCAGCGCCACGTTCACCGCGGAGAGCTGCCCGACGTGCTCCTCGTCGTACAGGTCGATGCCGCCCAGCTTGGCCTCGACGGTGGCCAGGCCGACCGAGGTGAAGGCGACGCTGCGGCCGTCCTCGGCGACCGTGTAGTGCTTGCCCTTGCGCAGCCCGCGTACCAGCGCGGCGGCCGCGTGCACCGGGTCCTGCTCGCCGCCGACCGCGCCGGCGAGCACCATCGGCACCCGGGCCTCGTCGATCAGGATCGAGTCGGCCTCGTCCACGATCGCGGTCTTCAGCGGCGGCTGCACCCGGTCGGCCAGGTCGGTGACGAGCTGGTCGCGCAGGAAGTCGAAGCCGGCCTCGCTGACCGAGACGTAGGTGACGTCGCAGGCGTACGCGGCACGCCGCTCCTCGGGCGTGGACGCCTCGTTCACCCAGCCGACGGTGAGCCCGAGCAGGTCGTAGACGGGCGTCATCCACTCGGCGTCGCGGCGGGCCAGGTAGTCGTTGACGGTGAGCACGTGCACCGGGCCGTTGCCCAGCCGCACGTGCCCGTACGCGGCGACGGTGGCGGTGAGCGTCTTGCCCTCACCGGTGGCCATCTCCGCGACCTTGCCGGACAGCAGCGCCATCGCGCCGAGCAGCTGCACGTCGTAGGGGCGCTGGTCGAGCCCGCGCCGGGCCGCCTCGCGGCCGATCGCGCAGATCTCCTCGTACCCCGTGGCCCGGCCGGCGGCCTCGGTCAGCTCCGCGTCGGAGAGCTGTTCCAGGTCCGCCTCGCGCGCCTCGATCGCCGGCAGCAGCTTCTCCAGCGGCGCCAGGTCGACTGTCGTCCCCGGGCGCTGGAGGAACCGGCGGAACCTGGTCTTCAACCGTTGCGACACACCCATGAGCGGCAACGGTACGCGAACCGGAGCCGATTGTGACCCCCGCCCGCCGCGCGCCGGGCCCACCCCTTCCGGCCCGTTCCCGTCGATCATGAGGTTGACGGCATTTCGTGCCCGTTTTGTCACCGTCAACCTCATGATCGACGCCCTCGGGAGCGGACGTGGGTCAGGGGGTCAGGACCACCTGGAGTTCGGAGCGGCGGCGCTCGGCCAGGTCGGTCAGCAGGGCCGGGGCCTCGTCCAGGGGGACCACTGCCGAGATCAGGTGCTTGCGGATCACGTCCCCGTACTGGCGCAGCAGCTCCACCGTCTCCGCGGACAGCCGCTCCCGGTCCCAGGTGGGGGCCAGCCCGCGCGGCACCCGGCCGATCTGCGCGCAGCGCAGCGACAGCCCGTTGTGGTGGAACTCCTCACCGAGCCGGACCGCGTCCGCGCCGCCCTGGTAGAACGCCAGGTCGACCACCGTGCCCTGCGGGCGCAGCAGGCGCAGCGCGAGCTGCAACGCCCAGTCCTGCCCGCGGCACTGGAAGACCACGTCGGCGCCCCGGTCCCCGGCGGCGTGGTTCCACCGCGTCTTGAGCACCACCGCCGGGTCGTCCGCGTCCGGGTCGAGCGTGTCCAGGCCGAGCGCCTCGGCGACCTGCCGCCGGGCCGGTGTCGGGTCGACCACGACCACCGAGGCGGCGCCGTGGCGGCGGGCGAACAGGGCGGTCAGCAGCGCCACCACGCCGCCGCCGACCACCGCCACCCGGCGCCCGCGTACGCCGTCGCCGAGCGTGCGCACGTCGGCGCCGCACAGGTCGGCGGCGGCGTGCAGCAGCCCGTTGGCGCAGATCGGGCCCATGTGCGCGACGTACACGCCGAGCAGCGGGTCGAGGTCGTCGGGCAGCGGCACGAACCGTTCGGTGAGCGGGTCGGCGACCCAGCCGCTGCGGTGGCCGTACGTCATGGCGCCGACCTCACCCACCGCGACGGCCGGGGTGCGGCTGTCCACCACGCGCCCGACCTGCATGTAGCCGAGCCGGGTCACCGGGTACGGCGTGCTCGCCTCGCCGGGCCGGAACAGCCCGAGCGCGGCGTCCCAGGTGACGTGCAGGTAGGGGTTGGTGCCCTTGACGAAGCTCAGCTCGGTGCCGGCGGACACGCCGCTGTAGAGCGTCTCCACCCGGAACGTGCCCTCGCGCAGCTCCGGCGCGTCGAGTTCGGCCAGCTCGACCCGGCCGGGACCGCCGACCACCACCACCCGGTCACGCATCGACGCTCACCCCCGCGTCCGCGACCGGCGCGGTGAGCCGGGACGCCGGCCCGGTCGGCAGCGCCACCGGCCGTCCGGTACGCGCCGACTCGGCCACCGCGAGCGCGAGCCGGTGGGTGCGCAGCGCCTCGGCGTACGGCACCCGGACGTCGTCGCCGAGGCCGCACACCGCGTCGACGAACGCCCGGTCGACGGCGACCCGCGCGCCGTCCGGGTCGGCGGGCAGGTGCCGCTCGCCGTCGCCGTCGCGGACGGTCAGGCCGTCCTCGGCCAGCCACAGCGCCAGCCCGTCGGCGAGGATCTCCAGGCCGGCCCGGTGCTTCCAGCCGAGCACGCAGGACGCGGCGAGCGTGCCGACCGCGCCGGAGCCGAAGCGCAGTGTGGCGGCGGTCACCGAGTCGATGTCCGCGCCGTCGACCGGCGGCGGGTTGCCGTCGCCGTAGGCGGTCACCTCGGCCGCCTCGCCGGCCAGCAGCCGGACCAGGTCCAGCACGTGCGCGGCCTGCTCGACCACCGGGCCGCCGGAGCGGTCCCGCCGCGCCCACCAGGCCACCGGCGGCACCTTGTCCAGCCAGGCGCCGTTGACCATCCGTACCGGACGGTCGGCGAGCAGCCGCCGGGCCTCCTCCACCACGTGCAGGTAGCGCCAGTGGTGCCCGACGCCGGTGAGCAGCCCGCGCTGCTCCACCAGCGCCGCGACCCGCTCGGCGGTCTCCAGGTCCAGCGCCACCGGCTTCTCCACGAACATCGGCACCCCGGCGGCGACCACCGCCTCCTCGACCGGGCCGTGCGCGAACGGCGGCACGCAGACGTACACCGCGTCCGGGCCGGCCGCGAGCAGCTCGTCCACGTCGCGGAACACCCGGCCGCCGTACGTGCCGGCGAGCGCCCCCGCCGCGTCCGGCGCGACGTCGGTCACGCCGAGCAGTTCCACGTCTGCGAACCCGGTGAGCACCCGGGCGTGGCGTTGCGCCACCCCGCCGGCTCCGACAAGTCCCACCCGGCAGGTACGCATCGACCACAACCTCTCGCCATGACTGGAAACGACTGCGGACACCACTCCCCCCGGCGGCGGCGCGCCAAACGCGGCCGACGTGTGCAACGCAACGTTCATCCGCCCGGAACCTCCCGGTACGCGCCACGTGATCAGGATGATGGGCAAGATCCGGTTAGCGCGGATGCGGGATTGGGAAAACCATGGTCCGCGATTCCACCATCGATGGGGGTGCCCGTGCGGGAATCAGATTCGACCGTCTCACCAGTGGTGGAGGCGTGGGCCACGTATCGCACCAGTACCGCCGACGACTGGCCGGCGCGGCGGCTGATGCGGGCCAAGGGCGCGAGCCGGGTCAGCGTGGTGCTGCCGGCCCGCAACGAGGAGGCGACCGTCGGCGCGATCGTGTCGACAGTCCGGGAACACCTGATGGACCGCGTACCGCTCGTCGACGAGCTGATCGTGGTCGACTCCCGGTCCACCGACCGGACCGCGCAGGTGGCGCGCGCGGCCGGCGCCGAGGTGGTCAGCCAGGACGCGATGACGCGCGGGCTGCCCCGGCTGACCGGCAAGGGCGACGCGCTCTGGGCCGGGCTGGCCGCGGCCGAGGGGGACGTGGTCGCGTTCGTCGACGCCGACCTGCGCGAGTTCCGGCCGCACTTCGTGACCGGGCTGCTCGGGCCGCTGCTGACGGATCCGAGCGTGGAGTTCGTGAAGGGCTTCTACCACCGGCCGCTGGTCGGCGCGACGGCTGTGGAGCCCGACGGTGGCGGGCGGGTGACGGAGCTGATGGCCCGGCCGCTGCTGAACCTGTTCTGGCCGGAGCTGGCCGGTTTCGTGCAACCGCTCGCGGGCGAGTACGCCGGGCGCCGTGAGGTGCTGGAGCGGGTGCCGTTCGTCACCGGGTACGGCGTCGAGACGGCCATGCTGATCGACCTGCTGGAGTTGGTCGGGCTGGACGCGCTGGCCCAGGTCGACCTGGGTGAGCGCAAGCACCGGCACCAGGACACCGCCGCGCTGGGCCGGATGTCCGCGCAGATCATGCTGACCGCCTGGTCGCGGCTGCAACGACGCGGCTGGGCGGCGCCGGGGGTGGCGCCGACCGCGCTGCTGACCCAGTTCCGCCGGGGCGGCTCGGAGACGCTGCCCAACCTGGACCGGGAGATCGTCGTCAACGACGTGTCGGTGCAGGAACGCCCGCCGCTGGCGCAGCTGCGGCACCGCCTCCCCCGCCGCCGGGTGCCGGCGTGAGCGCGGGGAGTGAGCTTGCCAGCCCCGCGGTGACGAACGAGGACAGGCCCGGCATGACCACCGGAGAGGACGACGCATGACGCTCACCGTGCTGATGAACGCCGGGCCGTGGCTGTCCGTGCCGCCGCCGGGCTACGGCGGCATCGAGAACGTGATCGCCACGCTGGTGCCGGAGCTGCGCCGGCTGGGCGTACGGGTGGTGCTCGCCTCGGTGGAGAGCAGCACGCTGCCGGTCGACGAGCGGATCGCGGTCTTCCCGGACGGCCAGTTCCACGCGTTGCAGCGGCCGTACAACCAGGTCTGCGGCGTCTCCCAAGCGCACCTGTCCGGCGTGGTGCGGGCGCTGCACGCCCGCGACGACATCGACCTGGTGCACGACCACGTGGAGGCGGTCGGGCTGGCCACGCTCGCCGCGATGGGCCCGGACGCCCCGCCGGTGCTGCACACGCTGCACTGGGACCTGGCCAAGCACCCGGAGCTGTACGGCAACCTCGACGGCGGCGACCGGGTACGGGTCAACGGCGTGTCCGCGTCGCAGCTCGCACGCGCGCCGGAGGCGCTGCGCGCGCACTCGGTGGGGCACGTGCACCTGTCCACCCCGCTCGCGGTCGACGCCGACCGGCACGCGCCGGTGCCGAAGGGCGACCACGTGGTGATCCTCGGCCGGATCAACCCGGGCAAGGGGCAGGACCTGGGCGCCCGGCTGGCGCAGGAGACCGGGTTCCGGCTGGTGCTGGCCGGGCCGGTCGGCCCGTACCACCGGCCGGAGGATCTGGCCGCGGCCGGCGACGAGGCCCGGCAGAACCCGGACGTCCGCTTCTTCTACGACCACGTCGCGCCGCACGTCGACGGCGACCGGGTGCGCTGGGTCGGCACGGTGGCCGGGCGGGAGCGCGACGACCTGGTCGCCTCGGCCCGGGCGTCGCTGTTCCCGCTGCGCTGGGAGGAGCCGGGCGGCACGGCGGTGGTCGAGTCGCTGTCGCTCGGCACGCCGGTGGTGGCCACCGCCCGGGGCTGCCTGCCGGAGCTGATCGAGCACGGCCGCACCGGCCTGCTCACCGGCGCCGAGGAGGAACTGGGCGACCTGGTTCTCGCCGCCGGGCTGCTGGACCCGGCCGAGTGCCGGCGCGAGGCGGCCCGGCGGTTCACCCCGGCCCGGATGGCGCAGGAGTACGTGGAGCTGTACGACCGGGTCCGGGCGAGCGTGGCGAAGCCGTTGCAGCCCGCCTGAGCGTCACCGGCCCGGCCGCACCGCGCGGCCGGGCCGGCGTTTGCCCCCGCCGGCCGCGGGAAACCGGCGCTTCCCGCGGTGGCGAGGAGGCCGGCGTGACGAACTCGATGGCGCACTCCCGGGCGCGGCGCAACCCGGCCGACGGGCGGGCGCCGGTACGCCGGATCGCCTCCGGGTTCGCCGTGCTCCTGCTGCTGCTCGGCGCGCTGGGCTTCGTGCCGGGCGTCACCAGCGACTACGCGGAGCTGCGCTTCGCCGGGCCGGGCTCCGGCGCCCGGCTGTTCGGCGTGTTCCAGGTCTCGGCCGTGCACAACCTGGTGCACCTGGTGCTCGGCCTGGCCGGGCTGGCGCTGGCCCGTACCGTCGCCGGCGCCCGCGCGTTCCTGGTCGGCGCCGGCGCGGCCTATCTGGTGCTCTGGCTCGCCGGCCTGGCGGTCGACGGACGGGACGCGGCGAACGTGCTCGCGGTCAACCGCGCGGACTCGTGGCTGCATCTGCTGCTGGGCGCCGCCATGGCGGCGGCGGGACTGGTCGGGGCCAGGCGCGCGGATCGCCGCTGACCTGCGCCTCGGGAGCCCGGATGCCCGGTTTCGCCGGTCCGGGGCGCGGGTACGTCCGTAGTCCTCCGGCAGCGGGAGGCAGCGAGCGTCCCGGCCGGGCGACCCTCCCCGACGAGATGGAAACGAGGCGGCGATGGTGACCCGGATCAGGTGCGAGGTCCGCGACGAGTCGCCGGTCACTGTCGTACGGCTGGCCGGAGCGCTCGACCTGGGCACGATGCGCGCGGTGCACGAGGTGCTCGACAGCTGCCTCGCCGCGCAGCCGGACGCCCTGGTGGTCGACCTGGAGGAGATCGAGGTCGGCGAGCCGCTGGCGCTGTCCGTCTTCGCCGCCGCCGCGCGGCGCGCCGCGGACTGGCCGGCGGTGCCGATGGTGCTCGCCGCTCCCTGCGCCGAGACGGCGGCCTGGCTGAACGAGACCACCGCCTGCCGGGTGGTGCCGGTGCGCCGGGACTGCGCCGAGGCGACGGCGCTGGCCGGCCAGGCGGCGGCGCCCCGGCTGCGGGCGCGGCTGGAGCCGGTCGCCGGCGCGTGCCGGCGGGCCCGCGAGCTGGTCACCGACGCGTGCGGCAGGTGGAACGTGCCGGAGCTGGCCGGCCCGGCCTCGCTGGTGCTCACCGAGCTGGTCGGCAACGTGGTGCGGCACGCCGGCACCCCGATGCAGGTGACGCTGACGCTGCGCCGGCCGTACCTGCGGGTGGCGGTGATGGACGGCAGCCCGGCCGACGCCCGCGCCGCGGCCAGCCGCGATCCGCGCGCCGAGGGCGGCCGAGGGCTGATGCTGGTGCGCGAGCTGACCCAGCGCTGGGGCAGCACCCCGGTCGGCGCCGGCAAGGTCGTCTGGGCCATGCTCCCGGCCAATTGACCGAATTCTCCGCTCTCGCCTGGTTACATGGGCAGAGGGCCGGGTACGCCCGCCCGTCCTGTCTGTCGTCACACGGGGTGAGAAGCCATGCCCAAGCGGGTAGTCACGGAACCGGCACGAGACCGGGGGCCCGCGATCCTCGCGCCGGCCCGGTTCGGGGGCTACCCCGGGCCCGTACGGGAAGCGGTCAAGGGCAACGCACTGTGGCGGTTGCTGCGGACCACCGACGCCAAGCAGATCGGCCTGCTCTACCTGGCCACCTCGTTCCTGTACTTCATCGTCGGCGGCATCCTGGCGATGGTCATCCGGGTGGAGCTGGCCCGGCCGGGGATGCAGATCGTCTCCCCCGAGCAGTACAACCAGATGTTCACCATGCACGGCACGATCATGCTGCTGCTGTTCGCGACACCGATGTTCTTCGGGTTCGCGAACTATCTGGTGCCGCTGCAGATCGGCGCCGCCGACGTGGCGTTCCCCCGGCTCAACGCGTTCGCGTACTGGCTCTACTTCCTCGGCGCGCTGATGGTCATGGGCGGGTTCGCCACCCCGGCCGGCGCGGCGGACTTCGGCTGGACCGCGTACACGCCGCTGAGCACCGCGCAGCACTCCCCCGGCGTCGGCGGGAACCTGTGGGTGGTCGGCCTGGCCTTGTCCGGCCTGGGCACGATCCTCGGCGCGGTCAACCTGATCACCACGATCGTGACGCTGCGCGCGCCCGGCATGACGATGTTCCGGATGCCGATCTTCACCTGGAACGCGCTGCTCACCAGCGTCCTGGTGATCTTCGTGTTCCCGCTGCTCGCCGCCGCGCTGATGGCGCTCGCCTCGGACCGGATCCTGCACTCGCACGTGTACGACCCCACGACCGGCGGGCCGATGCTCTGGCAGCACCTGTTCTGGTTCTTCGGCCACCCCGAGGTGTACATCATCGCGCTGCCGTTCTTCGGCATCATCACCGAGATCATCCCGGTGTTCTCCCGCAAGCCCATCTTCGGCTACACCGGCCTGGTGCTGGCCACCATCGCCATCACGGTGCTGTCGATGACGGTCTGGGCGCACCACATGTTCGCCACCGGGCAGGTGCTGCTGCCGTTCTTCAGCATCCTGAGCTACCTGATCGCGGTGCCCACCGGCGTGAAGTTCTTCAACTGGATCGGCACCATGTGGAAGGGACAGCTCACGTTCGAGACGCCGATGCTGTTCGCCATCGGCTTCCTGGTGACGTTCCTGCTCGGCGGCCTGACCGGGGTGCTGCTGGCCAGCCCGCCGGTGGACTTCCACGTGCACGACACGTACTTCGTGGTGGCGCACTTCCACTACGTGCTCTTCGGGACCATCGTGTTCGCCGCGTTCGGCGGGCTCTACTTCTGGTTCCCGAAGATGACCGGGCGGCTGCTCGACGAGCGGCTGGGCAAGATGCACTTCTGGACCATGTTCATCGGCTTCCACGCCACGTTCCTGGTGCAGCACTGGCTGGGCAACGAGGGCATGCCCCGCCGGTACGCCGACTACCTGCCCGGCGACGGCTTCACCACGTTGAACACGATCTCCAGCATCGGATCGTTCGTGCTCGGCGCGTCCACCCTGTTCGTGATCTGGAACATCTGGAAGTCGTGGCGGTACGGCGCGATGGTCACAGTGGACGACCCGTGGGGCTTCGGCAACTCGCTGGAGTGGGCCACCACCTGCCCGCCGCCGCTGCGAAACTTCGACCGGATGCCGCGCATCCGCTCCGAGCGGCCGGCGTTCGACCTCAAGTACGGCCCGCTCGTCGCCGACCTGGGCCGGGACCTGCCGCAGCGCACCACCAAGCCGCCGCAGTCGTTCCGCGAGGAGATGCACCACGAGCGGCACGTGCCGGAGTCGCCGTCGGCCGGCGGCGCGTACGGCGCCCCCGAGGCGGTGGACTACCAGCCCGCGCCGCAGTCCGGCGCGCGGCCGGTGGAGGTGCCGGAACCGGAGGAGGTGCGCCGGCCCAGCTTCGAGGAGACCGACGAGCCGGAGGGCAGCGCGCTCAACGCCGAACGCGACGAGCAGCCGAACGACAGGTGGCGGCACCCGCGCGGGCACGGGGACACCCCGGAGAACTGAGACACCGCAGGAGGGCCGGCGCCGTCGGGCGCCGGCCCTCTCGTCGTACGCCGCGCGCCGGCTCCCGTGGCGGGGAGCCGGCGCGGTACGTGCGGTGGGTCAGTCGGCGGCCGGCAGTCCGGCCGCGGTCAGCGAGCGGCGCACCGCGGGCTGCACCCGGGTCAGCCGCAGCGGCACCCCGGTACGCGCGGCGGCCTCCCGGCCGGCCATCAGCGCGGCGATCCCGCCGGCGTCGAAGCCACCGGCGCCGACCAGGTCGACCACGACCTCGCGGGGTTGCCCGGTGACCGCCTGGAGCACCGCGCGGCGCAGCTGGTCCGCGCCGGCCCGGTCCACCTCGCCGCCGACCTCGACGACCACCCGGTCGCCGTTCTGCTTCACCGAGATCCGCGCCTTGCCCGGTTCGGCCTCGGCCGCGCCGTTCTGCCAGGGCGGCGGCGCGTCGGCGAGCATCGCCTGACGCAGCCAGGTCAGCGCCCGCGACAGCAGGCGGGACACGTGCATCTGCGAGATGCCGAACCGGGCGGCGATCTCCGCCTGGGTCTGGTTGCCGTAGAAGCGCATCGCCAGGATGCGGCGCTCCCGCCAGGGCAGCCGGTGCAGCAGGCCGCTGACGGTGACCCGGTCGTCCACCGACTCCAGCGCGTGGTCGGACTCGCCGACCAGGTCGCCGAACTCGGCCGAGCTCTCCCCGCCCACCGGCGCGTTGAGCGAGGCCGGGCTGTAGCCGGCGGCCGACTCCAGCGCGGCGAGGATCTCCTCCTCCGGCGTCTCCAGCCGGGCGGACAACTCGGCCACAGTGGGAGCGCGGGACAGCTCGCTGGTCAGCGTCGCCGTCGCCTGTCCCACCTCGAGGATCAGGTCCCGCAGCCGGCGCGGCACGTGCACGCCCCAGGTGCGGTCGCGGAAGTGCCGTTTGATCTCGCCGACGATGGTGATGGCCGCGTACGCGGTGAACGAACCGCGTTCCGGGTCGTACCTGTCGACGGCGTTGACCAGGCCGAGACGGGCCACCTGCTCCAGGTCCTCCAGCGGCTCGCCGCGCCCGCGGTAGCGGCGGGCCAGCCGGCCGGCGAACGGCAGCGCGAACCGGACCAGGTCGTCCCGCGCCTCCTGCCGCCGCTCCGGTGGCAGGCCCTCGATGCGGGCCGCGTACGCGAGCGCCGCCGCGTCCAGGTCCTCCAGACCCCGGTCGGTGGTCGGTGGTGTGGGTGTGGTGGTCTGTCCGAACATCCGCGCCCCCTCGCCGAAGAGCCCCCGCCCGGTCGGAACCGGTCGTGCGCGTGGTCGGACCACGCACCGGGTGAGGAAGTTGGGTTACGTGACGGATACGTCGAAAGCGGTGGCTGCCCGCCGCACGGCGTCGTGGGCCGCTTCGCGGCGAGCGGTCTTCCCGCTCCGTAGGTACTCAATCACGGACCGCAGGATCGCGAGGAAGTTTCGCCAGGTTGGCCGCAGAGCCGTTCCCGGCGGTCGGTCAGGAGACCAGCAGGCCCTGGTGCGCGCCCGCGTCACGCAGCGCGGTGAGGGCCTCGGCCATCCGCAGCGGCGGCGGCGCGGGCAGGTCGCAGGGCTGGTTGCGCAACACCTCCGTGGCACGCCGGGTCGGTACCGAGGCGACCGGGTAGCCGCGGGCCGCGCCCCGGTCCAGCGCGCGCCTGCGGCGCCCGAAGCCGGCCACCGCCAGCCACTGGGGCAGCCCCGCGTACGCGGGCGAACGCAGGCCCGGCGGCTCGGGCAGCACGTCCACCGAGCTGAACGGCTCGCTGCCGGCCAGCCACCACTCGACGCCCGCGACCCGGCGCGCGGCGGCGTTCTCGCACCAGTAGGGCACCAGGCCGGCCCGCAGCACCTGCCCCGGGTCGAGCAGCCGGCCGCACTCCACCACCAGCCGGTTGCCCGTCTTGCCGGCCCGCCGCAGCCAGCGCCGGTACAGGTCGGCGGTCACCGCGCTCAGCGCGTCCGGCTGCGGCACGACCACCCGGTGCAGCGGATGGCCGTGCCGGTCGCCGAAGGAGCGGGCGTCGTGTTCGAAACCGGACTCCACGCCGTGTTCGGCGAACGCGCCCGCCACCGTGACCTCCGGCGCCGCCCAGCGCGTCTCGTCCCCACCGGCGGCACGGAGCACCTGGCCGAGGGCGCGGGCGTCCGGGTGGAAGTCGACCGGGTCCAGACCGCCGGCCGGGCAGCCGGCCTGGAAGCTGTGCCCGTCGCCGCAGTCGCGTACCGGCCAGGTCCGGGCGTCGTGCAGCAGCAGCACCGGCGCGGCCGGTTCCAGCCGGTCGGCCAGGAAGCGCGCGTACGCCTTCGGCAGCGTTCGCCAGCGCACCGCGAACGTCACCGCCACGCCGGCCGCCGCGCCCCGGCTGGCCGGGCAGTGCACCTGGCGTACGTGCACGCGCGGGTTGCCGTCGAGCAGCCGGGCGGCCAGCGTGGCCCCGTGCGCGTACGCGTCGTCCGGGCGGTCCACCGCCCCCCGGGTCCACTGCCCGGCCAGTTCGAACCCGGCCGGGAGCCAGGGCACGCCGAGCGCCACCGCGAGGTGGGCGGCGGCACCGTGCGGCGAGCCGAGCACCACACCCGGGAAGCGCCGGTCCGGGTACTGGCCGGCGAACCATCCGGCCACCCGCTCGGCGTCCACGGCGGCGATCTGGCCGGCGGTGAGCGCCGCCCGCGCGGCGGCCCGGACGGCGGCGGCCCGGCGTACCGGCTCGGGCGCGCCGGTGAGGCGGGACAGCGCGCCCGGGTGCCCGAGATCGCCGCAGTCGTCGCCGCGCAGCGCCCGGGCGGTCGCGGCGACCAGGATCCGGGCGGCGCTGCCGACCGCCACCATCCGTTCCACGGGCAGCCCCGCGCCGCTGACCGGCGTCCGTTCGACTCGTTCGCTCACCACGCGGCCCGGCTTCCCGTCCCTCTGGGGTCTAAACGGGGCATCTCCCCACGGGTCAGGACCAAGGCCCGCCCGGTACCGGCACCGCCCGCGACACCCAGGCACGCCGTCGCGCCGCGTGCCCGCCGTCGCGGGCGCAACGGCGCTCGGGTGCGGGTTTGGGCCGGACCGGGACGGGCACTGCACCGCGCATGCCCGACGACGAGAGCACCCCGGCGGCGACCATCACCCCGTACCGGGACGGACCACTGCTGGTGCGCGGCGACTTCGCGCTTCTGACGCCCGAGGGCACGCCGATCGAGACGCGCCGGGGCACTGTGGCGCTGTGCCGGTGCGGCAAGAGCGCGATCAAGCCGTTCTGCGACGGCACGCACAAGGTGGCGGGCTTCCGCGCCGGCAGCGACCGCGAGGGCTGACCCCCACCTCGCCGATCTTGCACTTCCCTACCCGGCAAACCCGTCCGAACCAGGCAAACCGGGGGCCGGAACTGCAAGATCGCGAGGGCGGGTGCGGGGGGTGCGGGGTGCGGGTCAGGCGGCGGCTAGGACGCGCTGGGGCGGGCGCAGCGACGACTCCCCTGCCGACCAGGCGTCCAGCAGGTGCGCGGCGAACAGGGCGTCCACGGCCAGCGCGGCGGCGGCGCCGAACAGCACGTCGGACGCGAGCGCCGGCTCGGCCCGGACCAGCCCGCCGCACATGTCGTACGCGGCGATCTGCTCGTGCACGGCGTCGGCCTCGACGTGCTCGTCGTAGAAGCGCGTGGCGACCGCGTCGAAGCCGAGCCGCCGCAGTCCGTTGCCGTAGCGGCGGTTCGGCAGCGACGAGGTCATCTCGTACGCGGCCAGGTGCCCGAGCAGCGCCCCGCGCAGCCGCCGGTGCAGGCCGAAAAGCGACATCAGGTTGTTGGTGGCCAGCGTCACCGCGGGCACCCGGTCCAGGTGGGCGGCGTAGCCGGTGTCCAGGCCGAGCCGGTCCATCGTGGTGCGGAACAGCTCGGCGTGCATCCGGTCCAGCCGGCCGTTGCCGTACTCGTCGGTCTGGATCTCCACGAGCGCGGCCTTCGCGGGCCCGCCGAGCCGGGGCAGCGCCCAGCTGTGCGGGTCGGCCTCGCGCAGGTGGTAGATCGAGCGGTGGGTGACGAACTCGCGGAACTGGCCGAGGTCGGCCCGGCGCTGCAGCGTGGCGGCCAGCGGCGGGCCGTCGTCGGCGGCCACCAGGTCGGCCAGCGCCCCCGGCACGGCGGCCGGCAGCACGGCCGGCGGCGGGCCGGCCAGGTCGCGCAGCGCCGCCTCGAACGGCCGCTCGGCGCGGGCGCGCAACGCCAGCAGCGACGGCTCCCACTCCCACGCCTCGTCGACACCGGACCAGCCCCGGTAGTGCAGCTCGTAGCAGAGGAACAGGGTGAGCTGGAGGTCCTCGTCGGTCAACGGCGCGGCCACCGCGTCGAACGCGGCGCCCAGCCCGGCCGGCAGCTCGCCGGGGGATCCCCGCAGCGCGGCGAGCAGCGTGGCGGAGACCGGGCCGCGAGCGGCCGGCAGCGGGGCCGGGCCGTAGCGACTGTCGGCGGCGACGGACATGGAACCTCCCGGGACGGATGTGCCTGGTCGCAGTGCCCCGGAGTGATCCGGCTAAACGACCTCGTCGGCCGCGATGGCCTCGGTCTGGATCACCCGCTCCCGCACCCGGCGGGCGGCGTCCCCGTCGGTCACCAGGCCGCGCAGGTCGGCCAGCGCCGGTTCGGGCGCGTCCAGCGGCACGGCCGGGTCCACCACCGCCTCCAGGACGGCCGGCCGGTCGGCCGCGAGCACCTCGTCCCAGGCGGGCCCGACCAGGTCCGGCCGGTCCACCCGGACGCCGTGCAGCCCCAGCAGGCGGGCCCACCCGGCGTACGGCACGTCGGAGCGCCGCCCGCCGGGCGTCCGCCCGCCGCCCACGCCGGACTGGTCCCGGTTGTTCAGCACGAGCACGATCAGGCGGGGATCGCGCCACCGCGTCCAGTGATGGGCCACGGTGATCAGCTCGGCCAGGCCGTTGAGCTGCATCGCACCGTCGCCGAGCAGCGCGATCACCGGCTCGTCCGGGCGGGCCAGCTTGGCCGCCACCGCGTACGGCAGGGCGCAGCCCATCGAGCCGAGCGTGCCGCACAGCTGTGCCTGCACCCCCGGCGGCAGCTCCAGGTGCCGGGCGTACCAGTAGATGACCGAGCCGACGTCGACGGCGACGCCGGCGTGCCGGGGCAGCCGGGCCGACAGCTCGCGGAGCACGAGCTGCGGGTTGACCGGTTCGGCCGGGGCGGCGGCGCGCTCGGCGGCGGTCTCCCGCCACCGGTCCACCATCTTCTCCACCATGCCGCGCCACTCCCGCTGCGGCTGGGCGGGTACCCGGGTCAGCAGCGCCCGCAGCGTCTCGGCGGCGTCGCCGACGAGCGGCACGTCGACCGGGTAGCGGGTGCCGATGCGCCGGCCGTCGATGTCGATCTGGATGGTGCGCACCTGCCCCGGCATGGGGAACCAATCGGTCCACGGGTCGTTCGTGCCGATCATCAGCAGCGTGTCGCAGGAGCCCATGAGCTGCGCGGCGGCTGTGGTGCCGACCTCGCCGAGCACGCCGGTGTGGAACGGCAGCCGCTCGTCGAGCACCGGCTTGCCCAGCAGTGACGTGGCGACGCCCGCGCCGAGCCGGTCGGCCAGCGCGACGATCTCCTCGGCCGCGCCGTGCGCGCCCTGGCCGACCAGCATCGCCACCCGCCGCCCGTTGCTCAGCAGCGAGGCGGCGGCGTCCAGATCGGCGTCGTGCGGCAGCACCCGGGCCAGCGGCTCGCCGGGCGTCGCGGTGACCACCCCGGCGGTCTGCGGCAGCAGGTCCGGTACGGCGGTGACCTGCAACGCGCGCGGCAGCACCACGCACGTCGGGCTGCGGGTCGCCGCGGCGGTACGGAACGCCTGGTCCAGCAGCGCCGGCACCTGCTCGGGCCGGCGGCCGTAGCGGACGAACTGGTTGCACACGTCGCCGAACAGCCGGCTCAGCCCGATCTCCTCGTGCGCGCCGCCGAGCGGGCCGGTGACGTCCTCGCCGATGATCGCGACCACCGGCTTGCTGTCGAGCTTGGCGTCGTAGAGCCCGTTGAGCAGGTGCACGGCGCTGGGCCCCTGGGTCGCCAGGCACACCCCGACGCCGCCCGTGAACTTCGCGTGGCCGGTGGCCATGTACGAGGCGGTCTCCTCGTGCCGGGCGGGGACGAACGCCGGATCCCCGCCCGCGTCGTCGAGCGCGCCCACGAGCGGGGCGATCGCCGCCCCAGGACAGCCGAAGACCCGCGGCACCCGCCAGGCCCGCAGGCGTTCGACCACCAGGTCGGCGACGATGCGCTCAGCCATTACCCCGCCCCGGCGTGCTCGCGTCGACGTAGCGCAGCACCGCGCCGACCCCGTCGGTCAGCTCCGGCGCCTCCTCCGGCGCGAGCACCGTGAGATCCGCGTCGGTGCCGACGAGCGCGCGCAGCAGCGCCGCGTCGGCGCGTACCCGCTGCGGATCGGCCACCGCCATGCCGGCCAGCTGCGCCGGGTCGGTGGCGATCTCGGTCGGCTCGGGGCCCACCCACAGCTCGCCGTCGGCCGACGGGTCGTCCACCATCAGCATGGTGTCGACCTGGTTGCGTTGCAGCGCGGAGACCACGGCGTCGAGTCCGGCGCCGACGTCCTCCTGGACGCCGAAGCGGTCCAGCGCGGCGGCGATCCGCCGGTCGGCGACCTCGGCGACGGTCTGGACCGTGATGTCGTCCATCAGCGTGTCGTCCGCGCCCACATCGCGGGCGCCCGCGTCGGTGCGCACCAGCACGTCCTGCCAGCGGGCGGGGAGCTGGGCGGCGATCATGCCGGTGGCCCGGACGTCCCCGGCCACCACCACGACGTCCGCGCCGACCCGCTCGGCCAGGTCGGCGGTGGCCGCTGCGGCGTCACCGGCGTTGTGGTGCCACGCCTCCATGGCGGCGCGCTGGTAGCGCGACTGCGACCAGCCGCCCGGCTGCACCCGGCGCAGCTGGCGGCTCTGCCCGCCCTCCACGTGGGCCCGCCGGGGCACGCCGCCGGCGCTGACCGCCATCGCGTCCGCGCCGGTACGGTCGGCCAGCACCCGCACCCAGGCCACCTGCTCACCGCGCTGGGCCACGAGCGGCATGGTGTGCGGCAGCGCCGACCAGCTCGCCAGGTCGCGCAGCGGCGGCGCGGAGAGGTACTCGGTGAGCACCACGCGGCCCCGGCTGGCGAACACGGCGATGCCGTAGTCGCCGGGCATCGGCTGGTGCCGGCGCACGACCTCCTCCACCGCCTCGACGGTGACCGGGTCGGCGCCCTGGCCCAGCAGGTCGCCCTTGAGGGCCCGCCAGCGCAGGTCGACCTGCGGTCGTGCGTCGTGGGTGTCGCGGGAGGCGTCCATGTACACCGAGCACCAGGGCCCGGGACGGTCGTAGAGCGGGCGCAGGAAGGACAGCTGCATGCTCGACCCCTTTCCGGCTCGGCCGCACGCATACCCGCGCCCCGGCGGAGTTCACCTGCCGGCCCCCCGGGCGTGACCACCGTTCATTCACGTCGTTCAACCCGAAGGGCCGATACCATCTGTGCACGGAACGGGACTCTCGGTGGTGAACATGGACACGGAGCTGCACACCCGACGCGTCGTCCACCCGGCGGAACGCGTCGTCACCGGGCGGCTGGCCCGGTTGATGGACGGCTACGCCCGGGAGGTCCGGGTCGGGCAGCCGGCGCTCGTCGCGGTGCTGACGGCCGCGGGGGTGGTGGGGCTGCTGCTGAAGGTGGTACGCGCGTTGCTCAGCAGCGGCGGCGGCGGGGCCCGGCGCAGCTTCAAGGAGCTGAAGAAGGGGCCGGAGTTCCTGGTCACCCCGGTCCGGGTACGCGACACCGTCGGCCGGCTGGTCGAGGTCGAACTGCACGGCCACCTGCCGCAGAGCGCGCTGCACCCCGGCGACCACGTCCAGCTCACACTGCGGGCGCAACGCGACGAGGACCTGCCGCCACGGATCGAGCGGATCGTCAACCTGACCACCGGTCAGCTGCTCACGCCGCGTACCGCGACGCTCTGGTCGCATCTGGGCCCGGCGCTGCTCCTGCAGGCGATGCTCGGCGCCGTGCTGCTGCTCGGCGTGGCCGCCTGCTCCGCACTGACGTAAGCGGGTTTCCGCCCGGCCGCCGGTGGGCACCGCTGCGGCCATGTTCGCCGGATTCACGCTCACCGAGATCGACGTCGGCGCGGTCCGCCTGCGCGTACGCCACGGCGGCTCCGGGCCGCCGGTGGTGCTGCTGCACGGGCACCCGCGTACCCATGCGACCTGGCACCGGGTGGCGCCGCGGCTGGCCGCCCGGCACACGGTGATCTGCCCGGACCTGCGCGGCTACGGCGGGTCGTCGAAGCCGCCGAGCGACCCGGAGCACACTGTCTACTCCAAGCGGGCGATGGCCGCCGACGTGGTGGGCCTGCTGGACGCGCTCGGCCACCGCCGGGCCGCCGTGATCGGGCACGACCGCGGCGCGTACGTGGCCATGCGGACCGCCCTGGACCACCCGGACCGGGTGAGCCGCCTCGGCGTGCTGGACGGGGTGCCGATCGGCGAGGCGCTGGCCCGCTGCGACGCCCGGTTCGCCGCCCGCTGGTGGCACTGGTTCTTCCTCGGCCAGCTCGCCAAGCCGGCCGAGCGGGTGATCAACGCCGATCCGGACGCCTGGTACGGCGGATCACCGGAGGAGATGGGCGAGGCGGCGTACGCCGACTACCGGCGCGCCATCCACGATCCCGCGACGGTGCACGCCATGTGCGAGGACTACCGCGCCGGGCTCGGCCCGGACCGGGCGGCTGACGACGCGGACCGGGCCGCCGGGCGCCGAATCGGCTGCCCGGTGCTGTTCGCCTGGTCCGAGCGCGACGACATGGTCGACCTCTACGGCGACCCGGCCGCGATCTGGCGCGACTGGGCCGACGACGTGCGGACCGCGTCGATCCCGTCCGGTCACCACATGGCCGAGGAGGCGCCGCGGGAGCTGACCGACGTGCTGGCCGGCTTCCTCGCGGAGGATCTCGCCGCGGTCAGCGACCGGCGGGGGTGAGCGGCTGCTCCACCGGCGCCGGCGCGTCGAGCAGGCCCCGGCGGCTCGCCCAGCGCTCGAACAGCACCGTGGCGAACGGGGGCACCGCGCTGGCCAGGGCCAGCCCGGTCTGCACGAGCGTCCAGCGGCGCCGCAGGGCCACCACGAGCGTCAGCAGGCCGTAGACCACGAACAGTGCGCCGTGGATCGGGCCGAAGATCTTCACGCCGATCTCGTTGCCGGGCGGGCCGTACTTGACCGCCATGCCGGCCAGCAGCGCCGCCCACGAGCAACCCTCGGCGAACGCCGCCACCACGAACGCCCGGACCCACCCGTCGCGCATCAGCCACTCCCCTTCGCCGTCGGCGGCCATGCTAGCCGCCCGGGCCGGGTCGCCCGGACGGAACCCACTGCCCCGCGACGGGGATCACCGGGGCCGCCACGGGGTACAGAAAAGGGCCTCCGGGCCTTTCCTGACCCGCCACTCCGTGCGAGGTTGGGGAGAACCAACTGTGACAGGGTGGTGACCATGGGCGAGGACGTCGGCGTGCGTACCTTCAGCCGGGAGGACCGGGCCCGCTATCGCGAGAAGGTCCGGCGGTGCCTGGACGTGTTCGCCGAGATGCTGCGCGAGTCCCGGTTCGACGTGGAGCGGCCGATGACCGGCCTGGAGATCGAGCTGAACCTGGTCGACGACGGCTTCGACCCGGCCATGCGCAACGCCGACGTCCTGGAGGCGATCGCCGACCCGGCGTTCCAGACCGAGCTGGGCCAGTTCAACGTGGAGATCAACGTCGAGCCGCGGCGGCTCGCCGGCACCGGCACCGCCGCGTTCGAGGAGCACGTCCGGGCCAGCCTCAACGCCGCCGAGGAGAAGGCCCGGACGGTGGGCGCGCACATGGTGATGGTCGGCATCCTGCCGACGCTGCGCCCGGAGCACCTGACCGCCGAGACGCTGTCGGCCAATCCCCGGTACGCGCTGCTCAACGAGCAGATCTTCGCCGCCCGCGGCGAGGACCTGCCGATCGCGATCAGCGGGGTGGAGCGGCTGGCCACCACCGCCGACACGATCACGCCGGAGGCGGCGTGCACCAGCACCCAGTTCCACCTCCAGGTCAGCCCGGCGCAGTTCGCCGACTACTGGAACGCGGCCCAGGCCATCGCCGGCATCCAGGTGGCACTCGGTGCGAACTCCCCGCTGCTGTTCGGCCGGGAGCTGTGGCGCGAGACCCGGGTGCCGCTGTTCCAGCAGGCCACCGACACCCGGGCGGAGGAGATCAAGGCCCAGGGCGTACGCCCGCGGGTGTGGTTCGGCGAACGCTGGATCACCTCGGTGTTCGACTTGTTCGAGGAGAACGTCCGCTACTTCCCGGCGCTGCTGCCGGTCTGCGACCCGGAGGACCCGGCGGCCACTCTGCACAGCGGCGGGGTGCCGAAGCTGGCCGAGCTGCGGCTGCACAACGGCACCGTCTACCGGTGGAACCGACCGGTCTACGACGTGCTGAAGGGCCGGCCGCACCTGCGGGTGGAGAACCGGGTGCTGCCGGCCGGGCCGACGGTGCTGGACACCGTCGCCAACGGCGCGTTCTACTTCGGCCTGGTGCGTGCGCTCGCCGAGTCCGACCGTCCGCTGTGGTCGCAGATGTCGTTCAGCGCGGCCGAGGAGAACTTCAACGCCTGCGCCCGGCACGGCATCGACGCCCAGGTGTACTGGCCCGGGCTGGGCTACCTGCCGGTGACCGAGCTGGTGCTGCGCCGGCTGCTGCCGATGGCCCACCACGGGCTGGACCGGTGGGGCCTGGACCCGGCGGAACGGGACCGGCTGCTCGGCATCGTCGAACAGCGCTGCCTGACCGGCCGCAACGGGGCGACCTGGCAGGTGGAGACGCTGCACCGGCTGGAGTCGGCCGACCACCTGGACCGGCCGTCGGCGCTGCGCGAGGTGGTCCGCCACTACGTCGACCTGATGCACAGCAACCGGCCCGTGCACGAGTGGCCGATCCCCTGAGCCGGGTTCCCGTCAGCGCAACGCGGTCACCGTCGCCTGCGCGGCCTGCGCGACCAGGGCGTCGTCGGGCTTCGCGTCCCCGGTGTCGCGGCTGGTCATGACCGCGAGCACGATCGGCGCCCGGTCCGGCGGCCACACCACGGCGATGTCGTTGCGGGTGCCGTACCCGCCGGTGCCGGACTTGTCCGCCACCTGCCAGCCGGCCGGCACGCCGGCCCGGACCAGCCCGCTCCCGGTGGTGCTGGCCCGCATCCAGCCGAGCAGGAGGTCGCGGTCCGCGGGCGGCAGGGTCTCACCCAGCGCGTACGCCCGCAGCGAGCCGGCCAGCGCGCGGGGCGTGCTGGTGTCGCGCTCGTCGCCGGGCGTGGCCGCGTTGAGCTCCGGTTCGGTACGGACCGGCCGGGTGACCCGGTCGCCGACCTCCCGGAGCGCCCGCTCGAAGCCGGCCGGGCCGCCCAGCGCGTCGAACAGCAGGTTGCCGGCGGTGTTGTCGCTGTACCGCACCGCCGCCTCGGCGGCGTCCCGCAACGTCATCCCGGTCTCCACGTGCCGTTCGGTCACCGGGGAGTGCGCCACCAGGTCCGCCCGCCGATACCGGACCACCCGGTCCCGCTCGGCGTCGGACGTGGCGGCCAGCATCGCGCCCGCCGCCAGCGCCTTGCACGTCGAGGCGTACGCGAACCGCTCGTCGGCGCGGTGCGCGAGGGTGCGGCCGGTGCCGGTGTCGACGGCGTAGACGCCGATCCGGGCGCCGGAGCGCCGTTCCAGGGCGGCCAGTTCGGCCGGCGCGGGCACCGGTTCGGCGCTTGCCGTGGCGTCCGGTGTGGCGCTCGCCGTGGCCGTGGCCGGGGCGCTGGTGGGCGGCGCGGCTTCGGGCCGGTCAGTGGTGCAGCCGGCCACCAGAGCCGTCGCCGTGAGCATCGCCGCCGCGAGCACCTGCCGTCGGATCACCCGTCTCCTCCCCCGTCGTCCGGACCACGCCGTTCTCGGGCCATTGTCGCCGATCCCGGTCGGGCGGGTGGGCCACCGCCTCGGCCGGCGCGGCCTCCCGGCACCCCGGCTCGGCGCCTACCCGGTGGCCCGCCTGCCCGGTGGCCCGCTTGCCGGGTGGCCCGCCTGCCCGACTGCCCGCCTGCCGTCGCGGCGGGGTCAGCCCGCGACGGCGGAGAACGTGACCGCGCCCGCCGCGACCAGCGGTACCGCCACCGCGGCGGCCAGCAGCCGTACCCTCGCGGACCGGCCGATCAGGAGGACCAGCAGCGCGGCGAGCGCGAGGTCGATCGCCACGTTCCACCACGCTCCGGGATAGCCGGACCGCGACTTCAGCGCGAACCGCAGGGCCTCCTCGACGAAGACGGCCACCGGCAGCGCGGTCCCGACGACGCGCCGCCACCCCTCGGTCCGCGCCCAGATGCCGGCGACGCCGAACACCACGCCCGCCACCACGCCGAACGCCATCCAGACGATCGAGGTGGGCGACCAGATCACGGCGAGGTCGTCACCCTGGAGCAGCGTCGCCGCCAGGTAGTAGCTGGGCACCGCGACGACGAGCAGGGCGCTTGCCGCGACGGCGGCGCGCACCGCGCCGGACCGGATCCACCAGCCAAGTGCGAACGCGGCGACCGCCCAGGTGGCGGTGGAGTTGCCGAGTTCGGCGAACGGGAACGGCACCCACTTGATCCAGACGAAGTCCAGGAAGCCGAGCAGGAAACCGGCGACGGGGACGACGAGGGCGACGGTGCGACGTGAGGGTGGCATGGAGGGGAGCATACTCAGTATGCTCACCGGGCCGTCAGGGTGCCTACGAGGCCAGCCGCCGCCCGGACGGCGCAAGACGCACCGCGCCGTCGGACCTGTTGATCTCGGACCACACCTCGTCGAGGGAGAGGCCGAGGACGTCGGCGATGGCCGCGATGGTGGGGAACGCCGGCGTGGCGACCCGGCCGGACTCGATCTTCCGGAGCGTCTCCGGGGAGACGCCCGCGTCGAGCGCGGTGAGCAGCATCGAACGCTCACCCCGGGCTCGCCGCAGGAGCGCGCCGAGGCGCTGGCCGCGTTCGACCTCGGCGGGGGTGAGTGGCAACCTGACCATGGCAGGATTCTAATACCGGGATAACATGACCGGGATACTTATTGGTCCCGCGAGGAGAGGCGCCTGCATGATCGAGATCCTGAGCCCCACCGACGTCCGGCGGGCGCGGGACACCGGCGCCCTGGTCGCCCACATCCTGCAGACGCTGCGCGGCAGCACCACTGTCGGCACCAACCTGCTCGACATCGACAGGCAGGCCCAGCGCATGATCGCCGAGGCCGGGGCGCAGTCCTGCTACGTCGACTACGCGCCGTCCTTCGGACGCGGGCCGTTCGGCCACTACATCTGCACCTCGGTCAACGACGCGGTGCTGCACGGGCTGCCGCACGACTACGCGCTGGCCGACGGCGACCTGCTGAGCCTCGACCTGGCCGTCTCGCTGGGCGGCGTGGTGGCCGACTCCGCGATCAGCTTCATCGTCGGCGACGCCCGGCCCGCGGAGAGCATCGCGCTGATCGACGCCACCGAACGGGCGCTGCGCGCGGGGA
The DNA here is from genome assembly GCF_030519385.1 of Micromonospora sp. C28ISP2-4. Taxonomy (NCBI): domain Bacteria; kingdom Bacillati; phylum Actinomycetota; class Actinomycetes; order Micromonosporales; family Micromonosporaceae; genus Micromonospora; species Micromonospora sp. C28ISP2-4. The sequence goes on along the minus strand of NZ_JAUMKG010000005.1, from coordinate 427,064 downwards.
TCGGGGCGGCCGGTCCCGGCGCCCGGGTCGGCGACCTCTCGCACGCCATCGGCTCGGTCCTCACCGAGGCCGGATACTCGGTCAACACCGAGTTCGGCGGGCACGGCGTCGGGTCGACGATGCACCAGGACCCGCACGTGTCGAACACCGGGCGGCCCGGGCGCGGCTACACGCTGCGTCCCGGGCTGCTGCTGGCGCTGGAACCCTGGGTGATGGCGGACACCGCCACGCTGGTCACCGACGCCGACGGGTGGACGCTGCGCAGCGCGACGGGCTGCCGCACCGCGCACAGCGAGCACACCATCGCCATCACCGACGACGGCGCGGAGATCCTCACCCTGCCGAGGTCGTGACGCCCGTCGTGGCCCGCACCGGCGCGAGGAACTCGGGCACGCCGACGCCGAGGCGGTGCGGCGCAAGCTTCACCGGTGAGACGGTCAGAGCGCCACGATCGCGGCCGACTCCGGCGGCAGCTCGATGCCGTCGCGCATCACCGTGACGCCCTCCGACGTGGCGAGCAGCACCCGGCGTACCACCCCGGGCAGGTTGATCCGCTGCGCCCGGTCGGCCAGGTTGGCCACCACGAGCGTCTCGCCGCGCCGCATCACCAGGAACCGGTCGCCGTGGCGCACGTCGACCCGGTCCAGCCGGGGGTCGGACAGGTCGGCCCGGGAGCGGCGCAGCGCGATCAGCCGCCGGTACAGGTCGTACGTCTCGCGGTGCTCCGGCTTGTCCAGCTCGGCCCAGTCCAGCCGGGACCGCAGGAACGTCTGCGGGTCCTGCGGGTCGGGCACGTCGTCGGTGGCCCAGCCGTGGGTGGCGAACTCCCGCCGGCGGCCGGTGGCCACCGCCGTCGCCAGTTCCGGCTCGGGATGGCTGGTGAAGAACTGCCACGGCGTGGAGGCAGCCCACTCCTCCCCCATGAACAGCATCGGCGTGAACGGCGCGGTCATCAGCAGCGTCGCGCCGACGCGCAGCAGGCCGGGCGACAGCGTTGCGGAGATCCGGTCGCCGGTGGCCCGGTTGCCGATCTGGTCGTGATTCTGCAGGTACGCCACGAACCGGTGGCCGGGCGTGCGCTGCCGGTCGACCGGGCGGCCGTGGCTGCGGCCGCGGAAGCTGGACCAGGTGCCGGCGTGGAAGAAGCCGCCGGTCAGCACGTCGGTGAGGCATTCGAGGGAGCCGAAGTCGCCGTAGTAGCCCTGCCGTTCGCCGGTGAGCAGCGTGTGCAGCGCGTGGTGGGCGTCGTCGTTCCACTGGGCGTGCAGGCCGTACCCGCCCGCCTCCCGAGGGGTGATCAGGCGCGGGTCGTTGAGGTCGCTCTCGGCGATCAGCGACAGCGGCCGCCCGAGGTGCGTCGACAGCGCCTCCACCTCGGCGGCGACCTCCTCCAGCCAGTGCACCGCCCGGCCGTCCGGCATGGCGTGCACGGCGTCCAGCCGCAGCCCGTCGACGTGGTAGTCGCGCAGCCAGCCCAGCACGCTGTCGGCGATGTAGCGGCGGACCCCGTCGGAGTGCGGGCCGTCCAGGTTGACGGTGCGGCCCCAGGTGTTGCTCTGCTCGGTGAGGTACGGCGCGAACCGCGGCGCGTAGGCCCCGGAGGGCCCGAAATGGTTGTAGACGACGTCGAGGATCACCCCCAGGCCCCTGGCGTGGGCGGCGTCGACGAACCGTTTCAGGCCGTCCGGGCCGCCGTACGGCTCGTGCGGGGCGTACCAGCAGACGCCGTCGTAGCCCCAGTTGTGCTCGCCGTTGAACGCGTTCACCGGCAGCAGCTCGACCATGTCGACGCCGAGGTCGACCAGGTGGTCGAGCTTCGCGATCGCCCCGTCGAACGTGCCCTCCGGGGTGAACGTGCCGATGTGCAGCTCGTACAGCACGCTGCCGGGCAGTTGCCGGCCGGTCCAGGCGGCGTCGGTCCAGCCGAACGCGCCGTGGTCGTAGAGCCGGCTGGGCCCGTGCACCCCGGCCGGCTGCCAGGCCGAGCGGGGGTCGGGCAGCGCCTGCTCGTCGTCGTCGAGCAGGAAGGCGTAGTCGGTGCCCGGCCCCGCGTCGGGCACCTCGACCCGCCACCAGCCGTCCGGCCCGGAACGCATCGCGTGGTCGGCGGCGCCGGGCAGGCGCAGCCGCACCCGGGCGGCTTCGGGCGCCCACACCGTGAACTCGGTCATGCGGCGGCCTCCACAGAGTCGGTGGGTGCGAGGAGGGCGACGGGATAGGTGCTCAGCAGATCATCCAGGAGCAGCTCAGAACCACTGTAGACCCGCCCGGTGAACAAGTCGGTGCACTGATGAACGGGAAATGACACGGTCGTGTCCCGCCAGCCGCCGGAGCGGGCCAGCCGCAGCGGCAGCCGGGTCGCCACCGCCACCGCGCCGCCGCGGTCGAAGGCCACCGCGTGCGCGGCGGCCGGGCCGCGCGCCGGCACCGGCCGGTAGCCGGCGAACAGGTCCGGGCGGTCGCGGCGCAGCCGCAGCGTCCGGGACACCACGAGCAGCTTGGCCGCGCCGTCGCCGGCCACCGCGGGCCGCCAGCCGGCGTCGAGCCGGGCCAGCATGTCCCGGCGTACGGCGAAGTCGACCGGCCGCCGGTTGTCCGGGTCGACGAGCGAGTTCTCCCACAGCTCGGTGCCCTGGTAGACGTCGGGCACGCCGGGCATGGCGAGCTGCACCAGCTTCTGCCCGAGCGCGTTCGACCAGCCGGGCGGCGTGATCTCGGCGGCGAACGCGGTGATCTGCGCGTGCAGCTCCGGGTCGTCGTACATCCGGTCGACCAGGGCGTGCAGCTCGTGCTCGGAGGCCGGGTCCGGATCGGCCCAGCTCGTGGTGACCGACGCCTCCCGGGCGGCCTTCTCGGCGTACCCGTGCAGTCTCTCCCGTTCGATCGGCCACGCCCCGACGGCGGTCTGCCACAGCAGGTGGGCCAGCGCGGGGTCGGCCAGCGGCGCGCGCGACATCCAGTCGGCGACCCGCTCGGCCCAGCGGCCGGGCAGCTCGGACAGCACCGCGAGGCGGGCGCGGACGTCCTCGCCGCGCTTGGTGTCGTGGGTCGACAGCGTGGTCATGCTCGCCGGCCACCGCACCTGGCGGGCGGCGGCGAACCGGTGCAGCTCGGCCGCAGGCACGCCGAAGTGGGCCGGGCTGCCGCCGACCTCGTTCAGCGCGACGAACCGGCTCCACCTGTAGTACGCGGTGTCCTCCACGCCCTTGGCCATCACCGCGCCGGTGAGCTGCGGGAACCGGGCGGCCAGCTCGTGGCCGGGATCGCGCAGCCGGGCGGTGACCGCGTCCAGCACGCCGGTCAGGTCGGGGCGGCGGCGGCCCGCCTCGGCGCGGGCGGCGGCCAGGTGCCGGGCGCCGGAGGGCGGGTAGCCGCGGTAGACCGGGAAGCAGGCGGCCAGCTCGGCCAGGGCGGCGCGGACCTGCTCGCCGGGCAGCTCGGGCACGAGCGCGGCCAGGCGGGTCAGCTCGGCGGCGAGCAGCCGGGTGGCGGCCTCCAGCTTTGTGTCGTGCGTCAGGTCGGCCCAGGAGGTGTGCCGCCCGGTCAGCCGGCCGTCGAGCGTGGTGAACTCCGCTTCGGCGTCCGGGTCCACGAACAGTCCGGACACCGCGGCCAGCGCGTCGTAGCCGGTGGTGCCGTCGACCGGCCAGTCCGGCAGGTCCTCGCCGTACTCCAGGATCTTCTCCACCACCAGCCAGCGCTCCGGCGCGGCGGCGCGCAACCGGGCCAGATAGCCGGCCGGGTCGCGCAGCCCGTCCGGGTGGTCGACGCGGATGCCGTCGACCTCCCCGGCGCCGACCCAGCGCAGGATCTCCGCGTGGGTGGCGTCGAAGACCTCCGGGTCCTCCACCCGCAGGCCGGCCAGGTCGGACACGGCGAAGAACCGGCGGTACGTCAGCTCGGCGTCGCCGCGCCGCCAGTTCACCAGCTCGTAGTGCTGCCGGTCGTGCACCTGCCGGGGCGTGCCCTCGCCGGTGCCGTCGGCCACCGGGAAGCGGTGCTCGTGGTAGCGCAGCTCCCCGTCGACGAGCTTCAGGTCGTCGAGCGCGTCGGCGCTGTCGGCGAGCACCGGCAGCAGCAGCCGGCCCCGGTCCCAGTCGATGTCGAACCAGCGTGCGTACGCCGAGTCACGTCCCCGCCGCAGCACGTCCCACCAGGCCGGGTTGGCCTCGGGCCGGGCCACCCCGGCGTGGTTGGGCACGATGTCCACGACCAGGCCCAGCCCGGGCGCGCGCAGCGCGCGGACCAGCCGCGCCCGGGCGGCCTCGCCGCCGAGCTGCGGGTTGACCGCGCGGTGGTCGACCACGTCGTAGCCGTGCGTGGAGCCGGGTGTGGCGGTGAGCAGGGGCGCGGTGTAGAGGTGGGTGACGCCGAGCGCGGCGAGGTAGCCCGCCAGCTCGGCCGTGGCGTCCAGGTCGAAGCCGGGACGCACCTGCACCCGGTACGTCGAGCGGGGGGTGTCGGGCATCGGTCAGGCCGTCCTCTCCAGGACCAGCAGCGAGCGGTCCGGCACGCAGACCGTGCCGCCCGCCTCGACGAGCGTCGTCTTCTCCGGATCGGGTTCCGCGGTGCTGATCACCAGCTCCCACCGGGTGCCGAACTCCTCGCCGGGCAGCGTGAAGTCCAGCGCCGCGTCGTGCGCGTTGAACAGCAGCAGGAAGGAGCTGTCCCGGTGGCGTTGGCCGTACTGGCCGCGTTCGCCGATGCCGTCGCCGTTGACGAACAGGGCCACCGAGCGGCCGAAGTCGTTGCCCCAGTCCTCGCCGGTCATCTCCCGGCCGTCCGGGGTGTACCAGGCCAGGTCCGGCAGCCCGGAGCCGGCGGCCCGGCCGCCCACCGGCAGGCCGGTGAAGAACCGGCGGCGGCGGAACACCTGGTGCCGGTTGCGGAACTCGGTGAGCCGGCGGACGAAGTCCAGCAGGTCGGTCTCGGCCCGGTCCCAGTCCACCCAGGCCAGCTCGCTGTCCTGGCAGTAGGCGTTGTTGTTGCCGCGCTGGGTGCGGCCCATCTCGTCGCCGTGGCCGAGCATCGGCACGCCCTGGGACAGGATCAGCGTGGCCAGGAAGTTGCGCCGCTGCCGAGTCCGCAGCGCGAGCACGCCCGGGTCGTCGGTCTCCCCCTCGACGCCGCAGTTCCAGGACCGGTTGTGGCTCTCGCCGTCCCGGTTGTCCTCGCCGTTCGCCTCGTTGTGCTTGTCGTTGTAGGAGACCAGGTCGGTGAGCGTGAACCCGTCGTGGCAGGTGACGAAGTTGATGCTGTGGAACGGGCGGCGGCCGTCGTCCTGGTAGAGGTCGGCGGAGCCGGAGATGCGGGAGGCGAACTCGGCGAGCGTGGCCGGCTCGCCCCGCCAGAAGTCGCGTACGGTGTCGCGGTACTTGCCGTTCCACTCGGTCCACTGCGGCGGGAAGTTGCCGACCTGGTAGCCGCCGGGGCCCACGTCCCACGGCTCGGCGATCAACTTCACCCGGCCGACCACCGGATCCTGCTGCACCACCTCGAAGAACGTGGACAGGCGGTCCACCTCGTAGAACTCGCGGGCCAGCGTGGCGGCCAGGTCGAACCGGAAGCCGTCGACGTGCATCTCGGTCACCCAGTAGCGCAGGGAATCCATGATCAGCTGGAGTGAGTGCGGGCTGCGCACGTTGAGGCTGTTGCCGGTGCCGGTGTAGTCGACGAAGTAGCGCCTGTCGTCCTCGGAGAGCCGGTAGTAGCTCGGGGTGTCGATGCCCTTGAAGCTCAGCGACGGGCCGAGGTGGTTGCCCTCGGCCGTGTGGTTGTAGACCACGTCGAGGATGACCTCGATGCCGGCGGCGTGCAGCGCCTTGACCATGCCCCGGAACTCCTGGACCTGCTGGCCCAGGCGGCCCAGCGCGGAGTAGCCGTGGTGCGGGGCGAAGAAGCCGATGGTGTTGTAGCCCCAGTAGTTGCGCAGCCCCAGGTCGGCCAGGCGGTGGTCGTGCACGAACTCGTGCACCGGCATCAGCTCCACCGCCGTCACACCGAGCCGCTTGAAGTGCTCGATCATCACCGGTGAGGCGATGGCCGCGTACGTGCCGCGCAGCTCCTCCGGGATGTCCGGGTGGCGCATGGTCAGGCCGCGCACGTGCGCCTCGTAGATCACCGAGTGGTGGTACGGGGTGCGCGGCGGCCGGTCGTTGCCCCAGTCGAAGTACGGGTTCACCACCACCGACTTCGGCATGTACGGCGCCGAGTCGGCGGTGTTCATCCGGTCCGGGTCGCCGCCGACCTCGTAGTCGTAGACCGACGGGTGCCAGGTGACCTCACCGTCGACCGCCTTCGCGTACGGGTCGAGCAGCAGCTTGTGCGGGTTGCAGCGCAGCCCCTCGGCCGGGTTCCACGGCCCGTGCACCCGGTAGCCGTAGCGCTGGCCGGGCTCGACGCCGGGGATGTAGGCGTGCCAGACGTACGCGTCGACCTCGCGCAGCTCCACCCGGCGCTCGGTGCCGATGTCCCACTCGTCGAACAGGCACAGCTCGATCTTCTCCGCCACCTCGGAGAAGATCGCGAAGTTGGTGCCCATCCCGTCGTACGTGGCGCCGAGGGGGTAGCTATCGCCCGGCCAGACCTGCATGTCGCTCCTTCGGCCCATGATCGTGAGCGCACCGGACAGGGGGAACCGCCGATGCGCACGCCGGTGATGCCCAGTCGTAGCCGCGGCCAATCCATCCGTTCGGACCGTAACCGAATCCACCCTCCTGAGAACGGATAGACGTTCGGGTGTCATCCGTCACGATCGCCCTTTTCGAGATGCGCGCCGGACGCGGATGGACTTTCCTGGATGCGGACCTGCGCCCGCGGGTCCGCCCGGCCGTTCGGCCACCCCCATCACCGCTCGACGCCGCCACCGCAGCCGGCGTGCCTCACCATGCATGGACGGAGATCGACGTGACCACTCTGCGGGTCGGCGCTCAGCCCGCCACCGCGACGGACCGGCTCCACCGGCCCACCCTCACCTCCCGCCCGGCCCCGCCGTCGCCGGCCGGGGTCGCGCCCAGGACCCGGCGCATCCTGATGCTGTCGTGGGAGTACCCGCCGGTGCTCGTCGGCGGCCTCGGCCGCCACGTCCACGCGCTGTCCGTCGCCCTGGCCGCCGCCGGGCACGAGGTCACAGTCGTCACCCGCCACGCCGAGGGCGCTCCCCTGGAGGAGTACGCCGACGGCGTGCGCGTCGTCCGCGCCGCCGAGGACCCGGTCCGGTTCCCGCTCGCCACCGATTCGCTGCTGGCCTGGACGATGGCGTTCAACCACACGCTCACCCGGGCCGCGCTGCGCGCCGCCTCCGCCGGCACGTACGACGTCATCCACGCCCACGACTGGCTCGTCGCGCACACCGCTGTCACGCTGCGCGAGCACCTCGACGTCCCGCTGGTCAGCACCATCCACGCCACCGAGGCGGGCCGGCACCAGGGCTGGCTGCCGGAGGAGATGAACCGCACCATCCACGGCGTCGAGCACTGGCTGGCCGGCGAGTCCGGCCGCGTGATCGTCTGCTCCGGGTACATGCGCGACGAGGTGGGCGCGCTGTTCGGGGTGGACGCCGCCCGCGTCGACGTGGTGCCCAACGGCGTCGAGCCGCACCGCTGGCGGGTGCCCGCCTCGGCGGTCGCCGCCGCCCGGGCCCGGTTCGCCGCCGACGGCCCGCTGGTCACGTTCGCCGGGCGCCTCGTGTACGAGAAGGGCGTGCAGCACCTGCTGGCCGGGCTGCCCCGGCTGCGGGACCGGCACCCCGGGCTGCGCGCGGTGATCGTCGGCGACGGGCCGTACAAGGCGGACCTGGAGGCCGAGGTGCACCGCCTCGGGCTGGGCGCCACTGTGAGCATGCCCGGGTTCCTCGGCGGCACCGACCTGCCCGCCGTGATGGCCGCCTCGGACTGCTTCGCGGTGCCGAGCATCTACGAGCCGTTCGGCATGGTCGCGCTGGAGGGTGCGGCCGCCGGCGCCCCGCTGGCTGTCGCCCGTACCGGCGGGCTGGCCGAGATCGTGGAGCCGGGCGTCACCGGCATGACGTTCGCCCCGCACGACCCGGACGGGCTGGCCGAGGCGGTGCACACGCTGCTGTCCGACCGGGACCGGGCACGTGCGCTCGCCCGGCGGGCCCGCGCCATGGTGCACGAGCAGTACGGCTGGGCCGCAATCGCGTCCCGCACCGCCGCCGCGTACGCCACCGCCATCGCCGGCGACCCCGCGTTCACGGCCGCCCGCGCCGAGCACCGCATGGCCCACGGCCACGCGACCCCGCACGTCCCCGACGGCAACCTCCTCACCGCCGCCGGCTTGCGGTAAGGAAGGGCCCCTTCTTAACGCCTGCGGTAGAGGAAGGGCCCCTTGTTAACACCTCCACCCCGGTGCACGCGCGGAAAGGCCGCCGACCCGAGCAGGTCGGCGGCCTTCGTCGTCCGCGTGTTAATAGGGGGCCCCTCCTCTACCGGAGGCGTTAACAAGGGGCCCTTCCTTGCACGCTCAGCGCTTGTCGGCGGGGACGTAGTCCCGCTCGGTGGCGCCGGTGTAGATCTGCCGCGGACGACCGATCTTGGTCTCCGGGTCGTTGATCATCTCGCGCCACTGCGCGATCCAGCCGGGCAGCCGGCCGAGCGCGAACAGCACCGTGAACATCTTGGTGGGGAAGCCCATGGCCTTGTAGATCAGGCCGGTGTAGAAGTCCACGTTCGGGTAGAGCCGCCGGGACACGAAGAAGTCGTCGGCGAGCGCGATCTCCTCCAGCTGCACCGCGAGGTCCAGCAGCGGGTCCGGCTTGGCCATCCGGCCGAGCACGTCCTGGGCGGCCTTCTTCACGATGGCGGCGCGCGGGTCGTAGTTCTTGTAGACCCGGTGCCCGAAGCCCATCAGCTTCACGCCGTCCTGCTTGTCCTTCACCTTCTGCACGAAGGAGCGGACGTCGCCGCCGTCGGCCTGGATCTTCTGGAGCATCTCCAGCACGGCCTGGTTGGCGCCGCCGTGCAGCGGGCCGAACAGCGCGTTCACGCCGGCCGAGACCGAGGCGAACAGGTTGGCGTTGCTGGAGCCGACGAGCCGCACGGTCGAGGTGGAGCAGTTCTGCTCGTGGTCGGCGTGCAGGATGAACAGCATGTCCAGCACCCGGGCCACCACCGGGTCGACCTCGTACGGCTCGGCCGGTACGCCGAACGTCATCCGCAGGAAGTTCTCGACGTAGCCGAGCGAGTTGTCCGGGTACAGCAGCGGCTGCCCGATCGACTTCTTGTACGCGTACGAGGCGATGGTCGGGACCTTCGCCATCAGGCGCACCGTGGACATCTCCACGTGCTCGGAGTCGAACGGGTCCAGGCTGTCCTGGTAGAAGGTCGAGATGGCGCTGACGGCCGAGGAGAGCACGGCCATCGGGTGCGCGTCGCGGGGGAAGCCGTCGAAGAAGCGGCGCATCTCCTCGTGCAGCAGGGAGTGGCGCCGGATCCGCTCGCTGAACTCGGTGAGCTGCGTCTGGGACGGCAGCTCGCCGTAGATCAGCAGGTACGAGACCTCCAGGAAGGAGGACTTCTCGGCCAGCTGGTCGATCGGGTAGCCGCGGTACCGCAGGATGCCGGCATCACCGTCGATGTAGGTGATGGCGGACGAGCAGGACGCGGTGTTCACGAAACCGGGGTCGTAGGTGGTCATCCCGGTTTCCTTGAGCAGCTTGCTCACCCCGATCCCGGCGGGGCCCTCAACCGCGGACTGCACCGGCATCGACAGCTGCCCACCGGGGTGGTCGAGCTTGACTTCCGTCATCTGTTCCTCGCTTCGCCGGCAAGATCTTCGTTGAATTGCCTTCGCTTCTACCGTAATCACGGCGCGGAGGACACCGCTCGTCATGGTTTCGGGGTGAGGTGTGCGTCACCTGTTTCCCGGCCAGCCGGTCCGGAAACCGGATGGGAGCGCGGCCATGGGCACGTTCGGGAGGTCCGTCACGACAGTGTGAGCTGCCGTAGCGTCCCGTCGTCACCGACCCGGTAGAGGTCGAGCCGGTTGGCGCCTGCGGCGAACAGCCGGTCGTCGGCGAGCAGCGCCGCGAACCGCCATCCACCGGCGTCCGGCGGCACCACGGGCGCCACCGCGCCGACCGTCCCGTTGACCGCCACGGCGAGCCGGGTGCCGTCGGGCACGTCGTCCGACACGGTGCCCCAGACCAGCGCCGGCAGCCCGCCGCCGGCCGGGTCGACCGCGTCGAACGCGTCCCGGTTCGCCACAGTGGCGGTGCCACCCACCGGCGCGTCGGCGACCCGGGTGCCGACGAGCGGGTCGACGGGAGGCGGCGGGAGCGGGGCGGGCACGCCGCCGGTGATCGTGACCGGCTGGCCGGGGCGGTCGTAGAAGCGTTTGTCCGTCCGTTCGCGCGGCGCCGCCTTCGCCGACCGGCCGTCCATCCGCCAGGGCACCCGCATGTGCGTCTCGTCGGCGATCGTGGGCAGCAGGTCGACGTGCTCCCAGTTGCGGTCGTCCACCCGTCCGGCGCGTTGGCCGGGTTCCTTGACGAACATCGGCACCCAGGCCACCTCGTTGGCGGCGTGGTCGATGGCGTCCATCCCCCGGCCCTGCCAGTCGCGGCGGAAGCTCACGCCGTGGTCGGCGGTGACCACCACCAGCGCCTTGTCGTAGAGGCCGGTGGCGCGCAGCGTCCGCAGCGTCTCGCCGATCAGCCGGTCGGTGTAGCCGAGCTGGGCCAGGTGCCGGGCGCGGGCCAGGTCGACCCAGCCGGCGCCGTCGTTCGGCAGGTCCTCCGGTGCCGCGTAGTGCGCCCCGGACGGCAGGTACGCCCACGGTGAGTGCGGCATCAGCAGGTGCAGGAAGTGCAGCGTGGGTCGGGTGTCGGGGCGCAGCCCGGCCAGGAACGAGGTGAACCGGGCCGGCTGGTTGTCGTCGAGGGTGTCCCAGCGGAACTTCGGGTCGTCCGGCACCGGCTCGGCGGCGTCCAGCCCGGCCTCGGCGGCGGTCCGCTCGCGGTAGGAGTCCTCCGGGTCGATCCGGCTGTCCACCGGCGCGGCGATCCGCCCGAGCAGCCTGCCGCTTTCCCGGACCAGCACGCCGAGCCCCTGTTCCGGGGTGGTGGCCTGCTCGCAGCGGCTCGGCGGGCAGAGCCGGGTGATGCTCTCCTCGGCTTTGATCCGGTAGAGGCCGCCGAGCGCGGTGAACAGGTTGTCCGGGTACTGCGAGTAGTGCGGCGCCGACCCCCGCTCCGGGTAGCGCCCGGTGAGCATGGCGGGCAGCGCGTAGGGCGTCCAGCCGCTGACGCCTGTCGCGTTGCGGTACCACGTCGACCCGCCGGCCAGCGCCGCGAAGTTCGGGTAGCGGGCGGCGTCGATCCGGCCGTCCGGCCCGAGCAGGGAGACGAGCGGCAACTCGTCCAGCACGATCATGACCACCGGCGGGTGCGCGCCCGCGCCGGCCACCGCGGCGGCGCCGCCCTCGCCGCGCGGCAGCACCACCGCCGACGCGGGCGAGGCGAACACGAACAGCCCGACGAACACCAGCGGCCCGGCGGCCGCCATCCGCAGCACCCGCCGGGGCGCCCGCCACCGCCGGTGCGCGGCCGCCCCGGCGGCTCCGGCCACACCGGCGGCGACAAGCAGGGGTACGCCCCGAAGCGGCGTGACGTGCCGGCCGACCTGGACCGCCAGGGCGGTGAGCAGCAGGCCCACGATCGCGCCGTGCACGACGGTCCGGGTGAGGCGTCCGGCGGGCAGCGCGAGCGCGCCGAGCAGCGCGAGCAGCACTGTCGGCGCGAGCGCGATCAGGGCGACCAGCAGCAGCACGTCGGCCCGGGAGGCGCGGTGGAACAGGAAGAAGTCGGGGCTGCGGCCGAGCACGTCGAGCAGCGGCTGGGTGACGACCAGCCCGACCAGTGCGGCCACCTCGGCCAGCCGGGCCGCCTCGGCCCGCCACCAGGGCGGGCGCTCCCGCTGGCCCGAGGCGGCCGCGCGGTCGCGGGGTGGTGCGAGGGTGTCCTCAGCCACCCACCACCACCTGGTAGAGCGTGCGGGTGCCGGACGGCAGCTCGGCCCGGGCGACGACCCGGCCCCGGCGGGCCAGCAGCGCCTCGAAGGCGTCCCGCCGGTAGTCCGGGAACAGGCCGTCCGGCTTGTTGGCCAGCAGCCGGCGGGCCATCGGGTCGTCCGGGTGGACGAACTCCACCACGAGGCTGCCGCCGGTGGCGGTGAGCGCGGTGAGCTGGTCGAGCACCTCGGGCAGCGGCACGTTGCGCCCGATCGCCAGGTGGTGCACCACGGCCAGGGCCAGGACGGTGTCCGCGCGGGCCCGGTCGGTGAACGCCGCCCGCTCGACGCCCCGCCAGCCGCCGCCGGGCGACGGGTCGGCCAGGTCCATCACCAGCGGCAGGATCCGTGTCTCGCCCTCGTCGCGCAGCGCGCGGTAGAGCGTGTCGACCACTGCCGGGTCCTGCTCGACGGCGACGACGTGCGCGGCGTGCCGGGCGGCGATGCGGGCGTACCGGCCGTCGTTGGCGCCCAGGTCCAGCGCCGAGCCTCCGCCGGTGGCGGCCACCGCCCGGTCGACGAACTCCTCCTTGGCCTGCCGGTCCGGCACCGAGTACGCGCAGGTGCGCTGGTAGTCCGACCAGTGGCTGTCGCCGGGCCGGTGGTCGAGCCGCCGGACCAGTTTCGCCAGCCCGCGTACCGTGGCCAGCGCCAGCTCGCGGGAGAACCCGGCGGCGCGCAACTGGGCGCGCACGTCGGTGGTGCTCGCGGCGGAGTTGCGGGCCTGCATGGCGCCGTGCAGGTGCACGTGGGTGGGCACGCCGGCCCGCCAGCGCCGGGTGCCGCCGAACAGCCGGCGCATCTGGTCCGGTTCGACGCCGTCGACGCGGGCGCGCAGGAACGGCTGGAAGTCCAGCCCGAGGTGGGCCTGGATCAGCAGCGGGTAGAGCAGCGTCTGGCAGAACTGCCGGTAGCCGGCCCAGGGTTCGCCGTCGCGCAGCGCCTCGAACGAGCCGACGTCGATGAAGACCGGCCGGGCCCCGCGCCACTGCACGTTGTACGCCGAGCCGTCCTTGGTGGTGAAGCCGGCTTCGAGAGCGGCCCGCAGCACGTCCAGGTGCAGCAGCGCGGCGTCGCGCAGCATCGCGTACGACCACTCGTACGGGTGCGAGACGAACGGGATCCGCTCGTGCCGCAGCACCGCGGTCCAGGGCGCGTCGACAGGGGTCGGGGTCAGCTCCTCGGTGCCGACGATCTGCCCCCGGGCGGTGGCCTGCCGGAAGAAATCGGTGACCGACAGCGCCCGCCAGTCCCGGGCGGAGCGTTCGTCGAGCCCGCGCAGCACCTCCTCGCCCCGGTGGAACACGCGGTTGCCGGGGTCGCGGAAGGAGCCGGGTTCAACGCGGACGCCGGTGTCGGGGACCGTCACGCCGCCGGGCCCTGGTCGGTGGGCTGACGCCGGAACCGGGACACCAGGCGGCGCCAGTAGAGCTTGGCGGCCACCGCCACCCCGGCCACCCCGCCGACCACCGCCTGCACGATGAGACTGCCGGATCCCGCGTCCAGGTAGGCCAGATGCGTCACGGCTGCTTTTCCTTCCCTCGCCGGTCATCGAAGCACGCCCGGAATGCGAGCTCTGTTGCTCGGGGCCGGACTTGTCCCCCACCGTAACGTCTCGACGACGGCGTGTGCGGCCACACCGGCCACTCGTCCCCCGTCCGATCCGTTCAAGACGGGCCGGGCTGGTCACGCCTACCGTCGCGGGCATGACACCGCAGTTCGATCTGGTCGGGACCGTGGTCACCGACATGGCACGCACGCTCGACTTCTACCGGCGGCTGGGGCTGCCGATCCCGGCCGGCGCCGAAACCGAAGGGCACGTCGAGGTCACCCTGCCGAACGGGGTACGGCTGGCCTGGGACACGGTCGAGGTGATCCGCAGCTTCCATCCCGAGTTCGACCCGTCCGGCGGCAACAACCGGATGAGCCTGGCCTTCCGGTGCGCCGACCCGGCCGAGGTGGACCGCTGGTACGCCGAGCTGACCGGCGCCGGGCATCACGGCGAGCTGCCACCGTGGGACGCGTTCTGGGGCCAGCGGTACGCGGTCCTGCACGACCCGGACGGCAACGGCGTGGACCTCTTCGCCCCGCTGCCCGCGGCCGAGTAGCGCCCGGCCGGCTCACCGCTGGCGGCTCCCGGACCGGTCAGCCGGCCGATGGGCGGTTGCCGGCCGGGGCGAGCAGCCGGGTCGGCGGCACTCCGGCCAGTTCCCGCACCTCGCGGGTCAGGTGGGCCTGGTCGGCGTACCCGCTGCGCACCGCCACCTCGGCGAGCGGCGCACCGGCGCGGGCCAGGTCCAGCGCGCGGCGCATCCGCAGGATTCGGGCCAGCGTCTTCGGGCCGTACCCGAACAGGGCCCGGCTGCGCCGGTGCAGGGCCCGCTCACCGAGGCCGACCTCGGCGGCGGTCGCGGCGACTGTGGCCCCGGCGGCCAGGCGGGCGGCGACCCGCGCGCCGAGCGGGTCGGGGCCGCCGGCCGCGCGCAGCCGGTCGCGGGCGACCCGGGTGAGCACCGCCGTCGCGCCGCCGGCCTCGTCGTCGGCGTCGGTCCGGGCCTCCCGGCCCGGCACGGCGATCGCCGTCTCGACCCGCTCGGTCACCTCGGCGGCGGCGCGGCCCCACAGGTCGGCCAGCGGTACGCGGCGGTCCCGCAACTCCTCGGCCGGCACCCCGAACACGGCCGGGCCGGTCCCCGGCGGCAGGCGCAGCCCGATCCACCGGTCCCCCGGCGCGGACCGCGACAGGTGCGCGGTGCGGTCCGGGCCGGCGACCAGCAGCCCGGCGCGGCTGGACCAGAGCAGATCAAGGCACCCGTCCGGCAGCACCCGCGTCTCGCCGCCACCGGACACGCTGCTCCACAGCACCCCGCCGGGAATCCCCGCCGCTCCCCACTCCCGGTACACACGCCCACCCTGCCACCTCTCCGTCGATCATGAAGTTGACGGTGTCGGCGCCCGGCGTGTCGCGCCGCCAACCTCATGATCGACGGGATGGGAGGCTCAGGGGCGGTGGTGCATGGCCAGGCGGAGCAGGAGGAAGCGCAGGGCTGTCGCGGCCAGGTTGGCCGCCACCAGGACGGTCAGCTCCCACCCGCGGCTCGGGGGTGTGGTGGCGTGCAGCACGGCCAGGGAACCGCTGGTCAGGGCCAGGCCGAGCGCGAACGCCAGCAGCCCCTGGAGGTGGTGGCGACCGGCGTGCCGGCGTCCGGTCACCCCGAACGTGAGCCGCCGGTTGGCCGCCGTGTTGGCCACCGCGGTGAGCAGCAGCGCCAGCAGGTTCGCCGGTTGCGCACCGAGCGGGCCGCGGGCCAGCAGGAACAACAGCAGGTACGCGAGCGTGCTCGCCACGCCCACCGCGGCGAACCGGGCGAGCTGGCGGGGCAACCCGACCGGCACCTGCGCCGGGGGTGCCGGCAGCGGACCACGGCCGAGCTGGGCGCGCAACTGCGCCAGTGGCAGCGCCCCGGTCACCAGCGCACGGCCCAGCCGGCCGATGCCGCGCAGGTCGGCGAGCGCGGTGGCGACGATGTCGACGCGGCTGTCCGGGTCGTCCACCCAGTCCACCGGCACCTCGTGGATGCGCAGCCCGGCCCGCTGCGCCAGGACCAGCAGCTCCGTGTCGAAGAACCAGCCGGTGTCGCGTACCAGCGGCAGCAGCTCAGCCGCCACGTCGGCGCGGATCGCCTTGAACCCGCACTGGGCGTCGGAGAAACGCGCCGCGAGCGCGCCGCGCAGCAGCAGGTTGTAGCCACGCGAGATGACCTCCCGCTTGGCGCCTCGGACCACCCGGCTGGTCCGCGCCAGCCGGGTGCCGATGGCCAGGTCGGAGTGCCCGGAGATGAGCGGCGCGACCAGCGGCAGCAGCGCGGCCAGGTCGGTGGACAGGTCCACGTCCATGTACGCGAGCACCGGCGCCGGCGAGGCCGACCACGCGGCGCGCAGCGCCCGCCCGCGGCCCTTCTCGTCCAGGCGCAGCACCCCCACCTCGGGCAGCTCGTCGGCTAATGCCCGCGCCACCGCCGGCGTGCCGTCCGCGCTGGCGTTGTCGGCCACCGTGATCCGGAACGGGTACGGGAAGTGCGCGGTCAGGTGCGCGTGCAGCCGCCGGACGCAGGGCCCGAGGTCGGCCTCCTCGTTGTACACCGGGACCACCACGTCGAGCACCGCGCTGCCGCCGGCGGGCCGGGCCTGCACGGCGGCCCGGGGCGCGTACGTCTCCGTCATGGCTCAGCCCTGCTTTCCGCTGCTCAGGTCGTACACGGTCACGCCGTCGACGGTGGTCGGGGTGAAGGTCTCGGCGACCCAGGCGGCGATCTCGGCCGAGGCGTTGCTGCCGCCGTTGGCACGGAACCCACCGCCGCCGAGGAAGTAGTGGATCCGCCCGTCGGCGACGTACCGCTGAAACTGGGCGAGCGTCGGCGACGGGTCGCTGCCGTTGAAGCCGCCGACCGGCATGACCGGACGGCCGGTGGCCAGCTGGTAGCCGGAGGCGTTGTTCGAGCCGACCGTGGCGGCGACCCAGGTGTAGTCGTCGGCGTCGGCGGCCAGCAGCGCTGTCATCTCGGCGCTCGGCTCGCGGGCGGCGAGCAGCCCGCCCATGCCACCGCCGCGCGGCCCTCGACCCTCCTGCCCGGTGCCGCCGTCCTGGCGGGGGAAGCCGCCCTGCCCCGGGATGCCACCTGGCGCGGTGCCGTCCTGACCGGTGCCGCCGTCCTGACCGGTGCCGCCGTCCTGACCGGTGCCGCCGGGCACGCCCGGTGCCGAACCACCGCCCGAGAATCCGGGGAATCCACCGGCGTTCGCCCCGCCGTTCTGGCCGGTGCCGTTCGGGCCACCCGGGAAGCCCGGGAACTGCCCGCCGCCCGGACCACCGGGGAACTGTCCGTTCGCGCGACCGCCCGGCATCCGCCCGCCCGGTCCACCGGGGCCGCCGAAGCCGCCCGCTCCGGCCGGCCCGGCGCTCGGGATCGAGCCGGAGTGCGGGGTGACAGCGGTCTGCATCGCGTACGCGGCCGGCCCGGCCAGCGCCACCGCGATCCCGGCGACGGACACCACCGGCACGACCCACCGCACAACCCGCCCGGCAAACTCGGCCCTGCGCCCCGCCGTCGCCCCCGCCTCGGAGTTGACCAAGGAGTTTGCGTCACCCTGAACGCCACTTCCGGACACAAACTCCTTGATCACCGGGGCAGACGGCGAGGGCGGGACGGTCCGGTGGGTGAGGAACGCCGAGACGGCCAGAAAGGCGGCTGTGGTCAGGCCCAGGGCCAGCACCGTGGGGCGCAGCCAGGGGTGCCACTCGGGGGTGCGGCCGAGCAGGTGCCAGGACCACCACGCGGTGACCGCCAGCGTGCCGGCCAGCACCAGCGTGGCAGCGAACCGGCGCCACCGGACCGGCGCGGAGCGGGCCCGCCACAGCAGGGTGGTCCCGATGCCGACCAGCGCGCCGACCGCCGGAGCCAGGGCGACCGTGTAGTACGCGTGGAAGATCCCGGACATGAAACTGAAGATCAGGCCGGTGACCAGCAGCCAGCCGCCCCACAGCAGCAGACCGGCCCGGGTGCGGTCGGTACGCGGCGCCCGCCCGGCCAGCCACAGCCCGGCGACCAGCAGGATCAGCGCGGCCGGCAGCAGCCAGGAGATCTGCCCGCCGACCTCGGTGTCGAACATCCGCAGCAGGCCGGTCCGGCCGGAGAACGGCCCGCCGCCTCCCCCGCCGGGCCGGCCGCCACCGCCGCCGACGCTGCCCACCTCGTCGCCGGTGATGCGGCCCAGGCCGTTGTAGCCCAGCGTCAGCTCCAGGATGCTGTTGTTCTGGGAGCCGCCGATGTACGGGCGGACGCTCGCCGGCACCAGCTCGACCAACGCCACCCACCAGCCGGCGGAGACGACCACGGCCAGCCCGGCGAGCAGCAGCTGGCGGATCCGCCGCCCGGGTCCGGTCGGGGCGGCCAGCAGGTAGACCCCGGCGAAGACCGGGATCACCAGGAACGCCTGGAGCATCTTGGTGAGGAAGCCGAAGCCGACGAGCACGCCGGTCAGCACGATCCACCGGGTGCCGGCCGTCTCGACCGCGCGCACGGTGGCGTAGGCGGCGGCGACGAGCAGGAACACCAGCAGCGCGTCCGGGTTGTTGAAGCGGAACATCAGCGTCGCCACCGGGGTGAGCGCGAGCACCGCGCCGGCGAGCAGGCCGGCAGCCGGGCCGTGCCAGCGGCGGATCGTCGCGTAGAGCACACCGACCGAGGCGACGCCGAGCAACGCCTGCGGCACCAGGATCGACCAGCCGCTCAGGCCGAAGATCCGCACGGAGAGCGCCATCAGCCAGAGCGACGCCGGGGTCTTGTCCACGGTGATCGAGTTGGCCGCGTCGGAGGATCCGTAGAAGAACGCCGTCCAGCTCTGCGACCCGGCCTGCACGGCGGCCGAGTAGAACGCGTTGGCCCAGCCGGAGGCGCCGAGGCCCCACAGGTAGAGCAGCGCGGTCACGACCAGGAGGCCGGCCAGCGCCGGCCGGGCCCAGCGCGGATCACGGCCGGTGCGGGTTCCCAGGGGTACGGGCGCGCGGGCCGGCTCGGTGCCGGGTGGCGCGGCCGTGGGCACTGTCGGCAGGCTGTCGGTTCGGTCCATGCCGGCAAGCCTCGGCGGATCCGCTGGCCCGCTCCCGTGAGCGGCCTATGCGTCGGCTGTGGACCCCGGCAGCCAGACCGTGAACGCGGTGTGGCCGGGCCGGCTGACCACGTCGACCCGCCCGTGGTGCGCCTCCACGACTGCGGCGACGATGGCCAGTCCCAGGCCGGTGCTGCCCTGGGCGCGGGAGCGGGAGCTGTCGCCGCGCGCGAACCGCTCGAAGACCTCCGGCTGCAACTGCTCCGGAATGCCCGGCCCGTCGTCGGTGACGCGTAGCTCGACGCCGCCGGGCGCGTGCGCGAGCCGGACGGTGACGGTGGTGCCGGCCGGGGTGTGCACGCGCGCGTTCGCCAGCAGGTTCGCCAGCACCTGGTGCAGCCGGTGGGCGTCGCCGGTGACGGTGAGCGGCTCGTCGGGCAGGTCGAGCTGCCAGCGGTGGCCGGGCCCGGCGACGTGCGCGTCGCTGACCGCGTTCACCGCCGTGGCGGTCAGGTCGACCGGCTCGGCGGCGAGCGGGCGGCCGGAGTCCAGCCGGGCCAGCAGCAGCAGGTCGTCGACGAGGCTCGTCATCCGGGTGCTCTCCGATTCGACGCGGCGCAGCGCGTGCGCCACGTCGGGCGGTACCTCCTGGTGGCCCCGGCGGGCCACCTCGGCGTATCCGCGGATGGCCGCGAGGGGGGTGCGCAGCTCATGGCTGGCGTCGGCGACGAACTGGCGTACCCGGGTCTCGCTGGCCTGCCGGGCGGCGAGTGCGGCGGCGACGTGACCGAGCATCCGGTTGAGCGCGCCGCCGACCTGCCCGACCTCGGTGCGGGGGTCGGTGTCGGCGGCCGGTACCCGCACGGACAGGGCGACCTCGCCGCGGTCCAGCGGCAGTTCGGTGACCCGGGCGGCGGTGGCGGCGACGCGGTTGAGCGGGCGCAGCGTGGCCCGGACGATCACCGCGCCGAGGGCGCCGGCGATGACCAGGCCGGCGCCGATCACCCCGGCCTGCGCGACGAGCATCCACATGACCGTGTCGTCGACCTGGGCCAGCGGGATCGCGAGGACCAGCACGTCGCCGTCGCCGCGCGGTGAGCGCAGCGCGATCGCGCGGTAGTCCCCCCGGTCGCCGACGATGACTGTGTGCGGGCGGTCGCCGACGGGTACGCGGGCCAGCGCGGTCAGTTCGGCGGCGGGCACCTCCTCGCTGCCGCCGCTCTCGGACCGGACCCGGCCGGCGGCCTCGCCGGTGGCGGGCACCCGGACCGCGATGGAGCCCGGCGGAAAGCCGCCCGGGGGGTCCGGCGCCACCTCGTCCGGCTCCGGTGGGGTGGGCCGCTGGTCCGGGCGCGGCGGGTCCATGCCCCGCCGGGCCCAGCGTTCGAAGTCGGCGGGCCGCCGGTCGCCGAAGGTGAGCTGGTTGTCGATCTGGTCGATCAGGAAGTGTCGCAGCGCGACAGTGGTCAGGCCGCCGATGCCGACGCTCACCAGCGCGAGCAGCGCCACCACGGAGAGCACCAGGCGGCGGCGCAGCGACCAGCCGGCCAGGCGGCGGCGTAGCCGGCCGTGCCTGTCACTCGGCGGGCTTGAGGACATAGCCCGCCCCGCGCAGGGTGTGGATCATGGGCGCCCGGCCCGCGTCGATCTTCTTGCGCAGGTACGAGATGTACAGCTCGACCACGTTGGCCTGGCCGCCGAAGTCGTAGTTCCACACCCGGTCGAGGATCTGCGCCTTGCTGAGCACCCGGCGGGGATTGCGCATGAGGTAACGCAGCAGCTCGAACTCGGTGGCGGTGAGCGTGATCAGGTCGTCGCCGCGGCGTACCTCGTGGCTGTCCTCGTCGAGGGTGAGGTCGCCGACGGTGAGCACCGCCTCCTGGCGGGCGGCGACCGCGAAGCCGGAGCGGCGCAGCAGCGCGCGCAGCCGGGCGATCACCTCCTCCAGGCTGAACGGCTTGGTGACGTAGTCGTCGCCGCCGACGGTGAGCCCGGCGACGCGTTCCTCCACGGCGTCGCGGGCGGTGAGGAACAGCACCGGCACGCTCGGGGACTGCTCGCGCAGGCGGCGCAGCACCTGGAAGCCGTCCAGGTCGGGCAGCATCACGTCGAGCACCACGGCGTCCGGACGGAACTGGCGGGCGGTGGTCACAGCCGCCATGCCGCTGCCGGCGGTGGCGACCTGCCAGCCCTCGTACCGCAGGGCCATCGAGAGCAGGTCGGTGAGTGTCGCCTCGTCGTCGACGACGAGCACCCGCACCGGTTCGCCGTCCGGTCGACGCAGCTCGATGCGACCCTGCGCGGACTGCGCGTTCATGACCATGCCCCCATCGTGGGCGGACCCGCTGTCGCCGGGCTGTCCCGATCCTGTGTACCAGCTGTACGCGCCGCACGGCAGCGATCCGGGCAGGTCCGGCCGGGTCTTCCGCACCGGGGCTACCCGGTGGTAACTTCCCGGCATGTCCATCGATGGTCGTGTTTCCGGCCGGTTGGCCGGCAAGGTGGTGCTGGTGACCGGCGCGGCCCGGGGCATCGGCGAGCACACCGCCCGCCTCGCCGCGGCCCGCGGCGCCCGGTTGTCCCTCGTCGGGCTGGAACCCGACCGGCTCGCCGCGCTCGCCGCCGAGCTGGGCCCGGCGCACGCCTGGTTCGCCGCCGACGTCACCGACCAGGACGCCCTCGCGGCGGCCGTGGACGGGACAGTGGCGACGCTGGGCGGGATCGACGCGGTGGTGGCGAATGCCGGGGTGGCCAACCGCGGCACGATCGCCGTCGGCGACGTCGAGGCGCTGGTGCGTACCGTCGAGGTCAACCTGATCGGGGTGATGCGCACCGCGGCCGCGACCGTGCCCGCGCTCGTCGACCGGGGTGGCTACCTGCTGATCGTCTCCTCGGCCGCGGCGTTCGCCGCGCTGCCCGGCATGGCCGCCTACTGCGCGTCGAAGGCGGGCGTGGAGCAGTTCGGCAACGCGGTCCGGCTGGAGCTGGCGCACCGGGGCGTGGCGGTGGGCACCGCCCACCCGTCGTGGGTGGACACCGACCTGGTCCGCGAGGCGCGCGCCGACCTGCCGGCCTTCGAAACGGCGCTGGCGAAGCTGCCCTGGCCGCTGCGGCGCACCACCACGGTGGCCGAGTGCGCCGAGGCGTTCGTCCGGGCGATCGAGCGCCGCAGCCGCCGGGTGTACGTGCCGCGCGCCGTCGCCGGCGTGCAGGCGATGCGATCGGTGCTGGTCAGCCCGCTGGCGGACCGGCTGGTGGGCCGCACCGCCCGGGCCACCGTGCCGCTGATCGAGGAGCAGTCCCGGATGCTGGGCCGGGGCTTCGGCGTCAGCACGCCGCAGGGGCGGCCGTGACCGCGCCGGTGGAGGTCGTCTACGAGCGGCGGGGGGCCGGTCCCGCGCTGGTGCTGCTGCACGGCATCGGTCACCACTGGGCCGCCTGGCGGCCGGTGATGGACCGCCTCGCCGAGGCGCACGACGTGATCGCCGTCGACCTGCCGGGCTTCGGCCGCTCCCCGGTGCCCGCCGCCGGGCTGCCCGCCGACATGCCGGGGCTGGCCGCGGCCATGGTCGAGCTGTTCGCCGCGTTCGGGCTGGAGCGCCCGCACGTCGCCGGCAACAGCCTCGGCGGCGCGATCGCCCTGGAACTGGCCGCGCTCGGCGCCGTCTCCTCGGCCACCGCGCTGTCGCCGGCCGGCTTCTGCACCGCGCGCGAGCTGCGCTGGGCGCTGACCGTGCTCTCCCTGCACCGCAACGCGGCCCGGCTGCCCGAACCGGTGCTGCGCCGCCTGTTCGCCGCGCCCGCGCTGCGGATGCTGGCGATGGGCATGATCCTGGCCCGGCCCAACCGGATGGCCCTCGACGACGCGCTCGCCGACGCCCGCGCGCTGCGCCAGGCCCGGGCGTTCCGCGCCGTCGCCCGCGCGGGACGGGGGTACGCCTACGCGGGCACCCCGAGAGTGCCGGTGACAGTCGCGTGGGGTACGCGGGACCGGATCCTGCCGTACCGGCAGGCGGCGCTGGCGCGTACCCGGCTGCCCTCCGCGCGGCACCTGGACCTGCCCGGCTGCGGGCACGTGCCGATGCACGACGACCCGGAGCTGGTCGCCTCGGTCATCCTCGGCACCACCGGCGTCCGGCCGGCCTGACGTCTCGCGTCCGGCCGCCGCGGGACCTCATTCGGTCGCTCCGAACGGGAACGTGTGTACGTACCGCATCGTCCAGCCACCCGGCGACTCGTGGTCGTCGCGCTCGTAGAGGTGGTCGGCCACCCCCTCGGCCGGCTCCTCCGGATGACGTAACACCCACCGGGGCGGCGGCGCGCCGTCCGCTCCGGCGGGCAGCTCCCGGGTCAGCTCGTCGGCCGGCCCGCCGACGAACCGTACGCGCACCACCGCCACCGCTTGCCCTCCGTCCGTCGACGCCCTCGCCGCGAAGCTACCCCGCCTCGGTGCGGACCTTCGGCGGTTTGCGCAGCTCCGGGGTCGGGTAGCGGGACCGGGGGGCACCGGACGAGGCGAGGAGTGGACGATGAGGACGCTGGGCGGGCGGTACGAGCTCGAACAGCGGGCCGGCCTGGGTGGCATGTCGGAGGTGTGGCGCGCGCACGACCGCGTGCTGGACCGGACCGTCGCGGTGAAGCTCATCTCGCCGGCCCTGGACGGCGACGCCGGCTCGGTGGAACGGATCCGGGACGAGGCGCGTTCGGCGGCGCGGCTGGTGCACCCGAACGTCGCGAGCGTGCACGACTTCGGCACCGCGACGCTGCCGGACGGGCGGCCGGTGCCGTACATCGTGATGGAGCTGGCCGAGGGCGAGACGCTCGCCGCGCACCTGCGCAGCGGGCCGCTGGACTGGCGGATCGGGGTACGGGTCTGCGCCGAGGTGTGCGCCGCGCTCGCCGCCGCGCACTCGCACGGCATCGTGCACCGGGACGTGAAGCCCGCGAACGTGATCCTCACCCCGTGCGGGGTGAAGGTACTCGACTTCGGCATCGCCACCCCGGCCGGCGCACCCGACCGCACTCCGGACGGCGTCGTCGTCGGCACCCCGGCGTACCTGGCGCCGGAGCAGCTCGACCGGCAGCCGGCCACTCCGGCCGCCGACATGTACGCCCTCGGCGTGCTGCTGTACTACTGCCTCACCGGCGAGCTGCCGTACGAGGCCGGCAGCACCACCCAGCTGCTCGGGTCGCGCCGCCGCCGGCCGCCCCGCCCGCTGCCGGAGATCCCCGGGCTGCCGGGCGAGGTGGCCGAGTTGTGCCGGAGCTGCCTGGACGCCGACCCGTCCGCCCGGCCGACGAGCCCGATGGCCGCGTTGCTGCTGGCCGAGGCGGTGGACGCGCGGGTCTACGTGCCGATGACCGCGGTGCTGCCCCGCCAGCGCGCGCCGCAGGTGTCGCCGTGGACCAGCCGGGCCGCCGCCGAGGCCACCGAGGCGATGGCCGTCGACGCCGCGCCGAGCGGCCGGGTCGGCTGAGCACACGTACTGCATGCTCGGGCGCGGTTTCGCCGCTCGGGGTCCGGGAACGCGGTCGCTGAGTGACGGGAGGAACGCGATGCCGGATCCGAGTTCCTGGCTGGCCGAGACGGCCACGGCGACCGCGGCGGGCGGTCACGTACGCACCGACGACGGCGGGCTCTCCTCCGCCCTGGCGTCCCCGCTGGCGCCGCACTGCACCGGGCTGACGCCGGAGCAGCTCCTGGCCGCGGCGTTCGCCTCCTGCCTGCACCACGCGGCGGTGGAGGCGGCCGGGGAGATCACCGACGAGGCGCACACCGTGCAGGTGACCGCCGAGGCGAAACTGGGCCGCGACGACGACGGCCGTTACCGGGCCGACGTGCACGCCGAGATCTCCTCGGCGGGACTGACCCGGGACCAGTTGGCCGACCTGGTCGCGTACGCCGACCGGCTCTGGCCGTTCTCCAGCGGCGATCCGAGCCGGCACCGGCTCACCGTGACCCCGGCGGAGAACGGCCGGCACTGAGAGCTCACCAGCGGAAGCCGGCGGTGACCGCGCGGTGGTCGCTGTCCGGGGTGCGCAGCACCCCGGCGGCGGTCGGCGTCAGTCCCCGGTAGAGGACGTGGTCGGGGCGGGTGACCGGCAGCTCCGCCGGCCAGGTGAACCCGAATCCCTGCCCGGCCTCCGCCTGGGCGTCGCCGAGCAGCCGGGTCAGCGGGTCGAAGACCCGGTCGGTGGTGGCGGTGTTCAGGTCGCCGAGCACCACCAGCCGGTCGGCCGGGTCGGCGCGCACGGCGTCGGCGAGCGCGGTGACGGTCTGGTCCCGGGTGGCGGTTTGCCCGGCCCGCGCGGAGCCGAGGTGGACCACGTACACGGTCAGGTCGCCCCGGGGCGCGGCGACCACGGCCCGCAGCGCGCGGTCCCAGCCCAGCCCGGTGTCGACGCCGTGCGCCTCGCGGATCGGCCACCGGCTCCACAGCGCCACAGTCGACACCACCGCCCGGTGCGGGTAGCGCTCGTCCAGCACGGGCGCCACCCGGTTGCCGTCGGCGACCTCCTGCAGCCCGATCAGGTCCGGCGCGTCGGCGGTGAGCGCGCCGACGGTGGCGGCCGGGTCGGGGTTGCCCACGCGTAGGTTCTGGCTGACCACCCGCACCGCGGTGCCGTCCGCGCCGGCGGCCGGGGGCAGCCACGCGCGTCCGTAGAGCCCGGCCCACACCAGCGCGGGCAGCAGCACCGCCAGCAGGGCCGGCCGGGAGCGGCGCAGCAGCGCCGCGAGCGCGAGCAGCGGTACGGCGATCCCGAGCAACGGGGTGACGCTGTCGACCAGGCTGCCCAGGCCGTTGACGTTCGGCACCGCCCGGTGCCCGGCCAGCAGCAGCGCGAGCAGCACGGCACAGGCGACGAGGATCGTGCCGCGCCGGCTGCGGGGGCCGGGCGGGCGCTCGTCGGCCATCCGCTGCGTCACCGTCGGAATCGTATCGAGCGCGCCGGTCGCCACGCGGCGGCCTCGCCATGATCCACAGTTCCGGCGCCGGAGCCGCCGGATCGCGAGCAGTCGATCCCGGCGGGTCGGCGGACCGCCGCCGGGCGAGGGCCGCCCGACCAGGGCACCCTCGGCCGAACGGAGGAGCCGCCCCCATGCCGCCGCCGCCTCGGTGGCCGTCCGTTTCGCACTGCCGAAACCGACATAAGGCTTGTTCCGGGTACGCGAGGTTGACGGTTTTCATGATCCCCCACCCCTAATGCCACCCGCGAATCCGGCAGATTGTGGCGCATGCCACCAATCACCCCGATGGCAAAGGGCCGGAAGCTTTCTAGCCTCGGCGGGTGCATCCCGACCACCCCGATCATCAGCCGTTGCCCGCCAACCGCCCGGTTCGCCGAACGATTGACCCGGCATCAGCCGAACGGAGGGTGGGGCGTCACCGCGCCCCGGAACCGCCCCGGCGCGGGCCCGCCCGGTCCGTACCCGGCCGGATCGCGGTGGCCACCGGCGTCACCTGCTGTCTCGGCCTGATCGGCGTGGCCGGCGTCGGCGAGACCGGCCCCGCGCACCTGGAGGTACGCGAGGCGGTAGCCGACCGGGCCGCCACCGACCAGCGCGCCTCCCGCGACTTCATCCGGGTCGCGCCACCGGCCGCCGCGGCCCTGCCGCCACCCGCTCCCACGCCCAGCGCCACCCCGGCGACGAAGAAGCCGCCGCGCAAGCCCGTACGCCCCAAGCGTCCCCGGCCGGTCGCCGGCCTGGACCAGCGGCAGATGGACAACGCCAAGGCCATCGTCGACGTGGGGCGGGAGATGAAGATGCCCCGCCGGGCGCTGGTCGTCGCGGTGGCCACCGCCATGCAGGAGAGCAACCTCTACAACCTGGCCAGCGACGTGCTGCCGGAGTCCTTCGACCACCCGCATCAGGGCAGCGGCTCCGACCACGACTCGGTCGGGCTGTTCCAGCAGCGCCCCAGCAGCGGCTGGGGCACCGTCGCCCAGCTCATGCGGCCGGCGTACGCGGCCCGCGCCTTCTACGCCGCGCTGCGTGAGGTGCCGGGCTGGGAGGACATGAGCGTCACCGCGGCCGCCCAGGCGGTGCAGGTGTCCGCCTACCCCGACGCGTACGCCCGGCACGAGGAACGCGCCACGACCGTGGTGGCGGCGCTGGTCTGACCCGGCGCGGGTCAGGCGGCGCTGCGGCCGGCGCCACCGGGCCGTACGCTGGCCGCGGCGGTGGGCGTGTCCACCGCCACCCGCTCACCCCGCGCTCCGGCCAGGATCTCGTCGACCCGGGACTCCCGGCGGCGGCGTGCCAGCAGGGCCGCCTCGAACTCGCGGCGCGCCCGCACGGCCTCGGCGTACGCCTCCTCCCGCAACCGGCGGGCCTCCTCGCGCGCGGCCTCCAGCTCGGCGCGGGCCTGCGCCAGCATCTCGGCGGCCTCCCGTTCGGCGGCCGACGGGCGGGACGCGCCGGTCTCGACCGCTGCGGTACGGCGGTGCAGGAAGTCGCACAGGTGCAGGGCGTCCGACCGGATCTGGTCCCACTCCCGGCCGGCCCCCGCGGCGCCCTCCGCACGCGCCGCCAGCCGCCCCAGCCGCAGGCTCAGCTCGTCCAGGCAGGCGTCGACCTGACGCCTGTCGTAGCCGGTCTCCACCACCGAGAACCTCATGCGTCGCCCCCCAGGCAGCCGGTGTGCGTCCCCACCTGCCGATCCTGCGGTCCGGGCGGGGCCGGGCGCGGCCGTTCCCGCAAAATGTTCAGGATGCGGTGGCCCGGACTTCCCGCCCCTACGGGTGCTTCGGGAGCACGACCACCCGTCCGAAGAACTCGTCGATCCGGCGCACCACGTCGTTGAAGTCGTCCAGGTCGATCGGCTTCGTCACGTACGCGTTGGCCTGCAACGTGTAGCTGCTGACCACGTCGGTGTCGGCGTTCGAGGTGGTCAGCACGACGATCGGGATGGTCCGCAGGCTTTCGTCACCCTTGACCTCGCCGAGCACCTGCCGCCCGTCCATCCGGGGCATGTTCAGGTCGAGCAGGATCACGTCCGGGCGCTGCGCCTCGGTGTGCCGGCCCTCGCGGCGGAGGAACTCCATCGCCTCCTGGCCGTCGGCGACCACGTCGATGACCTTGTCGACGTCCGAGTCGGCGAGTGCCTCCTCGATCATCAGGACGTCACCCGGGTCGTCGTCCACCACCAGGATGCGAACGGGGCTGGGACTGGTCTGACCCATCGGTTTACCTGCTTCGTGATGAGGAGGGCGTCCGGCCGCACGGCCGGCTGCTGGCGGGGAAATTTACCGGATCAGGAGGCGGCCGGCGCGGTCGGGTCGGCGGTGTCGCGGCCGTGGTCGAGCACCTCGGCCAGCCCGGTCACCTGGAGCACCCGGGCCACCCGGCCGGTCGCCCCGGTGAGCCGCAGCCAGCCGCCGTCGGGGGCGACGAGGTTGTCGCCCCGGACGAAGGCCCCGATGCCGCTGGAGTCGCAGAATGTCAGTTCGGTGAGATCGAGCAGCAGCTGACGGTGCCCGTCGGCGACCAGCCGGTCGATGGTCGAGTTCAACTCTCCGGCCGTGCCGAGGTCGAGCTCGCCGGCCAGCCGGAGGCGGACGCCGCCCCCGTCCCGCTGGGCGTACGTGACGGTGAACGTCACAGTGGCCCCCCTCGCTCCCACCACAGAAAACCCTTGCAGTGGTGCAAGTATATGCGAAGGCCGCCCCGGAGCCCGTCAGCGGCCCGCCGCCGACAACCCGCCCACCAGAGCGCGGCCCCGGTCGAGGAAGGCGGCCGCGCGCGGGAAGTCGCGCAGCTGCTGTCCATAGTGCTCCAGCGTCAGCCCCACCGCGCCCGCCGGCACCCCGCGGCTGACGAGGATCTCCACCAGCCACTCGACGAACGCGGTGAACAGCGTCGCGTCGTCCACGTAGAGCGCGGCGGCCAGGAAGTCCACGATGTAGCCGAGGTCGCTGATCGTGGAGTCGAGCTGCGCGGGCGTGTAGTCCGCAGTCGAGGGCACCCGTTCCCGCAGGTCGGCCAGGGCGCTGTCGATCAGTTCGCCGCGCCGCTTGACCAGGCTGGCGTACTCGTCGTCGGCCAGGTGGTCCAGCCGCGCGGGCGGCGCCTCGCGCAACGCCCGCTCGTCGGCCACCAGGTCCGCCGCGGCCGGCGCGTCGGGCGCCCACGGCACACCGAGCACGCGGGCCCAGCGGCCGTCGTCGCCGAAGCCCCGGCCACCGACCACCACCGGCACGTCGGAGCGGCGGCACGCCTCCACCATCCGGTGGGCGTGCGGCAGGCGCATCGGCAGGGCGCAGGCCAGCGCCACCGCCTCCGCGTCGTAGCGGTGCAGGTAGGACACCAGGTGCGCGGCCGGGACGCTGGCGCCGAGGAAGACGACCTGCCAGCCGCGCAGCCGCAGCACCTCGGCCACCAGCCGCGCCGGCAACGCGTGCCACTCACCGTCCATGCAGGCCATCACGATCCGCCCCCGGGTCGGGCGGGGATCGGCGTACGCGGCCACCGCGGCCACCACCCGCTCGCTGATGTGGGTGGCGGCGTGCTCCTGGGCGACACTCCACTCGTTGCGGGCCCAGCGGTCGCCCACCTCGGCCTGGGCCGGAGCGACCAGGTCCAGCAGCACCCGCTCGGCCGGCACGCCCGCCTCCAGCAGCCCACGGGCCACCGCCACGGCGGCGGACTCGTCGGCGTCGGCCAGGCACTCCAGATAGCGGGCGAAGGCGTGGCCCGGGTCGGCCTCGACGGTCGGCACGGTCACGCGGACAACTCCTTCGTTCGTTCGGTCCCGGCCAGGTCCGGCACCGCGTGCAGGTGCCGCGGCGCCCGCCCGGCCGGGCCGGTGGCCCGCAGCGCGAGCACCGCGATGTCGTCGTGGTCGCCGTGTGCGAGCCAGTCGCAGGTCACCTGCTCGACCCGCTCGGCGAGCGCCGGTGCGGGCATCCGGTGGCAGCCGGTCACCGCATTCAGCAGCCGCTCGGCGCCGAACTGCTCGTCACCGCGCTGCCCGCCCCGCGCCTCGGTCACCCCGTCGCTGTAGAACAGGCAGGTCTCCCCCGGCGCCAGCTGCACCGTCACCTCGCCGATGCGGGGGTCGGGCACCACGCCGATCAGCATGCCGCGCAGCGCCACCGCCTCGACCTCGCCGGACTCCCGCAACACCAGCGGCGGCAGGTGCCCACCGCCGGCCAGGGTCAGCGTCAGGCCGCCGTCGCGGTCCGGCCGGGCCACGCCGAGCACCATGGTGGCGAACCGGCCCTGCCCGTGCGCCTGCGTGGTCTCCAGCAGCGCGTCGTTGAGCAGCTTCAGCAGCCGCCCCGGCTGGGTCTCGACCCGGTGCAGCGCCTGGAGGCACTGGCGGAGCTGGCCGGTGAAGACGGCCGCCTCCACGCCCTTGCCCGACACGTCGCCGAGGAAGAAGACCGAGCCGCCGTCGGCGAGCCGGTGCGAGCCGTAGAAGTCACCGCCGATGCGCAGCCCGGCCTGCGCCGGCCGGTACGCGGTGCCCCACTGCACGCCGGACGCGGGAGCCGGCTCGACCGGCAGCAGGCTGGCCTGCAACGTGTCGGCGACCTCGGCCTGGTCGCGGTAGAGCATGGCGGTGGTCAGCGCCGCGCCGGCCCGGGCGGCGAACGCGCGGACCAGGTCCACGTCGGCCTCGTCGTACCAGCGGTCGGCCCGCCGGACCACCAGCAACGCCCCGGCCGGCGCCTCCCGACCGGGCAGCGGCACCACCCGGGCGCTCGCACCGGAGGCGTCGAGGCCGGGCAGCCAGCCCGCCTCGGCGGCCTGTTCGACCAGCCAGTCCAGCTCGTGCGGCTCGGCACCGTCCAGGCCCGCCCCGATGGCCGCCGGGAGTGCTGCGGCGGACAGCACTCCGCTGTCCACCACCGGCGACCGGTCGTCCGCGCGTACCGCCCGCCACCAGCGGGCGCGGCCGGAGCGGGGGGCGAGGACCAGGACCGCCACGTCGGCCGCCGTGGGCACGGCCAGGCGGACCACGGCGGCCGCGGCCCGGTCCGGGTGCAGCGGGTTGCCGAGCTTCTCGCCGGCCACGGCGAGGAACGCCGAGCGGGCCCGCTCGGCGAGCAGCGCGTCGGCCCGGCTGACGCTCTCGGTGACGTCGTCGACGTACCAGCAGCGCCGGCGGTGGGACAACGCGACCGGGCGTACGCGCAGCCGCCGCCCGTGATGGGTGAACTCGGCCGGGCGGTCGCCGCCCAGCGGGGCCGGGCCGGCGGCGGCCAGCAGCTCGCCGGGCGTCACCTCGGGGATCAGCCGCTCCGCGACCGGGCTCACGTGCTGGACGACGCCGTCGGCGTCGCAGACGACCAGGCCCTCGCGGAAGTGCTCGACCACCTCGGACCAGTTCGGCACGGGGAGGTCGCGGTCGGCTGCCAGCGGCGGCAGGGCGGACGGCGCCGGCGCGGCGGCGGACCACGCCCGAGCCCGTGCGGCACTCGGCGTGGAGATCCGTCCGTCGCCCGGGTCGGCACCCCTGACGTCGGCAGCAGTCACCAGCTGAGCCCCACTCTCCTCGTCGGCACCCGGGGGCGCCGGACCTGGCGCCTGTGGTCACGTCTCATCGCCCACCCTACGCCGGTATGCCGGGACCGCCACCTCACGGCGCTCCCGGCCCGCTCACGCGCCCAGCGAGGTGATGCCGCTGTTGTTACGATCCTGTCATCCCGGTTCCCGGCCGGCAGCCCCGCGGAAAGGCGTGACGTGGTTCCTCAACGGAGAAGGCCCGAGGCGAGCCCGCTGAGCATCTCCGTGGATCGATCCGACCCGGCCGTTCCGGTGGTCGTCGTCGGCGGCGACCTGGCGTACGCCACGGCCGCCCCGCTGCGCGCCGCGATCGACCGGCTGCTCACCGCGCGTCCGACGACGCTGGTGTTCGACTTCGGCGACCTGCAGTTCATGGACAGCACCGGCCTGTCCGTGATCGTGCACGCCTGGCGGGAGGGCCAGCAGGCCGGCACCGCCATCGAGTTGCGCGCGGTCCCGCGCTTCCTGGAGACGATCCTCGACCTGACCGGGGTCACCGGCCTGCTCGACCGCTCGCCGGTCGACGACGCGCCCGTCCGCCCGCTACCGGGTACGGCCGCGTCCGCGTGACCCCGGGGGTTTCCCGGCCGTGCCCGGCTGGGAACATGGCTACGTGCCCTCCGAGATGTTGACCATCGAGGTGGACCGGCTCGGCGCCGGCTCCGCCCGGATGCGGCTGGCCGGGGAGCTGGACTTCGACACCGCGCCGGAGCTCGTCGAGGCCGTGGCGGAGCTGCGCCGCGACGGCCACCAGGAGCTGGAACTCGACTTCGCCGGGGTGCACCTCTGCGACTCCTCCGGCCTGAGCGCGCTCGTGGTGATCCACCGGGCCGGCACCGGAGCGATCCGCCTGCTGAACCTGAACCCGCAGGTGCGGCACCTGCTGGACCGCACCGGCCTGGCCGAACTGCTCGCCGCGCCGCCGCGCGACCTGGCCGGCGGGGCCCGCGAGGTGGGCTGACCCGCACCCGCGAGGCGGCTGAGCGGCCGGCGGACAGGGGTGGCCCCCGACCCTGGGACCAGGGGCCGGGGGCCGGGGAGGATGGCTCAGGCGGCGGGCGCGGCCTGCCGGTGCGGCGCCCCGCCGCGCGACTGCCCCGCGGGCGGAGGCTCGACGTCCTCCGGCGCGCCGGAATCGGGCGTCTGGAACAGATAACGGACGAAGTCCCCGCTCATGTCGTCGTCGTCCGCCCCGGGCCACTGCCCGACACAGTCGACGCCGACCACCTCGCGTCCGCTGCCGTCGTGGTGCTCCAGCAGCGCCCAGAGGGTCACCGGGTAGGAACGGGTGTCGTCCGGGCCGATCCGCCAACGGGCGTACCAGCCCGGACGGGCGGGGACGATCTCCACGATCCGCTTCATGTCGACCTGCCCTTCCGCGTGCGTCGGAAGTTGTCCGGTCCGTCCGAGCCTGCCGCCCGCCGGGGTGAGCGCTCCTCACCCGCAGCGAATGAAGCGTCCGCCGGGCGGCCCGCCGTTACCTTCCCGGCAGCGCCGGGAACGCGGTCGGCGCAAGCGCAACCGACCCAGGAACGAGGTGCGACGATGCGCAAGCAGATGGAGGGCGACAACCAGCGCCGCCGGGCCCTGGCCCGCGAGGCCCGCGAGCGAGGGCTGCGGCCGAGCCAGATCGGCGCCAGCCTGAGCGCGTCCAAGCAGGTCACCTCGCTGGACCAGCACGACCGGTCCGGCCCGCCGCCGGCCGGACAACGCAAGCCGGACAGCACCCGGGGTGGGCCCGCGCCGCCGCCGGTCGCCGTCGCGGAGCGTCCGCGTCCGCTGCCGGACCCGGCGCCGTCCCCCGGGGTCTCGATGGGCTATCGGGATCTCGTCGACGACGTGAGCCGGCGTGCCGGGGTGGACTTCTCCGCGGCCAAGGTCGCGGCGGAGGCCACCGTGCTGGCCCTGGCCCGGGCGCTGGACGAGGCGGAACGGGAGCGGCTGCTGGAGGCGGTGCCGCTGACCCTGCACGACGTGGTGCCGGTGCACGGCCTGGAACGCCGCCGCGACCTGCCCGGCTTCCTGGCCGAGGTCGGCCGGTACAGCCGCCTCACCCCGGAGCAGGCGCGCTACCAGGCCGAGGCGACGCTCGCCGCGCTCGCCGCGGCCGACGCGGATCTGGTCGAGTCGCTGCGCGTACCGGACGAGTTGCGTGACCTGCTCGGACCGGCCGACTTCGGCGGCGGCCTGGTGGGCGCGTCCTCGGCCACCGCGCCGCTGACCGAGGCGGAGCTGCGCGACGCGCTCGCGACGCTGCCCTACTGGTCCAGCGACAGGCGGTCGCTCGTGCGCACGATCGAGCTGCCCGGCGGCAACCTGGACCGGGTCCTCGACCGGCTGGACCGGCTCAAGTCCGACGTCGGACGGTCGCCGCAGATCGGGCGGCCGGACCCGGACAACGCCGTGCTGACGGTCCGGACCCAGCAGGCCGACGGCGTGACGGCGGCGGACGTGGACCTCGCGCACCGGGTGGACGCGGCAGTCGACGAGGCCGGCGCCGGAATGGCGGCCGGCTGAGCCAGCGGCGGGACGGCTCCGGTCCCCCGCGGGCCGGGGCCACCCGTGGCCGCGCGGTACCGTGTGCCGCCGTGGATCACGACGACGCCGAGACCCTGGAGATCGTGGTGGACCCGGCCCGCCCGTCCGGGCGCACGCTGCTGGCCGACGGGGTCGAGCAGTCGTACGTGGACGTGGCCGACGCCCGGTACCTGCACTTCGAGTACGTGCGGCGGATCGCCGCCGCGATCGACGTGGCCGCCCCGCGCGGCGCGGCGCTGACCGCGCTGCACCTCGGCGGGGGCGCGCTCACGCTGCCGCGCTGGCTCGCGCGCACCCGGCCCGGTTCGGCGCAGCGGGTGGTGGAGCGCGATCCGGCCGTGGTCGAGCTGGTCCGGCGGAAGCTGCCGCCGCTGCCGCCGGAGGTGGTGGTGGCGCTCGGCGACGCCCGGGAGGCGGTCGCCGGGGAGCCGTCCGGGGCGTACGACGTGGTGGTGGCCGACGTGTACCGGGCGGCCCGGATGCCGCCCCAGGTGGCGGCGCTCGAGTTCGCGGCACAGGCGGCGCGGGTGCTGCGCCCGGACGGCCTCTATCTGATCAACCTCACCGACCTGCCGCCGCTGGCGCACACCCGGGCGCAGGTGGCCACGCTGCGCGCGGTCTTCGCGGACGTGTGCCTGGTCGCCGACCGGCGGATGCTGCGCGGCCGCCGGTACGGCAACGTGGTGCTGGCCGCTTCGCCCGCCGCCGGGCGGCTGCCGGTGGGCCGGCTCGTCACCCGCGTCGCCGCCGACCCGGTGCCCGGCACCCTGCTGCACGCCGCGACGCTCGACGCGTTCGCCGCCGGCGCTCTCCCGGTCACCGACGCCGACCTGGCCTGAGCCGGTTTCCTCGGCGGCGTCGCGGGTAGCCGCGCCGGATGAGCGCCGCCGAGGACCGGTCCACCGCGCGCCGGACGCTGATCGTGATCGGTCTGGTCCTCGCCACTCTGGTCGGACTGGCGTTGGTCTGGGCCACCCGGCGCGTGCTGGTGTGGGGGCTGGTGGCGGTGTTCTTCGCGGTCGCCCTCAAACCGCTCGTGGACCGTCTCGAACGTCGGGTACGCCGCCGCGCGCTCGCCACGCTGCTGGTCTTCCTGGCCGCGTTCGCACTGTTCGCCGCCGTCGGCGCGCTGATCGTGGTGCCGCTTGTGGACGAGGTGGGCCGGTTCGCCGACCGGGCGCCGGAGCTGGTGCGCGAGGCGCAGGCCGGGCAGGGACCGCTCGGGCGGCTGCTGGAGCGCTTCCACCTGCTCCGGTACGCCGAACCCGGCCAGCTCCGCCGGTTCGGCGCCCGGCTCGGTGACCCGACGGTCGGGGTGGTCCGGGGCGTGGCGGAGGCCGTCACCGGCCTGGTCACCGTCGTGGTGCTGGCGTACCTGATGGTCCTGGAGGCGCCGAGGATCGTGGCCGCCACGCTGCGGCTGACCGGCGACGGCCCGGCGGCGCGGCTGCGGCGCATCGGGCGCGACTCGTCCCGGATCGTCACCGGCTACCTGAGCGGCAACCTGCTGATCAGCGTGATCTGCGGCGGCCTGACGTTCGTCGTGCTGTTCCTGCTCGGTGTGCCGTTCGCTGCGGTGATCGCGCTGACGGTCGCCGTGTTCGACCTGATCCCGCTCGTCGGCGCCACGCTCGGTGCGATCGCCGCGACCGGCGCGGGGTTCCTGCACTCCCCCACCGCCGGCATCGTGGTGCTGGTCTTCTTCGTCGTCTACCAGCAGGTGGAGAACCATCTGCTGCAACCGGTCATCATGGCCCGCGCGGTCCGGCTGAACCCGTTGACGGTGCTGGTCAGCGTGCTGCTGTCGGTCGAGCTGGCCGGGCTGGTGGGTGCGCTGCTGGCGATCCCCGCGGCCGGCGTCGTGCAGGTGCTGCTGCGCGAGTTCGTACCGGCCGGCCGGCTGGCCCTGCCGCGGCCCGCCGACGGCGAACCGGCGGAACGGCCGCCGGCCGGCGGGTGAGAGCCGGCCGGCGGGTGCGCGTCGCTCAGCGGCGGCGGGCCAACTCCGGTGACTCGCTCTCCAGCGGCACCGCGTTGGCCGGGACCAGGCCGAGCTGCACGGCGGGCCGGGGCAGCGTCGCGTCCAGTGCCCAGTCCGCCGCGACCCGGGGACGGTTACCGGGCATGGCCAGCAGGTGGTAGCCCCGCGTGACGGCCTTGGCGGGCAGCCCGGCCAGCGGCACCTTCAGCGGGTTCGCCGCCGCGTCCTTGCCGCCCAGGTCCACCACCCAGCCCAGGTCGTGGTGCTTGTACGACTTGCGCACGCCCTGCCTGTACGAGGCGGCGATGTTGTGCGCGGCCAGCTTGCCCTGCCGCTGGGCGTGCTGCGCGGTCATCGCGCACACCTGCCCGGGGCGGGTCGGGTCGGGCACGGCGGCGGCGTCGCCGCAGGCGAAGACCTCGGGGTAGCCGGGGACGTTGAGGAACTCGTCGACCACCAGGCGGCCCTTCTCGGTCCGCAGGCCCAGTTCCGCCACGAACGGGTCGGGACGCACGCCGACGCACCAGACGAGGCTGCACGTCGGGACGTACTCGCCGTCGGTGAGCATCACCCCGTCCGGGGTGGCCTCGGCGACCGACGTGCCCATCCGCACGTCCACGCCGCGTTTGCGCAGCACCCGGTCGGCGGTGACCGACATCCGCCGGTCCAGTTCGGGCAGCACCCGGGGCGCCACGTCCAGCAGCATCCAGCGCGGCCGGACCTTCAGGTGCGGGCGCTGGGCCATCAGCCGGTCGGTGAACAGCTGCCCGTGCGCGGCCACCTCGGTGCCGGTGTAGCCGGCGCCGACCACGACGAACGTGGAGCGGGCGCGCTGCTCGGCCGGGTCCTCGGTCAGCTCGGCCAGCTCGATCTGCCGGACCACGTGGTCGTGCAGGAACAGCGCCTCGGGCAGGCCGCGGAAGCCGTGGGCGTACTCGGTCACGCCGGGGATCGGCAGCAGCTTGTTGACGCTGCCGACGCTGAGCACCAGCCGGTCGTACGCGAGCTGCCCGTGTTCGCCCTCGATGGAGCGGTAGCCGACCCACCGGTTCTGCAGGTCGACCCGGTCGGCCTCACCGACCACCACGCGCACACCGTCGAGCGTGCCGGCGAGCGGCACCGCGATCCGGGTCGGCTCCACCACACCGGCCGCCACCTCGGGCAGCAGCGGCAGATACAGGAAGTAGTCAGTCGTGTTCAGCAGGACGATCTCGGCCCGGCCGCGGGCCAGCCGGCGCAACGTCTTGGCCGCGTGGTACCCGGCGAACCCGGCCCCCACGATCACCACCCGTGGTTTCGTCATGCCTTCTGCCGTTCCCGGGCAGACCTACGACAAACGTGGCCATGATCCATCCATCACCAGCTATATGGACATTCCTCGTGATCGGCGCGAGGATGCCGGGATGGGAAACCACGAGACCGCCGAGGGTCGACCCACGAGGTCCAGCCGGCGTACCTTCCTCACCGCCTCCGCGGCGGCCGTCGCCACCCCGCTCACCGCCGCCCCGGCCGCCGCCGCGACCGGCGCTCCCCCGGGCCCGGGCCGTCCGGCCCGGCCGCAGCGGCCCGACCGGGAGCTGACCGCGCTGCTGCGCGAGATCGACAGCCGCCGGATCGAGGCCGTCGTGCGCCGGCTCGCCGCGTTCGGCACCCGCCACACCCTGTCCAGCCAGACCGATCCGGTACGCGGCATCGGCGCCGCCCGCGACTGGATCCACGCCCAGCTCTCCGGGTACGCGGCCGCGTCCGGCGGCCGGATGAGCGTCGAACTGCAGTCGTACGTGCAGCAGCCCGCCTCCCGCATCCCCGTCCCGACGACCATCACCAACGTGGTGGCGACCCTGCGCGGCGACGTCACGCCCGAGCGGGTGTACGTCATCACCGGCCACTACGACTCCCGGGCGACCGACGTGATGGACGCGGTCAGCGACGCGCCCGGCGCCGACGACGACGCCTCCGGCGTGGCGGTGGTGATGGAGCTGGCCCGGGTGCTGTCCACCCGCCGCACCGAGGCCACCATCGTGCTCGCCGCCGTCGCAGCCGAGGAGCAGGGACTGTACGGCTCGGCGTACCTCGCGGCGCAGTTGAAGGCGGCCGGCGCCGACGTCCAGGCGATGTTCAGCAACGACATCGTCGGGTCCAGCACCGCCGACGACGGCACCCGCGACCCGCGTACGGTGCGGTTGTTCGCCGAGGGCGTGCCGACCGCCGAGACCCCGGCCGAGGCGAGCGTGCGGCAGTCAGTCGGCGGCGAGAACGACTCGCCGTCGCGGCAGCTCGCCCGGTTCGTCACCGACGTGGCCGAGAACTCCGCCACCGGCATGGACGTGCGCGTCATCTACCGGCGGGACCGCTACCTGCGCGGCAGCGACCACATCTCGTTCCTGCGCGAGGGCTGGCCGGCCGGCCGGTTCACCGAGCCCAACGAGGACTTCGCCCACCAGCACCAGGACGTCCGGGTCGTCGACGGGGTGCAGTACGGCGACCTGCCGGAGTTCTGCGACTTCGGCTACATCACCCGGGTGGCGCGGGTGAACGCCGCGACGCTGTGGTCGCTGGCCCAGGCCCCGGGCACGCCCAAGGGCGTCACCGTGGTGACCACGAACCTGACCAACGACACCACGCTGCGATGGCAGCGCGGGCCCGAGCCGGACCTGGCCGGGTACGAGGTGGTGTGGCGGGAGACCACCGCCGACCGGTGGCAGAAGGTGCTGCCGGTCGGCGACGTCACCGAGGTGACGATCGACCTGTCGAAGGACAACGTGTTCTTCGGCGTACGGGCGGTGGACCGGGACGGGCACCGCAGCCCGGTCGCGTTCCCGAAGCCCGGCAGCTGAGGCCGCCCGGTCACCGCTCCGGCACCGGGTCCGCCCGGTCCGGGGCGGTGATCGCCCAGCGTTCGTGGTCGCGCCACGCGCCGTCGATGAACAGGTAGTCCGGGGAGAACCCCTCCAGCCAGAAGCCGAGCCGGCGCGCCAGCCGCTTCGACGGCTCGTTGCCGGGCTGGATGTTCGCCTCCAGCCGGTGCAGACCGAGCGGCCCGAACGCGTACTCGATCACCAGCCGCACCCCGGCCGAGGCGTGCCCGGTGCCCGCGTACGGGCGGAACGCGGCGTATCCGAGGTAACCGCCACGCAGCGCGCCCAGCACGATGCCGCTGATGTTCGCGTATCCGGCGATCTCGCCGGTTTCCCGGTCGCAGAGCAGGAACCCGGAGCTGTCCCGCGCCCGGATCTTGCGCAGGTACGCCGCGTACCGCTGCGCGTCATCGGGCGCGGACAGCCACGGATGGTGCAGGTCGCGGCTGCGGCGGGCGGCGGCGACGAACTCCGCCTCGTCGGCCGGACGGGGACGGCGGATGGCGACGCGTCCGTCACTGCGCAGATATCGCACCGCACCACTCTCGGACACCACCCCCACTCCGCCGCACCCGGGGTGCACTGCCCCGCCGCGAAACGAACGCCCCGCACGCCCGCGGCCGACATCCGACGCTCCCGCGATCTTGCACTTGACGCCCGCGAGATGTCCGTTTTGCGGGGTCTCGTCGGGGCCCAAAGTGCAAGATCGCGCAGTGGTGCAGTCCGCCCGGGCGACGGCGCGACGGTTTGGTGCGCGGTGTCCGGTTCGCTGGTGGGTCGGGGCTGTGGTCGGTGCCATCGTGAGCGCGGAATCGGGGGCGGGCGCGGGGCGTTGTACATGGCTGACCGCCCAGGCACCAGGGCCGAGCGCCCGACCGGGAATGGCCCCGGTGCGCACGTCGTTACATCCCCGAGCCGCGGAGCAGGCCCCCTCGGGTCGCCCGCGCCACAGCCCTTTTCGACGGGCACCCCAAGACTTTCCCCCTCGCGTGGCATCCCCCGCCGCGCTTTTCCCCCACTTCAGGGAGGCAACCATCATGGCTACCACTCTGCTGCGCAAGACCGTTCTGACCGCTGCCGGTATCGCCGCCACCGCCGGAGGTATCGCCGGCCCCGCGATCGCCGCCCACGCCGCCCCCACCACCGGCACCACCACCGCCGTGGCGGATCGTAAGGGTCACGGTGAGCGGGAGCTGGACGTGCGCTACGAGGCCCAGCCCAACTTCTACTTCTGCGGCCCCGCCGCCGCCCGCAACGCCCTGTCCGTGCAGGGCAAGAACATCGACGTGCATGCCATGGCCGCCGAGATGGGCACCACCGAGGCCGGCACCAACAGCATCAACGACATCACCCCCGTGCTGAACAAGGAGACCGGCACCAAGGACGCCTACAAGTCCGTCGAGATCAGCACCCCCAAGGCCGACGACAAGCAGACCGACAAGCTCCGCGCCGACGTGGTGAAGACCGTCGACGCCGGCCGGGCCGTGGTCGCCAACATCGCCGGCACCGCCACCGACACCGACGGCACCACCCACTCCTTCGAAGGCGGCCACTACATCAGCGTCATCGGCTACCGCGACGACGGCCACACCGTCACCATCGCCGACAGCGCCGACCCCAACACCGCCACCTACCGCATGAGCATCGACAACCTCGCCGACTGGATCGCCACCCGCGGCTACAGCACCAGCTAAGACCCACCGCACCCACGGCTGCAGAGCAAGAAAACACCAGCCAAGCGCGAGGCCATGCACCGGAAGGGCCCGACCCCCACCACAGGGGCCGGGCCCTTTCGCGCGTATCCAACGGCTGCCTTCCGGTCACCTCGCCGTCACGCCGGTGTCGTCGCCCCGACGAGTCGCTCCACCACTCTGGGTCGCGCCGGATCGTCCGGGCGACCGCGAAGGAGCAGCTGTGGCAGCCGAGGAGGCGACGCACCGCCCACCGACCGCGCACCGCCCACCGACCGCGCACCGCCCACCCGCGACGAGCCGCCCCGACGTGAGCGTCGTCGTGCCGGTCTACGACACGCTGCGCTACCTGCGGTCCTGCCTCGACTCCGTGCTGCGGCAGACCATCGGGCCGGACCGGATGGAGATCGTGGCGGTGGACGACGGGTCCACCGACGGCAGCGGCCGCCTGCTCGACCGGTACGCCGCGAAGCACCCCGGCACGGTGCGGGTGGTCCACCAGGCCAACTCCGGTGGCCCGGCGGCGCCCTGCAACCGGGGACTGGACCTGGCCACCGGCCGGTACGTCTTCTTCCTCGGCTCGGACGACCGGCTCGGCCCGGAGGCGCTCGAACGTCTGGTCGCCGCCGCCGACCGGTACGGCTCGGACGTGGTGCTCGGCCGGGCGGTCGGTGTCAACGGTCGGCACGTCTTCTCCGACGTGTTCGCCGGCGGCAACGCGGTGGACGTGAGCCTGTTCGACTCGGCGCTGCCGTGGTCGCTGGCGAACACGAAACTGTTCCGGCGCGACCTGGTGGACCGGCTCGGGCTGCGGTTCCCGGAGGACATGCCGGTGCTCAGCGACCAGCCGTTCACGCTCGCCGCCTGCTACCACGCCCGGCGGATCTCGGTGCTCGCCGACTACGACTACTACCACGCGGTACGCCGGTTGGACGCCCGCAACATCACGTACCACAGCCGGATCGAGCAGCGCCTGGTCAGCGTGGAGCGGCTGTTCGCGTACGTGGCCGACCTGATCCCCGCCGGGGAGCGCCGGGACGCGGTGCTGCGCCGCCACGTCGCGCTGGAGCTGGCCAACCTGGTCGGCGACGACTTCCGGCACCTGGACCGGGCCGCGCAGGAGCGGGTGCACGCGACGGTCGGCCGGCTGGTGCGGCGGCACGTCACCGACGGCTTGCGGGACGGGCTCGGCATCGAGGCCCGGCTGCGCCTGGGCGCGGTGACCGCGGGCGGCGTCGACGACCTGCTGGCGGTCATCGAGCAGGACAGCGGCCGGGGCGTACCGGCGACGCTGTTCGCCGGTGGCCGGTGGCACGCGGGCTATCCCGGCGCCCCGGCGCGGTGGACCGACGTCACCGACGTGCGTGCCGACTGGCTGGCGCGGCTGGACGCCGTCGACGTGAGCTGGGCCGACGGGCACACGCTGACGGTGACCACGCGCAGCCCGTACCCCCGGTTCGCCACGGAGGCCGGGCCGGTGCGGATGCTGGCCGGTCCGGTCGTGGGCGCCACCCGGATGGACGCCGGCGATCCGGCCGGGCGCACGCTCCGCACGGACTTCGCGCTCGACCGGCTCCTGGCCGCCGGCGGGCAGCGCCACCCGGTGCGCGCCGAGGTGGACGGCGGGCACGGGCGCGGCGGGGCCGCGGTGCGCGCGCCACGGCTCGCCGCCGGGCGGCCCCGGCTGCTGCGGCACGGCGCCCGGCTGTACGGGGTGGCGGCGACCGTCGACCCCCGCAACGGTCAGCTCGTGCTCTCCGTGGTGCCGGTGACTGTGCGGCAGCTGGTCGGGCGGCTGCGCCGGCGCGGTTCAGCCGCGGCGCCGACGCCGGGGCGCGGCCCGGCCGGGGTGCAGGTGTCAGGGGGCGGCGCGGAAGCCCTGCTCGGCCGCCATGGGCACCTGGAGGTACGTGGTGCCGCGCAGGTCCAGCCAGGCCCGCTGCGGCGCGCGGACCAGCCGCACCATCACCCCGGAGCAGGCAGGGCAGCGCCCGACCAGGCCCGGGGCGTGCGAGTAGACGTGTAGCCCGGCCATCGGGCCGGTCGTCCCGCAGGTGTCGCAGCGCCCGGTGGTGGCGCTCAGGTCGACGGCGAGCAACTCGCGCAGCGGCCCGTCGAGCATGTTGCCGTCCAGGTACGACAGGTCGGTCATACGCCCTCCTCGGGTCTCAGCCGGTCGGGCCGAACCGTTCGGTCCGCACGCGCCGGGTCGGGTGACCCAGCCCCACCAGCAGGTCGGCCACGGTCTCCACGAACCCGGTGGGGCCGCACACGTAACACAGCGGCTCGAGGTCGGGCGGCCAGCCGTGGCTGTTCACGTCGGCCAGGCCGATCCGGTGCGGCTCGCCGCGCCAGCCCTCGGGCGCGGACCGGGTGTAGACGTACGCGACGTCGAGGCCCTGGTCGTCGCGGGCGCGGCGGCGCAGCTCGTCGGCGTAGATGACGTCGTCGGGGGTGCGCACCGAGTAGACGAGCCGGAACGGTGTGCGGCTGCCCGCGGCCCGGCGTGCGCGGATCATCGCCATCAGCGGCACCACGCCGGATCCGCCGCCGACCAGCAGCACCGGCGCGGTGTCGTCGGTACGCCAGACGAACCAGCCGCCGACCGGTCCGCGTACCTCCAGCGGGTCGCCCTCGGCGTAGGTGTCGGTCAGGTACGGCGACACCTCCCCGTCGGGCACCCGCTGCACCGTCACCTCGATCCGCTCGCCGTCGGCGGGGCCGGCCAGCGAGTACGACCGGGCGGCCTGGTAGCCGTCCTCGGCGGTCAGGCGCAGGTCGACGTGCTGCCCGGGCAGGTGCCCGGGCCAGCCGGGCACGTCCAGCACCAGCGTCTGCGCGGTGGGCGTCTCGATCCGCCGTTCGACCAGCCGGGCGACCCGCCACATCAGCGGCGCGACGCGGCGGCCCTCGGTCTGCGCCGTCACCTCAGTCGCCCTGGTAGCGCTGCTCGCGCCACGGGTCGCCGTAGTCGTGGTAGCCGGCGGTCTCCCAGAAGCCGGGCCGGTCGTCGACGAGCAGCCGGATGCCGTGCACCCACTTCGCCGACTTCCACAGGTACAGGTGCGGTACGAGCAGCCGCGCCGGGCCGCCGTGCTCGGCCGGCAGCGGCCCCCCGTCGTACGTGTGCACCACCCAGGCCCGCCCGCCGCGCAGGTCGTCCAGCGGCAGGTTCGTGGTGTAGCCGCCGTACGAGTGGGCCAGCGCGTACCGGGCGCCGGTGTCGACGCCGTCGAGCAGCGTGTCCAGGGAGACGCCCTGCCAGGTGGTGCCGAGCTTGGACCAGCGGGTGACGCAGTGCAGGTCCACCGTCGGGGTGTCCTGCGGCAGGCCCATCAGCTCGTCCCAGGACCAGCGGTACTCCGCGCCGGTCTCGCTGGTCAGCACGAACTCCCAGGTGTCGAGGGAGACGCGCGGCGTCGGGCCGGCGGAGAGCACCGGGAAGTCCTCGGTGAGGTACTGCCCCGGCGGCAGGTCGGGCGCTGACGAACGGGGCCGGCCCTGGAAGCCCGGCGAGACGATTCCCACCCGTCAGTCGTACCACCGCCGGTCGCGCCGGGGCAGGGGTTCCCACCGAGTCAGGCGGAGCCTCCGCCCTGCACCTCGTGCACGACGGTGCGCTTGCCGTCGCCGCTGTTGCGGGTGGCCCGCAGGCTGGTGATGGTCACGATCACCAGGACGCCGATGATCACGCCGAGCGAGGCGAGCGTCGGGATCTCCGGTACGCCCTTCCAGATGCCGTGCGCCCAGTGCAGGCCGAGCTTGACGCCGATGAACGCCAGGATGGCGGCCAGGCCGTAGCTGAGGTGCACGAGGCGGCTCAGCGCGGCGTGCAGCACGAAGTAGAGCGCCCGCAGTCCCAGCAGCGCGAAGGCGTTGGTGGCGAAGACCAGGTACGGGTCCTCGGTGATGCCGTAGACGGCGGGCACCGAGTCGACGGCGAACACGATGTCCGTGGCCAGCACGGCGACCACGACCAGCGCGAACGGGGTGAGCGCGCGGCGGCCGCCCTGCCGGATCGTCATCCGGGTGCCGTGGTAGTCGTCGACCACCGGCATGATCTTGCGGAGCAGCCGTACCGACCGCATCTTGTTGATGTCGACCTCCTGCTCGTGCCCGGACAGGGCGTCACGCAGCAGCTTGACCGCGGTGGCGATCAGGATGAGCGCGAACAGCAGGAAG
Source organism: Micromonospora sp. C28ISP2-4 (assembly GCF_030519385.1). Taxonomy (NCBI): domain Bacteria; kingdom Bacillati; phylum Actinomycetota; class Actinomycetes; order Micromonosporales; family Micromonosporaceae; genus Micromonospora; species Micromonospora sp. C28ISP2-4. The sequence continues at coordinate 382,665 of NZ_JAUMKG010000005.1, read as the reverse complement.
GCGAAGTCGAGCGTCTGGAGCGCGGCGGCGCCGAGCGCGATGAACACACCGCGCAGCACCAGGGCGCCCGCGATGCCGTAGAGCAGCACTCGCTGGGCGAGCACGGCGGGTACCGCGAACGCGGCCAGCAGCAGCATGAAGACGAACAGGTTGTCGACCGAGAGGGACTTCTCGACCAGGTAACCGGTGAGGTACTCGATGCCCTGCTGGCTGCCGTACCGGGACCAGATCCAGGCACCGAACGCCAGCGGCAGGGCGATGTAGAAGGCCGACCAGCCCAGCGCCTCACGGATCGATACCTCGTGCGGCTTTCTGGTCACCAGGAAGTCGAGCACCAGCAGGACGAGCACGCCGACGATCGTCACGGCCCACAGCGTGGGCGTGCCGACAGACGACAACCCGGCCGCGGCCAGGGGCGACAATTCGGGCATGGAGCCTCCTCGAACACCGTGTCATGTTCGAGGTCTCCTTCACCCACGTTTCCGTGGGCAACCACCCGGGGCTCGCCTCGGCGGCTTGCCGTACTGACCGGAATGATTCGTGGGAAGTACTCCCCTCGCCCGGACAAGGCTAGGTCACGGCCGGACCGGACGCCAAGTCGGGACACGGTTGATTGCCCTGGTCAACCGCTGTGCGGCGGCGGAGGGCATGGCGCCGGTCACCCCGGGCCCCTATGGTGACGCGGGTGACAAACCAGGGACCACTGACCGGCGTACGGGTGATCGAGCTGGCCGGCATCGGCCCCGGTCCGTTCGCGGCGATGATGCTGGCCGACCTCGGCGCCGACGTGGTGCGCGTCGACCGGCCCAGCGGCGGTGGATTCGGCGCCTTCCCCGGCGACCTGCTGAACCGCAACCGCCGCTCGATCGCGGTGGACCTGAAGCAGCCCGAGGGGCGGGACCTGGTGCTCGCCCTGATCGCCGGCGCGGACGTGCTGGTCGAGGGCTTCCGGCCCGGGGTGACCGAACGACTCGGCCTCGGCCCGGACGACTGCCTCGCCGCCAACCCCCGACTGGTGTACGGGCGGATGACCGGCTGGGGACAGGACGGTCCACTGGCACACAGCGCCGGGCACGACATCGACTACCTGGCGCTGACCGGCGCGCTGCACGGCGTGGGCCGGGCCGGGGAACGCCCGGTGCCGCCGATGAACCTGCTCGGCGACTACGGCGGCGGGGGCATGATGCTGGCGCTCGGCGTGGTCGCGGCGCTGTACGCGGTGCGCGGCGGCGCGCCCGGCCAGGTGGTCGACGCGGCCATCGTGGACGGCGTGTCGGTGCTGGCCACCCAGATCCACGCGCTGCGCGGCATCGGCCTGTGGCAGGACCCGCGCGGGGTGAACCTGCTCGACGGCGGCGCGCCGTTCTACGACACGTACGAGTGCGCCGACGGGCGGTACGTCGCGGTGGGCGCGCTGGAGCCGCAGTTCTACGCCGAACTGGTCCGCCTCACCGGCTTCCCGCTCGACGGCGGCGACGGCCCGGCGGACGGCGGCGCCGCGGACGACGCGCTGGACCGGGACGACCCGGCGAACTGGCCGGCGCTGCGGGCGGCCTGGGCGCGGCTGTTCCGCACCCGGACCCGGGACGAGTGGACGGAGCTGCTGGCCGGCACCGACGCCTGCGTGGCGCCGGTGCTCGACTGGGCCGAGGCGCCGGAGCACCCGCACCTGCGGGCACGGGAGGTCTTCGTGGCGCCGGACGGCGTCACCCAGCCCGCTCCCGCGCCGCGCTTCTCGGCCACTCCGACGTCGGTCCGGCGCCCGCCGCCGTCGCCGGGCGAGCACACCGACGAGGTGCTGGCCGGCGCCGGGATCGACGCCGGCCGGATCGCCGCGCTGCGCGCCGCCGGTGTGATCGGCTGACCGCCCGCGACCGGCTCAGCGGCGGTTCGCGGCGGCCGGGGCCAGCGCCGGTTCGACCATGTCCCGGTAGTCGCGCGGGAACTGGACCACGACCTCCTGGAACTCCCCGCCCCGGATCGCCTCGCGCATCGTGACGAACACGGCGCGTACCGCGTCCCGGGCGGTGTTCTCGTCGCAGTCCGCCCGGCGGGCGACCCGGGCGACGAACTCCGCCGCGCCGAAGCGTTCGGCCGCCTCGTCCCGCGGATACGGGCTGAGCAGTCCCTGCAGTGGCTTCGGCAGCTGCGCGGCGAGGTCCAGCACCTCGCCGCCGGTCAGCCGCTCGGCGAACGTCTCCAGCGTGGCCCCGGTGAGCGTGGCGGCCCGGTCCTCGCTGGTGCCGGTGAGCCGGGCGACCCGGCTCACGAAGGTCAGGTAGTGCATCGGTGGTACCCCCTTCGGTGCGCCCACCGCGCCTACCCGCGGCAGCGCGCCGGAAACGGCGCCGGTCACCGCCGCGATCACGGCGGCGGGATTTGCGCGCCTCCGGGCGTGAGCGCCGGCACGACGGGTAACCGCCGCCCGGTCACGACCGCGACTACTGCCACGAGGAGCCCGACCCATGGCGAGTTACACGGATGTCCTTGAGTACCTGTCCGCGCTGGACTACCCGGCCGGCAAGGACGACGTCATCCGCGAGGCGGAACGGGAGGGCGCGCCGCCGGACGTGTTGCGGGCGCTGCGCGCGCTGCCCCCGGTGGACTACGCCAACGGCACGGAGGTGGCCCGCTCGGCCGGCATCGACGCGGCCCCCGAGGTGAGCCGGTCGCAGCGCGCGGCGCAGGCCCGGGTCGACCACCCGCGCGTGTCGCAGCATCTGCGCGGCATCTGAGCACGACGGCGGGCCGGCGGGCGACACAGCCGCCGGCCTCTACGCGTGCCCGGATGGCGGCACCTCCACAACGGTGGCCGGCCGCCGCTCCGCTGTGGATGGTCGGCACGCCCTGGACAGGCGAGCGCCCCGGGTCACGAACCGCGACCTGGGGCGCCACGCAGCACCTGTCCTGCGCGGTTCACGCCCGAACCGGGTCGCGACCGCGCAGCGGTGAGATGTTCGCCCGAACCGGGCGGGCATCGCTGCCACGATCATCATACGACGCGACATCAGCCGAACGGGTGAGAATCGCGGAAGTGTGTCCGGGCGCACGCGTGCGCTCAGGCGGTCACCTCGGCGTACCGCCGCTCCAGGTCCACTCGCGCCAGCGCTCCGACCAGCCACGACAGTTGCTCCGACTCACCGCTGCCGGTCAGTCCGGCGAGGTCGCGCGCGGTGCGGCCCAGCCCGAGCCGCCGGGCCGCCGCGAGCGCCCGCCGGTCGGCCACCGGCGCCGCCTCGCGCCACAACGCCTGCGCCTCGCGCAGGAACAGGTCGCACACCTCGTCGTCCACTCCGGGCAGCGCGGTCAGGAGCCGCCGTTCCTCGCCCGGGTCCTGGTGCGCGGCGGTCCGCAGCCGGCGCAGGTCGCCCCGGTACGTCTCGACGACGGTGCGGGCCAGGTCGCCAAGGGTGTCGGCGATCCCGGCCAGATCACCGCGCAGGCCGGCGGCACGCAGCACGCGTACCCGGTCCTCGTGCCGGGATCGGGCCATCCGGGCGGCGGTGTCCCAGCCGGCGTCGCGCAGCGCGGTGGCCGCGTCGACGGCCCGGTGGAAGTCACTCCGGCGGGCCAGCAGGACGGCCAGGTACAGCACCTGGAACAACTGGGCCGGGTTGTTCGTCACCCGGAACCCGAAGCACTCGGCGAACCCGCGGCCGTCTCCGGCGAGCCGGCGGGCGAGCCGCTTCCTGTCCGCGGCGTCGCGCGGGGCGGTGGTTGTCGGCATGCCGCCGACTACCCCGGCGACGGCGCGGCATTCGGGTACGGCGGTCAGCCGCGTACGTCGCCGCCGCGGTCGCGGGCCTTGAGCCGGGTGGTGGGCAGCGCGGGCGCGGGCAGCGGCGGCGCCGCGTCGTCGGCGACCACGCCGAAGCGGCGGCCGGCCATCCAGTCCTCCCGGGCGGCCACCACCTCCTCGTGCGAGCGCCCGACGAAGTTCCACCACATCACCAGCGGCTCCTCGAACGGCGTGCCGCCGAGCAGCAGCAGCCGGGTGCCCGGCTCGGCGCGCAGGGTCAGCGCGTTCCGCCCGAGGCCCAGGTAGAGCAGCGCGCCGGGAGCCAGCGCCGTGCCGTCGCACTCGGCGGCGCCGGACATGGCCAGCAGCCCGTACTCGAAGTCCGGACGCAGCGGCAGCGTGGCCGGCGCCGGGCCGCGGACCTCGATCTGCGCGCCGACCAGCGGGGTGTGCACGACCGCGGGCGAGCGTTCCCCGCCGAGGTCGCCGACGAGCAGCGTGACGTCCAGGTCGCCGTCGCGGAGACGGGGCAGGTCGGCGTGGTGGGCGAAGTCGGGATCACCGGCTCGGGCCGGGTCGGGCAGCGCCACCCACAGCTGCACGCCGTGCATCAGCGGCGGGTGCACCAGCGGGGAGCGCTCGGAGTGGGCGATGCCGCGCCCGGACGTCATCACGTTGAGCTGGCCCGGGCGGATGGGCTGCACGTTGCCGAGGCTGTCGCGGTGCAGGATCTCCCCGTCGAGCAGCCAGGTGACGGTCTGGAGCCCGGTGTGCGGGTGCGGCGGCACCTCCATGCCGGGCCGGTCGGCCACGTCGTCGGGCCCGAAGTGGTCGACGAAGCACCATGCGCCGACCATCCGCCGCTGCCGCTGCGGCAGCAGCCGGCGCACAGTGGTGTAGCGGCCGAGCGGGACGTCGTGGCCGGGCAGCAGCACGCTGCCCGGGTCGGTCGGGCCGACGCCCGGCGGGAGCGTCTGCGCGGGCAGGGATTCGGTGCGGTCCACCGCCCGACTGTACGCTCAGCCCGCCGTGACGCTCACCGCGTTCGCGCCCCCGACCAGGTCGAGGTAGAGCCGGTCGGCGGCCCGGTCCCAGCCCGGCGAGCTGACCAGGTCACCGGCGGCGATCCCGGCGCGACGCTCGTCGTACAGGGTCAGGGAGCCGGCGCCGGAGGCCACCCGCACCCGGGCCGGCGGCCCGCCGGGCACCGTGACTGTGAGTTCGCTGACCCCGCCGGTCATCCGGACGATGAGCGAGCCGTCGAGCCGCGGCAGCAGCAACCGGGTACGCGACGCGCCGCCGACCAGGTCGATCCCGGCGAGCCGGGCCTCGCCCAGGTCGAGGCGCTGCTCGCTGACGCCGCCGGTCAGCCGCAGCCGCCAGGTGACCCGGGAGGTGAGCACCACCTCGACGGCGGCCGGGCCGGGGCGGCCGTTCTCCTCGATCCGCAGCCGGACCCGATCGCCCACGAGCTGCGGACGCGGTGTCACACCCGAGCCGTCCGGCGCGCCGATCCGGTAGAGGTCGTCGCCGAGGTCGGCGGCCCGAAGCGTGAACCGGGTCAGCCCGTCGACCAGCTCGAACTGGGCGCGCTGCCGGTCGCCGCGGGGCGCGGCGAACGTCTCGGCGCCGGCCGCCTCGGCGGCGCCCGTCCCACCGGAGCCGCCGTTCCCGGTGAGCGGTGACGCCGGCGCGCCGCCGGAGAAGACCACGCCGAGACGGGCCGGGTTGGACAGCGTCACCGCCACCGCCACGGCGCCGAGCACCACCACCAGCACCGCGGCGGCGGCGAGCAGCCGGGCCGCGCCGGACCAGCGGGGCCGGGCCAGGTCGGGGTCGTCCTCGGATGCGGTCATGGTCGTCCCCTCTCGCCGGTCCCCACCGGGTCATACGTCCGCGTCGGCGTCCCGGTTCATTCCCCCTCCGGTACGCGAGCGCACCTTGCCGGCGCACGCGGTCAGCACGGCGTGCGCGTCCAGGCCGAGGCTCTCGATGGCGACGAGCGCGGTGAACGCCACGTCGGCCAGTTCGGCGGCGACCTCCTCGCGGGTGTGCGTCACCCCCTTGCGCGGGTTCTGCCCGAGCAGGCCGATCCAGGCCGCGGCGACCTCGCCGGCCTCCTCGCCGATCTTGAGGATGCGGCAGGTCAGCTCGGTGTCGCCGCGGCCGTTCGCGGCGTCGAGCCAGGCGCGCGCGTCCCGCGCCGTCGTCCAGATGGTGGCGTCCACGCCGACCAGTGAACCCCACCCCGCAGGCCGTTCGTATCCTGGGTCGACGCAGGCCAGAGGGCCTGCGTCCCAGGCGAGAGGAGGTGCCCGTGATGCCGGAGACCGTCGAGTCGGTGTTCGCCGGCGTGGTCGCCCGGAACCCGGGAGAGCCCGAGTTCCACCAGGCGGTCCGCGAGGTGCTGGAGAGCATCGGTCCGGCCCTGGCCCGGCATCCGGAGTACGCCGAGGTGGTCGAGCGGATCTGCGAGCCGGAGCGGCAGGTCATCTTCCGCGTGCCGTGGGAGGACGACCAGGGCCGGGTACGGGTCAACCGCGGCTTCCGGGTCGAGTTCAACAGCGCGCTCGGCCCGTTCAAGGGCGGCCTGCGCTTCCACCCGTCGGTCTACCTGGGCATCGTGAAGTTCCTCGGGTTCGAGCAGATCTTCAAGAACGCGCTGACCGGGCTGTCCATCGGCGGCGGCAAGGGCGGCGCCGACTTCGACCCGAAGGGCCGCTCCGACCGCGAGGTGATGCGGTTCTGCCAGAGCTTCATGACCGAGCTGTACCGGCACATCGGCCCGCAGACCGACGTGCCCGCCGGTGACATCGGGGTGGGCGGCCGGGAGATCGGCTACCTGTTCGGGCAGTACAAGCGCATCACCAACCGGTACGACGCGGGCGTACTCACCGGCAAGGGCCTGGCGTACGGCGGCGCGCAGGTGCGCCGGGAGGCGACCGGGTACGGGGCGGTGTTCTTCGCCGACGAGATGCTCCGGCAGGCGGGTGACAGCCTGGAGGGCAAGCGGGTGGTGGTGTCCGGCTCGGGCAACGTGGCCATCTACGCGATCGAGAAGGTGCACCAGCTCGGCGGCACGGTGGTGGCGTGCTCGGATTCCGGCGGCTACGTGGTCGACGAGAAGGGCATCGACCTGCCGCTGCTGCGCGAGCTGAAGGAGCAGCGCCGGGGCCGGCTGGCCGAGTACGCGGAGCACGCGCGCAACGCGGTGGCGGTCCCGGACCGCACCGTGTGGGAGGTGCCCTGCGACCTGGCGCTGCCCTGCGCCACCCAGAACGAGATCGGCGGCGCGGAGGCGGCCGCGCTGGTGGCCGGCGGCTGCGTCGCGGTGGTGGAGGGGGCGAACATGCCCACCACGCCGGAGGCGGTGCGGATCCTCGGCCGGGCCGGGGTGCGGTTCGCCCCGGGCAAGGCCGCCAACGCCGGCGGGGTGGCGGTGAGCGGACTGGAGATGCAGCAGAACGCCAGCCGCGACACGTGGACGTTCGGCGAGTCGGAGCAGCGGCTGCGCGAGATCATGCGGGACGTGCACGACAGGTGCTGGGCGACAGCTGAGGAGTTCGGTCTGCCCGGCGACTACGTGGCCGGGGCGAACATCCAGGGGTTCCGGCGGGTGGCCGAGGCGATGCTGGCACACGGGCTGGTGTGAGCGGCCGGCGGGACGGACGCCGACGGAGCGGTCGGTCAGCGATTGACAGCTCTCGACGCCCGGCCTAGGTTCAGGACGCTACCGGCCGGTAGGCATCCGTCCCGCGTCGTCACCCCCGTCCCGGGGTGGCACCCGTCCCCCGGGGAGCAGCGATGCAGCCCTCACCCGTCCGCCGCCGGCTGCTCGCCGTCGGCGCGGCCCTCGCGCTGGCGCTCGGCCTCACCGGCGCGGCTCCCGCCGCCGCCACCGGCCGTGACGACGGCAGCGGCCCGCTGCCCGGTTACACCATCGTCAACCCGCCGCTCCCGCCGCTCGTCGTCGGCGGGGCCGCCACCACCGTGCGGCAGGGCGTACACGCGAACGCCGGGTACGTCATCGAGATCCCGGCACGCTGGAACGGCGACCTGGTGATGTGGGCGCACGGCTACCGCGGCCAGGGCACCGAGCTGTCGCCCGAGCCGCCCGCCTTCGAGCTGCGGCAGCGCCTGGTGGCCCAGGGGTACGCGTGGGCGTCGTCGTCGTACGACCGCAACGGCTACGACGTGCGCTCCGGCGTACGCGGCACCCGCGCTCTGGCCGACTTCTTCACCCGCACCGTCCGGCGCCCGCACCGGGTAATGATCGCCGGGGTCTCGATGGGCGGCCACGTCATCGGCCGGTCGCTGGAGCAGTACCCGGGCTACTACGCCGGGGCGCTGCCGATGTGCGGGGTGCTCGGCGACCAGGAGCTGTTCGACTTCTTCCTGGACTACAACCTGGTCGCGCAGGCCCTCGCCGGGGTGCGCGCGTATCCGACGCCGGCCGACTACCTGACCTCGGCGGTGCCCCGGATCCAGGTCACGCTCGGCCTGGCCGGGCTGACCCCGGGCGGCCCGGACACCACAAACGCGCTCGGCAAGCAGCTGCGGGCGGTCACAGTGGAGCGCTCCGGCGGGCCGCGGCCGGGCGCCGACGCCGCGTTCGCGGTGTGGAAGGACTTCCTGTTCGGCATCGCCGTCAGCGAGGCGGACGGCTCCCCCGCCCGGCGTCCCGGTCAGCTCGCCACGAACCTGTTCACCAGGTACGCGCCGAACGAGCCGGTGAACCTCAACGCCACAGTGCAGCGGGTCGCGCCGGAGAACCTGCGCCAGCGGCTCTCGCCCGGCCTGACCGAGGTGCCCCGGATCGCCGGGCGGCCCACCGCGCCGGTGCTCAGCCTGCACGGGCTCGGGGACCTCTTCGTGCCGTTCGGGATGGAGCAGGCGTACGCCCGGGACGTGGCCCGGCACGGCCGGTCGCGGCTGCTGGTGCAGCGGGCGGTGCGCACCGCGCAGCACTGCGAGTTCAGCCCGGCCGAGGCCGGCGCCGCCTGGGACGACCTGACCCGCTGGGTCCGCACCGGGAAGCGCCCGGCCGGTGACGCGGTCACCGACCGGCGCTCGGTGGCGGCGCCGGACTTCGGCTGCCGGTTCAGCGACCACGCCGCCCGGGCCGCCGGCGCCGGCACCCGCCCGCTCTACCCGCCCTGCTGAACCTGCCTCAGTCCTCCGCCCGGCCGTACCAGCCACCCCGGTAGACGGTGCCCTGCGGGGCCGCCTGCGGCTCCGGTTGCGGCTCCGGCTGCTGCGGCACGCCGGCGGCGGTGCGACGGGAGCGGCGGACCCGGCTGACCACGAACCAGCAGACCCCTGCCACCACGGCCACGATGACGACCTTCTGGAACGTGCCCGCGTACGCCTCGACCACGTGCCACTGCTCGCCCAGCAGGTAGCCGGCGAGCACGAACGTGGTGTTCCAGATCAGGCTGCCCAGCGCGGTGTAGAGCAGGAAGACCGGGACCGGCATCCGTTCCACACCGGCCGGGATGGAGATGAGACTGCGGAAGATCGGAATCATCCGGCCGAAGAACACCGCCTTGACGCCGTGGCGCAGGAACCACGCCTCGGTGCGGTCCACATCTTCCAGCTTGATCAGCGGCAGCCGCCCGGCCAGGGCACGCATCCGGTCCCGCCCGAGGGCCGCGCCGATGTAGTAGAGCGCCAGGGCGCCCACGATCGACCCGAGCGTGGTCCAGAAGATGGCGCCCACCAGGCTCATCTTGCCCTGGCTCGCGGTGAAACCGGCCAGCGGCAGGATCACCTCGCTGGGAATTGGCGGGAACAGGTTCTCCAGGGCCACCGCGAGGCCGGCGCCCGGACCACCGAGCCGTTCCATCAGGCCGGTGACCCAGCCGGCCACTCCGTCGCCGGTCGGTTCCGCGGCCCGCGAGGTGCTCACCCGGGGGACGGCGAGCAGCTGTGCGTTTCCGATCATCGGACCAACGTTACGGGGCGAAGCCGCGGACGACCACGCGTCATGGAAACCATTATCGTGTACGCCATGCGTACGCCGTTGCGGATCGCCGTCGCCCAGCCGCTGACCCGCTCCCACGACGTCGAGGGCAACGCCGCGCGGCACGCCGACGCGGTACGCGCCGCCGCGGCCCGCGTGGTGGTGTTCCCGGAGATGTCGCTGACCGGGTACGAGCTGATCGCCGCGCCGCTGGACCCGGCCGACCCGAGGCTCGCGCCGCTGCGGGCGGCCTGCGCCGAGACCGGCACGCTGGCGCTGGCCGGGGCACCGGTGCCCGGGCCGCACATCGGGGTGCTCGCGGTCGACGCCGACGGCGCGCGGGTCGCGTACCGGAAGATGTGCCTGGGCGGCGCGGAGCCGCAGCACATGCGACCGGGCCGGGAGCCGGCGGTGCTCGATGTGGACGGCTGGCGGCTGGGCCTGGCCGTGTGCAAGGACACCGGCACGCCGGAGCACGCGGCGGCGACCGTGGCGCTCGGCGCGGACGCCTACCTGGCGGGAGTGCTGGAGTCGGCCGAGGACGCGGCGGTGCCGGACGAACGCGCCCGACGGGTCGCCGCCGCGCACGGCGTGTGGGTGGTGACTGCGAGTTTCGCCGGCTCGACCGGGGGCGGGTACGCGCGGGCCGCGGGCGGTTCGGGGATCTGGTCACCGGCGGGTGAGCCGGTGGTCCGCGCCGGCACGGACGTCGGCGCGGTGGTCACCGCGACCCTGCACTGACGGATCACCTACGCTGGGCGGAATGGCATCGTCGGAAGGCGCCGGCCCGGAACCGGCAACCCCGCTCGCGAGCGGTCGCACCGCTGACGTGTGGCTCCTGTCCGGCAGGCGGGTGCTGCGCCGCTACCGCGACGGTGGCGACGTGCGGGCCGAGGCCGAGGTGATGCGGTACCTGCACCGGGCCGGATATCCCGTCCCCCGGGTCCACCGCGCCGACGGCGCCGACCTGGTGCTCGACCGGGTCAGCGGCCCGACCCTGGTGGAGGCGTTCCACGCGGGAACGCTCGCCGCGCCCGAGGCGGCCCGCATGCTGGCCGACCTGCACGACCACCTGCACGCGCTCCCCGCACTCCGGTCGGCCGATCCGGCCGTCCGCATCCTGCACCTCGACCTGCATCCGGCCAACGTGCTGCTGACCGCTACCGGTCCGGTGGTCATCGACTGGACCGACAGCGCCGAGGGTCCGCCCGCGCTGGACCGGACGACGACCGCGGTGATCCTCGCGGAGGTCGCGGTCGCTCCGGGACACCCGCTGGCGGCGGCGGCAGGTGAGTTGCTGTCCGCGTACGTCGCCGTGTCCGGGCCGCTCGACCGGCTGGCGGAGGCGGTGCGGCGCCGCGCCGCCGGTCACGCGCCCGATCCGCAGCGGCTGCCCCAGGCGGCGGAGCTGGTGACGGAGAGGATTCGCGCTGTCGCGACGACGGCGGCTCAGCCCTCGTCGGCGCCGCCGCGCAGCCGCTCGTAGCCGTCGATCAGCTTGCGCAGCGCGGCGGCGGTGACCGGGTCGATCTTGTCGTCCTCGGCGGCGTCCTCAATCTTCTCGCGCAGGTCCTCGACCCGCTTGTCCCGGTCCTTCGGCTTGCCCCGGTCCAGCTCGGCGGCCTTCTTGCGCAGGTCGTCGGCGGTCTTGCGGTCGATCAACCCGATCGCCTCGGCCCGGTCGAGCAGCTCACCGAACCGGTCGCCGAGCTGACGCAGCGTCACCGGTTCGGATGCCGTCGACGGCGGCGCGGCGCTGGTGGGCTTCGGGGCGGGCGGTTCGGCGGCACCGGTCGACGGACCGGCGGTCGGCGCGGCGGCCGGTGGCGTGCCGGAGCCGTCGCTCCACAGCAGCGAGCCGACGACCGCGAGCAGCAGCACCACCGCACCGGCCACCAGCAGGCCGAACAGCCGGTTCGACGAGACCGCCGGGCGCGGCGGCGCGACGGGACGCCCCACCGGGCGGGACGCGACGGCCGGGGACCGCTCGACCAGGGTGGGCGGGTGCGCCACCGGCGCCACGGTGGGCAGGATCGCGGTCGGCGGGTCCACCGGGCGGCCCGCGCCGAGCCGGTCGGCGAGCCGGGCCGCCGCGGGCCGCCGTGCCGGGTCCACGTCCAGGCAGGCCAGGACCAGATCGGCGGCCTCCGGCGGCAGGCCGGGCACCCGCGGCGGCGGCACCGGCGGGCGGTTGCGCCGCACGTCGAGCACGTCGTCCCAGCTGCGCACCGGCAGTGGCGCCCGGCCGGTGAGGCTGCGGTACAGCAGTACGCCGAGCGCGTACACGTCGCCGGCCGGGTTCGCCGGACCCGGGTCGAGGCGTTCCGGGGCGAAGTACGCGGGGGTGCCCATCAGCAGCGCACCGGTCTGCCCGGTGACCGGGTGCGGGCCGGCGGGCGCGGCGATGCCGAAGTCGAGCACCTTCGCGCCGGTCTCGGTGAGCATCACGTTGGCCGGCTTGACGTCGCGGTGCACCACGCCGATGCGGTGCGCCGCGGCCAGCGCCCCGGCGACCTGCCCGGCCGTGCGGACCGCGTCCGGCCAGGCCAGCGGCCCGCCGTTCAGCCGGTCGGCGAGCGTCTGCCCCTCCACCAGCTCCATCACCAGGTACGGGACCAGGACGCCGCTGTCCAGCGTCGCCTCGCCGTAGTCGTACACCTGGGTCACGTGCGGGTGGGTGAGCCGCGCCGCCGCGCGGGCCTCGCGCTGGATGACCGCCCGCAGTTGCGGGTCGGCGGCGAGCTGCCCGGCGAGGGCCTTGACCGCGACGGGCCGGTGCAGCACCTCGTCGTCGGCGCGCCACACCTCGGACATCCCGCCGAGGCCGATGCGTTCGCGCAGGACGTACCGGTCGTGCAGGCGCAGGGCGGGCGTGAACGGCGACATAATTCACCAGGCTGCCATGCGCGGCACCGGCCGCACCAACCCGCGGCCCCGTTTCGTCCCGATCAGGCGTTCTTCCGCCCGCCGCTTTCCCCCGGTCAGGCCGGGTACAGCTCGTCGCGCATGCGGGCCAGCAGCTCCGGAGTGCGCTCCGGCGGCGCGGCCTCCACGCACAGCCGTTCCATCGCCTCGGCGTAGAAGTCGAGGTCGTCGCGCTTGTCCAGGTAGATCGCGCTGGTGAGCTGCTCGATGTAGACGATGTCGGGCAGGTCGGCGTCGCCGAAGCGCAGGATGCTGAACGCGCCGCTGGCCGCGGCGTGCCCGCCGGCGGCGAACGGGACGATCTGCAACCGCACGTGCCGGCCCGACGTCGCCTCGATCAGCGCGTCCATCTGCTCCCGCATCACCGCGGCGCCGCCGATCGGGCGGCGCAGCACCGCCTCGTCGAGCACCGCCCACAGCTGCGGCGGGTTGGCGCGCCGCAGCAGCTCCTTGCGCTGCATCCGCAGCTCCACCCGCCGGTCCAGCTCCGCCGCCGACGCGCCGCGGTGGCCGAGCAGGATGACCTCCCGGGCGTACGCGGCGGTCTGCAACAGACCGGGTACGAACTGCACCTCGTACGTGCGGATCAGCGCGGCCGCCGCCTCCAGGCCCAGGTACGACTGGAACCAGGCGGGGAGCACGTCGCCGTAGCGGTGCCACCAGCCCGGGCTGTTCGCGTCGCGGGCCAGCTTGAGCAGCGCGTCGCGGTCCTCCGGCGCGGTGACGCCGTAGAGCGTGAGCAGGTCGGCGACGTCACGCTCCTTGAAGCCGACCCGGCCCAGCTCCATCCGGCTGATCTTCGACTCGGAGGAGCGGATCTCCCAGCCGGCGGTCTCGCGGCTGACGCCGGCGCTCTCCCGCAGCCGGCGCAGCTGCCCGCCGAGCAGCATGCGCAGCACTGTCGGACCGCTTGTCGGACCACCCTCGACGGGCACCGTCGCCACCTGACCGCCCTCGCATCCCGACCACCCCGGCCGGGCACCCTCCCGGACCGACGAGTAAGCATGCCATGAACCGACAGTGAGGTGAACTCCTCCGGACGGACGGAGTCAGTCCCGTGTACGGGACGGCGGGATCAGGTGGTCGAAGTCGCCGTCCCGGGCGCCGAGCACGAACGCGGCGATTTCGTCCACTGTGTAGATAAGTGCCGGGCCCTCCGGGTGCCGGGAGTTGCGGACCGCGATGCCGCCACCGCCGGGCAACTCGGCCAGTTCGACGCAGTTGCCGCTGGGGTTGCTGCGGCGGCTCTTCAGCCAGCGCATCGGCGGCAACTCGGTCGCGGGCACGCCGTTCGGGGGTTGCTGCATGGGCGTCCTTCGGGATGAGCCAGCCGAGGCCGCGGGGAGGAGCGGTGGGTGGCGACGTCTGTCGACTGAGGAGTGAGATGCACGTGCATCTGCTATTGCATCTGCAATGGACAGAGAGCATGATAGCGGAAATACGGTGTGCCGGTTCGTTCACGCACGGTGACCCGAGCCCGGCCCCGGGGACGCCGCTCCGCGCGGCTTCGGGACTGCGGTGAGGAGGACGCGTTGGCGGATCCGATGACCATCGCCTCCGGCATCTCCGCGGCGGGCGCGCTCGTCTCCGCCTGGCAGTTACGCCGCCGCGCGCTGCGCGCCGAAGCCGAGATCGAGCTGCTCCAGGCCGAGCTGGCCGCCGAGCGGCACGCCGCCAGCCACGACCCGCTCACCGGGCTGCCGAACCGCCGCGCGTTCTTCCGGCTCGCCGCCGCCCTGCTCACCGACCCCGCCGGCCAGCCGCTCGTCGCGGTCGTACTCGACCTGGACAACTTCAAGCAGGTGAACGACCGCTACGGGCACGCCGCCGGCGACCAGGTGCTGGTCTGCGTGGCGCAGCGACTGGCCGCGTTCGCCGGCCCCAACCTGGTCGCCCGGCTCGGCGGCGACGAGTTCGCCGGCCTGCTGGCCAGCCCGACGCCGGACCGCCGATGGATCGAGCACGCCACGCGGCGGCTCTGCGAGGCGCTCGCCGCGCCGATCCCCCTCGGTGCGCGCAGCATCCAGGTCACCGCATCGGTCGGGCTCGCGCCGGTGCACTGCCCCACCCAGCTCACCGACGCGCTGTGCCGCGCCGACGCGGCCATGTACGAGGCGAAGACGCTCGGCCCCGCCCGCCCGGCTCGCCAGCTCGTCGCGGAGTACTGAGCGGCTCTACCTTCTGATCCGCCCCACCCCGCCCGGCGGCGCCGGGTGCTGAGCCCGGTCCGCCCTGCCCCGGCCGGCCGGTCGCGGGGTGCCGGCCGGGCTGCCTCCGGCTGGTCAGCGCCAGCCGTAGCCGTCGCGCAGCGCCTGCCCGACCCGGTCGAACCGGGACCGGTCCAGCACCGCGCCCTCGCGGCGGATGCTGTCCTCGCGCATGGTGAGCACCCGGTCCAGGCGTACCCAGCTCGGCCGGTTGTCCCGGTCCCACTCCCCCGGGCCGAGCGCCAGCCAGTGCCGCTGGCCGTCCCGGTCGCTCTGGCTGGACAGCATCAGCCCGAACAGCGTGCGGCTGTGCCGGCCCACCACCAGCACCGGGCGGTCCTTGCCCTGGCGCGGGTCGTCCTCGTACGGCACCCAGGTCCAGACGATCTCGCCCGGGTCGGCCTGGCCGTCCGGCTCCGGGGCGTACGACAGCTCGCGGCGCTGCAACGCGCTGACCTGGCGGCGGCGCGCGACCTGCGCCGGGATCGGCCCGGCCGTGCGGGTGGGGGCGGGCACGCCCCGGGTGATCCGGCCGAGCCGCGACGCCACGTTCCTCAACAGACCTGCCACGGCGGGCAGCCTAGCGGCCGGGGTACGCGGCCGATGGAATCGGGTCGCCGGGCCGGGTCCGCGGTGCCATCCTGCCCCGGTGACAGTGCCCCGCCATCAGATCCGCGCCACGTTCACCGAAACTTCGATCACCGTCTACCAGGCGTACCCGCCGGAGATCGCCGACGCGGCGCTGCGCGCGGGCCGGTTCGTGCCGCCGTTCAAGCGGGAGCGGATGACGTGGATCAAGCCCTCGTTCCGCTGGATGATGTACCGCTGCGGCTGGGCACTCAAGCCGGGCCAGGAACGGGTGCTGGCGGTCGGCATCAGCAGGGCCGGCTTCGAGTGGGCCCTGCGGCACGCCTGCCTCAGCAGCTACAACCCCCGCCTGCACCCGGACCGGGAGGCGTGGCGGCGCAGCCTGCGGGTCAGCCCGGTGCGCGTGCAGTGGGATCCGGAACGCTCGCTGCGGCTGGCGCCGCTGCCGTACCGCTCGTTGCAGCTCGGGCTGACCGGCGAGGCGGTACGCCGCTACGTCGACGAGTGGGTGGTCGGGCTCACCGACGTCACCGCGCTGGCCCGGTCGGTGCACCGCCGTCTTCTCGACGGCGACGAGGCCGGGGCGTCGGCGCTGCTGCCGGTGGAGCGACCGTACCCGTTGCCGCCGGAGGTAGCAGGCGTCGTCGATGCGGGCTGAGCGGCCCGGTGCCGCGCCGCGAGGCGGGATGTTAATAGGGGGCCCTTCTACTACCGGAGGCGTTAAGAAGGGGCCCTTCCTTACGCTGGGGGCGTGGAGTTGCCCGATGATCTGCCGCTGTTCGAGCGCAGCGCGGTGCGGCTGGTGGTGCTCGACACCGCCGACCGCCTGCTGCTGTTCCACACCCGCGACCCGGACCACCCGGACCTCGGCGTGTGGTGGGAGCTACCCGGCGGCGGGCTGGACCCCGGCGAGACGTACCGGGAGGCGGCGGTACGCGAGCTGCGCGAGGAGACCGGCATCGCCATCGGCCCGGACGAGGTGGGCGCACCGACGTGGCGGCGGCGGGCCAGCTTCCGGCACCGGCAGCGCCGGCACCTCCAGGACGAGGTGATCGTGGCGGTACGGCTGCCCGGCCCCGGGCCGGACGTGGACGAGGCGCTGCGGCTGGACTACGAGGTCGAGGACTACTTCGGGTTCCGGTGGTGGCCGCTGGCCGAGGTGCTCGCCGAGCGGCCACGCTGCTACCCCGGTCGGCTGCCGGAGCTGCTGCCCGTCTTCCTGGCCGGCGAGGAGATCGACGAGCCGTTCGAGCTGTGGTCCTGACCGGGCGTGCCGGTGGGCGCGCCACCGGGCAGAGTGGAGCCGTGACTCCTCTGCGCGCTCCCCTGGCCCGTTACGCCGAGCGGCTGCACCGCGCCGCCGGTGACACCCACCACGTCGCCTCGCCACTGGGCGCCTGGCTGCTGCTGGCGCTGACCGGTCCGGCCGCCACCGGCGATGAGCGCGCGGCGCTGGCCGAGGCGCTCGGCACCGACCCGGACGACGCCGCGGCCGAGGCCCGGGCGCTGCTCGCCACGCCGCACCCGATGGTCGCCGCGGCCACCGCGCTGTGGGAACGCACCCCGGCGGCGGAGCTGGCCGCCTGGCGGGCCACCCTGCCGGAGGCCACCGAACGCGGCGCGCTGCCCGACCAGGCGGCACTCGACGCCTGGGCCCGGGAGCGTACCGGCGGGCTGATCGACCGCTTCCCGGTCGACGTCGCGCCGGACACGCTGCTGGTCCTGGCGAACGCGCTCGCGACCCGGGTGTCGTGGGCCGATCCGTTCGACACGGCCCCCGGCGCGGAGCTGGGCGCGGGCAGCGCCTGGTCCGGTCGGCTGAGCCGGGTGCTGCGCACGCCGCCGTTCGGGCACCGCTGCTGGATTGCGGCCACCGACCGGGCCGGCGACGTGGCGGTGCACGCGGTCCCGGCCGCCGACGACGGCGCCGGCATGCTCGTGGTGTCGGTGGCCGCCGCGCCCGAGGTGCCGGCCGCCGACGTGCTGGCCGCCGCGCAGGAGCTGGCGAGCGCCGCCGCGTTCGCCCCGGACGCCGTACCGGGTCACCGGTCGCTGTTCGACCTGCCGCTGGGCGAGACGCCGCTGTGGGCACTGCGGGAGGAGCCGACCCGCACGTTCGCGGCCGACGGCCGGGAGGAACACGCCACGGCGGTGCTGCCCTGCTGGTCGGCGCGCAGCCGGCACGACCTGACCGCACCCGGGTTCGGCTTCGACGCGGCGGCCCGGGCACTCGGCGGGCTGCTGGGCCTGACCGGGCCGGGGTTCGACGCCGCGCAGTCGGCGGTGGCCCGCTTCGGCCGCTACGGCTTCGAGGCCGCCGCGGTGACCGCGTTCGGCATGGTGGCCGGCCTGCCGCCGGAGGGTGTCGCCCGCGTCGCCGAGCTGCGGTTCGGTCACCCGTACGCGGTGGTCGCGGTGACCACGGACGCGGCCGGCGGCCCGTGGCACGCGCTTCCGGTCTACTCCGCCTGGGTAGCCGACCCGGAGGAGTTGCCCGCCGACGAGGCCGGATAGGCGGCCAGCGCGCTCGTGAGCTGGTCCAGTCCCAGCGAGCCGAGTTCCAGTGCCCGGTTGTGGAACGCGCGCCGGTCACCGGGGAACGCCGCCCGGCCGTCCCGCCACACCCGCTCCCCCACCTTGTACGTGAGCGCCTGCCCGGGCCGGCCCAGGTACCGGGCCAGTTCCAGAGGCGCGTACGGCCCCTGGTGGCAGCGGTCGCGCAGCAGGTCCAGCGCCGCGTCCGGCGTCCACGGCGCGCCGCTGCCGGAGGGCATCGGCAGTCGCAGGTGCAGGCCGATGTCGAGCACCACCCGGGCCGCGCGCAGCAGCTGCATGAACAGGTGTCCCAGCCGGGCGCCCGGCTGCTCGTAGAGTCCGAGTTCGTCCATGAACCCCTCGGCGTACAGGGCCCAGCCCTCCTGGGCGCCGGAGAGGCCGCCGAGCAGGTTCAGCCGCTGCCCGGGGCCGCCCCGGCACGCCTCCGCGCCGAGGTGCAGGTGGTGGCCGGGGACGCCCTCGTGGTAAGCGGTGCTGTACGCCC
Organism: Micromonospora sp. C28ISP2-4; assembly: GCF_030519385.1. Classification (NCBI taxonomy): domain Bacteria; kingdom Bacillati; phylum Actinomycetota; class Actinomycetes; order Micromonosporales; family Micromonosporaceae; genus Micromonospora; species Micromonospora sp. C28ISP2-4. The sequence continues at coordinate 364,204 of NZ_JAUMKG010000005.1, read as the reverse complement.
ACCAGGTGGAGAAGCGCTCCTGTCCCTCGGGCAGCAGCCAGGAAACCCGGCCCGGCCGGGTCAGATCCCGTGACGGTCCGATGTAGGCGGTGCCGCCCGACGTGGTGACCCGTGACTCGATGCGCCGCAGCGGCGCCGGGATGTCGAAGTGCGTGCCGTGCAGCCGCTCGGTGGTGGCCTCCAGCAGCTCCTGGAGCCAGGCGCCGAACGCGTCCCGGCCCTGCACGACGCCGGGCGCGTCGGGGCGGTCGAGCCGGTCCCGCACCTCCGGCACGGTGCCGCCCAGGGTTCTCGCCTCGGCGACGAGGTCCGCCTCGATCGTGGTGAACTCGTCCCAGCCCCACTCGTACAGCTCGCGCAGGTCCGGCTGCGCGCCGAGGAAGGCCCGCACCCAGAGCGCGTACCGCGCCGGGCCGAACGCCTCGTCGTCGTGCGCACGCGGCGCGAGGTCCGCGGTGAGCGTCGCGGCGAACCTCCGGTAGGCCGCCTGGGCGTCCCGGGCCGCTGCCTGCAACGAGCGGCGCTGCGGACCGTCGCCGTACCGCTGGATCAGGGCCGTGTCGTCGTCGATCCAGGCGCGGCAGCGCTGCGTCACCAGCTCCACCTGCGCCGGGCCGGCAGGTGACCGCGCCCGGCGGCGAGCAGGAGGCTGCGGGCGTACCCGTCGAGTGCGGCCGGGATCGCGGCCTGGCGCGCGCCGACGCGGGCCCAGCCGTCCTCGGAGGCCGCGCCCTCGGCGTCGCGGCCCGGCACCGCCGACTCGACGCACTGGCGGATGAGCTGGAGCGGGCCGGTGGCCGCGGCGTGCAGTTCCCGCAGGTCCTCCCCGGCGTCGTGGAAGGCGAGCCGGGCGCGCAGCCGTTCGGCGAGGTGCGCGTGCAGCGGGGTGGCGGGGAGCGCCTCGATCCGGCGCAGGGCGCGGGCGGCGAGGTCGGCGCGGGCCTGGTGGCCGTCCGGGCTGTAGTCGGTGAGCCCGTCGACGTCCAGCTCACCGGCCTCGACCACTGCCGCACACGGATCGAGGCGTCCCATCTCCCGCAGCAACGCGTCGGTGACGTCCTCGCTCATCGCACCGATGCTAGCCCGGTGATCAAGGAGTTCGTGCCGGCCGGGAGGCCCGGAACGGACATGAACTCCTTGATCAACCGGGTGGGAGGCGGGTTCAGACCGAGACGAGTTCCTTCTTCTCGGCCTTGGCGGCCAGGCGCTTCTCGCGCTCCTGGGCGCCGATCAGGTCGTCCGGCAGGGAGTCCTCGACCTCCAGGTCGAACCGGCGCAGCAGCCGGATCGCGAAACCGCCGAGCGTGATGAGGATCAGCGCCACACCGAAGCAGATGTACGCGAAGCCGATGCCCCGGCCCGGTCCGGTGCCGATCACCGCGCCCACCGAGCCGGCCAGCGCCCCGCCCGGTGCGAGCATCGGCTCGAACAGCGCGGTGGCGCCCGGCGCGAGCAGCGCGAACCCGATCGGCAGCGTCGACCAGGAGATGGTCTGGTTGAGGCTGAACACCCGGCCGTGGAAGCGCTGCGGCACCTTTACCTGGACGATCGTCGCGTAGATCGACTGCGCGGTGGTCATCGACATGGCCAGCCAGCAGAAGCCGACACAGATCATCGCCACCGACGCGTCCAGGCCGATCAGCACGCAGCCGATCGCGGTGCCCAGGTTGCCGACCAGCACGCCGATCATGCGGCGCTTGCGCGGACCGCCCCACAACGACATGAGCACGCCGCCGAGCACCGCGCCGACCGCTTCGGCCAGCGCCACCTGCGCCACCTGCGTCGGGCTGCCGAACGACAGCACCAGTGGGGTGATGAGCACCAGCGCGGGCGCCAGGAAGATGTTGCCCAGCGCGAAGTAGCCGAGCATCAGCCGGAACCCCCGGTGCCGCCACGAGTAGCGCATGCCGTTGGCGATGGCCACCAGCAGCCGTTCCCGGGGCCGCCAGCCCAGCGCGTCCGGGAAGCGGACCACGGCGAGGGTGAGCACCGCGAACACGTAGCTGGCCACGTCGACCAGCAGGATGCCCTTCAGCTCGATGGTGGCGAGCAGGCCGGCCGCGAACGCCGGCATGAGCAGCGTGGCCACACCGGTGGACAGCTGGGTGATGCCCATGGCGTGCCCGAGGTAGCGCTTGGGCACCAGCTGCGGCACCGCCGACTGGAACGCGATCCGCTGGAACGAACCGGCCACCGAACTCAGCGCCACCAGCATGTAGATGTGCCAGAGCACGAGGTTGTCGGTCCACAACAGGGTGGCCAGCACGAGCTGGACGGAACCGGCGAAGCAGCTCGCGGTCATCATGATCCGCCGCCGGCTGACCCGGTCGACCAGCGCGCCGGCCACCGGCAGCATGAGCACGCCGCAGATCAGCGCGAGCGCCCACAGCAGGCCGAGGTTCGCCACCGAGCCGGTGCGGTTGAACAGCCAGATCGGCAGTGCGAACGCGGTCAGCGCGGAACCGGTGCTGGAGATGAGCTGACCGGTCGTGACGGCCATGAACCGACCCATGCTCGGCTTGACCGTCGTGGTGGGCTTGCGGTCCTCGCCCACCCGCAGAGTGTCGGCCACCACCCAGCCGGCGTCCTCACCCCGGGTCTCCGCGGTCAGCGCGCCGACGTCACCGTCGACCACCGCCGGGTGCACCCGAGTGACGATCTCGGCCAGTTCCTCCGCCCGGTACTTGAGGAAGAAGTGCCCGGCCTGGTCGAGGACGACGAGGCCGAGCCTGTCGCTGAGGAACTGCCACTCGGCGTACCGCTCGCGGTAGTAGTCGGTCACCGGGTCCTCGGAGCCGACCACCGAGATGATCGGCGCGCGGAGCTTCGTCGCCTGCTGGTCGAGCAGCCGGGTGAAGTACTCCTCGGAGGCCCGGGAGTCGGCCCGCATGTTGCTGATGATCCGGTCGGCCTGCTCCGGGTCCAGCTCGTCGGTGTCCACACCCATCGACTTGAGCCAGCTCGCGGAGTGCCTGTTGCTGCTGAGCCGTTCGAGGCGGTCGCGCAGCGCCGCGATCACGCCCTTCGGGCGGGCGAACGGGAACATGGCGCCGATGTAGACGGCCTCCAGGTCCCGGCCGGCCGCCTCGACCTTGCGGGCCACGTCGGCGAGGATGGCGCTGCCGACGCCGCAGTGGCCGTACAGGGCGATCGGCCCCTCGACCCGCTCCAGGATCTCGTCGGCGACGCGGCTGGTCAGCTCGTCGAACGGCAACGCGTTCTCGCTGAGGCCCACGTCGTGGCCGGGGATCGCCAGCGACCACAGCCCGTACCCGGCCGGCAGCGCGTCGGCCAGCGGCTGGTAGACGATCGCGCTGCCGCCGCCGTACGGGACGCAGACGTACGTCAGCACCCGCTTGCCCGCCGGGATCGGCTTGGTCAGCTCGTAGAGCAGCCGGCGTGGCCCTTCCTGCGCGGCGTCGCCGGAGACGAACGCGGCGAGGTCGCGGATGGTGCGCTGCTGGAACAGGTCCATCACCCCGACCGCCCGGCCGCCCAGCTCCGCCTTGCGGATCTTGGCGACCACCTGGGTGGCGAGCATGGAGTGCCCGCCCAGGTCGAAGAAGTCGTCGTCGATGCCGAGCGTGTCCACGCCGAGCACCTCGGACCAGATCGCGGCGAGCGCCCGCTCGGCGTCGTCGCGCGGCTCCACGAGCGCCACCGACGCCTCGCGGGTGACCACCGGCGCTGGCAGCGCCTTGCGGTCCAGCTTCCCGTTCGGGGTCAGCGGCAGCGCGTCGAGCGTGACGAACGCGGCCGGCACCATGTACTCGGGCAGCGTGGCCTTCAGCGCCGCCTTCAGCGCGGCGTGCTCGGCCGCCCCCACCAGGTATGCGGTGAGCCGCTTGTCGCCCGGGCTGTCCTCGCGGACGATCACAGTGGCCTCGGTGACGCCCGGCTGTTCGCGCAGCGCGCTCTCGATCTCGCCCAGCTCGATGCGCAGGCCGCGCAGCTTGACCTGGTGGTCGATGCGGCCCAGGAACTCGATCACCCCGGTGCCGTCCGGGCCGACGACCCAGCGGGCCAGGTCACCGGTGCGGTAGAGGCGGGCGCCGGGCTCGATGGAGAACGGGTCGGGGACGAACTTCTCCGCGGTCAGCGCCGGCCGGCGGTGGTAGCCGCGGGCCAGCCCGACACCGCCGATGTGCAGCTCACCGGCCACCCCGACCGGGCACTGCGCGCCGGACGGGTCGAGCACGTGCAGCCGCAGGTTGGCGATCGGCGCGCCGATCGGCACGCTCGTCACCTGCGCGAGCCGGTCCGGGTCGCACGCCCAGGCGGTCACGTCGATCGCCGCCTCGGTCGGGCCGTACAGGTTGTGCAGGCCGCACCAGGGCAGCCGGGCGGTGAAGTCGGCCGCCGAGGCCGGCGGCAGCTCCTCGCCGGAGCAGATCACCCGGCGCAGCGCGGTGGCCGCCTCCACACCGTCCTCGGCGAGGAAGACGGTGAGCATCGACGGGACGAAGTGGGCGGTGGTGATCCGCTCGGACACCAGCAGGTCGCGCAGGTAGCCGGCGTCCTTGTGGCCGCCCGGTTTCGCCAGCACCAGGCGGGCGCCGGTGCGCAGCGGCCAGAAGAACTCCCACACCGACACGTCGAAGCTCGCCGGGGTCTTCTGGAGCACCGCGTCGTCGGCGCCGAGGCCGTACGTCTTCTGCATCCAGTCGAGCCGGTTGACGATGCCCCGGTGCGTGTTCGGCACGCCCTTCGGGCGGCCGGTGGACCCGGAGGTGTAGATGACGTACGCCAGGTGCTCCGGCCCGGCGGCCGGTGCCGGGTCGGTGTCGGGCTGACCGGCCCACACCGTTGCGTCGTCGAGTTCGAGCACCGTGGCGCCGGTGTCGGGCAGCACGTCGCGCAGGTGCGACTGGACCAGCACCACCGGCGCGTCCGCGTCGCCGACCATGAACGCGAGCCGGTCGGCCGGGTACTCCGGGTCCAGCGGCAGGTACGCGCCGCCGGCCTTGAGCACGCCGAGCAGCCCGGCGACCAGTTCCACCGAGCGTTCCGCGCACACCCCGACGAGCGTCTCCGGGCCGACGCCGGCCGCGCGCAGCCGGTGCGCGACGCGGTTGGCCTGCGCGTTCAGCTGCGCGTACGTGCGGCTGTGCCCATCGATGGTGACCGCCACGGCGTCCGGGGTCGCCGCCGCGCGCTCCTCGATCGGGCCGTGCAGCGTCTGCGCGCGCGGGAAGTCGGCCGCGGTGTCGTTCCAGGCGGCCAGCAGCTCCCGCTCGGCGGCGGGCAGCAGCGGCAGCCGGGACACCGGGGTGTCCGGCGCCGCGACGACCGCGTCCAGCAGCGCGGTCCACCGCTGCGCCATGCGCTCGACAGTGGCCCGGTCGAACAGGTCGGTGTTGAAGACCAGCTTGCCCCACAGCCCGTCGACGGTCTCCACCGCGTGCAGCTCGAAGTCGAACCGGGTGGCCCGCAACTCCATCGGGGTCCAGGAGAACGTGACCTCGTCGGTGCGGGACACGCCGGAGAACCGGCCCATCTCGTAGTTCTGCAGCACGAACATGGCCTGGAACACCGGGGAGCGGCTGACGTCGCGCGGCAGGCCCAGCTCGTGGACCACCTTGGCGAACGGCACCTCGGCGTGCTCGAACCCGTCGAGCACGGTGCGGCGGGTGCGTTCCAGCAGCTCGGCGAACGTCGGGTCGCCGGCCAGGTCGGCGCGCAGCGGCAGCATGTTGATGAACATGCCGACGAGGTTCTCCAGCTCCGGTGCGGACCGGCCGGCCACCGACGCGCCGATCGCGAAGTCGTCCTGGCCGGCGTGCCGGGCCAGGAGCACCTGGTACGCGGCGAGCAGCGTCATGAACAGCGTGCCGCCGCTGTCGCGGGTGAGCGCGTTGAGCGCCTCGGTGGCGGCCGGGTCGAGCTGGAACTCGACGAAGTCACCCCGGTAGGTCTGGGTGGCCGGGCGGGGGCGGTCCAGCGGCAGTTCCAGCGGAGTGATGCCGGCCAGCCGCTGCTTCCAGTAGTCGACGTGCGCCCGCGCCTGCGGCCCGTCCAGCTCATGGGCCTCCCAGACGGCGAAGTCGCCGTACTGGATCGGCAGGGCGGGCGGCTCGCCGCCCCGGTAGAGCGTGATCAGGTCGCGCAGCAGCACGTCCACCGACCAGCCGTCGCCGACGATGTGGTGCTGGGCGAGGAACAGCACGTGGTCGTCGGCGGTCAGCCGGATCAGCAGCGCCCGCAGCAGCGGACCGTTCGCCAGGTCGAACGGCTCGGCCGCCGCCGCGTCGACGAGCGCCTGCGCGGCGGCCTCGTCCGGCGCGTCCACCACTGTGAGCGGCACGTCGGCGGTGTCCGCGACGACGACTGTGGGACGGCCGTCCGCGTCGGCCGGGAAGCGGGTGCGCTGCGACTCGTGCCGGTCCGCGAGGCCGGTCAGGGCGGCGCGCAGCGCGTCCACGTCGAGGGGTCCGCGCACCCGCAGCGGCACCGCGATGTGGTACGCCGCCTCGCCCGGGGCGAGCTGGTCCATGAACCAGACCCGCTCCTGGGCGTAGGACAGCGGCACCTCCGCGCCGGACGGGCGGGGCGTGATCCGGGCCGCGGGGGCGGCCTGGCGGGCGCGTAGCCGTCGGGCGATCAGCGCCTGCCGGGCCGCCTCGCGGGCCGGATCCTTCAGGTCGGTCATCAGTCGGTTCCCTCTTCCGCCGCGAGCAGCGCGGCGACCTCGGTGTCGGAGAGCCCGTCGAGTTCGGCGGCGATCCGCTGCTCGATCTGGGCGGCCAGGTCCGCCACCACGGGGCTGCTGAACAGCGCCCGCATGGGCAGGTCGACGTCCACCTCGGCGCGGATCCGGGCCATCGCCCGCATGCCGCGCAGCGAGTTGCCGCCGAGGGCGAAGAAGTCGTCCAGGGCGCCGACCTTCTCCACCTGGAGGATCTCGGCGTACACCTCGGCGACCAGGCCCTCGGCCTCGGTGCGGGGCGCGACGTAGCTGTCCTGGGCGTTCTCGGCCGCCGCGGGGGCGGGCAGCGCGGCGCGGTCCAGCTTGCCGTTGGGCGTCAGCGGCAGCGCGTCCAGCCGGACCAGGGCGGCCGGCACCAGGTGCGCGGGCAGCTCGCGGGCCAGTTCGGCGCGGACCGAGTCCTCGTGGGCCGGGCCCACCAGGTAGCCGACGAGCGTCGGCTCGCCGCCGTCGGTGCGTACCGCCGCGGCGGCGGCGCGCACGTCCGGGTGGGCCAGCAGCGCGGCCTCGACCTCGCCCAGCTCGATGCGCATGCCGCGCACCTTGACCTGGTCGTCGCGGCGGCCCAGGTAGTCCAGCGTGCCGTCGGCACGCCAGCGGGCCAGATCGCCGGTGGCGTACATCCGGGCGCCGGGCGGGCCGTACGGGCAGGGCAGGAACCGCTCGGCGGTCAGCCCGGGCCGGTCGTGGTAGCCGCGCGCGAGCTGGGTGCCGGTGACGTACAGCTCCCCCACCACGCCCGGCGGCACCGGCCGCAGCGCGGCGTCGAGCAGCAGCGCCCGGGTGTTCCAGGTGGGCGTGCCGATCGGCACCGGACCGGCCGGTACCGGCTCGCCCGGGGCGATCCGGGCCGCGACACAGCCCACAGTGGCCTCCGTCGGGCCGTACTCGTTGATCACCGCCACGTCGGGGTGCGCGGCCCGCCAGGCGGCGAGCTGCTCCCCGGTCAGCGCCTCGCCGCCGATCACCAGGTCGGCCGTCGGCGACAGCTCTCCGTCGAGCAACGGCAGGTGACTCGGCGTGACCTTGAGGAACGCGGGCCGGCCACCGGCGCGGGCGGCCGGCTCGTCGATCGCGGCGAGCCGGACCGTTCCGCCTGCGGCCAGCGTGCCGAGCAGGCCGGTGACGGTGAGGTCGAACGACACCGGCGAGTGCAGCAGCGCCACCCCGGTCAGCCCCGGGTAGGTGGCGCAGGCCCAGGCCAGGTACGCGGTCACCGCCCGGTGCTCGACCACCACGCCCTTCGGGCGGCCGGTGGAGCCGGAGGTGTAGAGAACGTACGCCGGGTGCTCGGGGCGCAGCGGCGCGACCCGGTCGGCGTCGGTGAGATCGTCGCCGGACTGGTCGGAGCCGACCTCGCCGTCGAGCACCAGCGCGTCGCCGGGCACCAGCGCGGCCGTGTCCGGCGTGGCCACCACCAGCGCGGGCGCGGCGTCGGCCAGCAGGTACGCGATCCGGCCGGCCGGGTACGCGGTGTCCACCGGCACGTACGCGGCACCGGCCTTGAGCACCGCCAGCATCGCCACGACCAGGTCGCAGGAGCGGGGCAGCGCCAGCGCGACCCGGGTCTCCGGGCCGGCGCCGCGCGCCACCAGCAGCCGGGCCAGCCGGTTCGCTGCGGTGTTCAGCTCGCCGTAGCCGAGCGTCACGCCGTCGCAGACCAGCGCCGCCGCGTCCGGGGTGGCGGCGGCCTGCCGCTGCACCTCGTCGACCACAGTGGTCACCGGCACGTCGTGGGCGGTGTCGTTCCAGGCGCCGAGCACCCGGTCCCGCTCGGTGTCGGTGAGCAGCGGCATCGCGCCGACCGTGCGCTGCGGCTCGGCGACGGCGGCGGCGAGCAGCCGTACGTAGCGGTCGACCACCGTCTCGGCCGTGGAACGGTCGAACAGGTCGGTGCGGTAGACCAGACGGCAGTCGCCGGTGGTGATGTCGAAGGCCAGGTCGTCCTTCGTGGTGCCCAGCTCCACCGGGTCGAGGCCGGAGTCCGGGATCCAGTTCAGCGCGGTCTGGAAGATCGGCTGGACCGACGGGTCACGCTGCGGGTCGACCGCCTCGACGATCTTCTGGAACGGCGTCTGCCCGTGTTCCATGGCGTCGATCAGGCCGTTGCGGACGCGGCCGAGCAGCGCCGCGAACGTCGGGTCGCCGGAGACGTCGCAGCGCAGCGCCACCGGGTTGACGAACATGCCGATCAGCGGCGTCAGCTCCGGGTTGTCCCGGCCCGCGGTGGAGACGCCGACCACCACGTCGGTGTCGCCGGAGATCCGCGACAGCAGCGCCGCGAAACCGGCGAGCAGCACCATGTACGGGGTGGCCTGCGCGCCGCCGGCCAGCGCGCCGACGCGGTCCAGCAGCCCGTCGGGCAGCGTGAAACGCACCTCGTCACCGGCGAAGCCGAGCTGCGCCGGGCGGGGCCGGTCCAGCGGCAGGCCGGTGACCGGCGGCGCGCCGGCCAGGTGACCGGTCCAGAACGCGAGCTGCCGGTCCAGTTCCTCGCCGGTGAGCTGCTGGCGCTGCCAGACCGCGAAGTCGGCGTACTGGATGGGCAGCTCCGGCACGGCGGGCTCGGCGCCGGTGCGGGCGGCCTCGCAGAACGCGAGCAGCTCGGCGTGGAACAGCACCGCCGAGTGGCTGTCGAAGACGGCGTGGTGCACCACGAACGCCAGCGCCAGCCCTTCGGTCATGCGGATCAGCCGGGCCCGCCACAGCGGCGCCGCGTCCAGCGGGATCGGCAGGCGCGCCATCTCGCCGCGGATGCGCTCGAACTCGCCCCGCTGCTCACCGGCGGGCAGGCGCGTGACGTCGGTGACGGGCAGCGGCGCCGGCTCGTGGGCGCGTACGACCTGCACCAGCGCGCCGTCGTCGGCTCGCAGGTGGGTACGCAGCGCCTCGTGCCGGGCGATCACCCGGTTGACCGCGTCACTGGCCGTGCCGGCGTCCACGCCGGCCGGGAACAGCCACGGGAAGGACACGTTGAACACCGGCGAGCCGGCGTCGAGCTGGTTGGCCATCCACACCCGCTCCTGGGCGTAGGAGGCCGGGAAGGTCCACTCCTTGCTCGTGCTCATGAGAGGGCCTCGCGCACCGAGCGGGGACGCATGTCGGTCCAGACCTCGTCCACGTGGGCCAGGCACTCCTCGCGGGTGCCGGCGAAGCCGGTGTCGTGCCAGCCGGCGGGCAGGTCCCGGTCGGCCGACCAGATCGAGTACTGCTCCTCGTCGTTGCGGACGACCAGGAATCGGGGTTCGGCCATGTCAGTTCGCTCCTGCGTTCTCGGGGGTGTGCGGCTCGGCCATCGCGACGGCGATCTTGCGGGGACCGGTGAACGGCTCCCGGCCGTGCGCGGCGGTCATGTTGTCCACCACCAGCACGTCGTCGCGCTGGTAGTCGAAGCGGACGGTGGCGGCCCGGTAGGCGGCGCGCAGGTGGTCCATGACGTCGGCGGGGATCTCGCCGCCGTCGCCGTAGTAGGTGTTCGACGGCAGCCCGTCGGCGCCGAACATGGCCAGCAGCCCCTCCTGGTAGTCAGCCGGCAGGGTGCTGAGGTGGAAGAAGGTGGCGTGGTTGAACCAGCGCGGGGTGTCCGATCCGGGCCGGTGGTGCACCACGTCGCGGACCGCGCGGGTACGCAGGCCGTCCTTGCCGACCCACTCCACAGTGATCCCGTTGTCCGCCGCGTACGCCTCGACCGCCGCGCGGCTCTCGGTGTTGAACACCTCCTGCCAGCGGGTGCCGAAGTCGCCGTGGAAGTTGCGCACCAGCATCCACCGGCGCCTGACGAACTCCTCGCGGACCGCCGGGTCGATCAGCTCGTACACCCGGCGCACGTCGGCCAGCGGCGTGGCACCCCGGGACTGCGGCGGCGTCACGCAGTAGAAGAACAGCGTCAACGGCCAGCGCGCCTGGTACGAGTTCTCGTTGTGCAGGAAGATCTCCTCGTCCGGCGGGTAGTCGGTCGAGGTGTAGACCCGGCCCTTGATGGAGTGCCGGGGCGAGGAGCGTTCGGTGTAGGTCAGCGGCTCGCCGGCCAGTGCGCGTACGGCCTGGTCGAAGCCGTCCACGCCGCCCACGTCGAAGCCGCGGAACAGCAGCCCTCCGCTGGCGACGAGGGTGTCCCGCAGCTCGGCGCGGCGGGCTGTGATCAGGTCGGTCAGCGGCCGGCCGTCGCTCTCGACGACCACCGGCAGCGTCGCGGTTGTCTCGCTCATGGTGCGGTGTCTCCTGGTTCTGCGTCGGGGATGTCAGCCGCGGGGCAGCCGCGGGATGGCCGGGATCGCCGCCGGGGCGGCCGGTGCCTCGGCGGGCGCCTCGGCGCGCAGCTCCTCGATCCGGGCGGCCAGTCCGGCCACCGTGGGGGTCTCGAAGAGGCTGCGCATCGGCAGCCGTACGCCGGTCGCCTTGCGCATGGCGGCGATGAGCTGCACCGCGACCAGCGAGTTGCCGCCGAGGGCGAAGAAGTCGTCGTCCACGCCGACGTCGGTGACGCCGAGGCCGTCGCGCCACACCTGGGCGATCGTCTTCTCCAGTTCGGTGCCGGGCGCCGCCGAGCCGCCGCCGGTGGCCCCAGTCGTGCCGGCCGGCGCGTCGGGCTCCTCGGCGAGGGTGTCGGTGGTGACCCGGGCCGCCCGGCGCCGGATGTCGGCGACCGTGCGGGTGGCGATCACCACCTGGGCGCCGAGGCCGGCGGCGAGGCTGCGGCGGAACGCCTCCGCGCCGTCGACCGGGCGGATGTCCTCGGTGACCGGCGCCGGGGCGTCGGCGGTCGCCGGGGACTCGGCCAGGTTGCCGGTGACCGCGTCCTGGTCGACCCGGCGCAGCACGAAGTCGCTGATCGCGACCAGCTCCCGCCCGTCCGGGTCGCGCAGCGACAGGTCGGCGGCGACCACCTCGTCGTTGGCGGCGGGCCGGTGCAGCAGGTGACTGTGGAACGTCGCCGGCAGCGGCCCGCGCACCACAATCCGGCCGTACGACAGCGGCAGGTAGGTGCCCGAGCCCTGCCCGCGGCCGAACGCGGTGGCCACGTCCAGCAGCGCCGGGTGCAGCCCCCAGGAGGGCAGGTCACCGAGCGCGGCGGCCGGTGCCTGCACCCGGGCCAGCTCCTCGCCGTCGGCGAGCCGGTGCTCGGCCAGCGCCGCCCAGCGCGGCCCGAACGTGAGCATGCTGGTGCGTCCCCGGCCGAACGACGCGTCGTCGTCGACCCGCCGCCCGGCCACCGCCGGCACGGCGGCCGGCGGGGCCGCGTCGGTGGTCCACCCGGCGGTGCCGCGTACGTGGGTGCGCGCCTGGCCGGCGGCGAGGCTGGCGACTGTGAAGTCCGTGCCGTCCTCGGCCGGGGTCAGCTCGACCCGGTACTGGGCCACGGTGCCGTCCGGCACCGGGAACGGCTCCAGGAACACCATGTCACGCAGTTCCACCGCGGCATCCGGCCCCGGCGCGGGCAGCGCGGCCACCACCGCGGCGCGCACCGATTCCAGGTGGGCGGTGCCCGGCACCACGGGCACCCCGCCGATCCGGTGCTCGTCGAGCAGCCAGTGGGTGTCCGCCGAGACCAGTCCGTGCAGCACCGTGCCGTCCGGCCCGGCGACCATCGTGGTGAGCACCGGGTGCGTGACCGCCGTGGTCACCGTGTCCCGCCCGGCGGCTCGGAACGCGGCCGGCGCGGCGGTCTCCACCGCCATGCCGACCTCGGCCCAGCCGCCCCAGTTCTGCGACACGACAGGCGCGCGGAACCCGGTGCCGGAGCGCGCGAACGCGTCCAGGAAGGCGTTCGCGGCGCAGTAGTCGACCTGGCCGAACCCGCCGATCACCGCGGTGATCGAGGAGCAGAGCACGACGAAGTCCAGCGGCAGGTCACCGAAGACCCGGGCCAGCGCCAGGGTGCCGGCCAGCTTCGGGGCCAGCACGCGCCGTGCCTCGTCGCGCTCCTTGACCTCCGCCATACCGCCGCCGGGCAGACCGGCGGCGTGCACGATGCCGTCCAGCCCGCCGAAGCGGCGCTCCGCCTCGTCGCGGACCCGGCGCAGGTCGTCCGCGTCGGTGACGTCGGCGGCGAAGACCAGCACCTCGGCGCCCGCGGCCTCCATCCGGCGGATCGCCGCGATGGCCCGCCCGGCCCGGTCGGCGCCGCCGTGCACCGCGAGGTGCGCGTCCCACTCGTCCCGCTCGGGCAGCCCGGAACGGGCCAGCAGCACCAGCTTGGCGCGGGCCCGGCGGGCGAAGTCCTCGGCGAGGGTGACGCCGATGCCGCCGAGACCGCCGGTGATCAGGTAGCGGCCCTCCTCGCGCAGCACGCCCGGCTCGTCCTCGGCCGCCACCGTGACCTGCTCGTAGCCGGCCAGCCAGCGGCGGTCGCCGCGCAGCGCCACCTCCGGGTGCTCGGCGTCGAGCGGGCTGCGCAGCTCGGCCACCAGGGCGGCGACGCCACGCGCGGCCGGGTCCGTGTCGAGCAGCCGCACGGTCAGGCCGGGCAGCTCGGCCGGGAGCACCCGGGCCAGGCCGGCCAGCGTGGCGTGCTCGGGGCGGGTCAGGTCGTCGCCGCGTACGTCACCGATGCCGGCGGTGACCAGGTCCAGGCGTACGCCCGCCTCGTCGGCCGTCACACCGGCGCCGGCGAGGGCCTGCACCAGGTGCAGCGCGCCGAAGAAACCCCGCTCCTGCGCCGCCCAGGCGGCCCCCGGGTCGATGCCGGCCGCCTCGCCGTCGAGCGCGAACGCGTGCACGATCCGCCGGGGCAGATCGGCGCCGAGCGCGGCGACCAGTTCCTCGGCGTCGGCGCGTACGCCGGGGCGCAGCCGGAAGCCGTTCGCGGTGGCGGTGAACGCCCCGCCGGCGCGTACCTCGACCGGGTCGTCGCCGGCGGCGCGCAACGCGGCCACGAGCGCCTCGCCGCGCGGGCCGTCGGCCAGCACCAGGCAGCGGCCCAGCGGCTCGGCCGTGCGGACCGGCGGGGCCTGCCGCCACGCCGGCACCGCGAACCACTCCGGCAGCGGGCGGGGGCCGGTCTCGGCGGGCGCCGCGGCGGCCTCCTGCTCCGGGTCCGGGTCGATCCAGTAGCGGCGCCGCTCGAACGGGTACGTGGGCAGCGGCACCCGCCGCGCGTGCGGGTCGGCCGGGAGGTCCACCGGCACCCCGGCGCACCAGAGCGCGCCGGCCGTGCCGAGCAGCGCGGCCACGTCACCGGTCTGCTCACCGGGGCCGGGCAGGCTGCCCAGCGGGGTCAGCGCGCGCTGCGCCTCGCCGGCCTTGGCGACCTGCATCCGGGCCAGGTTGGCCAGCTGCCGGCCGGGGCCGCACTCGACGAGCGCCCAGGTGCCCTCGGCGAGCAGCGTGGCCACGCACGCGCCGAAGCGGACCGGACGGCGCAGGTGCGCGGCCCAGTACGCCGGGTCGGTGGCCTGCGCCTCGGTGATCCAGGTGCCTGTCACGTTGGACACGAACGGCACCGCCGGGGCGCGCAACGGCACGGTGGCCATCAGCGCGGTGAACTCGTCCAGGATCGGGTCCGTCATCGGCGAGTGGAACGCGTGCGAGGTGCGCAGCAGCTTCGACTTGTTCTTGCCGCCGAGGCTCGCCGCGAACTCCTCCACCAGCGCGGTCTCGCCGGCGACCACGCAGGTGCCGGGGCCGTTGACGGTGGCCACCGACAGGCCCTCGGGCAGCCGGCCGGTCACCTCCGACTCGTCCAGCGTGACCGCCAGCATCGAACCGGCCGGCAGCGAGTGCATGAGCCGGCCGCGGGCGGCCACCACGCGCAGCGCGTCGGCGAGGTCGAGCACCCCGGCCACCGTCGCGGCGACGTACTCGCCGATGGAGTGGCCGATCATCGCGGCCGGGGTGACCCCGGCGGCCCGCCAGGCGGCGGCGAGCGCGTACTCGACCGTGAACAGCGCGGGCTGGGTCCAGCGGGTCTGCGTGAGCTTGTCCGCCGCCTCCGGGTCGCGGCCCAGGATCAGGTCGCGGATGTCCAGGCCCAGCTCGGGGCGGAGCAGCTCGGCGCACTCGTCGACGGCGGCGGCGTACGCGGTGTCCTGCGCGTACAGTTCGGCACCCATCCCGGCGTACTGCGAGCCCTGGCCGCTGAACAGGAACGCCACCCGGGGCGCGGATCCGTCGGCGACGCCCCGGTGACCCTTGCGCCGCTCGCGCAGCGCGGCAGCGGCGGACGCCGGGTCGCCGGCGACCACGGCGGCGCGGTGGGCGTACACCTGGCGGCCGACGCGCAGCGTGTGCGCCACGTCGGCCAGCGCGACGTCGCTGCCGCTCTCCAGGTGGTCGGCGAGCCGCCGCACGGCGGTGTCCAGCGCGGTCGGCGTCTTCGCCGACACCTGGAGCAGGTGCGCCGGGCGGGCGGACGGCGCGTGCCGGCCGGCGGCCGGGGCCTCCTCCAGCACCACGTGCGCGTTGGTGCCGCCGATGCCGAAGGAGCTGACGCCGGCCCGGCGCGGTCCGCCGTCGGTGTCCCACTTGGTCAGCGTGTTCGCCACGTAGAACGGGGTGTCGGCGAAGTCGATGGCCGGGTTCGGCGTCTCGTAGTTGATCGTCGGCGGGATCAGGCCGTGTTCCATCGCCAGCACCGTCTTGATCACGCTGACGATGCCGGAGGGCTGGCTGAGGTGGCCGATGTTCGACTTCACCGAGCCGATGCCGCACCAGCCGCGCTCGTCGGTGTCCTTCGTGTAGACGGCGGACAGCGCGGCGACCTCGATCGGGTCGCCGAGCGCGGTGCCGGTGCCGTGCGCCTCGACGTAGCTGATGCTGCGCGGGTCGACACCGGCCAGCGCGACGGCCTGGGCGACGGCCTCCATCTGCCCGTCGATGCTGGGGGCGGTGAAGCCGACCTTCCCGGCGCCGTCGTTGTTGATGGCGTTGCCGAGCACGACCGCGCGGATGGTGTCGCCGTCGGCGATCGCGTCGGAGAGCCGCTTGAGCAGTGTCACGCCGACGCCGCTGCCCCACACCGTGCCGTTCGCTCCGGCGTCGAACGGCCGGCACCGCCCGTCCGGCGAGGTGAAGCCGTCCATGCCGAGGTAGCCGACGTGCGGCAGCTCGATGTTGACGCCGCCGGCCAGGGCCATGTCGCACTCGCCGTTGCGCAGCGCCTCGCAGGCCAGGTGGAACGCCACAAGCGAGGTCGAGCAGGCGGTGTGCACGGTCATGCTGGGCCCGCGCAGGTCCAGCCGGTACGACACGTTGGTGGCCACGTAGTTCGGCGAGTTGCCGGTGGCCAGCGAGACGGCGCCGTGCGGATTGCCGCCGACCCGCTTGTTGCGCAGCACGTTGCGGTGCAGATACGTGTTGCCGCCGGTGCCGGCGTACACGCCCACCGCGCCGTCGTAGCGGCCCGGGTCGTAGCCGGCGTTCTGCAACGCGGTGTAGCAGGTCTCCAGGAACAGCCGGTGCTGCGGGTCGGTGACCTCGGCCTCGCGGATGGTCATCCCGAACAGTCCCGCGTCGAACTCGTCGTAGCCGTCCACGAGCGGGGCGCGGTTGACCCAGCCCGGGTCGTCGACCTCCTGGGGCTGGGCGCCGCGGGCGAGCTGCTCCTCGCGGGTCAGCTCGGTCGTCGACTCCACGCCGTCGACCAGGTTGCGCCAGAACTCGTCGACGTCGGCCGCGCCGGGCAGGCGGGCGGCGAGCCCGACGATGGCGATGGGCTCGACGCCGTCGTCGGCCGGAATGTCGTTCTGCATGGGGGTTCCTTCATTCACAAGGGATCGCGTCACGGGTGAGGTCGGCGAGGTGGCGGGGTACGGCGGGCGCGGCCCCGCCGGGCGGCGGCGCGCATCGCGGCGCGGGCCAGTTCCGGCCGGTCGGCGGCCCCGTCGAGGCTCGCGGCGAGCGCCCGCACGGTCGGGTGGCGGAACAGGTCGAGCATGGTGATCGAGCGGCCGGTGGCCTCGGTGAGCCGGGCGTGCACGGCGGCCAGGGCCATCGAGTGGCCGCCGATGTCGAAGAAGTTGTCGCTCACGCCCACCGCGTCGCGGCCGAGCACGTCCCGCCAGATCCCGGCGATCAGCTCCTCGGTCGCGGTGAGCGCGTCCGAGCCGGCGGGCAGCGGCGCGCGGGCCGGTTCGGCCGTGGCGACGGTCATCGCGCCGAGCGCCGCGACCCGTACCGCCGGGCGGGGCAGCTCGGGCGCGACCTCGGCGGCCGGGGTGTCCGGGTCGGCGGCGAGCGCGCCGACCAGGGCGGCCAGGTCGGCCAGGAGCGCGGCGATCCGCTCGCCGGTGTACAGGTCCGGGTTGTGCACCACCTCGACGCCGGCCCGCCCGTCGCGCTCCACCACGTAGACGGTCAGGTCGAACGGCGACCCGGGCTTGGGCACCGGCACCGGCTCGGCGGTCAGGCCGGTGAGCGTCAGCCGGGGCGCGACGAAGTTGAGCACGTTGAACAGCACCTGCACCAGCGGGGCGCGGGAGGTGTCCCGGCCCACGCCGAGCGCCTCGACGACGCGTTCCAGTGGCGCGCCCGGGTGGGCGGTGACCTCGTGCAGCTCGGCGGCGGCCCGGTCGACCTGCTCGGCGAAGCTCGCGCCGCCGGAGCGGACCCGCACCGGCACGGTGTCGATGAAGAACCCGATCACCTCGTCGAACGCGGCCAGCCGCCGGTCGGCGACGATCGCCCCGAGTACGTGCTCGTCGCCGCCGGTGACCCGGCGCAGCAGCTCGCCGAACGCGGCCAGCAGCACCGCCGCGACAGTGGTGCCGCGCCGGGCGGCCAGGTCGCGTACGGCCCGGTCGGCGGTCTCGTCCAGCCGCACCGCTGCCTCGGCGCCGGCGTACGTCTGCACGGCCGGGCGGGGGCGGTCGCGGGGCAGGTCCAGCACGGTGGGCGCACCGGCCAGGTGCGCGGTCCACCAGGCCAGGTCGGTCTCGCCCCGGCGCCGGTCCCGGTCGGCGCGCCACACCGCGTAGTCGGCGTACGTGGCGGGCAGCGGCGGGCGGCCCGGCACGGACCGGCCGAGCGCGCGGGCGTACGCGAGCGCCAGCTCGTCGTAGAGCAGCGCCTCGGACCAGCCGTCGAAGACCGCGTGGTGCACGGTCACCGCGAGCACGTGCTCCTGCGCGGCGAGCCGGTACACGGTCACCTGCCAGGGCGGGCCGGTGGCCAGGTCGAACGCGTGCCCGGCGCCGGCCGCGAGCATGCCGGCCAGCTCGGCGTCCGGGTCGGCGGCGCCGGTCAGGTCGACCACCGGCACCGCCACGTCGGTGGGTTCCTCGCGGACCGCGTACGGCACGCCGCCGTTCTGCGGGATGCGCCAGCGCAGCACGTCGTGCCGTTCGGCGACGGCCCGCAGCGCGGCGCCGAGCGCGGTGACGTCCAGCGGGCCGCGCAGCCGGTGCGCGACGGCGATGTTGTACGGCGCGCTGGACGGGGCGAGCTGGTCCATGAACCACAGCCGCCGCTGCGGCGGGGACAGCGTCGGCGGGTTGCCGGTGGTCAGCCCGTCGGCGTCGGCGGGGTCGGCGGCGCGGACCCGGTCCACGAGCGCGGCGAACGTGCGGTCGGCGAACAGCACCCGCGTGTCCACCTGCCGGCCCAGCTCGGCGCGCAGCGCGGCGACCAGCCGCATCGCGGCGATCGAGTTGCCGCCCGCGGCGAGGAAGTCGCTGTCCGGGGCGGGCGCGACGCCGAGCAGCCGGGTCCAGACGCGCCGGACCGCGGCCGTCACCGGATCGTCGTCGGCGGGGGCGTCGGCCACGCCGGCCGGGGTGGCCGCGGCCAGCTCGCGCAGCGCCGGCCGGTCCAGCTTGCCGGTGGTGGCGCTGACCGGCAGCGTGTCCAGCCGCACCGTCCGGGCCGGCAGCATCGCGGTGGTCAGCCGCGTCGCCGCGTACGCCCGCAGCTCGTCGTCGTCCGGCGCGCCGGACGGGGTGAGGAACGCGACCAGCTCGGCGCCGGCCGGGCCGGGTACCACCTCCACCGCGACGCGCTCGACGCCCGGGTGGGCGGCCAGCACGGCTTCGATCTCGCCCAGCTCGATGCGCTGACCCCGGACCTTCACCTGCCGGTCGGTGCGGCCGAGGTAGACGATCCGGCCGTCCGGGCCCTGCCGGACCAGGTCACCGGTGCGGTAGAGCCGCCCGCCGGGGACGTCGCCGAACGGGTCGGGCACGAACCGCTCGGCGGTCAGGCCGGGCCGGTTCAGGTAGCCGTCGGCCAGGCCGGGGCCGCCGATCAGCAGCTCACCGGTCTGGCCCGCCGGCACCGGACGCAGGTCGGCGCCGACCACGTACGCCCGGTGGTTGGGCAGCGGCCGGCCGATCGGCATCGGGTCGGTGTCGGCCGGGGTGAGGTCGCAGGTGACCGCCAGCACCGTGGTCTCGGTCGGGCCGTAGCCGTTGAGGAACCGCCGGCCCGGCGCCCAGCGGGCGACCAGCTCGGCCGGGACTGCCTCGCCGCCGCAGAGCAGCACCCGCCACGACGGGAAGGCGGCCGGATCCAGCAGCGACAGCACGGTCGGGGTGATGAAGCCCCACGTCACCTCGTGCTCGGCGACGAACCGGGCCAGCCGTACCGGGTCGGCCCGGTCGTCGGCGCCGAGCAGCTGCACCGCGCCGCCGAGCGTGAGCGGCACGAACAGGTCCATGGTGGCCGCGTCGAAGCCGAGCGAGGCGATGCCGAGACTGCGGACCGAGCCGTCGGCGCCGGTCAGCACGGTCACGCCGGTGACGAACTCGACGGCGTTGCGGTGCGTGGTCAGCACGCCCTTCGGGCGGCCGGTGGAGCCGGAGGTGAACAGCACGTACGCCGGGTCGCCGGGGCGGGCCGGGCAGGGCGCGAGCGGTGCCGGGCCGGGCAGGCCGAGCGCCGTCACGCCGGGCTCGTCGCCGAACTCGGCGGCCGCCGCGTCACCGACCACCACCCGTACGCCCGCGTCGCGGGCGATGCCGCGCAGCCGGGTCCGGGGGCCGCCCGGCTCCAGCGGCACGTACGCGGCGCCGGCGAGCAGCACGCCGACCACAGTTACCACCAGGTCGGGGGTACGCGCGCCGCACACGCCGACCCGGTCGCCCCGGCCGACGCCGTGCTCGCGCAGGGCGGCGGCCACCCCGGCGGCCCGGTCGACGAGCTGCCGGTAGGTGAGCCGGGTGTCCCACTGGCGCACCGCCACCGCGTCCGGGGTGCGGGCCGCCTGCGCGGTGATCAGGTCGGCGAGGGTGGCGTCCGGCCAGGGCAGGTCCGGGCCGTGTACGGCGCTGACGGTCACTGTGTCGGTCACCGGAGTGCTCCAAGGTGCTCGGCCGGGTCGGTGATCTGGAGGCGCAGTCCGCTGACGTAGCCGCGGTGGGTGGTGTCGCCGGCGAGCAGCGCGTCCGCGGCGGCGCAGTCCGGCGCGGCGAACCGGTCCAGCCCGGCGGCCGGGAAACCGGCGCTACGCCGGACCACGTCCCGCCGCACCGACCAGCCGGTGTCGTCCGGGGGCAGCGGCTGGCTCACCGGTGGTCCTCCCGCCGGGCGTCGGTGATGTGCAGGCGCAGCTCGCTGAAGTAGCGGCGGCCCGCGCCGTCGGGCACCCACGCCTGCTGCGGCGTGGGCAGCATCTCGCTGACGGTGAGCGAGACGTCGTCGCCGTGGACCCGGGCGGCGCGCACCATCGCGCAGAGCATGACCGCGAATCCGGGCGCGGACAGGTCCACGAAGCACGGCTTGGTCTCGGTGCCGAGCTTGATGTACACCTGCTCGGGCAGGCCGAGGCGGCGGCGCCAGTCCCGGACGGCGAGGAACCGGTTCCGCTCACCGGTGGCGGTGGCCAGGCCGCTCTCGCCGACAGTGGTCCGCCACGTCTGCCGGGCCAGCACCAGCCGGTCCACAGTGATCCGGGGCGTGTACGGCGCGGCGGCGACCAGCTTGAAGCCGTCCACGGCGTGCGCGCTGAGCGGCTGGGCGAAGACCTCGACGAGCGGCCAGCGCTGCCCGTCCGGGGCGGTGGCGACCAGCTCGCCGTCGACCTCGTCGACGACCAGGTCGACCGTGGGCAGCACGCGGGCCGGGTCGGCGCCCGGGGCGTCGAGGAACGCCAGGTGCCGGTCGGTCGGGCCGGTCAGCGACTCGGCGGTACGGCTGGTCCGCCGCGGCCAGTCGGCCGGGAACAGCAGCCGGACCCGCCGCTGGCCGAGGTCCGCGGCGAGCGCGTCGCGCAGCCGTTCCACGTCCGGGTGCGCCAGGGTGAACACGGCGCAGTCGAACGACGACCAGGCGGCGTGCAGCTCACCGAGCACCACCGTGTAGTCGCCGCGCCGCAGCGCGTCCGCGTCGGTGGCGCAGATCTGCAGGTCGGGGCTGTGCACGGCGGCGTTGGACCACTCCGGGCCGTCGCCGGGGAACACCGCGTCGATCCGGCCGGCGAGATCGGCCGCGCGCAGCCGTACGTCGGTGGTGCCGGCGGGCAGCGTGTCCAGGCCGAACAGCCCGGCCCAGCGGGCCGCGAAGTCCGCCGCGACGGCGTCGACCGGCCGTTCCCCGTCGCCCCAGAACATGCCCTGGGCGAGGAACCACAGGTCGGCCAGCGGCACCGGGGCGCCGGACTCGGTGCGCAGCTCCTCGTACAGGCCGCGCAGCACGTCCAGGTAGGCACGGGCGAGCGCGTTGGCCAGCCAGCGCGCGGCGCGCAGCAGCACGTCCAGCGGGGCGGCCAGTTCGGCCAGCAGCGGCGCGCCGAACACCACGTCCAGGTCCCGGGCGCTGTCCTCGTAGCAGACCGTCCGCCCGGCGTACATCTGTCCGGCCCGGCGTACCGCCGGCACGCCGGTCAGCTCGGTGAACGTGACGTCCAGGGTGTCCAGCGCGGCGCGCAGCCGGTCCGCGTCCCCGGCCGCCGCGGCGACGTCGTCGCGGGCGGCGCACAGCCGGTCGAACCCGGCGCGGGCGGCGGCGCGGGCCGGCTCGTCGCCGATCGCGTCGATCCGGTCGGCGAGCACCCGCTCGGCGTCCGGGCTCACCGGCAGGCCGGCGTCCCAGGTGATCAGTTCCCGCTCGACCAGCCGGTCGAGCAGCGCGTAGCCGTCCTCGGGGCGGCGCAGCCCGATCGCCGGGTCGGCGACCAGGTCGGCGGCGGGACGCCGGCCGTCGGCCGCGCGCAGCAGCGCCGCCTCGACCGGGGTCAGCGTCAGCGGCGGGCGGCCGGGCCGCAGCACGTCCCGGCCCCGGACGGCCAGGTGGGCCCGGAGCATCGGCGGCCACCACCGTCGCACCGCCAGGTCCGCGCCGATCCGTTCGGCGTACGCGGCCAGCGCCCACGACTCGAACCACACCCGGCGCCGCCGGGTCAGTTTCCCGCCGGGGTTGACCCGGGCAACCTCCGGCTGCGCCGGATCGACCGTGACCCAGCAGCCGGGGCCGAAGAAGCCGACAGTCTCGTTCTTTCCGCAGTAGCGCTGCCAGTACTTCAGCAGCGCCCGTTCCCGGTCGCGGCGGCGCACGTTGCGGGCCGCGTCGGCGCCGCCGCGCACCAGCCCGTCGAACGCGACGAGCGCGCCCCGGTTCTGCCAGGTGACCGCCTCGCGCAACAGCGGGTCGGCGGCCAGGTCGGTGAGCCGCCGCGCCCCGGCGCGCAGCGCCTCCTCGAGCTCCTTGTCGAACCGGTCCTCACCGGCGCCGGTGGCGAGCAGCTCGTCGGCCGCCGCAGCGGCCCGGGGCGCGGTGAACAGCTCCAGTCCGTCGGCCGGGAAGCCGGTGGTCCGCAGCACCGCGTCGCGCCACACCGACCAGCCGGTGTCGCCCAGGGGGACCCGGTGCGCGGCGCCGGCGGTCCCGCGACCGGCGGCGCGCACCGGGTCCGGACCCGCGTCCGGCGTGCCGGGGCGGGTGTTCGTGGACGCGGCGGTCAGGTCGGCCCGGATCAGCGCGGCCAGCTCGGGCAGCCGGTCGTGCAGGAAGAAGTGCCCGCCGTCCAGTTCGTGCAGGGTGAACCCGGCGGCGGTGTGCTCGGCCCAGGCCGCGCTCTGCTCCCGGCTGACCGCCCGGTCGCCACGGCCGGCGAACACGACGATCGGCACCGGCAGCGGCTCGCCCGGCACGTGGCGGTAGCTGTCGACCCGGTCGAAGTCGGCACGCAGCAACGGCAGCAGCAGTTCCACCAGCTCGGGGTGGTCGAGCAGTTCGGCGGGAAGGCCGCCGCCGTCGCCGAGGCGGCGCAGCAGCTCCTCGTCGCTCGCCCGGGACAGCCCGTCGAACGGGCCGGGCCCGTCGACGTGCGGGGCGCGGGCGCCGCCGACGTAGAGCCGCAGCGGCAGCGGGCGGCCGGTACGCCGCAGCTCGCGGACCACGTCGAAGCCGAGCCGTCCGCCCATCGAGTGGCCGTAGATCGCGTACGGGCGGTCGGCGCGGGAGGCGATGGCGTCGGCCACCTCGGCGACGCTGAAGCGCGGGTCCTCGGTGATCCGGTTCTCCCGGCCGGGCAGTTGCACTGGCACCACGTCGACGCCGGCACCGAACTCGGCCGCCCAGCGCCGGAACGCGCTGGCGCCCGCTCCGGCGTAGGGCAGGCAGAACAACCGCACCGGCGCCTCGGGTCGGCTTCCGGCGGAGACGAACCAGTTCACCGCGGACCTTTCTGCACGGGGTCGATCCAGTGCCGGCGGCGCTGGAACGGGTAGGTGGGCAGTCCGGTGCGCCGGACCGTGCCCTCGGGGTGCAGCGCGTGCCAGTCGACGTCGCGCCCGGCGACCCAGTCGGCGGCCGTCTCGCGCAGCGGGCCACCGTCACCGGCGATGCGGACGTCGGTGTCGAGCAGCACGTCCAGCGCGGACAGCGCGCCCGGCAGGTCGGCGGCGACCACCGCCGCCCGGTGAGCGAACGCCCGCCTGCCCAGCGCCAGCGTGGCGGCCACGTCGGACAGTGCCGGTGCGGCCCCGGCGAGGTGGCTCCGCAGGCGGGCCAGCGCGGCCCGCAGCGCCGCCGGGGTACGCGCGGAGACCGGCAGCAGCCACGGTCCTTCGCCGGGCGGGTCGGCCGGTTCGGCCGGCGGCGGCTGTTCCACCACGACGTGCGCGTTGGTGCCGCCCAGGCCGAACGCGCTCACCCCGGCGACCCGGCGGCCGTCGTCCGGCCAGTCCCGCGCCTTGGTGGGCACGTAGAACGGTCCGGCGGTCAGGTCGATCTCCGGGTGCGGGCGGGTGAAGTGCAGGTTCGGCGGGATCACCCCGTGCCGGACGGCGAGCACCGTCTTGATCAGCCCGGCGATGCCGGCGGCGGCGTCGAGGTGGCCGATGTTCGTCTTCACCGAGCCGAGCGCCGTGGACTCGGCGGGCGCGGCGCCCGCGTACACCTCGTGCAGCGCGGCCACCTCGATGGCGTCGCCCAGCGGCGTGCCGCTGCCGTGGCCCTCCACGAAGCGGACCTCGCCGGGTGCGACCTCGGCGGTGGCGAGCGCGTTCGCGACGGCGGCGGCCTGTCCGGCCGGGCCGGGCACGGCGAAGCCGGCGCGGTCCGGGCCGTCGTTTGTGACCGCCCAGCCCGGCAGGATCGCGTAGATGCGGTCGCCGTCGGCCTGCGCGTCGGCGAGCCGGCGCAACGCCACCACGCCCGCGCCGGAGCCGAAGCCGGAGCCGGCGGCGGCCTCGTCGAAGGCGCGGCACCGGCCGTCGGGCGAGGCGAGCCCGCCCGCCCGGTGCCGGGGCCACATCACCGTGGACCCGCCGGCCAGCGCCAGGTCGCACTGGTAGTCGGCGAGGCTCTGCGCGGCGACGCACACCGCGACGAGCGAGCTGGAGCAGGCGCTCTGCACGGCCATCGCCGGGCCGGTCAGGCCGAGCCGGTAGGCCACCTGGCCGGGCAGGTGGTCGGTGAACTGGCGGCCGACGAGCCGGGCCTCCCAGTCGTCCGGGTCGACGTCGCCGACCGCCGCCGGGTTGTCCATGAGGTGGAACAGGAAGTAGCGGTTGGCCGAGGTGGCGGCGTAGACGCCGACGAGCCCGGGGAAGCGCGCCGGGTCGTGCCCGGCGTCCTCGAGCGCCTCCCAGGCGGTCTCCA
Organism: Micromonospora sp. C28ISP2-4; assembly: GCF_030519385.1. NCBI lineage: Bacteria > Bacillati > Actinomycetota > Actinomycetes > Micromonosporales > Micromonosporaceae > Micromonospora > Micromonospora sp. C28ISP2-4. Next base: position 339,525 of record NZ_JAUMKG010000005.1, on the reverse strand, counting down.
GGAACAGCCGGTGCTGCGGGTCGGTGCGGGCGGCCTCGTCGGCGCCGAAGCCGAAGAACTCGGCGTCGAAGTCGGCCACCCCGTCGAGGCGACCGGTGGCGCGGACGTGCCGGGGGTCGGCGCGCAGGGCGGGACCGACGCCGAGCGCGGCCAGCTCCTCGTCGGTGTGGTCGTGCACCGAGTCGACGCCGGTGCACAGGTTCCACCAGAACGTGGCCACGTCGGGCGCGCCGGGGAACCGCCCGGCGACGCCGACCACGGCGATCTCGTCGCCGGTGTAGTCGCGGGCGGCGCGCACCGGCGCGGCGGGCGCGGGCAGCACCGGGGCGCGGACCGCCTCGGGCGGGGCGTCGAGCAGCGCCGCCTGGGCGGCGACGGTCGGGTGGTCGAACAGGCGCAGCATCGGCAGGCGTACGCCGAACCGCTCGGCGAGGCGCTGCTGCACCTGGCCCAGCAGCAGCGACTGCCCGCCGACGTCGAAGAAGCTGGCGGTGCGGGCGACCGCGTCGCGGCCCAGGACCGCGCACCAGATGTCGTGCACGGCGCGTTCGGTGTCGGTGGCCGGAGCCTCCTCGGCGGGCACGTAGGTGACCGGGTCGGGCAGCGCCCGCTCGTCGATCTTGCCAGTGACGGTGAGCGGGAACTCGTCGACCACGACCACCGCGCGGGGCACGGCGTAGTCGGGCAGCGCTGCGGTCAGGGCCGCGCGCAGCGCCGCCGGGTCCGGGCGGGTTCCGGCGGGCCGGGCGTACGCGATCAGCTCGCCGTCGCGGACGACGGCGCGCACGCCCGCGACGCCGGGCTGGGCGGACAGCACGGCCTCGATCTCGGTCAGCTCGACCCGGTGTCCGCGTACCTTGACCTGCCGGTCGAGCCGGCCGAGACAGACCAGTTCCCCGCCGGGCAGCAGCCGGCCCAGGTCACCGGTGCGGTACGACCGCAGCCCGTCGGCGTCGACGCCGAAGCGGTCGCTGTCCTGGTTGAGGTAGCCGGGGGCGAGGTGCGGACTGTGGACCACGATCTCGCCGGTGTCCGGGGCGAGGTCCAGGCGGTAGCCGGGGAACGCGGTGCCGACCGGCAGCGGCCCGCGGACGTCCGGGTCCACCTCGGACAGCGGCTGGACGTGCCGGGCGGCGAACGTCATCTCGGTGGCACCGTAGCCGTTCACCAGTACGCAGCCGGGGGCGAACCGGTCCCGGCCGCGGGCCGCGTCGGTCCAGGTGGCCTGCTCGCCGCCGAGCAGCACCGCCCGCACCGTGGGCAGCCGGCGCGCGCCGAGCGTGTCGAGCAGGAAGCGGTAGACGGTGGGCGTGCAGTGCAGCACGGTGGCCCGGTGCCGGTCGAGCTGGTCGACGGCGTGCGCCAGCCCGTGGCGGCGCAGGTCGACCGGGACGACGGCGGCGCCGGTGAGCAGCGCCGGGTAGAGGTCGGGGATGGCGGCGTCGAAGCTGAACGACGCGAGCAGGCTGAGCCGGTCGTCCGGGCCGACGCCGAGCGCGGCGATCTGGTTGCCGACGACGTGGGCCAGGTTGCGGTGGGTCTGTCCGACGGCCTTGGGCAGCCCGGTGGAGCCGGAGGTGAACAGCACGTACGCGAGCGCGTCCGGGTCGGCCGCGACCGGGCGCAGCGGGGCCGGCGGCACCTCGTCCAGCGCGACGACCGGGCGGCCGCCGGCCAGGGTGGACGCCAGGTCCCGGTGTTCGGCGGCGCAGGCCACGGCGGTCACCCCGGCGGCGTCGACCATGTGGCGCAGCCGGGCGACCGGGAAGCCGGGGTCCAGCGGCACGTACGCGCATCCGGCGGCGAGGGCGCCGAGCAGCGCCGCCACGGTCGGTGCACCGTGTGCGGTGAGCAGCGCGATCCGGTCTCCGGCGCGCAGGCCCGCGGCGGTGAACACGGCAGCGTGCCCGCCGGCCGCCCCGGCCAGCTCGGTGTAGGTGACCTCGTGGGTCTCACCGAGCAGCGCCGGACGTCCGCCGTGTACCGCCGTGATCGCGCCGAAACGATTGATGATCATCGTCTCTGCCATGTCAGGAAGCGGGTGGCGCTCCACAGAGGACAGGCACGCAGCGATCGACGAATGTGATCATTGATCCCCCCCAGGACTTCACATTGGAAGCAGAATATGGCTCGATCCGTGCGCCGGAAGAGCGGCGATGAGGCTTGAGCCGAAGAGGGGACGACACCGTGGAACCTCGGACGGAGGAATTCGTCCGATCATCCCTCTAGCGCGTAGACGTTTTTCAGCGTACGCGACCGTCGACAAGTTATTTTACGGTGAAAATACTTTCGGGCCGTGGAATCTTTCGCCGCGACGGCCTCGGTGCCGCAGCTCAACCCGGTTCGCGGGGAGCCTGCTCAGACATCGTACGGCGGGCGCGGAATGGGGTCCACCATGGCGTCGAAACCCTTCGGGAGCTGCGCGACGAGATCGTGGAACTCCCCCACCGTCACCGTGTCGCGCAGCGTGGCGAGCACCGCGACCGCCCCCACCTCGGCGACCGCCGGGTCCACCGCCGCGCGTTCGGCCACCCGGTACAGGAAGTCCACAGCGCCACCGGTGGTGGCGGTGCCGCCGGGCTCCAGATAGCCGCCCACGTCGTCCGGCAACTGCGCGGCCAGGTCTGTCGCCTCGTCCGCGGTGATCCGGTCGGCGAGGGTCTGCAACACCGCACGGGAGACGGTCGCGGCCTCGTCGGCAGGCAACTCGGCCCGCCGCGCCACCGCCTCGACGAACAGGGGGAACCGCATCCCACCCCTCCCCTCGCCGCCGGCGGGCACCACGCCACCCGGTCGGCCCCGGCGGGTACCCGCTCCCGCCCCGGCCAAACACCCCCGGCCACGACGAGCGGCGGCCACACCGTGAACCGGGGGTAACATCCGCGCCATGGCACCCGTCACCCACCCCGGCGCCTGCCCGCTGGACTGCCCGGACACCTGCGTCTGGCAGCTGACAGTCGACGACGGCCGGGCGGTCGCGTTGCGCGGCGACCGCGACCACCCGTTCACCAGGGGCGCGCTCTGCGGCAAGGTGAACCGCTACCTGGACGCGGTGAACGGGCCGGACCGGCTCACCACGCCGTGGGTCCGCACCGGCCCGAAGGGCGCCGGCCGGGTCGCGTACCGGCCCGCGAGCTGGGACGAGGCCCTGGAGCGGGTGGCCGCCGGGCTGCGCGCGAGCATCGAACGCGACGGCCCGGAGTCGGTGCTGCCCTACTACTTCGCCGGCACCATGGGCCTGGTCCAGGGCTGGACCATGGGCCCCCGGCTCTTCGCCCACCTGGGCGCGTCCCGGCTGGACACCACCATCTGCACGGCGGCGGCGCGGGCGGCGCTGCGCTCGCTCTACGGCGCCTCGGTCGGCTTCGAGCCGGAGTCGATCGTCGAGGCGGGCCTGATCGTGCTCTGGGGCGCCAACCCGCTCGTCACCAACCTGCACCTGTGGCCGTTCGTGCAGCGGGCCCGCGAACGCGGCGCGTACGTGGTGACGATCGACCCGATGCGCACCGACACGGCGACCCGCAGCGACGAGCACGTCGCGCCGCTACCCGGCACCGACGCGGCGCTCGCGCTCGGGCTGATGCGGCACGTCCGCGACGCCGGGGCGGCCGACGAGGCGTGGCTGGCCGCGCACACCACCGGCTGGCCGGAGTTGGCCGCCCGGCTCGACGACTGGCCGGTGGAGCGGGCCGCCGCCGAGTGCGGCCTGCCGGTCGAGACCGTACGCCGCCTCGGCGACCGGATCGCCACCACCCGGCCCACGGCGGTACGGGTCGGGCTGGGCCTGCAACGGCACCACGGCGCCGGGCAGGCGATCCGGGCCATCTGCGCGCTGCCGCTGGTCACCGGCGACTTCCGGTACCCCGGCGGCGGCGCGCTGGTGACCACCAGCGGCCACCACCCGGTCGACAACGGCCCGGTGGTCCGGCCGCCCGGCATGCCCGCCCCGCCGGCCCGCTCGCTGAACATGAGCCGGCTGGCCGCCGTGCTCACCGGGGAGGCGGACCCGCCTGTCACCTCGCTCGTGGTGTTCGACGCCAACCCGGCGGCGACCGCCCCGGACCAGGCCCGCCTGCTGACCGGGCTGCGCCGCGCCGACCTGTTCACGGTCGTGCTGGAGCAGCGCTGGACCGACACCTGCGACTACGCCGACGTGGTGCTCCCGGCGACCATGCAACCCGAGCACCTGGACCTCCAGACGTCCTACGGGCACCACTACACGACGCTGAACCTGCCGGTGACCCGCGCGCCGGGCGAGGCGCTGCCGAACACCGAGATCTTCCGGCGGATCGCCGCCGCGCTCGGCGTGGACCACCCCGCGTTCTCCGACAGCGACGAGGACCTGGCCCGGCAGTTGCTGGCCGGTGCCCCGATCACGTACGAGGAGCTGCGCGAGCGCACGTACGCCCGGCTCACCGGCGTGCCGGTGGGTTCCGCGCCGTACGCCGACGGTGGTTTCCCGACAGCGGACGGGCGGGCCCGGCTGCACGACCCGGCGCTGGCCGCGCTCGGCGTGGACCCGCTGCCCGGGTACACACCACCGGCCGAGGCGGCCGACCCGGAGCTGGCCCGCCGGTATCCGCTGACGCTGCTCACCCCGGCCAACCGCTACCTGATGAACTCCACGTTCGCCTCGCTGCCGTGGCACACCCGCCGCGCCGGCCCGCCCCGGGTGCACCTGCACCCGGCCGACGCGGCGGCGCGGGGGCTCGCCGACGGCGACGCGGTACGCGTGCACAACGACAGGGGCGCGTTCCTCGCCGCGGTCGCCGTCGACGAGGCGGCCCGGCCGGGCCTGGCGTTCACCTACAAGGCGTACTGGGCGCGGCGCAGCCCCGGCCGGTCCACTGTCAACGCGGTCACCGGCGTCCGCGACACCGACCTGGGCGAGGCGCCGACGTTCCACGACTGCCGGGTGGAGGTCGAGCCGGTGCCGGCCGCGCTGCTGACCGCCGAGCCGCCCGCCGACGAGGTCGCCGAACCCGTCGCGGCCGGGTGATTCGGGACCTCCGGCCCTCGGACCTGGTCTTGCGACCCTGCTCCGGCCCGTCGCCGCCACCTAGCGTCGGAGGCGGACAACAGGGAGGTTCGCCATGCGTACGTGGCAGGTGCAGGACGTGATGACCAGGGACGTGGCGGCGGTACGGGAGGGCACGGCGTACCGGGAGATCGTCGACGTGCTGACCGAGCGGCACGTCACGGCGGCGCCGGTGGTGGACGAGACCCGCCGGGTGCTCGGCGTGGTCTCCGAGGCGGACCTGATGTACAAGGTGGAGTTCCTGGGTCAGCCCCGGGAGCGGCGGATCCTGCCGGACCGGCACCGCCGCGAGGCGCGGGCGAAGGCCGGCGCCACGCTCGCCGCCGACCTGATGACCGCTCCCCCGGTCACCGTCGCGCCGGACGCGACGATCGTGGAGGCGGCCCGGCTGATGGACGCGCGCGGCGTGAAGCGGCTGCCGGTGGTGAACGACCTCGGCCGGCTGGTCGGCATCGTCACCCGCGGCGACCTGCTGAAGGTGCACCTGCGCCCGGACGCCGGCATCCGGCGCGACGTGGTCGAGGAGGTGCTGTGGCGCAGCCTCGGCGTCCCCGGCGGGGTGGTGGACGTGACTGTGGACCGGGGCGTCGTGACGCTCACCGGCCAGGTGGAGCGCCGGTCCACCGCGCAGCTCGCGGTGCGCCTGACCCGGCAGGTCAGCGGCGTGGTGGAGGTGGTCGACGCGCTCGGCTACGCGATCGACGACGCGCCGATGGCGGCGTTGCGCGTGGGCGGCACCCCGGCCGGCATCGCCTGAGCCCGGAGGAGACCCGGTGGGCGCCGGTCCACCCGGCGCCCACCGGTGTCACTCCTGGGCGAGCGCGTCCAGCATCAGCGCGGCGGTCCAGCTGAATGCCGGTGAGCCGAGACCGGCGCCGGTGTCCGGGTGGAAGTACTCGTGGCAGCCGGCCCGGTCGACCAGGTCGAGCAGCGACTCGCGCAGCCCGGCGGCCAGGTCGGCCCGGCGGTGGGTACGCAGGCCCTGCCAGAGCAGCCAGCCGGTGTTGATCCAGCTCGGGCCGCGCCAGTAGCGCAGCGGCTCGAAGTCCGGCGCGGTGCGGTCGTACGTGGGCAGCGGCCGGTCCATCCGGGCGGCCAGCCCGAAGCGCGGCGAGCACGCCTCGGCCAGCAACGCGGACACCTGCGCCGCGGGCAGCTCGGGCAGCGCCAGCGGCATCAGCCCCAGCACGGTCCGGGCCGGCACCAGCCGGTCGGCGCGCACGTCGCGGGGGCGGAACGTGCCGGTGACCGGATCCCAGAGGCGGGTGACGAGCGCCTCCGTGATCCGGGCGCCCCGGTCGCGGTGCGGCCCCGGATCGGCGCCGATGACAGTGGCGATGCGCGCGAGGGCGTACTCGGAGACGCCGAGGGCGGCGTTCACCAGTGGGCACTCCACCAGGAACGGGTGCCGCCCGAGCAGTCCCTCGTCCCGGTAGCGGCCGGCCCGGTAGCTCTCCACCAGCGCGACGTAGCGCGCGTAGTCCAGGTCGGTGGGGCGCTGCGCCGCGTCGGCGTGCGCGGTGTCGTGCCGCCGGTACGCCCGCATCACCGCCTCGTCGGCGGGGACCGCTGCGAGTGGCGCGTCCCAGGCGGGGCTGTTGTCCAGCCCGGACTCCCACGGGTGCACGATCGACGCCAGCCCGCCGCCGCCGGTGTCGCGCCGACCGGTCAGGTAGCGCTGCTGCGCGACGAGCCGCGGGTAGAGCCGCCGCAGCGCGGCCACCGACGCCTCGCCGGGAGCGCGGCGGTGCACCAGCCAGGCGGCGGGGGCGTGCACCGGCGGCTGGACGATCCCGGAGGTGGCCCGGGCCGGTGCGCCCTCGGCCCGCGCCGAGTCCCAGAACTGCGGCCCGGGGAAGTACCGCCCGGCGCGCGAGGCCGGGTTGAACACGATGTGCGGCACCCGCCCGTCGACCCACTGCGCGGCGAACAGCGTGCGCAGCTCCCGCCAGGCCCGGTCGGGACGGACGTGGGCCAGGCCGATCGCGATGAACGCCGAGTCCCAGCTCCACTGGTGCGGGTAGAGCGTGCGCGAGGGGACCGTGTGGTCGTGTTCCCAGTTGGCGTCCAGGGTGGCCAGCGCCAGGCGGCGCAGCCGGGCGTGGCGGTCGGCTCCGGCGCGTACCCCGGTGGTCAGCGTCATGCGGCGGCCCGCCGGGGACGGGCCTGGGCCAGCGCGGTGGCGGCCTGGCGCAGCGCGGCGACGGGCTCGCCGCGCAGCCGGCACTCCAGCGCCAGCCAGCCGGTGTAGCCGATCGCGTCGAGCGTGGCCAGCAGCGCCCCCCAGTCCAGGTGCCCGGCGCCGGGCTGGTGCCGGTTGGAGTCGCTCACCTGCACGTGCCCGAGGTACGGCGCGGCGGCGCGCAGCGCGGCGTGCGGGTCGTCCTCCTCGATGTTCATGTGGTACGTGTCGGCGGCCACCCGCAGCGCCGGTGACCCGACCGCGCGGCACAGCTCGACCGCCTGGTCGAGCCGGTTGACCATGTGGTCCTCGTACCGGTTGAGCGGCTCCAGGAACACGGTGACCCCCTCGGCGCGGGCGTGCCCGGCCAGCTCGCCCAGGGCGTCGACGAGCACCCGCAGGTCACCCTCGGCCGAGCGGGGTGGTTCGAACGGGGGCAGCCGGCGGGAGAACATGCCCCACGCGGCCGGGGTCATCGCGCCGACGCCGCCGAGTTCGGCGATCACCGACAGCTGGGAGCGCAGGTTGCGCACCGCGTCACGGGAGCGGTCCGGGTCGAAGTCGCCGATGAAGTGGTCCATCTCGACGCAGACGGTCGGCATGACCACACCGGCGGCGCGGGCGCGGCGCAGTTCAGGCAGCCGCCGGGCCAGGTCGAGGTCGCCCCGCCCGCGCAGCTCGATGCCCTGGTAGCCGAGGGAGACGGCGAGGGCGTACTTCCGGGTCAGGTCGGTGCCGGGAAGCAGTTGTTCCTGGCAGGCAAGCGGAATGTCCATCAGAACCTCAGCACCACTTGGAGGACGTCACCGTCACCGCGGTCGAGCAACGCCAGGGCGTCGGCCACCGCGCCCGCGTCGACGACGTGGCTCACCAGCGGCAGCGGGTCGACGCTGCCCTCGGCCACCAGGTCCATGAAGGTGTGTGCGATCCGCGTCCCGGACCACCGGCCGGCCGTGCCGGGTGCCGGATCGGGCCCGGAGACCTGGGCGGCCACGAGCTGGATCCGGTTGTGGTGGAACTCCTCGCCGAGTTCCAGCCCGTGGGCGTACCCCTGGTAGAAACCGGCCGCCACAACGCGGCCGGCGTGGGCGGTGGCGCGGATCGCCTCGTGCAGCGCCGGGTACGACCCGGACAGCTCCAGGCAGACGTCGGCGCCCCGGCCGTCGGTGGCGGCCCGCAGCGCGGCGGCGGGCGACTCGGCGCCGGCGTCGACCACCCGGCGGGCGCCGAGCCGCACGGCGTGCGCGAGCCGGCCGGGCATCCGGTCGACGGCGACCACGCGGGCGCCGGAGAGCGCGGCCAGGCGCGTGCCGAGCAGCCCGATCACGCCCTGCCCGAAGACGCCCACCCAGTCGCCCAGGTGCAGGTCACCGGCGAGCACGGCGGTCAGCGCGATGGCACCGGGCCGGGCGAACACGGCGGCGAGCGGGTCGAGGCCCGGCGGCAGCGGATGCGCCGCCGCCGCGGGGAGCACCGCCTCGGCGCGGTGCCCCCAGATGCCCCAGACGAGCTGGCCGGGTCGCCGCCCGGCCACGTCGGGGGCGACCTCGACGATCTCGCCGACCTCCTCGTATCCGAAACCCACCACCGGGTACGCGGGCGTGGCCTGGCGGGGCACGAACATGCGGCTGCCGGCGTCCCAGTCCTTGCGCAGGCGCGGATTGCTGCCCCGGTAGAGCGTCAGTTCGGTGCCGGCGGAGATGCCCGAGTAGCGGGTGCGGACGCGGATCTGGCCCGGACCGAGCCGGTCGGTGGGGCAGGGCTCCAGGCGTATGTGCCGGGGCCCGGCCAGAGAGACAACCCAGTTGCTCATGGCGTCGCTCCGAGGGAAGTGCCGACCCCGATTCTAACCCAAAAAATGGGCATATGTGATTAGATCGATGAATCGATGGGTATTAGCGGCAGGCCGTGCTCTTTCGAGAGGAGTGCCACCGATGTCATCACCCTCAACGCGGCGGTTCGCACTAAGCCTGATCCTGGCACTGGCCGGGACCGGCGTGGCCGCATGCAGCGACGACGGGCAGAAATCCGACAGTTCGCGGATCACCGTCTGGAGCCTGGAAGACGTGGCGGACCGCGTCGCCGCCACCAAGGCGATCATCGCCGACTACACCGCCAAGACCGGCGTCCAGGTCAACCTGGTCACCGTCAACGAGGACCAGTTCCCGTCCCTGATCGCCTCCAGCGCCGCCGCCGGCGACCTGCCCGACGTGGTCGGCTCGGTCTCCCTGGCCGGGGTGCGCACGCTGTCCGCCAACGAGCTGGTCGACGCCGACGCCAACGGCGCGGTCGTCGACCGGCTCGGCCGGGACACGTTCACGCCCCGCGCGCTGGAACTCACCAGCGACGGCGGCAAGCAGCTCGCCGTACCGAGCGACGGGTGGGGCCAGCTGCTGGTCTACCGCAAGGACCTGTTCGCCGCCGCGGGCCTGGAGGCGCCCGACACGTACGAGAAGATCGCCGCCGCGGCGGCGAAGCTGAACACCGGCGGCGTCGCCGGCATCACCGCGGCCACCTCCCCCGGCGACGTGTTCACCCAGCAGACGTTCGAGCACCTGGCGCTGGCGAACAACTGCCGGCTCACCGACGACTCCGGCACTGTCACACTCGACTCCCCCGAGTGCGTCGAGGCGTTCCGCTTCTACGGCGACCTGATGCGGAACAACTCGGTCAAGGGCGCCCAGGACGTCGACACCACCCGGGCCACCTACTTCGCCGGCAAGGCGGCCATGCTGATCTGGTCGCCGTTCATCCTCGACGAGCTGGCCGGGCTGCGCGCCGACGCCCGGCCGACCTGCCCGCAGTGCCAGTCCGACCCGGCCTGGCTCGCGAAGAACAGCGGGTTCGTCACCGCGATCAAGGGTCCGAACGGCACCGAACCGGCCCAGTACGGCGAGGTCAGCTCCTGGGCCGTGCTCGACGGCGCGGCCGACCCGGCGAAGTCGTTCGTGGAGTACATGCTCTCCGACGGCTACCCGCGCTGGTTCGGCATGTCGCCCGAGGGGCGCTTCCCGGTGCGTACCGGCACGCCGGAGGACAAGCAGAAGTTCCGGACCGCCTGGAACACCAGCCCGGCCGGCGTGGACACCAAGAAGCCGCTGTCCGAGGTCTACGGCGAGGACGTGCTCGCCACCCTGCGGAAGAGTCCGGACACGTTCCAGCGGTGGGGCCTGACCGAGAACCAGGGCAAGCTCGTCGGTGCCATCCTCGGTGAGCTGCCCGTACCCAAGGCGCTCGCCGACGTCGTCGGCGGCAGGTCCGACGCCCGCGCCGCCGCCGAACGCGCCCGCAAGGACGTCGAGGCGATAGCCAAGGGCGTCAATTGACCACCACCGCGCCGGAGGCCGGCCGCTCCCCCGCGCCGGAGCGACCCCGCCGACCCGGCCGACGCCCGCTGACGCTGCGCCGCCGCGAGTCCCGTGCCGGGCTCGCGCTGGTCACCCCGACCCTGCTCGTCGTGCTCGCGGTGATCGGCATACCCATCGTCTGGACGGTCGTGCTGGCCTTCCAGCGGGTACGCCTGGCGACACTGCGCAAGACCGGCCTGTTCGGCGAGCTGACCCTGGACAACATCGACCGGGTGCTGCACACGCCCGGGTTCGCCGACACGCTCTGGACCACTGTGCTCTACAGCGTCGGCGGCACCGCGGGCTCGATAGTGGTGGGCCTGGTGGCGGCGCTCGCCGTACGCGGGCCGTTCCGGGGCCGCACGCTGGTACGCGCGTCGATGCTGCTGCCGTACGTGGCGCCGGTGGTCGCCATGACGTTCGTCTGGCAGGTGATGCTCGACCCGCAGCTCGGCATCGTCAACGACTGGGGGCGGCGCTTCCTCGGCTGGGACTCCCCGGTGCCGTTCCTGTCCCAGGAGTCCACCGCGCTGTGGACGGTGATCGCGTTCGAGGCGTGGCGCTACTTCCCGTTCGCGTTCCTGTTCCTGCTGGCCCGGCTCCAGGCGGTGCCCGGCGAGCTGGAGGAGGCCGCCCGGGTCGACGGGGCGACACCCACCCAGCGGTTCCGGCACATCCTGCTGCCACAGCTCATGCCGGTGATCGCGCTGATCGGCGTGCTGCGGTTCATCATGACGTTCAACAAGTTCGACGACGTCTACCTGCTCACCGGCGGCGCGGCCGGCACCGAGGTGGTGAGCGTCCGGGTCTACCAGTTCCTCACCGCCCGCACCGACATCGGCGCCGCAGCCGCCCAGGCGGTCGTGCTGGCCGTGGTGCTGCTCGTGTTCGTGGCGATCTACCTGCGCTTCTTCGGCGCGCGACGGGAGGCGTGATGGACCGGGACCGGATCGAGACGGTCAGCCTGCGCTGGCTGCGCCGGCTGGTGATCGCCGGGTTCCTGGTGGTCACGCTGCTGCCGTTCTGGTACATGCTGGTGCTGTCGGTACGCCCGATCGAACGCCTGCTGCTGGAACCCGGCTCCCTCTGGGTGCCGTTCGGCGAGCTGACCGTCGCCACGTACGCGGAGGTGCTGAAGTCCGTCTCCGACGGCGGCCAGGGCTTCCTCACGTTCATCCGCAACAGCGGCCTGGTGGCGCTGGCCGCCACCGCGCTCACCCTGGTGGTCGCCATTCCCGGCGCGTACGCGGTGTCCCGACTGCGGTTCTTCGGCCGCCGGCAGGTCAGCGCGCTGTTCCTGGCGGTCTACCTGTTCCCGTCGATAGTCATCGCGATCCCGCTGTTCGTGGTCTTCACCCGGGCCGGGCTGCGCGGGTCGCTGACCGGCCTGGTGCTCGTCTACATCTCGCAGACGCTGCCGGTGTCGGTCTACATGCTGAAGAACTACTTCGAGACCATCCCGATCAGTCTGGAGGAGTCGGCGGCGATCGACGGCGCCGGCCGTCTCGGCATCATCCGCCGGGTCAGCCTGCCGCTCGCGGCGCCGTCGGTGATGGCTGTCGCGCTGTACGACTTCATGATCGCCTGGAACGAGTACCTGTTCGCGCTGCTGTTCCTGGTCGACCGACCGGACCGGTGGACCGTTTCGCTGGGACTGTCGCTGCTGGCCGACGGCGTCGAGGTGCCCAAGACCGTGCTGATGGCCGGCTCGGTCATCCTCACGCTGCCGATCGTGGTGCTGTTCTTCGCCGGGGAACGCCTGCTCACCGAGGGACTCACCAGCGGAGCCGAGAAGGGGTGAGCGTCCGTGCCAGGATGATCGGGTGCGAGCATCACTGGAGGACCGGGCCGGTGCGCGGGCGGCCCGGCTGCTCACCGAGGCGCTCGCCCCGACCGTCCTGGTCACGGCGCTGCCGTTGATCGCCGCCGCCCGGGTCAGCCGCTCGGCGGGCCAGTTCCTGCTCTGGGGCGGCATCGCGCTGACGTTCTGCGCCGTCATCCCGATCGGCGTGCTCGTGCACGGCGTCCGCCGGGGGCGCCTCACCGACCGGCACGTCGGTGACCGCACCCAGCGGGCCCGGCCGCTGTCGATCGGGCTGGCCTCGGTGGCGGCCGGGTTGCTGCTGCTGGCGGCGGTGCGCGCACCCGCCGAACTGTTCGCCGTGATCGTCGTGGTCTTCGTGGTCGGCGCGGCCTGCGCGCTGGTGAACCACTGGTGGAAGCTGAGCATCCACGCGGCGGTCGCCGCCGCGACCGTCGCCGTGCTGGTGCCGCTGGCCGGCCCGGCCGCGAACCTCGGCTGGGCGCTCGTCGCGGCCGTCGGCTGGTCCCGGGTGCGGCTCGGCGACCACACCTGGCCGCAGGTGCTGGCCGGCATCGCGCTCGGCGGGCCGCTCGCCGCCGGCACGTTCCTGGCGCTCGCCTGACCCGCTCGCACAAGATCAGCTACGGTGGCCTCATGGGCAAGCCGACCCGCTGGGTGACCGACACGAAACCCGGCCACTCGCAGTGGTACGTGGACCGCTTCCGCCAGCTCGCCGCCGAGGGCGCCGACCTGGCCGGTGAGGCGCGGCTGCTCGACGCGCTCGTACCGCCCGGCGCCCGCGTCCTGGACGCCGGCTGCGGCACCGGTCGGGTCGCCGCCGCGCTCGCCGCACGCGGCCACGACGTGGTGGGCGTCGACGCCGACCCGGCGCTGGTCGAGGCGGCCCGCGCCGATTACCCCGGCCCCCGCTTCCTGGTCGCCGACCTTTCCGAGCTGGACCTGGCCGCCCAGGGCGAGGCCGAGCCGTTCGACGCCGCGGTGCTCGCCGGCAACGTGATGGTCTTCGTCGCCCCGGGCACCGAACGCGACGTGCTGGCCCGCGTCGCCGCGCACGTACGCCCGGACGGCCTGGTGGTGGTCGGCTTCGCCACCGACCGCGGCTATCCGGTGGCCGACCTGGACGCCGACGCGGTGGCCGCCGGGCTGCGCCCCGAGCACCGCTTCGCCACCTGGGACCTGCGGCCGTGGCGCGACGACGCCGACTTCGCGGTGAGCGTGCTGCGCCGCCCCGCCGGCTGACCCGCTGCGCTGTTCCCGGCCCGGCTCGGCTCCGGCCCGGCTCGGCTCCGGCCCGGCTCGGCTCCGGCCCGCGCCTGTGCGTCCGGGCCGGACGCCCGGCGCTCAGGCGGGGACGGCGACCGTGCGGGCGGCCTCCGGGTCGAGCGGGCTGCCGGCCGGCAGCAGGTCCACCAGGCCCGCCGGAAGCCGCGCCGGGCGGACGCCCGCGTACCCGAGCATGCCCGGCACGTCGGCGCCGGTCAGTGCGTACCGCCGGCCCAGGTCCGTGATCACGCAGATCGCGCCGCCGGTCGCGCCCGGCGCGGGCACCGCCTCCACCAGCGCGCCGCGTCCCGGCTCGACCACGACCTCGTCGGCGAGCCCGGTCCGGCCGCCCGGCGTGCGCGCGGCGGCGGCCGGGTCCGGCGCGGTGACGCCGAGGCGGAGCTCGCGTACGCCGGTGTCGTCGCCGGCCCGCGCGCAGAGCGCACCCTCGGCGGCGGCCAGCCGGGGCGGTACGGCGGGCGGCGCGGTCGGCCCGCCGGGCACCAGGCCGGGCAGCTTCGGCAGCGCGGCGAACCGGCCGAGCGTGATCGGTTCCGGGTCCCGCTGGCCGGTGCGGGCCAGCAGCAACGCGGCCTGCAACTCGGTGATCGCCGCCAGCCCGCCCCGCTGGGCCACCGCGTACTGCCGTCCGCCACCGGAGTTGCGCACCAGGTAGACGTCGCCCACGCTCGCGCCGGTGACCCGCTCGGACGGCTCGCCGAGGTCGTCCACCGGCGGCGGCGCCAGGTCGGCGCCGGCCGGGAGCGTGTTCAGCAGCGCCGCCGCCACCGGCACCGCCCGTTCCCGGGTGGCGGCGAGCGCGGCGAGCACCCGGTCGGTGTCGCGCAGCAGATAGCGCCGGTCGTGCCAGAGCAGGTGCAGGCCACCGTCCGGGTGCCGGGCGAGCAGGCCCTGGTCGCCGAGCGCCCGGCCGCCGGTGGCCTCCCGCCCGATCAGCAGCACCGAGCGGGCCTCGCCGCGCCCCGCCGCCGGGCGTCCGGTCTCCGCGCGCCCGGCCTCGTCGCCCGCGACCGAGCAGAGCGTCCAGGCGTCGCGGACGAGCCGGTTCGACGCGGGCAGCGAGTCGGGCGCGTCGGCGATGCCGAGCGGCAGGCCGCGCGGCACCCCGTCGATGGCGCGGCGGCTGACCAGCACCGTCTTCGGCCGCTCCGCCCCGATGATCAGCAGCGCGGAGGCGTAGTTGAGCACCGGGTGCAGCCGGTCGTCCCGGTAGACGAACCGCGCCCCCGACTCCTTCTCCACGATCACCGCGCCGGTCTCCCGCCACGAGTCGCCGCCGCCGGTGAACAGGCCGTAGAGCGCGACGCCGCCGAGCGCGATCGCCGCGACCAGGACGCTCGCCAGGCCCGCCCCGGCCAGCCGGCGGAACGGCGACTGCGGCGGGTCCGTCTCCCGCATGACGAGCGCGGCGACCGCCCGCTGGACGGTGAACTGGTACGAGTGGAGCTGGTCCTGCCGCGACGCCATTCGTGTCCCTTCCGCCGGGATTCGCCGGCGCACAGGATAGACGCTCCGTCACTCCCCCGAAGACCCTCCGTGTCCCCTCCCCCGGCTCCCACCCCGTTGATCTTGCACTTTCCGCCCCGGCAAAAGGGGCTCAACGGGCAGAACGCGGGCCGCAAGTGCAAGATCGGCGAGGCGAGGGCGAAGCGAGGCGGGGGTGAGGCGAGGCGGGGATGGTGGCGGGCTGGGTACCCCCTGGGGTATGTTTGGCGGCAGGAGGTGCGACGTGAAGCTTCGACCTGAGATGACCGGCGACGCGCTGACCCGACTCAAGCGGGCCCGCGGGCAACTCAACGCCGTCATCGAGATGATGGAGAACGGCGAGGACTGCCGCGCCGCGCTGACCCAGCTCGCCGCGGTCTCCAAGGCCATCGACCGGGCCGGGTTCAAGATCATCGCCTCCGGCATGCGCTACTGCGACGCCGCCCGGCAGGCGGGCGAGGAGCCGGAGATGACCGAGGAGGAGCTGGAGAAGCTCTTCCTGTCGCTGGCCTGACGGCGCCCGCCTGACCGGCTGAATTCCACCCGGGTCGCGTGACCGCGACGCGGGTGGGTAACACCTGCCTGGAGACCCCAGGCCGTAGACTGTCCCGCATATACCCCCCGGGGTATATAGGCAATGAGAGGAAACGGCATGACCCTCGACGTGTCCGTCATCGCGACCTCCTCGCTCGGCGACCGCAGCTACCTCGCCTCCGACGGCCGGGTGGCGATCGTGGTCGACCCGCAGCGTGACATCGACCGCATCCTCTACCGGGCCGGCGCCGAGGGCGTACGGATCACCCACGTGGTCGAGACGCACATCCACAACGACTACGTCTCCGGCGGCCTGGAACTGGCCCGGATCACCGGCGCGCGGTACCTGGTGGCCGCCGCCGACACCGTCGACTTCGACCGGACCCCGGTGTCCGACGGCGACACCGTGCCGGTGTCGGACACCATGCGGCTGCGGGTGATCGGCACCCCCGGCCACACGTTCCACCACCTGTCGTACGCGATCGACGAAGCCACCGACGGCGGCTGGACGCCGGCCGGCGTGTTCACCGGCGGCTCGCTGCTGTTCGGCACCACCGGCCGTACCGACCTGCTCGGCGAGCAGTACGCCCACGATCTGGCACACCACCAGCACGCCTCGGCGCGCAAGCTGGCCGACCTGCTGCCCGACGGCGCGCAGGTGTGGCCCACGCACGGCTTCGGCAGCTTCTGCTCGGCCAGCCAGGCCGACGCGCCCGAGTCGACCATCGGCCGGGAGAAGGAGGTCAACCCGGTGCTGCGGCTGGCTGCCGACCAGTTCGTCACCGAGACGCTGGCCGGGCTGGACGCCTACCCCGCGTACTACGCCCACATGGGCGTCGCCAACGCCGCCGGTCCCGCCCCGGTCGACCTCACGCCCGTCGCCCGCGCCGACGCCGACGAGCTGCGCCGTCGCATCGCCGCCGGCGAGTGGGTGGTCGACCTGCGCCACCGCAAGGCGTACGCGGCCTCGCACCTCGCCGGCACCGTCAGCCTCGGGCTGGACGGGCCGATGTCGACGTGGCTCGGCTGGCTGATCGACTGGGGCGTGCCGATCACGTTCCTGGCGCAGACCCCGGAGCAGGTCGCCGACGCCCAGCGGGAACTGGTCCGCATCGGCATCGACCGCCCGGCCGCCCAGGCCACCGGCGAGCCCGAGCAGTGGACCGCCGACCCGTCGCAGCTGCGTGAGCTGCCGGTGGCCGACTTCGGCGCGCTCGCCGCCGCGCAGGCCGGGAACACCCCGGCCGGGCTGCCCGAGCCGCAGGTCGTGCTCGACGTGCGGTTGACAAACGAGTGGAGGGCCGGGCACATCGACGGTGCGGTGCACGTGCCGCTGCCGGACGTGCCGAAGCGGCTCGCCGACATCCCCGCCGGGACGATCTGGGTGCACTGCGGCTCCGGCTACCGGGCCACCGCCGCCGCGTCCCTGCTCGCCAACGCCGGCCGTGACGTGGTGCTGATCGACGACTCGTACGGCCGGGCCGAGGCGGCCGGCGTACGCATGGCGCCCACCGCCTGACCTCTCCCCGAGCGCCCGGCCGGCGTGCCCGCACGCCGGCCGGCGCCGGACCCTGCCCGGAAACAGTCAAGGAGTACAAGAGCATGACCACGACCACCCCCACCACCATCGACGCGGCGACGCTGCGCGAGCTGATCGCCGCCGGGCGTACGCCCCGGATGCTGGACGTGCGCACGCCCGGTGAGTTCCAGGCGGCGCACATCCCCGGGGCGTACAACGTGCCGCTGGACCTGCTCCGGGAGCACCGCGCCGAGCTGCGCGGCCACCTGGACGAGGACGTGGTGCTGATCTGCCGCTCCGGCGCCCGGGCGAGCCAGGCCGGTCAGGCGCTCGGCGCGGTCGGCCTGCCCGACGTCAAGGTGCTCGACGGCGGCATGCTGGCCTGGCAGGCCACCGGCGCGCAGGTCAACCAGGGCCGGGCCCGCTGGGACCTGGAGCGCCAGGTACGCCTCGTCGCCGGCTCGATCGTGCTCGCCGCCGTACTCGGATCGGTGTTCGTGCCGGGCCTGAAGTGGGTCGCCGCGTTCATCGGCGCGGGCCTCACGTTCGCCGCGCTCACCGGCACCTGCGCGATGGGCATGCTGCTGAGCAAGCTGCCGTACAACCGCGGCGCGAGCTGCGACCTGGACACCATCGTGGGGCAGTTGCGCGACGGGGACCGCAGGTGACCACCCTCGCCCTGACGCTGGCCGGCGCGGTGCTGATCGGCGTGACGCTGGGCCTGCTCGGCGGCGGCGGGTCGATCCTCGCCGTGCCGCTGCTGGTCTACGTCGCCGACCTGCCCGCGAAGGAGGCCATCGCCACCTCGCTGCTCGTCGTCGGCGTGACCAGCGCCGTCGGCGTGCTGCCGCACGCCCGCGCGAACCGGGTCCGCTGGCGCACCGGGCTCGTCTTCGGCATGGCCGGCATGACCGGCGCGTACGCGGGCGGCCGGCTGGCCGAGTTCGTCCCGGCCGGCGTCCTGCTCGCCGGGTTCGCCCTGATGATGCTCGCCACCGCCGTCGCGATGCTCCGCGGCCGCCGGTCCGCCGAGGGCCGCGCGGCACCGTGCGAGCGGCCGGCGTTGCGGGTGATCGTCGACGGTGTGGCGGTCGGCCTGGTCACCGGTCTGGTCGGCGCGGGCGGCGGCTTCCTGGTCGTACCGGCCCTGGCCCTGCTGGGCGGGTTGCCGATGCCGGTCGCGGTCGGCACCTCGCTGGTGGTCATCGCGATGAAGTCGTTCGCCGGTCTGGCCGGCTACCTGTCCAGTGTGCAGATCCACTGGGGGCTGGCCGCCGGGGTCACCGCCGCCGCCGTCGTCGGCAGCCTGCTCGGTGGCCGGCTCGCCGGGCGGATCCCGGCCGACCTGCTGCGCCGGGGGTTCGGCTGGTTCGTCGTCGTGATGGGCGTGTTCGTGCTCGCGCAGCAGGTGCCGCCGGTATGGGGACTCGCCGTGGGAGCGCTCGCCGTGGCCGGTACGGTCACCTTGGCGGTGTGGGGCCGCCGAAGGAGGGAACACAGTGGACAGCAGCGCCTGGGACAGCCGGTACGCCGACACGCCCGGACTGGTGTGGAGCGCTGAGCCCAACCGTTTCGTGGTCGAGTCGGTCGCGGGACTGACTCCCGGGTCAGCGCTTGACATCGCCGCCGGCGAGGGCCGCAACGCGGTCTGGCTGGCCGGTCAGGGCTGGCGGGTGAACGCGGTGGACTTCTCCGCGGTGGCGGTGGACCGGGGGCGGGAGCTGGCCGCCGCGCGGGGCGTCACAGTCGACTGGCGGGTGGCGGACGTGACCGCGTACCGGCCGGTGCCGAACAGCTACGACCTGGTGCTGATCAGCTACCTGCACCTGCCCGCGCCCGAGTTCGCCGGGGTGCTCGCCGCAGCGAAGTCGGCACTGCGCCCCGGCGGCACGCTCGTGGTGGTCGGCCACGACCTGGCCAACCTCTCCGGCGGCATCGGCGGCCCGCAGGACCCGGCCGTGCTGCTCACGCCGGAGTCGGTGGTCGACGGGCTGGCCGGGCTGCGCGTGCAGCGGGCCGAGACGACCCGCCGGCCGGTAGCATCCGGGACGGATCGGCGGAGAGGACATCGGGTGGGCGCGCGTTTCGAGGAACTGGCTTGGCGGGAGACGCCGATCGGCGAGATCAGCCTGCGGCGGCGCCGTGACCCGGCACTGGACTCCGAGGTGTACGAGGTGAAGCTCGACGACGAGTACCTCATGTCCAGCGCCTTCCCGGTCGCGGAGATCGAACTGGCCCGGCTCGGGCTGGCTCCGCTGACCGGGGACGCGCTGGACGTGGTGGTCGGCGGGCTCGGTCTCGGCTACACCGCGCGTACCGCGCTGGAGGATCCCCGGGTGCGGTCGCTGGTGGTGGTCGAGGCGATCGAGGACGTGATCGACTGGCACCGGCGGGATCTGCTGCCGTTCGCCGCCGGTCTGGCCACGGATCCGCGTACCCGGTTCGTCCGGGCGGACTTCTTCGCCGCGGTCGCCGGCGGCGGTCTCGACCCCGACGAGCCCGGGCGCCGCTTCCACGCGGTGCTGCTCGACGTGGACCACTCCCCCCGCCAGGTGCTGCACCCCAGCCACGCCGCGTTCTACACGGTCGACGGGCTGCGCCGGCTGGCCGCGCTGCTGCACCCGGAGGGCGTCTTCGCGCTGTGGTCGAACGACCCACCCGACACGGCGTTCCAGCGCACGCTGACCGAGGTGTTCCCGACCTCGGTGGCGCACGTCGTCCGGTTCCCGAACCCGTTGCAGGGCCGGGAGGCGGCGAACACCGTGTACGTGGCCCGGCACTGATCCATCCGGCGGCGCATGGCCGCACGAGCAGCGGGAAAGCGCACGGCCCACCGTACGACGGGAGGCTGGGACATGCGCGCGTTGCTCTGGGTGGTCGGCGTGGTCGCCGGTGTGCTCATCCTGCTCGGGCTGCTGCTGGAGGCGGTCCGCTGGCTCGTCATCATCGGCGTGATCGCGCTCGCCGCGGTGATCGTCTTCGCGATCGTGAAGGGCCGGCAGGTGGTGCACCAGCATTCGACCCGCCGACGCTGACCTGCGGAGAGTGTGACCCACCCGGCAACCTACGTGAGCGTAGGTTACCGGGCGGTTAAGTTAGGCTGGTGGCGTCATCCGCGCGACGAGGAGTAACGGCGATGGACGCGACCGCCCAGCGACCCTGGACCCGCAGCTACGCACCCGGGGTGCCGGCCGACATCGCCGAGCCGGACGGCTCACTCGTGGACCTGCTCACCGAGGCGGCCGGGCGGTTCGGCCCCCGGGTCGCGCTCGACTTCTACGGCGCCACCACCACCTTCACCGAGCTGGCCGACCAGGTGGCCCGCGCCGCCGAGGCGCTGCGCCGGCTCGGCGTCGGCCCGGGCGACCGGGTGGCGCTGGTGCTGCCGAACTGCCCGCAGCACGTGGTCGCGTTCTACGCCGTGCTGCGCCTCGGCGCGGTGGTCGTCGAGCACAACCCGCTCTACACCGCCGACGAGCTGGACCGGCAGCTCACCGACCACGGTGCGACAGTCGCGATCGCGTGGGACAAGATCGCGCCGCTGGTGGCGGGACGCGGCGCCGTGCGTACCGTGGTGGCGGTCGACCTGACCGCGGCGCTGCCGCGGCTCAAGCGGTGGGCGCTGCGGGTGCCGCTGCCGAAGGTCCGCGCCGCCCGGGCCGCGATGACCGCCCCCGCGCCCGGTGCCCTGGCCTGGTCGGACCTGGTCGCCGCCGCCGGGCCGCTGCCCGCCGGTCATCCCGCGCCGGAGGCCGGTGACGTGGCGCTGCTCCAGTACACCGGCGGGACCACCGGCGAGCCCAAGGGCGCGGTGCTGACCCACCGCAACCTGCGGGCCAACGCCGCGCAGGGCCGGGCCTGGGTGCCGGGCCTGCGCGACGGCGCGGAGACGGTGTACGCCGTGCTGCCGCTGTTCCACGCCTACGGGCTGACGCTCTGCCTCACCTTCGCCGTGAGCATCGGGGCGACGCTGGTGCTGTTCCCCCGCTTCGACGCCGACCAGGTGCTCGACGCGGTCCGCCGCCGCCCGCCGACGTTTCTGCCGGCGGTGCCGCCGGTCTACGCGAAGCTGGCCACCGTCGCGCGCGAGCGCGGCGTCGACCTCACCTCCATCCGGTACGCGCTGTCCGGCGCGATGTCGCTGCCACCGGCCACAGTGGAGCTGTGGGAACAGGTGACCGGCGGCCTGCTGGTCGAGGGCTACGGGATGACCGAGACGTCCCCCATCACAGTCGGCAACCCGGTCGCGCCCAGCCGGCGCCCCGGCACCGTGGGCGTGCCGTTCCCCTCCACCGACGTGCGCATCGTCGACCCGGAGGACCCGAGCCGCGACCGCGCGCCCGGCGAGGCCGGTGAGCTGCTGGTCCGCGGCCCGCAGGTGTTCTCCGGCTACTGGCACCGGCCGGAGGAGACCGCCAAGGTGCTGCTGCCGGGCGGCTGGATGCGCACCGGCGACATCGTCACCATGGACGCCGACGGCTTCGTGACGGTGGTCGACCGGATCAAGGAACTGATCATCACCGGCGGCTTCAACGTCTACCCGTCCGAGGTGGAGGAGGCGCTGCGCCGCGTCCCCGGCGTACGCGAGGCCGCCGCCGTGGGGATGCCCACGGACGACGGCGAGGAGGTCGTCGCCGCGGTGGTGGTCGACCCGGCCGTGGCCGCCAGCCCGGAGTCGATCCGGACCTCGTGCCGCACCCACCTGGCCGGCTACAAGGTGCCCCGCCGGGTTGTGATCGTCGACGAGCTGCCCTACTCCCAGATCGGCAAGATCCTGCGCCGCGAGGTCCGCGAACGGCTGCTCGCCGCCCGCTGACCCGCGCAGTTCTCCCGCCGGCGGGCGGCGAGTGGAACGCCATGGGTGCCAAACGAGGCCGGAGACACCCGCAGCGTTCCACCGACGGCTGGTCCCACCGCGGCGAACGGGCCGCTGCGCCGGACGTGTCGGTGCCGGCGCCTACGCTGTGGCGATGGTCGACAGACGTCAGGTGATGGCCTTCCGCGTCCGCGCCCAGCAGCTCGACCGGGCGCAGGGCTCGCTCGCCGACACCGCGGTGCTCGACATCGGCGTGCAGGACACCGGCCCCGACGGCGGCCGGTGGGCGCTCGCCGCGCGCGGTGTCGACGTGACCCCGCTGACCGGCGACGACCTGGTCATGCTCTGGACCGTACGCGGCGCCCCGCACCTCTACCGCCGCCCCGACGTGGGGGCGGTGGCCGCCGCGGTCGAGCCGTTCTCCGACGCCGACGCGGGCAAGCGCATCTACGACGCGGCGAAGCCGTTGAAGGCGGCGGGCATCGGCGTCCTCGACGCGCTCGACGAGGTGGCCGCGCGGATGCGGGAGATCGTCCGCAAGCCGACGGTCAAGGGCGAGGTCTCCGGTCGTCTGGCCGAGGTCATGCCGGAGCCCTACCTGCGGTTCTGCCGGCCGTGCGACGCGACCCACCTCTACGAGATGCCGTTCCGGCTGGCCGCCGTGCGCGCCGGCCTGGAGCTGCGGCTCGACACGTCACCGCCGATCCTGGAACGCATCCCCGGATTCCGTCCGGCCGACGCCCCCGGCGACCGGTTCGACCTCGTCCGCGCCTACCTGCGGCTGCTCGGCCCGGCCACCCCGAAGCACGTGGCCGGCTACCTCGACGCCCCGGTCAAGGAGGTCAAGGACCGCTGGCCGCACGACGCGGTCGAGGTGAACGTCGACGGCGAGACGCGCTGGCTGCTCGCTGCCGACGAGGCCGCGCTGGCGTCCGCCGAGACGACCACGACACGCCTGCTCGGCCCGTTCGACCTCTTCCTCCAGGCAAAGGACCGGGCGACGCTGGTGCCGGACGCGGCCCGCGTCAAGGAGCTGTGGCCGGTGCTGGGCCGCCCCGGCGCGGTGCTGGCCGACGGTGAGCTGGCCGGCACCTGGCGGCCCCGCAAGTCGGGCCGGTCGTTCACCGTCGCGGTCCAGCCGTGGCGCACGCTCACCGGCAGCACCCGCGAGGCGGTGGTGGCGGAGGCCGAGCGCCTCGCCGCGTACCGGGGTGTGCCGCTCGCAGGTGTCGACTTCGCCGACTGACCGCCTACCGCGTCCGTCCGACCGCCGTCCACGCCGAGCCGCTGACCTCCACCGGCCACACCTCGCCGAGCAGCGACGCGCACCTGTCGCGCAACGCCGGTCGCCCCGCCGGGTCGAGCCGCTGGACGTGGTCCCCGGCCGGGCCCACCCCGAGCGTGTACGGCTCCCACCACTGGTCGAAGCTCGCGAAGCTCACCTCGACGGTGAGCATGGACGACCGCACGTCCCGCAGGCCGGCGGCGGCGAACAGGTCGGCGAGGTCGCCCTCCCGCGCCCCGGCGAGCCCCGACTCGTCGTGCGCGTCCGGGTCGAGCGACCGGACCGCCTGCCAGAACACGGTCAGCGGCCCACGCCGACCGGCGTGGTCCCACACACAGGCCGCCACCACGCCGCCGGGACGGGTCACGCGGGCCATCTCCCGCAGGCCGGCGACCGGGTCCGTCATGAAGTGCACGACGAGCTGGGCGAGGGTGACGTCGAAGCCGCCGTCGGGGAACGGCAGCAGCTCCGCCGACGCCCGCCGGATGTCGACCTGGGGCAGCCGTTCCCGGGCCGCCGCGACGAACGGCGCCGACGGGTCCACAGCCGACACCGCGGCGGGTCCCAGCCGGGCGGCCAGCTCCGCCGTCAGTGCTCCGGTGCCGCAGCCGACATCGAGCGCCCGCAGACCCGGCACGACGCCCGCCGCGTCGGCGAGGCGCACCGCCAGCGCCTCGGCGTAGCGGCCCATGAAACGGCCGTACGCGTCCGCGCCGACGTCGAATCCCACCGCGCCAGGCTAGCCGCCCACTGGCACGATCACCGTCATGATTGTCTGGATCAACGGTGCGTTCGGTGTCGGCAAGACGACCACCGCGCGGCTGCTCACGAGCGCTCTGCCGGACGCGCGGCTGTTCGACCCGGAGTTCCTCGGCTCGATGCTCACCGCGTTCGTCACCTCCCCCACCGGGGACTTCCAGGACCTGCCACTGTGGCGCCATCTCGTCGTGCAGACGGTCACCGGGCTGGACCGGCACCACCCGGGCGTCTGGATCGTGCCGATGAGCCTGCTCGACCCGGCGTACCGCGCGGAGATCCTCGGCGGCATCCGCGCCGCGGGCGCCGACGTCCGCGAGGTGGTGCTCACGCTCCCCGAGGACCGGTTGCGGGCCCGGATCGACGCCGACCAGGTCGAGGCCTGCGCACGCGGCTGGCGGCACGACCACGTTGACCGGGCACTGGCCACGTTCGCGTCGGTGACCGACGCCCGTCTGATCGACGCCTCCGCCCCGCCCGAGCAGGTGGCCGACGCCGTGCGCGCCGAAGTCTGCTCTCGGGCTTCCGGGCACGGGGATGGACAGCCGGAGTGACCGAGCCCTGACGTTCACCGATCGGCTGATCGACGACCGATCGGCCGCGTTCCGGGACGCGCCCCGGGAACGGACGGCGCGTACTCGACCGGCTCGCGGCGTCGGACCGGACGCCTCGCCCGCTGACGTCACCGGTGAGCGAAGACGAACCCGCCCTCGACGTCCGGCGCGGGGTGATGCGTCATCTCGGCCTCGACGGTGAAACCGACGTCGGTCAGCCAGGCCGCTACCCGCCCCGGTGGACGGCGGTGCACGTGGACACGCATCGGGTGCCCGCCGTACCCCTGTGTCTTGAGCCGGCTGCCGTCACCGGCGTGGAACCCGAGCAGCACGACGCCGCCGGGCCGCAGCACACGGTGGAATCCGGCGAGGACGGCGGGCACCTCGTCGTCCGGTACGTGGATCAGGGAGAACCAGGCGAGCAACCCGGTCAGGCACTCGTCGGTGAGGTCGAGACGGGTCATCGAGCCCACCTCGAAACGGAGGCCAGGGTGGTCGCGCCGCGCCACGTCGATCATCGCCGGTGACAGGTCGATGCCGAACGCGTTCAAGCCCAGATCGTGGAGATGCCGGGTGATCCGGCCCGGTCCGCAGCCGACGTCCGCCACCGGCCCGCTCTCTCGCGCCCGGATCAGCTCGGCGAAGAGCGCGAGGATCCCGCGCTGGAACGGCTCGTTCGCCAGGGCGTCGCGCAGCAGGTCGGCGTAACTGGACGCCACTGTGTCATAGGAGGTGCGGGTGTCGTCCAGCCAGCCGGTTTCGCTCACGCCGCGCACGATAGCCGCGAACGAGTGACCGATCGTGGGAGGATGCTCGGCATGCCGGGTCGTGCGTTGAGCTTCGGAGCTGCCGCGCAGGCGTACGAGCGGTTCCGGCCCGGTTATCCCGAGGAACTGGCCGACCTGGTGCTGGCGTACGCGGGCAGGCCGGTCCGGACCGCCCTGGAGATCGGCGCCGGAACCGGCAAGGCGACCCGGCTGTTCGCCCGGCGCGGCATCGCGGTCACCGCCACCGACCCGGACGCCGCGATGCTCGCCGAGCTGCGCCGGCACGTGCCCGCGGACGTCCGGGTCCGGCAGGCCGCGTTCGAGCAGTTGCGCGCCGACGAGCGCCACGACCTGGTGTACGCCGCGGCGGCGCTGCACTGGACCGACCCGGACCGCCGGTGGGAGCGAATCGCCGGGCTGCTCACGCCCGGTGGCGTGTTCGCCTCGTTCGGCGGCCCGCTGCGGCTGGCCGACCCGGCGCTGCGCGACGCGGCTGCCACGGCCCGCGCCGAGTTCCTGGCCGACGACGAGATCCCGTCGCCGGACGGCACGTCGCCGGCGGCCGGAATGCAGTGGCCCGGCACCGAGCTTCGCACGTCCGAATGGTTCGCCGACGTGCGCCAGTCGGATATCGAGCGCCGGATCACGATGAGCGCCGACGACTACGTCGGTCTGCTGTCGACCGTCTCGGCCTATCTCGAACTGCCGCCGCGCGTACGCGAGCAGGTGTTCCACCGCATCCGGGACGTCCTGCCCGGCACGGTCGAGGTCACCGCCGACGTCACGGTCCACCTGGCGCGGCGGACGTCACAGCCCTGATCACGCGGCCCACGAGGGTCGCCAGACCGGCCCGGTCAGCGCGGGCAGGCCCGCGAAGTGGCGGATCACCGGCCGAAGCCCCGGGTGCGGGCCGGTCCGGGGCAGCATGAGGTTGATCGGGTACGCGAGCACCGGACCCGCGATCGGGATGCGGCGCAGATCGTGGCCGGCGGGCCAGAGGTAGCGGTCCCGGGCGCCGACGAGCGTCGCCACGTCCGCCGAGTCCGCGAGCGTGTCCAGGAGCACCTCGGTGCCGAAGTTCGGCCCGGTCGCGTCCACCCACAGGTCGAAGGCGTCGGCGAGCTGCTCGTAGAACTCGCCCCACTCGCTGCCCCGCACGATGCCCGGCACCCGGAGCCGGTGTCCGCGCAGCTGCGACGGCGTGAGCGTGTGCGCGGACGCGAGCGGATGTCGGGGCCCGGCGAGCAGTTGCAGCGGCGAGTCGAAGGCGCGGACCATCCGTACCTCGGGCGGCAGCGCGGCCGGGTGGGTGACGGTGCGGAACGCGGCGTCCACGTCGCCGGCCCGGACCGCGGTGGCGACCTGCCGGGGGTCGTCGACCCGCAGCGTCACCACGTCCAGGTCGACGCCCGGGTGCGAGCGCCAGTAGTCGTGCAGCAGGACGGCCTGCGCGCTGCGCAGGCCGAGCACGTCGATGCGCGGCGCCCGCGCGCCGGGCCGGACCGCGGCGACCGCGCGGTCCGCGCCCGCGACGACGCCCCGGGCGTGCGGGAGGAACGCCCGGCCGTCGCCCGTCAGCTCGACCCCCCGGGGTGTACGGGTGAACAGGCGCACTCCCAGCTCCCGCTCCAGCGCGGCGATCCGCTTCGACACGGCCTGCTGGGTGACGCCCAGCTCGTCGGCGGCGTGCCGGAACTGCCCGAGTTCGGCCGCCCGCACGAACGACCGCACCGCCTCGCTGTCCACCTGCCCACAGTAGGCGGGCCCACCCGATGGTTGTGGCGCGCCGGGCGGCGGTTGTTTGCTGAGGCACCCGCGTGGCCGGTCTGATGCGCGGGGCATCGGTGACGGGGGCGGGGCGTGCGGAGACGGGGATCGGATTTCGAGTGGCTGTGGTCGGCCTACGCGGTGAGCACGTACGGCACCTGGCTGGCGTTCGGCGCGTTTCCGCTGATCGCGGTGCGGGTGCTGGATTCGTCGGCGTTCGCGGTGTCGCTCCTGGAGGCGGCCGGGCTCGCTGTGGCGGCGGTGCTGGCGGTCCCGCTGGGCCCGTGGGTGGCGTACCGGCCCAAGCTGCCGGTGATGGTCGCGACGGATCTGGTCCGGTTCGCGGCGCTGGTGAGCGTGCCGGCCGCGTACGCGCTCGGGGTGTTGTCCTACGGCCAGTTGCTCGTCGTCGCGGTGGTCTGCGGGACGGCCGGCATCACGTTCACCGCCGCGTCCGGGGCGTACCTGAAGAGCCTGGTCCGCGATGACGGGCTGCTGGCGGCGAACGGGCGGTTCGAGGCGACGAGCTGGGCCGCGACGGCGGCCGGGCCGCCGCTCGGGGGCGCGCTCGTCGGGCTGCTCGGCCCGGTCGTCACCATCACCGCCGACGCCGTGAGCCACCTGCTGTCGGCGCTCGCGGTACGGCGGATCCGGGCCGGCGACACGGCGGCGCCCCGCGTCCCGGCGGGCGGCTCGTGGGCCGCCGGCCTGGGCGCGGGCTGGCGGTTCGTGCGCCGCGACCCGGTGCTGTGGCGGCTGTTCCTCAACTCGGTGCTGGTCGGCGGCCTGATCATGGCGACCGCGCCGTTGCTGGCGGTGCTCCTGCTGGGTGAGTACCGGGTGGCCGCCTGGCAGTACGGGCTGGTCTTCGGCGTCTCCGCGCTCGGCGGCGTGCTCGGCGCACGCCTGAGCCCGCGCCTCGTGCGGCGGTACGGGCGGCAGCGGGTGATGACGGTGTCCGGCTGGCTGCGGTCGATCGTTCCGCTCGGTCTCGCGTTCACCCACCCGGGGACCACCGGCCTGCTGACAGTGATCGCCGTCGAGTCGGTGCTCATCACGTGCATGGGCGTGTTCAACCCGATCTACGCGACCGAGCGCCTGCGCCGGACCCCGCAGGGGCACACCGCGCCGGTCCTGACCGCGTGGAGCGTCACCGGCCGGCTCACCCAGGCCGCGTTGATGACCGTGTGGGGCGTCCTCGCCACCGTCGTCGGCCCGCTCGCCGCGATCACCGTGTCCGGGGTGCTGCTGCTCGCCACGCCGCTGCTACTGCCGACGCGCCGGCACACACGCGACCCGGAGCCCGCACGCCCGGCCGCTGCGGTCTCCTGAACCCGGCGGCCGGACGGTCAGGCCGACAGGTAGGCGGTCAGCCGGTCGGCGAGCGGGCCGGGACGACTGAGCGCCACCGCGTGGCCGCCGTCGATCACGTCCGGAACCACGCCGAGCCGGTCGGCGGCCACCCGGCGTTGGAAGTCGGCGGGGAAGAACCGGTCGTCGCGGCCGATGAGCACCCTCGTCGGCACGGCCGGCCAGGTGGCCAGCGGCCACGGCTCGTCCCACTCCGCGCTGACCTGCTGCCGGCCGTGCGCCGGCGCCTCGGCGACGATCTCGGCCGGCACGCCGTTGTAGAACTGCTGCTCCTGGCTGAGCCCTTCCGGCTCGCGGTGACCGGTGTTGCCCCACCAGTCCCCCGGCCTCTCACCGGGCCGCGGGATCATCGGGGTGAGCAGGACCAGCAGCCGCACCGGCAGCCGGTCGGCGACCAGCGGTGCGGTGAACGCGCCGTACGAGTGCCCGACCACCACGAGGTCGTCGCGGCCGCCGACGGCGTCGACCACCGCCTGGCGGAACTCGGCGAACCCTGCCGAACGGTCCCCGATCGGCAGCTCCGGGACCACCGCGTCGTGGCCCCGGGCGGCCAGCTCGGGAACCAGCAGATGCCAGTCCCACGCGCCGCCCCCGCCGCCGTGGATGAGCACGAACGTCGTCATGCCCGGACCCTGCCACACCGGTACGACATGCCGTGGCGGTCAGTGCGGATACGCCCGCGGGACCCGGGTGGCCCGCAGCTCGTCGCGGAACGCCTCGATGCGGGTGATGACCTGACGCCGCCCGATCGTGTTCTCGATCCGGTCGAGGTAGAGGCAGCGGGCGGCGAGCCGGGGCAGGTCGACGGAGAAGTAGATCGCCATGAGGGGGTTGACGAACAGGTCGCCGTGGCCGGTGCGCCGGCTGAACCGTACGTCTCCGCACGCGCCGCCGGTGGCGGCGGCGATCTGCCCCTGGACGATGCTCGGCCGGTGCGGCATGGCGGCCTGGGCCTGCGCGACCGCCTCGCGGTAGAGCACCGCCTCGCGGCTGGAGCCGGGAATGGACAGCGCGCCGAGGTAGCCGCCCTCCCGGTCGAGCGCGGCAAGGTTCTCCAGCACCTCGACGTGGTTGACGCCGTCGTGCGCGTCGATGCCGAAGCCGAGGCTGCTCACCAACCGGACCGGCACGTCCAGCCCGGCCACGGCGGCCAGGCTGGTGCTGTCCTCCACCGGGGCGCCCAGGCCGCTCTCGTCGCCGCGCAACAGGATGTCGGTGCCGCCGTCGACGAGCACGATCGCGTCGAGGTCGAGCCGGTCGACCAGGTGCCGGTACGCCTCGCGCAGCGGCTGCACGCCCAGCGGCGGGAAGGCGTACACGGTCGACGGCAGGTCGCGGCCCGCCAGCCAGCGGGCCAGGTGCGCCTCCGGGAAGTACCAGTCCGGGCTGAGGGTGTCCGGCCGGATCGCCGCGACGTGCTCGTCCACCCACACCTGCCGGTCGAGCAGTTCCAGCTCCGAGAAGGAGAGGCTGGCCAGGTGCACCCGCTTGCCGGCCTGCCACAGCGCCAGCGCCAGCGGCAGACCGGCGTAGACGTCGAAGCCGCCACCGGCGCCGGCGATCAGGACGTCGCGTGCCGGGGCCAGGGCGGCGAACAACGGCGGAACGGCCAACGAGTACGCGGCGGTGTCTGTCACCGGATGATGATCTCCGCTCGCGTGGCGGGCCGCTGCCCCCCGCCGAGACGCCCCGGTCGAGGCGCGGCCGGGGGCCGGGGTCCGCTCACTCAGACCGGACGGCCGAACGTGACCGCCTCCCGGACGAGCCGCGGTGCCTTCTCCGCCAGTTGGGCGTCCGGTCGCGCGCCGAGCGCGTCGTTCACGGTGGAGAAGGCCAGCCGGAACGCGATCAGCGCGGTCGCCTCGAAGATCTCCCGGTCGCTCAGGCCGGCGTGGCGCAGGCGTTGCGTGTCGGCCTCGATGGTGGCGTTCGGGTCCGTCACGACCCGGCGGGACCAGTCCGCGAGCACCGTCTCCCGCTCCGACAGGTCCGCCTCGGCGCCGTGCAGCACCCCGGCCGCGGTCGCCTCGTCGCTCATCCCGGCCAGCCGCGCGCCCCAGGCCAGCGAGCAGTACGAGTCGCCCCGGGCGGCGGCTGTCGCGGCGACCAGCACCGCCACCTCCCGTGCGGACAGCGTGGACTCGGACAACAGCTCGGTGCGGGTGTTCTGGAACGACATGAGCACGTCGGGTCGCCAGCACCAGACGCGGGTGAGGTTGTTGACGTAGCCGTCGGAGGCGAGGTCGTCGTCGTAGGCGGCTTTCGCCGCCGGACTCTGCGGCGGTTCGGGAAGGAAGGCGGCGTTCATGCGGGCAGTCTGCGCCACCCGGGCGGCCCCCACTGGCTGATGGACGACAGTACGATCCGCTGATGATCCGGGCGGTTTTCTTCGACGTGGGCGGGACGATCCTCGACGAGACCCGCGAGTTCGCGACCTGGGCGGACTGGCTGGGCGTACCCCGGCACACGTTCTCCGCGGTCTTCGGCGCGGTGATCGCCCGGGGTCTGGACTACCAGGAGGTGTTCCGGGCCTTCCGGCCCGACTTCGACCTCACCGCCGAACTCGCGCGCCGTGTCGCGGCCGGTGACCCGGAGTCGTTCGGCGAGGAGGATCTCTACCCGGACGCGCGAGCCTGCCTGGCCGCCCTGCGGGTGCAGGGACTGCGCGTCGGGCTGGCCGGCAACCAGCCGGAACACGCCGAGGCGACGTTGCGGACGCTGGACCTGCCGGTGGACGTGATCGGCACGTCGGCGGCGTGGGGCGTGGCGAAACCGGCGCCGGAGTTCTTCACTCGGGTCGTCCGCGAAGGCGGCGGCGACGCGTCGGCGATCCTGTACGTCGGTGACCGGCCGGACAACGACGCCGCACCGGCGATGGCCGCCGGCATGGCCGCGTGCCTGATCCGGCGTGGCCCGTGGGGCCACATCCTCGACATGCCGGCCGTGGCCGACCGGTGCCTGTTCCGCATCGACTCGCTGGACGAGCTGCCGGACCTGGTCGCGCGGCACAACGCGGCGGGCGGCTAGTCGAACACGGACAGCCGGGTGCGGTGGTGGCGCGGCGACTCGATCTCGTCGACCACCGCGACCGCCAGATCGGCGTACGACAGGTGCGCCGACTGCGCGGCGTGCTCGCCGCCGAGGCGGTACCGGCCGGTGCGAACGGCGTGAACATCGAGCGCGGCGGGCGGGGTGAGCACGAGCCAGTCGACCGCGGTGTCCGCCGACCGGAGCCGGTCCAGGCCGGCGGCGTGGCTGAGCGCGAACGGCCGCAGCTCGGCGGGCAGGGCGGCCGGGTCGTCGTAGAGGGGCCGCCCGTTCGCGTCGGTGAGCGTGGCGAACAGCCCGATCGCCACGAGCCGGGGCACACCCGAGCGGGCCAGTCCGTGCAGCAGCGCGTCGGCCGCCCGGACGAAGAACTCCGGATCGAGGCCGGCGGCGGCGAGCGCCTCCGGCCCGGAGGCCGGGCTGACCGCGTGGACGGCGGCGTCGTGCCCGTACGCGATCGAGGCGACAGCCTCCGGGTCGGTGACGTCGCCGCGTACCGCCGCGGTGAGGTCGGGATGGCGGGCGGGGTCGCGGACGACGGCTGTGACGCGGTGGCCACGGCGGTGGGCCTCGGCGGTGACGGCGCGGCCGGCCCGGCCGCCCGCGCCGAAGACGGCGATGCTGGTCATGGCGCGACGCTAGAGCGCCGGGTGCCGGTTACCGCAACGGTACCGGCGTTACGCTCGGGCGGTGACGCCGCTCGATCCGGACATGTTCCACCCCGCCTGTCCGTCGCGGATGATGCCGTTGCAGATCGGCGACAAGTGGACCGCGATGGTGGTGCTGTGCCTGGAGCACGGGCCGCGCCGGTTCACCGAGCTGCGGGTGCCGCTGCGCACGATCACGCCGAAGGTGCTGGCCGAGACGTTGCGGGCGATGCAACGCGACGGGCTGGTCACACGCACGGCCTACGACGAGAACCCGCCGCGCGTGGAGTACGAGCTGACGCCGCTGGGCCGCAGCCTGCTGACGCTCGTCGCGGCCGCCCGCGCGTGGAGCGAGCAGCACCTGGGCGAGTTGCTGGCGGCCCGCCAGTCGCACGAGCGGCACGCCGATGTCGTACCCCCGGAATAGCCTTCCGCCCATGGCGAGCGAGGAGCTGGACGAGCTGATCGTGCCCGACGCGGACGCGCTGCGCGCGTGGCTGTCCGCCAACCACGACACGTCGCCCGGTGTCTGGCTCGCGCTGGGCCGCAAGGGCGGCACGCTCACCACGCTGACCTGGCAGCAGGCCGTCGACGAGGCGCTCTGCTTCGGCTGGATCGACGGGCAGGCCCGCAAGCGCGACCACGAGAGCTCCTGGATCCGCTACACCCCGCGCCGGGCACGCAGCTCCTGGTCGCAGCGCAACGTCGCGCACGTGGCCCGGCTGGAGGCGGAGGGGCGGATGACGCCCGCGGGGCGGGCCGCGGTGGAGGCGGCGAAGGCGGACGGCCGGTGGGCGGCGGCCTACGCGCCGCCGTCGGAGGCCGAGGTGCCCGCCGACCTGCTCGCCGCCATCGCTGCCGAACCCGCCGCCCAGGCCATGTTCGACGTCCTCACCAGCGCCAACAGGTTCTCGCTCATCCACCGGCTCAACGCGGTCAAGCGCGCGGAGACCCGGCAGCGCAAGATCGGCGAGTTCGTCGCCATGCTGGCCCGCCACGAGACGATCCACCCGCAGAAGGCGAAGCCGCCGATCGCTCCGTGACGTCAGGTCGTACAGCAGCTCCAGGTCGGCGGGCTTCCCGGCTCACGAGTTGTCCCGGACGAACGCGCGCATGAGCGCGGCGCACTCGGCCGCGTGCGTCTCCAGCAGCAGGTGTCCGCCGTCGTAGATGTGCGCGTCCATCCGGTCGAGCACCCGGTGGTACGCGAGCACCTCGGCCACGTCGAAGTACGCGTCGTGCCGGCCCCACAGCACGAGCGCCGGTGGCTGGTGGGCGCTGTGGTACGCGGCGATCTCGCCGAACCGGGCGACATGGTGCGCGTAGTCGGTGAACAGCGCGAACTGTGCCTCGACGTTGCCGGGCCGGGTCATCCGCGCCCAGTCCAGGTGCCACGCCTCGGGCGCCTGCAACCGGCGTACGTGCCCGGGCAGCCCGGCGAGGTACTGGTCCCGGGTGCCGGTGAAGGTCAGCCAGTCGGGCAGCGCGGCGCGGGTGTCGTCGCCCGGGTCGGCCCAGTACGCCCGCGCGGTGTCCCACTGCGCGCCGAGCCCGTCGGCGTGCGCGTTGCCGCTCTGCACGACGAGGCCGCGGATCCGTTCCGGGGCGCGGGTGGCCAGGTGGTATCCGACGGGCGCGCCGAAGTCGTGCAGGTAGAGAAAGAAGCGGTCCACGTCGAGCCGGCCGAGGAGGCGCTCGACCGTCCACGACAGGTTCTCGAACGTGTAGTCGTACTCGGCGACTGTGGGCGACGAGGACATGCCGAAGCCGGGCAGGTCGGGGGCGAGCACGTACGCGACCTCGGCGAGCGCGGGCATGACCTCGCGGAACGTGTGCGACGAGCTGGGGAAGCCGTGCAGCAGCAGCACCGCCGGGTCGCCGGGGCGTCCGGCCTCGCGGAGGAACACCTCCAGGCCGTCGACGTCGGCGTGCCGGTGGCGGATCTTCTGACTGGCGCGCATCACCTCATCCTGGCGGCCAGGGATCGCCGGTACGGCCGATTCCGGCAGCCGGACCGGTGCCGGTGCGCTAGACGGCACCGCCGGTGTTGCGGATCATCTGCCGGAGCACCTTGAGCGTGGTGACGTAGTCCGCGTCGTCGACGCCCTCGTGGATCCGGCCCCGGATCGCCGGCGCGTGCTGCTTGAGGCGGACCCGGGCGGCCTCCCCCGCCTCGGTGATCCGCAGCCGGCCGTCCGCGTCACGGCTGAGCCAGCCGCGTCCCAGCAGCACCTCCGCCTCGGCGTCCAGGTCGTCCTCGGCCCGCAGGTACGAGGCCATCGCCTGGCGCAGCTCGGTGACGGTCAGCCCGCCGCCGCCGGGCAGGAGGTCATTCGGGGACAGGTTGCGCAGGAGCCAGAACTGGGGCTGGGTGAAGCCGTGCACGGCCTGCTGGGCTCGGGTGAAGGCGATCAGCGACTCGTACGCGACGCCCGTCCAGTAGGCGGCCGGCTGGCTCGCGAGTTCGGCGTCGGACAGGTGCGGCGTCGTCATGGTGGTCTACCTCCGGCAGTGGTCGGGTGAGCACGACGCTAGGACCTCAACCGCGCTTGAGATCAAGCCTCGCGGGGCACCGCATGGCCGCCGACGGGGGCATGATGGGGCGCATGCGGGTAGCGATGGCGACCGACGCGGGGCATCCCGGCCGTACCAATGAGGATTTCGCCGGCGCCGTCCCCTGCGGCATGGTCCTGGTCGACGGCGCCGGTGGCATCGCCGGCGCGGGCGAGGTCTGCCACCACGGCATCGCCTGGTACGCGACCCGGCTCGGCGGCGCGCTGCTCGGCGCGCTGTCCGAGGATCGCAGCCTGCGCGACGTGCTGGCCGAGGGCATCGTGCGGGTCACCGACGCGCACCGCGACACCTGCGACGTCACCCACCCGATCAGCCCGTTCGCGGCCGTGGCGATGCTCCGGTTCTCCGGCGGGGCCGTCGAGCACCTGGTCCTCGGCGACGCGGTCGCGGTCGTCGGCCGCGCGGCGGGTGAGCCCGTCGTCGCCCACGATCCGCGTGAGGTGGTGATCGCCCGGTCCTTCGAGGAGCGGCTGAAGCACGTGCCCGAGGGCGGCGACGAGTACCGGCGGCTGCTGATGGAGCTGCGTGGCCACCGGAACAGCCCTGGTGGGTTCTGGGTCGCCAAGGACGACCCCCGGGTGGTGGACGAGGCCGTCACCGGCGAGTGCCCGGCCGACGACGTGCGCACGGCCGCGCTGCTCAGCAACGGTGCGAGCCGTCTCGTCGACACGTTCGGCCTGACCGGCTGGCCCGGGCTGCTGCGTCTGCTGGAGACCGACGGTCCCGCCGAGGTCGTCCGCCGGGTGCGCGAGGCCGAGGCACGCGACGGCGTCGCCACCGACGACGCGACGATCGTCTGCCGGTTCTGACCGTCGTGGCAACCGGGGTGCGCGGGCCGGGCGTCCTCGTGTTGACTGCGGCGATGGACCGTCAACGGCTCAGCAGCATCGCGCACTCGCACCACCCGATCGCGGCCCCGCTCTCCGGCGTCAACGTCAACCGGCTGCTGCGCCGGGCCGGCCGCCGTCCGGCCGCCCGGATTCTCGACCTGGGCTGCGGTGAGGCGGCGTGGGCGTTGCAGGCCCTCGCGCATGACCCGGACGGACACGCCGACGGCGTGGACCTCAACCCGCACGCGCTCGAACGCGCCACCGAGGCCGCCGCCGTGCGCGGCCTCGCCGACCGGCTCACGCTGCACGAGCGCGACGCCCGGTCGTACGTGCCGGACGGCGACTACGACCTGGTGCTCTGCGTCGGGTCGACGCACGCGTTCGGCGGGTTCGACGGCACGCTGGAACTGGCCGGCCGGCACGTGAACGCCGACGGCATCCTGATGGTGGGCGACGGCTTCTGGCAGGTGCCGCCGACGCCGGAGGCGCTGGCCGCGCTGGGCGCGAAGCCCGACGACCACACCGACCTCGCCGGCCTGGTCGCGGCCGCCGAGCAGGCCGGCTGGACCCCGGTGTACGCGCACGTCAGCGACGCCGCCGAGTGGGACGACTACGAGTGGTCGTGGACCGGTTCGCTGACCGAGTGGGCGCTGGACAACCCGGGTCACCCGGATGCCGCCGGCGCGCTGGCCGCCGCCCGTGAGCACCGCGACCAGTGGCTGCGGGGATACCGCGGCGTGCTGGGGTTCGTGACGCTGGTGCTGCGCCGGGTCTGACCGGTGCGCCACGCGGGTCAAGTCCGGGACAGGCGGGCGGGGCACTATCGTTCGGGCGTGCAGATCCGTTTCGCCGTACCGGCCGACCCTGCCTATCCGGCCCGCGTGGCCGCCGCGCTCGCCGCCGCCCGGCTGCGCCGGTTCGGCTACATCGGCGCGGCCCTCGCCGCGATCGGCGTGATCGGGTGGGTCGCCTCGCAGGCGTCGGAGCGGGGTGACCGCTTCGCGTCGCTGTGGAGCGCGTTCATCGTGGCCGGCGTGCTGTCGATGCTGTACGCGCCGTGGGTGCGGTGGCGGGCCCGGCGCCGCTCCGGCGGCTACGCGGTCGAGGGCGGCTACGACATCGACGACCGCAACATCATGATGCGCAGCGGCTCGGAGTCCGGCGGCATCGCCTGGGACGGCGTCACGCGGGTCACCGAGACCCCTGATTTCTGGATCGTGTACGTCGGACGGATGCCGGCCACCGTGATCCCCCGCTGGCTGATGTCCGCCGAGGACGCCGCGACGCTGCGCGCCTTCATGGCCGGACGACAGCTGCTCGGCGACCGTTGACCACGTATTGATTGACTGTATATGTTGCCTCGGTGAGTGAGATGCGCGAGGCGACCTTCCTGATCCTGACCGCGCTGGCCGACGAGCCGCGCCACGGCTACGGGATCATCCAGGAGGTCGCCGGCCTGTCCGGCGGTCGCGTCAACCTGCTGCCGGGCACCCTCTACGCCGCCCTGGACCGGCTGGTCGCGCAGGGCCTCGTCGAACTCAGCCACGAAGAGGTGGTGGACGGCAGGCTGCGCCGCTACTACCGGCTGCGCGCCGACGGCCAGGCCGAGCTGGCACGCCAGACCGAACGGCTGCGGCAGCTCGCGTCCGCCGCCGAGACCCGGCTGCGCGCCCTGAAGCCCCGCACCGCCTGACCCCGACCGTCGCGGCCCGTAGGGAGAAACGCATGCACCGCTGGCTGCTGCTGGCCTACCCCCGTGACTACCGCCGGGCGCGCGGGGCCGAGATCCTGGAGACGGTACGGGACGTCGGCCCGGCCCACCGGCGTACCCGGGTGGCGGCGAATCTCGTACGCCATGGTCTGCGGGCCCGGCTGGGACGGCCGGCCAGCCGTACCGTGGTGGCCTGGGCGTCGGTCTTCGCGGTGGTCTGCGGTCTGTTCGCCGCGTCGTTCGGCACCTGGCTCGCCTGGCTCGGCTCCCGCCCGCTCGACCACCGTGACCTCGCCGCCGTGGTCGGCCAGCTCTACCCGGACCGGCAGGTCGACCACATCGACCAGGACGACCCGCCCGCCGTGTTCCTCATCTACGGCCACCCGCTCGGCGAGGATCTCCTGTCCGAGCTGCTGCTCGGCGACGGCGGCGAGTACGCGCTGGCCGAGCTGACCGCGTCGTTCGACCAGACGCCGGCCGCCGGCCTCACCGATCTGCGGCAACGCCTGGACGCCGCCGGGTGGAAGCGCCACGAGCCCTTCTACGCCAACGCCTACGACTGCGTGCCCGACACCCCGCAATGCGACCCGGCGTCCATCCCCTCCGACATCACGGTGTACGCCGAACGCGGCGACCACATCCTCGCCGTGGAACTCACCGCCGACGGCTCGACGAACGTCACCCTCAGTCGCGCCACCCCCGGCACCGCCTACCCCGCCGGGCTGCTCGGCTTCGTGCTGGGCCTTGCCGGCGGCTGGGTGCTGTTCGGCTGGGCCAGCCGGCGCACCGAGGGACGGCGCCCGCTGATGCAGGGGCCCGCGAAGATCCTGTACGGCGTCGCGATGGTGTTCTGGGCCGCGCCGATCCTGCTCGGCGCGCCGCTGATGCTGACGCACCACCTGGACGAGCCGCACCCGCGCTGGCACGTGCCGTGGGAGTGGCTCGGCCAGCCCGCCCTGTCACTGCCGTTCCTGCTCGGCACAGTCCTGCTGCTGCTCGTGCTGGGCCTGGCGGCGCTGCCGCACCGGCGCCCGGCGGCCCGTACGCTCGCCGGCGCGTCGGACCCGGGACCGGCGCTCTAGCGGCGCGCCGGGTCAGCTCGCCGGGCATCGCGTGCCGGGGGCGGGCACCGTCAGGTCGACGAGGTACCTGTCCACCACCGCCTCCGTGCAGGCGGTGCGCTGGTAGGTGCCGTGGCCCCAGCCCTCGTAGGTGACCAGACGTCCGTGCCGGCCCAACTGCCGGGCGACGTTCTCCGCCCAGGCGTAGCCGGTGCGCGGATCGTGCCGCGCGTTGAGCAGCAGCAGCGGCATGCGGGTGTGCACGTTCAGCGCGCGCGGCGGGTTGCGGACCGGGGACGGCCAGCCCAGGCAGGTCTGCACGGCCAGCAGACCGGCGCCGTACCGGACGTCCGGGGCGACGGCCACGGCGTCCCGGACCAGGCCGGCGTAGTCGGTGTAGTCGCGCACCCGCGCCGGCCAGTCCGCGCAGAACGCCGCGACCGAGAGCGGGAGGTTCACCTCCGGTGGCGGCGTGCCGGCGTCCATGTCCCGCACGGTCGCGGCCAGTTGCGGCCAGCGCGGGCCGGCGAGCAGGCCGAGTGCCACGGCGGTGACGTCGAAGGCGGTACGGGGCGCGTACCCGCCACGGTCCGCGCGGGCCAGCACCCGCGCCCACACCGACCGCACGTCCCGTTCGTGGAGCACACAGTCCGCCGACCTGTCGCACCAGGACACGAACTCGTCGAACGAGTCCTGCAACGCGGCGGCCTGTGTCCGCACGAAGGACCGCACGTCGAGACTGTGGTCGAACACGCCTTCCAGCACGACGGCCCGCACGTGGCCGGGATACCGCTCGGCGTACTGCTGGCCCAGCAGTGTGCCGTACGAGCTGCCGTGGAAGGACAGCCGCCGCTCCCCCAGCGCCCGCCGCAACCCGTCGAGGTCACGGACGGTGCTGAGCGTGTCGGCGTGGTCGAACACCGGGCTGGTCGGGCGGCACCTGCTCCACAGGGCCCTGTTGTAGGCCACCGCGGCGTCGAAGTCGGCCTGACCGGTCAGCGGGACGGGCGGCTTGCGCAGCGCCGGATCCGGCGTGCAGACGGACGCGGCGGTGCGGGCCACGGCGCGCGGGTCGAAGCTGACCAGGTCGAACCGGTCCAGCAACTCGCCGCTGAACCGATCGCCCTTGCGGATGCGCTCCACCCCCGAGTCGCCGGGGCCGCCCGGCCCGAAGACCAGCGTGCCCACCCGCCGCTCGGCGCTCGCGCGAGCCGACGTGCCACGGCGAGTTCGAACGTCGGGCCGTTCGGCCGGGCCCAGTCCACCGGCACGCGGAGCCGGGCGCATCGCACGCGCTCGTCCGGCGGGACGTTCGGCAGGTCGTCGGCGCACTCGCCCCAGATGAGCCGCTGCGGCGGACCATCGGCGCGCGCCGCGCCGGGCAGTCCCGCCAGGACGGTGAGCGCGGCCAGAGCGACGGCCACGGTACGTCGGAACACGGTACCTCCCGGTGTGTGGATACTCGTCGATTCTTCAGCGGCGTCCCACCCGAGTCCTATACGGAAACGCCCCGATATGCCCATCGGGCCTTCTCCCCGAGTCCGCCCTGAGGGCCACATGAAGGCGACGATTTCGCGTCCGGGGCGGCCGGGCGCTCGGAGGGACATCGGGTCTGGTCCTAGCGGTCTAGCATCGGGCGATGACGTCGTCCCTGGACCGCCTGCCGAAGGTCGGCGCACCGGCCACGAGAGCGCTGACCGCCGCCGGCTACACCACGCTGCGCCGGCTCGCCGGGGTGCCGCGCGCGGAGCTCGCACGGCTGCACGGCATGGGGCCGAAGGCGCTGGGCGTCATCGAGGCCGCGCTCGACGAGCACGACCTGCGGCTGAGCTGACGAGGTGATCGCGATGCCGCTCGGGCGGCTCCACCACCTGATCGTCGACTGCCCGGATCCGATGTCCGAGGCGCGGTTCTGGAGCGAGGTCCTCGGCGACCCGATCACGTAGGCGGACGACGACTTCGCCGTCGTGTCGGCGAGTACGGCGGCGTCCGGACTGGCGTTCCAGCGCGCCCCCGGGCTGACGCCGTCGACGTGGCCGGATCCGGCGGTGCCGCAGCAGATGCACCTGGACGTGATGGTCGACGACCAGGACGCGGCGGGTGCGGCGGTACTCGCGCTGGGCGCGCGGCGGTTGCCGGGCGACCACGTGTACGCCGACCCCGCGGGCCACCCGTTCTGCCTGATCCGCCGCCCCACCTGGGCGTCGCCGGTGGGCGGGTCCTCGTGACGCACCAAAGCCGCACGGACCGGGTGGTCACCGGCGAGGGCCCGCGGGCCGACCGCTGGACGGTGAACGCGTGGCGGGTTCTGCACATCGGGGTGGCGATCACCGCGGTCTGTCTGCTCTGGGCGGTCAGCGTCCCCGGCTTCGTCTTCCTCCTGATGCTCGGCGTGGTCTTCCTGCTCGCCGTGGCCGGTCTGGGCTGGGTCGTCCTGGTGGGCTTCTTCGTGGCGGAGCGCCGCCGCTGGTCCTGGCGGTTCCTGACCGCCCCGGTGATCGTCGTGCTCACGGCGGCGCTGCTCGTCGCCGGAGCGCCGTTCCAGGCCCGTTGGGCGATGAGCCGTGGCGCGTTCGACCGGGTGATCGCCGCCCTGCCCGCGGCAGGGCCGGAGGACGCCGAGTGGTCACCCGTGCCGGTGCCGCACCGCATCGGCGCCTACTTCATCACCTCGGCCTACGCCGTCCCCGGCGGAGTGGTGCTGTACGAGACCAACGGATCCATGCTGGACGACGCCGGATTCGCCTACCTGCCCCAGGGCCCCACCGCGGACCTGGCGACCGAGGAGTTCGAGGCTCCGCGCTTCAAGCATCTCGGCGGCCCCTGGTACAGCTGGACCGCGAGCTGGTAGGACCACCTACGGCTGCCGCGAGGACTCCTGGTAGGAGATGAACTCCAGCAGGCTTCCGTCCGGGTCGCGGAAGTAGACGCTGGTCCCGGCGCCGCCGGCGCCGACCCGCCGCACCGGTCCCGTCTCCACGTCGACGCCGTGCCGCCGCAGGTGCGCCACCGCCTCCTCGATCGGCCCCGCCCAGACGAAGCAGACGTCGCTGTTGCCCGGGAGGACCGGGACGCGGGCCACGTTGCCGCCGAGGTCTAGACCCGGCCCGTGCACGCTCAACTGCTGGGGGCCGATCCGGAACGCGACGCGGGCGCCGCCGACGCCGATCACCTCGGCGCCGACGACGTCGCGATAGAAGTCGGTGGCGGCCCGCCAGTCGGACACGGCGATGACGACGTGGTCCAGTCCGGTCACGGGCGCCATGTGTCCACCCTATGAGTTCGGCGGCGTCCGCATGTGGCGGGCGAAGAACCGGTTCGCCGGCTCCCCCTCGAAATGCGGTACGCCCGTGTGCCCGCCCATGTTGGCGTGCAGCGTCTTCTCCGCCGAGCCGAAGGCGTCGAACAGGTCCAGCGCCATCTGCCGGTCGTTGCCCTCGTCGTCCCACTGCAGCAGGACGTGCAGCGGGATGGTGACCCGCCGGGCCTCCTCGACGATGGCGCGCGGCACGAAGCTCCCGGCGAACAGGAGCGCGGCCACGATGCGGGGTTCGACCACCGCCAGCCGTACGCCGATCGAGATCACCCCGCCGGCGTACCCGACCGGCCCTCCGACCTCGGGCAGCGCGAGCAGGGCGTCGAGGGTGGCCCGCCACTCCGGGACCGCCTTCTCGACGAGCGGCAGGACGAGTCGGTCGACGACCTCGTCGGCGACCGGCTCACCGGCCGCCAGGGCTCGGCGCAGGTCGGCGCGGGCCTGCTCGGCGGCGGCGGACGCGGGGCGGTCGCCGCTACCGGGAAGCTCGATGGTGGCCGCGGCGAAGCCCTGCGCGACGCAGCCCTCCGCCCGGGCCACCAGGCGGGGATACATCCGGCGCAGGCCGCCGGGGTGACCGAGCAGGATCAGCGGGGCCGGCTCGGACGTGGATGCGGGCGTCCACAGGAGGCCGGGGATCCCGCCGAGGGTGAACGTACGCTCGCGGACGCCGTCGGCGAGGTGCTGTTCGGAGGTGAAGCGCATGGTCGTGCCTTTCGGGAGTGCGACGGCGCTCCCGGACGACCTATCGCCCGGCCGTGACCCCCGAGGGGAGCACCCATGTCGTTACTGCGGTCACGGGTACCACCTCCCTCGTCCTCCGGCACGGCCACCGGAAAGCTAACAGCGCTCGCCGGGAACGCCAACCGGTTTTCGTAGCCGCGCTCGGCCCGTCATCCCGGTCTGCCCGCGACCTGATCGACCGCCGCGCACCACCCGGCTCAGCTGGTCGTCGCCGGCGACGGGGCGAACGGCCACGGCTGCGGGCCGAACAGCGCCGTGCACGCGGTGAGGAGCCCGCGCTGCGCCTCGGCCATGTGCGCGTCGACCGGGGCGGTGTCCGCGTTCGGGTCGTTGCGGATGAACATGTCCCCGGACTCCTTCGCCGCCACCGCCAGTCGCTCACCGGCGTCCCGGACGCCCGGGTCGGCCGCCTTGCGGGCGCGCATGGCGATCGGCGAGTTCGAGGTGAACTTGACGTCCTGCTGCTCGACCACCCGGGCCGCCATGTTGCACGCGCCGGCCGCGACCTTGTCCGCGGGCGCGGTCGAGCCGGCCTGCGGAGCGGCCGAGGACGCCGCGGCGGACGACGACGGCGCTGGTTCCGCTGGTGCACAGGCGGAGATGACGAACAGCAGGGACAGTGCGGCGAGTTCACGTTTCACCGCACGAGGCTAGCGATCATGGTGGGCGTGGCCGCCGTCCGGGTGCCACGCCCATCCGTCACCGCGTCGACATCGGACCCGTCAGCGGCCCGCCGCGCGGAGCATCGCCTCCGTCTCGGGGTCGGGCATGATCTCCCGGACCTCCTGCGCGCAGCGGCAGGAGACGGCGATCTTGGCGGCCCACCTCAGCGCCTCGTCGCGTGAGGCCACGTCGAGGACCACGAACCCGCCGATGACCTCCTTGGTCTCCGGGAACGGCCCGTCGGTGACCACCCCGTCCGTGCCCACGATGCTCGCCTGCTGGCGTTCGAGCCCGGTGCCGTACACGAACACGCCCGCGTTCACGGCCTCCTGGATGACCGCGTGCGCGTCCTTGCCCACCTGGGGGATCTCCTCGGCGGGGATGTGGTCCATCGCGCCGTCGTTGAACGAGATCAGGTACCGCGGCATGCCATGACTCCCTTGTCCGGGCGGCCCGGTCCGGCCGCCTCTCACCCGTACTACGAACGAGCCGCCCCGGATCCGACGTCGTGCGCCCTGCGTTTCAGTGCGGAAGCGGACTCGGCGGATCGGCGTCCTCCAGGATGGGCACGGCGGTGCCGGTCACCGCGATCCCGGCGCCCGGCCCGGCGGGGATGCCGACGGTGAGCAGGCTCGGACGGCCCATGTCCTCGCCCTGCCGCACGGTGACCGTCGCGGGCGGGTGCACCAGGCCCAGCTCGCGCAGGTAACCGCCGAACGCGGCGGCCGCCGCGCCGGTCGCGGCGTCCTCGACCACGCCGCCGGGCGGGAACGGGTTGCGGGCGTGGAACACCAGCGGGGACTCCCGGTGCACCAGGTCGATCGTCGTCCAGTCCCGCTCGGCCATCAGCGCGCTCAGCGCCGCCATGTCGTAGTCCAGGTCCGCCAGGCGCTGCCGGGTCGCGGCGGCCACGATCGGATGCCAGGCCCCGGCGTACGCGACACGCGGCGGCAGCGTCGCGTCGAGATCGTCCGCCGACCAGCGCAGTGCGGCGAGCAGCGCCGCCAGGTCGCCGGCACTCAGGGGTACGGTGCGCGGCGCGACGCTGGTCAGCGTAGCGGTCGTGGTGCCGTCGGCCTGCACGCTCGTCGCGACCTCGACCAGCCCGGCGCGGGTGTCCAGGTGCAGCACGCCGGGGCCGTGCCGCTGCGCGTAGGCGACCGCCGACGCGATCGTCGCGTGGCCGCAGAACGGCACCTCCGCCTTCGGGCTGAAGTAGCGCACCGTGAACCGCCCGTCCCCGCCCGCGGACACGAGGAACGCCGTCTCGGAATAGCCGACCTCGGCCGCCACCTGCTGCATCTCCGCGTCGCCCGCGCCGGTGGCGTCCAGGACGACACCGGCCGGGTTGCCGCCGGCGGGGTCGGCGGTGAACGCCGCGTATCGGAGAACGTCCATGATCACGATCCTAGGCCAGCGGCCCCGTCCTCGGCTGTCCCGAACCGGGCGACGAGGAAGTCGAGTCGCTCCTCCTGCCC
This sequence comes from Micromonospora sp. C28ISP2-4, assembly GCF_030519385.1. Classification (NCBI taxonomy): domain Bacteria; kingdom Bacillati; phylum Actinomycetota; class Actinomycetes; order Micromonosporales; family Micromonosporaceae; genus Micromonospora; species Micromonospora sp. C28ISP2-4. The sequence continues at coordinate 294,923 of NZ_JAUMKG010000005.1, read as the reverse complement.
ACCCGCCGGGACACGGCCGCTGCGGGACAGCACCGTGATGCCGTGCAGCGCGCTCCAGAGGACCTCCGCAGACAGCTCCCGCCGCTCGTCTCCGGGGCCGAAGCAGCTGACGAACTCGTCGAAGCAGGCTCGCAGCGGCGGCGGGGTCTCGGCGCTGGCGAACCGCAGTTCGGTGGGCAGGACGAACATGGCGTCGTACAGGGCCGGCCGCTCGGTCGCGAAGTCCAGGTAGGCGTGGCAGACGGCGCGCAGCGACTGCCCGGGATCGGGCGCGGCCTGCCGCGCCCGGCTCAGGTGGGTGGCGAGTTCGGTGAACCCGTCCAGGGCGACGGCGGCGACGATGGCGTCCTTGCCGTTGAAGTGGCTGTAGAGCACGGGCTGGCTGTACTCGACCCGGTCCGCCAGCCGCCTGGTGGTGACCGCCTCCCAGCCTTCGGTCTCGGCCAGCTCGCGCGCGGTGGCGACGATCAATCGATGACGCTGCGCCCGTTCACGTTCGCGGCGCTCGCTGATGGCGGACATGACCGGATCCTAGCAGCGCTAGACATCCTGTCTACGGCAACCTATCGTCGCTCTCACCGCTAGCGTCGCTAGCCACCATCCGCCCGCCGTCACCGATGGGACACCATCCATGCTCACCACAGTCGCCACAGTGCTCGCCGGGCTGATCGGCGCGGGCTGCGTCCTCATGGGAGTGCTCGCCTTCCGGGCACCGCAGGGCGCCACCGGCTTCGGCATCCCCGACACGCCGACCGAGGACCCGACCTTCCGGGCCTGGCTGACCGTCAAGGCCGTACGCGACATCGCCTCGGGCGTCTTCATCCTCATCCTGGTAGCCGGCGCGACACCCCATCTGCTGGGCTGGTTCATGCTCGCCGCCACCGGCATACCAGTCGGAGACGCGCTGATCGTGCGCCGCAGCAACGGCCCCGCGACCGCCGTCTACGGCGTTCACGGCGCCACCGCCCTGGTGATGCTGGTGATCAGCGCCCTGCTGCTCGCCGCCTGACCGGCCACCACGGAACGGAGAATCCGATCATGCGCAACTTCGAGATCACTTCCATCGGTACGGTCCGCAACGACCGGACGGACATCCAGCACAGCGACAACTGGGGTGCCGTCCGCAGCACGATCGTCGTCGACGAGCGCTTCGGCGAGGCGTGCCTCCAGGGCCTGGAGAAGTTCTCCCACGTGGAGGTCTTCTTCGTCTTCGACCGGTTCCCGGACGGCGGCGACTTCCGGGAGCCCCGCCCCTACCGGGGCCGAACCGACCTGCCGCCGATGGGCGTGTTCGCCGGTCGCGGCCCCCGCCGGCCGAACCGCATCGGCGTGACCTGCTGCCGGATCGAGTCCGTCGAAGGCCGCGAGCTGACGGTGGTGGGCCTCGACGCGGTGTCCGGCACGCCCGTCATCGACCTGAAGCCGGTGCTGAAGGAATTCGTCCCCGCCGACGTCCGGCAGCCGGAGTGGGTCGGCGACATGATGTCCGAGTACTTCCAGCCGTAGCGTCGGCGCGACGCGCATGCACCGCTCACCGCAGGAGCCTCTCTGTGAGGTCCATCAACCGCTCGGCGTCATGGGGGTCGAGGGTCGGGAAATCGGGCGGAAGTGGCTTACCCCGGTCGACGGCGGTCATCGGCGCGGTCGGCGGCACGTCCAGGAACCGGTGAATCGGCGCCACCGCGTCCGCGACGGACCGGGCGGCGACCGCCGCCGCCACCGCCAGCAGCCCCCGGACCACGATCGGAAGCGCGCTACGGTCACCGCTCCTGGTGAACCCGGGGTGGTAGAGCACGTATCGGGCGCGGCTACCGGACCGCTGGGCGAAGCCAACGCCGAGCAGGTCGTTGGCCCTACCGGCCTGCAACTGCGCGGCGACGGCCGACCAGCCCGCCGTCATCTGCGGATCGGCCCATCTCACCCCGCCCTTCGTGACGCCGACTCCGGCGACGTTCACGATCACCGGCGCGGTCGCCCGGTCCAGGGCCGGACGCAGACCGAAACTGAGCAGATAGCGACTGACGTAGTAGAGCGCGAACGTACGCTCCAGGCCCTCCACGGTCACGACGCGACGCGGTGCCACCGCATTGGCGAACAGCGCCAACGCGTCCACGACCTGGTGCTCGCCGAGGATGTGCTCGACGGCCTGCCGCGTCTCGGCCATGCTGGACAGATCGACGGGAAGGAAGGCGATCAGGCCGCCGGCAATCGTCTCGCCACGTTCACGGTTGCGGCCGAGCACCAGGACGCGGTCGCCACGTTCGGCCCGCCCCAGGGCGAACGCACGTCCCATGCCGTTCGTGCCGCCACTGACCACCACGACGCCCACGTCGCCCCCTTGTCGTCCTGCTCATCGGCCTGCCTCATCCTGGGCAGCAGGTCGGCGGAGGCGGAAGAAGGCACTTTCATGTCCACTGATAACACCGATGTGAGTGCCTCGCTGCACGATCATCGGCTGCCCACGCCGGTTCCGGTCGGCGAGTACGATCGCTGTCCGGTCACCGACCTGCTGCGGCGGATGAGCGACAAGTGGGCGCTGCTGCTGATCACCCTGCTCGGCCGGCATCCGTACCGGTTCAACGAGTTGCACCGGGCCGTCGAGGGCATCAGCCCGCGCATGCTCACCCGGACACTGCGCGCGCTGGAAAGCGACGGCCTGGTCGAACGTGAGGTGTTTCCGACGGTGCCGCCGAGCGTCGAGTACCGGCTGACGCCACTCGGTGTCAGCCTTCTGGAGCCGCTCTCCGCGCTGGCCGACTGGGCGGTCGCCCACCATGCCGAGATCGTCGCGGCACGTCAGCGACCCGCCTGAGACGCCCTGCGCTCCTCCGGCCGCACGAGGGCACCGGCGACACCGGTCCGGCGTTCGTCCGCCGGCGGCGGGCGTCGATCTGGAATGCTCCGTCCATGCCGTCCTTCCCGCCCACCTTTTCCGCCGAGGTCGTCGCGCAGCCGGCGCAGGCCCAGTTCGAGGCGTTTCTCGACGAGCACCGCGACGCGCTCGACCGCTGCCTGGACGGGCTGACCGAGGAGCAGGCACGCCGATCGTTGGTGGCGTCCCGGACCACGCTGCTGGGTCTGGTGAAGCACGCGACCTTCGTCGAGAAGGTCTGGTTCGACGAGGCCGTCACGGGCCGGTCGCGCACCGAGATCGGCATCCCCGAGCGGTCGGAGGACTCGTTCCTCCTCGACGACGGCGACACGATCGCAGGCGTCCGGCGGGCATACCGCGACGCCCGCGACGCGTCACGCCGGGCGACCTCCACACTGGGTCTGGACGACATCCTCACCGGCCACCGGCGGGGCCCGCTTCCGCTGCGCTGGGTGTATCTCCACGTCCTGCGCGAACTCGCCCAGCACTGCGGGCACGCGGACATCCTCCGGGAGCAGCTCCTCGACGGATAGCGGGCGGCCGGCGGCGGCTCGTCGTCGACACGGCCGGCGTCACGCGCCGGCGCCCTCGTCCGGGTCACCGGTCAACGAGTCGGGGGCACGCATCCGCCACGCGTCGGTGACCAGTTCCGTCAGCCGCTCGACGCCGACGTGCGCCAGCCGCAGCATGACCAGGGGTGACCCGTCGTACGCGGGCGTGGTGAAGAACAGGTCGGGCTCGCCGAGGAGCAACGCCTGCTTCTCCGCCTCGTCGCCCACGTACAGCACGGCGACGTCGGTGCGGATACGTCGCGGCCTACCGGGCGTGCGCTCGGGATACGACCAGACGAACCCCTTGCCGGAGACCCGGAAGTCGAAGCCGTCGCTGTCGATCTCGACCACGTGCGGCAGCGACAGCGCCACCCGGCGGACGTCGTCCGCGTCAGCCACGACGGTCACCCCGGTACGCCGCCCTCCGCACCGGAACAGCCTAGCTACCGCCTCCGACAGGTGCGGCCCGTCCCCAGTGAGGCGAGCGGGGACGGGCCGCGGCCGTGTGCCGGGAAGGGAGCCGCTCAGATGGTGAATCCGCCGTCGACGTTCACCGTCGCGCCCGTGACGTAACGCCCGTCCGGGCCGGCCAGGAACGCCACCGCGGCGGCCACGTCGGCCGGCTGCGCGTAGTGGCCGAGGGCCGTGAACCCGTTGATTGTGTCCGCGTTCGGCCCGTCGGCCGGGTTCAGCTCGGTGTCCGTGGCACCGGGGTTCACCAGGTTCACGGTGATCGCTCGACCGCCGAGCTCGCGCCCGAGCGCCTTGGTCAGCCCGATCAGGGCGGTCTTGCTCATCGCGTACAGCGAGAAGCCCGGGAAGACCGCTCGCTCGGCCACGTTGCTGCCGATGTTGACGATCCGTCCGCCCGCCGACATGTGGCGCACCGCGGCCTGCGAGGCGACGAACGGCGCCCGGACGTTCACCGCCACCGTCTGCTCGAACTCGTCGAGACTCAACTGCTCCAGCGGCCCGAGCAGGAACGCGCCGGCGTTGTTGACCAGGACGTCCAACCGGCCCAGCTCACCGGCCGCCCGGTCCACCGCCGCGGTCACCGCTGCCGGATCGGCGCTGTCGGCCCGCACGGCGATCGCCCGCCGTCCCACGGCCTTGATCTGCTCCACCACGTCGTCGGCGCGCCGCTGATTCTGCTGGAACGTCAGCGCCACGTCGGCGCCGTCCTCGGCCAGGCGCAGAGCCACCGCCGCGCCGATGCCACGGCCACCACCGGTGACCAGAGCTACCTTGCCGTCAAGTGCGTTGTTCATGGTGGAAAGCCTGGTCGACAACGGGCCGACTGTCCGGCGGGGATCGGACGCCGCGTTCGTGACACCGCGCGGACGTCGCAAGCGGCCGGGTGACCGCCTGCGGCGGCTCAGTCCGCCCGGTCCAGCGTGACGGCGCTGCGCGCGGGAGTACTCGACCACAGTGCCCGCAGTGTCGGGTAGTGCCGCAGCTCCCATTCGGCTTCGCCGATCGCGCGGTCCCGTTCGGGGCCGGGCCGGCTGAAATCGAAGCCGGTGTCCTGCACGTTGAGCCGGTCGAGGTCGGCGAGTGCGGGCGCGTCCGGGAACACCAGGTCCAGACTCACCTGCCAGTACTCCGGCTGGTACCAGTCCGTCTCGCTCCAGTGCTCGCGCACGTCGACGGCGAACTGCCGGGTGAAGCTCAGGCTCGGGAGCCGGTCGTGCCAGCTGTATCGCCCCCACTGGACGACGAAGCCGTCGGCGTCGCTGTCCGGCCCTGGTTCCAGTCCGTCGACCGGCTGGTTCAGGAACTCGCAGAACGCCGTCCACGACGCGCCGACGTCGTCCACCCGCTCCGGATCCTGGCCGTGCCGGCGTAGCAGCGCGATCAGCCTTTCCGGGGAGTGCCGCCACGCGATGCCCACGACTCCACCTTCTCTCTCGGGACGACTACGTCTCCCGCTGCTTCCCGACCGGGCGGGGACGGCAAGCTGCCATGGTGCCTGCAGAGCCGAGCGGTGGCTACTCCTGGCTTTTCGACCTGGCAGCGGCCGACCCGGGCGCGCGCCACGAGGCGCTACCGGTCGAGCTCCAGTCAGGCTCGGTCTCGCAGCCGCGCGACCGCACCGCCGTACAACCGGACACGGTGGTCGGCGTCGCGGTCCGGCTCGCCGTACCCGAATGGTGCCGCCGTGCCGTGACCGACGTGCACCAGCCATTCCTCGTAGTACCAGCTCGGGTTGCACGCGCACCCGGTGAACCGGAAGTTGGCCCGGTAGCGGCCGACCTGCCCGGGCGCGAGCGTGAACAACCGCGCCGACGCCGGCGCACGCGGGAACGCCGCCGACCCGGGCAGCCGGTCCACGACGACCGACGCCCGATCGTGCCCGAGCCACAGTCCGACCTCGCGGGCCAACGCGACGCCTCCGGCGCGTACCCCTTCCCGGTGTTGGTAGCCGACCGCCTGGTCGGCGAGCACGTCGTGGACGACCACCTCGGCGTCCGGTAGCGGCCGGGGCGGCGGCACCGCCCGGACGAGGCCGCGGCGGGCGTTCGCCGCGGGCGCGTCGCGGGCGTCGGCGGTCCACCGGACGCGGACCCGCTGAATGAGGATCACCGCCCAGGTGTACCCGGAACGTCCGCGACAAGCACGGCGTTGACGGTCCCCGATCGGCCTCGAAGGCCTCGGCGGCGGGATGCGGTGTCGCAGCAGCACACGGCCGGCGTGACCTCGTGCCTCCCGCAGAGGTGGCCCGGGTCCGGCTCGCCGGAACCGACCCGGGCTCCTCCGTCCTCAGTCCATCGCGATGTAGAGCCGTTGACCGGCGGGCCGGTAGCCGACGCGCTCGTAGACCCGCCACGAGTCCTCGCCGCCGGCCTCCAGCCAGGCGACCTCCGCGCCGGCGTCGAACAGCCGCCGGGTGACGTCGGCAAACTGTCGGTGCCGGCCGCTAGCCTGCGGGCGTGATGAAGCTCGACATGGAGAAGGCCGCGCTGTGTGAGTTCCTGGAATATCAGCGTGTCAGCATCCGGGCCATCCTGGCGGACCTGGACCTGGCCTCGCTGCGAATGCCTGTCCTGCCCTCCGGATGGTCGCCGCTCGGGCTGGTGGAGCACCTCGGGCATGCGGAGCGCCACTGGTTCCAGGAGGTCTTCCGTGGTTCCGTAGAGCCGTTGCCCTGGCCGGACGAGAACACGCCACTGCGCACGACCCGATCGCCGTCTCAGGTCTTCGGCTTCTATCGCGACCAGTGCGACATCTCCGACGCGATCATCGCCGCGTCCCCATTGTCGGCGGCACCCGTCAGCCGGCATCCGGACGAGACGCTGGCGTCGCAGACCACCGACCTGCGACGGATCATTCTGCACGTCATCGAGGAGACCGCCCGGCATGCCGGGCACCTGGACGCCGCGCGCGAGCTGATCGACGGGCGCACCGGGCTGGGACCCCGCTGAACCGAGTCCGACGGGCGCGGTATGCCGTGCGGGCGGCCCCGACGGGCTCGCCGAAGTGGCTCTATGCTGCCGCGATGCGACCCCGCTTGATCAGCCAGGTGCGGCTTCCCGGCATTCGGCATGTCACGCAGGCAACAGACCTCGGCTGGGTGGGCACGGAGCGTGACAGTACGGCGGTGAACCTGTTCGACCACGAACTGCGTCACGTGGCGCGACTTGCGGTGCCTCTCGACGACCCGCGGATGAAGGTCAGTGCCACCCGCCGACTCGTCGCGGCGGGCGACAAGCAACAGATCGTCGTGCTCGACCACCACGGCGTGGTTCGGTGGCGCAGCAGCTGGGATCGGTTCGGCAGCAGCGCCGGCGCCGACTTCCACCTCGACGGTGACCACGTCCTCTGGGTCCGCCTGGCCGGCACCGGGGAACTCGTCGCCGTCAACGGTGTGAGCGGCGCGGAGTTCCATCGCATGCCGCTCCCAGGTCCCGAGGCCGCCTGGTTCCTGCACGCACCCGATGGCGTCTGGACCGGCTTGACGCTGCTCGACCCTTACCGGTCACGCGCCATGCTGATCAGGCTGGACGGCGAGCGCATCGTGTCACGGCCGCTGGCCGGTGGCGATCTCGCCGGTTTCAGCCCGGCCGGCAGCCGCTATCTGACCCTGACACCCGACGGCTACCTGTCCGTCCGCGACGTCGCCTCCGACGCCGTGATCACAGCACGGCACCTGGAGGATCTGCCGGGCGCGCCACCGGGCCTCGCGGGCTGCCGACACGTGGACCGTGCGGTGTTCCTGAGCGAGGACCTGATCCTCGCCACTGTGAACACCGAAGACCTGCCGAACGACGCCGAGGGTCACCTGATGCTGTCGGCGCTCAGCCTCCGTTGCCGCTCCCAGGTGCGCTACCCGCACCACCACGGATCCGCAGCCGTCCACCCCTCACACCAGCCAGGCCGATGGCTCACCCGCCATCATGAGGACGATCAGCTCCGGCTGTGGCAGCTCGGTGCTCGCCTCGACGACGAGCCGATCCCCGGTCAACTCGCACTGCTCTGACCGCGTTCCGATCTTGGATCACCGATCGCAGTGGACCGGAAGGGCAGCCCACGGGTCGGTCATCGGCGCACCCGGTAGCGCAGGTGAAGCACCCGATCGCCCTGGATCACCACGTCCGGATCCTCCAGCAGGTGCTGCGCGTCGACCGGCCCGAAGTAGCGTTTGCCGGACCCGAACACCACAGGTACGACGTCCATGCGTACCTCGTCGACCAGGCCCGCGGCGAGCACCTGGCCTCCGACGTCGCCGGCGGCGACCTCGACGACGCGCTCACCGGCGAGTTCCTGCGCCTTGGCCACGGCCGCCTCGACGCCGTCCACGAAGTGGAACGGCGCCTCGGCGTCCCAACCCTCGGGCGCCGGCCGGTGCGTCACGACGACCACGTGGTCGATCCCACTCGGCGGCGTCCCGTTCCAGCCGTCCGTCAGGTCGAAGACGTGCCGGCCGACGACTGTCACAGCGATCCGGTCCCAGTACGGCCGGATGTAGTCGTAGGACGTCTGCGACACCTTCAACGCGCCGCTGTCGTCCAACGGGACGTCACCGCTCGTCAACCAGTCGAACAGCGGTCCCGGCTGGTCGTTCTCGTCTGCGACGAAGCCGTCCACCGACACCGAGCTGTACAGGACCACAGTGCCCACGCCGGCTCTCCTCTTCCTTGGGTGTCCCCAAGTTAGCGTCTCGTGAGCTGCCGTTCTTGTACGAAATCAATCGGTCGGCAGCGGCCAGCCGTCCATCGCGTGGCCGGGGTGTTCGCGCAGGAACCGCCGCCGGACCTCGATGTACCGGGTCGGTGTGAGCCCGGTGAACGCCCGGAACTCGTGACCGAAGTGGGCCTGGTCGAAGTAGCCCGCCCCATTGGCGAGCTCGCCCCAGTCGACAGGTTCGGCGGGGTCGATCGCGAACACGGTGGCCGCGAAGCGGTACGTGCGGGCGAGCCGCTTCGGCGTGACGCCGACGAGTGCCTTGAACCGCTGCGCCAGATGGGTGCTGCTGACCCCGGCCGCCGTTCTCAGGTCGCCGATCGGCACCGCACCGCTGGTCGCCGCGATGACGCCGCTCGTATGGCGGACCAGCCCCAGCCCGGCGGTCTCGGACAGCCGCCGCATCAGCTCCTCTTCGAGCAGCGTCAGCATCTCGTGCGGTCCGTCCGCCGCGGCCAGCCGGTCGCGCAGCTCGGCGACCGCGGGCCGGCCCCACACCTGCTCCAGCGTCACCGGCCGGTCGCACAGCTCGGCCGCGGGCATCGGCAGGAGCGGCGCCAAACCCCAGGGCTTCACGTGTACGCCGACGGACAGGGTCGGGGATGGGTAGCCGAACTCGAACGCCCGGGTGGGCGTGGTGATCACGCAGCCGTCGGCGTACTCGACCGTCTCGATGTCGGCGCCGCCGCGGATCCGGAACGGCGCCCCGAGGTTGACGATGAACAGCGCCGCCGGCATCGGCGGCAGCGTCAAACGGGGGTACGGGGGCGTACCCGCCAGGTAGTAGAGGTCGTCGACGAGCCCGTCCAGCGGCGGTCGAGGCACTCTGGACACGTACTCCACGGTCCCAGCATCGCGGACGGCCCGCCGCTCCCCCGCGTCGGCGCAGTCGAAATCTGTTCCCATCCGTCGAGCTGCCCGTTGCGCGGATCGACGGAGACCTCGGACGCTCGCGCGTTCTGCTGACCGCGAAGAGGTCTTCATGACGTCTCGTCCACCGGCCATGCTGGCAGGATGGATGTGCCGGGACGCCCTACCTCCGAGGCCCTGCTCAGTAACCTCTACGCGGCCTTCAACAGACGTGACATCCCCACGCTGCTGGCCGCCATGACGCCGGATGTCTCCTGGCCCAACGGCTGGGAAGGAGGCGTTGTTCGCGGCCGGGACCAGGTGGGTGCCTACTGGCGCCGGCAGTGGGACCAGCTCGATCCCGTCGTCACGCCGATCGCGTTCCGCACGGAGGCCGACGGCCGCATCGCCGTCACGGTTCATCAGGTCGTCCACGACAAAGCCGGAGCGACGCTCGCCGACCACAGCGTCACGCACGTCTACCGCCTCGACGGCGGCTTGGTGACAGACATGGAGATCCGCGAGTGACGCCGCGTCCTCGTCGTTCGCGCCGACGCCCGCTCGTCTCACATCCGAATCGGCGATGAGTTTCGTTCTGGCTTCCGGTCTGTATTCCGTGCACCCGATCTCCCGACTCCCGGGGAGGGCGTCATGACCGCTACACACAGGAGGCAAGCGTGAAGCTTCTTCTCACATCCGCCGGCGTTCAGAACCCGAGCATCCGCGATGCGCTGGTCGACCTGCTGGGCAAGCCGATCGCCGAATCCAGCGCCCTCTGCATCCCTACCGCGGCCTACCCGATGGGCGGACCAGCCTCGGCCTGGCGCTTCATCACCGGTCAGACGCCGCTACCCATGAGCGGCCTGGGCTGGAAGTCGCTAGGCGTCCTCGAACTGACAGCGCTACCGAGCATCGGCGAGGAGCACTGGGTCCCCTGGGTCCGCGAGGCAGACGTCCTGCTCGTGCACGGCGGCGACGCGACGTACCTGTCTCACTGGATGCGGCAGTCCGGGCTGGCGGATCTCCTGCCGTCGCTGCCCGACACCGTCTGGGTGGGGTTGAGCGCCGGAAGCATGGTGCTGACCCCACGGGTCGGCGCGGACTTCGTCGAGTGGCAGTCCGCGCCCGACGACCGCACGCTGGGGCTCGTCGACTTCTCGATCTTCCCGCACCTGGGCCTCGAACCGGACAACACCATGGCCGCCGCCGAGAAGTGGGCGGCCGAGATCGCGGGTCCGGCGTACGCGATCGACGACCAGACGGCCATCAAGGTGACCGACGGCGCCGTCGAAGTCGTCTCCGAGGGGCACTGGAGGAGGTTCCCCTCTTAGGCGGTAGCTACCCGAGCAGCGTCGCCGCCGCGGCCACTGTGGCCAGCGACAGCGTCGTGGTCGCCACCACCGCCCGGTTGGCCACCGTCTCGCCGACGCCGTACTCCTGAGCGAAGATGAACGTGTTCTGCGCTGTCGGCAGGCCCGCGCACACCACCACGGCGAGCATCTGCGGCGCGGACAGGTGCAGGGCCAGCCCGGCCGCGTACGCGACGATCGGCTGCGCGACGAGCTTCAGCGCGCTGATCACGGCCAGCTCGGCGGGCCCGGGCAGCTCTGCCGGTTCGGCCGGCTCTGCCGGTTCGGCGGCCCGCGACGGTGCCGTGCGGTGCAGCGACGCGCCGAGCGCGACCAGGGCGGCCGGGACCGCGGCGCCCGCCAGCAGGGCGAGCGGCGCGGCGGCCACCGACGGCAGACGTACGCCGGCAGCCGAGCACGCGACACCGAGCAGCGACGCCAGGATCACCGGATTGCGTACGGGCAGGGAGGCGATCCGGCGCACCCTCACCCGCCCGTGCGGGTCGCAGTGCCGGTCCAGCGCGACCAGGATCACAGGCGTCACCACCAGCACCTGCAACAGCACCACCGCTGCCAGGAAGGACACGTCGCCGAGAACCTGCGTCGCGATCGGGATGCCGAGGTTCGCCGAGTTCACGTACCCGGCGGTCATGCCCCAGATCGGCCGTTCGCCGGGCTCGCGACCGAACAGCCGGCTCGCGCCGACCCACCCGAACCCGATCACAGCCACGGTGCTCACCCCGAAGGCGAGCAGCGAACGGCCGGCGAACCCGGACAGCGGCATCCGGGCCAGGGCCAGGAACAGGGCGGCCGGCATCGCGAGATGGAACACGAACCGGCCGAGCACCGACGCCGCCGCCTCGCCCAGCAGGCCCCAGCGACAGGCCGCGTAGCCGGCGGCGGTGAGGATCCAGATCGGTACGAACGCCGACACCAGAGTCATACGGGCGTCACCGGAACGTCGCGTCCACGGTGCTTACCAGGCCGACTGGCAGCCGAGGGCTGTCCAGGTGTACGCGATCGGGAAGCCACGCGTTCAGCCTCGCATCGAGCCCGACGTGGAGGGCTTCGAGGTGTCTGCGACCGCGTCCCTGTGCATCCTCGATCGAGACCGGGTGGCGGAACTGGTTGGTCTAGGCATTGTCTGCTGGATCTTGGCGGGTGTGATCGAGGGTGAGGTTGAGTAACGTCAGGCCGGTGACGGGCTGGAAGCCGATGTCGGTGTAGAGCGTCAGGGCAGCGGTGTTGTCGGTCTCCGTCTGGAGTGACACGCGATGCGCGCCAGCGGCACGGGCGTTGCGGATGACGTGCTGGAGCAGGGCGTTCGCGACACCGCTACGGCGATGGTGCGGGGCCACGTAGAGGTCGCGGATCGACCATGAGGTGCCCAGCATGAGCGATGCCGGCGTGATCGTGACGGTGACGAAGCCGCGAACGTCATCACCTCGGATGGCGGCAGCGGCGGAGAACCGGTGTTGTGCGATTTGGTCGTGCAGCCAGGAGCGGGTGATCTCTGGGGCCGACGGTTGGCCGTAGTGCGCCCGGTAGTCGTCGAACAGAGCAGCTACCTGGTCGAACGCTGGATGGCCAAGGGCTATCGGCACGATCGTCGTCGTCATGCCGTAAGTGTGGCCGCTCACAGAACTCGTCGTGTTGATCTAGGGTGATGCGTGATGATCGCCAAGCCCGTGACGACAGTACTGTTCGACTTCGCCTGGACCCTGTTCGCCAGAGACTCGGAGCGCTGGGTGGGCAGCGCGGCGGCATCGATCGACCGGACATTGGCTGCCGGCGAGGCGCACCGTATTGCTGGCGACTTCGCGGAACTGTTGCGGGAGACGGCCACGGATCCGGCCCACATCGCCCGAGATCTTGATCCGCGAGTCTGGGATCGGGCGATCCTCGCCGTGCTGGAACAGATTCCGGGCGTGGACCGGGCGCTGGCATCGGTCTTGCACGAAACACACGCCGAAGCGATCGTGCCGTACGCCGACACCGTCGCCACCCTGTCCGCACTGCGTGACAGCGGTGTTCGCATCGGCGTCGTCAGCAACGTCGGCTGGGACATCCGCACATGCTTTGCGCGACACGGACTCGACGGCTACGTGGATGCGTTCGTACTGTCCTACGAGGTCGGCTTCGTCAAGCCGGACCCTCGGATCTGGGGCGCCGCCCTCGAAGCCCTCCATGCCGCTCCGGGCCAGACCGTGATGGTCGGTGATCATCCCGCCGGTGACGGCGGATCGGTTTCCGCCGGCATACCAGCGCTGATCCTGCCAATGGTGGATTCGCCCGCGCAGGAACGCGGCTTCGAACACGTGCTCAGGCTTGCCCAGGCTCCGTCCTGACAGGTCCGTCGCTGCACGCGCCGATACGGTCGATTGCGGCGTGAAGCGTCGGGTGGGCCGCCATCATCGGCCGACCCAAGTGGCGACGCACGCCTCGTTGCCCTCGGCGTCGGCCAAGACCCACCACTTCGGTGCGTGCGTATCAGAGACCAGCTGGCCACCCGCGGCCAACGCGGCGGCGATGCGGGCCTCGGCCTGATCATGTGGGACGGCGACATCGAGGTGCATGCGGTTGCGTTGTGGACGCGGAGCATCCATCGGCTGCAGCCCGAAGCCCGGACCCCGGCGCGCCGGGTCGGCTAGATAGTCGTCATCGATCTGGCGGTAACCCAGCAGCGCCCGCCAGAACGGCAGCACGTCTGCGCCGACCAGGGCGTCGAGGGTGACGTTGATGAGCTGCACGGCGGTCGGGTCGGCGGGGATGTCCAGGTCCCTGGCGGCAGCCGAGATGCGCCGGGCCAGCGCGACGTCCCGCGACAACAGGGACACGGTGACGCCGGCGTGACGCAGATCGACGTTGACGTACTGCTGCTCCGCGCCACTGGCGAGCCGGCCGACCTCATCGACGAACGCTATGCCCTTGGTCAGCGAGCCGGTGCGGAAGTACGCCGAGACCACGTGGTAGAGGCAGCGCCAGTCCTCGACACCGTCGGCCGCGTGGAACTGGCCGGCCGTGATCTGCACCGTCATGCCGGCGAACCTAGCATCGGCTGCGCGACGGAGCGCACCAAGCGCCTAGGATGGTCCCGGTGACCAGACCCGAACCGCGACCCGCCGACCTCCCGACCGACGAAGCCCGGCTCGACGAGGCCCTGCGGCTGCTCTCCGGCGTGCCGGTCGCACTCGATGTCGCCGTCAAGCGGCTCGCCCGCGGCAGCGGCGTCTACGCCTGGTGGGCTGATCCCTCGGTCCTCCCCGACCTTCCCGGGCCGCCGAACGACAGCGACCCGTCGCGGCGCATGCTCTACCTCGGGCGGGCGACCAGCCTGCGGGGCCGGATTCTGCGCAACCACCTGAGGCGTTCGGGCAGCTCGACCCTGCGCCGCACGTTGGCCGGGCTTCTCGTGTCCGAGGGCTACCGGACGACCTGGACCGACCGGGTCGTCCTGGTGCCCGAGGACGAGGCACGGCTGACCGCGTGGATGCACGAGCACCTGCGCCTGACCTGGGCGGAGGATCCCGAGCCGTCGGACATCGAGGCCGAACTGGTCCGGCGTCTGCACCCGCCGCTCAACGTCCACGGCGTCGACCCCGAGCACATCCAGGCCGCAGTGGTCGCCGCCAAGAACTCGTACAACGCCAGCAGCAGCCCGGCGCAGCCCTAGCTACAGGTGGGGTGCGAGCCTCACGCCGTCAGTGCGGCTTCCAGATCCCGGCGCGTGAGGGCGGAGCGGAGGTGCAGTCCCTCGGCCGCCAGGTTCTCCCGGCCGCCCTGCTCGCGGTCGATGGCGCAGACCACCGTCTCCACCTGCGCGCCGACGGACCGCAGGTGTCCGCACGAGGCCAGAAGCGCGCCTCCCGTGGTCACGACGTCCTCGATCACCACGACCCGCAGACCGTCCACCGGCCCGCCCTCGGCCACCTTCGCGGCGCCGTACTCCTTGGCCTGCTTCCGCACGAAGACCGTCGGCAGCCCGGTCAGTTGCGACATCACCGTGGCCAGCGGAATGCCGCCCATCTCCATCCCCGCCAGCACGTCACATTCCGGGAGCAGGGCCACCATCGCCTCGGCGACCTCGCGCAGCAGCTCCGGCTTCCCCTCGAACAGGTACTTGTCGAAGTACTCGTCACTGACCTTCCCCGACCGGAGAGCGAACCGGCCGGTGAGATGGCAGGTGTCGTAGAGGCGGCGCGCGAGCGGGTGAGTCACCCGCTCAGTCTCGCACCTGGCTGGAATCAAACGATCCGTCGGATGCGTACCCTTGGCCGCTCGTTACGCAGGTGACCCAGCTTGTGCTGGCGGACCTGCTCCTCCCACACCTCCTGGTCGTACTCCGGATCCGGCGCCGTCCACCGGTGCGACCCGTCGCTGTAGTGGAACTTCTCGTCGCCGGCCCGCAGCACGCTCACCGCAGCCACCCCAGGAACCGCCGGTGCAACGCCCCGGCCGGTGCCCAGCTCAGATCCGCCGTCGCCCGCACCAGCTGCGCCCCCAGGTAAACCGCCAACGACACCGGCGCGCCCTCGTACTCGGCAAGCAGCTCCCGGCGCCGCGTCGCGCACGGCCACGGCGCACCGCACCCACCGCACGTCCAGAGCGGCAGCACCGGCCCGTGGGTGCTCACCCCCGCACCCCCAGGAAGCGGGCGACGCTCGCGCGCGCCTGCCGGCTGGTCGCCCACGCGACCTGCCAGCAGGGGTACGGAGTCAGCCGCGCCCACCACAGCCGGCAACCCACGCACATCCCGTCCAGACCCCGTACGTGCACCGCCAGGATCGCCTGTTCCGCAGCACTCACTGGTCCTCCTGCGGCGGCCAATGACCGCGATTGATCGGTACGCGGTGGCGGCTCCGGCACGGCAGGTCCGCACCACAGCGGCACACCCACCGCCACTTCCGCCACGACCAGGCCGGGCGATGCCGACGTGCGAGCGTCAAAGCAGCAGCGATCACGTACTGGTCGTAGGTGACTCGTCTCCAAGGTGGTGTCCTCTCCCGCATCGCCGTTTCCTCCGCAGGGCAGCGGAACTCGACCGGGCCGCGAATCGCGGACCGGATCTGGAACGTTCGATAACTGCGACGCTACGATCACGGCGTCGATCACTGGACTCACCAGCGGTACGAGTGAGCCGACCAGGAACGCCACGTCGCGGTCCGCGTCCGGCGAAACGTCGACCACCGGTCAACGTAGGGATGTCAGTTGGCAGGTCACCGCAGTTCCACGCCGCATCGAGGCGAGGTGACGGGCTATCTCCTGAAGCTCATTCGGGAATCCGTGCCGCTCACCCAAGAACAACTCGCCGCGCATCTGGACGTGGACCGGGTGACCGTTCAGAGCTGGGAGTCGGGGCGCAGACCGTTCACCGCTGTGCCATTCGGTCAGGCCGTTGCGATTCGCCAGCGACTCGGACGGCTCGGAGCGAACACGAAGCTGCTGGCCGCTCTCGACGATGCCGCCGAGGCAGACCTCATCCTTGCGGCACTCCTCCGGGACGAGGCGGGCCGGTCTACTCTCGCCGAGCAACCCCTCGGCTGTTCGGTGCTGACGCACCGTCTGACCGACTTGATCCTCTGGGGCGTTCTCGGGCAGACGCCGACCTTCATCCAGAGTCTCCCTACACCCCGCCGACGCGGCCCCGTCGCGACTGCCCCGCTTCTGTCCGCCGACGAGAGGCGGGCCTTCTTCCTACGCCTTCGCGTGCTCGCTGAACGCTCCGCCTTCGAACGCGACCCGGATGTCCTGCTGCACCGGCAAGCCTGCTTCCTTGCCGGCATGGATCCCACAGGCGCGTCCGCGTCGTGGCTCGCCGACGGCACCACCCGGACCGCCCGCCAGATCACCCGCTTCCACACCTGGTCACCGTTGTGGCCCGACATGCGGTCGATGGTGACCTCTCTCGCGAACCAGGGAGACCCGGAGCCGCTGAGAGACTTCATCGACCGCGCCCACCCGGACGATGCCTGCGAGCGGGCTGCGCTCAACTACTCCGCCTACTGGGTCGGTGAGATCCCGTACCGGCATCGCGACGACTCGTTCATGCCCACCGCTCTCGGCGACTGGCGAGGAGTCGTACTGCTCCGGCACCTAGTTGAGCGCCTCGCCATCGGCCACCCGTTCGTCGACCTCAACGTGCACAACCTCTGGGCTCTGCTCATTGCGAGGCGCGGGCTCACCCACGACGACCTCGCGACCGGGCAAACACTGGCCGACCGCTGCGCCACGCTGCTCGACAGCGACCAGCTATCCAGGCAGTCACGACAAGAACTAACGTCTATCCTCTACAGCCTCCGTGCTGACGGAGTCACCGGTACAGGGACGGGCAGATGAGCGAGGACCAGGACGCCGCAGGAGCCATGAGCTTCATCTTCGAGGCCGGCGTGCTCAAACGGGCCGCCCGTACCGGTTGGTGGTTCGCCGGCGTGAAGCACCCCGAGTCCATCGCCGAGCACTCGTTCCGCACGGCGCTCATCGGCATGATGCTCGCAGCCATGGAGGGCGCCGACCCGGCTCGCGTCTCAATGTTGTGCGTCCTGCACGACACTCAGGAAACCCGGATCACCGACATTCCCCACATCGCCAAGCGTTACCTCACCGCCGCGCCTAACACCGCCGTCACCGCCGACCAGGTCGCCGACTGCCCGCCCGCCGTTGCCGACGTGATCAACGCTGCCGTTTCGGAGTACGAGGCCGGCGAAACCCTGGAGGCGGTGGTAGCCCGCGACGCGGACAAGTTGGAGTGCCTTGTCCAAGCGGTCGAATACCGGCACCAGGGGATCACGGACGTGCAGCGCTGGATCGACAGCTCACGGGCGGCACTTAATACAGCGTCCGCACATCGTCTCGCCCACGCCGCCCTCACCGGCTCTCCGTTGGCCTGGCTGAACCCGCCTCTCGCACTGGACGTAGACGCTGATTGACGGTCTTCGCGTCCTCTGGCTGCACGTCTCCACCGTCCGAACCTCCGAAGTAAGTGCACGACGCGCCCTCGAATTGGTCGGCGGGCCGAAGAATGCGCCGACTTCATGCTGCGGCCGACCAACGTTGTCGCATTGGTGACAACGCTGCGCAGAAAGCCCACCTATGCTCCGAACGCCGGAAGGCCGCCGACCGATCTGAGGATGCGATGCAGGAACCGGGGCTTTACTTCCCATTCGTCCACATCCGGGATGATGATTGGCTCAAGATGGCAGCGCTGTACTGGCCATCCGTACGTCGACTCGTACCAGCCGACTACATCAAGCATGACAGAGCCACTGCACGGACCCTTTCCTCCGCTGGCGTGTTGCGCGATGAGGACCCCGCCCGACTAATCCCGCATCTCAGTTGGGACCTGGCAAGAGCATTGCATGACAATGCGGATCGACTGATTGAGAAATTCAGCATCGATCGAGCTTTCGTCGATTGGAACAGCGAACAGCAATTTCAGGGCTCTCCGGAAAGGGAGCCGCAGCTCGGATGGATCCATGTGACGAAGTTTCCATCAGACGTTCTCCAAGACCTTCAAGAAATTGGTCTGGCTCACGTGGGACGTCACTCGGAACAACTCTCGCATCACGCGCCACCGGAGGACTGGATAGGACTCCATCCGGCAGTCGCTGGTGCCTACATGACAGCCCTCGCGAGTTCGATTAGCAAGGCGGCCCGTTTTGAGCCTCTCACGGACCAGGACGATTTAAGGGTAGCCACCACAAGCAGCGATGTCGGAGCCGCGCTAGGGCTGTTAATGGGCCGGAAGGCCGAGCCAGTCAACAGCGCGTATGCATTTGAGTCAAACATAGATGCCTACGTGATGCTCGCCCTGCAGTATGCACGACCCACAAATCTCGCAAGTGTATCGGCAAACAAAATTCTCCAATGTCGATCGGACCTTGCAGAAGAGCTGATCGCGTTTCGCGAGTACGTCGTAGCCCAGAGGGAAGAATTGGCCGACCTGGCCTCGACTCCAGTCAGACATCGACGGCTTGAAGCCTTTGCTGCCCACGTCGAGAAGACGGTGGAAATTCCCCTGCGTAAGCTCGAAAAGGGCCTGGCCCTGCACAAGTTGGAGCCGACCAGGTCTCTCATCGTGACTGGCTCGCTCGTCCCGCCAGCAGCGGCTACCGCCCTTGGGGCGATGCCGCCAGCGACGGCCACGACAGTGGGTGCATTGGCCGCCGTTGGGGCCGCATGGTGGCAGATCAACAGCGTCCGAGAATCAGCCAAAACTAACTCGCCGGTCGGGTACCTACTAGACGCACGAGATCGGCTCACGTCGAAGAACTTAGCTACTCAGGTAAGAAAAATATTTCGCGGCACCTACAGCGGCGTTACGCGGCGCCGTTAGACAGGGCGTCCACGTTTCGGCCGACTTTGCCGACCGTCCATCCGCCATTGTGTGGAGACGTAGTTAAGCAAATTATCGAGCCTCCTTCATATCCATCCCTAGGAGCTATCAGTGGACCGGCTTTCCTTTGTAGGACCGGCGGTAGGTCTTGCGGCGCTCGGGGTAAGCTTCTTTTATAACCTGCGGCCAGCGGCTAGCGAACGGAGAGTGAAGCGCTCCCGCGACGAGTTCGTACAACAACGTGAACGGATGAACGGAAGCCGGCTGCGCCTCGCGCAGCAAGCAGCCGAGATCCACCTCCGCGCCAACAAAAACTTGTTCCGAGTCGCCGGATCTACCCTGCTCGCTGAAGAGCGATGGCTTATCGATACGCCCATCAAACTCACCGACATCGAGTGCCGCTGGAATCCAAGTGAGTTCGACACGGACCAGGCCATCGCAGATTCGGCCCGTCGGATACTACCACTCCGGGTGCCGGGCAGGCGTTTCGACTCGTATAGCTCGGCGATGGCCGCGCTGTGCCCGCCCGATATCTTTCGCAATCAGCCCAGCTACCGGATGACCGGAATAGACCTGACCGCCGACCCACCCCGGGCGACTTTTGGCGAGTGCCGGTACTTCGATATGATCGACGTGGCCGAAGCTCTTGCGCATGAGCTATCGTCCAATAACGACCGGACCGATCACAACGGATCGCCGCCACGCCTTCGCCTCCGGAATGAGTTTTTGGGGGATGCCCTCGCGATGGATCGTCGGGCGGTTCTTCCGTCCATTGCCACACTGACGATCGTCCGCCGCTCCACGGGTGATCCTCTCCTTTTCCTGCACGAGCGCAGTCGCAGCGCTCTTGCGATTGCCACAGATCTCTACCAAGTGGTTCCTGCCGGCGTCTTCCAGCCCGCATCGCGGATGCCACAGGGTTACCTAGAGGACGACTTGAATCTCTGGCGGAACGTCATGCGGGAGTTTGTCGAGGAACTACTTGGGGAAGATGAATATTCGGGCGCGATGCCCGGCCGCAGAATAAATTACGACGAAGGGATTTTCGGCGACCTTGAAACGGGCTTACGGGATGGGAAGCTCGCCGTTTACTGTTTCGGATTCGGGATTGATCCTCTGACGTTGACAGCCGAATTTCTCACTGCGGCGATATTTGACGAGGAGCTATTTGCGACCTCCTTTCCCAAGGTTGTCGAAGCCAACAACGAAGGCAGCGTCATCAAGAACATCCCGTTCAACAAAAGCACAGTCGACCGGTTGAGCCGCACCTTGGCGCCGTCCGGAGCGGCATGTCTGACGTTGGCCTGGAAGAACAGGCAATTGCTCCTAGGCGCTGACCCGGCCGCCAGCTAGGGGGTGGCCGGTCCTGCACCTGCTCGTGGGTCAATTCGAGAGCGAGCGGGCCGACGTGCGCGAACGTCTATCGCGGTCATTGCTCACTGAGCGGAGCTGCCCATACGTCGGCTCCCGTACCCTTAGAACCAGCTCTCCCGCATGTCCAGCGTGGTCCGGTCCAGCCCCTCCAGCAGGTCGAACTGCGCTCCCACCTTCGGCAACTCCCACCGGTAGAAGTACCGCGCCGCCTGCCTCTTCCCCGCCAGGAACTCCCCCTCGGCGCCTTCCGGCGACCCCAGCGCCTCCACCGCGAGCACCTGCTCCAGCCACATCCACGCGATGACCACGTGCCCGACCGCCTCCAGGTACACCGAGGCGTTCGCCAGCGCCAGCTCCGGGTCGCCCGGAGCCCACAACCGCCGCGTCACCACGGCGATCCGGTCCACCGCGGCGGCGAGCTGTCCGGCCAGCTCGGAGGCGAATCCCTCCGCCTTCCAGGCCCGGCTGACGGTGGCACGGATGGTCTCCAGCAGCAGTTCCAGCGCTGCCCCGTCGCGCATGGTGACCTTGCGTCCAAGCAGATCGAGGGCCTGGATGCCGTGGGTGCCTTCGTGGATGGCGTTGAGCCGGTTGTCGCGCCAGTGCTGCTCGACGTCGTAGTCGCGGGTGTAGCCGTACCCGCCGTGCACCTGGATGGCCAGGTCGTTGGCGGCCAGGCACCACTGGGCCGGCCAGCTCTTGGTGATCGGGGTGAGCAGGTCCAGCAGCAGGTGTGCCCGTTCCCGGTCGGCCTCGGCGGGCGCGGTCTTCTGCTCGTCGAGCAGCCGTCCGCAGTAGAGCACCAGCGCGAGCGCGCCCTCCACGTAGCACTTCTGGGCCAGCAGCATCCGGCGTACGTCGGGGTGGGCCACGATCGGCACCTGCGGCGTGGTGGGGTCCTTGTCGGCGACCGGGCGGCCCTGCGGGCGCTGCCGGGCGTACGCGACGGACTTCAGGTACGCGGTGTAGCCGAGCGCTGTGGCGCCGGCCCCGATGCCGATGCGCGCCTCGTTCATCATGTGGAACATCACCGCGAGCCCCTGGTGCGGTTGGCCCACCAGGTAGCCGACCGCCCCGGCTCGCCCGTACGGCCGGTGCACGCCCTCACCGAAGTTGAGCAGTGTGTTCGTGGTGCCCCGGTAGCCGAGCTTGTGGTTGAGCCCGACCAGCACCACGTCGTTGCGCGGCCCCAGGTTGCCGTCGTCGTCGAGCAGCACCTTGGGCACGATGAACAGCGACAGGCCCTTCACGCCGGGCGGCGCGCCGGGGATGCGGGCGAGCACCAGGTGGACGATGTTCTCGGCCAGCTCGTGGTCGCCGCCGGAGATCCACATCTTGGTGCCGACGATCCGGTACGTGCCGTCGTCCTGCGGCTCGGCCCGCGTGGTCAGGTCGGTCAGGGAGCTGCCGGCCTGCGGCTCGGACAGGCACATGGTGCCGAAGAACCGGCCCTCGACCATCGGGCGGACCCAGGTGTCGATCTGCTCGGCGCTGCCGTGGGCGAGCAGCAGGTTGGCGTTGCCGAGGGTGAGCATCGGGTACGCCGAGGTGCCGACGTTGGCGGCCTGGAACCAGGCGAACGCGCCGGCGGCCACGACGTGCGGGAGTTGCAGGCCGCCGACCGACTCGTCCATGGTGGCGGCGAGCAGCCCGGTCTCGGCGAACGCCTCCAGGGCGGCCTTCACCTGCGGGATGGTCCGCACGCGTTGCCTGTCGAACGTGGGTTCGCCGGTGTCGGCGGCCCGGTTGTGCGGGGCGAACCGTTCGGCGGCGACCTGGGCGGCGAGGTCCAGCACCGCGTCGATCGTCTCGCGGGTGTGCTCGGCGTAGCGGGGCCGCTCGGTCAGCCGGGTCACGTCCAGCCAGTCGTGCAGCAGGAACGCGAGGTCGCGGCGGGACAGCAGCAGATCGGACGAGGACAAAGTGGACTCCTTCCGGTCAGCCGCGGCGCAACCCGGCGACGGCCTCCCGCAGGTCATCCTGACCGATCGGAGCCGGCGGCGCACCCTCCGCCGCCTCCCGGAGTGCCTTGGCGAGTTGCACCCGGCGCAGCACCTCCCGCAGGTCCGCGCCGGTCAGCCCGGCCGTGTCGCCGGCGAGGGCGGCCGGGTCGACGTCGTCGGCGAACATCTTGAAGCCGGGCCGCTCGTGCCGTTCGATCAGTTCGCGAACCATCTTGGTGAGGATCTCCGCGCGCCCCGCCTCGTCCGGCGCCGGGATGGCGATCTTCAGGTCGAAGCGGCCGGAGCGGATCAGCGACGCGTCGACGCGCTGCGGGAAGTTGGTGGTGGCGACGACTATGACGTCGGGGTTCTCCTCGAACAGCGTGTTCATCTCCTGCTTGAAGATGCCCGCGACCGCGTTTACCGCCTGGCTGGCCGCGTCGCCGCCGGCACCGGCGTAGCTGATGATCGAGTCGAACTCGTCGAACAGCATCACAGTGGGCCGCCGGTACCGGCGTGCCTCCCGGAAGATGCGCTTGATGTTGCGTTCCGAGCCGCCGAGGTACTTGTCCAGGATCTCCGGGGTGCGGATCTCCACGAAGTCCGCGCCGACCTCGTTCGCGAGCGCCCGCGCCAGCATGGTCTTGCCGGTGCCGGGCGGCCCGTACATCAGGATGCCCTGCGGCCGGCGCGCGCCCCAGCGGGCCATCGCCTGCGGGTGCCGGAACGACACCGCCACCTCGCGGAACCGCGCGACCACGTCGGACAGGCCGCCGACCTGGTCGAGGGTCACCGCCGCGCTGCGCGGCCCGGCCGCCGTCGCGGGTCGCCGCCCCACGAGGTACGTCCGTCCGCGCAGCACCGTCGGCTCGTCGCTGTCGCCGGACAGCTCGCGTACGGCCTGGAGCAGCAGGCCCAGCATCGCCCGCAGGTGCGCCGGATCCACCTCGGCGCTCGGCACGTCGGCGTGGATGCGTACCGTGCCGTGGTCCTGGTCGACGCGGGGCCGCAGCCCGGCTTCCCGGGCCGCGCGCAGCACCTCCCGGCCGGCCTCGTCGCCGGGCGGCGCGGCGAGCGTGGCGACCGGTCGCGGCCAGATCCGCCGTCCGGCCTCCGCCGCGATCCGGCCGACCGCGGCGGCCGGACCGTCGCCGCCGCGCGCGGCCAGCCGCTCGGCGAGCAGCACGCCGACCGGCCCGGCCAGACCGAGGGCGATCAGGCCCGCCGGTGTGCTCTCCACCCGCAGGTACGCCTCGAAGCGGTGCACCGGCTGCCCGTCCGCGGTGTCGGCGCGCACCGTGCAGCGCACCTCCCGCACCGGGGCCGGGAAGTCGCCGTCGACGAGCAGCTCCACCGGCCCGTCGACGGCGGCGGCGAGCAGCCCCGCCGCGTCGGCGATGCGCACCTCGGCGCCGAGCAGCGGCACCGTCTCCTCGTCCGGCCGTACCTCGGTCATCGGCTGCCCTCTCCTTACGGCGGCGTCCGCTTCCCTCGCGTGGCGTCCGCCTCCGAGTCTGGCACCGGCCCGGCCGCCCGGCCACCGCTCAGCCCTCGCTCAGCCCGCTTCGGCGAGCAGGCCGTCGACCAGGTCACGTGGGAGCCCGTGGGTGTCGTGCAGCCAGTGGTAGTCGCGGTCGGTAAGCGGCCCGCGCGCCCGTACCCGGCCGACCAGCGGCCGTCCGCGTCGCAGCAGCCCACGGAAGCGGCGTTCCTCGTCCACCAGCGTCGCGCGCAGCGAGCCGATGTCGACCGGCCGCGTGCTGGGATCGGGCAGCTGGCGGAAGCGGCGCAGCGTGTCCGAGTACACCTGGGGTGGCAGGTCGTCCAGGGTGCGCGCCGGGTCGTCGCGCCACAGCACCGTCAGCGCGCGGCGCAGCAGCCGCCGCAGCACGTACCCGCGGCCGGTGTTGCCGGGGCGTACCCCGTCACCGAGCACGACCACAGCGGACCGCAGGTGGTCGGAGACCACCCGCAGGTCCTCACCGCGCAGGCCCCACCGGTCCCCCACCTCGTCCACCCACTGGCGCAGCCCGTCGCCGGTGAACACGGACCGGTCGCCGCGCAGCACCATCTCCAGCCGTTCCAGGCCCATGCCGGTGTCGATGCTGGACACCGGCAGCGGCGTGAGCCGGCCGTCGGGGTGCCTGTGGTACCGCATCTGCACGTGGTTCCACACCTCCACCCAACGCTCGTCTGTACTGGGTGTGCCGGTGGGCGGGCCGTCGCCGGTCCACACGAAGATCTCGGAGTCCGGTCCGCAGGGGCCGGTCGGGCCGTTGGACCACCAGTTGTCCTCGCCCAGCGCCTCCACCGGCACGCCGAGCGCGGTCCAGGTGTCCCGCGCGGTGTCGTCCGGCCCTTCACCGTTGCCGCCGCCGAAGACCGTGGCGTGCAGCCTCTTCACCGGGATGCCGAATCCGTCGGTGAGCAGGTCGAAGCCCCAGCGCAGGCTGGTCGCGATGTCGTAGTCGCCGAGCGACCACGAGCCGAGCATCTGGAACACGGTCAGGTGGGTGTCGTCGCCGACCTCGTCCAGGTCCGTCGTGCGCAGGCACCGCTGCACGTTCGCCAGTCGCCGTCCGCCCGGGTGCGGGCGCCCCAGCAGGTACGGCGTGAGTGGGTGCATGCCGGACGTGGTGAACAGCACCGGGTCGCCGGGTGGCGGCACCAGTGAACTCTCCGGCGCATGCTGATGGCCGTGCCGGTGGTAGTGGTCGAGAAATGTCTGGGTGATCTCGTCGGGCGTCATGGCGGGTGCCTTCCGGATACGGGTGACCGGACGGCCCGCCGCGCGTTTCACGGCGTCGACACGACGACGCCGGCGGACCGTTTCCGGTCGCCGGCGTGGGTGTGGGGCAGGTTCAGGCGGCGGCAACCGGCGAGCGGGAAGCTCGCGCGGCCGCGGCGGTAAGAGTGCGCCTGTTCTGCATACCGCCCACGGTAGCCCGATCCGCACCGTCCCGCCCAGCCCTTTCCCGGGCGCCCACGCCGGTGGAACGCCATGGGTGTCAAAGCGGGCCGGAGACACCCGTGGTGTTCCACCGGCGCGGGTGGTGGGCGTCGGGCGTCAGCGGGTGAGCAGGCGGCGGTAGAGGGCGTCCAGGCGTTCGGCCTGCGCCTCCCACGTCCACTCCTGCAGCGGGGAGCCCTCGCCCTCGTAGGCGGCGCGGTAGCGGGCCGGGTCGGCGAGCACCGTCCGCACGGTGCGGGCCAGGTCGGCGGCGTCGCGGGCGCGGAACACCTCGCCCTGGCCGGTGGCCCGGACCGTCTCGGCCATGGTCCGGACATCGCTGACCACGATCGGCAGCCGCGCGTGCGCGTACTCGAAGAACTTCGTGATCAGCGCGATCTCGTGGTTGGGCCAGTGGTGCAGCGGGATCAGCCCGATGTCGGCGGTGGCGAGGAACGCGACGAGCTGCCGGTGCGGTACGTACGGCTGCACGTGCACCCGGTCGCCCACCTGATGCCGGGCGGCGCGGGCGACGACCTGGCGGACGTAGGCGGCGTTCGGGTCGGCGACGACAAGCGCCAGGTGTACGCCGGGCAGCTGCGGCAGCGCCTCGACCACCGTGTCCACGCCGCGCTGGACGGCCATCGCCCCGCTGTAGACCAGCAGCGGTGTATCGGCGGCCACGCCGCAGCGCTCCCGCAGGTCGGGCGCTTCCGCATCGGGGGTGGCGGTGACCGGGGCGTTGAGGACCACGGTCGGGCGGTCGGGCAGGGCGTGGTCGCGTACCAGCAGGTCGGCGAGCGTGTCCGAGACGGTGACGACCGCGTCGGCGTGGCCGGCGTACTCGCGGACGTAGCCGAGGTGCGCGGGCAGCCAGCGGGCGTTGTCGCGGCGGGGCCGGGCGCCGGGCAGCCACTCGTGCGCGTCCCAGACCAGCTTCACGTCGCGTCCGGCGGCGCGGGCACGGTCCACGGCGCGGGCGGCCACGCCGAGCATCCGGAAGTCGTGGGCGTGGATCAGGTCGGGGCGCAGGTCGTCGACGACGCGGCCGGCGACGCGTTCGTAGTCCCAGAGTCCTGGCTCCAGCCGCCGCCAGGCCCCGTCGCGCAGCCGGGCCCGCCAGTAGCGGACCTGGGCGTGCTCGACGGGCCGGCGCGCCAGCCGCGCCACGCGCAACGGCAGCCCGCCCCGGGCCACCAGCCGCGCCCGCAGACCCGACACGCCACGCATACCGGAGCCGTCGGGGGAACCGGCGTCCCGGCCCGAAGCGGAGACGCCCTCGGAACCGGAAACGCCGGCCGGTGCAGTGCGGGGCGCGAGGGCGCGAGCGGCGGTGAGCGGCAGGACGCGTACCTCGGCCTGGCCGAGCCGCCAGCGGCGTTCGGCGTCGACGTGGGCGCAGCCGATCAGCGTGACGTCCCAGCCGGCGTCGGCGGCCGAGCGGGCCGCCTTCTGCACCCGCGAGTCACCCTCGACCGCGTTGTCGACGAGCATGACCACGCGCCGGCGACGCCGCGTCGTGCCGTCGCGCCGCATCGGCGTTCCACCCCTTCACCAGTACGCCCGGACGGGCGCGAGTGTACGGGGGAACGAGATCGTCACGACGACCGCGAAAACCGGCCTGAGCTGCGGTGACGCCGACTGTGCAGCCGCTGGTCGCGTGCCGGCCGGTGGAAGTTCACCGGCCGTGCACGCAACGGGCGGGTCAGGCCGTGCCGGAGGAGGCCAGCGCGGCCGGGGCGACCGGCTGCCGGCTGTCGTTGCGGTTGGGCAGCGACAGGCGGATGACCTTCCACCAGGCGGAGGCGACCTGCTTGGGCAGCGGGCCGGTGGTGTAGTGCAGGCCGTACCTGTCGAACAGCGCCCGCACCTGCGGCGCGATCTCCTGGTAGCGGTTGCTGGGCAGGTCGGGGAAGAGGTGGTGCTCGATCTGGTACGACAGGTTGCCGGTCATGATGTGCAGCAGCCGGCTGCCGCTGATGTTGGCCGAGCCGAGCATCTGCCGCAGGTACCACTCGCCGCGGGTCTCGCCGTCGATGGAGGTCTTCTCGAACGTCTCCACGCCGTTGGGGAAGTGCCCACACATGATCACCGAGTGGCTCCACACGTTGCGCAGCAGGTTCGCGGTGAACGTCGCGGCGAGCGTGGACAGGAACGACGGGCCGGACAGCAGCGGGTGCACCACGTAGTCCTTGAGCACCTGGCGGCGGATCTTGCGGCCGACGGCCTTGGCCTTGGCCCGGAACTTGGGGTCCTTGAGCCTGCGCTGCTTGAGGTGGTCGCCCAGCTCCATGTCGTACGCGGCGATGCCGTACTCGAAGAACATGGCGTTGATCAGGTTCCACAGCGGCTGCCCGAGGTGCATCGGGTGCCACGGCTGGTCCTCGTCGACGCGCATGATGCCGTACCCGAGGTCGTTGTCCTTGCCGACCACGTTGGTGTAGCGGTGGTGCAGCTCGTTGTGCGACTGCTTCCACTGGTCGGCCGGGGAGACGTGGTCCCACTCCCAGGTGGTGGAGTGGATCTTCGGGTCGCGCATCCAGTCCCACTGGCCGTGCAGGACGTTGTGCCCGATCTCCATGTTCTCCAGGATCTTGGCGACCGTGAGCCCGGCCGTGCCGACGACCCAGGCCGGCGGGAACAGCGAGAACAGCAGCACCGCACGGCTGCTCATCTCCAGTGTCCGCTGGGTCTTGACCACCTTGCGGATGTAGCGGGCGTCCCGCTCCCCCCGGTCGGCGATGACCCGGTCCCGGATCGCGTCCAGTTCCTTGCCGATGATCTCGATGTCCTCGGCGCTCAGGTGGGCGATCGGATTGACGGCCTTCTTCTGGATGACGGTCACGTGGGTGGCTCCTGTCAGATGTCGATGTCGCAGGTACCGGCGGCGGCCGACACGCACGTCTGGACCAGCACGCCGTCCCCCGGCACGGCGGTGGTGACGTCGCCGTTGCGCAGGTCGCGCACGGCGCCCTGGCGCAGCGGTACGACGCAGCCGAAGCAGATGCCCATCCGGCACCCGGAAGGCATCAGCACTCCGGCGTTCTCCCCCGCGTCGAGGAGGGTGGTGGCGCCGTCGGACTCGACGGTCACCCCCGCCCCGGTGAAAGTCACGGTTCCCCCCTCGCCCGGCGTGATCACCGTCGGGCGGAACCGCTCGGTGTGCAACCGCTCGACGAGGCCGCTGGACGACCAATACCCCTCAACGGCGTCGAGCATGCCGATCGGTCCGCAGGCCCACGCCTCCCGGTCGAGGTGGTCGGGCACCAGGCCGGCCAGTTCGGCGACGTCGAGCAGGCCGTCGGTGTCGGTGTGCCGCTCGATCAGCCGCAGCACGCCGCGTTCGGCGAGCGCGCGCAGCTCCGTACCGAAGATGACGTCGTCACGGGTGGGCGCCGAGTGCACGAGCACCACGTCGGCCCGGTCGGCCAGCCCGGAGCGCAGCATCCCCATGACCGGTGTGATGCCGCTGCCGGCGGTGACGAACAGGACGCGCTCGGGCGTCGCGGCGGGCAGCACGAACTCGCCCTGGGCCTGGTCGAGGTGCACGATCGTGCCGGGCCGCAGTCGGCGTACGAGATAGTTGCTGACCTTGCCGTCCGGGATGGCCTTCACCGTGACGGAGATCCGGCCGTCCGGCGCGTCCGGCGCCGAGGTGAGCGAGTACGCGCGCCACTGGCGTACGCCGTCGACGTCCACGCCGAGGCGGATGTACTGCCCGGGCTGGTGGCCCTGCCAGGCGCGGCCGGGCTGGATCACCAGCGTCGCCGCGTCCCGGGTCTCCGGGCGGACGGCGACGATCTTGCCGCGCAGCGGGGCGCCCGCGCGCAGCGGCGCGATCAGGTCGAGATAGTCCTCCGGAAGCACCGGTGTGGTGACCGCTCCGGCCAGCCGCAGCAGCCTGTCCCGGAAGGTCACCTTCTGAGGGCGGCGAGAGGCAGTTGTGGTCATATGACCAGCGTGACCGCCCGATCGCATAACATCTTGACCGACAAAGGTGAAACAGTCGCGGGTTTTTGTTCGGAGGGAACAAACATGACGTCGGAGGCCGGCACGGGGCAGCGCGCCGCGCACCTCAACCTCGACGCCGGGGTGGCGGATACGCTGCGCGCCGGGCTGCCGATGGTCGCCGAGCGGACCGTCTCCGCGATCACCGCCGAGGTGCCTGACTACTCCGGCGCGCTCACCGGCGCCATGCGGGCGAAGATCGAAAACGCGGTACGCATCGCGCTCGGCACGTTCCTCCAGCTCATCGAGGGTACCCAGGCGTTCGACCCGAGCACTCCCCTGGCCCCCGCGCTGGAGGCCGCGTACGCGCTCGGCAGCGGCGAGGCCCGCTCGGGGCGCAGCATGGACGCGCTGCTGGCCGCGTACCGGGTGGGCGCCCGGGTCGCCTGGCGCGAGGTGTCCACCACGACGGTACGCAGCGGGCTGGCCGCCGAGACGGTGGCCGAGTTCGCCGAGCTGATGTTCGCGTACATCGACGAGCTGTCCGCGGCGAGCGTGGCCGGGCACGCCGACGAGCTGGCCAGCGCCGGCCGGATGCGCCGCCGCAGCCTGGAACGGCTCACCCAGCAGTTGCTGGCCGGCGAGCCGGAGGAGTCGCTGCGGCGCAGCGCCGAACGCGCCGACTGGCCACCGCCGCAGACGCTGACGGTGGTGCTGCTGCCCCGCCGGCACCTGCGCGCGGTGCTGGCGCTGCTCAGTCCGTACACGCTGGAGAGCGGCGAGGACCTGCCCGGCATGAACCCGGCCGAGGAACTGGCCGTACTGCTGGTGCCGGACATGCACGGCGGCCGGCGCCGCCAGCTCACCCGGCTCCTGCACGGGCACCGGGCGGTGCTCGGCCCGGCCCGGCCCTGGCACCGGGTCGCCGCGTCGTACCAGCGCGCCACCCGGGCGCTCGCGCTCGGCCTGGGCGAGCCGGACTCCGGGCCGGTCGACACCGAACGTCACCTGGCCACGCTGCTGCTCAGCATGGACCCGGAGGCGCTGGCCGATCTGCGCGCGCAGGCCCTCGCGCCGCTGGCCGCGCTGCCGCCCGCCACCGCGCACCGGCTGGCCGAGACGCTGCGCTCGTGGCTGCTGCACCAGGGACGCCGCGACGAGGTGGCCGCCGAACTGTTCGTGCACCCGCAGACCGTCCGCTACCGGATGGGCAAGCTCCGGGAGCTGTTCGGCGACCGGCTGCACGATCCCGCCACGGTCCTCGACCTCACCATCGCTCTCGCCGTACCCCCGGAGCCGGACGACGCCTGACACCGCGCCGGGGCGCACGGCCCGGCGCGGCCGGGACCTCCGGCCCTGTCCGCCCGCGACGGCGGCGGGCAGGGTCGGAAGGGGACGAGCAACCAGGAGGGCCGCCATGAACAGCTCATCGACCCGCATCGACCAGGACCCGAGGGTACGGGTGCTGGAGGCGGCCGCCCGGCAGTCCCTGCACGCCCCGTCGGTGTTCAACACCCAGCCCTGGCGCTGGCGGGTCACCGCCGACGCGCTGGAACTGCGCGCCGACCCGGACCGTCAGCTCGCCCACACCGACCCGGACGGACGGCTGCTGATGCTGAGCTGCGGCGCCGCCCTGCACCACGCGCGCGTGTCGCTGGCGGCGGCCGGCTGGGCGGCCACCGTCGAGCGGCTGCCCGACCCGTCGCTGCTGGCCCGGGTGCGTACCACCGGCCCGGCCGACCTGGACGTGCCGGCGGGCCGCCTGGTCGACGCCATCCCGCGCCGCCGCACCGACCGCCGCGCGTACGGGGACCGGCCGGTGCCGGAGGCGGTGCTGGCCCGGCTCGGCGACGCCGTCGAGGCCGAGGGCGCGCACCTGCACGTGGTCCGGCCCGACCAGATGCCGATGCTCGCCGTGTCCACCGGCCGCGCCGCGGACGCGGAGCTGGCCGACCCGGCGTACCGGGAGGAGCTGCACCACTGGACGCACCGCCCGGCGGGCGGTGGCGACGGGGTACCCGCCGCCACCGCCGTGCGCCCGTCCCCGCGACGGGTGCCGCTGCGCGACTACGTCCCCGGCGGGGCGGCCGGGCTCAGCGCGGGCACTGACTTCGACCGGGGCGCGGCGTACCTGATCCTGTTCGGCGACTCCGACGAGCCGGCGGCCTGGCTGCGCGGCGGCGAGGCGCTGTCGGCGCTGCTGCTCACCGCCACCGCCGAAGGGCTGGCAAGCGCGCCGCTCAGCGACGCCGTGGAGCTGGCCTGGCCGCGCCGGATGATGCGTGACCTGCTGGCCGGCGTCGGCGACCCGTACCTGGTGGTGCGCGTGGGCTGGGGCCCGGACGCGGAGCTGCCGCCGGCGCCGCGCCGCGCGCCGGCGGACGTCATCGAGGTCGTGGTCCCGCCGCGGTGACCCGGTGCGCCCCGGCTTCGTCGTAGCCTCGACACGTGTGGGAACTGGACCGGGCCGCCGCGTTCGTCGTCTTCGGCGACCAGGACTCCGGGTGCGTCTCCTACGGCGTGGAGTCGGCGGGCCGGCGCTGGTTCGTCAAGCGGGCCGGGACACCCTCGGCGAGAGAGTCGCTGACCCGCGCCCTGGGCCTGCACGCCGCGGTCCGGCACCCGGCCGTGGTCCGGCCCGAGCTGGTGCGCGACGGCACCGACGGCCCGACCCTGGTGTACCCGTGGTGCGACGGCGTCGTGCTGAACCACGCCACCACCGGCGGTGGCAGCGACCCAACCGGCCTGGCCCGCTTCCGTCGCTACCTGTCGCCCGAGGAGCTGACCCGGGGCGCGACGATCGACGAACGCACCACCGTCCACGCGCTGGGTCGTACGCTGCACCATCTGCTCGACGGCCCGTCCGGCTGGCGCGGCACCGCCGCTGAGCGTGCGGTCGCCGACCGGGCCGGCCGGCCGGACCCGGCGGAGCGGCACGCCACAGTGGCCGCTCTGGTCCGCGACTGGCGGACCGCCTGATCCGTCTGCTGTTTGGCCGGGCTCCGGCACCTCCTGTCCGGCTCTGGAACGTGACTTTCCGTCATGCCGCCCCTTGTCGGGCATCGAGTCACGCAGGGTCATGGGCCTCTCCCCCGCCGATCGGGCCGGTTTCTCCACCGCACGCTCCTGAGCAGCGAAAATGTCGGAGAGGCCAGCAGCGGCACTCATACCGCTGCGCGCCCTTTGCTCTGCAGCCGCATACGCGACAGTGGCGGTGAGTTACCGGCGCGTCGATGGCTGCAGAGCAAAGGGCGCGCGGTGGGTCGTGCCGGGGAGGCTGCTCCACTACCGCGGGTGACGGCAATGTCGGCGCGGCCCGGCCCGACGCGGCCCGCCCGACGGCCAGCAGCAGGCCGGCGATCCGCGTCCGGCCGGCCGGACGCGTCCACGCGCCGACGCAGCCGAGCCCCGCCGCAACCCCGGCCGACGCGCGGCCAGGCCCCGTACGCGAGCCTGACCCGGCGGCCGTACGCGGCAGGGCGGTCCTGACGCGGTTGGTCGCGCGGAAAGCCGCTCCCGGCGCCCCTCCGGCGCTTAGCGTGGGACGAGGGGCGGCCTGCCCGGGGCGCCGGTGAGCGGAGGGAGAACGCGGTGACGGAGCCGGAGGAGGAGCAGGAGAAGACCCGCAAGACCGATCGGGTGCTGTTCTCGCCCGACGGCGACCCGCACCACACGCTCGCCGAGGCGCCCCAGCCGGACGAGCACCTGCCGCCCACGGTCACCCGCGACGGCCACACAGAGGTGCTCGACGACGAGCAGTGAGCGCACCGTCCCGCCCCGGCTCGTGGCCCGGGCGGGACGCGCCGCGTTCAGGCCGGCTCGCGGGCCGGGCGGGTCCGCCCCGCGGTCAGACCGGCGGGATGCCGGAGCGGCCGATGTCCGACATGTCGTCGCCGATCTCGGTCCGGGTGCCGGCCACCGGCCCGGCGGTCGCCTCGGTCCGGTCCTCAAGGCAGGCGTCACCCAGCCCGTGCATCAGCTCGCCGACCACGGCGAGCGCCGAGCCCTTGTCCGGGCAGGGCGCCCCGGTGGCGAGGACCTGACCGTCGCCGCCGACGACCGTGAATCCCACGGTGCCGTCGGCCTCGCTCTCGATGACGAACTTCACAGTGCCCTCCCGCCCCGCTCAGCTCACGCCGTGCGTCTGCAACCACAGCTCCAGCAGGCCCAGTTGCCACAGCTTGTTGCTGCCGGCGGCGGCCTGGGCCCGGTCCGGCTCGGCCAGCAGCTCGTCGACGTACGCCCGGCGGAACAGTCCCCGCCGGCGCGCCTCGGGCGCACCCAGCGCCTCGACCACCAACTCTCGCACGGGACCGTCGACGTTGCGCAGCGCCGGCACCGGGAAGTAGCCCTTGGGCCGGTCGATGACCTCCGCCGGCAGCACCTCCCGGGCCACCTCCTTGAGCACGCCCTTGCCGCCCTGCGCCAGCTTGTGCTCGGGCGGGCAGGCCGCGGCGAGCGTGACCAGGTCCTGGTCGAGGAAGGGCGTGCGCACCTCCAGCCCCCACGCCATGCTCATGCTGTCCACCCGTTTGACCGGGTCGTCGGGGAGCATCAGGTGGGTGTCCAGGCGCAGCACCGCGTCCACTGCGGTCTGCGCGCCGGGCGCCGCCAGGTCCGCGGCGACCAGCTCGCCGCTGGCGTCCCGGTCGCAGGCGTACGCCGGGTCGACCACCTCGGTCAGCTCGGCGTGGTCGCGGTCGAAGAACGCGGCGGTGAACCCGGCCGCCGCGTCCTCGCGGGCCGCGTCGGCCAGCCGGTGGTGGTAGCCGTATCCGGCGAACACCTCGTCGGCGCCCTGGCCGGACTGCGCCACCTTCACGTGCTTGGCGACCTGCTCGGACAGCAGGTGGAACGCCACCACGTCGTGGCTGCCCATCGGTTCGGTCATGGCCGCCACGGTGGCGCGTACGGCCGGGCCGAGATCCCCGTCGGCGAGCCGGATGCGGTGGTGGTCGGTGCCGAACGTGCGGGCCACCAGGTCGGAGTAGTGGAACTCGTCGCCGCTCTCGTCGCCGCGGCTGTCGAAGCCGATGCTGAACGTCTGGAGGTGGTGCTGTCCGGCGCCGTCCAGCAACGCCACGATCATGCTGGAGTCGAGCCCGCCGGAGAGCAGCACCCCGACCGGCACGTCCGCGACCAGCCGGCGGCGTACGGCGGTGCGCAGCGCGTCCCCGACGGCGGCCCGCCAGTCGGCGGCGTCCATACCCTCGTGGGCCGGGTCGCGCCGGTACTCGGGCCGCCAGTAGACGCGCTCGCGGCTGCGTCCGTCGGCTTCGATCACCCGGACGGTGGCCGGGGGCAGCTTGCGGATCCCGCGCAGGATCGTGCGCGGCGCCGGCACGATCGAGTGCCAGGACAGGTAGTGGTGCAGCGCGACCGGGTCGATGCCGGTGTCCACGTCGCCGGCGGCCAGCAGCGCCGGCAGCGTGGAGGCGAACCGGAGCCGGCCCGGCGACTCGGCGAGGTAGAGCGGCTTGATGCCGAGCCGGTCGCGGGCCAGCACGAGGCGACGACGCGGCCGGTCCACCAGCGCCACGGCGAACATGCCGACCAGGTGGTCGACGAACCGCTCCCCCCACTGCGCGTACGCCACCAGGATCACCTCGGTGTCGCTGGTGCTGTGGAAGGTGTGCCCGGCCGCGCGCAGCTCGTCGCGCAGCTCCGGGTAGTTGTAGACGCAGCCGTTGAACACCAGGGCCAGGCCGAGGTCGTCGCGGACCATCGGCTGGGCGCCGGCATCGGACAGGTCGATCACTGTGAGCCGGCGGTGTCCGAACGTGATCCAGCCGTCGCTCCACGCGCCCTCACCGTCCGGGCCGCGTGAGCGCATGGCCGCGGTCATCCGGTTCACCGCCTCGGTGTCGGGGGTGGCCCCGTCGAACCTGGCCTCACCGCTGATCCCGCACATCTCAGCGCCCACCGGTCAGTCGCGGAGCACTCACCATGCCAACCTCCCGCCGCGTCGTCCCCCGGGCGGTCCGCCGGGTACGGCGACTACCCGGCGTGTGGCGAAGGAAACCCGGATGGGCGGTTGCCGAGCCGGCCACGGCGAGCCGTCGTACGGTGGCGGTACGGGCCATGTCCCCGGGCGGTCCGGCCACGGGACGTGGCCAGGATCAACGACGCCTGCCAGGAGGACGTGTGTTCGCCAATTCCGAGGAACTCCTGCGATACCTCACCGACGAGGACGTGAAGTTCGTCGACGTACGTTTCTGTGACCTGCCCGGCGTGATGCAGCACTTCAACCTGCCGGTCGAGTCGTTCGACGACAGCGTCTTCACCGACGGCCTCGCCTTCGACGGGTCCTCGATCCGCGGCTTCCAGTCGATCCACGAGTCGGACATGCTGCTGCTGCCGGACGTGGCCACCGCGTTCGTGGACCCGTTCCGCAAGCAGAAGACGCTGGCGTTGAACTTCTTCGTCCACGACCCGTTCACCCGTGAGGCCTACTCGCGCGACCCGCGCAACGTGGCGAAGAAGGCGGAGGCGTATCTGGCGGCGAGCGGCATCGCGGACACCGCGTACTTCGGTGCGGAGGCGGAGTTCTACATCTTCGACTCGATCCGCCACGAGACCTCGGCGCACCAGTCGTTCTACTACATCGACTCGATCGAGGGCGCCTGGAACAGCGGCCGGATCGAGGAGGGCGGCAACCGGGGTTACAAGACCGCCTACAAGGGCGGCTACTTCCCGGTCCCGCCGGTGGACCACTACGCCGACCTGCGTGACGGCATGGTCCGCCGGATGGTGGACGCCGGTTTCACGGTCGAGCGTTCCCACCACGAGGTGGGCACGGGCGGGCAGTCGGAGATCAACTACAAGTTCTCGACGCTGCTGCACTCGGCCGACCAGCTCCAGCTCTTCAAGTATCTGATCAAGAACGAGGCGTGGGCGCACGGTAAGACCGCGACGTTCATGCCCAAGCCGCTGTTCGGCGACAACGGCTCCGGCATGCACACCCACCAGAGCCTCTGGCGCGGCGGCGAGCCGCTGTTCTACGACGAGACCGGCTACGCCGGGCTGTCCGACACCGCCCGCTGGTACATCGGCGGCCTCCTGCACCACGCCCCGTCGCTGCTGGCCTTCACCAACCCCACCATCAACTCCTACCGCCGCCTGGTGCCCGGCTTCGAGGCCCCGGTCAACCTGGTCTACTCCCAGCGCAACCGCTCCGCCTGCACCCGCATCCCCGTCACCGGCGGCAACCCCAAGGCCAAGCGCGTCGAGTTCCGGGTGCCGGACCCGTCCAGCAACCCGTACCTGGCGTTCTCCGCGATGCTCATGGCCGGTCTCGACGGCATCAAGAACAAGATCGAGCCCCCGGCGCCGATCGACAAGGACCTCTACGACCTCCCGCCGGAGGAGTGGGGCGACGTCAAGCAGGTGCCCGGCTCGCTGCCCGAGGCGCTGGCGGCGCTGGAGGTCGACCACGACTACCTGCTCGACGGCGACGTCTTCACCGCCGACCTGATCTCCACCTGGGTCGACTGGAAGAACGCCAACGAGGTCGACCCGGTGCGTCTGCGGCCCACGCCGCACGAGTTCGCGCTCTACTTCGACTGCTGAGCCGTACCGCCGCCGCCCCCGCCACCCGCGGGGGCGGTGTCGGCGGAAACGGCCTCGCACCGGCCTCCGCCCTCGTACCGTCGAGACATGACTCCGCCTCACGACGACACGCCGACCGTTCCGTGCCGGTGGAGCCGTCGGTGAGGCCGCGGCCCGCCGCCACCACCACCGCCACCCCGCAGATCCCCGCCGTCCTGACCCTCGGGGTGGAAGAGGAGTTCCTGCTGCTGGATCCGACGACCGGCGAGAGCATGCCGGTCGCCGAGCAGGTGCGCGGCGCGCTCTCCGGCATCGCCCGGGAGCAGAGCCGGCAGGAGTTCCGGCACAGCATGGTGGAGATGGTGACGCCGGTCAGCCCGGACCTCGGGGAGCTGCGGGAGCACCTGGTCACGCTGCGCCGGGCGGCCGCCCGGGCGGCTGACTCGGCCGGGGCGCGGCTGGTCGCGGTCGGCGCCACGCCGGTCTGCGAGGCCCACCGCACGGTGCCCGACGAGCAGCGCTACCACGACATGTCCCGCCGGTTCGGTCCGGTGGCCCACGACCCGGCGGTCTGCGGCTGCCACGTCCACGTCGGCGTGCCGGACCGGGAACTGGCCGTGCAGGTCTGCAACCACCTGCGCCCGTGGCTGCCGGTGGTGCAGGCGCTCACCGCCAACTCTCCGCTGCACGACGGGCGGGACACCGGGCACGCGAGCTGGCGCTCGATGCAGCTGGAACGGTGGCCGAGCATCGGGCCGACGCCGCACTTCGACTCCGCCGCCGACTACGACGCCACCGTGGCGGACCTGATCACCGCCGGGATCATGCTCGACGCCGCGATGGTCTACTGGTACGCGCGCCCGTCCGCGGCGTACCCCACGGTGGAGGTGCGCGTCGGCGACGTCTGCCCCACCGTCGACGACACGGTGCTGGTCGCCGGGCTGGTCCGGGCGCTCGTGGCTACCCTGATCGACGACGTCCACGCGGGAGTGCCCGCGCCACGCATCCGGGACTGCCTGGTCGCCGCCGCGCACTGGCGCGCCGCGCACGACGGCGTCGACGGCCGGCTCGTCGACCTGCGCACCGGGCGGCCCCGGCCCGCCTGGGACCTCATCGACGACCTGGTCGTCACCGTCACACCCGCGCTGACCCGCCACGGCGACCTGGACCTGGTCCGGCGCGAGCTGGACCGGCTGCGCCGGGACGGCACCGGCGCCACCCGGCAGCGACGGATCATGGCCGAGACCGACGGGGACGTCCGCGCCGTGCTGGCGCACCTGGCCGCACAGACCGTCTCGACGTGAGCCGATGACCTCCCCGGACCGGGCCTGCGAACGGTCAGCGCAACCCGGCGAACAGGTCGTCCTCCGGGGTGGCCGCGCCGGTGGTGTCCCGCACCCGCACGAACGTCTCCATGCCCATCAGCTCGGTGAACCGCTCCTGCCCCAGACGCAGGAAGAAGATGTTCTCCGCCTGACTGGCGTGCGCGGCGAGCGAGGCGAACTTCTGGCCGCCGTAGCCACGGGTGTCGACCCAGGTGGTGATCTCGTCGTCCGGCAGGCCCAGCGCCGGCATCTCGTCGGTCGCCTCCGGCTCGGGGAACTCCACCCCGATCTCCCGCATGACGGTGCCGAACTGCTGGAACGCACTGCGCGGCACGGTGGTCCAGTAGACCTTGGCCGGGATGCCGGTCTGCTCGACGGCGGCCATCGTGATCCGGTGGGCCTGGATGTGGTCCGGGTGGCCGTAGAAGCCGTTCTCGTCGTATGTGACCACGACGTCCGGGCGGTAGCGCCGGATCAGCTCGGCCAGCCGGCCGGCCGCCTCGGCCACCGGCGTGTTCCAGAACGCGCCGGGCGCGTCGTTCGTCGCCCAGCCCATCATCCCGGAGTCGCCGTAGCCGAGCGTCTCCAGGTGGGTGACCTTCAGCGCCTCGCAGCTGGCCGCCAGCTCGGCGCGGCGCATCTCCACCACGGCCTGCGGGTCGTGCCCCGGGTCGCCCGGCTTGATCCCGCCGGGACCGTCGCCGCACCCCCCGTCGGTGCACGTCACCAGCACTGTGGTGACGCCCTCGGCCGCGTAGCGCGCCAGGACGCCGCCGGTGCTCGTCGCCTCGTCGTCGGGGTGCGCGTGCACCGCCATCAGGGTCAGGGATCGATCGGTCACCCCGTCACCATACGAGCATCGGCCGACGAACTAGCATTGCCCGGTCCGCAGACGGCGACGGAAGCGAGGCGCGATGGGTTGGCTCCAGCGGTTGCTCGGTGGCGGACGGGTCGAACTGGACCCCACACGCCAGCAGGAGCTGCTGCGGGACGTCCGGCAGTCCTACGGGGCGCACGCCCGCCTCCGGTTCCCGGAGCAGGCCGACGCGATCACCCGGCTGCTGTCCGATGACGACGGTCTCGTGGTGGCCGCCGGGATCGTGTGCGAGGCCGCCGACCAGGCGCACGCCGACCTCCAGGGCCAGGCGCAGGAGGTGTTCCGGCGCACCGGGCGGCGGCTGCTGGTGCACCGCCGCAACTACCGGCCCCTGTGGAAGGAGGCCGGACCGGCGCTGCGCTGGCCGCTCGGCGCGCTGCCCAGCGGGCTGCACCCGTACGCACAGATCACCGCCGCCGTGGCGGTGGTCGGCGGGCGGGCCGACCGGCTGGACCGGGTGACCGACCCGCAGCCGTTCGTGACGCGCCTGTTCGAGGTGCTCGACCTGACCACGGCCGGCTGGGAGTTCGGCCGGGTGCGTGTGGACACCGACAGCGCGACGCTCGTGGAGCGCCTGATGGGAACCGGGGCGCGGGTGCTCGCCACGATGGACGACCCGCCCCGGCTGCCGCCCGCGGTACGGGAGATGATGCGCCGCAACCACCGCATCGCCGTCTACGACCCGGCCGGTCCCCGCGTGGTCGGCGAGCTGAACCTGGGCGCGCGGCTGCGCGAGACGCTCCTGGCGTGACCGGCGGTACGCCCCGTCCCGGCCGGGTGGACGTGGGCGGGACGCGCCGCGCAGGTCAGGTGGTCGTGCAGGTCAGGTGGTCGTGCAGGTGATGTTCGGCGGCGGGTTGTTGGTGCCGCCGGCCGTGCCGATGAAGCCGAACGTGGTGGAGCCGCCGGCCGGCAGTGCCCCGTTGTAGTCGACGTTGCGCACCGTCACGTTCGCGCCGTTCTGGGTGTGCGTACCGCTCCAGATCTGGTTGATCACCTGTCCGTTCGGGAACGTCCAGGACACGGTCCAGCCGCGGATCGCACTCGCGCCGGCGGTCACCGTGACCTCGGCCTGGAAGCCACCGGACCACGAGCCGGTGATCGCGTACGTGGCACGCGCGCCGGACGGCGCCGGGAAACTGGTGGTCGGGGTCGGGGTCGGGGACGGCGTGGACGTCGGTGTCGCAGTCGGGGACGGCGTCACACCCGGCCGGGCCGCCCGGTAGGTGTGACCGGCGCGCACGGTGAACGCGACGACGTCGGACTCCGGCCGGGTGGTCGCCGGTGTGCTGCCGTCGGTGACGTCCGTGACCGTGAAGCCGCCGGTGAACAGCCGGGACCGCAGGCGCAGCGTGCCGTCGCGGTCGGCGCGGACGGTGATCTCGTCGGCCTGGCCGCTGCTCCAAACCACCCCCACCGTGTAGCCACCTCGGCCGCGCAGGCCCGCGACCTGCCCGGCCGGCCAGGCGGTGGGCAGCGCCGGCAGCAGGTGCAGCTCGCCGGTGTGGCTGTGCAACAGCATCTCGGCGATGCCCGAGGTGGCCCCGAAGTTGCCGTCGATCTGGAACGGCGGGTGCAGGTCGAACATGTTCGGCGCGAGCCGGTCGGTGCGCACCAGGTCGCGCAGGAGCTTGTGGGCGCGGGCGCCGTCCTCCAGGCGGGCCCAGAAATTGATCTTCCAGGCCAGGGACCAGCCGGTCCCGTCGTCGCCGCGCAGCTCCAGCGTCCTGCGGGCGGCCTCGTACAGCGCCGGGGTGCCCCGCTTGGTGATCTGGTTGCCGGGGTGCAGCCCGTACAGGTGCGAGACGTGCCGGTGGGTGCGCTCGGTCTCGACCCAGTCGGCGAGCCACTCCTGCACGTTGCCCCGGGAGCCGACGCGGCTCGGCGGCAGCCGGTCCTTGGCGGTGCGTACCTGGGACCGGAAGGTGGTGTCGACGCCGAGCACCTCGCTCGCCCGGGCCGCCGCGTCGAACAGGTCGCGCAGGATCTGGTTGTCCATGGTCGGGCCGGCGCAGACGCTGGCGTCGGCGTGGTGCGCCAGCTCCGGCGAGTTCGACGGGTTCGTCACCAGGTAGCCGAGCGTCGGGTGGGCGACCAGGGTGTCGAGGAAGAACTGGGCGGCGCCCTTGAGGGCCGGGTAGTTGGCCTGGAGGAATCCGCTGTCGCCGGTGAACAGGTAGTGGTCCCAGATGAGCGTGCTCAGCCAGGCCCCGCCGGTCTGCCACATGCCCCAGAACGCGCCGTCCACGACCGACGCGCCCCGCCAGGCGTCGGTGTTGTGGTGGGTGACCCAGCCGCCGGCGCCGTACTGCGCCTGGGCGACCCGCGCGCCGGTCACCGTGAGGTCCTTGATCATGTCGAAGACCGGCAGGAAGCACTCGGACAGGTTCGTGGTGTCGGCCGGCCAGTAGTTCATCGGCAGGTTGGCGTTGACCGTGTACTTCGAGTCCCAGGACGGCGTCAGCGAGTCGTTCCAGATGCCCTGGAGGTTCGCCGGCTGGGTGCCCGGCCGCGACGAGGAGATCAGCAGGTACCGCCCGAACTGGAACAGCAGCGCGGCGAACTGCGGATCGTTCGTGCTCGCGTGCTGTGCGATCCGTACGTCGGTGGGCTGGTCGGCGGCGGCGGTGCGGCCCAGGTCGATCGTGACCCGGCCGAACAGGGCCTGGTAGTCGGCGCGGTGGCGGGTGCGGAGCTGATCGACGTCGACGCTCTTGGCGGCGTTGAGCCGGTTGCGCGCCATGCCCTGGTAGTCGCCGTTGACGGTGCGGTAGTTGACGTAGCTGGACCCGATCGAGATCAGGACCGTCACGCTGGTGGCGCCGGACACCCGGAGCGTGCCGCCGGAACTGCTCACCGTGCCGCCGGTGACGGCGGCGTGGGCCAGCGCGAGGAACCGCACCGAGCCGTTGACCCCCTCCATCGAGCCGGAGATGCCGTCGAGCGCGACCGTCGCGCCGTCCGGGCTGGACACGGTGGTCCGCTGCGGGCTGTCGAAGGTGGCGGAGAACGTGATCGAGTTCGCCCGGTCGGCGGTCAGCCGGAGCACGATCACCTGGTCGGGCGCGCTGGCGAACACCTCCCGCTGGTGCCGTACGCCGTTCAGCACGTACGTGGTGGTCACGGTGGCGGTGGTGAGGTCGAGCGTCCGGTTGTACTGGCTCGCCCCGCTCGCCGACCCGAAGGCGAGCCGGAGGTTCCCGACGGTCTGGTAGGCGAGCTGACCGCCCGGACTGCCCATCATGGTCTGGTTGATCAGATCCTGGGCCGAGGTCCACTGGTCGGCGAAGACGCGACGCCGGATCTCGGCCAGGTTCGCCGCGCCCCGCGTGTTGGCCGAGTCGTACGGGCCGCCGGCCCAGACGGTGTCCTCGTTGAGCTGGAGCCGTTCGGTGTCGATGTTGCCGAACACCATCGCACCGAGCCGCCCGTTGCCGATCGGCAGGGCGCGCAGCCAGTCGGTGCCGGCCGGCTCGTCGTACCAGAGCGCCAGGTCGTTCGCGGCCAGCACCTGCGGGGGCGCCGCCGAGCCGGCCCGGGCGGCGGCGCTCCAGGCGGCCGGCACCAGCGCGGCGCCGGCACCCGCCGCCGCGGCCTTCATGACGTTTCGTCGTGTCACTTCGGACATGGTTTCTCCCAACCGCGCGCATCAGAGGCGGGCCCGGGTGCACGACGGCGCTGTTATCGCTAACAGACTTTTTCGCGCACCCGGACGCCGCATTCCCTGCCACTACGCGCCCAGGGCTCCCGACCGGGCGACACATCAGCCAACATGGACTCTCATGGATGAAGTGACACCGCGTCAAGGGGTGTTACCGTTAACAGATCCGATCCGTGGTTCACCCGGCGGGCCGAACGGGGCGCGGGAGCGGCCGGCCGGCCGACCCGGGCCACGTGCACGACGCGCTCCGGCGTCACGTCCAGCAGCGTCCCGAGCGCGTCCCGCGTGGCGGCCAC
Organism: Micromonospora sp. C28ISP2-4; assembly: GCF_030519385.1. Lineage (NCBI taxonomy): Bacteria > Bacillati > Actinomycetota > Actinomycetes > Micromonosporales > Micromonosporaceae > Micromonospora > Micromonospora sp. C28ISP2-4. The sequence continues at coordinate 251,867 of NZ_JAUMKG010000005.1, read as the reverse complement.
GTCGATCAGCTGACTGAGCGGGTGCGCGGCCAGCCCGGCCGTGTGCAGCGTCAGCCACGTCCGCATCAGCACGCGTCCGAACTCGACCTGGCCGGCCGCGTCCAGACCGGGCGGCGCGACGAGCGCCAGCACCGCGCCGCCCTGTGCCAGCGGATCACCACTCGCGGCGGCGAGCAGCCGGGGCAGCCCCAGCGGGCGCAACGCCGGGTACGCCGCGAGCGCCGCCCGCAGCCCGGTGGCCGCCGCCCGGCCCAGCCCGAGGCAGCGGTCGGTGAGCCCGTCGGTCCGGTAGCGGGGGCCCGACCGGTCCAGGCGCAGCCAGCGGCGCAGCTCCGCGACCACCGCCGGGTCGGCGTACACCTGCCGGTCGGCCGTGCGCAGCAGCGCGCGCAGCCGCCCGGCCGCCGGCACGACGTGGACCGCGCCACCGGCCCGCCGGGCGACCGCGTCCACGGCCGCGACCACGTCGGCGGCCGGGCCGCCGGTGAACCGGCCCCGGTGGGTACGCCGGTCCCACACGTCGGCGGTGCGGAACGGCGTCCGGTACGGCTGCCGTCCCGGCCGCAGTCGTCCCACCCGCCGGTCGGACTCGTCGTGGTCGGCGGCCCAGTCCAGCCGCAGCCCCGCGTCGGCGGCGACGATCAGGCAGGTCTCCACGAACGCGCCCAGCGACAGCCGCAGGTCCCGCCCGGTGGGGTCGCCCGCGGGCAGCGCGTCGGCCGGATTCCAGCCCACGGTGATCGCCCAGCGCTCGTAGCGCAGCCGCCACGGCTGGGTGTTGTGCGCGCTCGGGGCCCGCCAGCACAGCGGCTCCAGCGCGTGGAACGCGGCGAGGTCCATGCTCACCGCTCCTTGGCGTAGAACGTGTAGCCGTGCAGCGGGCGTCCGTCCAGGTGCCGGTACTGGGCGGCGGACGCCGGGTTGCCCCGCCCGACGTACGTGCTGCGCAGCGCCGTGTAGCCACCGGCGTGCAGGTTGCGGTGCAGGTGCTCCGACAGCAGCCGCTGGTAGCCGCGCCCCTGGAACTGTGGCACCACGCCCTTGACGATCAGCACCGCCTCCCGGCGGTACCGGCGGCGGGTCGCGAGCAGCCGCAACTGGTTGACCGGGTTCAGGTCGCCCCGGACCGCGACCAGGAAGTCGCTGATGTCCGGCACGCAGAGCACGAACGCCACCGGACGCCCGTCACGGGTCAGGTAGAGCAGTAACGACTCGTCCAGCAGGTACGCCAGCCCGTCGGTCTGCCGCCGCAGCTGCGCCGCCGAGATCGGCGTGTAGTAGCCGAGCTGGGCGAAGGAGTCGTTGAGCATCCCGCGCAGCAGGTCGAGCTGCTCGTCGAGCCGCCGGGTGCTCCCCCGGTGCAGTTCCAGCCGCGCGCCGTCGGGCTGCAGGCCGAGCGCGGGCGGCGGTCCGGCCGGCGGCGGCACCGGGCAGATCCAGGTGTCGGAGACGAACCGCCCGGTGAACCCGTTTTCCTCGTACGCGTCCGGATAGTGCGGCGGGTTCCATGCGCTGTCCACGAAACCCCGGTCGGCGTACCCGGAGGTGATCACGCCGCCGGCCTGGTTGGGCAGCAGTGCCACCGGCCCGAACAGCAGATCCCGGCCGGGCGTGGCGTGCGTGGTGATCGCGTCGAACAGCGGCCGCGCGGCCGGCGCGGTGAACTCGGTGAGCCCGAACAGCTGGCACCGGCGGCCCAGCTTCGCGTCGAGGTCCGCGTCGGTGTGCAGCGTGGTCCGCCCGACCACGGCGCCGGTGGCGTCACGCAGCACGTACATCGGCACGCCGTCGCGCCACCAGCGGCGGATCTGCTGCCGAGGCGTCGGCACGTACCGGGGCTCGTCCGCGTACAGCCGGTCGGTGAGCGTGAGGAAGTCGCGCAGGCCGCGCCGGCCGGTGACGCGCTCGAAGCGGTGGCCGGTCACCGGCGCACCGCCGGTCCGGTCGTCTCCGCGCCCAGCGGCGTGAACCGCTCGATGTGGCCCATCGCGCCGTCCTCGGCCCGCCACGCGCCGTTGGAGTAGCCGTCCGGGGAGGCGGTGTAGAGCCGGATGAACCCGGCGGTGGCGTTACGGGTGCCGTCGGTCAGCCACATCATCAGCTTGCGGTGGTGCCGGGTCCGCGCGAAGCGCAGCAGCGCCTCCCGGTCGGTGAAGAACGCGATCGTGCCGAGCGTCAGCGGGAACTGCCAGTAGACGGTGTGCCAGCAGTAGCCGGACATCCGGCGCATGTCGCGCACCATCCGGATCCAGTCGGGGGCCAGGCGCAGCAGCACCAGCGGGTTCGCGTACCGGGTGCCGCCGATGAACATGGCGCCGGCGCGGGCCTGGGCCGGGGCGCGGGAGAAGTCACTGGTACGCATCGCTCACCTCACCAGGTAGACGTTCTTGATCTTCTGCATGCCGGCGAACGGGCCGCCGCCCGGTTCGTGCAGCTGGACCCGCAGGTCACCGGCGGTCGGGTCCTCCACCAGGGACTGCGCGAAGTCACGCGACACCGAGGTCAGGTGCGCGCGTACCCCGTCGCGGCAGGCATCGGCGAGCGCCGCGCGTGCCGCGGTGTCCAGCGGGCGGCGCAGCTCGACGTGGATCACCGGCCGGGTCTCCAGCGCCGCGTCCTCGTGCAGCGTCAGGCAGAACCGGCTGATCTCGGCGGCGTACGGGTTGCCGGTGTAGAGGCCGTACTCGACGTCCTGCGGGTAGAGGTTCGCGCCCAGGTAGGACACGGTGGAGTCGCTGCGGCCGAACAACAGCAGCAGCGGCAGCGTCATCCGCTCCTCGGCGACAGCGGTACGGAACTCGGCGCGGCGTACCGGGTCGGCGTGCGCCAGTTCGACGATCCGCCGGTACGGCACCAGCAGCGCCTCGTCGCCCACGTTGTAGCGCAGCCGGGGCTGGAGCACGTGCGGGCTGGTGACGGTGCAGAGCAGTTCCCGCCGCTCGTTGGTCTCCAGGTAGGTGGCGAACGGGTTGTACTGGAACACCATCGGCAGCCGCTGCTCCCCCGCGCCGAGCAGTTCCGCCCGCAGTCCCGCGTCGGTGCGCAGCCGCCGCCGCAGCCACACCGTGAACCGGGTCTCCGCGCCGATGCCGATGGTCAGATCCGACGCCCCGTACGCCGAGCGCACCCGCACGAACCGCTGTTCCAGGTAGTCGCGCAGCGCCTCGGTCATGCCCTCGCCGCCGCAGCTGGCGAAGATCCGGTACCGCGACCACTGGAAGCCCTCGGCGTCGAGCCGGTCCCGCAGGTGCTTGAGGAACGGCGGGTACGCGGTCACCAGGTAGTCGTGGCCGGGACCGAACTCGCGCAGCGTGTCGACGATCTTCCCGAGGTCCGGGCCGGTGTTCTTCACGGTCGCGATCCGGGCCATCGCCGCACCGGTGGTGGTGCCGGTCGCCCAGGCGCCCATCGAGTACGCGTTTATGACGAACGGCCGGCGCATCGGGAACGCCAGTCCGGTGTAGCCGGCGATGTCCCGGTGCACCGCCCGCAGTTCCCGGTCGCCGCGCGGCCAGTTGAACGGCCGCCCGGACGATCCGGCCGACTCGTCGACCACCACGCCGCGCTCCGGCATCCGCCCGTCCCGGCACCGGGCCGAAGCGTCGTACGCCATGACGTACCCGTGCTTGTCGGTCTCCGGGAAGTCCCGCAGCCGGCGGCGCGGGCCGCCCGGGCGGGCCCGCAGGAACGCCTGGTAGGCAGGCACCCGCCGGGCGGCCCGCACGCAGGTCGACCGCGCGTTCGCGGCGGCGAGCCGGTCCAGGACCGGGTGGTGCCGCCGGGCCAGCCAGCGCCAGCCGGCCGGGTGGTGGGCGACGAGCCGGGCCAGCGCGGCGACCGCGCGGCCGGCGGGGGCCAGCGCGGCCTCGGCGGGCAGGGGCGTGTCGACGGTACGTGCAGCGGCGTGTCGGTGCAGCGTCTCGGCCATGACAAGCATCCTGTCGATGCCGCGACGCCGGCACATGAGCGACGAGACGGTACTGCGCTGAGTACCCGTACCCAGTCGCAGGGCCACCCGAGCCCGACACGCTCAGTCACCATGGCGACAACCGCCTGGTGTGTCGTCCCTGGTCCGGTGACACTTCGCCCATGACAGACGGCAAGCGTGAGCGCGTGAACGAGCGCTTCGAGAAGGTGGCCGAGGAGACCTCGGAGACCGTGACCCACGCGGCCACGGTGCTGGAGGAGGAACTCGCGGCGGGGCTGGCCGGCGCACGGCGGCTCGAGGAGAAGCTGACCGAGAGCCGCCGGGTGGACCCGGAGGCGTTCGACGAACTCGTCGGCCGGGTCCGCACCGACGGGCACGCCCTGATCGACACCGTGGTCGGGCAGTTGAAGATGGCCGACGACCAGCGCGGCGAGGTGATCCGGCGGTACACGTCGGACGCGCACGACGCGCTGGACACCGTACTCAATCTCGCGCGGCTGGCCCCCGAGGTGGCAAACGGGCTCGCGGACCGGCTCGCGTCGCCGGCCCCGAAGCGGGCGACGGACCGGTAGCCGCGCGATGGCGCCGACCACCGGGGTGGCCGGCGGGCACGTGGAACGGATGCTGGAGCGCTATCGCGGGCTCGCCCTCGGCGCGCTGCTCGACGACGTGCCCGACGGCGGCCCGCGCTACCTCTACGACCTGGTCGCTGAGTATCCGCGCCGGTGGGGCAAGGGGCTGCGCGCCGCTTTGTGCCTGGCGACGTGCCGGGCGTTGGGCGGCGGCGACGCCGTGGGGCTCAACGCCGCCGTGACGGTGGAGCTGTTCCACAACGCCTTCCTCATCCACGACGACATCCAGGATTCCAGCGAGCAGCGGCGCGGCGGACGGACGCTGCACGCCGAGTACGGCGTCGGCGTGGCGTTGAACGTGGGCAACATGACGAACCTGCTGGCGTTGCGGCGGCTGGCCGCGAACCGGGCGGCGCTCGGCTCCGGCATCGCGTGGCGGCTGTTCACCGAGACCGAGCTGATGATGCGCCACTCGCTGGAGGGGCAGGCCATCGAGATCGGCTGGATCCGCGACAACGTGTGCGACCTGGAGGCGGACGACTACTACCGGATGTGCCTGAAGAAGACGTCCTGGTACACGTGCATCTACCCGTGCCGCACCGGCATCCTCGTGGCGACCGGCCGGGAAAACGCGGTCGACGTGCTCGACCGGTACGGCTGGTATCTGGGCGCGGCGTTCCAGATCCAGGACGACGCGCTCAACCTCACCGGCGACTACGCCCGGTACGGCAAGGAGATCGCCGGTGACCTGTGGGAGGGCAAACGCACGCTGATCCTGATCGACTTCATGCGGCGGTGCACACCCGAGGAACGCGAGCGGCTCGTCCGGTTGCTGAGCCTCACCCGGGCGGAGCGCACCGACGCCGAGGTGCGCTGGCTGCACGGGCGGCTGCTCGCGTACGACTGTGTGGAGTCGGCGCGGCGCAGCGCCCGCGAACTCGCGCTCGCTGCCCGGCGCGAGGGTGAGCGGGCGCTGGGCGCCGCGGCCGACACCGAGGACGGCCGTTTCCTGCTGGAGCTGACCGACTACGTGGTGGAGCGCGTCAGTTAGCCGCCCAGGATCCCCCGCAGCCAGGTGAGCTGTTCGCCCTGGTGCTCCGCCTCGCCGCCCTCGTGGTCGTTGAACTCGTACACCCGCACGTCCTTGTCGCCGCCGTAGCGGTGGTAGGCGGCGAAGCAGGTCGACGGCGGGCAGACCTGGTCCCGCAGGGCGATGGAGAACAGCGCCGGCGCGGTCGCGCGCGGCGCGAGCACGGCGGCGTCCAGGTAGGACAGGGTGCGGAACACCCGGTCGGCGCGGTCGCGGTGCAGCGCGAGATATTCGACGACCTCGGCGTACGGGCTGTCCGGGCCGGCCACGCGCACGCCCCGGCGGATGTCGCACAGGAACGGCACGTCGGGCATGACCGCCACGACGTCCGGGCACAACGCACCGGCCGCCAGGGCCAGGCCGCCGCCCTGGCTGAAGCCGGTCACCGCCACCCGCGCGGGGTCGACGGCCGGGTGCCGCCGGGCGGCCTCGGCGAAGCGCACGGCGTCGGTGATCAGCCGCCGGTAGTAGTGCTCCGCCGGGTCGTCGACGCCCCGGGTGAGGAAGCCCGGCACGGTGCCGGCCGGGTAGGGGTGCGGGTCGGGCGTGCCGCCGGTGGCGGCGCTCCACCCCTGACCCCGGCTGTCCATGATCAGGTGCGCGAAACCCGCCGCCGCCCAGAACAGCTTCTCGTGCGCCAGGCCGCGCCCCCGGCCGTAGCCGAGGTACTCGACCACGCAGGGCAACGGCCCGTCGGCCCCGGCGGGCAGGTGCAGCCATCCGCGTACCGGCTCGCCGCCGAAACCGGGGATCGTGGCGGCGTACGTCCGGATCTGGGTCAGCCCGGTGTCCACCGGCTCGTAGACCGCCGCCTCCGGGTCGCCGCCGTCGAGCGTGCGCGCCCAGAACGCGTCCAGGTCCGCCGGCACGTCCAGCTCCGGCCGGTACGCCAGGCAGCCGGCCAGGTCGAGATCGGTCAGCGGCACGACGCGGCCTCCTGTACGGCGGTGGCGAACCAGCCGGTGATGGTGCTCGGGTGGGTGATGGCGGTGCCGACCACTACCGTCCACGCGCCCGCCCGCAGCGCCTGCGCCGCCTGCTCGGGGGTGTGGATGCGTCCCTCGGCGACCACCGGGACGTCGACCGCCCCGGCGAGCCGGGCGACCAGGTCCAGGTCCGGCCCGTCGCCCTTCGTGGTGTACGCGGTGTACCCGGCGAGCGTGGTCCCGACCAGGTCGGCGCCCGCAGCGGCGGCGGCGACGCCCTCGTCGAACGTGGAGCAGTCGGCCATCACCAGCGCGCCGGTGCGCTCGTGCACGGCCGCGATCGTCTCGGCGAGCGTACGGCCGTCCGGGCGGGGGCGGGACGTGCCGTCGAGCGCGACGACGTGCGCCCCGGCGTCGGCGACGGCGAGTGCGTGCTCCAGCGTCGGGGTGATGAAGACGTCGTCGTCGCCGTCCTTCCAGAGCCCGATCAGCGGCAGGTCCACCGCCGCGCGGATCGCCGCGATGTCTGCCAGCCCCTGCGCGCGGATGCCGGCGGCGCCGCCGCGCGCGGTGGCGAGCGCGACCCGGCGCATGGTGTCCGGGTCACGCATGGGCTCACCCGGGTACGCCTGGCAGGAGACCACCAGGCGGTGACGAAGCTGGTCGACGAGCGTGTTCATGAGACCTTCCAGGCGAGCGAGGCGGCGCCGAGCAGCGGCGCGTCGGGGCCGAGGGTGGAGGCGAGGACCGGCACGCCGGCCAGGCCGGGCAGCGTCTCGGCGGGCACCGCGTCGCGCAGCGCCCGCCACCACGGCTCGCCGAGGCCGGTGACGCCGCCGCCGACCACCACGGCGGCGGGGTCGAGCACGTTGACCAGGCCGCCGATGGCCGAACCGACGGCTGCGCCGCCCAGCCGGACGACCTCCCGGGCCGTCTCGTCGCCGTCCGCGGCGAGCGCGGCGACGGCCCGCAGGTCGGCCACCGGCCCGCCGGTACGCCGGACGTACTCAGCCGCGAGCGCGGGACCGGCGGCGATAGCCTCCAGGTGCCCGCGCCCGCCGCAGGTGCAGGGCAGCGATCCGGCGTACGGGGACGGCTGGTGCCCTGCGTGCCCGGCGGCGCTGTGCGCACCGGCGAGCACCGTGTCGCCGAGGACGAACGACGCCCCGACGCCGGTGCCGACGGCGACGTAGAGCACCGTGTCGTACCCGGCCGCCACGCCGTGACGTGCCTCGCCCAGCGCGTGGGCGTGCACGTCGTTGATCACGGCGACCGGCACGCCCAGCCGCCGGCGCAGGTCGCCGCGCAGGTCCGTGCCGGTCCACCCGGTCAGCACGTCGGTGGCGGACAGCACCAGACCGGAGGCGCTGTCGATCACTCCGGCGCTGCCGACGCCGAGTGCCCGTACGACGCCCGGCGTTTCCGCCCGCAGCTTCTCGACCAGGCCGGCGGCGGTGTCGAGCACCGCGGCGGCGCCGCAGCGGCCAGGCGTCGGCGCGGTGAGCCGGCCGACGACCTCTCCCCCGGCGGTGACCAGGGCGGCGGTGGTCTTGGTGCCGCCGATGTCCAGCGCGGCGACCAGACCGGTCGTGCTCAGGTCGGGCATGGTCAGAGCAGCCCGGCCAGTTCCAGCTGGGTACGCACGCGGCCCGTCTCGGCGGCGTCGAGCGGCCGCAGCGGCAGCGACACCGCGTTGCCGGCGATGACACCGAGCAGCGCCAGGGCGGTCTTGAACGCGCCGACGCCCCGGGTGGCGCCCGCCGAGGTGGCCGGGTCGGCCGCGTCGACGATGCGGAACAGGCGGGTCAGCCGGTCCTGCTCCCGCCGGGCCGCGGTCCAGTCGCCGGCCACGCAGGCGCGGTGCAGCCGCACGTATCCGGCCGGGTCCACGTTGCCCAGTCCCGGCACCGAGCCGGAGCCACCGGCGAGCATCATCGCGTCGACCACGACCTCGTGGCCGGTGAGCAGGCTGAAGTCGCGCTCCGGCGCGTGCTCGGCGACGGCCAGCGCGAGCTGGCGGAACGCGACGTCGTCGCCGCTGGAGTCCTTGACGCCGGCCAGCACACCCTCGGCGGCGAGCCGGGTCAGCAGGTCGACGGAGAGCTTGCTGTGCACGCAGACCGGGATGTCGTACGCCAGCAGCGGAAGCTCGACCGCCGCGGCGACGGCGCGGAAGTGCCGCTCGATCTCGTGCGGACCGACGATGGCGTAGAACGGCGCGGTCACGACCAGGCCGTCCGCGCCCAGCCGGGTGGACGCCTCGGCCCGCTCCACCACCCGGCGGGTGGTGGGTTCGATGCAGCCGGCGATGACCGGCACGGCGCCGCCGGCGGTCTTCACGATCGTCTCCAGGGCCAGGTCCCGCTGCCGGTCGGTGAGGAAGACCGTCTCGCCGGAGCTGCCGAGGGCGAAGATGCCGTCGACACCGGCGTCGAGCAGCCACTCGACCAGCCGTTCCAGGGAGCGGACGTCGACCTCGCCCTCCTCGGTCAGGGGGGTCACGGCCGGCGGCACGACTCCGGCGAACCGCGGGGCTGGGGTGGTCACAGGTTCTCCTCGACAGACTCAGATACGGTGCGGCCGGTCGCCGGGGTGGCGAGCGCGACCAGTTCGGTGTTCGCGGTTCCGGCGGGCACCGGGTGGTGGCACCGGAACTCGTGGCCCTCGCCCTCGGCGGGGCGCGGCGCCGGCATGTCCACGGCGCAGCCGTCGGTGGCGGCCCAGCAGCGGGTCCGGAACGGGCAGCCGCTCGGCGGCCGGGTGGCCGACGGGACCGGGCCGACCAGCGGAATGGGATCGATCGGTGACAGCAGGCCCGGCGTGGCCGAGAACAACGCCCGGGTGTACGGGTGCCGGCCGCCCTCGGGCAGCAGGTCGGCGGGGGTCTGCTCGACGATCCGGCCCAGGTACATGGTGACGACCCGGTCGCTGACCCGCTTGACGGTCTGGATGTCGTGCGAGACCAGCACCATGGCCAGCCCGAGCCGGTCCTTGAGGTCCAGCAGCAGGTTGAGGATCTGGGCCCGTACCGACACGTCGAGCGCGCTCGTCGGCTCGTCGGCGATGACCAGCCCCGGTTCCAGGGCCAGTGCGCGGGCGATGGACACCCGCTGGCGCTGGCCGCCGGAGAGCTGGCTGGGCAGCACGTCGGCGACCGAGCGGGGCAGGCCCACCAGGGCCATCAGCTCGGATACCCGCTGCTCGCGCTGCTGCCGGGTGCCCCGGCGGTGCACGTCGAGCGGGTCGCGCAGGATGTCGCGTACCGGCATGCGGCGGTTCAGCGACGTGGCCGGGTCCTGGAAGATCATGCCGACGCCGGCGCCGATGTGCTCGCGCCGCTCGGCGGCGCTCATCGACCACACGTCCTTGCCGGCGAAGGACACCGTGCCGCTGGTCGGCCGTTGCAGGCCCACGAGGACCTTTGCGAGCGTGGACTTGCCGCAGCCGGACTCGCCCACGATGCCGACCGTCTCGCCGGCCCGGATCACCAGGTCGGCGCCGGTGAGGGCGTAGACCTTCTCCCGGCTGAACATGCCGCCGCCGCGCGCGGCGTGCACCACGTGCACGTCGCTCAGCTCGGCGATCGGCCGGTGCTCGGCGGTGGCGCTCATCGGGCCGGCTCCTTCTCGCTCACGGTGACGGCGGGGTGGTGGCAGGCGTAGCCGTGGCCGTCCGTGCCCTCCAGTGCGGGTGCGGTGTCCCGGCAGATGTCGGTCGCCATCGGGCAGCGGTCGGAGAACCGGCAGCCCTTCGGGAAGTCGGCCGGTGACGGCACGACGCCGCGGATCTGGGTCAGCCGTTCCGCGCCGGTCTCCAGGGACAGGACGGAACCGAGCAGCCCGCGGGCGTAGTGGTGGGCGGGCGCCTCCATCACGTCGGCGGTCACACCGGTCTCCACGATCTGCCCGCCGTACATCACCACGACCCGGTCGGAGACGTCGCTGACCAGGGCGAGGTCGTGGCTGACCAGGATGAGGGCGAAGCCGAGCCGCTCGCGCAGGTCCAGCAGCAGCTTCATCACCTGGGCCTGCACCGTGACGTCGAGCGCCGTGGTCGGCTCGTCCGCGATGATCAGCTTCGGGTCGCGGGACAGCGCCATGGCGATCACCACGCGCTGCCGCTGCCCACCGGACAGCTCGTGCGGGTACGCGGCGAGCGTGCGCTGCGGGTCCAGTCCGACCAGCCGCATCAGTTCCTCGGCCGAGCGGGTGCCACCGCGCCGGACCATCTGGCCGAGCTGGGCGCCGACGCGCAGCGCCGGGTTCAGCGCCGAGAGCGCGTCCTGGTAGACCATGGCGATCTCGCGCCCCATCAGGGCGCGGCGGCCCTTGGCGTTCAGCTTCAGCAGGTTCGTGTCCTGGAAGCGGATCTCGCCGCGTACCCGGGCGCCCTGCGGCAGCAGGCCCATCACGGCCAGGACGCTGAGCGACTTGCCCGAGCCCGACTCGCCGACCAGGCCGACGACCTCGCCGGGGCGTACGTCGAAGGAGAGCCCGTCGACGATGTCGACGCCGCGGTGGCGCCCCTCGAAGCCGATGGACAGGTTGCTGACCTGAAGGACCGGCTTGCCCTGCGGCAGCGGGCGGGCGCGCTCGCGCAGCCGGCGGGCCGCCTCGGCGAGACCGGGGAGCTCGACCATCTCACCGGTTCCGGGCTTCGCCTGCTCCAGCGCGTCACCGCTGGTGGTGGACGTGGCGCGGCGTGCCGCCGGAGCGGCCCACGCGTCGGACATGCCCTCGGAGAGCACGTTGAGCGCCAGCACGGTGAGCAGGATCAGCAGGCCGGGGAAGAACGTGGCCCACCAGCCGCCGATCTGCACCATCTCCTTGCCGAACGCGATCACCGAGCCCCACGAGGAGGCCGCCTCCTGCGGGGCGAGACCACCGCCGATGAAGGACAGGGACGCCTCGAAGACGATCGCGTCGGCCACCATGACGGTGACGAAGACCAGGATCGGGGCGGCGCAGTTGCGCAGGACGTGCCGCCAGAGGATGTGCGGCCGGCGGGCGCCGATGATGCGCTCGGCGGCCACGTAGTCCTCGCCGTACTGGGAGAGCACGTTCGCGCGGACGATGCGGGCGACGGACGGGGTGAACACGAAGGCGATCGCGAGCACGAGGACCAGCAGGCTGTTCTTGCCGAACGAGATGATCAGCAGCGCGGAGAGCACGATCGCGGGGAACGCCATCACCACGTCGAGGAAGCGCATGATGACCTCGTCGACGGCGGTGCGGCTGCTTCCGGCGACGGCGCCGAGGATCGCGCCGAGCACCAGCGCGATGCCGGCCGCGCCGAAGCCGACGATCAGGGAGCGGCGGGTGCCGGCCACCAGCCGGGAGAAGACGTCGCGGCCGAGCTTGTCCAGGCCGAACCAGAAGTCGCCGTTCGGGCCGGTGAGCGCCGGCCCGAGACCGGTCTGGGTGGGGTCGTGACGCAGCAGCAGCGGGGCGAGCACGCCCACCACCACGATGAGCGCGACGAAGCCGAGCGCGAACCGGGCCGCGAGACCGAGCCGGGCGAAGGCCATCCCGGGGCGAGAGAGCCGGGTGGTGAGGGACCGGCGCATCAGTGGCCTCCGCGCAGTCGGGGGTTGGCGAAGAGGTAGAGGACGTCGACGACCAGGTTCACCACGACGAAGCCGAGGGCGATGGTCAGGACGGTCCCCTGGGCGAGCGCGGTGTCGTTCTGCTGGACGGCGCTCATGATCTGGGTGCCCATGCCGGGCAGCGAGAAGATGGCCTCGATGACGACGGTGCCGCCGATGAGGTAGCCGATCCGCAGGCCGAGCGCGGTGAGCGGGTTGACCAGCGCGTTGCGGAGTACGTTGCGGCCGACCACCACGCGGGGCGGCAGCCCGGCGCCGATCGCGGTGCGGACGTAGTCCTTGTCGAGTTCCTCGACCATGGACGTGCGGACGATGCGGGCCAGCGAGCAGCCGACCGGCACGGCCAGCGCCAGCGCGGGCATGGCGAGCGACTGCAACCAGAGGCCGACCGAGTCGGCGGGGTTCACGTAGCCGCCGGTCGGGAAGATCGGGCGCCGGACCGAGAACTCCTGGATGAACAGCAGGGCCAGCCAGAACGAGGGCGTGGCGATGCCGGCCATGGAGACCACGCGGATCACCTGGTCGGGCCAGCGGTCGCGGTACAGGGCGGCCGGGATGCCGAGCGCCAGCGCGATGACGAGCGCGCCCACGACGCCCAGCGCGGTGAGCTGGATGGTCAGCGGCAGCGCCATGGCGATCTTCTCGGAGACCGGGACGGACGGCGGGAACGTCATGCCGAGGTCGCCGCGAACGAGGTCGCCGAGGAAGTGCAGGTAGCGCAGTGGCAGCGGGTCGTTCAGGCCGTTGGCGGCGCGGAACGCCTCGACCTGCGCCGGCGTGGCCTGGTCACCGAGGACTGACAACGCCGGGTCGATCGGGGAGAACTGCATGATCACGAAGACGAAGAGCGTGATGCCCAGCACCAGGGGGATCAGCGTCAGGAATCGTCGTGCGACCAGGTTCAGGACGGTCAGCATGGATTCTCTTTCTCGTGGCGGGACGTCTGCGGGGCCGGAGCCCCGAGCGTGGGCTCAGCCGGTCCGGCCGGTGCCCAGGAAGTACAGGCCGGTGGTCGCGGCGCCGGAGAACCCGTCGACCTTGGCCGGGTCGTACGCGGTGACGACCTTGGTGTGCAGGATCGGGTAGAGCGGGGCCTCGTCCGCCACCATGTCCAGGGCCTGCTTCCACAGCGCCTTGCGGGCCGCCTCGTCGGAGGTCTGGGCGGCCTTGTCCAGCAGGTCGCCCATGGCCTTGCGGTTGGCGTCGCTCCAGCGGTAGCGCTGGCCCGGCCAGGTCTCGCCGTAGTAGAACCAGCGCATCAGCAGGTCGGTGTCGACGCCGAAGACGCTCGGGTCACCGGTGGCCATGAGCACCCGGAAGGTGTCCTTGGGGACGATGTCGCCGTAGATGGCCGAGGACGGCACGGTGTTCAGCGTGGCGTTGACGCCGATCTTCTTCCACTGCTCGATGACCAGCGGGGCGACGTCCTTGACCACCGAGCTGTCGGTGGTGTCGAGCCGGAACGACAGGTTGGTGACGCCGGCTTCCTTCAGCAGGGCCTTGGCCTTGTCCGGGTTGTAGTCGTAGACGGTGGCGGCCTTCTGGTAGTCCTTGTTGCCGTCGTCGAGGTAGCTGGTCGCCGGGCTGCCGTAGCCGTTGAGCGCGGTCTTGATGACCGCGTCCTTGTCGATGGCGTAGTGCAGGGCCTGGCGGACCCGCTTGTCACTGAACGGCGCGGCCTCGTTGTTGAACATGAGGAAGACCTGGTTGAAGGCCTGCTTCACGTCGATCGTGTACTTGTCCTTGAGCGAGTCCACGTTCAGGTACGGCACGGCCTCGATGGCCTGTACGCGCCCGCCCTGCAGGTCCGACACGCGGGCCGACGCCTCGGTGGTGGTGTTCCACGTCATCGTCTCGACCTTGGCGGCGCGCGGGCCGTTGTAGTTGGCGTTCTTGCTCAGCTTGACGCCGGACTCCTTGGACGCGCTGTCCACCTTGAACGGCCCCGAGCCGATCGGGGCGGTGTCGAACGCCTTGGCCGCGGCCGCGTCGGCGGTCTTGGCCTTGGGGACGACCTTGATGACCGAGATGCGCTCGCTGAACAGGGCGAACGGGTACTTGAGCTTGAACTCGACGGTCGTCGCGTCCTTGGCGGTGACGGTGTCGAGGAACGACACGAAGCCCTGCATCAGCGGCGGTGCCTTCGGGTCCGCGGGCTTGAGCACGCGGGTGAAGGACCAGGCCACGTCCTCGGCGGTGACCGGGGTGCCGTCGGAGAACTTCGCCCCGTCACGCAGCGCGACGGTGTAGGTCAGGCCGTCGGCCCCGGGGGTCGGGTCGCTCTTGGCCAGGGCGTTGTAGGGTTCCCGCGTGATCGGGTCGAGGTCGACGAGGCCCTCGAAGACGTGCTGGTTGACCGCTGTCGCCACGGCCGAGGAGGCGTTGCCGGGATCGAAACCGCTGGAGAGCGTGAAGGCCAGCGTGGCCTCGATGGACGTGCCCCCCTTCCCGTCGCCCACGGCGTTCGTCGAGGCGGGACCGCCACTGCAGGCCGCCAGCGCGACCGCGAGGCCTCCCGCGAGGGAGGCGACGGCCAGGGAGCGGGCGCGGCCTCGCAGGACGCGCCGGCTCCCCGACGGCTTACCGGTGGTGCTCACGTAGCTGCCTCCATAGGCTCTTCATGCGCTCGCGTGACCGCTCGCGCTCGGGGATGTGAAGCATAAGGTGTATGACGTCTGACGTCTGATGCCGGTAGGGTGAGGGTGTCAGATTCGGGAACGAAGGGCAAGGGGCAGATGACGACCATTGACGCCAGTCCGCTACGCGGCGCCGAGCGGCCGAGCCCTCGCCGGCAGGAGGTCGCCACCAGGATCAAGGAGTACATCCTGCGCAACCGCCTGAAGCCGGGGAACCTCCTGCCCACCGAGACGGAACTGTGCGAGGCCGTCGGCGCCAGCCGCTCCAGCGTCCGCGAGGCCGTCAAGATCCTCTCCGCGCTCGACATCGTCGAGGTGCGCCACGGCCACGGCACGTTCGTCGGCCGGATGTCGCTCAACGCCCTGGTGGAGAGCCTGACGTTCCGGGGGCTGCTCAGCGGCGAGGACGACCACCGCGTACTGGCCCAGGTCGTCGACGTCCGCCAGACGCTGGAGCAGGGCCTCGCCGCCACCGTCATCGACGCCCTCGACGAGCAGCACCGGTCGGAGCTGTCCGCACTCGCCGACGAGATGCACAGCCGGGCCGCCCGGGGCGAGGACTTCCTCGACGTCGACCGCGCGTTCCACCTGAAGCTGATGGAACCCCTGGGCAACGACCTGCTGGTCCAGCTGACCGAGGCGTTCTGGCAGGTGCAGGCCATCGTCGCGCCCACACTGCAGACCGAGCCGGAGGACCGCGTGATCACCGCTCAGCGGCACCAGGCGATCGTTGCCGCCCTCACCGCCGCCGACGTGACGGCGCTGCGCTCGGCCGTCGCCGAGCACTACGCACCCATCCGGGCGAGCATCGCCCGCGCCGCGCAGCCCTGATCCACCGTACGCCGGGACCTGTCGTTCGAGCCTGATCGAAGGTCTCTGTCCCGGGGCACGTCCCGTGCCGAAGCTGTCCTCTGACGGGCGCATCCGGCGCCCCGGACGGCCGAGGTGCATGTCATGGCGGTGGTGTCGCGCCGAGCGCGGTCATGGTGGTACGCCCTCGCGGTCCCCGCCGCCCTCGCGGCGGCGGTGGCCGGGGCGCTGGGGGCACGCCCGGACATCGCGCCGCCGCCCGAGAGTCACCGCGCGCCTGCGGCGGGTGCCACCGCCGCGCCGGTCCCGCCCGCTTCCGCCGCGCCCGCTTCCGGCACACCCGCTGAGATGCGGTACGCCGCCACGCAGGTGCTGATCCGCGACTGCATGCAGCGTCGCGGCTTCCACTACTGGCCGGCGCCCCGGCAGCCGGTGCCGGAGCTGCGCGAGTTCCCGTACGTCCTCGACGACGTCTCCTACGCCCGCCGGTACGGCTACGGCGGCGCCCTGGAACGCCGCCTCCAGGAGGCGATGGCGGCCGACCCGAACACGCGGTACGTCCGGGAGTTGCCCCAGGAGCGCGGCGCCGCCGCCGTACGCGCGGTCAACGGCGACCCCGGCGAGCCCGACGCCCTGCGCGCGACGCTGCCGGGCGGCGGGACGGTGCGCCGCAGCAGTCACAGCTGCACGTCCGAGGCGGAGCGGCAGCTCTATCGCGACCTGCCCGGCTGGTACCGCGTCACCAGGATCACGGACAACCTGGCCGGACTGCGCGTCGGCCGGGTGCTCGCCGACCCCCGCTACGCCGGCGGGGTGGCCGAGTGGCGGCGGTGCATGCGCGCCGCCGGGCACGACGTCGCCGACCCCGCATCGGCCCGCGTGTCGGTGCCCGAGCCGGCTGCTGGCGCCGCTTCAGCCGGCGAGATCAGGCTGGCGGTGACCGAGGCGACCTGCGCGGCCCGCACCGGGTTCGGCCGGCTCGCCCGGCGGCTCGACGCCGAGCATCGCCGCGCCCTCGACCGGCGGTTCCACACCGAGGTCGCCGAACGGCTCCGCCTGGAGGCGGCCGCGCTGCCGCGGGCGCGCGCCGTGCTGGCCGCCGGCTGACCCACCCCACGACTTCCGTGGCGGCCCGCCACGGCAGGACCCGACCGGAGGGAAACACCATGAGAGCAGTACGGTCCGCGCTGGCCACAGTGGTCGCGGCGGCAGCCGCGCTGGCCTTCACCGCCACCGCCGCCCAGGCCGCGCCCCGGCCGACCCCACACGCGGACGCGACGCAGCGTGCCGCCGCGGGCAGCGGCTACCTGTACGTCAGCCAGGACGCCTACTGGGAGGGCCGGTGGTGCTGGTGGTACAACGCCGACACCAACTGGGACACGATCAACACGGCGGAGAACGCCAACTGCGACAACAACAACCGGGCCAGCATGCGCAACCTGGCGTCCTCGGCCTGGAACGACTCGAACGGCGGCCGGCCGGTCGCCCTCTACATCCACCCCAACTACACCGGCGCGTACGCCTGCCTCGGCGCGGGCGACGCGTGGGACGACCTCACCGGCGTCTGGTTCAGCTGGGGCTCCAACCGGGACGGCTACATGGACAACGCGAACGACAACATCGCCTCCCACCGGTGGCGCACGAGCTGCAGCGCGGGCTGAGACACCGCGGGGCGGCAGCCGGACGGCTGCCGCCCCACCCGCACCCAATTCAGTGACATATGTCAATGTCGCGGACGAGACTGAGCGCGGCGGCAGGCGTCGGAACACTGTGTGTCATGGGGACGCTACGCATCCACTTCACCGCCGGGGACCTCAGCCGCACCCGGCTGGCGGCCCGGCCGGATCCACTGTGGGAGATCATCTGTAGCCTGCACCGCCTCCAGACCCGGGCCGGCTACGCGGGTTACGCGCTGTGGCACCGGCAGATCCGACCGGACCTGGAGCGCGCCGGCCTCGTCCCCGTCGTCCGCGAGCGGCTGCTGCCCGTCGCGCCGCTCAAGCGGTACTTCCCGGACTTCCTCACGCCCGGCCCGGTCACCGACCTCGACGAGGGGATCGACCGGGTGCTCGGCACCCCGGCCCGGCGGATCCGCACCGAACTCGGGCGGATGGTGACGCCCGTCGACGGCGCGTGGATGAGCGATCTGGCTGCCGGCCGGCTCGCGGCCCGGCACGGCCTCGGCGACGCGCTGCGCGCCTACTTCCGGGTCGCGCTCGCTCCGTACTGGACGCAGATCACCTCAGCCGTCTCCGGCGACCGCGCGCTGCGCGGGACCTGGGTCCTCGACAACGGCGCCGGGCAGATCCTCGACGACCTGAGCCCGGAGACCTCCTGGGATCCGCCGGTGCTGTCCGTGCACGGCTACCCCGAGGACCGGGACATGCATCTCGACGGCCGGGGCATCACGCTGGTCCCGTCGTACTTCTGCTGGCACGCGCCGATCACGCTGGCCGACCCCGAGCTGCCGCCGACGCTCGTCTATCCGGCGCGCCGGCAGCGACCGGAGCCGATGCCGCCTGCCGGCCCGCAACGCCGGCTCGGTCCGCTGCTGGGCCACACCCGGGTGGCGGTCCTGCGCGCCGCCGCGAGCGGCGCCACCACCGGCGAGCTGGCGCGACGTGCCCGCATCTCGCCGGCCACCACCAGCCATCACACCACCATCCTGCGCGAGGCCGGGCTGATCACCAGCCAGCGGCACGGCAACCTGGTGCTGCACCGGCTCACCGCCATGGGCGAGGCACTGCTCGGCGAGACACCCGGGCCGGACCGCTGACCGCTGCCGAGCGGGACGGACGTCGACCGGAACCGATCCTTGACGGGCCGGGGTGAATCCGCCTAGCGTGCAGACATCGGACATCTGACGTCTTATAGCTAGTCCGATTCCCCCTCCCCCGTCCCGAAAGGAACCACGTGTCCCCTCGCCGCGCCATACCGCGCCGCGCAACCGTCCTCGCGGTGGCCGCCCTCACGCTGCTCTCCGTACTGCCCGCCACCGCGGCCCAGGCCGCCCCCGCCGGTGTGACCGCCACCGTCGGCGCCGACTGCGCCGCCGGCCGGCTGCTGCTCGACCTCGACAACCGCAGCACCACGACGCAGACCTACACCGTCACGTGGCCGGGTCGTTCCGGCTCGCCGTGGACCCGCACGGTCGCCGCCGGTGGCAGCGCCGAGCTGTACTGGACGCTGTCCCCCGGCACGCCGTACACGCTGCGCACCACCACCCCGACCGGCCTGGACGACACCACCAGCGGCATCTTCCACTGCGGCACCGGCATGTCCGCGCTGGCCGGCTTCGACTGCACGAACGGCCGCCTCCAGCTCGCCCTGGAGAACCGCACCACCACCGCCCGGGACTTCACGGTCACGTGGCCCGGACGCACCGGCTCGCCGTGGACCCGCACCGTCGCCGCCGGCGGCAACTTCCTGCACTACTGGACCGTCGGCGCCGGCACCCCGTACACGCTGCGGGTCACCGCGCCGGGCTTCGACACCACCCTGCGCGGCACCACCTCCTGCGACCTCGGCGCCGGCAACCCGCAGATGACCACCACGACGCTGCTGACCACGCAGACCGTGATCCGCGGCCTCAACGGTGCGAACGGCCGGTACGACGGCACCGTCGCCTCGGTCCGCATCCCCGGCCTGGCCGTCACCAACAACGGCACCGTCATCGCCGTGGCCGACGCCCGGGTCAACGGCTCGTACGACCTCGGCGGCGGCACCAACAACATCCAGATCGTGATGATCCGCAGCACCGACGGCGGGCGCACCTTCGAGCAGCCCCGCGTCATCCACGCCCCGCCCACCACCAGCGAGGGCGTCGGCGACCCCAGCCTGCTCGTCGACCGCGACACCGGCGTCGTCTACTGCTTCTTCACCTACTCCCCCCGGCCCGGCATCAGCTTCTGGTCCGCCGGGACCGGTCTGAACACGGCCGACGACCCGAACAGCATGCACCTGCGCTACATCACCAGCCGCGACAACGGCGCCACCTGGAGCGCTCCGGTGGAGCTGAACCCGGCGGTCAAGGACCCGTCCTGGCAGCAGGCGTTCTTCTCCTCCGGCCACGGCATCCAGACCAGCACCGGCCGCCTGATCCAGCCGATCGCCTACCGGAACGCAGCCGGCACGAGCCACGCCGCCAACATCTACAGCGACGACCACGGCGCGACCTGGCGGCGCGGCGGGTCCGCCGGTGGAAACATCAACGAGAGCAAGGCGATCGAGCGCGGCACCGGCGCGGTGGTGCAGAACATGCGGCACAACTCGACCCGCAGCCGGTTCTACGCCACCTCCACCGACGGAGCGGCGACGTTCGGTACGGCGACGGCGAGCACCGTGCTGACCGACCCGCTCTGCAACGCCGACGAGATGTCCTACCTGCGCCCGTCGGAGGTCGGCGCGAACCGGGCGCCGGTGCGCACCCGCACCGCGTTGTTCAGCAACAACGCCCACCCGACCGCGCGCAACGACCTCACCGTACGGCTGTCCACCGACGACGGCGCGACCTGGCCGGCGCGGGCGCTGGTCAAGCCCGGCGCCGCCGGTTACTCGACGATGGCGGTCCTGGCCGACGGCACCGTCGGCAACCTGTACGAGGTGGGCAACACCGGCGGCATCTACTTCGCCCGGTTCAGCCTCGACTGGGTGAAGGGCGCCTGAGAGCCGTGTCCCGCCCGGACAGCGGTGTCCGGGCGGGACACGGTCAGCGCTGCCAGCGGACCACGCCGCCGACCACTGTCAGCGCCACGGTCAGGTCGCGCAGCTCCGCCGCGTCGACCCGGTACGGGTCGGTGGGCAGCACGATGAAGTCGGCGAGCATGCCCTGGCGCAACCGGCCCTTCAGGTGCTCCTCGTAGGAGGCGTACGCGCCCGCCTCGGTGAAGCAGCGCAACGCCGTGTCCAGGTCGAGCCGCTCGTGCGGGTCGACGCCGCCGGGCGGGGTGCCGTCGGGCTGCTGCCGGGTCACCGCGGCGTGGATGCCGAAGAACGGGTCGGGGTCCTCCACCGGGGCGTCCGACCCGAACGCCACTGTCGCCCCGGCGTCGAGCAGGCTGCGCCAGGCGTACGAGGCCAGGCCCCGGCCCGCGAGCATCCGGCTGGTGAGCGGGATGTCGCTGGTGCAGTGCGTGGGCTGCATCGAGGCGATCACGCCGGAGCGGGCGAGCAGCGGAACGTCGTCCGGCAGCAGGTGCTGGGTGTGCTCGATCCGGTGCCGCAGCCGCGCCACCGCGCCGGGATCGGCCGACTCCCGCCAGCGCGCGTACGCCCGCAGCACCATCCGGTTCGCCGCGTCGCCGATGGCGTGCGCGGCCACCGCGATCCCCGCCCCGGCGGCGGTCGCCAGCAGCCGCTCGAACTCCTCCGCCGGGGTGACGGCGATGCCGTGGTTGCCGGGCTCGCCGTCGTACGGCTCGGTCATCAGGCAGGTGTGTGAGCCGAGCGCGCCGTCGGTGAAGATCTTCACCGGGCCGGTGCTCAGCCAGCGGTCCCCGTCCCCGGTGGCCCAGCCGCTGTCGATCGCCTCGTCCAGGGCCGTGGCGGGGATCGTCTTGTGCACCCGCAGCGGCAGCTCGCCGCGCGCGTACAGCGTCTCGTAGGCGGCCCGGGCGTCCTGCCCGTCGAGGTCGTGGATGCCGGTGAGCCCGGCGGCGAGCAGCCGGGGCAGGTGGGTGCGCAGCTGCGTGACCAGGTCACCGGCGTGCGGGGAGCGCACCACCGCGTACGCCGCGTCGGCCGCCGCCTCGCGCAGGATACCGGTCGGCTCGCCGTGCTCGTCCCGCGCGATCTGCCCGCCGGGCGGATCGGGGGTGCCGGCGTCGATGCCGAGGCGGGCCAGGGCGGCGGTGTTCACCCAGATGGTGTGGCCGTCGATGCTGGGCAGCGCCGCCGGCCGGTCCGGGCAGACCCGGTCCAGGTCGGTGCGGGTCGGCTGCACCGGCCGCGTCCACTTGTTGCTGTCCCACCCGCCGCCGAGCAGCCAGGCGTCCGGCGGCAGCGTGGCGGCGTGCCGCGCGATCCGGGTCAGCGCCTCGTCGAGGCTCGCCGTGCCGCGCAGGTCCACCTGGTCCAGCCCGCGCACGTAGGAGGCCGCGTGGATGTGACTGTCGATCAGCCCGGGCAGCACGGCCATCCCGCCGAGGTCGACCCGGCGCGCGCCGCCGCCGGCCCGGTCCCGGCACTCGGCGAGGTCACCGACGGCGACGATCCGCTCGCCGCGGACCAGCATCGCCTCGGCGTACGGGCGGTCCGGGTCGATCGTGTGGATGCGGGCGTTCTCGTAGACCGTGCCGCTCATGGGCTCCCTGCCTCGGCGCTCGTACGGAAGTCTCAGGACGTGCGGACCGGCGACGTCTCCTCCGGCTCACCGGCCCGGTCCGCGCGGAGCCGGTCGATGTGGCCGGCCAGCTCGTCGGTGATCAGCAGATCGCGCCGGATGTCGTCGTGCGGGTACGCGGTCCGTCCGACCATGTGCGCCGCGACCGGGGCGGTGGCGAGCTGGAACAGGCCGACCAGGACCAGCGTGGTGATGTCCACCCCGGTACGCAGCCGCAGCGCGCAGCCGAGCAGCACCAGCAGCAGTCCGAGCACCTGCGGCTTGGCGGCCGCGTGCATCCGCGACAGCACGTCCGGGAAGCGGACCAGCGCGATGCCCGCGGCGAGGCAGAGCAGGGCGCCGGCGATCAGGCAGATGCCGGCTACGGTGTCGAGGATCGCGTCGACCATCACTTCGAGCTTCTCCGGGACGCGAACCGGGCGACGCTCACCGAGCCGACGAACCCGACGAGGGCGAGGACCACCAGGACCGGAAGCGCTGTGGCGTCCCGGCTGTAGGCCGCCTCGGTGGCGATGGCCGCGACCGCGACGGCGAGCAGCACGTCGGTGGCGACGGCCCGGTCGAGGATCGACGGCCCGCGGATGATGCGGACGAGGGTGAGCCCACCGGCCGCGACGAGCAGCGCGGTGACGATCACGGCGACGACGGTCACGTCGGTGCTCCTTCCAGGTCGACCGACCCGGACGGGCCGGTGGGTACGGATCGACGGATGAGGCTCAGCTCCTCGGCCGAGCCGACGGCGGCGACGATGCGCTCCTCCAGCTCCAGCACGCTCTGCCGGAAGCGCTCCACCTCGTCGAGGCTGCGGATGCCGATGACGTGCACGTAGAGCGTGCCGGTGCCCCGGTCGGCCTCCAGGATCAGGCTGCCCGGCACCAGCGACAGGGCCTCGGCGTTGAGGGTGAGGTTGAGGTCGGTGTTGACCCGCAGCGGCACCGCGATGATCGCCGACTGCGGGTGCTGGGACCGGACGGCCAGCCAGGCCACCTGCGCGGACGCCACCACCAGGTCGTACAGGAAGCGGACCACGAACCGCAGCAGCGGCACCGGCCGGATCCGGCCGGCGAACGTGACCGGGGGCAGCGGGAAGACCACCAGCAGCACGGTCGCGACCACGAGTCCGCTGAGCACGTTGGCCCAGCTGAAGGTGCCCCACAACAGCACCCAGACGGTGACCAGGCCGGTCACCGCGATGGCCCGGTTGCGCCAGCGGTCACGGCGGGTCAGTGGCGCTTTCGGCTGACTGGTCACGGCGGTCCCTCCGGGAACACGGCCTCGACGTACGGGGCGCGGCGCAACAGGTCGTCGGCGGCGTCGGTGCTGATGTCGAACAGCGGCCCGGCCACCACCGTCAGCGCCAGGCCGAGCACCACGAGGGCGGCGGTGGACACGGTCATCAGCCGGGGCAGCACCGCCCCGGCCGGCGCCGGGCCGTCGTGCGGCTGCTCGGCGCCGTCGGTGCGGGCCGCCTGGTCGGCGTCACCGGGTTCCGGCATGTCCGCGTGCGGGGCCCGCCAGAAGGCGAGGTTCCACACCCGGGCGATGGCGTAGAGCGTGAGCAGGCTGGTGAGCAGTCCCCCGGCGACGAGCGACCAGGCCAGGAACCCGCCGTCGTCGACGCCGGCCTGGACCAGGCCGAGCTTGCCGAGGAACCCGGAGAACGGTGGTATGCCGGCCAGGTTCAGCGCGGGCACGAAGAACAGCACGGCCAGCATCGGCGACAGCCGGGCCAGCCCGCCGAGGCGGTCCAGCGCGGTGCTGCCGCCGCGCCGTTCCACCAGGCCGGCGGCGAGGAACAGCGTGGTCTGGATGGTGATGTGGTGCACCACGTAGAAGATCGCCGCGGACAGGCCGAGCGGGGTGGTCAACCCGACCCCGAACAGCATGTAGCCGATGTGGCTGACCAGCGTGAACGACAGCAGCCGCTTGATGTCCGACTGGGCCACCGCGCCGAGGATGCCCACCACCATGGTCAGGGCCGCCACCACCATGAGCAGGTCGGCGGTGCGGCCCCCGGGGAACAGCAGCGTCTCGGTGCGGATGATTGCGTACACGCCGACCTTGGTGAGCAGGCCGGCGAAGACCGCAGTGACCGGGGCGGGCGCGGTCGGGTAGCTGTCCGGCAGCCACGCCGACAGCGGGAACACCGCCGCCTTGATCCCGAACGCGAGCAGCAGCATGCCCTGCAGCACCAGGCGGATGTCGTCGGGCAACGCGTCGAGGCGATCGGCGAGCTGCGCCAGGTTCAGCGTGCCGGTGGCGGAGTAGACCAGGCCGATCGCCACCAGGAAGATCAGCGACGAGAGCAGGCTGACCACGACGTACGTGGTGCCGGCCCGGATCCGCGTCTCGGTGCTGCCGAGCGTCAGCAGCACGTAGCTCGCCACCAGCAGGATCTCGAAGCCGACGTAGAGGTTGAAGAGGTCGCCGGAGAGGAAGGCGTTGCAGACGCCCGCCGTCAGCACCAGGTAGGTCGGGTGGTAGACCGACAGCGGCGTCTCCTCGTTGCCGTCGGCCATGCCCTGCCCGATGGAGTAGACGAGCACGCAGAGGGTGACCGAGGCGGACACCACGAGCATCAGCGCGGCGAGCTGGTCGGCGACGAGCACGATGCCCATCGGCGCCACCCAGCCGCCCACCTCCACCACGAGCGGGCCGTCCAGCGAGGAGCGGACCAGGAGCATCGCGGCCACCGCGACGGTGGCGGCGAGCACGATGATGCTCACCCACCGCTGGGCGCGGGCCCGGCGGGCGAGCAGCAGGGTGAGGGCGGCGCCGAGCAGCGGCATCACCACCGGCAGTGGAACGAGCCAGGTCATCGGACGGCCTCCGCCTCACCCGCGGCGAGCACCCGGGCCTCGGGGCTGCCGTCGGCGGCGTCGACGGTGTCCGAGTCCGAGGTGCCCGGGCCCTCGTCCCGGTCGGCCAGCTCCATGATCCGGCGGTCCTCGACGTCGTCCTGCACCTCGTCGTGCCCGTTGAGGTGCCAGCTCCGGTAGGCCAGCGCGAGCAGGAACGCGGTCATGCCGAGCGTGATCACGATCGCGGTCAGCACCATCGCCTGCGGCAGCGGGTCGGACATGTCCTCCTGGGCGGTGGTGCCGACGATCGGCGGGCCACCGGCCCGGCCGCCGGTGAGCAGCAGCAGGTTCGCGCCGTTGCCGAGCAGGATGACCCCCATCAGGACACGGGTGAGGCTGCGTTCCAGCAGCAGGGTGACGCCGGTGGCGAACAGGACGCCGATGACCACGACGTAGACCAGGTTGGGGATGTTCGGGCTCATACCAGCTCCTCTTCCCGTACGCCGGCCGGCTCGGTCTCCTGTTCGTCGACCTCCTCCTGGCGGTCCATCTCGGCGCCCAGGCTGCGCAGGATGTCCAGGACGAGGCCGACCACGATGAGGTAGACGCCGACGTCGAAGAAGACCGACGTCACGAAGTGCACGTGGCCCAGCAACGGCAGGTGGAAGTCGAGCGTCGCGCTCTGGAGGAACTCGCCGCCCAGCAGCATCGCGGCCACGCCGGTGCCGACCGCGACGAACAGCCCCGCGCCGAGCACCAGGCCGGCGTCCACGGGCGCGGCGCCGTTGAGTTCGGTACGCCCGCCCGCCAGGTACCGCACGGCGAGCCCCAGCCCGGCGACCAGCCCGGCGGCGAAGCCGCCGCCGGGGGCGTTGTGGCCGGAGAAGAGCAGGTAGATCGAGAACAGCAGGATGGCGTGGAAGAGCAGCCGGGTGACCACCTGGAGGATGACCGACTGCTGCCGGGAGGTCGCGCCGCTGGTCAGCCAGCGCGGACGCGACGAGTTCTGCCGGCCGACCCCGGGGATGCCGCTGCGCAGGTCGAGCGCGCGGGTGCGACGGAAGATCAGGCTGGCCACACCGGTGGCGGCCACCACCAGCACGGCGATCTCGCCCATCGTGTCCCAGGCCCGGATGTCGACGAGCGTCACGTTGACCACGTTCTTGCCGCCGCCGTAGGACACGGCCTCGTCCGGGAAGCCGACCGAGATCGGCGTCGCGGTCCGGCTGCCCGCGGCCACGTACGCCATGCCGGCGGTGACCACGCCGACGGCGACGCCGAGCGCGACGCGGAACCGCCGCGTGGCGCGGATCGGGCGGGCCGAGAACCGGCGCGGCAGCCGGCGCAGCACCAGCACGAACATCACGATCGTTACGGTCTCCACCAGGAACTGGGTGAGCGCGAGGTCGGGCGCGCCGTGCAGGATGAACATCAGCGCCGTGCCGTAGCCGGTCACGCCGACCAGGATCATCGCCGTCAGCCGGCGGCGGGCACGCGCGGCCACCAGCGCCGCGACGACGATGACCGCGCCGGCGACGGCCTGCAACGGGGTGTCCCAGAGCTGGAACCGCCGGGCCCACGGCGCGCCGGCGAGCAGCGCGCCGCCCGGCAGCACGACCAGGACCAGCAGGATGACGCCCAGGTAGAACGGCAGCGAGCCGCGCTGGGTGGCGCCGGTCAGCTCCACCGCCGCGCGGTCGACCGCGCCGGCCAGCCGGTCGTAGCCGCTGGCGCCGTCGAAGGGCAGCCGCGGCAGGTACGGCCGGCGCCGGTGCAGCAGCAGGAACAGCCCGAGGCCACCCGCCACGGCGAGCGCCGACAGGCCGAGCGCCGGGGTCAGCCCGTGCCAGAGGGCCAGGTGGTAGCCGGGGTCGGCGGCCGGGAACTGGTCGGCGTACGGGGCCAGCACCCGGTCCACCGCCGGGGCGAGGACACCGACCGCGAGACCGGCGAGGGCGAGCACCGCCGCGGGGCCGATGAAGGCCGGCTCGATCCGGTGCGGGCGGGTCTCGGCCACGCCGGGCTTCGCGGCGAACGCGCCCCAGAGGAAGCGCGCGGTGTACGCGACGGTCAGCGCCGAGCCGGTCACCACTCCGGCGAGCACCAGCAGTTCGGTCGTGCCGCCGTGCAGGAACGCCTCCAGGGCGGCCTCCTTGGCCACGAAGCCGATCAGCGGCGGCAGGCCCGCCATGGATGCGGCCGCGAGTCCGGCGACCGCCGCCAGCACCGGTGCGCGGCGGCCCAGGCCGCTGAGCTCACGCAGGTCGCGGGTGCCGGTGACGTGGTCGACGACGCCCACGACGAGGAACAGTGTGGCTTTGAACAGGGCGTGTGCGAGCAGCATCGCGGCGCCGGCCAGTGCGGTGTCGCGGGTGCCCGCGCCGAGGACGACCATGAGCAGGCCGAGCTGGCTCACGGTGCCGTACGCCAGCAGCAGCTTCAGGTCGACCTGCCGCAGCGCCGTCCAGCCGCCGAGGAACAGGGTGATCAGGCCGCCGGCCAGCAGGACGCCGCGCCACACGGTGGCCTGGCCCACCGCGGGGCCCATCAGCGCGGCCAGGAACACGCCCGCTTTCACCATGGCCGCGGCGTGCAGGTACGCGCTGACCGGCGTGGGCGCGGCCATGGCGCGCGGCAGCCAGAAGCTGAACGGGAAGATCGCGGACTTGCTGGTCACGCCGAGCAGGACGAGCACCAGCGCGACGGTGAGGTAACCGCCCTCGGGCAGGTTCCCGGCGATCTCCGACCACCGGTACGAGCCGGCGTGCTGGCCGAGCATGACGAAACCGGCGAGCATCGCCAGGCCGCCCAGTGTGGTCACCAGCAGGGCCTGCATCGCCGCGCGGCGGCTGGCCCGTTTGGTCGGGTCGCTGCCGATCAGCAGGTAGGAGAAGACGGTGGTGAGTTCCCAGAACACGTAGAGCAGCAGCAGGTCGTCGGAGACGACCAGGCCGAGCATCGCGCCGGCGAACGCGACGAACACCGCGGCGAACCGGCCGAGGCCGGGATCGTCGGAGCGGAAGTAGCGCGCGCTGTAGGCCAGCACGAGGGCGCCGACCCCACCGACGAGCAGCACCAGCAGCCAGGACAGCGTGCCCATGCGCAGCGCGAGTTCCAGACCGAGCTGCGGCACCCAGGTGACGGTCTCGACGACGGGCTGGCCCGCGCGGACCGGCTCGGTACGGGTCACCGCCCAGATCAGCGCCGCCGCCGGGACGGTCGCCAGCAGATAGAGAGCCCGCCGACCGAGTAGTCGTACCAGCACGGGGGCGGTCAAGGCTGCGAACGCATGGACCGCCACCAGAACCAGCACACACACTCCTCAAGATCGACCTGCGGTACGTCAACCCTAACCGGCGATGTGGCGAGGCGGTATGTCGAGAGAATCACGCGAACGTGTCGTGTCGGCTCCGCTCTGTTTCGGGTAAGGAGTGAGATTCACTCTGCCCGGTACACGATCGGCGTCCGGCGGGCGCCCCGATAGGGTGGTCGGCGTGCTGCCGATGCGAGCCGCCCTGGCGGGCACCACCGGGAACGCGATGCTGATGGGCCTCGCCGAGGTCAGCACGCCGCTCGGCTGGGTGCTGCTGCCCGGCCTGCTCGGCGTCTCGGCCCGGCCCCGGACGGCGGCCCTGGTGTCGGCCTGGGCGGGCGTGCTGGTCGCGCTGTCAGTCGTCGTACCGGTGATCCCCGGCCACCGCAGTGATCCGCAGGCGCTGCTCGCCTCGGCGGCCAGCCTGGCCGCGGTGCCGGTCCTGGCCTGGGCCCGCCGCCGGACGCGGACCGCCACCGTGGCGCGGGCCGCCGCGCCGCCGGACGTCGCGGTGTTCACCGTGCCCGCCGGTCCCCGGAGCGCCGCGCTGGCGATCTGCGGCACCGCCGGGGAGATCGGCGCCGCCGTCCCGGTCCGCGGCGGCGGGCTGCGCGTCCTGCTCGGCACCGTCACCGGCGCCGCGCTGGACACGCCCGCCGCACGCCGGGCGATCGAGCAGGCGTTCCACCGGGCCGCCGCCGGACCGCGGCGCACAGTGCCGCACCTGGTCGACGCGCTGGAGAAGGTGGTCCGCGACCTCGCCCCGGCGGGCCACCTGCGCGCCACGATCCTCGACGTGGACCGAGCCGGGTCGGTACGGGCGGTGCGGTGCGGCTCGCCGGATCTCGTCGTCGCCGCCGAGGGCCGCGCCGAACCTGCCGGAGTGCCCGAGGGACCGGCGATCGGGTCGACGGATCCGGGCGGTCACGCCGCGCCCGGCACGGTCATCGGCCGCCGGATCGCCGTCGTCGGCACCGGCTTCACCGACGCCCACGGGGAGCGCTGGCTGCGCGTACTCGATCAGGTGGCCGCCGGCGACGACCCGGCACGGACGGCGCAGCTGCTGACCCGCGGCGTCCGGGGCGGGCCGCGGACCGGCCCGGCGCTGGTGATCGACGGCGGAACCACAGTCGCGGGGATGACCGGCGGCGCACGCGGGCCGGCCGCCTAGGCTGTTGCGGTGGGCCGGCGTCCGGTGCCGGCCCCGTCCGGGGAGACCGCGATGACCGACAGCGTCCGCCGGCCGGCACCGGTCGCGGGCGGCGAGGACGAGCAGTGGCTGGCCGAGGTGGCCCGCGAGGCGGGCGCCGACGCCGGCGGCGTGCCGGTGGAGCTGCTCGGCGACTACCTGCGGCTGCTGACCGACGCGGCGGTGACCGGCCGCCGCCCGCGCCGCGCCGAACTCGACGCGGTCGGCGCCCTGGGCCGGCGCGCGGCCGAACAGGGGATCTCCGCCGGCCGCGCGGTGCGCCTCTACCTGTCCGCGGCGCGTCGCGTCTGGCGGCAGCTTCCGCACCTGGACCGATCCGACGACAGCGAGGCGGTCCGCGCCGCCGCCGACGCCGTCCTGCACGTCGTCGACACCGCGGTGGCCACGCTCGCCGAGGGGTACGCGGTGGCCCGCCGGGAACTGGTCCGGCGCGAGGAGTCGCTGCGCCGGGAACTCGTCGACGACCTGCTGCGCGGCGACTCCGACCTGGGCGGGCTGGTGGAGCGGGCCGAACCGTTCGGCCTGGACCTGGCCCGGGTGCACCAGGTCGCGCTCGCCGCGCCCGGCCGCCGGCTGCCGGACACGGAGGCGGCGATCAGCGCGCTGGAGCGGGTCATCTTCGACCGGCTCGGTGACCGGGACGTGCTGGTCGCCACCAAGGAGGGGCTGCTCGTGGTGATCGCCCCCGCGGATCCGGTGGCCGCCGGCCTGGGTCGCGGCGCCGGCCCGACCGGCAACCTGGGCACGCTGATGCACGGCGAACTGGACCGGCTGGTGCGGGGCCGGCCGTGGCAGGTGGCGGTGGGCCGCCCGCACCCGGGCGTCTACGGCATCGCCCGCTCGTACGAGGAGGCCCGGGAGGCACTGACCACGGCGCGGCGCCTGCACAGCGAGGCGTCCGTGATCGACGCGCACGACCTGCTGATCTACCGCGTCCTGCTGCGCGACCAGCCCGCCATGGTCGACCTCGTACGGGCGGTGCTGACGCCGCTGGCCCAGGCGCGCGGGGGCGCCGAGCCGCTGCTGGACACGCTGAACGAGTACTTCGCCTGCGGCGAGGTCGCCACCGAGGCCGCCCGCCGCCTGCACGTGTCGGTGCGCACCGTCACCTACCGGCTGGCCCGGATCCGGGCGCTGAGCGGGTACGACCCCGCCGACGCGCGGGACCGGTTCACGCTGCACGCCGCCGTGCTCGGCGCGCGGGCGCTGGACTGGCCCCGCCGGCCGCTCCCGGCGTAGGCCGCCGCCGGTGTGACCGGCGGCTCAGGCCGGTACGGCCACCAGCTCCGGGAAGCCGAGCAGGTTGGCCAGGGCCGACGCCTCGTCCCGGGTGAGGGTGAGCGTGACCATACGGTCCGGGTCGTCCGGGTCGTCGTGGACGACGTCGCGCCGGCCGCCCACCTGGTAGTCGATCACGCCGATCCGGCGGCCCTCCTCCGTGGTCAGCGTGTGCCGGACCCCGATGCCGGGGAGGGTCGTACGTTCGATGATCACGGGGACCTCCTTCGGACGGGTCGCCGAGGGCCCGCCGGAGCCGGCCGGCGTCAGGGCGACGCGATGGGCGTTCGAGCTGAGCTCGCGTTCTCCATGTGTCAACCATAGCCACGGGGTATGGGCGGATCCGGGTTCCGGCCACCGGCAATCATCGCGCCCTTTGTTGGCCGGTGGCGTGCACTGCCGCGCGTGCTGTTCCCGGCGACGCTGGAGGTCCGAGGCGGTACCCGAGCAGCGAGGAGGTGGTGGGCATGACCCGCGCGTCGACGACTCCACCACCGGTGTTCGCCGGACTCGTCGCGTCCCGATCTGCGAGCGGCGACCAGAAGCGCGTCTGAGCCCCCGGCCGCCGGCGTCGTCGAGTGAATCCGACGCCCGCGGCCCCGGCCACGCCCCTTCCCCGCACCGTCCACCGCCCGGTTGGGCACCCTGATCCGAGAGAGGTCGGTATGCCGCACCCCGTCACCGCCGTTCGTCCTCCGGTCCGCACCGGCATGCTGATCGGCCGCTCGCACGGCAGCCGCCCGTCGGTCACCGTCGACGCGGCGCCGATCGCCGTGGACCTCGGCAGCAGCCTGCTGCGGATCTGGCTGGGACCGGGCCGGACGCTGAGCGTCCCGCTCGGCCACGGCCTGCGCAGCCCGGTCGTCCGGCGCGGCCGGATCGTCGACGGTCCGGCCTGCGTCTCCGAGCTACGGCAGATCCTGCGCGACCACCGCACCCCGGTCCCGGTCGGCGCGCTGGTCGTGGCCTGCCGTCCGGTGCTCGCCGCGCCGGCCGAGCAGGAGGCGACGCGCCGCGTGCTCACCGCCGTGCTCGCGCCGTCCCGGCTGCTGTTCCTCGACAGCGTCCGGGCGGGCGCCATCGGCGCCGGGGCCGCCGCCGGCACGCTGCTGGTCGCCGACATCGGCGCCCAGCTCACCGAGGTGGCGCTGCTGGAGGACGGCCGGGTGGTGGCGGCCCGCCGGGCCGACGTCGGCACCCGGGACCTGAACCACGCGACGACCGCCGCCATGCTCGCCGACACCACCGCCCGGCTGGTACGCGAGCTGCGTCAGGACGCGGCGCTGCGGCCACTGGTCCGCGCCGCGCTGGCCCGTGGCCCGATCGTCATCGGTGACGGCGCCACCCGGCCCGACGTGACCGCCCGCCTGGTCGCCACGCTCGGCGCGACCGTGCACCGCGCCGCGTCACCCCGTACCGCCGCGCTGACCGGCGCCGGCATGGCCGCCATCTCGGCCCTGCGACACCCGCACGACACCCAGCGCCGCCCGGAAAGGAGCGCCTGATCATGACGCACGCCCTCAACCGCACCGACACGCTGCGCGAACTGCTGGACCGGCAGTTCGACGAGTACACCGACCAGCTCACCGAGCTGACGCTGCACACGCGGCAGCCCGACCACGGCGGGCACGACCCGGACACGTTGCGCCGGCTGATCGAGACCGCCCGGCAGGGCGTCGCGGACACCGCCGGAGCGCTGAAGCGGATGTCCGAGGGCACGTACGGCGTCTGCGAGCGGTGCGGACAGGACATCCCGACCGCCCGCCTGGAGATCCTGCCCTCGGCCCGCTTCTGCGTGCCGTGCCAGCAACGGCGCTGAGCACCGCACGGGGCTGTCGGGCCGGGCGCCGGCCGGTAGCGTCACCGCCATGGATGTCGATGACGTCGCCGGCCGGCTCGGCGTGCCCGCCGAGGAGGTCGACCGGGTGCACCGGCTCGCCGGTGACCTGCCCTCCGCGCCGCTGCCCGAGAGGGCGGAGGCGCCAGCGCTGCTGGCCCGGCTCGCGGTCCGCCCCGACGACGCCGCCGAGATCCTCGCGGGCTGGCCGGAGCCCGGCTCACCACTGTGGACCCCGGAGCTGCGGTGGCTGCTCGACCGCTCGATCGCCCTGGTCCGCGCCGACCTCGGCGGCCACGCCTGGCTGACACCGGGCCCGGCGCTGCCCCGCGACCGGGGCCCGGCCTGGCGGCACCTCTACGTCTACGCGTACCTCGCTCTGGTCGACGCCGTCCGGGCCTACCACAGCGACCACGGCGTCCCCGACGACGTGTCCTGGGCGACGCTCGCCGACCTGGGCAACAACCTCGCTGTCGACCGGCGGATGAACGGTGACGGCTGGCCCGTCATGCAGAGCTGGCTGACGCTGCACGTGCGCGGCGGCCTCTACGAGCTGGGCCGGCTCCAGCACCAGCGCGGCGACAGCGGCGCGATCGACCTGCACATCCCGGACGCGGGACCGCTGACGCCGGAGGCGGTCGACGCGTCGCTGGAACGGGCCCGCGCGTTCTTCCCGCGCCACTTCCCCGGCGAGCACTACGCCGCGTTCTCCTGCGGCTCCTGGCTGCTCGACCCACAGTTGCGCGAATACCTGCCGGCGGACTCCAACATCATCCGGTTCCAGCGACGGTTCACGCTGGAGCCCCACCAGGAGCAGGACACGCCGGACGGCGACGTCGAGATGCTGCGGTTCGTGTTCCGCAGCCTCAGCACGCCGCTGGACCGGCTGCCGCGGCGTACCGTGCTCCAGCGCGCGGTGATCGACCACCTCCGGGCCGGTCGTCACTGGCAGTGGCGCCGGGGCCGCTTCCCGATGTAGTCACGTCAGCGGCCGCAGGCCGCCCCGGTCCGGCCCGGCATGCGGTGTCACAGGTGCTCCGCGCGCCAGCCAGTCGTCGAGAGCGGCCGGGTCGTCGAACAGCAGCACCCGTGGCCCGGCCGGGTCGGCCGCCCAGGCCCGCATCCGCCGCCGCGCACGGCCGAACCCGGTCAGGTGCCACACCAGCACGGAGTCCCGGGACAGCACGCTGCCCAGCGTCTCCCGGTTGCCGTTGCAGATCTGCTCCCCGCTGGCCAGGCGCCCGAGCGTGCGCCGCAGCAACCGCCGGAACGAGACCCCGCGCGGATAGTCCAGGCCGATCACCAGGTCGGCGCGGCCGAGGACCACGTCCCGCCAGCCGTGGTACGCGCCGTCGACGATCCACCTGTCGCGCCGGCAGATCGCCTCGATCCGGCGGCGCTGCTCGGCCACCGGCACCTCGACCCAACCGGGCTCCCACAGCAGGTCGTCGACCGGATACCAGGGCAGGCGCAACCGCTGCGCCAGATGCGCGGCGAGCGTCGACTTGCCGGAGCCGTGGATGCCCTCGACCAGGATGCGGGCCGGGGCGTTCATGGCAGCAGCGTAGGCACCACGCGCACCCGGCGCGATCCGGGCGGCCCGGTCAGTGCGCGACGGCGACCGCCGGCGCCGCCTCCAGGCCGGCGAGCTGGGACGGCCGGACGACGACCAGCAGCACCACCAGCGCCGCCACCATCCCGCCGGCCACCACCAGGGCCATCGCCACCGCCCCGGTGCCGAGCACGCCGACCAGCGGCGCGGCCACCGCACCCACACCGAACTGCACCGCGCCGAGCAGGGCGGACGCGGTGCCGGCGGCCTCGCCGTGGCGGGACAGCGCCAGCGCCGGAGCGTTCGGCATGGCCAGGCCCGCCGCCGCCAGCACCAGCCACAGCGACACCAGCAGGGCGGGCAGCCCACCGAAGCCGGTCGCGGCGAACACCACCAGTGCCAGCCCAGCCACCGTTCCCGCCGCCAGCGAGGTCACCAGGATCCACTGCGACGGGTAGCGGCGCAGCAGCCGCACGTTGTACTGGGTGGCGCCGATCAGGCCCACCGCGCCCGCGCCGAACGCCAGGCCGAACTCCTGCTCGTCGAGCCCGTAGGTGTCCTGAAGGACGAACGACGAGCCCGCGACGTACGCGAACAGCGCGGCCATGGCCAGGCCGGCGACCAGGACCAGGCCGACGAAGACACGGTCCCGAAGCAGCCCGCCGTAGTTCATCACCGTCGCCACGACTCCGCCGCGCTGGCGGCGCGCGGGCGGCAGCGTCTCGGGCAGGCCGAGCGTGGCCAGCACGACCAGCAGCACCCCAAAGACGGCCAGGACCACGAAGACGCCGCGCCAGTCGGTCCATCGCAGCACGCCGCCGCCCAGCGTCGGGGCGAGGACCGGCGCCGCGCCCATCACCAGCAGCAGCCGGGACAGCATCGTGGCAAACGCGGACCCGCTGAACAGGTCACGCACCACAGCCATCGCCACCACGGCGGTCGCTGCGACACCGAGGCCCTGGACGACGCGCAGGACGCCGAGGACGGCGACGTTCGGGGCGACCACGCACAGCGCCGACGCCAGGATGTGCAACAGGAGACCGGCGATCAGCGGACGGCGCCGCCCGATCGCGTCCGACAGCGGCCCGATCAGCAGCTGCCCGACGGCCAGCCCGGCGAGCGTGCCGGTGAGCGTCAACTGGACCGCAGCCGACGTGGTGCCGAAGTCCGTGACGATGGCGGGCAGCGCGGGCAGGTACATGTCGATGGTCAGCGGACCCACAGCGATCAGCGAGCCCAGGACCAGCACGAGCTTCAGCCGCCGGCCCCGGCTCATCAGGTCACCCGGGGTGGGCGTCGGGGTGGCATCGGTCGTCTGGGGCGTCCCGGCCCGGTCGGCGTGCGACCGGGCGCGAGAGGGTGCGGCACTCACACAGTGAGTCAAATGCGCTCCCGGTGATCACATTCCCGTCTCGGCGAGAGGTAACGCAGGTCACGTGCCCCGGGCGCGAGGTGCGGGAGGCCGATGACGGCCGGCGGGCCCGCCGACGGCACCGGCCGGTGCTACCGTGGGACCTCGGACGATCCGGCCGTGGACGTCCGAGCGTGAGATCGCACAGGGAGACCAGACATGGCGGGTGACGACGACATCTCCGGGTGAGACCGGACATGTGACCGACCGCAGGCAGAAGCCGTGGTCGCTTCGTCGTATCCCCAGCCCGTGTCCCCCGCCGGGCGGCTGAGGTCCGCCCGCCCTCACTCCGAGGTCGTCTTCCCGATGTCCGAATCCTTCATCGTCTGCTCGAACCTGACCTTCTCCTGGCCGGACGACACCCCGGTCTTCCAGAACCTCTCCTTCACCCTCGGCGGCGGCCGGACCGGACTGGTCGCGCCGAACGGCGCCGGCAAGAGCACGCTGCTCAAGCTGATCGCCGGTGAACACCGGCCCACCGCCGGGTCGATCACCGTCAACGGCCTGCTGGGCTACCTCCCGCAGAGCCTGCCGCTGTCCGCCGACCTCACAGTGGCCGGGGTGCTGGAGATCGCCCCGCTCATCACGGCGCTGCACGCCATCGAGGCCGGCGACGCCGACGAGAAGCACTTCACCACCATTGGCAGCGACTGGGACATCGAGGAACGCACCCGCGCCCAGCTCGACCGGCTCGGACTCGGCGACCTCGCCTTCGACCGGCGCCTGGACACGCTCAGCGGCGGGCAGGCGGTCTCCCTCGGCCTGGCGGCGCAACTGCTCAAGCGGCCCGACGTGCTGCTGCTGGACGAGCCGACGAACAATCTCGACCTCGACGCCCGGCACCGGCTCTACGAGGTGCTGGAGCAGTGGCACGGCTGCCTGCTGCTGGTCAGTCACGACCGGGCGCTGCTGGACCGGATGGAGCGCATCGCCGAACTCGACCGCGGTGAGATGCGCTTTCACGGCGGCAACTTCACCTCGTACGAGGCGGCGGTGCGCGCCGCGCAGGACGTGGCGGAGAAGAACGTCCGCAGCGCCGAGCAGGAACTCAAGCGGGAGAAGCGGGAGTTGCAGGAGGCCCGCGAGCGGGCGGCCCGGCGGGCCGGCAACGCCGCCCGCAACCTGAAGAACGCGGGTCTGCCGAGAATCGTCGCCGGCGGCATGAAGCGGGACGCCCAGGTGGCCGCGGGCAAGGCGAACGAGATGCACTCGGGACGGGTCGACGACGCCCGGGCGCGGCTCGACGAGGCCGAGCGGGCGCTGCGCAACGAGCAGACGATCACGGTGGAGCTGCCCGCCACCACAGTGCCGGCCGGACGCACGCTGCTGACCGCCGAACGGGTCCGGGTCCGGCACGGCGAGCGGCACCTGTTCGCCGCCGACGGTGTCGACCTGACGATCCGCGGTCCCGAGCGGATCGCCCTGCTCGGCGCCAACGGCGCGGGCAAGTCCACGCTGCTGCGCCTGATCGACGGCGACCTGGAGCCGGAGAGCGGCCGGATCACCCGCGCCGACGGCCGGATCGCGTACCTGTCGCAGCGGCTGGACCTGCTGGACCTGGACCGTACCGTGGCGGAGAACCTCGCCGTGTTCGCGCCGCAGGCCCCCGATGCGCAGCGGATGAACCTGCTCGCCCGCTTCCTGTTCCGCGGCCCGCGAGCGCACCTGCCGGTGAGGGTGCTCTCCGGCGGTGAGCGGCTGCGCGCCACGCTCGCCTGCGTGCTGGGTGCCGAACCGGCCCCGCAGCTCCTGCTGCTCGACGAGCCGACGAACAACCTCGACCTGGTCAGCGTCGGCCAGTTGGAGAGCGCGCTCAACGCCTACCGGGGCGCGCTGCTCGTGGTCAGCCACGACGAGCGGTTCCTGGCCGCGATCAACGTCGGCCGCTGGCTGCGCCTGGCGGAGGGACGCCTGGTGGAGACCGGTCCCCCGGACGCCGGCTGAGCAGCCCGCCGCGTCCGCCGGCGGCGAGCGGCCCGCCCGGTGAGCCGGGCCGGTGGTCAGACCGCCGGCAGGCGGACGACGAACCGGCACCCGCCGCTGACGTTGTGCGCGTGCACCCGCCCGCCGTGCGCCTCGACCAGGCCGCGCACGATCGCCAGGCCCAGCCCGCCGCCGGCCGGCGCCGCCTCGTCGGCGCCGGCCGGTGCGGGGGTACGGGCCCGGGTGCCCCGGAACGCCACGTCGAACACCCGGGGCAGGTCCGCTTCGGGGATGCCACCGCAGGTGTCGGAGACGGCGAGCCACGCGTCGTCGTCGTCCCGTCCGGCGTCGATGCGCACGGTGCCGTCCGGTGGCGTGTACCGCACCGAGTTGACCAGCAGGTTGGTCACGACGCGGGCGAGTTCGGCCTCGGCGGCCCGGACGGTCGGCCAGCCGCTCTCCGGGGCGAGCACCCGGACCCGCCGGTCGGCGGCCAGCGGCGCGGTGGCGGCGATCGCGTCGGACACGACGTCGCCGAGCGGCACCGGGGACAGCGCGGGCCGCAGCGCTCCGGCGTTGATGCGGGACAGCTCGAACAGGTCGTCGACCAGGCGCGTCATCCGGTCCGTCTCGACCCGGATCCGGCGGTGGTACTCGGCCACCGCCGCCGGCTCGTCGACCACCCGGTCCTCCAGCGCCTCCGCCATCGCCCGCAGGCCGGCCAGCGGCGTACGCAGGTCGTGCGAGACCCACGCGACGAGCTCACGGCGGCCGGCCTCCAGCTGCCGTTCCCGCTGCCTGGCCTGGTCGGCCCAGACCGCCGCCTGCGCCAGCCGGCGGGCGAACGCCACCCCGACGGCCAGGCTGACCGCCGCGGACGCCGCGACCGTCACGAGGACGACCTGGAGGTCGTGCGCGGACAGGAACATGGCCTGGGCGACGGCCGTGACGCCCGCCGTCACCGAGGCGATCGTGACCGCGAGCAGCACCGCGATGTGCGCGAGGATCGACCGGTGGCGCACCAGCCGCAGCGCGCCGACGCCGAGCGCGCCGACGACCGCCCCGGCGAGCAGGGCGTAGAGCCCGATGACCAGCAGCTCGTTCACCGGGGCGGGTCCGACGGCTCGTACCGGTAACCGACGCCCCACACGGTGACGATGCGGCGGGGCTGCGCCGGGTGGTCCTCGATCTTCTCCCGCAGCCGCCGGACGTGGACTGTGACAGTGGACTGGTCGCCGAACCGCCAGCCCCACACGCGGTCCAGCAGCTCGGCTCGCGACCAGGCGTGTCCCGGGTTCGCCAGCAGGAACGCGAGCAGGTCGAACTCCCGTACGGTCAGCGACAGCGGCTGTCCGCCGCGCTCGGCGACGCGCCGGCCGGTGTCCGCGGTGAGGTCGCCGTCGCGCAGCACCCCGGCCGGTCCCCGGTCCTGCGGGGCCGCGCGCCGGAGCACCGACCTGATGCGCAGCACGAGTTCGCGCGGCGAGAACGGCTTGGTCACGTAGTCGTCCGCGCCGACCTCCAGCCCGGCGACCCGGTCGGCCTCGTCGCCGAGCGCGGTGAGCATGACCACCGGCAGGCCGGGCAGCCGGCGACGCAGCCGCCGGCACACCTCGATACCGTCGAGGCCCGGCATCATCAGGTCGAGGACCACCAGGTCGGGCGGCTCCTCCTCGGCCGCGGCGAGCGCGTCCGGCCCGTCGAAGGACAGCCGGACCCGGCAGCCGTCCTGTTCCAGGTAGCGCCGGACGACGTCGCTCACCGTCCGGTCGTCGTCGACGACGAGCACGTAGCGGCCCATGGTCCAGACGCTACCCACCGGCGGCCCGGCGCGGCGGCCCGCGGTCGGCCCGTAAGCGGATGGAAAGATCTTTCCGCCGGGTCCGCCCCTACCGTCGGAGCATGGGCAGAAGACGTGTGGTGTTGTCGGTGCTCGCCGTCGTGGCCGTCACCGGTCTCGGGGTGAGCCTGTACCTGTTCCAGCCGTGGCGGCTGGTGACCGACCGCGAGGTACGCGAGGCGCTGCCCACTGTGGCGGAGCCGCAGCCGGCCGGAACGACCGGCCCGCCGGCTTCCGGCACGACCGGCCCGCCGCCGTCCGGCGCGGCGCCCGCCGACGTGGTTCTCGCCGCCGGTGACTTCGTCACCCACGAGCACGACACGTCCGGCCGGGCGCAGCTGGTCCGCCTCGCCGACGGCCGCCGGCAGCTTCTGCTGCGGGGACTGGACACCTCGGACGGACCCGACCTGCGGGTGTGGCTCACCGACCGGAAGGTGCTGCCCGGCCGTGCCGGCTGGCAGGTGTTCGACGACGGCCGCTGGGTCGAGCTGGGCCGGCTCAAGGGCAACGTCGGCGACCAGGCGTACGACATCCCGGCGTCGGTGGACCTGGACGGGTTGCGCAGCGTGTCGATCTGGTGCAAGCGGTTCGCGGTGTCGTTCGGCGCGGCCCCGCTTGCCGCTGTGACGGGATCGGCGCCGGCCTGACACCTGTGCCGCCGGCCTCGGGCGCTGGGCTACGCTGCGGGAAGCGCTGGTTCACCCGGTCGGCGACGGCCGGGTGTCGTAAGAGGGAACCCGGTGGAAGTCCGGGACTGCCCCGCAGCGGTGAGTGGGAACGACCGCCGTCAACAGCACTGGGCCACGGCCTGGGAAGCGACGGCCAGTAGGCGACCTCGTGTCGGGCCCGCGAGTCCGAAGACCTGCCCGCGTCGCGCGTACCACCGGTGCGCGCCGCCGTCGACCTCGCGGGTGGGTCGGGCGGGTGACACGCCGTACGGTGCGCCGTCGGCGTGCCCTCGACGTGCACACCCCCGCTGGTCGGCGGTCCGCTTCTGCGAGGACGGAACCGCACAGTGCCCGACACCATCACGCTCACCGGCCGACCACCGTCGGCCTCGCACCTGACCCTGTCGCAGATCATGGACCAGCACCACACCAACCTGATGGGCACGGTCCACGGCGGG
This sequence comes from Micromonospora sp. C28ISP2-4, assembly GCF_030519385.1. Classification (NCBI taxonomy): domain Bacteria; kingdom Bacillati; phylum Actinomycetota; class Actinomycetes; order Micromonosporales; family Micromonosporaceae; genus Micromonospora; species Micromonospora sp. C28ISP2-4. Next base: position 211,669 of record NZ_JAUMKG010000005.1, on the reverse strand, counting down.
CGCATCCTCAACCTGATCGACTCCGTCGCCGGGGTGGTCGCCGCCCGCCACTCCGACGGGCCGGCCGTCACCGCCGCCATCGACGAGACCGCGTTCCTGCGCGCGGTACGCGTCGGGGACGTGGTCCACGTGGACGCCCGGATCACCTGGGCCGGCCGCAGCTCGATGGAGGTGGCGGTGAAGGTCAGCGCGGACCGGTGGGACCGCGCGGTGCCGCCGGTGGACGTGGCGACCGCGCACCTGGTGATGGTGGCGGTCGACGACGAGGGGCAGCCCCGGCCGGTGCCGCCGCTGCGTACCGAGACCGACGGCGACCGGCGGCGCTACCGGGAGGCGCAGATCCGGCGCGAACACCGGCTGGCGCTGCGCCGGGCGCTGCTCGACGGCGCCGGGGAGGGCTGAGCGGTGCTCGGACTGTCAGCGGCCACGCTCGCGGGTTACCTGGCCGCGATCGTGGTGCTCATGCTCACCCCGGGGCCGGACATGATGTTCGTGCTCGCGAACGCCACCCGGTACGGGGCACGGGCCGGGGCGGTGGCGGCGCTGGGTGTCGCGGCCGGGGAGGCGGTGCACGTCGCCGCCGTGGTGGCCGGGCTCGCCACCGTCATCGCCGCGTCCCCGGTGCTGTTCACCGCGATCCGGTGGGGCGGTGCGGCGTACCTCATCGTGCTGGGCCTGCGGGCGCTGCGCGGCGCCGGCCGGCCCGGCGCCCCGGCGGACCGGCCGGACGGCGGCGCCGGGCGGGCGTTCCGGCGCGGGCTGCTGACGAACCTGCTCAACCCGAAGATGATCCTGTTCAGCGTGGCGTTCCTGCCGCAGTTCGTCCACCCCGAGGCGGGTCCGGTGGGGGCGCAGCTGGTGCTGCTCGGCGCGCTGTTCGTCGCGGTGCAGCTCACAGTGGACCTGGCGCTCGGGGTGGGCGCCGGTCGGTTCGCGAGCCGGTGGGGCGACAGCCGCTGGTCGCGGCGCGTCGACCGGCTCTGCGCTGTCGCCTTCGTCGCGCTCGGCGTCCGGCTGGCCGCCGGCTGACGGGCGGCCCAGGCTCCGGCTCAGCCGGGGTGCGCGGCCGGCTCCCGGGGCGCCGCCGCGACCGGCGCCCCGGGCGCGGCCGGTCGCTCGCGGTCCAGGTGCAGGCGCAGCAGCACCCAGCCCAGTGACACGCCGCCGATGAACACGTACGCGGGCTGCGTGCCGAACGTGTCCCAGCAGGTGTGCAGCGTGACGGCGGCGGCGAAGGTGAGCAGGAACGCCGCCAGCCTGCGGCCGCCGGGCGCGGCGGCGAACGTGAACAACGCGGCGGCGGTCAGCCCGGTCCACGCCAGGTGCGCGGCGGGCGCGGTGAGACCGCGCACCAGCAGCGTCCGCTCGACCGCGCCGAGGCTGCCCTCCGACCCGACGAACGCGGCGAACGCGTAGCCCATGGTCTCCAGCGCGGCGAACCCGGCGCCGGAGGCGACACCGATCACCAGTCCCTGCGCCGGGGACGGGTGCCGCAGCCACAGCAGCAGGATGCCGGCCGGCACGATCAGCTTGGCGGTCTCCTCGGCCAGGCCGACGAGCGCCATCGGCAGGACGCCGAGGCGGTGCAGCGTGCCGTACTCCAGCCAGCCGGCGGCGACCACGCCGATCACGCCGCCGAGGAGCGCGGCGACGCCGACGACGGAGCCGGGGACCGGGCGGCGGGCCGGCCGCCCCTGGGCGAAGGCCAGGAACGTGGCGGGCGCGACGGAGGCGCCGAGCACGATCAGCGCGGGCACGAACGTGACGGTCCCGGTGCCGGCGAGTGTCTCCAGCACCAGCAGGTGGAGCCCGACGCCGACGAGCAGGACCGCCACCCACGCCCAGCGGCGCCCGGTATTCCCCATACGCCGAGTATCGCGCCCGCCGCGACGCGCCGGAATCGGGGGTGGGCACTGTGGACGGTGAGATCCATCCGACACGCCGACACGACATGTGGTGTTGCCTAATCCCCCGCACCGCCATATATGGTGGTGCCGCAGCTGGTTCGGCCGAGCCCTCCCGGGCGGAGCCGAGGCAAGAGGGAACCCGGTGCAAGTCCGGGACTGCCCCGCAGCGGTGAGTGGGAACGACAGCCGTCAACAGCACTGGGCCACCGGCCTGGGAAGCGACGGCCGGTAGGCGACCGGCGACCCCGGTCTGGCCCGCGAGTCCGAAGACCTGCCAGCGCGCCGTACGCCTCCGCGTACGGCGGTCGGAGGTCGCGCGGGACGACCGACGCCAGCAGCCGGGCCGGCCGTGCGCCGCGCCCGTTGGCGTCTCCCGCCGTCTCCAGACGGTGACAGCGAGGAGAGGTCATGACTGTCGTGCAGGAGAGCCCCCCGCCCGGGGCCGCCGGGTCCGAGGCCCGCCGGCCGGCGATGCGGGTACGCAAGCGGGACGGCGACACCGAGCCGGTGGACGTCGGAAAGATCGTCCGGGCGGTCGAGCGCTGGGTCGCCGACCTGGACGAGGTGGACCCGCTGCGGGTGGCCACCAAGACGATAAGCGGGCTCTACGACGGGGCGAGCACCGCCGAGCTGGACCGGTTGTCGATCCAGACCGCGGCGGAGCTGATCGGCGAGGAGCCGCAGTACTCGAAGCTGGCAGCGCGGCTGCTGGCCGCATACGTGGACAAGGAGGTCCGCGGTCAGGGCGTCGCGAGCTTCAGCCAGTCGATCGCGTACGCGCACGGGCTGGGGCTGATCGGCGACGAGACGGCTGCCTTCGTGGCCCGGCACGCCCGCAAGCTCGACGACGCCGTGGACCCGGGCGGCGACAGGCGGTTCGAGTACTTCGGACTGCGTACGGTCGCGGACCGCTACCTGCTGCGGCACCCGCAGTCGCGGCTGGTGGTGGAGACGCCCCAGTACTGGCTGCTGCGGGTGGCCTGCGGGCTGTCCCGCACCCCGGGCGAGGCGGTCGGCTTCTACCGGCTGATGTCCAGCCTGGCCTACCTGCCCAGCTCCCCCACGCTGTTCAACTCCGGCACCCGGCACACCCAGATGTCGTCGTGCTTCCTGGTCGACTCGCCGCGCGACGAGCTGGACTCGATCTACGAGCGGTACCACCAGGTGGCGAAGCTGTCCAAGTTCTCCGGCGGCATCGGCATCTCCTGGTCGCGGGTGCGCGGCCGGGGCGCGCTGATCCGCGGCACCAACGGCCGGTCCAACGGCATCGTGCCGTTCCTCAAGACGCTCGACGCCGGGGTCGCGGCGGTCAACCAGGGCGGCCGGCGCAAGGGCGCGGCCTGCGTCTACCTGGAGCCGTGGCACCCGGACGTCGAGGAGTTCCTGGAGCTGCGGGACAACACCGGCGAGGAGTCGCGGCGTACGCACAACCTCAACCTGGCCAACTGGATCCCGGACGAGTTCATGCGCCGGGTCGAGGCCGACGGCGAGTGGTCGCTGATCGACCCGTCGGACGCCCCGGAGCTGCCCGACCTGTACGGCGAGGCGTTCGACGCCGCGTACCGGGCGGCGGAGAAGAACGCGGTGCGCACGGTGAAGGCCCGGGACCTGTACGGGCGGATGATGCGCACGCTCGCGCAGACCGGCAACGGCTGGATGACGTTCAAGGACGCCGCGAACCGGCTGTCCAACCAGACCGGTGAGCCGGGCAACGTGATCCACCTGTCCAACCTGTGCACCGAGATCCTGGAGGTCAACGACGACGCCGAGACGGCGGTGTGCAACCTCGGGTCGGTGAACCTCGGCGCGCACGTCACCGCCGACGGCGTGGACTGGGAGCGGCTGCGCGACACCGTCCGCACGGCTGTGGCGTTCCTCGACCGGGTGATCGACATCAACTACTACCCGGCCGAGCAGGCGGCGGCGTCCAATCCGCGCTGGCGGCCGGTCGGGCTCGGGCTGATGGGGTTGCAGGACGCGTTCTTCACGCTGCGCCTGCCGTTCGACTCCGCCGAGGCGAAGGAGCTGTCCACCCGCGTGCAGGAGGAGATCCTGCTGACCGCGCTGGAGACCTCCGCCGGGCTGGCCGAACGGTTCGGGCCGCATCCGGCGTACCCGCAGACCCGGGCCGCCAAGGGTGACCTGCACCCGGACCTGTGGGGCGCGGAGCCGGCGCAGACCGGGCGGTGGGCGGCGCTGCGCGAGCGGATCGCCGCCCACGGGCTGCGCAACTCGCTGCTGGTGGCGATCGCGCCGACCGCCACCATCGCCTCCATCGCCGGCTGCTACGAGTGCGTCGAGCCGCAGGTGTCCAACCTGTTCAAGCGCGAGACCATGTCCGGGGAGTTCCTCCAGGTCAACACGTACCTGGTGCGGGAGCTGAAGGCGCGCGGGCTGTGGACGCCGCAGGTCCGCGACCGGATCAAGCGGGCCGAGGGCTCGGTGCAGGACATCACCGAACTGCCGGCGCCGGTGCGGGAGCTGTTCCGCACCGCCTGGGAGCTGCCGCAACGGGCGCTGATCGACCTGGCCGCCGCACGGGCGCCGTTCGTCGACCAGTCCCAGTCGCTGAACCTGTTCCTGAGCGCGCCGACCATCGGCAAGCTCTCCTCGATGTACCTGTACGCCTGGAAGGCCGGGCTGAAGACCACCTACTACCTGCGTTCCCGTCCCGCCACCCGCATCCAGCAGGCCACCGTCGCGCCGGTGCTCGCCCCGGTCTCCGGTGTGGTCTCCGCCGTGAGCGACGACGAGGCGCTGGCCTGTTCCCTGGAGAACCCCGAGAGCTGCGAGGCATGCCAGTGACCACCACCGCACCGACCCGGCACATGCTGCTCGACCCCGGCATGGACCTGACCCTGCGGCCGATGCGCTACCCGCGCTTCTTCGACCGGTTCAAGGACGCCATCAAGAACACCTGGACGGTCGAGGAGGTGGACCTGCACTCCGACCTGGCCGACCTGGCCGAGTTGTCGGCGGCCGAGCGGCACCTGGTGTCGCGGCTGGTGGCGTTCTTCGCCACCGGCGACACCATCGTCGCCAACAACCTGGTGCTCAACCTCTACCAGCACGTCAACTCCCCCGAGGGCCGGCTCTACCTGTCCCGGCAGCTGTTCGAGGAGGCGGTGCACGTCCAGTTCTACCTGAACCTGCTCGACACGTACGTGCCGGACGAGAAGGAGCGGTTCGCCGCGTTCGCCGCGGTGGAGAACATCCCGTCGATCGCCCGTAAGGCCGAGTTCTGCTTCCGGTGGATCGACTCGATCTTCGAGCTGCGGGAACTGCGGACCCGGGCGGACCGGCGCGCGTTCCTGCTCAACCTGATCTGCTTCGCCGCGTGCATCGAGGGCCTGTTCTTCTACGGCGCGTTCGCCTACGTCTACTTCCTGCGGTCCCGGGGCCTGCTCAACGGGCTGGCCTCCGGCACCAACTGGGTGTTCCGGGACGAGTCGATGCACATGGCGTTCGCCTTCGACGTGGTGGAGACCGTACGCGCCGAGGAACCGGACCTGTTCGACGACGAGATGGAGCGGCAGGTGAAGGAGATGCTGGCCGAGGCGGTGGAGTGCGAGGTGAGCTTCGCCGAGGACCTGCTCGGGCAGGGCGTACCGGGGATGTCGCTGGCCGACATGCGCGAGTACCTCCAGCACGTGGCCGACCGGCGCCTCGCCGTGCTCGGCATCGCGCCGATGTACGGCAGCGGCAACCCGTTAGCGTTCATGGAGTTGCAGGACGTGCAGGAGCTGTCCAACTTCTTCGAGCGCCGGGTGTCGGCGTACCAGGTCGGGGTGACCGGCTCGGTCACCTTCGACGACGACTTCTGACCGGCGCCCCCGCCCCGGCCGTCACGGCCGGGGCGGGACCGGGCTCTCACCGGGCAGCGCCGTCGCCCGGACCCGCCCGATCAACGCCACCACGGCGATCGCCATCACGGCCACCACCACGAACGCGCTGCGCAGGTCCAGCGCGCCGGCGAGCAGGCCGATCACCGGCGCCGCGAGCAACGCGCCCGGCCACTGGCCCATCGCCACCACCGAGACGCCCTCACCCGAGGTGAGGCCCGGCTGCTCGCCGGCGAAGCCGAGCACCGTCGGGGTCACGCACGCCAGGCCGAAGCCGAGCAGGCCGAAGCCGGCCATCACCGCGGCCGGATGGGGGTACGCCACCGGCAGCGCCACGCCGACCGTGGCGACGAGCGCGGACAGCCGGACGAAGCGGATCCGCCCGAACCGGCCGGCCAGCCGGTCGCCGACCAGCCGGGCGACGGTGGCGGCCAGCGACAGGCAGGTGTACGTGGCCGCTGCGAGCACCGCGGCGGCGCCGGCCACCTCGGTCGCGTACAGCGCGCTCCACTGTGCGCCGGCCATCTCGATGAACGAGGCGAGGAAGGCGATCACCGCGAGCAGCAGCAACTGCGGGGTGAACCGGTCGCGCAGGCGCCGCCGGTCCTCGCCGTCCTTAGTCTCCTGCCGGGGCGTGTCGGGCAGCCAGCGGTGCGTGCCGACCAGCAGCGCGCCCAGCAGGACGCTGGTGACGGCCATCTGCGCCGACGGGGACATGCCGATCGCCGCGGCGCCGGTGCCGCAGAGTCCACCGACCAGCATGCCGATGCTGAATCCGGCGTGGAAGGTGGACAGGATGGGCCGCCCGTACCGCTTCTGCACCTCGACCGACTGGGCGTTCATCGGCGTGGCCAGCAGGTTCGCCGCGAAGCCCCAGACCGCGAGCCCGCCGACCAGCGCCACCACGGTGGTGGACGCGGCCAGCAGCGGCGCGTTGACCAGGATCAGCGCGGCCCCGGCCAGCGCCAGCCGGCGGGTGTTGATCCGGCTGATCAGCACCGCCACCACGACCAGCGAGACCAGCTCCCCGGCGTTCGTGGCGATGTTGGCCAGGCCCCAGCCGGTGTTGCCGACGCCCACCGCGTCCCGCACCTCCGGCACGCGTGCCGACCACCCGCCGATGGCCAGGCCCATGATGACGAAGAGCAGCGCCACCGACCAGCGGGCCCGCACGGCCGAGCGTGGCACCGGCGGCGCGGGCTGCTCCGTCGTGTGCTGGTTCGTCGAGGTGTCCGTCATGGTCGTCGTACCTCTCTCGATCGGTCCGTCGGAACTCCTACCCGATCGCGTGGTCGAGGAAGCACGCACCGTCAGGAAGGCGTACCCGTTCCGGGGTGGTGCCCGGGTCGGTGACGAGCGCCGAGACCACGGCGACGTAGTCGTCGATCAGCCCGCGTACCAGGTCGTCGCCGAAGACGCCCCGGTTGCGGATCACCACGCCGCCGGCCCGGTCGTCGTCCACCACGACGATCGGTGAGCCCCGCTTGACCCAGACGGGCAGGCACTCGGGCGGCACGTCGGCGGCGACCACCGGCGGCGGCGTGCCGGGCGCGGCCCGCGCGGTGATGTCGACCGGCTCCACCCGCAGCTGCGGGCAGTGCAGCACCGGCGACGCCGACGCGGCGGACTGGAACCAGGCGTCGAACAGGTGGTTGTCCGGCCAGGGGCGGATCGCCGCGAAGTCGGGCCGGACCGCCCGGGCCAGCCGGTGGAACGCGGTGGCGTGCGCGACGGCCCCGGCCAGCGAGGCGTGCGCGGCGTCGACCACGGCGCTCATCGGCGCGTCCGGCGCGACGTCGACCGGCAGGTAGACGTTGTTCGTGAACTGACCGACGAGCTGCCGGGACAGCCGGCTCTCCCGGCCCAGCGTGGTGGTGCCGAGCACCACCCGGGACCGGCCGGCCCGCCGCGACAGCAGCACCAGGTACGCGGCGAGCAGCAGCACGTACGGGCTGGTGCGGGCCCGCCGGGCGGCCGGGCGCAGCCGCGCGGTGATCTCGGGTGGGAACGCGAAGCGGGTGGCCACCTCGGCGCTGAGCGCGACGTCCGGCGCCGGCGGCGACGCCGGGAAGAGCTGGTACGGCTCCACCGGGCGCAGCCGGTGCCGCCAGTACGCGGCCCGGGCGGCGGCGTCGACGCCGTTGCCGGCCTGCTCCGCCTCCTGCAGCGCGGCGAGCGCGGTGGGGTCCACGCCCAGCGGCGGCTGCGGATCGGCCGCGCCGAGCCGGGCCGCGTACGCGTGGCACAGGTCCTCCACCACGACGCGGCACGACCAGCCGTCGGAGACCATGTGGAAGAAGCACAGCGCGAGCACGTGCTCGGTCTCGGAGAGCCGGACCAGCGCGGCCCGCCACAGCGGCGCCCGGCCGGGGTCGAACGCGTCGTTGCGGTGCGCGTACGCGATCCGCTCGACGCGGGCCTGCTGCTCGACCGGCGGCAGTCCGGACAGGTCGACGTACTCCAGCGGCGACTCCACGTGCGGCAGGATCCGCACCTCGGGCTCCACGCCGATACGGTCGAACCGCATCCGCAGCGCGTCGTGCCGGTCCACCACGTCCTGCATCGCCTGCCGCAGCACGTCGACCCGCAGGGTGCCCCGCAACCGGCGGAACTCCACCACCACGAGCCGTGAGGCGCCGGGGTGAGCCGGGTCGAGCGCGGTCATGAACTCCCACATCATCTGCTGGCCGGGGGCCAGCGGGAACGTCGTCGGCACTGCCACTCCCCCCGTCAGGCCGCCACCGGCGGCGCGGCCACCGGCGGGACCGGTCGACGGTCCACCTCGTCCGGTCGGTGGTCCGCCGCGTCCGGCTGGTAGTCCGCCTCGTCCGGCGCGCGGAAGCCGGTGAAGAGCAGGTCGGGGCGGCCGAGCCGGAGCGAGGTGACGAACGCGGCACCGTCGAAGAGCGTCTCGACGGCCGCGCAGGCCATCGACTCGGCCACCGCGCGCGGCCCCCGGTCGCCGCCGAGCCGGCCGGGTGTCTTCGCGGCGATCACCGCGGCCGCGACGGCCGGCACCGCGAGCAGGCTGCGCCCCCCGCTGCGCCGTGCGGTCAGCAGCCCGGCCAGGGCGGTCACGGCGAGCGTGCTGGCGGTGTTGAGCACGAACCGGCGCCGGTGCGGGTGGGCGAGGCAGAGCCACTGCTCGGAGCGCCCGTACGTGGTGAACCGGTAGGCGACCGCGCGGAACGTGTCGGCCACGCCGGTGTCGTGGGTGACCACCCCGTCCGGGTCGGCGAGCAGCGCGTAGCCGGCGTCGGTGAGGAGCAGACCGAGGTGCAGGTCCTCCCCGCCCAGCGGCATCGGGGAGTCCTCCGGGAATCCGCCGACCGCCTCGAAGACGGAGCGCTTCACCGCCAGGTTCGCGCTGGCGCCCCAGGACACGCGCTCGTAGTGCAGCGGCCGCGTCAGGTCGCCGAGCAGCAGGTAGGAGCGGCGCATCACGCGGAAGAACGCACTGTCGCCGGGCTCGACGATCACCGGGCCGGTGACGCCGGCGACCTCCTGGCCGGAGGCGCGCAGCCGGGCCGCGTACCGGGTGATCAGGTCGGCCGGCACGCGGCAGTCGGAGTCGGTGAACAGCAGCAGGTCGTAGCGGGCCTGCCGGGCGCCCAGGTTCCGTTTGGCCCCGACGTGCCGGGGCCCGCGCAGGTAGCGGGCGCCGTACTCGGCGCAGGCGGCGCGGTGCGCGGCGGCCGCCGCGGGCGCCGAGTCGTCGACTACCACCACCTCCACCGGCTCGGGGCAGTTCGGGGCGGCGTCGCGCAGACTGCGGAGCTGGCGGCGCATCTCCGCCACCCGGTCCTTGACCGGGATGACGACGGAGACGCCACGCGCGACGGCGCGAGGTTCGGTCGGTTCGCCCACAGGCGATGCGGATCGGCTCATGCCCCGAGGTTCGACCACCGGGATACAACACCGATACACGGCGCCGGCCGTGCCGGCTATCGCGTGTGTACCGCCGATGTATCGATGGGCATCAAGGTCGAAGGCATGACGACCTCCATCCCCCTCGACCGGCGGCTCGCCGTGGACGGTGGCCGGCCGGTCCGCCCACCGGACCGCCCGTGGCCACGCTGGCCGATCCCCGCGCCGGACGCCGCCGGCAATCTCTCCGCGGTGCTGACCGGCGGCCGGTGGGCGATCAGCAGCCCGTCCGTCGGCGACACCGCCCTGTTCGAGCGACGCTTCGCCGCCGACTTCGCCCGTTACGTCGGCACCCGCCACTGCGTACCCGTCGACCACGGGTCGAGCGCCCTGGTGGTGGCCCTGGAGTCACTCGGCCTCGGCTACGGCGAGACGGTGCTCGTACCGGCGCTGACCTGGACCGCCTCCGCGACCGCCGCGCTGCGCGCCGGCCTGGTCCCGGTGCTCGTCGACGTCGACCGGGACACCGGCTGCGTCGGGCCGGACGACCTCGACCTGTCGGTGGGCCCGCGTGCCGTGGTCGCCGTGCACTGGGCCTCCAACATGGCCGACGTGCCGGCGCTCGACGCGGTCACGAAGCCGCGCGGCATCTCCGTCGTGGAGGACTGCGCGCAGGCCCACGGCGCCACCTGGGAGGGCCGTCAGGCCGGCTCGCTCGGCCGGCTCGGCTGCTTCAGCTTCCAGCACGGCAAGGTGCTCACCTGCGGTGAGGGCGGGGCCGTGGTCACCGACGACGACACGCTCGCGCCGGTGCTCCAGGAGCTGCGGGCCGACTCGCGCCGCTACCGCGGCGACCGGACGCCGGCCGGCGAGCTGGACCTGGAGGAGAGCGCCGGCGTGCAGGGCGCCAACTTCTGCCTGAACGAGTTCTCCGCGGCGGTGGCGTGCGCGCAACTGACCACGCTGGACGAGCAGCACGGCATCCGCAACCACAACTACCGCCTGCTCGGCGAGATGCTGACCGACGTCGACGGCGTCCGGCTGCTGCGACCGGCGGCGGGTCAGACCCGCATCTCGATCTACGAGGGCACGATCGTCTTCGACGAGTTGCCGGCCGGCATGGACAACGCCGCCGTGGCCGCCGCGCTCACCGCCGAGCTGGGCCGGCGCTTCTACTGCACCGACGAGCCGCTGCACCGCAGCCGGCTGCTCCAGCCGTGGACGAAGCCGCTGCTCGCGCCGCTGGCCGAACGCTTCGCGGCGATCCACCGGGAGCGCACGTACCCGAACACCGAATGGCTCGCCGCCCACACCGTCCAGACGCACCACAGCACCTTCCTCGGCACCGAACAGGACATGGAGGACATCGCCGCCGCCGTGGCCAAGGTGCTCGCCCGCTGATCCGCGCCGCCACCGGCGCACCCAGAGAAGGAGTCTTCCCGTGACCGTCACCCATCGCGAGACCTCGCACGCCCCGACCTCGTCCCCCGAGACGGACGCGCCCGTCGGCGTGTGGCTCAACGGCGCCCGCGGTTCGGTCGCCACCACCGCGATCACCGGTCTGCTGGCGCTGCGCGCCGGCATGGCCGACTCGACCGGCTGCGTCACCGACACCGGCATGCTGCGCGACGCGCCGCTGGCGAGCTGGAACGACCTGGTCGTCGGCGGGCACGACATCGTCGACACGCCGCTGGAGAAGAAGGCCGAGTCGCTCGTCGACTCCGGGGTCATCCCGGCGCCCGTGCTGGCCGCCGTGCGGGGCAGCCTGCCCGAGGTCGAGCAGAACCTGCGCACCGGTTACGACGCGCGTACCGAGACCGCGCCGCTGGCCGAGGTGGTCGACCGGCTGGCCGGCGACATCGAGGAGTTCCGCGACCGCCACGGGCTGTCCCGGGTCGTCGTCATCAACGTGTCCTCGACCGAGCCGCCGGCCGACCACCGGCCCGAGCACGACGACCTGGACGCGCTGACCCGCGCCATGGCCGACCCGGACGACAAGGCGCTGCCGGCGAGCTCCGTGGTCGCGTACGCGGCGTTCCAGGCCGGTTGCGGCTTCGTCGACTTCACCCCGTCCACCGGTGCCCGGCTGCCCGCGCTGGAGATGATGGCGCAGCGGGAGCGCGTGCCGTTCGCCGGCTCCGACGGCAAGACCGGGGAGACGCTGCTGCGTACCGCCCTGGCGCCGATGTTCACCTCCCGCGCCCTGCACGTGCTCTCCTGGGCCGGGGTCAACCTGCTCGGCGGCGGCGACGGCGCGACGCTGGAGGATCCGCGCAACGCCCGCAGCAAGCTCAGCTCGAAGTCGGGCGTGCTGCCCGCGCTGCTCGGTGAGGACGTCACGGCCCCGCTGCACATCGACAACGTGCCGGACCTCGGCGACCACAAGACCGCGTGGGACCACGTCTCGTTCGAGGGGTTCCTCGGCGTCCGGATGTCCATGCAGCTGACCTGGAGCGGGGTGGACTCGACGCTGGCCGCGCCGCTGGTGCTCGACCTGGCCCGGCTGACCGCCGCCGCGCACCGCGCGGGGCACGTCGGCCCGATCGAGGAGCTGGGGTTCTTCTTCAAGGACCCGATCGGCACCGACGAGCACGCGCTGACCGAGCAGGCGCAGGCGCTCGCCGCCTGGGCCAACGGGCTGGACGGCCGCGGCGACAGCTGACCTTCGCACCGGCCGCCGGCGCGGCACCGTCCGCGCCGGCGGCCCCGCCCCACGTATCCGCATCGAGGAGTCCCCATGTCCCACCACGTCCCGAACGCGCCGGACCGGCCGAGCACGGATCCGGTGTGGACACCGATCCTGACCGGTCTGCACGCGACCGCGCTGGACTGTCTCCAGACGAGCTTCGCCCTGCTGGCCGACCACGCGAACGGATCCGGCAGCCACCTCGCCCTCGGCGCCCGCTACGGGTTCCGCACCCGGGACCAGGACGGCCTGGTCACCGTCGAGGCGACCTCGGACGACCGGGCCACCGAGGCGGTCGACCTGCTCGGCCTGCGGGTCGAGGGCCGGTGGATGCAGCTCGACGGCCCGCAGGTGCGCCGGCTGTGCGCGCCGGGCCAGCCGCTCTACGTCACCGCCGACGCGTACGACCTGCCGTGGTGCCCCTACCACGAGCACGAGCACATGCGGCACAGCTTCCTCGTCGCGGCCGCCGGGCCGGACGAGGTCACAGTGGTCGACGCGTACCACAACGACACCGCCTGGGGACCCGCGCGGCCCGGCGTGTGGCGGCTGCCCGACGCCGCGTTCGACGCGGCGCTGGCCGGCGGCGCGCACACGCTCGCGGTGACGGCGCACCCGGCCCCGGCGATCGACGTGCCCGCCATGCTCGCCGGCAACGCCGCCCGGGCCGGACGGGCCCGCCCGGAGATCGACAGCTACCTGGCCCGCACCGCCGCCGCAGTGGACACGGTGGCCGGGCTGCACCGCTTCGTGCTCGACGTCTGGCTGCTGGCCCGTGCCCGCGACCTGCACGAACGCTGGCTCGCCGCGGTCGCGCCGGAGGCCGCCGCCGCGCTGGCCGGGCAGGCCGCGCGCTGGCAGCAGCTCGCCACGCGCAGCTACGTGGCGCTGCGGCGGGCCCAGGCGGGCCGGCCGGCCGCGCCGGAACTGGCGGACGCGCTCGGCGCGCTGATCGCCGAGCACCTGGCCGCGCTGGAGTCGATCGCCGGACCGGCCGCCGCGCCCTGCGACGACGCCGCGCCGTGCGCGCCGGACAAGGCCGGTGACGACGGTGTACGCGCGGCGGTGCTCGGTGCGCTCGGCGACACCCTGGACCTGGACGGCTCGACCCTGCGCACCACCGACGTGCTCCGCGAGCTGCCCGGCTTCGACTCGTTCCGGCTGGTCGACGTGATCGACCGGGTCGAACGGCGGCTCGGCGTCGAGGTTCCGGCCACCGCGCTGTCCGCGGCCGACCTGCGCGACGTCGGCTCCCTGTGCGCCATGTTCGGCGCCGCCACCGGAGGTGCCCGATGAGTACCGAACTGCTGCACGACCTGCTGGACCGCACCGCCGACGCGCGCCCCGACGCGCCCGCCGCCGGGGACGGGACCGTCGAGCGCACGTACCGTCAGGTGCGGGCCGACAGCCTGCGCCTGGCCGGCTGGCTGCGCGGGCAGGGCGTCCGGCGCGGCGACCGGGTGCTGGTGGCGCTGCCCACCGACGCGACCCTGCCGGCGCTGCTGTACGCGGTCGCCCGCACCGGCGGTGTCTTCGTCGTCCTGCGCACGCCGGCCCCCGAGGTCGCCCTCGCCCACGTGCTCGACGACGCCGAGCCCGGCCTGGTCCTCACCGACGACCCGGTCCTGGCCGGCCTGTCCCGCGCCCGCGGGGTCCCGGTGCGCGGCGCGGCCGAGGCACGCCGCGCCGCGTCCGCCGCGGCGATCGGCGCCGCCGCCGACGGCCCGGCCCCGCTCGCTGTCGACCCGGTCTGCCTGATCTACACCTCCGGCAGCACCGGCATGCCCAAGGCCGTGGTCTCCACGCACGCCCAGGTCACGTTCGCCGTCCGGGCGATCCAGTCGGAACTGCGCTACCGGCCCGACGACGTGGTGCACGTCCTGCTGCCGCCCTCGTTCGACTACGGCCTCTACCAGATCTTCCTCAGCACCGTCGCCGGTGCCCGGCTGCGCCTGGGCGACGCCGGGGACACCGGTGGCCGCCTGCTGGCGACACTTGTCGAGTCCGGCGCCACGGTGCTGCCCTGCGTACCGTCGCTCGCGATCAACCTGCTGCGGCTGCTCGGCCGGACGGGCGCGCCGCGCCCGCCGCTGCGCCTGCTCACCAACACCGGGGCCGCCATGCCGCCGGAGGTGCTGGCGGGCCTGCGCCGGCTGCTGCCCGGCCTGAGCGTCCAGCTGATGTTCGGCCTCACCGAGTGCAAGCGTGCCGCGATCATGCCGCCGGACGCCGACCTGCGCCGCCCCGGCGCCTGCGGCCGGGCGCTGCCCGGCACCGAGATCTTCACAGTCGACGCCGAGGGGCGGCGTCAGCCACCGGGCGTCCGCGGCGAGCTGGTGGTCCGCGGCCCGCACGTGATGGCGGGCTACTGGCGGCGGCCCGAGCTGACCGCGCAGCGGTTCCGCCGCGCGCACGGGCTGTTCCCGCAGCTGCACACCGGCGACCACGGTCACGTGGACGCCGACGGGTACGTCCACTTCGCCGGCCGGCGCGACGACGTCTACAAGGAGAAGGGCACCCGGGTCAGCGCCACCGAGGTGGAGGCCGCCGCGTACCGGGTCGACGGCGTGGACGCGGCCGGGGTGCTGCCGCCGGCCGACGGCCGCGACGGCGCGACGCTGTTCGTGGTGGCCGAGCTGACCCCCGCCGACGTGCTGCGCCGGCTGCGGGAACAGCTGGAGGAGATGAAGGTGCCGGCGCGCTGCGTCGTGCTGCCCGACCTGCCACTGACCGGCAACGGCAAGGTGGACCGGCGGGCGCTGGCCCGGCTGGCGGGTGAGCACAATGGCTGACCTGCCCTTCGACACCCCGGCGTACCGCTACGACCTGGCCCGGGTACGCGCCAACCACGCCACCCTGGTCGCGGCGCTGCCCGCACCGAGCCGGCTGTTCTACTCGCTCAAGGCCAACCCGCACCCCGCGCTGGTGGCGGCGCTGCACACGGCCGGCTGCGACGCGGAGATCTGCTCCGAGGGCGAGCTGGCCGCGGCGCTGCGGGCCGGCGTGCCGGGCGACCGGATGCTCTACACCGGACCGGGCAAGCGCGACGCCGAGGTGGCCGAGGCGGTACGCGCCGGTGTCCGCTGGTTCTCCGTCGACTCGCCCGAGGGCCTGGACCAGGCCGACCGGATCGCCGCCGCACACGGCGTGGAACTGCGGTGCCTGCTGCGGGTCAACGACCGGGTGCCCAACCCGGGCCAGGGGCTCACCATGACCGGCGTCGCCTCCCAGTTCGGCGCCGACGCCGACTGGATCGAGCGGGAACCCCAGCGGTTCCGCTCCCGCCCGTCGGCCCCGGTACGCGGATTCCACCTCTACACCGGCAGCAACGTCGACTCGGTGGACGCGCTGGTGGCCCAGTTCACCGCCGCGGCGCGTACCGCCCGGCGGCTGCGGGACCTGCTCGGCATCGACCTGGCCCTGCTCGACCTCGGCGGCGGCTTCGGCGCGCCGTTCGCCCGGCCCGGCCACAACGCGGACCTGACCGGTCTCGCCGACCGGGTCGCCACTGCGCTGGACGACCTCTTCCCCGGCTGGCGCGACGGCGCGCCCGCTGTGGCCTTCGAGTCGGGGCGTTTCCTCACCGCCACCGCCGGCACGCTGCTGACGCGCGTGCTGGACGTCAAGCGGTCGCAGGGCACGCCGGTAGTGGTGCTGGAGTCCGGCATCAACCACCTCGGCGGGATGTCCGGCCTGCGCCGGCTGCCGCCGCTCGTACCCGCCCTGCACGCCGCCGACGGCCGCGACGGCGCGCCGCTGGAGGCCGCGATAGTCGCCGGGCCGCTGTGCACGCCGCTGGACACCTGGGCCCGCGCCGCGAACCTGCCCGCCGTACGCCCGGGCGACGTGCTCGCCGTGCCGAACGTCGGGGCGTACGGCCTCTCGGCGAGCCTGCTGGCCTTCCTCGGCCACCCGGCGCCGGTCGAGGTCGTCTGCGACGGCGACCGCGTCGTCGAGACGTCCCGGCTGACCCTGACGCGGCACCCGGTCGACACGCCGGGCGCCACTGCCGAACCCCGAGAAGAAAGGTGACGTCATGAACGCCGAATTCACCGAGTTGCTCCGCCCGTTCCTCAAGTTCGCCGGCCCGGACGAGATCACCGAGGAGTCCCGCCTGCGCGATCTCGGCCTGGACTCCATGCGCGAGATCGAGCTGCTGTTCGCCATCGAGGACACCTTCGGGGTCGCCGTTCCCGACGACAAGCTGGTCGACTCCACCTTCGCCACGGCCGGCGGGCTGTGGGGCGTGGTCGAGGAGCTGCGCGCCCCGGTCGGCGGTGGTTCCCGATGACCGCGCCCGCCGGGTACGCCCCGGCCGTCGAGACCGTCGCCGACGTGGCGGCGGAGCACGCCCGCGAGGCCGACGAGAACGCCGCCTTCCCGACCGAGGCGCTGGCCGCCATGCGCCGTACCGGGCTGCTGGGGCTGCTGGTCCCGGCCGCCGAGGGTGGCGCCGGCGGCACGCTGCCGGACCTGGTCGACGTCACGCTGACGCTGGGCCGGGTGGACATGTCGGTGGCGATGGTCTTCGCCATGCACTGCCAGCAGGTCGCCGCGATCACCGCGTACGGCGGGGAGAAGCTGCGCGCCGAGGTGCTGCCCGCGGTGGCCCGGGGCGAGCGGTACCTCGGCTCGGTCACCACCGAGGCCGGCAAGGGCGGTCACCTGATGACCGCCGAGTCGACGCTGGAGCACGACGGCGAGATGCTGCGCGTCGACCGGCAGGCGCCGATCGTCACCGGCGGCCCGTACGCCGACGCCTTCCTGATCACCACCCGCGCCCCGGGGGCCGACTCGGCCGCCCAGGTGGACCTGGTCTACGCCGACCGGGACCAGGTGGAGATCGAGGTGACCGGCGGGTGGCGCCCGCTGGGCATGCGGGCCACGCACAGCGTGCCGATGCGGCTGCGCGGCGCGGTGCCGCAGTGGCAGGTGGTCGGCGAGCACGGCGGGTTCCGGGAGATCGCCACCACCGTCTTCGCGCCGCTGGCGCACGTCGGCTGGGCGGCGGCCTGGATCGGGGCGGCGGCCGGCGCGTACGGCCGGGTGCTGCGGCACGCCCGCAGCGAGGCGGGACGGCGGCAGTTCGCCCCCTCCTCCGAGCTGGTGCTGCTGCGGCTGGCCGGCGTCCGGGCCCGGCTGGACGCGGCGCACGCGCTGCTGCGCCACACCGTCTCCGTCGTCACCGGCGCGCCGGACATGTCGGCCGCACCTGTGCAACTGCTGCTCAACACGCTGAAGATCCGTGCGGCCGAGGAGTCCTTCGCCGCCGCGCACGAACTGGTCGAGCTGGCGGGCCTGCGTCACGGCTACCTGACCGACTCGCCGCTGACGCTGGAGCGCACGTTCCGGGATCTGCGCTCGGCCTCGCTGAACTACGCGAACGACCGGCTGCGCCTGGCCAACGGGGCGCTGTCGCTGCGCGACCCGGGGGTGCGTCTTGCCTGAGCCGACCCCGACCCCGACGCCGACCGGCGGGGACCGGGCCGCCTCCGTGCGGGCTGCCCTGTCCGGAGTGGACAGGGCCGACCCCGGCGCCGTGTGGCGCGCGCTGGGCGCCGCCGGGATCGTCGAGGCGCTCTACCCGGACGGCGCGCAGCCGGACCCCCGGCGGCTGTCGGCGCTGCTCACCGAACTGGACGCCCGGTGCCCGCTCGGCGTGACGCTGTCGGTCTGCGTCCAGGTCGCCACGGTGCTGCCGCTGCTGGCCGGCGCGACCGGGCCGGCGGAGCGCGTGCGGCGCGGGATGCTGCGCGGCGAGACGGTGGTGGCGCTGGCCGTCACCGACGCCGCCGGGTCCGGCTCGGACCTGCTCGACGCCGCGACCCGGGTGAAGCTGGGCGACGACGGCGCCGTCCTGGACGGCGGAAAGGACTGGATCACCAACGCGACGAGCTGCGACGCGGCGCTGGTGCTGGCCCGGCACCGCGAGGCGCGGCACTTCACCAGCTTCTGCTGGCTGCTGGTGCCGGCCGACGCGCCGGGCGTGACAGCCGGGTCCGCCGGCCGGGCGTTCGCCGGATCCGGTGTCGGCCACCTGCGCTTCACCGGCGTGGAGCTGGGCCCGGATGCCGTGCTGGGCCGCCCCGGCCGGGCGCTGGCCGGGTTCGCCCGGCAGGTCGGCGTCGAACGGGTCGCCGGTGCGCTGTGGGCCCGGGCGATGTGCCACCGGATGCTGGCGGGCCTGCGGGACTGGCTGCGGCGGCGACCGGCCGGGGCGGGCACGCTGTGGGACCGCCCGGCGGTCCGCGAGCGGTACGCCCGATGCCTGGTCGCCACGCACCAGCTCGACGCGCTGTGCGCGCCGCTGCTGGACGCGCCCGCCGCCGTCCCGTCCGCGGTCACCGGGATGCTGCTCAAGGTCAGCGCCGCCGAGACCGTGGACCGGGTCGCCGCCGAGGCGGTGCGGCTGCGCGGCGCGGACGCGTTCCGCGACGGCGGCGAGGCGCAGCTGCGCACCGAGGCGGCCATGTTCGGCATCGCCGGTGGCGCCACCGGCGCGATGCTCGCCGGCATCGCCGACCACGCCGACGAACTGGCGGGCGCGGTGACCTGAGCGTCCCGTGCCGGCGGTGCCGGAAGACCGATCGACGACAGCACAGTGAAGGGAGCAACGCCGTGAGTCTCTACTCCTGGTTCGAGCGGACCGTGGCACGCGTGCCCGAAGCGGTCGCGCTGGAGGTCGGCGGGGAGCCGGTGACGTACCGCCGGCTGCGCGACCTCGCCGACGGCCTCGCCGGGCGGATCCACGCCGAGGTGGGCCGGCGCCCCCGTGCGGTCGGCCTGCTGGCCGCCCGCGGCCTGCCCGCGTACGCCGGTTATCTGGCCGCGCTGCGCGCCGGAGCGGTGGTGGTGCCGCTCAACCCGGCGTTCCCGCCGGCCCGCACCGCCCGGCTGTGCCGGGACGCGGGCGTGGACGCGCTCGTGGTCGACGACGCGGGCGCCGCGACGGCGGCGCAGGTCGCGGGCGACGCCGTGACGGTACGCCTCGACGGCGCGCCGGCCGTCCCGCCTCCGGCCGCCCCGGTGGCGCCGGACGACGTGGCGTACCTGCTGTTCACCTCCGGCTCGACCGGGCGGCCCAAGGGCGTGCCGATCCGCCACCGCAACGTGGACGCGTTCCTCACGCACTGCCGGGAGCGCTACCCGGTCGGCCCGGGCGACCGCCTGTCGCAGACCTTCGACCTGACCTTCGACCCGTCCGTGTTCGACATGTTCGTCGCCTGGGGCGGCGGCGCCACGCTCGTGGTGCCGCAGCCGGACGAGGTGCTGACGCCGGTGCGGTTCGTCAACGAGCGGCGGATCACGCACTGGTTCTCGGTGCCCTCGGTGGTCTCGCTGGCCCGCCGGATGCGGATGCTCTCCCCCGGCGCCATGCCCGGCCTGCGGCACAGCCTCTTCGCCGGTGAGGCGCTGACGCTGGAGCAGGCGCGGGCGTGGGCCGCGGCGGCGCCGGGCAGCGTGGTGGAGAACCTCTACGGTCCCACCGAGCTGACAGTGACCTGCACCGGTCACCGGCTGCCGGCGGATCCGGCGGCCTGGCCGGTGACCTCGAACGGCACCGTGCCGATCGGCGACACGCACCCCCGGCTCGACGCGATCCTGCGCGCCGAGGACGGCACGGTCGGCGGTGACGACGGCGAGCTGTGCGTGCACGGACCGCAGCGGTTCGACGGCTACCTCGACCCGGCCGACGACGAGGACCGGTTCGTCACGTACGCCGGCCGCCGGTACTACCGCACCGGTGACCGGGTCCGCCGCGAGCACGGCACGCTCGTGCACCACGGGCGCCTGGACGACCAGGTGAAGCTGCGCGGCTACCGGATCGAGCTGGGCGAGATCGAGATGGTCCTGCGCGGCCACCCGGGCGTGCAGGACGCGGTGGTGCTGGCGTTCGGCGCGGGCGACGACGTCTCCCTGCGGGCGGTCTACACCGGCGCCGACGGGATCACCGACGAGCTGACCCGCCGGTGCGCCGACCGCCTGCCCGGCTACATGGTGCCGGCCCGAATCCACCACGTGGCCGCCCTGCCCACGAACGCCAACGGCAAGACCGACCGGCGCCGGACCGCCGACCTGGTCGGCAGCGCGACGAGAGGAGCACGGTGATGACCAGCACAGGGAACGGACAGGACCAGGAACGGGCGTTCCGCTCGGTGGCCGGGCGCTTCGCCACCGGCGTGGCCGTGGCGACAGCCGTCGGACCCGACGGCCCGGTGGGGATGACTGTCAACTCCTTCACCACCGTGTCGCTGTCCCCACGGATGCTGCTGGTCTGCCTCCGGCGGGACTGCCGGCTGCTCGGTGCGGTGCGGCGTACCGGCCGGTTCGCGGTGACGGTGCTCGGCGACGACCAGCGCGAGGAGGCGGCCTGGTTCGCCAGCCGGGGCCGGCCGGCGGGCGCCGACGGATTCGCGGGTGTGGCCTACGACCACGAGCGGGCGACCGGCTGCCCGCGCCTGACCGACGGGGTGGCGTACTTCGGCTGCGAGGCGGTCTCCGCCGACCCGGCCGGCGACCACGCGGTGCTGATGGGCGCGGTCCGCTCCGCGGGCCTGCTGCGGCCGACCCCGCCACTGCTGTTCGTCGACGGCGACTACGCGCGGGTCGCCGCGCCGCGGGAAGCGCAGGTGGCGCGATGAGCATCGGCGCCGCTCCCGGCGACCTGCGCCACCTGAGCCTGCGCGCGGCGCGGGCCGGTGCGGACGCGATCCGCGAGGCGCGGGGCCGGGGCTTCCAGACCGAACACAAGGGCGGAGCGGCCCAGGACCCGGTGACCACCGCCGACCACGCCAGCGAGCGGGCCATCCTCGACCTGCTCGCCCGGGACCGGCCGCAGGACGCCGTCCTGGCCGAGGAGTCCGGGGCCAGCGCCGGCTGCTCCGGCCTGCGCTGGATCGTCGACCCGCTCGACGGCACGCTGAACTTCAGCCACGGCGCGAGCCGGTACGCGGTCAGCATCGCGGTGGCGACCGGCTGCGACGTGGGCGACGGGCAGGTGGTCGCGGCCACCGTCCTGCAACCGGCCACCGGCGCCTGCCTGGTGCTCGACGACGGCGGCGCGCTCGACGGCGACGCGCCGGTCGCGGTCAACCAGGTGGCCGAGCCGGGCCACGCCCTGGTGGCGTTCGCGGTACCGAACGCGCCCGGTCCGCGACGGCGGGCGTACCAGGCGCTCGTCGGCGTCGCGCCCCGCGTCGCCGACCTGCGCAACACCGGCTCCACCGTCTGTGACCTGGCAGCGGTGGCCCGCGGGGAACTGGACGCGTTCGTCAGCTTCGACCCCGCACCGTGGGACATCGCGGCCGGCGCCGCGCTGGTCGAGGCCGCCGGCGGTGTGAGCCGGCGGTGGCGCCACGACGGGTTCGAGGTCTTCGGCACCGGCGCGCCGGCCGTGGTGGCCGCGCTGGCCGGCTGGCTGGGCGACAGCGACACGGACGGCCGCGACGGCCGCTACCGCACCGACGGCCGCGACGGGAGCGACGGCAGCGACGAGGAGAGGGGAGCCGACGATGACCGGCAGCGATGAGTTCCGGCTGGCGCTGGTGGGAGCGGGCCGGATGGGCCACCACCACCTGCGGGCCCTGGCCGACCACCCGACGGTCCGGATCCGGCACGTGGTCGACCCGGTCCCGGCGGCACGGGAGGCGGTCGCCGCGGTCGGGCTGCCGGCGTACCCGAGCGTGGAGGACCTGCTCGCGGACGCCGTGCCGGACGGTCTGCTGGTGACGGCGCCCACCGGGCGGCACGGCGCGCTGGTCGCGGCCGCCGCCAAGGCCGGCCTGCCGGTGCTGTGCGAGAAGCCGGCCGGGCTCGACCCGGCCGGCGCGGCCGAGGCGGGGCGGGTGGCCGCCGCCGCCGGGATCCCGTTCCAGGTCGCCTACTGGCGCCGGTTCGTCCCGCGGTTGCGACAGCTGCGGGAGCGGATCGCCGGCGGCGAACTCGGCGACGTGCTGTTCGTGGCCTCGGCGCAGTGGGACGGCGAGCCTCCGGCGGCGGCGTTCCGCACCGGCAGCGGCGGGATCTTCGTGGACATGGGTGTGCACGAGTTCGACCAGATCCGGTGGCTGACCGGGCAGGAGGTCGACCGGGTCGCGGTGCAGCCGGCCGGGCCGGTCACCGACCCGGCGGTACGCGGCTGGGACGTGGACAGCGCCCAGGCGTTGCTCGGCCTGTCCGGCGGCGGCACCGCGCTGGTCTCGCTCGGCCGGCACCACCGGGGCGGCGACATGGCGACGGTGGAGGTCTTCGGCACCCGGGACCACGAGCGGGTGACCTTCCTCGACCCGGCCGACGGCGACGCCACCATGTACGCGGCCCTGGCCCGCCAGGCGAAGGACTTCGCCGGGCTGGTCCGGAAAGGACAGTCGGCGGGTGCCGGGGTGGCGGACGCGGTGGCGGTGCTCGACGCGGCGCGGCGGGCGACAGCGCAACTCACCCGGGGTCACGAAGTACACACCGATCGGTGACTACTTGCACCATCTGGGAGCGCGGTATTCCCCAGCCGAAGGTGGGAAATTCAGCCCTACACCACACTGTGGACGGTAATTCGGAGCGGGGGAATGCATCGATGCAGTTCAGTGTTCTCGGCCCGCTGACCGTTCATGTGGACGACCGCCCGGTCACGCTCACCGGCACCAAGCCCCGCCTCCTGCTCGCCGTGCTGCTGCTGAGCCCGGGGCGCACGGTCGCCACGTCCCGGCTGGTCGACGGCCTGTGGCCGGAGTCGCCGCCCGCGTCGGCGGTACGCAACCTGCGCACGTACGTGCACCGGCTGCGGCAGACGCTGGACCGCGGCGGTGACTCGGCCGGCCGGCTGGTCCACGACGGCACCGGCTACCACCTGCGGGTCGACGAGGACGAGCTGGACCTGTTGCGGTTCCGTCGTCTCGCCGACGAGGCCCGCCGGGCCGCACGGGGGGACCGGCCGGAGGCCGCCGCCGACCTGTTCGACCGGGCGGCCGAGCTGTGGGGCGGGCATCCGCTGGAGGACCTGACGGATCTGGGCACCGACCTGGGCGCGACCGTGACGGCGCTGCGGGAGCAGCACCGGGAGATGACGACCGAGCTGGTCGACCTGCGCCTGCGGCTGGGCCAGCCGGCCCGGGTCATCCCGTCACTGCGCCGGATGGTGGCCGAGGAGCCGCTCGACGAACGCCGGCAGGCGCAGCTTGTGACCGCGCTGACGCAGGAGGGACGCGTGGCCGAGGCGCTGGCCGTCTACCAGCAGGCCCGGCGGGGCATCGTCGACGAGCTGGGCGTCGACCCCGGTCCCACGCTCCAGGGCGCCCTCCAGACGGCGCTGGACGCGGACTCCGCCGAGGTCCGCCCACCGTCCGGCCGGCCGGCGAGCGTCGGCGCCGGGCCCGCGTCGCCGCCCGGCCCGCCGACGAGCCCGCAGGCCCTGCCGATGAAGCCGCCGTCCCTGGTGGGCCGGGACACCACTGCGGGCCAGCTGCGCGCCATCGCCGAGGGGATCGCCGACCCGGCCGACGCCGACGAGCACGCCGGGGTCGTGCTCGTCTCCGGCGCGCCGGGCGTCGGCAAGTCCTCGTTCTCCGTGGCCAGCGGGTACGACCTGGCCGACCTCTTTCCCGACGGTCAGCTCTTCGTCAGCTTCGACAGCGGCGACGAGCCGCCGCGCGGCAGCGGCGAGCTGATCCGGGAGCTGCTGGTCGAGCTGGGCGTGCCCCTGACCGACGTGTCCGAGGACATCCGGGAGCGCTCCGCCGTGCTGCGCTGCGCGCTCGCCGGCCGGCGGCTGCTGCTCATCATCGACGACGTCGACTGCGCGCAGCAGGTGCGTCCGCTGCTGCCCGGGGCGGGCCGCAGCCTGGTGCTGATCAACAGCCGGCAGCGCCTGCTGGACCTGGACGTGGGCTGGCGGTTGACGCTCGGCTCGCTCGACCGGGCCGACGCGGTGGAGCTGCTGGCCACGATCGCGGGCGAGCGCCGGGTACGCGAGCAGCCCGAGGTGTTCGGCCGGATCGCGGCGGCCTGCGACCAGCTGCCGCTGGCCCTGCGGATCGTCGGCAGCCGGCTCGCCACGCAGCCCGACGTCGCCCTGCCGGGCTTCGCCGCGCATCTGGAGGACGAGGAGAACCGGCTGTCGGAGCTGTCCGTCGGGGACATCTCGGTGCGCGACAGCCTCTCGGTCAGCTACCAGGCGCTGGACGTGGACGCCCGCCGGGCGCTGCACGCGCTGGCCCGCGCCGACTCGTTCATCACCGCGTCGAGCGCGGTGGAGATCCTGCGCCTGCCCCGGCGGCAGGCCGACCGGATGGTGGAGCACCTGATCCAGCACAACCTGCTGGTGCCTGCCGACTCCGGCGCCCCGGGCGAGCGTTTCCACCTGCCGGAACTGCTGCGGATCTTCGCGCGTGAGTGCGTGGACGCGCACGGCCGGCCGCTGCCAGCGGCCTGAGCCGCCGTCCGCGGTGCGCGGGCCAGGCCGACCCGCGCACCGCGATCCGGGTGTCGCTACTTGAGGAAGCGGTCCAGCGCGGCCTCGATGGTGCCGCTGTCCGGCGAGGCGTACGACTTCATCGTCACCTTGTTGTAGGAGATGAAGCTCGGGCACCGGGCGGCGGGCGCGGTCACCGTGCCGCCGTCGCCGACCTTCTCGCCGGTCTTGGCGGCGTGGAAGGTCAGGGTGTAGCGCGAGGAGATGTAGTCGACCGTGACGACCTTGTCCTCGCTGTTCTTGTACTGGCACTTCTTCGGCGTGCCCTCGCTGCCCTCGACCATCTTGAGGCAGCCGATGACGGACACCGTGGCGAAGTCAGCCGACTTCGCGTAGTACGGCTTGGCCGAGCTGATCGTCTTCTGCGACCAGAACGACGGCCGGTCCGGGGAGTTGGAGAAGACGTACGCCTTCGAGCCCGCCGGCGCGGTGTACGGCGCGGCGTTGAGGATCGCTCCCCCGTCGCAGACCGCCGACATCTCGCTGGCGTAACGCGCGGTCAGCGAGTTGTTGTTGGACCCGTCCGGCCCGCTCGACTCCGGCCCGCCCGCGCTGGGGGTCGCGGACGGACTGTTGTCCGGCCCGGGGGTGGCGCTGCCCGACGCCGCCGGCTTCGGGTCCTCCTCGTCGCCGTTGAAGGCGACGTAGGCGAGGCCGCCGCCGCAGCACAGCAGCGTCAGCGTCACCGCGCCGGCGGCGAGGCCGACGATGAGGCCCTTGCTCTTGCCGCCGCTCGGGGGCGGGGTGGGCGCGTACGGCGCCGGCTGCCCGGGGTAGCCGGGCTGGCCGGGGAACGGCGCAGCGGGCTGCGCGCCGTAGGGGGCGCCCGACGCGGGCTGCGCGCCGTACGGCGCACCCGACGCGGGCTGGGCACCGTAGGGAGCGCCCGACCCGGGCTGGGCGCCGTAGGGGGCGCCCGACGCCGGCTGCGAACCGTAGGGCGCACCGGAGGCCGGCTGCGCGCCGTACGGGGCGTTCGGGTCGGGCTGGTTGCCCCACGCTCCGGCGTTCGGGTCCGGATAGCCTCCGTAGGGAGGGTGATTGTCACTCATCTGAGGTTCTTCCACCTGTCGTCCGTGGTTCCGGCGATCAACCACCCCGCAGCGTAATGACGCCTGCAAATTCACGATCGCCGACGCTCGATACGTCCTTCACCAGCCGTGCCGGGGTCACTCCGGTGCGTGCGTGCCCGGATCCGGCATTCGGCCGCCTATCAGGCGTGACGCACCGGGGACCGTTGTGACGCAAGGGATCGACCGTTCGGCGCCCGACCTGTACCCGACATCGGCGACGCCGAAAAGTGTGACGTACGCGACACCTTTGATCGTCCGGCCGGACGGCGGTGGACCACATCCCGGACCGTCATTTAGTGAGGTTCATCGATATTGACGCACACCACGGGCGCGGACAGAATCCCAGCACCACCACCAGGACCCCTCCGGGAGGGCCCCATGAACCGTCCCCGCCTGCCGCTCCTGCGGACCGCCGGCCGGATGACCGCGCTCGTCGCGGCCGTCGCCGGCGTGCTGCTCGCCGCCGCCGCACCCGCCGTCGCCGCCGCACCCGCTGGGCGCTACGTAGCGCTCGGCGACTCCTACACCTCCGCCCCGCTCGTGCCCACCCAGGTCGACCTGAACTGCCTGCGCTCCAACCGCAACTACCCGGCCCTGGTCGCGGCGTCCGCCGGGTCGGCGTCGTTCGCCGACGTGAGCTGCTCCGGCGCCACCACCGAGGACATCCTGTACGGCGGCGACGGCGCGCTGGGCATCGCGCTGCCGCCGCAGGTGAACGCCGTCACCTCGGCGACCGCGCTGGTGACCGTCCAGATCGGCGGCAACGACATCGGCTTCGCCGGCATCATCGGCGACTGCGCCGAGGCGAGCGTGAGCAGCCCGCTCGGGTCGCCCTGCAAGGACCGGTTCACGGCGGGCGGCACCGACCAGTTGCGGGCCCGGATCGCCGCCACCGCGCCGAAGGTGACGGCGGTGCTGCGGGCGGTCCGCCAGGCCGCGCCGAACGCGCGCGTGGTGGTGCTCGGTTACCCGGCGATCCTGCCCGACAGCGGATACGGCTGCTGGCCGGTGGTGCCGATCGCCTACCAGGACGTGCCGTACCTGCGCGGCGTCCAGAAGGCCCTCAACACGATGCTCGCCGACACCGCGGCGGCGGGCGGCGCCAGCTACGCCGACGTCTACACGCCGTCGATCGGCCGGGACGCGTGCAAGAGCAGCGGCACCCGCTGGGTGGAGGGGTTGGTGCCGCAGAACGCGGCCGCGCCGTTCCACCCGAACGCCCGGGGCGAGCAGGGCATGGCCACCGCCCTGCTGGCGCACCTGAACTGAGCCGGCCGGGGTGAGCCGGTTCCGCCGCGGCGGAACCGGCTCACCGCCGGTAGGGCGACGGGTCGGCGAACCGGTCGGTGGTCGTGACGAACCCCCAGCACTGCTTGGCGTTGAACACGACCGCGTCCTTGCAGTACGCCGGGCTGGACGTCGCGGTGGCGTCGGCGACCAGGACCGGGTTGTAGTCGCGGAAGTAGGCGCTCTCGATCGTGGTGCTGACGCACTGGTCGACGTTGACGCCGCAGACGAACAGCGTGTGGATGCCCTGGGTGCGCAGCACCTGGTCGAGGTGGGTGCCGTAGAAGCCGCTCATCCGCACCTTCTCGATCATGACGTCGTCGTCGCGGATCAGCGGCTTCAGCTCGTCCACCATCTCGGCGCCCCACTCCCCGGCGGTGAGCACCCGCCCGTGGTCCAGCCGCTGGCCGATGCCGGCCTGGTCGGGCGTGTGCTTGAACGAGTGCAGCGTCGGCGCGCCCAGGTTGCGCAGGTCGGGACGGTTGTGCCAGTACACCCAGATGACGAACATGTCGTGGCGGCGGGCGGCCTCGACCGCGCGTACCACCCCCGGGATGGCCTCCCGGCACGCCTGGTAGTCCAGCCCTGAGCGGTGGGTCCAGCCGCCCTCGGCGCAGAAGTCGTTCTGCATGTCCACCACCACGAGCGCGCCCCGCCGCGGGTTGTCGGCGAACGGCATCAGCTCCGCGTCGAAGCGGAGCAGATCCTCCGGCGGATCGTCCGGGGCGAGCAGGACGTGATCCGGATAGAGGTGCCACCTGTCGGTGCTGGCGGCGAGCTGCACGCCGCCGTCGCCGGTGTCGCCGTAGATCGCCCGTCGCCCCGCCATACCGTCCGTTCTAGCCGCCCGGCGGACCGGCCGGGCGGCGACGGCCGACAGTGCATCCGTACGGGTGCGGGCATCAGACCCGGGTGATGCGGACCGCGTCGGCGACCACGTAGCCGGTGCCGGCGCTCCAGCGGCTCACCCCGACCTTGTCCCCGGTCCCGGCGGCCAGCGTGAACACGCCGAGCGAGACCCAGCGTCCGCCGCCGGTGCGCTGGTCGACAGCCACCGACCGGTTTCCGGTCGTGGTGGCCACCAGGTACGGGGTGCGGTCGTTGTAGCCGGGGTCGGCCGGGTACCACACCGAGACCTCGTAGGAGCCGGTCGCGGGCAGGGTCGTCCGGAACCAGGCCACGTCGCTGGCCGCCACCGGCGCGGCGAAGCGGTAGTCGGTGCCGTGGCGCTGCCCGGAGTACGCGGAGGTGCCCCAGGCCGCGCCGGCGGTGAATCCGCCCGCGGTGGCGTTGTCGACTGTGACGCTCCACGACGCGGGCGGCGTACCGGCGCGTACGTCCAGGTAGTTGCGGTCGATCTTCATGGTCACGCCGCCCCACGTCTCGGTGACGTCGCCGGCGTACTGGTGCAGGCGCTGCTGGTCGGCGTAGCGGTCGTCGGCGCAGTACGTGCCCGCGTCGGTGTCCGCGACGCCGTTCCACCAGGCGATCCAGATCTGGTCCAGCCGCAGGTACCGGGTGTCGTGGTAGGCGTCGCAGACGTCCCTGATGCCGGACGAGCCGCTGGAGTACATGCCGGCGAGGTAGCCGCGCGCGTGCAGGCGCTCGACCCAGCCGGAGAGGAACGAGAGCACCGCGGCCCGGCAGGCGGTGGTCGTCGGGTACTGCTCGATGTCGTTGTAGAGCGTGCTGCCGGCGCCGATGCCGAGGGCCGCCGCCGCCCCGGCCGCGCTGTCCGCCGCGGTCCTCCCCTGCCCGCGTGCGGTGGCCGGGTCGGCGGACATCTTCGGCGTCCGGGTGCCGCACGGCGCCTGGTAGCCCAGCTCGATGGGGATGAGCCGCCAGCCCTTGCGGGTCTGGTCGGCGACCCAGGTGGCGGTCAGGTTGGGCTGGGAGCACGTCCGGCTGCCGCCGCTGATGTAGACGCCGACCGCGCGGTACGGCGAGGCGGCGAGCCAGGCGTCCATCGCGGCCTGCGACGGAGCGGTGCAGGTGTCGAAGCCCTTGCCGGTGAACGTGCCGGGCTGCGGGCCGACCGCGGCCAGGGCGGACTGCGGCTCGGCGGCGGGCTGCGACTCGGCGGCGGGCTGCGACTCGGCGGCAGCCGGTGTCCCGGCGGCGGCCGGTGTGCCGGTCCGGGCCGGGACGGCCGATGCCGTCGCCGGGACGGCCGTGGCCGCGACCACGGTGAGAAACGTCAGGGCCGTGGCGATCGCTCTCATCGGCGCCCCTCCTGTGCGGGATTCCTCGCCCGACGGCGAGACATGGGCAGGATTTCTACCACGCATCGACGGATGACGACAGATGATCGTGGCGAAAGTTTTCACCGAAGAAACGATCAATGAAGGGTATCGACAAGACGCCGGAAGCCGGTATAGCGTTCCCGCACTCACATCTGTCGATCGGTGAAGCGCCGTCACCCGAGGAGCGCCATGCCCACGTCACGATCCCCCCGTCTGCGACGCCGAGGTCTGCTCGGCGTACCCGCCCTGGTGGCCGCTGCCCTCGCCGTGGCCGTCCGGCCCGGCACGGCGCTCGCGGCGCCGAAGGCCGAGTGCCTCGCCGACCTGCTCCGGGAGCAGTGATGGCCACCATCCCCTGGCTCGTGGACGTGCTGCGGGCCGCCGGCGTGCAGGTCGTGGTCGAGGGCGACTGGCTCAACCGGATGCGCCCCGGCTCGTTCGACCCGATCGGTGTGCTCTGGCACCACACCGCGGCCACCTCCAGCGCCACCAACCCGCACCCGGCGCTGAACATCTGCATCAACGGCCGTTCCGACCTGCCCGGCCCGCTCTGCCAGGCGCTCGTGGACTACAACGGCGTGTTCCACGTGATCTCCGCCGGCCGGTGCAACCACGCCGGCACCAGCGGCGGCAGCGGCCCGATCCCGGCCGGGGACGGGAACACGCTGATGATCGGGTGGGAGATCGACTACAACGGCGTCGACCAGCGGATGACCACCGCCCAGTACAACGCCAGCATCGCTGCCACCGCCGCCGTGCTCAAGCGGCTCGGCCGGGACTCCAGCTATGCCCGCGGGCACCGGGAGACCAGCACCACCGGCAAGATCGACCCGTCCTTCATCGACCTGAACACCATGCGTGCCGACGTGGCCGCCAAGATGGCCGGCGGCGGCACCGGCTGGACGTCGATCGTGGACAACGCCACCGCGGGCCGGTTCACCGCGAGCGCCAGCTGGGGCACCTCGACGTACTCCGGGCAGCGCTACGGCGCCGACTACCGCTACGCCGACCCGGTCGCCGCGAGCGACGCGGCCTGGTACAAGTTCAACGTCCCGCGTACCGGCAACTACCGGGTCGAGGCGTGGTGGCCGGCGAACGCCGGCTACAACGCGGCCACGCCGTACATCGTCGCCACGACCACCGGCAACCGGACGGTCGTGGTCGACCAGCGGGCGACCGGCGGGCAGTGGCGCTCGCTCGGCACGTTCACGCTGCCGGCCGGGGACGCCAACCGCGTCGCGGTCAGCCGGTGGAGCTCCGCCGCCGGCCTGGTCATCGCCGACGCGGTCCGGCTGACCGAGGTCTGACCCCGGACGCACCGATGCGGCCGGGTGGCATCCCACCCGGCCGCATCCGTCCGGAGTCAGCGCAGCGGCCGGAAGGCCGCCCGCATCTCCTGGGCGAACAACTGCGGCTGCTCCCAGGCGGCGAAGTGCCCGCCCCGCTCCACCTTGTTGTAGTGGATCAGGTTCGGGTACGCCCGCTCGGCCCAGCTGCGCGGCGCGAGCAGGATCTCGTCCGGGAACTGGCTCACCGCGGCCGGCACTCCGACGCCCTTGGCGGCGAAGAACGACAGCGCGTTCTGCGCGTACAGCCGGGCCGAGGAGACCCCCGTGTTGGTCAGCCAGTAGAGCGTGACGTTGTCCAGGATGTCGTCGCGGCTCAGCCCGCCGGGCCGGCCGGCGAACGCGGCGCAGATCAGGTCCAGGCTCGCCGCGTCGTGGTCGAGCATGAACGTCGCCAGCCCGACCGGCGAGTCGGCGAGCGCCGTCAGCGTCTCCGGGCGGGTCGTCATGATCAGCGCGTACGCGGAGTGCTTCCAGAAGAAGTCGATCCGCTCGCAGGCGGCCCGCTCCTCGGCGGAGAGCCCGGCCGGCAGCTCCGCGAGCGGGTTGTTGACACCGGTGATGCCGCGCTGCAGCAGCGCGTCGATCTCCGGCGGCACCACGCAGGGCATGTTCGTGTGGATGCCGGCCAGCTCGGGCGGCGCCTGCACGCCGAGCATGTCGGTGATCAGCGCGCCCCAGTCGCCGCCCTGGGCCACGAACCGGGTGTAACCCAGCCGCCGCATCAGCTCCGTCCAGGCGCGGGCGATGTGCTGCGGATCCCAGCCCGGCCGGTCCGGCTGACCGGAGAAGCCGTAGCCGGGCATCGACGGGATCACCAGGTGGAACGCGTCCGAGGCGCTGCCGCCGTGCGCCGTCGGGTCGGTGAGCGGACCGATGATCTTCAACTGCTCGATCACCGACCCCGGCCACCCGTGCGTGACGATCAGCGGCAGCGCGTCGGCGTGCGGCGACCGTACGTGGATGAAGTGGATGTCCAGGCCGTCGATCTCGGTGACGAAGTTCGGCAGGTCGTTGAGCCGCGCCTCGACCCGGCGCCAGTCGTACTCGGTCGCCCAGTAGCGGGCGAGCGCCTGACTGGTCTCCAGCGGCACGCCCTGCGACTGGTCGTCCACGGTCTGACGCTCCGGCCAGCGGGTGGCAGCGATCCGGGCCCGCAGGTCCTCCAGGTCCGCCTCCGGCACGTCGACGCGGAACTCGCGGATGCCGGCGCCGGTACGCGTCGGCGTCATGGTCTTGACGGCCACGGGTTGTCCTCCTCGGGTCGGGTCAGGGACCGAACGTGAAGACGTACGCGCGGAAGCCGGGCCGCTCGGCGCGCAGAGTGAGCCGGTGCTCCCCCGGCGTCGCGCCGTCGACCAGCCGGATCATGGCCGCCCGGTCGACGAGGGTCCGGCCGTCCGGGCCCACGTCGGCGCCGCGCGCGTCAGCGGCCGGTTTCCCGTCCAGCAGCACCCGAATCCCGGCCGGTCCCTCCGGTCCCGGGTCGGCCACCAGGTTCACCTCACCCGCGGTGAACGGCAGGACCAGCTCGGCGGCGGCGTCGCCGGCCTCGACGTACTCGCCCTCGACCCGCCAGTCGCCGGTCAGCGCGTACGTGCCGGGCACACCGCGGTCGGCGCCGAGGTAGGTCTCCGGGGTGATCCCGGCGTACGTGGGCTGCGGGCTCGTCACGAACGCGCTCACCTCCGGGGTGACCGGCGGCAGCGCGGTCGCGGGCGCGGCGGCCTCGACCAGCCGCCGGATCAGTGCCTCGGTGCGGTCGTAGTCGCCCTCGCCGACCCAGCGGTCGGCCAGCCGCCCGTCGGCGTCGAAGAGGTACTTCGCCGGCCAGGCGTCGTTGCGCAGGGCACGCCAGAACGTGTAGTCGTCGTCGATCGCGATCGGGTAGGTCAGCCCGTGGTCGCGGATCGCCCGGTCGATGTTCTCCGGCAGCCGGCCGAACGCGAACTCCGGCGTGTGCGCGCCGATCACCGTCAGCCCCAGGTCGCGGTAGTCGCGGTGCCACGCCCGCACGAACGGGGCGGTGCGGATCCAGTTCACGCACGTGTACTCCCAGACGTCGACCAGTACCACGCGTCCGCGCAGATCCCGCGGCGTCAACGGCGCGGAGTTCACCCAGCGCCGGACGTCGATCGGCGGCAGCCGGGGCTCGGCCCCGTCCACGTGGCCGGTCATACGGGTTCCCTTCGTCGACGTCCGCCGGCGGTTACCCGGAGGGCGCGGCTTCGAACTGGCCGCCCGGCCGGGCCGCGGCGTTTGCCCCCGGCCCGGCCGGGTAGGACCGTGCGCCACCCGAGGGCGGGCCGTGCCGGGCGGCGTGGGCAGCCGGGACGTCGCGGAGGGTCGATGACGGCTGGACCAGGGCGGGCACAGGCGCCCTCGGGCGAGGTGGTGGAGCTGCGGGTGCACGGCGTATCCGCGGCCGGCGCCGCCCAGGTGCTGGGCCGGCCGCTGGTCCGGCAGGTCGCGGGCGACCGCAGCGCCGGCTTCTACCGGCCCCGCCCCGGACATGCCGACGAGTACGGGGCGAGCGGGGTGACGCTGGAGGCGTACCGGTGGAACGACCTGCCGTCCGGCACCGCGCTGCGTACCCTGTCGCTGCTGTTCCTGATGCCCTTCATGCTGATCAACGTGGCCGTATGGATGCGGCCGGGGGACGCGGTCGGCGGCGCGGTGGTGCGGGCGCTGTGCCGGGTGCTCGGGTTGAGCCTGACCGCGCTGTACGTGCTCGCCGGTGCCGGGGTCGCACTGGATCTGGTGGCCTGGCAGTGCCTGTCGGTCCCGGCCTGCATCTCCGACCGCGAGTGGCTGTCCTGGATGGGCGGGCGGCCGGTGGGTCTGCGGCTCGTGGTGCTGGCGCTGGTCCCGGCCGCCGCGGTGAGCCTGGTCTGGTGGGGTGCGCGGCGTCCGGGACGCTCGTTCACCGCGTTCCGGGCGCCGGAGCGGGCATCCGCCGGGCCCCCGCTGAGCACGATCGGCCAGTGGGACACCGAACCGCTGATGGGCCGGCTGCGTTCGATCCACATCGCGGCGGCCTTCGCCACCCTCGACGCCTGCCTTCTCGCCGCCCGCGCCGCGCAGGGCGTCCCGCCCACTGTGGCGGCGCTGCTGGCGGTCACCGGCGCGGTCCTGCTCGCCTGCGTGGTCCTGGTCTGCGTGCCGCCGCTCGTCGACCGGGCGCCCACCGATCCGCGACGCGACCGGGTCGCCCGGGTGCTGCGCGCCACCGCTGTCGGGCTCACCGTCGTGGTGGCCGGGTACCTGCTGTTCGCCCCGGTCCGCTGGCGTACCGGCGGGGGCCTGCCCGGCTACGGTTCCATCCTGACCTGGCTGCTGGTGACGCACGCGGTCCTGCTGGGCGGCCTGGCCGCCGTGCTGCTCTGGCACCGGCTGCGGGTACGTGGCCACCAGCCGCCGAACGGGCTCGGCGCGCTCGTGGTCGCGGCGGCGGCGGGCGGGCTCGCGGTGGCGTACTCCGCCGAGCTGGTCCAGCGCATCGCCGACCTGCTGGACCGGGGCATGTCCCCGGCGGACGAGATACCGGGTCCGGCGCGCGCGTACACCTGGGCGATCTACGGCTTCTTCCGCGCGTTGCTGGTCACGCTGGCCGCCGCCGCCGTGGTGGCGCTGGTGTCCCGGCGTGGCCGCATCCGGGCCGCCCAGGCGATCGTCGAGCGCGACTTCCCGGCGCCGCCGGCCGAGGCGGCGCCCCGGCTGCGGCAGGTCCGGACGATGATCGTCCGGGCCCGGTTCACCGACCTGCTGGTGCCCCTGGCGGTGTTGTTCGCCGTCATGGCCGGCGCGGGCGCAGCGACCACCGCGATGGCGCTGGTCCGCCCCGAGCCGGGTGAGGCCCTGGAACGGCGCACGCACGTCCCGGCCGAGCTGGTCATGTTCGGCATCGAGGTGGGCGGGGTGGTGATCTCGGCGGCGGTGCTGGCCCTGGTCGTGGCCGGGATCTTCGCCTACCGCAGTCCGGGGTTCCGCCACCACGTCGGCGTGCTCTTCGACCTCGCCACGTTCTGGCCACGGGCCGCGCACCCGTTCGCGCCGCCCTGTTACGCCGAGCGGGCCGTGCCGGAGCTGGCCCGGCGCATCACGTACCTGGTGCGCAGCGGCAACGGGGTGCTGCTCTCCGGCTACAGCCACGGCTCGGTGCTCGTCGCCGCCACCGTCCTGCAACTGCCGGCGGAGGTCAGCGAGCGGGTCGCCCTGCTCACCTACAGCTCGCCGCTGCGCCGGCTCTACGCCCGGCTGTTCCCCGCCTACGTCGGCGACGAGATGCTGCGCGGGATCGGCGGCCGGGTCGGCTGGCGGTGGCGCAACCTGTGGCGGGACACCGACGCGCTGGGCGGATGGATCTTCTCCCCGCACCGCGCGGACGAGCCGGCCCGCGTCACCGGCCCGGAGGCGACTGTGGACCGCCGTCTCCGGGACCCGGACGGCCTGGTGGCACCGCCCTGGGACAGCGTCCCGCCGCCGATAAACGGTCACCTCCCGTCCGAGGACGACCCGGCGTACGCCGAGACGGTGCGGGACCTGGCCGGGCGGCTGCGCGCCCCGGGCCGGGACGCCGTCGAGCCGTGACGCGGGCGGGGCGTCACGCCGCCGGGTGGTCCGCCTCGAACCGCTCGCGGGTCAGGAACGCCAGCCGGGCCCGCTTGTCCGGCATGTCGACCTCGTCGCCGAACGTGAACCCCTCGATCCGCAGCCGGTGCAGCATGGCCTCGTTGCGCACGTCCGGCTCGACCACCACCCGGCGCGCGGCCGGGTCGCGCAGCAGGAACCGGACCAGGGCCGGGAAGACCGCACTGGTCACGCCGCGCGGGTACCGCCGGGGCGCGTCCAGCAGCAGGTGCGTCCCCACGTCGCCGGGCAGCACCGGGTAGCGCTCGCCGACCGGGTCCGCCTCCGGCTGGTAGGTCTGGAACAGCCCGATCGGCTCACCGTCGAGCCGGATGAGGTACGCGTGGTGGGTGTCCAGCCCGTCGACGAACGCGTAGATCTCGCGCACCTCGTCGACCGTGTGCGAGCCCATGCCCCAGAACCGGTTGCGGGGCCGGACCACCCAGCCGTGCAGCAGTTCGGCGTCCCGGTCGGGGCGTACCGGCTCCAGCGCCAGCTCGCCGAGGCCGGGGATCCGTTCCAGGTGGATCACGTCGTCTCGTCTCCCGTCAGTGGGCCGGCGGGCACCGGGACCAGCGTCCCGGCGGCCCAGTGGGTGAGTTGGTCGGCGAAGTGCGCGTCGCCGGGGCGCCCGGAGGCGCCGAACGGGACGATCCAGCGGCTGGCCGCCCGGTCGGTCAGGTCCCACACATAGCGGGCCACCGGGCCGCGCCAGCAGGCGTCGGAGACGCCCGGCACGCTGGACGTGGCCAGCACGCAGTCGGTGTCACCGGCCAGCGCCACCCGCTGCCGCATCGCCGCGACCGCGTCGGTGACCGCCGGGGCGACACCGAGGTGCACCGGGTGCAGCAGGTGCCGGCTGCCCCACCCGCCGGGCGCCGGGCCGGCGGCCACCTCGGCAAGCGCCTCGGCCGCCGGTGCCGCGAGGTCGGCGCCGAACTCGGCGGCGAGGTGGTCCAGCGCCAGGCCGATCCGGGCGGCCGGGTCGGTCCAGGGGGTGAACAGCTCGTCGAAACCGCACGGCTCGTCGAGGGCACGCAATCTCGGGTGTACGCGCAACCGCCGGGCGAGCGCCGCCCGCCACGCCGCATACGCGCCGGCCTCGGCCGAGCCGGCCGCCATCGCGCGGTCCCATCCGCGCAGCCGCAGCAGCAGCGCGCGGGCGGGTTCGTCGAGCCGGCCCGGGTCGAGCCGGTCGAGCAGCCGGTAGAGCGGGCCGGCCGGGAGCCGGTCGTCGGTGTGCACACCGGACGGCTCGGTGCCGTCGGCGAGCAGGGTCCGGATCCGGCGGGCCCGGTGCGGTGGGGCGAAGTCGGCGCCGTGCGCGGCCACGTCGTCGCGGCGGTCGTTCGCGCACACCGCCACGCCGTCGACCGGCTCGTCGACGAGCGGCAGGTAGTCCCCCCGCCACCGGTACCGCGGCTCCCAGGCCGGCACGGGTTCCCGGCGGCACCGCTCGTCGCGTACCGGGACCAGGCCGGCGACCAGGCGGCGGACACTGCCCCCGGTGTCGGCGGCGAGCACGCTGTTGACCGGCTCGACCCAGTGGCGCAGCGCGTCGGCGACGTCGCTCGCGCGCCGGGCGCGCAGCAGTGGCAGCAACGCCTCGAAGCCGAGGCGGGCCTCGACCCGGCTCGGGGTGCGCAGCGCGATCGCCTCGCCGGTGACCCGGTCGTGGTCGATCACCGGGCCGCGCGGCGTCTCGATCACCTCGACCGTCTCGGTGGCGGCGCCGTGGACCTCGACCTCCTCGACGTGGCGCGTGGCGGGCGTCCAGCCGTCGGCGTCACGCACCAGCACCCGGTCGCCGTCGCGGCGCAGCCGTTCGCGGTAGAGGTCCTGGTAGTCGGCCATCGCGTTGGTGACGGCCCAGGCCACA
Organism: Micromonospora sp. C28ISP2-4; assembly: GCF_030519385.1. Lineage (NCBI taxonomy): Bacteria > Bacillati > Actinomycetota > Actinomycetes > Micromonosporales > Micromonosporaceae > Micromonospora > Micromonospora sp. C28ISP2-4. Next base: position 174,447 of record NZ_JAUMKG010000005.1, on the reverse strand, counting down.
TGGCCGGTGTGGCCGAAGTGCGGCAGGCCGGGTACGCCGGGGAAGGCGAGGCCGATCACGTCGAACTCCGGGCAGGCGAGCCGGACCTGCTGGTAGACGCCGGGTAGTTCGAGCAGCCGGTGCGGGTCGCCGGCGATCACCGGGCCGCGCCCGGTGGCCGGGTCGGCGGGCAGCGCCCAGGCGTTGCTGCCCGCCGACGCCGGTCCCTCGACCGCGAACAGCCCGGCCGACTCGGGGCCGAGCGTGCGGGCCACGTGCGCGTGCCAGAGCTTGTTCGGGAACGTGGAGAAGAGCACGTGCTGGACGAGGAAGACGCCGAGCGGCGACCAGGGGCGCCAGGGTTCGGGCGCCGCGCCGGTGGCGGCGAACTCGGGCGCGTCGGCGGCGCCCTCGGCGAGTCCGGAGTTGACCCCGTCCACGTACGCCTCGACCCACCGCCGGGTGTCCGCGTCCAGCCGTTCGTAGCAGCGCCGGGCGGTGTCGTCCAGCCGTACGCGCCTGGCGAAGCGGTCCCACGCCAGCTCGGCCGGGCCCACGTGGGCGGCCAGCCGACCCTCGGCGCGCCACCGTTCCACGCTGATCTGCCAGGCCCGGTCCAGCGCGGCGACACGCCCCTGCAGACGCGCGAGCGCGTCGACGTCGGCGGCCCACAACCGGGGCACACCCCACTCGTCGCGATCGACGTACGTCATCGTCGCGCACCGCCTCGGCGCGCCCGGCGCCGGTTCCGTTCGACAGTCAACTTAGGATAACCTCCCCTAACCGAGGGCGACCTTACCGCGACGCGGGCGGAGTGCCAACGGCGGTACATGCGGGACAAAGCACCCCGAGTCGTGCTTGATAGTTAGGCGAGCCTAACCTAACCTGATCGCCGCGGCTGCCGCCGCGCGTCCTGTCCGTACGACCGCTGGGAAGTCGCATGAGTTCGATCGGGAGCCCGACCGGCGCCGCGCCCACCGACACCGGCCGCGCCGCCGCCACGGCACGCGACCACCTGTTCAACGCCGGCTCGCTCGGGCGGTACCGGGACGTGCTGGCGCGCGGCGTCGACCGGGTCGCCCGCCGGGTGGGCGAGGCGGACCGGCCGTTCACCGGCGTCACGCCCGACGAGCTGGCGCCACTCATCGGCGCCGTCGACCTGGACCGGCCGCTCGGCGACACCGACGCCGCCCTTGACGAACTGCACGACGTGTGGCTTCGCGACGCGGTCTACTTCCACCACCCGCGCTACCTGGCCCACCTGAACTGCCCGGTGGTCATCCCGGCGCTGCTCGGCGAGGCGGTGCTCAGCGCGGTCAACTCCTCGCTGGACACCTGGGACCAGAGCGCCGGCGCGACGCTGATGGAGCGACGGCTGATCGAGTGGACGGCCGGGCGCATCGGGCTGGGGTCCACCGCCGACGGGGTCTTCACCAGCGGCGGCACCCAGTCGAACCTCCAGGCGATGCTGCTGGCGCGCGAGGAGGCGTACCGCACGGTGGTGGGCGGCTCCGCCACCCGGCCGGACCGGCCGCAGGTGCTCTCCCGGCTGCGCATCCTCACCTCCGCGGCCGGACACTTCAGCGTGCAGAAGGCCGCCAAGCTGCTCGGCCTGGCCGCCGACGCGGTGCTCACCGTGCCCACCGACGCGACCCGCCGGATGCGCACCGACGAGCTGGCCCGCGCGATCGACCGCTGCCACCGCGACGGCCAGGTGGTGATGGCCGTCGTCGCCACCGCCGGCACCACCGACTTCGGCACCATCGACCCGCTTCCGGAGATCGCCGACATCTGCGCCACCGCGGGCGTCTGGCTGCACGTCGACGCCGCGTACGGCTGCGGGCTGCTGGTCTCCCCCACCCGTCGGCACCTGCTCGACGGCATCGAACGGGCCGCGTCGGTGACTGTGGACTACCACAAGTCGTTCTTCCAGCCGGTCAGTTCCAGCGCGCTGCTGGTCCGCGACGGCCGCACGCTGCGCCACGCCACCTGGCACGCCGACTACCTCAACCCGGCCCGCGCCCTGGAGCAGGGCATCCCGAACCAGGTCGACAAGAGCATCCAGACCACGCGCCGGTTCGACGCGTGCAAGCTCTGGCTGACCCTGCGGATCATGGGGCCGGACGCGATCGGCGCGCTGTTCGACCAGGTCGTCGACCTCGCGGCGCAGGCGTGGCGACGGCTCGACGCCGACCCGCGCTTCGAGGTGGCCGCGCCGTCGCAGCTGAGCACAGTGGTCTTCCGGTACCGGCCGCCCGGCCTCGCCCCCGACCTGGTCGACGAAGCCAACCTGCACGCCCGCGACGCGCTGGCCGCCTCCGGCGCGGCCCTGGTCGCCGGCACCAAGGTCGACGGCGCCCACCACCTGAAGCTCACCCTGCTCAACCCCGAGACCACAGTGGACGACGTCGCCCACGTGCTGGACCTCATCGCCGACCACGCCGCCTGGTACGCCCGGACCGCGGCCACCGCCGAGCTTTCCTGCCCGGTCTGACCCCCGTCGAGGAGAACGAGAACGCATGTCGACCCACGACTTCATCGCCGTCGGGCTGGGCCCCTACAACCTCGGCCTGGCCTGCCTCACCGCGCCGATCGACGACCTCGACGGACTGTTCCTGGAGGCCCGCGACAGCTTCGACTGGCACCCCGGCATGCTGCTGGAGTCCACCCGGCTCCAGACGCCGTTCATCGCCGACCTGGTCACGCTCGCGGACCCCACCTCGCCGTACTCGTTCCTGAGCTACCTGAAGGAGACCGGCCGGCTCTACCCGTTCTACATCCGGGAGAGCTTCTTCCCACTGCGTGCCGAGTACAACGACTACTGCCGCTGGGCGGCCGGGAAGCTGCCGAACCTGCGCTTCCGGCACGCCGTCACCGCTGTGGAGTACGACGAGGCCGACGACCGGTACGTGGTGCACGCGGACACGCCGGACGGGCCGGTCACGCACCGGGCCCGGCACCTCGTGCTCGGCACCGGCACCCCGCCGTACCTGCCGCCGGCCTGCGCCGGGCTGGGCGGTGACATGATCCACAACTCGCGCTACCTGGAGCACCGGGAGGCGCTGCGGGCCAAGGACAGCATCACGATCGTCGGCAGCGGGCAGAGCGCCGCGGAGATCTACCACGACCTGCTCGGCGACATCGACACGTACGGCTACCAGCTCACCTGGGTGACCCGCTCGCCCCGGTTCTTCCCGCTGGAGTACACCAAGCTCACGCTGGAGATGACCTCGCCGGACTACGTGGACTACTTCCACGCGCTGCCCGAGCCGACCCGCTACGCGCTGGAGGCCGCGCAGAAGCCCCTGTTCAAGGGCATCAACGCCGACCTGATCAACGACATCTACGACCTGCTGTACGCCAAGAGCCTGCACGGGCCGGCGCCGACGCGGCTGCTGACCAACACCGAGCTGGTCGAGGCGGCGTACGCCGACGGCCGCTACCGCCTCGGGCTGCGCCACACCGAGCAGGACCGCGCGTTCACACTCGACACCGCGGGACTGGTGCTCGCCACCGGCTACCACTACCGGGTGCCGGAGTTCCTCGCGCCGGTGCGCGACCGGCTGTGCTTCGACGCGCACGGCCGCTTCGACGTGGCCCGCAACTACAGCATCGACCACACCGGCCGGGGCGTGTTCCTGCAGAACGGCGGCACCCACACGCACAGCATCACCTCGCCCGACCTGGGCATGGGTCCGTACCGCAACTCGTGGCTGATCCGGGAGATGACCGGCCGGGAGCACTACCCGGTGGAGAAGGCCATCGCGTTCCAGGAGTTCGGCGCACCCGCCGGAGCGCCGGCATGAGCGAGCGCACCGAGCGGAGCGAGGGCCGCGAGCGCATGCCCAGCCGGCCCGGCATGAGCGAGCGCACCGAGCGGAGCGAGGGCCGCGAGCGCATGCCCAAACAGCCCAGCATGAGCGTGTTCAGCCGCGTCGACGACGCACTCGGCGAGTTCACGCTGCGCCCGCTGGACCCGGACGCCGACGCCGCGCTGCTGCACCGCTGGGTCACCCACCCCAAGTCCGCGTTCTGGCTCATGCAGGACGCCGACGTGGACGCCGTCGCCGCGGAGTACCGGCGCATCGCCGCCCACCCGCACCACGACGCGTACCTGGGATCGTGGCGCGGCACCCCGGCGTTCCTGGCCGAGCGGTACGACCCGGCCCGCGTCGAGCTGGTCGGCCTCTACGACCCGCAGCCCGGCGACGTGGGCATGCACTTCCTCTGCGCACCGGCCGACACGCCGGTGCACGGGTTCACCCGCGCCGTCATCACCACGGTGATGGCCTGGCTGTTCGCCGACCCGGCGACGCGCCGGGTGGTGGTGGAGCCGGACGTGCGCAACACCGCGGTGCACGCACTGAACGCGGCAGTCGGCTTCACAGTCGTCGGCCCGATCCGCAAGCCCGAGAAGGAGGCGCTGCTCAGCGTCTGCACCCGGGACCAGTTCCGGGCCGCCACCGGCGCGCTCATCAGCGAGGAAGGGGCACCGGCGTGAACGCCAGCGCATCCGTGGACCACCTGACCCCCGAGGCGTGGGCGACGGCCAACCGGCTGCTGGTGCGCAAGGCGCTCGCCGAGTTCGCCCACGAACGCCTGATCGCCCCCGAGCCCACCGGCCCTAACCGGTGGCTGGTGCGCAGCGACGACGGCGCCGTCGAGTACCGGTTCGCCGCGCAGCGGCTGGCACTGGACCACTGGCAGGTCGACGCGGACAGCATCGTGCGCCGCCGCGACGGTGCGGAACTGCCGCCCGACGCCGTGGACCTGTGCGTGGAGCTGCGCGGCGCGCTGGGCCTCACCGACGCGATCCTGCCGGTCTACCTGGAGGAGATCACCTCCACGCTGGCCGGGACCGCGTACAAGCTCGCCAAGCCCGCGCTGACCGCCGCCGAGCTGGCCGCCGCCGACTTCCAGGCGATCGAGACCGGCATGACCGAGGGACATCCCTGCTTCGTGGCGAACAACGGCCGCATCGGCTTCGGCGTGCACGAGTATCACGCGTACGCCCCGGAGGCCGCCGCGCCGGTACGGCTGCTCTGGCTCGCCGCGCACCGCGACCACACCACGTTCACGTGCGCCGACGACCTGGACTACGACACGCTGGTGCGGGCCGAGCTGGGCAAGGAGACGCTGGCCGGGTTCACCGCCACGCTCACCGACCTGGGCCTGGACCCGGCCGACTACCTGTTCGTCCCGGTGCACCCGTGGCAGTGGTGGAACAAGCTGGCCGTCACGTTCGCCGGTGAGGTGGCCCGGCGCCGGCTGGTCTGCCTCGGCGAAGGACCGGACGAATACCTGGCGCAGCAGTCGATCCGCACCTTCTTCAACATCAGCGACCCGGCCAAGCACTACGTGAAGACCGCGCTGTCGGTGCTGAACATGGGCTTCATGCGCGGGCTGTCGGCCGCGTACATGGAGGCGACGCCGGCCATCAACGACTGGCTGGCCGGGCTGATCGAGGGCGACCCGGTGCTCAAGCGCACCGGCCTGTCGATCATCCGGGAGCGCGCCGCGATCGGTTACCGGCACCGGCAGTACGAGGCGGCGACCGACAGGTACTCCCCGTACCGGAAGATGCTGGCGGCGCTGTGGCGGGAGAGCCCGGTCCCCGGGCTGGAACCCGGGCGGCGGCTGGCCACCATGGCCTCGCTGCTGCACCTGGACCGCGACGGGCGGTCGCTCGCCGCGGCGCTGATCGACGAGTCGGGGCTGGCCCCGGCCGACTGGCTGCGCCGCTACCTGGACGCCTACCTGGTGCCGCTGCTGCACAGCCTGTACGCCTACGACCTGGCGTTCATGCCGCACGGCGAGAACGTCATCCTGGTGCTGGACGGCGGCGTGGTGGAGCGGGTCGTGTTCAAGGACATCGCCGAGGAGATCGTGGTGATGGACCCGGACGCGGACCTGCCCGAGCGGGTCCGGCGGATCCGGGCCGCCATCCCGGAGGACGAGAAGATCCTGTCCATCTTCACCGACGTGTTCGACTGCTTCCTGCGGCACCTGAGCGCCGCCCTGCACACGCAGGGCGTGCTGGACCAGGACGGGTTCTGGCGCACAGTCGCCGAGTGCGCCGCCGGCTACGCCGCCACGGTGCCGCACCTGGCCGACCGGATGCGCCGGCACGACCTGTTCGCGCCGGAGTTCACGCTGTCCTGCCTCAACCGGCTCCAGCTGCGCAACAACCAGCAGATGGTGGACCTGTCCGACCCGTCGGCCGCGTTGCAGTTCGCCGGCACCCTGGTCAACCCGCTCGCCCCGTACGCGCCGCGCGACTGACGGAATGACGAAGAAGCGGGCCGGCGCAGCGCGCCGGCCCGCTTCTTCGGCGGTGCGGACGATCAGTTCTCCGCGCGACCGGCCCGCCAGTAGCCCATGAACGCCACCGCGCGCCGGTCCATGCCCCGCTCGGTCACCAGGTGGCGGCGCAGGCCGCGGATCATCGCCGCCTCCCCGGCCAGCCAGGCGTACAGCGCCGCGCCGTCGGGCCGCTCCGGCACCTCCCAGAGGATGTCCCGGTCCACGTCCACCTCGGCCAGCGGCGCGGCGCCCGCCGCGACCGGTGCCGGCACCAGCCGGCCGGCCACGCTCGTCACGGCCGGGGCGAGCCGGCTGCCGTGCGGGGCGCCGTCGCGGGGCAGCCAGGTCACAGTGACGCCGGCCGGCGCCGCGCAGGGCAGCTCGTCGCCGCTCTGCGGCACCTCCACCAGCGCGTGCCCGCGCGCGTCGGCGGGCAGCCGCTCCAGGATCGCGCAGATCGCCGGCGCGGCGGTCTCGTCGCCGGCCAGCAGCAGCGTCGCCCCGGCGGGCGGCTGGAACTCGACGCCGCCGTGCGGCCCGTCCCAGCCGGCATCCGGGCCGACCACTGCGATCCGGTCGCCGAGGCGGGCGCGCCGCGCCCACCGGGTGGCCGGGCCGCCGTCGCCGTGCAGCGCCATGTCCACGTCCACCTCGTACGCCTCCGGCCGGACGGCGCGGACCGTGTAGGTGCGGATCGGGCTGCGCAGCCCGTCCGGCAGCTCCCGCCACCGCGGGAACCAGTCCGGCCCGTCGGGCAGCTCCCCCGGCGCGCCGTCGACCGGCGGCAGGGCCAGCTTGATCCGCTGGTCGTACCCGTTGTCGGCGAACCGGTCCAGGTCCGGGCCGGTGAGCGTCACCCGCAGGAAGGACGGGCCGAGCCGGCGCAGGGCGCGGACCTCAACGGTGAAGACTCGCCAGGGCGCGACGGCCAGGGTGCTGGTCATGCGTCATTCCTCTCACGGCCGGTGGGCGGTGCGTCGGTGAACGGGCTAACGGGCGGCTGCCGCGGCGCGGGAACGCCACAGCAGCCAGACGAAGTACGGGGTGCCGATCAGAGCGGTGACCAGACCGGCGGGGACCTGGGCGGGTGCGATCACGCTGCGGCCGAGCGTGTCCGCGAGGCTGACCAGGGTGGCGCCGAGCAGCACCGCGACCGGCAGGACGCGGGTGTGCCGACCGCCGACCAGCGCGCGGGCCGCGTGCGGCGCGACCAGGCCCACGAAGCCGATCACGCCGACCGCCGACACGGCGGTGGCGGTGAGCAGCGCCGCCAGGCCGAGCGCGATCAGCCGGGCGCGTTCCAGCCGGACGCCGAGCACCCGGGGCGTGTCGTCGTCGAGCGCGAGCAGGTCCAGCTCGCGACGCACGGCGGCCACCACCGGCAGCGCGATCAGCAGCGCGATCGCCACCGGCAGCACCTGCGGGGCGGTACGCCCGTACGTGGAACCGGACAGCCAGGTCAGCGCCTTGCCGGTGTTCCACGGGTCGGACGAGACCACGATGAACGTGATGATCGCCGTACCGCCCTGCCAGACCGCGAACCCGATCAGCACCAGCCGGTCGGAGTTGAGGCCGTGCCGCCGCGCCAGGCCGTAGACCAGCGCGAACGCGGCGACCGCGCCGAGACCGGCGGCGCCGGACAGGGCGAGCACGCCGGCCATCGGCGCGAACGTCAGCAGCGACACCGCGCCGATGCCGGCGCCGCCGGTGATGCCGAGGATGCCCGGTTCGGCGAGCGGGTTGCGGCACACCGCCTGCACAGTGGTGCCGGCCAGGGCCAGCGCCGCGCCGGCCAGCAGCGCCGCGGCGACGCGCGGCCAGCGGGCGTCCAGCACGAAGGTGTACGCCGGTCCGGTGCGGCCCTGCACCCAGTTGACGACGTCGCCGAGCAGCACCCACGTGTCACCGGCGAGCATGCCGAGCACCAGCGCGGCGGTGACGACGACCGCGCAGGCCGCGACGACGACGGCGACGAAGCCGCGGGAGCGGACCGCGGCGTGACCGCCGGGCGCCTGCCGGGTCGGTCCGGCGTCGCGGTGGCGGCGGGCCAGCCAGACCAGCAGCACCGCGCCGAAGAGCGTGGTGACCACGCCGGTCGGCACGTCGACACCGGCCTGCCCGCCGAGCACGGCGCGCAGCAGCACGTCGGAGCCGAGCACGATGACGACGCCGACGATGCCGGCCAGCGGCATCAGGACGCGGTGCCGGTGCACCTCGGGCACCCAGCGGCCGAGCAGCCGTACGATCACCGGCGCGCCGAGGCCGACGAAGCCGATCGGCCCGGCCAGGGTGACCGCCGCGGCGGAGAGCAGCACGGCGAGCAGCACCACCGTCAGCCGGGTACGGCGCACGTTGAGCCCGAGCACGGTGGCGGTGTCGTCGCCGAGGGCGAGCAGGTCCAGCCGGTGCCCGAGCGTCACGAGCAGCAGCGCGGCGACCCCGATCACGGGGGCGAGCTGGGTGAACGCGACCAGGTCGCCCTGCACGAGCGAGCCGTTGCCCCAGGCGAACAGGCCGATGGTGGACTGCTCGAAGAGCAGCAGGAGCAGCATGGTCAGCGAGGCCAGCGCCATCGCGGTGGCCGAGCCGGCGAGGATCAGCCGGGTGGTGGCGGCCTGGCCGCCGGCCGAGAGCAGCATGACCAGGGAGGCGGCGGCGAGGCCGCCGCAGAACGCCAGCCCGCCCGAGGGCAGCGCGGGCAGCGCGATCCCGAAGGCCGCGGTGGCGACGATCGCCAGGTGCGCGCCCGCGTTCACCGCGAGCGTGTCCGGCGAGGCGAGCGGGTTGCGGGTGGTCGACTGCAACGCCGCGCCGGCGAAACCGAGCGCGACGCCGACGGCCAGGCCGGTGAGCAGCCGGGGCAGACGGGAGGCGACCAGCACCCGGGCGGTCTCGTCGTCACCGCCGGTGAGCAGCCGGAGCAGGTCCAGCGCCCCCACGGACGACGTGCCCTGGGTGAGGTGCACCGCGGTGATCGCGAGGAGCAGCGCGGCGGCGAGAGCGAACGCGCCGGCGACCCGGCTGCGCCGGGCGGGCGGCGGCCCGACCGGGGCCGGCCGGGTGGCCGGCCCCGGCGGGGCGGGGGCGGTCATCGCGCTCAAGCCGTGTAGACCTTGACGAGCTCGTCGATGTACTGCTTGCCGGACAGCGGGCCGCCGAAGGTCCAGATGCCGTTGGGCATCTTGTGCAGCTTGTTCTGCTGCACGAACGGCAGGGCGCGCCAGATCGCGTTGCCGGCGAGGCCGTCGGCGAACACGTCGTCGCCGTCGGAGGCGTTGTAGAAGAAGTGCAGGTCCTGGCTCTTGAGGACGTTCATGCCCTCGACGTCGGTCTGGCCCAGGCCCCACATCTCGTCGGTCTTGCCGGTCCAGGCGTTCTTGAGGCCGAGCTGGATGCCGAGCTGGGAGACGTACGCGCCCTGGCCGAACATCCGGATCGAGACGGTGCTGCCCTCCTTCCAGCCGTCGGCGATGGCGAACTGCTTGCCGGCCGCCCCGGCGTCGGCGATCTTCTTCTTGCCGTCGGCGATCGCGGCGTCGAAGTCGGCGAGCAGCTTGTCCGCCTGCGCGGTACGACCGGTGGCGGTGGCGATCATCTTCAGGTCCGCGCGCATCCGGCCGATGTTGTCGGAGGCGTCGCTGCCCTTGGTGACCAGCACCGGGACGTACTTCTCCAGCTGGGTGACGACGGCGGAGCCGCGCTCGGCCTCCATCACCACCAGGTCCGGCTGGAGGGCGACGATGGAGTCGACGCTCGGCTCACCCCGGGTGCCGACGTCCTTGACGCCCGCGTCGAGCGGGGCGGCGGTCACCCAGGTGGCGTACCCCTTCGGGTCGGCCACACCGACCGGCATCACGCCGAGGCCGACGAGCATCTCGACCTCGCCCCACTCCAGGCCGACGACCTTGGTGGCGGGGCTCTTGAGGGTGATGGTCTTGCCCCGGCTGTCGGTGACGGTGACCGGGCCGGTGGAGGCGGCGTCGGAGGGGGACGGCGCGGCGGCGGGCTCCTCGGTGGTGCCGCAGCCGGTGATCAGCAGCGCGCTCGCCGCGGCGGCGGCGAGCAGGGTCAGGCGGGTACGCAACATCGGTTTCTCTTCTGTGGGCAGGAGTCGGTCAGGCGGAGACGCGGGTCGTGTGCCGGCCGACGGGACGAGTGGAGAGCAGGTTGGTGACCGGGTCGACGCTCACCTCGACGCGGATGCCGTACGCCTCGGTGAGCGCCGCCTCGGTGAACACCTCGTGCGGCGTGCCGGCACCGCGGACCCGGCCTTCGTGCAGGAGCACCACCTGGTCGGCGACGGCCGCGGCCTGGTTGAGGTCGTGCAGCACCACACCGACGGCGACGCCGGCGGTGTCGGCGAGTTCGCGCATCAGGTCGAGGATCTCCACCTGGTAGCGCAGGTCCAGGAACGTGGTGGGCTCGTCCAGCAGCAGGATCGCGGTGTCCTGGGCCAGGCAGGTGGCCAGCCAGACCCGTTGCAGTTCGCCGCCGGACAGCTCGTCGACCGGCCGGCCGGCCATGCCGTCGACGCCCGTGACCCGCATGGCCCGGTCGATCGCGGCCGGTCCGTCGAGGTCGTTCGCGCGCCACCGCTGCCGGTACGGGTGCCGGCCGTACCCGACCACGTCGCGCACCGTCACCCCGCTGGGGGTGGGGCGGCTCTGCGCGAGCAGCGTGATCCGGCGGGCGAAGTCCCGGGCGGACAGCGCCCGGGCGGGCGTGCCGTCGGCCAGCACGATCTCGCCGTGCTCCAGCGGGTGCAGGCGGGCCAGCCCGCGCAGCAGCGTCGACTTGCCGCTGCCGTTCGGGCCGACCAACGCGGTCACGGCCGCGGGCCGAAGCGTGATGGCGGCGTCGTGCACCACCGTCGTGCCGTGGTAGCCCAGCCGCAGGTCGCTGCCGCTCAAGCCGTCGGCTCGCACCGTTCTGCTCGTCACGGAGGTTAGGCTAACCTAAGCGCTGATCACGCTGTCAAGCCGGTCCTTCGGTCGGAATCCGCGGCCCGCCGCACATTGACACCTCCCGCGTGACGCGCCGTCGCCTCGCGGTAGGCCGCGGCGACCCCGGCCAGCCCCCGTCCCAGCCCGGCGCCGCGCACCCCGGCGTACCCGATGACCAGCGCCGGTGGCCGGTCGTCGGCGCGCAGGGCGTAGAACCGGCCGCCGCGCACCAGCACGGACCGGCGCCGCGCGGCGGCCACCACGGACTCCTCCGCGCACCAGCGGGGCAGCACCAGGTACGTCTGGAGGCCGCCACTGGCGTCGAGCGGCGCCACGCCGGGCAGATGGCGTGCCACGTGCTGGCGTACCGCCTGGCCGCGGCGCTGGAACTCGGCGCGCAGCCGGCGCAGGTGCCGGTCGAACGCGCCGGTGTCCACGAGCCGGGCGAAGGCGAGCTGGTCCAGTCCGGAGCAGCCGATGTCCCAGCCGGCCCGCACCCGCTCGATCGAGGCGGCCAGCCCGGTCGGCGCGGCCAGCCAGCCGAGCCGCAGCGCCGGGGCGAGGACCTTGCTGGCGCTGCCCGCGTACACCACCCGGTCCGGCGCGACGCTCTGCAACGCGGGCATCCGCTGCGCCGGCGCCACGAACGCGGCGTCGAAGTCGTCCTCGACGACGTACCCGTCCACCGCCCGCGCCCAGTCGAGCAGTTGCTCCCGGCGCCGCCGGCTCAGCGGAGCGCCGGTGGGGAACTGACTGGCCGGGGTGGTGAGCACGGCGCGTACGCCGGTCGCGGCCAGATCGTCGACGCGGATGCCCTCCCGGTCCACCGGCACACTTACCGGCCGCAGCCCGGCGTCGGCGATGAACGCCCACTCCCCCGGGTGCCCGGGGTCCTCCACGCCGATCGCCTCGTGCCCCTGGTCGCGCAGCACCCGGCAGAGCAGCGCCAGCCCCTGGGCGAAGCCGGAGGTGATCATCAGGTGCTCGGGCCGGACGCGGACGCCCCGGACCCGGCCGAGATAGCCGGCGAGCGTGCGGCGGACCGGCGGCAGGCCGGACGGCGGCGCGTAGCCCAGTTCCCGGGGCCCGGCCGAGCGGAGCACCGAGCTGACGCAGCGGATCCAGTCCTGGCGCGGGAACGTCGACACGTCGGTGCCGCCGGCGCGCAGGTCCCACACCTCGGGCGCGGGCGTCTCGTCCGCGGTGAGCGCGGAGGCGACGCCGGCGTGCGCGGAGTCCGCCACCGAGGTGCCGGACCCGCGCTGCGAGGTCAGGTAGCCCTCGGCGCAGAGCTGCTCGTACGCCTCGACGACCACGGTGCGGGACACGCCGAGGTCCGTCGCGAGCTGCCGGGTCGACGGCACGCGCGTCCCGGGGCGCAGCGTGCCGTCGGTGATCCGGCCGCGCAGAGCGTTGCGGAGCTGCGCCGACAACGTTTCACGCGCGTCGCCGTCAATTGACAGATTCAGATGCCACACCGATTGGTCCTCTCCCCGGTCTCCGAAGTGGTATGGACAGCGGGAACGCACTTGGTGAAAGTGTTTCCCGGGACCGCAACCCATTCCCGGCCGAACCCGGGGGGGTGCCGCGCGTCCTTTTCAACGGGGGAAGTCCGATCTGTCACCGAACGCGGCCAAGCCGGTCCGCGTCGGGGCATCCGGGCTGCTCAAAGGGGGGTTCCACAGTGTCCTCATGGTCGACCACGGTGGGCGCGAAAACCGCAGACCGCCGTTCGGAGACGCCGGGACGCACGACGCCGGCCGACCGCATTCCGATTTCCGTGACCTCAATCACACTGCCGTCGATCAATCCGCTCGCGTTGTACAGCGCATTGACACAAAGCCATGCCGCGCACGACGCGTACCTCTTCGAAAGCCTGGACGGGCCGGTCGCCGACCGGCAGGCCGCGGCGGTGGGCTGGGGCCGCCTCGCCGAGCTGCGGTTCCTGGCCGACAGGTGCGAGCTGACCGCCGCCGGGCCGCTCGGCGACGCGCTGCGCGCGGTGGTCACCGCCGTCCTCGGCGCGCCGGCCGGGCAGCGCGGCACCACGTCCGCCTGGCACGTGCCCGGCCCGGCGCAGCTGTGGTCGGTGGTCCGCGCCGTGCAGCGCGCCTTCACCGTCGAGACGCCAGTGCCGGCCGACCGGTTCGCCTTCGGTTTCCTCACCACCCTGGCCTACGAGGCCGCCCGCGACATGGACGAGCTGACCCTCGGCCGGGTCGACGACGACCTCCCCCGGTGCGCGCTGACACTGTTCCGGCACACCGTCTGGTGGGACCTGCGCGCCGGGACGGCACACCAGCTGCACGCCACCGGCCCGCACCTGCCGCCGCAGCCGGCGCCACAGGTGACGCGGCTGCTCACCGGCACGCCCGGCGACCAGCCGCCGCCACCCGCGCCCACGCCGTCCCGGATACGTGACACAGTCGACGAGGAGACGTTCGCCGAGCGGGTGCGGCGCTGCCTGCGGCACATCCGGGTCGGCGACAGCTACCAGGTGCAGATCGGCCACCGCATCGAGGTGGAGACCGCCCTCACCCCGCTGGACGTCTACCGGCGCCTGCGGCACCGCAGCCCGTCGCCGTACATGTACCTGGCGCCCTGGGCCGGGCGCACCGTGATCGGCGCCAGCCCGGAGCTGTTCCTGCGCCTGGACGGCGACCGGCTGTCGATGCGCCCGATCGCCGGCACCGCGACCCGCTCGGCCGACCCGTTGACCGACCGCCGCCGGGTGGCCGAGCTGCGGGCCAGCGAGAAGGAGCGCGCCGAGCACGTCATGCTCGTCGACCTGTGCCGCAACGACATCGGCCGCGTCTGCGAGCCGGGCACGCTGTCGGTCGACGCGATGCTCGACGTCGAGCCGTTCGCGTACGTGCACCACCTGGTCTCCACCGTCTCCGGTCGCCTCGACGACGGCGCCGACGTGTGGGCGGCGATCCGCGCGGCGTTCCCGGCCGGCACCATGACCGGCGCGCCGAAGCTGCGGTCGATGGAGATCATCGACGGGCTGGAGGCGGACCCCCGGGGCATCTACGCGGGCGCGATCGGCCTGGTCGACGTCCGCGGGTTCGCGGTGCTCGCCCTCTGCATCCGCACCGTCGTGCACGACGGCCGGCGCTACCACACCCAGGCGTCCGCCGGCGTGGTCGCCGACTCCACGCCGGCCGCCGAGTGGCGGGAGACGCTGGCCAAGATGAGCGCCGCCTACTGGGCGCTGACCGGCGAGGAGCTGCTGCCGTGAAGGTCCTGCTCGTCGACGCGTACGACAGCTTCACCCACATCATCGACCAGTACCTGCGCACGCTCGGCGCCCGGACGGTGGTGATCCGGTCCCGGGTACGCAGCCCCCGGCAGCTCGCCGCGTTGCGCCCGGACGCGGTGGTGCTCGGGCCCGGGCCCGGGCACCCCGGCGACTCCGGTCACGTCGAGCTGGTGCACGCCTTCGCCGGCCGGGTGCCACTGCTCGGCGTCTGCCTCGGTCACCAGGCGATCGGCCTGGCGTACGGCGGCACGATCGCTGTGGCCCGGCACCTGATGCACGGCAAGACCAGCGAGGTCACGCACGACGGCCGGGGCGTCTACGCGGGTGCCCCGGCGCCGCTGACCGTCACCCGGTACCACTCGCTCGTCGTCGCCGACCCGGTGCCGCCCCCGCTGGAGGTGACCGCCCGCTCCGGCGACGACGGCTACGTGATGGGCCTGCGCCACCGCACGCTCGCCGTCGAGGGGGTGCAGTTCCATCCGGAGAGCGTGACGACTCAGGACGGGCTGCGGTTGTTCGACAACTTCCTGCGCGGCGTACCGGCGGCGCTGCCGGTCGCCGGCTGAGCGGCGGGGACGGATCATGTCCGATCCCGTACCCCGGCTGGCCGTGGTCACCGGCGGTGCCGGCGGCATCGGCCGGGCCGTCACCGCGGCCCTGACCCGGGCCGGGCACCGGGTGCTCAGCGTCGACCGCGAGCCGGCCGCCGACCCGTCCGCGTACGCGGCGCTCGTCGCCGACCTGGCCGTGCCGGAACAGGCGCAGCGGCTGCTGGACGACGTGCACGAGCGGCACGGCCTGCCCGCCGTGCTGGTCAACAACGCCGGCGTCTACCCGGCCCGGGACTTCCTCGACTACGACCCGCGCACGTACGCCGAGGTGCTGGACACCAACCTCGGCGCGACGTTCTTCGGCACGCTCGCGTACGCCCGGGCGCTGGTGGCCGCCGGACGTCCCGGCACCGTGGTCAACGTCGCCTCGATCAGCGGGCGGATCGGCAGCCCGGACGCCGCGTACGGCGCCTCGAAGGGCGCTGTCGTCGCGCTCACCCGCAGCCTCGGCCGGGCGCTGGCCACGCACCGCATCCGGGTCAACGCGGTCGCCCCCGGGCTGGTCGAGACGCCGATGGCCGACCGGATCCCGGCGGCCCGCCGGGACGACTACCGGGCCCGCATCCCGGCCGGCCGCTTCGGCGCCCCGGACGAGATCGCCGCCGCCGTCGCCTGGCTGGCCGGCCCGGACAGCAGCTACGTCACCGCCTCCGTGCTGGACGTCGACGGCGGCCTGCACTGACGCACACCGAGAGGACCCCGATCCATGTGGCTTCCCACCACCGGCCCGGCGGCCGGCTTCGCCGCCGACTACCTGCGCCTGCACCGCGCGTTCTACGACCGCACGCTCACCGGGGCACAGCTCGGTGACTGGCGGGACCGGCAACTGCGGCGGGTGCTCGACCAGGTCAGCACCGGCTCGCCGTTCTACGCCCGGCAGCTCGCCGGGATCGACCTGACCACGATCACCCCGGCCACGCTCGACCGGCTGCCCTTCACCACGAAGGCGCACCTGCGCGAGGAGATGCTCGACGTGCTCAGCCGGCCGCTGGCCGAGGCCGTCTTCTTCTACGAGACCACAGGCACGACCGGACCCGCCACGCCGTGCCCCCGCGACGGCCGCGAGGTGGTGGCCAGCAACGCCCACGTCACCGAGTCCTGGGCGTCGATCTTCCGCCACCACTTCGGCGACCACGCGCCCCGGATCGGGCTGATGGGCCCGACGGAGGTGCACTCGTTCGGCGACACGCTCGGCGACGTGGCCCGCAACACCGGCGCGATGAACGCCAAGATCTGGCCGTACTCGCCGGTGATCGGGTTCGCCAAGGCCCTCCAGCTGATGCGGGACCTGGACCTGGAGGTGATCTGCTGCACGCCGGGCGTGGCGCTGATGCTGGCCAAGGCCGCCGAGCACCACGGCTACCGGCTGCGCGAGGACTTCGGGGTCAGGCTGCTGTTCGTCACCGGCGAGATGTGCACGCCGGCGCTGGCGCGCAACCTGGAGTCGGTCTGGGGCGCCGACGTCTACAACATCCTGTACGGCTCGCAGGAGGCGTTCGTGATCGCCACCGCCTGCCGCAACAAGCGGATGCACCTGTCGCAGACCAACTACCTGATCGAGGTGGTCGACCCGGAGACCGGCGCGTCGCACGGCCCGCGCGGCACCGGCGAGCTCACGGTGACCATGCTGGTCGACGGCGTGAAGCCGCTGATCCGCTACCGCACCGGCGACGCCGTGGTGGTCGGCGCGTCGGACTGCGACTGCGAGATGCCCGGCGACCTGGTGCAGATCGTCGGGCGGACGCTCGACCGCATCGACCTGGGCGGGCAGCGGCGTACCGCCGGGCAGATCGAGAGCGCGGTGCTCACCGGCGTCACCGGCTCGGCCGGCTACCAGGTGGTGATCGACAACGACCCGGGCGGCGGCGACCGGCTCACCGTCCGGCTGGAGCTGCTGAAGGACCTGGTGGACGACCCGGCCGCGGTGGCCGACGGGGTACGCCGGCGGGCCTCCGCCGCGCTCGGCGTGCCGGTGGAGGTCGAGCTGAGCGACGGGCTGGACCCGATCGTCAGCACCGGGGCGTTCGTGAGCTGGAAGGCCGCGCGGATCGTGGACCGGCGGGTCGCCGACGACCACGAGACCCGGGTGGCCCGGCGGATGGCGGGCAGGCGTGGCTACGACACCTGACACCACAGCCGCCGAGCCGGTGCCCGCGCTGCCCGGGCCGCTCGCGGGCGCGTACGGGCGGCGGTGGCGGGCGGTGGTGGACCGGTGGTCGAGCCACCCCGGCACGGCGGTGGCGACGCTCGGCCCGGCCGGCACGTCCAGCCACCTGACCGCCACGTTCCTGGCCGAGCGGCACGGGCTGCGCATCGAGCTGTGCGACACGTTCGACGCGGTGCTCGGCGCGGTCGTGGAACGCCGCGTGGACCAGGCCCTGGTGCCGAGCGCGTACCAGGGCGCCACCCGCTTCCACTGGCACCGCGACCTGCGCCTGGACGCCTACTTCGCGCAGGCCACACCGGAGTACGGCATCGCGACACGGGAGCGGGACGCGCCCCCCGGTGACGGTGAGGTGACTGTGGCCGCGCTCTGGGAGGTCCGGCGGATCTTCGCCGACCTCGCCCCGCCCGCGCTGCGCGACCGCCCGATGCGGTGGCTCGACGCCGAATCCACCCAGCACGCCGCCGAGCTGCTCGCCGCCGGGGCCGCCGACCTCGCGGTGACGAACGCCCCGGGGGTACGCCGGTACGCGCTGCGCTGGGTGGTCCGCCGCCCCGGCGCGGAGATCGTCTGGCTGCTCTTCGGCCACCGCCGCCCGCACCTTCGACCAGAACCGGAGTGACAGTCGTGTCCCGACGAACGTTGCTGCACCGCGCCACCGTCCAGGAAGGGCTGGGGGTGGCGTCCCGGCCGCACCACAGCGTGCTGCTCGACGGGGAGCGGATCGTCGCGGTGCTGCCCGAGGCGCAGGCGCCGCTGCACGACCCGGACGTCGACGTGCTGGACCTGGACGGGCGGACCGTGATGCCGGGCATGACGCTCGGCCACACCCACATCGCCTACCTGAACGTGCTCGACGGCCGGGAGACGCTGTTCAAGTACTCGATCCCGGAGGTGACGCTGGGCGCGGCGGCGAACGCGGCGGAGATGCTCCGGCTGGGCTACACCGCGTTCGTCGGCGCCGGCTCGGTGGCCGGCATCGACATGGCGCTGCGCCGGGCGATCGACGCCGGGCGGCTGCCCGGACCGCGGATCACGCCGTGCAGCCGGGACCTGATGGTCTCCGGGCCGCCGCAGCGGCGCAACCCGGCGGTCAAGCAGCGCATCCCCACCGACCTGATGCGGCTGGCCGACACCCCGGAGGAGCTGGTCGAGTACGTCGACACCGAGGTCGCCCAGGGCGCGGAGATCATCAAGGTGTTCTCCACCGGCGACGACACGTTCCCCAACGGCCGCTCCCACGAGCTGCTGTTCACCGCCGAGGAGCTGGTGGTCGCGGCGCGCGCCGCACACGAGCGGGGGGTACGGATCCGGGCGCACTCGCGCGGGCTGGGCGGCATCCGCAACGCCATCGCCGCCGGGGTGGACGTGATCGACCACGCCACGTACGCCGACGACGCGGCGCTGGAGGCGATCGCCGAGCGCGGCATCTTCGTGGTGCCGAGCCTGCACCAGCCGCACCGGCTGCTCACCACGGGCACCGCGCACGGCAAGACCCCGGAATACCTGGAGACGCTGGAGTTCCGGGCCGAGGTGGAGAACACGCTGCGGATCCTGCCGCTGATGGTGGAGATGGGCATCCCGATCGTGGCCGGTGACGACTTCGGGTTCGCCTGGACCCCGCACGGCCGGTACGCCGAGGAGCTGGAGACGTACGTGAGCATGGCCGGCATCCCCGCGCCCACGGTGCTGACCTGGGCCACCGCCAACGGCGCGCGGCTGGCCGGGCGCGGCGACGAGGCCGGGACGGTGCAGCCGGGCCGGCTGGCGGACCTGGTGGTCACCGACGGCGACCCGGCGCGGGACATCACCGTGCTGGGGCGGCCGGAGGCGATCGAGATGGTGCTGCTGGGCGGACGGGTGGTCGCCGGGGACGCCGCCGCCTACCGGGACCGCCGGCCGGCCGGGGTGGCCTGATGCCGCCGGCGGCGCGGACCGGGGTGCGGGGCCGGATTGGCCTCACCGGATCGGCGGGGATTGGCCACAACCGGTGGCCGCGCCGCTTCGTACGGTCGGGGCGACCGTGTGAACCGAACCGACGGGGATGACGATGACCCAGCTCAGCGACGGCGCCGACCGGCTGTCCGTCCGGATCGACGACCGGGTGACGGCGAGCGTGCCGGACTACGTCCTCGGCCTGCTCGCCGCGCCGGCGATCGAGGTCGGGCCGGCCCACCCGGCCGTCGCGCAGCGGCTGACCGCCGTCGAGGACGCGCTGCACCGGGCCGGCCTGGACAAGGCCGGGGTGTCCGAGCTGCCGGGCATCGCCGGGTGGCGGGCGGCGTACCGGGCGGTGGGGGTGAACCCGAACCGGTTCCCGTGCGCCGCCGAGTCGATCTCCCGGCGGGTCGCCCGGGGCGACCGGCTGCCCCGGATCAACGCGCTCGTGGACCTCTGCAACGCCGTCTCGCTGGACTCGGCGCTGCCGGTGGCCTCGTGCGCGGTTGACGACATCGCCGCGCTCGTCGTCCGGCCGGCCGACGGCACGGAGACGTACCTGCCGCTGGGCGCGCCCGACGCGCCGGAGCGTCCCGAACCGGGCGAGGTCGTCTACGCCGACGACCACGGGCGGGCCCACTCCCGGCGCTGGAACTGGCGCCAGGGCCACCTGGTCCGCACCGACCTGGGCCGGCGGCGACTGCTGCTCACCGTCGAGGCGGCCCACCCGGACGGCCGGGCGCAGGTGGAGGCGGCGCTGGACCGCCTCGACGCCGTGCTCGGCGAGCTGACCGCCGCGCCCCGGCACCGGGCGGTGCTGGACCGGCACACCGGCGACGCCGTGTTCGCCGTCGAGGCGCCGCTGCGCCCCGCCGGCACCCCGGGGGGCCGCTCGTGAACCGCGCGATCCTGATCGTCTACCGGCCCGCGGCCGGCCGCTACGCCGCCCAGTTCCGCAGCGTGGTCGCCGCCGCCACCGACCTCGGCGTGGACAGCGTGGTGCTGCTGCCCACCGGCCAGCCGGCTCCGGAGACCGCCGGGCTGTCCTACCACCGGGCCGACCTGGACGACCCGGACGCGGTCCGGGCGGCGGTCGCGGCGATCGTCGCCGGCCGCCCGATCGAGCGGATCTTCCCGCTGTTCGAGGGCGACGTGCTGACCGCCGCGCGGTGCCGGCGCGACCACGGCATCCCCGGCCTGGACCCGGAGCAGGCCCTCGCCTTCCGGGACAAGAACGTGATGCACCGCCGCGCCGTCGAGCTGGGCGTGCCGGTGGCCCGCTCCTGCCGCCCGGACACCGTCGGCGCGGTGGCCGAGTTCGCCGCCGAGGTGGGCTGGCCGGTCGTGGTCAAGCCGTACGCCGGCTGGGCCTGCGGCGACACCCACCGGGTGGACTCGGCCGACGACCTGGCCCGGGTGTGGCCGTTGGTCGCCGACGCACGCCACGACTACCGGGTCGAGGAGTACGTCCGCGGCGCGGAGTACCACGTCGACTCGCTGCTGCGCGACGGCGAGGTGGTCTTCGAGCAGCTCTCCCGTTACACGTACTCGGTGCTGGAGTTCCGCGACGAGCCCGGCGGCACGATCTCCCGCAAGCACGACCTGAGCCCCGCGGAGCGGCGCATCCTCACCGCCAACGCCGGGCTCCTGCGCGGCTTCGGCATGCGTACCGGGGTCGCGCACGTGGAGTTCTTCCTCCGCGACGACGGCGAGGTGGTGTTCGGCGAGGCGGCGGCCCGGGCCGGCGGCGGGTCGATCGTCCCGGCCATCGAGGCCGGGCGCGGCATCAACCTGGCCGGCGAGTGGTGCCGGCTGGAACTGGATCCCGGGCACCGGCCCGCCGCCGTGCTGGGCGCGGAGACGGGCACCGAATACCTCTGCTCCGACCGGTACGGCCGCATCACCGCGATCACCACCGCCGAGGAGTTGCGGGCGCTGGACTCGGTCCTCGACGCCGACGTGTGGAAGGGCGTCGGCGACGTGCTCGCCCCGCCGACCGCCTCCAACGACGTGCTCGGCTGGTACGTCTGCGAGGGCCGGGACTTCGACGACGTACGCGCCCGGTTCAAGACCATCCGGGACGCCTTCCAGGTGCGTACCGAACCGGCCGGGGAGGCGTCATGTGGCTGAGCCGGTTCCGGGCGCTGCCGCGCCCGCTGCGGATGCTGGTGCTCGCCTCGTTCATCAACCGCGCGGGCATGTTCGTCTTTCCGCTGCTCGCTGTCTACCTGGTGCGCAGCCGTGGCCTGAGCACCGGCGAGGCGGGTGTGCTGATCTCGGTCGGCAGCACCGGCCTGCTCGCCGGGAGCCTGCTCAGCGGCCCGGTCTGCGCCCGCGCCGGCCGGCGGGCCGCGCTGGTGTCCAGCCTGCTGCTCAACGCGGCCGGCTACCTCGGGCTGGCGGTGCTGGACGGCCCGCCGTGGACGTACG
Source organism: Micromonospora sp. C28ISP2-4 (assembly GCF_030519385.1). Lineage (NCBI taxonomy): Bacteria > Bacillati > Actinomycetota > Actinomycetes > Micromonosporales > Micromonosporaceae > Micromonospora > Micromonospora sp. C28ISP2-4. The sequence goes on along the minus strand of NZ_JAUMKG010000005.1, from coordinate 152,817 downwards.
CGGCGCTGCTGTTCGTCGCGCTCGTCGGCATGGGCATGTTCGCGCCCGCCGCCAACACGCTGATCGCCGACCTGGCCGAGCCGGAGCAGCGGCCGTTCGCGTACACGGTCAGCTACATCGCCAACAACCTCGGCATGGGCGTCGGGCCGCTGCTGGGCGGCCTGGCCGCGGCGTACTCGTACGGGCTGATGTTCGCCGGGAACATCCTGCTCGGGCTGCTCGCGGCGCTCACCATCCGGCTCAGCGTACCCGCCGACACCCGCCGCGACGCGGCCGGGACACCGGCGACGGCCGGGCTGCGCCGGGCGGCCCTGCGGCGCGACCTGGACGTCGCGGTGCTGGTGGTGCTCTCGTTCTGCTACGTCGCGCCGCTGATCGGCCTGGAGTACACGCTGCCGCTGGCGGTCACCGGGGTGCTGAACTCGTCGGTGGCGGTGGTCGGCGCGGTCTACACCATCAACAGCATCGTCGTGGTGGGCGCCGGAATGCTCATCGAGAAGCGGATCAAGGCGTACCCGACCCGCACGCTGCTCGTCGTCGCCGGCCTGCTCTGGTCGGCCGGGATGGCGGTGCTGGTGTTCGCGTTCTCGCTGCCCGCGGTGCTGCTGTCCACTGTCGTCTGGACGCTCGGCGAGATCATCGCCTCGGTGGTGGTGCCCACCTACATCGCCGACCACGTCGAGCCGCGCCGGGTCGGCGCGTTCATGGCGCTCAACGGTTTCGTGCTCAGCTCCGCCCGGCTGGTGGTGCCGATGGGGCTGGGCTTCGTCTGGCAGGCGCACGGGCACCGGCCCGTGCTGCTCCTGCTGCTGCTGACCCCGCTCGCAGGCGTCCTCGCGTTCGCAGCGCTGCGAATCCGACCCGAGGCCCGGCCGGTGCCGGAGCCCGCCGCGCCGGCCCCCGCCCGTCCCTGACCCGCCCGACCCCTCACCGGAAGAGGCCCATGACCGCCACGAAGTTCGTCCTGCCCGAGAGTGACATCCCGACGACCTGGTACAACGTCGTTCCCGACCTGCCCAAGGGGCTGCCGCCGATGCTGCACCCCGGCACCCGGGAGCCGATCACACCGGCCGACCTGGCGCCGCTGTTCGCGTCCGAGCTGATCGCGCAGGAGTTCTCCACCGAACGGGACGTGGACATCCCCGGCCCGGTGCTCGACATCTACCGGCAGTGGCGGCCCAGCCCGCTGATCCGGGCCCGCCGGCTGGAACGCGACCTGGACACCCCGGCGCGGATCTACTTCAAGTACGAGGGGGTCAGTCCGGCCGGCAGCCACAAGCCGAACACCGCCGTCCCGCAGGCGTACTACAGCAAGCTCGACGGCGTACGGCGGCTGACCACCGAGACCGGCGCCGGCCAGTGGGGCAGCTCGCTGTCGATGGCGTGCGCCTACTTCGACCTCGAGTGCGAGGTCTTCATGGTGCGGGTCAGCTACGACCAGAAGCCGTACCGGCGCGGCCTGATGGAGACGTTCGGCGCCTCGGTCACCGCCAGCCCCAGCGACCGTACCGAGGCCGGCCGGGCGGTGCTGGCCACCGACCCGGACTCCACCGGCAGCCTCGGCCTGGCCATCTCCGAGGCGGTGGAGGCCGCGCTGCACAGCGGCGGCGCCGCCCGGTACGCGCTCGGCTCGGTGCTGAACCTGGTGCTGATGCACCAGACGATCATCGGCCAGGAGGCGCTGGCCCAGATGGGGCTGGCCGGCGACTACCCGGACGTGGTGGTCGGCGCGGCCGGCGGCGGCTCCAACTTCGCCGGCCTCGCCCTGCCGTTCCTGCGCCGCCAGCTCGACGGCGGTCCCACCGTGCGGTTCCTGGCCGCCGAACCGTCGTCCTGCCCGTCGCTGACCCGGGGCAGCTACGACTACGACTTCGGCGACACCGCCGGGCTCACCCCGCTGGCCAAGATGCACACGCTCGGCCACGACTTCCGGCCGCCCGCGATCCACGCCGGCGGGCTGCGCTACCACGGCATGGCGCCGATCGTGAGCGCGCTGCGCGAGGTGGACCTGATCGAGGCGCGGGCGGTGCCGCAGACCGCCTGCTTCGAGGCGGGCGTGCGGTTCGCCCGCAGCGAGGGGATCGTGCCGGCGCCGGAGTCCAGCCACGCGGTTCGGGTCGCCGTGGACGAGGCGCTGCGCTGCCGGGAGACCGGCGAGGAGAAGGCGATCCTGTTCTCCCTGTCCGGGCACGGCCACTTCGACATGCAGGCGTACATCGACTACTTCGCCGGAAAGCTGACGGACTGACACCGGGCCGGGACGCGGCGCGGTGCGGCGCCGCGCCCCGCCGACGAGCCCTCGGGGGTGCGATTGCCCAGCGAAGCAGCCACCATCCTGGCCATCAACGGATCCGAACGGGCGGGCGGCAACACCGATCTCGCGGTCGCGCACGCCGGACGCCTGATCGCCGAGCGCGGGGCCGTCCTGCGCACCATCCGGCTGCGCGAGCACCGGATCTCGCCGTGCAGCCCGTGCGGCGACTGCAACAGCCGTACGCTGCCGTGCACAGTGGACGACGACGTCCCCGCCCTGGTGGAGCAGATGGTCGGCGCCGACGGCCTGATCTATGCCGCGCCGGTGCACGGCTTCGGCCTGGCCCACCTGATGCAGATCTTCATCGAGCGCGCCGGGGTCGGCTACCTGCGCTTCACCCGCCCCCTGGCCGACAAGGTCGGCGGCATCATCGTCACCGGCCGCCGCTACAGCGACTCGTCGGTGCACAACCAGATCGTCAACAACCTGCTGCTCAACCGCATGATCCTGGTTGGCAGCGGCTTCCCGGTCCTGCTGCGCAACACCACCGGCACGCCCGGCCTGACCGACCCCGAGGGCGTGGACGCGCTGGAACGCATGGTGCACCGGATGGTCGACATGGTGCAGCTGCTCAAACGCCACCAGCGGGTCACCGGCGGCCCGGTCCTGCCCCGGCGGGACCGCAACGAACGCGTACCGCAGCCCCGCCGCGCCGAAGCCCTACCGACCAGAGGAGACACCGAGAATGTCCACTGAGCAGGCGACCGTCCCGGTCGGCATCGACTTCCCCGCCACCGAGTGGGAGAAGTGGGACAAGCCCGGCGCCGAGGGCCGGGTCAAGATCGCGTACGTCGGGGGGCAGCGGCTGCGCCTGCTGGAGCTGCCCGCCGGGTTCGACGAGCACCACTGGTGCCTGCGCGGGCACACCGGCTACGTGCTGCGGGGCGAGTTCACCATCCACTTCCGCGACCGCTCGGTGCCCTGCCGCCCCGGCATGGGCTTCGTCATCCCGGACGACGAGGAGCACCGCTCGCAGGGCAGCGCGGACGAGCCCACAGTCGTGTTCGTGGTCGACCGGGTCGACCAGCCGTGAGCGACGCGCCCGCCGGGTCCGACGGCGCCGCCCGCATCACCGAGCTGCGGGCCGCCGTGGACCGGCTCGACCAGCGGATCGTCGAGTTGCTGGCGGTCCGTACCCGGGTGGTCCGGGAGCTGACCGCGCACAAGTCCGACGAGGCGGCCGTACGGTCGCCGGACCGGGTCCGGCAGGTGCTCGACCGGGTCGCCGAGCTGGCCGGCCGGCACGGCATGCCACCGGAGGTCGCGGTGGCCACGTACCGCACGCTGATCGAGGAGCTGACCCGGATGCAGCAGGAGATGCTGGCGGACCGCCGTGCCGCCGGGGCGGCGCCGGCCGCCCCGGCGGCGCCGGAGCGGCGATGACCGGCGGCCGAGCGCACGTCGACCTACGGCACGCGCTCGCCACGCTCGACCCGCTGCCCGGCGAGCTGGTCCGCGTCGCCGAGGAGCTGCCCGCCCGCTACGGCGTCTCCGCGCACTACGCCCGCTGGGCCGGCGCGCCCGCCGCGCCACCCACCGGGCCCGGCCCGGCGGTGCTGTTCGACCGGGTACGCCCCGAGCACGGCCCCACCCGCGCCGTGCTGATGGGCCTCTACGGCACCAGGCGCCGCGCCGCCGGACTGCTCGGTGTCACCCCGGCCGAGCTGCCGCACCGGCTGCTCGACGCGGTGGCCGCGCCCCGGCCCCCGGTGCCCGCCGCCGACCCGGCGCGCTGGCCCCGGCACCGGCTGCCGCCGGACCTCACCGCGCTGCCGGTGCCGGTGCTCACCGACGAGGACGCCGGCCCCTACCTGACGCTCGGGGCGGTGCTCGCCACCGACCCGGACACCGGGGTCCGCAACCTGTCCGTGCACCGGATGTGCGTGCAGGGCCCGGACACGCTGACCATCTGGATGGTCCCCGGCCGCGACCTGGAACTGGCCCACCAGGCCGCGTTGCGCCGGGGCACGGCACTGCCGGTGGCGATCCACCTCGGGCTCGGCCCGGCGGTGCTGCTGTCGTCCTGCTGCCCCACCTCGCTCGTGCCGCCGGACCTGGACGAGCTGGCGGTGGCCGGGGCGCTCGCCGGCCGGCCGGTCGAGCTGCTGCCCTGCGCCACTGTGGACGCCGAGTTCGTCGCGCACGCCGAGTACGTCATCGAGGGCGAACTGCTGGCCGAGCACGCTCCGGAGAGCCGGCACGGCGCGGTCGCCACCCCGGAGTTCCTCGGTTACCAGGGTCGCGCGCACCCGTCGCTGCCACTGATCCGGGTCACGGCGATCACCGCGCGGGAGAGCCCGATCCTGCAGGCCGTCTCCGGCCCCGGGCACGAGCAGTCGGTGCTGCTCGGCTTCGGGATGGAGGCCGCGGTGCTGGACCTGCTGCGCCGCCGGGGCACGCCGGCGCTGGCCGCGCACTGCCACACCGCCGGCGGCGGCCAGCTCATGGTGGTGCTCCAGTGGCCGGCCAAGCGCGGCCCGGCCGACGACGACGCGGTACGGGACGCGGCGGAGGCGGTGCTGGACGGCTTCCGGATGGCCAAGCTGGTGCTGTGCGTGGACGAGGACGTCGACATGGAGTCCGACCAGGACCTGTGGTGGGCCATGGTGACCCGGTTCCAGGCGGACCAGGACCTGCGTGTGCTGGCCGACCGGGAGGGCTTCCCGCTGGACCCGAGCCAGCACACCGGCTACTCCCGGTCGCTGTCCGCCGACGGGCGCACCGCGAAGGCGGTGTTCGACTGCACGGTGCCGTACGCCCAGCGGGACCGGTTCCGCCGGCCCCGGTTCACCGAGCCGTCGCTTCCCGTGCCGCGCCGGCCAGCAGCGCCACTCCCTCGCTGATCCGGTTGGTGGGCAGCGCCGCGTACCCGATCAGGAACGTCGGCTCCGACGGCGGGTGGGTGACGAAGTAGCCGGAGGCGGGGTAGACCCGGACGCCGCGCGCGGCGGCGGCTCGCACGATCGCCGCCTCGCCGGCGCCGGGCGCGCCGCCGAGCGTGACCAGCACGTGCAGCCCGGCGGCGGCGCCGGACACGCGTACCCCGGCGCCGAAGTGCTCGTAGAGCGCCTCCAGCAGCCGGGCCCGTCGCTGCCGGTAGAGACGGTCCATCCGGGCGATGTGCCGGGCGTACGCGCCGGAGTCGATGAACTCGGCGAGCGCCTCCTGGGTCAGCGTCGGGGTCAGCCGGTCGGTGATCCACTTGATGCCGAGGAACGGCCGGACCAGGTGCGGGGGCAGCACCGCGTAGCCGATGCGCAGCGACGGGAACAGCGTCTTGCTGAAGCTGCCCACGTACGCCACGTCCGCGCCCTGCGGGTCGGCCGCCAGTGACGGCAGACGCTCGGCGGCGAAGGTGAACTCGTTGTGGTAGTCGTCCTCCAGCACCGTGACGGCGTGCTCGCGCGCCCAGCGCAGCAGCGCCCGCCGCCGCCGCTCGGACATGACGAAACCGGTCGGGAACTGGTGCGACGGCGTGACGTACACCAGCCGGACCCGGGCCGGGTCCAGGCCGTGGCCGCGTACCCGGTCCTCGATCTCGCCGACGCGCAGCCCTTCCTCGTCGACCGGCACCGGCACCACGGCGGCCCGCGAGTAGCCGAAGATCTGCCGCAGCACTGTGTGGCTGGGGTCCTCGATCACCACCACGTCGTCCGGGCCGACGAGCAGCCGGACCAGGATGTCCATGGCCTGGGTGGCGCCGCTGGTGACGATGGTGTGCTCGCGGGCGACGTCGAGCGCCCGGCTGCGGCGCAGCAGCGCGGCGATCTGGGCGCGCAGCGCCGGGGAGCCCTCGGCCGGGCCGTAGCCAAGCGCCACCGCGTCGGCGCGGCTCACCGCCGCGGCGAGCGACTGCCGCCAGCGCGCCACCGGGAAACTCGCCAGCGCCGGGGTGCCGTGCCGGAAGTCGTACGCCCCGTCCGGCCGGTGCATGGGCGCCGGCTCCCACGGTCGCCACAGCGGGCTGCCGGCGTCGGTGGGCAGCGGCGGTTCCGGTCGCAGCGGGGTGCGGGCCGGCGGGTCGCGGTGCGGCAGGTCGGGCAGGGCGTCGCTGACCCGGGTGCCGGAGCCGCGCCGGGAGGTGAGGACGCCGTTGGCGCGCAGCAGCTCGTACGCGCGGGTGACAACGGTGCGGGAGACGCCGAGCTGGTGGGCCAGTTCCCGGCTGGGCGGCACCGGGTCGCCGGGGCGCAGCCGGCCGGCGCGGACGGAGCCGCTGATCTGGTCGCAGAGCTGCTGCTGCAACGGCACCGGGCTGTCCCGGTCGAGCACCACGAGCAGCTGCGACGACCCCACCCGCGACGCTCCCCCACCTAGCCGCCCCTGCCCGCGATCCTAGTCCCACCCCACCCCCGCACCCCGCCGATCATGAAGTTGACGGCGTTGTCGATCTCCGATTCGGCCGCCAACTTCATGATCAACCGGGTGGGTGCGGGGTCAGAGGGAGACCGGGCGGCCTCCCAGGGTCACCGTCAGGCGGCCGTCGGTGGTGAAGGACCAGGCCAGTGCGCCGGAGTACGTGGCGCAGCGGGAGCCGTTAGTGCCGGACCAGAACTGGTTCGAGCCGTCCACGTTGCCGACCGTCTTGTCGTTGGAGCCGCTGCCGGCGAAGCGGCAGGAGGTGTTGCTCCGGAACACCGAGGTGCCGGCGTCGAACGAGAAGTTGCGTTCGGTGTTGTCGATGCTCAGGTTGTTCGAGATCGTCATGGTGCCCGGGTTGCGGTTGTACGTGAACCCGTGCTTGCCGTTGCGGTACGCGATGGTGCGCCGGACGGTGTGGTCGACCGCGATGTCCTCGCCGCCGAGCTTGAAGCCGTTGCGGTCGCCGTTGCCGTTCTGCGTGCCGTTGCTCAGCGTGCCGTTGCTGTACGCGAGCGAGTCCTCGATGGTCACCGCGCCGATCGCTCCGGTGTCGGACTTGGTGTAGAGGTCCCACCCGTCGTCGATGTTGTGGTGCGACACCGCGTACCGGAAGACGTTGCCGCCGCCGACGGTGAGCTTGGCCGCGAAGCCGTCGGCGTCCTCGCCGTCGGAGTCGGCGTTGTCGTGCGACTCCACGCTGACCATCAGGTTGTTCGCGGGCCACTGGTCGCGCGGCGTGCTGGAGGCGATCCGGGACAGTTGCAGCCCGGTGTCGCGGTTGAAGCGGGTCACCGTCCGCTCGATGATGTTGTTGCTGCCGCCGACGAAGATGCCGTTGTCACCGGCGCGCTCCACCACGAGCCCGCGCACGTGCCAGTACGAGGCGTTGAGCGCCAGTCCCCGGTCGGCCGGGTCCTCGCTCATCGCCGAGAAGTTCAGGATCGGCGTCTCGCCCGGGTAGGCGTACAGGTTCTTGCGGGCGCTCGACGTGCCGTTGTTCCCGGCGGCGACGGTGACCGTCTGGGACAGGTTGTACGTGCCGCCGCGCAGGTAGATCGTGCCGCCCGCGCCGACCCGGGTGATCGCCGCGGCGATCGTGGTGGGGCTGGCCTGGGTGCCGGCCGCCCCGGCGGTGCCGTTCGGCGCGGCGTAGATCGCGCCGCCGGACGGCGGAGGCGTGCTGGGCGGAGGCGTGCTCGGGGGCGGGCTGCTGGGCGGAGGCGTACTCGGCGGCGGGGCGCTGGTGGGCGGCGTGCCGGTGGTGGGGGTGACGCCGCCGGTGCAGGTGACGCCGTTGACCGCGAACGCGGACGGGACCGGGTTGCTGCTGTTGTTCCAGGTGCCGTTGAAGCCGAACGACGTGCTCGCGTTGGTTCCCAGGCTGCCGTTGTAGCTGACGTTGGCGGCCCGCACCGAGGCGCCGCTGGCGGTGATCTCGGCGCCCCAGGCATGGGCGACGCTCTGCCCGGCGCCGAAGGTCCAGGTGACGACCCAGCCGGTGAGCGGGTCGCCGAGGTTCGTCAGGTTGACGTTGGCGGTGAAGCCGCCGCCCCACTGCGCCGTGACGGCGTAGTCGACGCGGCAGCCGGCGGCCGCCTGGGCGGCGGTCGCGCCGACGGCCAGGCCGGACGCGGCGAGCGCGGCCGTCGCCGCGGCGGACGTCCACAACACCGTACGGCGGTGTCGGTTGATCATTCTGGTCTCCTGCGGGTGGTGGTGCCGTGCCCACGCCGGCACCGATGCCCGGTCGGTGTCGGGGGTGGGCCTTGATACCCGGACGCCAGTGCCATGCCGAACGCTCACGTCTCCCGCGCAGTAAGCGCTTTCAGCGCAGCCTAACGACGGACATCGATGCGGTCAAACCTCCGCACGCGCTGAACGATCCGGCGGTCGCGGCGCGCATCCCGCCGGGCCGCGACCGCTGTCACAGCGGGCCGAACACGTCGCCCGGTTCGGCGTCCAGCGAGAGCGTCTCCAGCACCGTCAGAAGCTGCCGTTCCTCGTACCGGAAGTGCGACTCCATGATCGCCCACACGCCCTCCAGGTGCCGGGCCAGCTCCCCCGGTGCGGCGTCGCGGGCCACCGCCGCGCTCAGCCCGGACAGCAGGTACCCGATCATCGAGTGGTCCTGCCGCAGCCGGTCCAGCGTGTCGCGCAGCCCGGGATGCCGCGCCGCGATCGCCGGAAAGAGACTGTGGTCCTCGCCCTCGTGATGCGCGGTCAGCGCCGCGCAGAACCCGTGGCAGAACAACAGCAGGTCACGCGTCACGGGACGCGCCGGCTCACCCTCGGCCAGCGCCCGCCGGGTCACCTCCAGCGCCTCGCGCAAGCGCTCGTGGACGGCGCGCATCTCGCGGCTCCAGGCCACCAGCCTGGTCTGTCCGCCCTCAGCCATGAGGCGAGGGCGAAGGGACGACGAGTGTCATCGTCGTGCTCCCTTCGATCCGGCGCCTCCATGCCTGACACGGTCTGCCACCGGCACGCGACGCTGGGCGGAGCCTAACCGGCGGCACCGACGCCATCAAGTAGTGCCAGCGCTACCCCGGTCCGGCAGCTGGCGGGATGGAGCGCGGGGCCCGGTTCCGACGAGGCTTGAAGCCGTACCCGTTCACCTCCGTCGAGGAGTTCCCATGACCCGCCGTACCTTCCCGTTCGCCGTCGGCGCCACGGCCCTGCTCACCGTCACCGCGCTGGGTGTGCCCGCCGCGTCCGCCGCGACCACCGACGCCCGGCGTCCCGCCGCCGACGCCGTCCAGCAGCGACTGGACGGCCTGGTCGCCGAGCAGGGCTTCCCCGGGGCGCTGGCCTCGGTACGCCGCGACGGCCGGGTGCGCGACTACACCGCCGGCGTCGGTGACCTGCGCACCGGCGCGGGTGTCCCCCGCGACGCCCGGGTGCGTATCGGCAGCAACACCAAGACGTTCACCGCCGTGGTCGTCCTCCAGCTCGTCGGCGAGGGCCGGATCGACCTGGACGCCCCGGTCGAGCGCTACCTGCCCGGCATGGTGCGCGCCAACGGCAACGACGGACGGCGGATCACCGTACGCCAACTGCTGCAGCAGACCAGCGGCCTGCCCGACTACGACGACGTGGTGTTCAGCAAGGCGCAGGACCTGGTGGACCGCCGCAGCGACTACTTCGACCCGCGCCGGCTGGTGGACGAGGCGCTCACCCAGTCCCGCCGCTTCCCGCCGGGCGAGAGGTGGGAGTACAGCAACACCAACTTCGTCCTGGCCGGACTGATCGTCGAGCGGGTCACCCAGCGCCCGGTCGGTGAGGAGATCACCCGGCGGATCATCGAGCCGCTGCGGCTGCGCGACACGTACTGGCCGCAGACCGGCGAGCAGGACCTGCCCGGCCGGCTGCCGCGCGGGTACGTGGCGGTGGAGCCGGGCGCGCCGTGGGTCGACGTGACCCGGATGGACCCGTCCCTGGGCTGGGCCGCCGGCCAGCTCGTCTCGACCCCGTCGGACCTGCGGACGTTCTTCGAGGCGCTGCTGGCGGGCAAGCTGCTCAAGCCGGCCCAGCAGGCCGCCCTGACGCGCACGGTGCCGGCGCCCGACTTCGAGCCCACCGGCGTCTGGGAGTACGGCCTGGGCATCGCCCGACACGAGCTGCCCTGCGGCGGTCACGCCTGGGGACACGGCGGTGACATCCAGGGCTTCGAGACGCGCAACCTGTCCACCGCCGACGGGCGCAGCGCTGTGGTCGCGGTGACCGGGCTGCCGACGAGCACGGAGATGCTGGAGGCGGTGACCAGCACGGTCGACGCGGCGCTGTGCGGCACCCGCCGCTGATCCGGGTCACCGGTACGCGCGCCGCCTCCCCGCGAGGCGGCGCGTGTCTGCGTGGGTCTACCGCCGGCCGTCGAGGTAGCGCAGCACGGCCGTGACCCGGCGGTCGGCGCGGTCGTCAGGCGGCAGGCCCAGCTTCGCGAAGATGTTGCGGATGTGCTTGTGCACCGCGCCCTCGGTGACGAACATCCGTTCCGCGATCGCGCTGTTGCCGAGCCCTTCGGCCATCAGGGCCAGCACCTCGTGCTCACGCGGCGACAGCTCGGACAGGGCGGTGTCCGGCCGCCGGTTGCGGGCGAGCAGCTGCCCGACCACCTCGGGGTCGATCACGCTGCCGCCGTCGGCGACGCGGTGCAGCGCGGCGAGGAACTCCTCGACCCGGCCCACCCGCTCCTTGAGCAGGTAGCCGAGCCCGGAGGCGCCGACCGAGAACAGCTCGGTGGCGAACGCCTGCTCGACGTACGCGGACAGCACCAGCACCGCGAGGCCGGGCCGGCGGCGGCGGGCCTCGACCGCGGCGACGATGCCCTCGTCGGTGTGGGTGGGCGGCATCCGCACGTCGACGATCGCCACGTCCGGCCGGTGCTCGTCCACAGCGGTCAGGAACTCGCCAGGTGTGCCGGCGGTGGCTACCACGTCCAGGTCCTCGGCGCGCAGCAGCAGCGCCAGCCCTTCGCGCAGCAGCGCGTCGTCCTCGGCGATCACGATCCGCATGGCAGCTCCACGTGCATCCTCGTCGGTCCTCCCGGTGGGCTGGTCAGCGTCATCCGCCCGTCGTACGCCTCGACCCGCCGGCGAATGCCGGTCAGACCCGAGCCGCGCGTCTCGTCGGCGTCTCCGCGCCCGTCGTCGGTGACGGTCACCAGCAGCCGGTCCCGCTCCCGGCGCACGGCGACGTCCGCGGTGCTCGCGCCGCTGTGCCGGACCACGTTCGTCAGCGCCTCGGCCACCACGAAGTACACGGTGGCCTCGACCGCCGCCGCGCAGCGTACGTCGACGTCCACCGACAGGCGGCACGGCACCGCGCACTCCGCGGCGAGCCCGGCGAGCGCCCCGGCCAGGCCGCGGTCGCCGAGCACCGGCGGCAGGATGCCGCGCACCACCGTACGCAGCTCCCCGAGCGCCTGCTCGGCCGCGTTCTGCGCGCGTTCCAGGATCTCGTCGGCGCGGGCCGGGTCGCGGCGCACCGCCCGCCGCGCGGCGCCGAGCAGCACGTTCACCGCGACCAGCCGGTTCTGGGTGCCGTCGTGCAGCGAGCGTTCGATGCGGCGCAGCTCCACCGCGTGGGCGTCGAGAGCCGCGGCCCGGGTGGCGGTGAGTTCGGCGACCCGCAGCGACAGGTCGACCCCGGGTGGCGGGGGCAGCAGCCGGCGGCCCGGCCGGGCCTGGATCCGCGCCAGCGCCGGGCCGGTGGTGACCGCGAGGACCAGCCAGCCCACACCGAGCAGGCCGACAGTCAGCGCGTCGCCCAGCCCGTCGATGTGCCACCAGCCGAGGCCGGGCGCGCCGGCTTCCGGCGGCACCAGCCGGTACCAGAGCGGGAACGTCATGTCCTGCACGGCGTAGAGCGGAAGCACCAGCGCGAGCAGCCCGGCACCGAAGCCGAGCGTCCCGTGGGCGGCCACCCAGCGCAGCTCCCGCCGCACGACCGGGTCGCGCAGCGCCGGGCACAGACCGGCCGGCACCGGGCCGGGCGACGGGATCGGCGTTCCCCACCGGGACAGCCGGGCGCGTTCGCGGTCGGCCACCGACCGCACGGCCTGGAGCATCCCGGGTACGAGCAGCAGTCCGACCCCGCCGACGCAGGCCGCCGCCACGACGACCGTCCCGAGCAGCACGCCCAGGGCCAGCACGGCGGTGCCGAGCCCGCCGACGAGGTGCTCCAGCGCGTCCACCGCGGCGCGCAACCGCCTGCGCACGTACTCCATCCCGGCCCACCCCCGGGCGAAACGATAGGTCACCGCGGGCGCCGCCCGGCAGGGCCGGGCGCGGAAAGTACAGCCTGCTGTACCCCGGCCGTCGTGCTGACGGGATCGTCCCCGGCGGGCCGCGCGCCTAGCGTCGGTCGTGGAACGAGAACCCGAGGAGGCAGCCGTGAACGACCTGGACCGTACCGCCGAGCACACCGCCGCGACGACGACCGTCACCCGGATGCGCCCGCTGCTCTGGCTGGTGCTCATCGTCAGCGTGGTGGCGAACGTGACGCTGTCGGGAGTCCTGGACAACCCGTGGGCCGGTTCGGCCTTCGGCGCGCTGGCGCTGGCGTGCGGGGTGATCCTGGCCCGGAACCACTACCGCAACCGCTGACCAGCAGCGGGGCGGGCCGTGACGACGATCGGCCCGCCCTGCCGCGTTCGCCCGCGCGACCCCGTGCCCGGCTGGTACGACTGGTGTCGTCGACGGCGGGTACGGAAGGGACCGGATGGCGAGTGGGCTGCGAGGTCACCTGCTGCGGCCACGTGCGGCCTCCCACCGGGCGTCGTTCCTGGAGCTCTTCTTCGACCTGGCGTTCCTTCTCGCGCTGAACCGGCTGTCCCTGACACTGGAGCACGATCTCAGCCTCGGCGGGGCCTTCCGGGCCGCCCTGCTGCTGGCGCCGATCTGGTGGGTGTGGTTCGTGACCGCGTGGTCGACGGACTGGTTCGACCCGCGCTCCCCGGTGATCGTCGCGCTGCTGATCTGGGTGATGTTCGGCGGCCTGCTGATGGCGGCCTCGGCGCCCACCGCGTACACCGGGCACGCGCTCGTGTTCGCCGGCGCGTACGTGGCGATCCACCTCGGCCGGCCCGCCCTGCTGCTGCCGGCGCTGCGCGGGCATCCGCTGCGGCTGCGGAGCCTGCGGGTGGCGGTCTGGTTCGCGGTCTCCGGGGTGCTCTGGGTGACCGGCGCGCTCGCCGGTCCGGCGCAGGTGGCGTTCTGGACCGCGGCGGTCGTGCTGGATCTCGCGCTGGCCCGGCTGCGCTGGCCGACGCCCGGGCTTGGCCGCGCGACGTGGAGCGACCTCCAGATCGTCGGCGAGCACCTGGCCGAGCGCTACCAGCAGATCTACATCATCGCGCTGGGTGAGCTGATCCTGTCCGCCGGGATCGTCTACAGCGCCACCGGCTTCGACAGCTACCGGACGATCGCGTTCGCGCTGGTGTTCGTCAACGCGGTCAGCATCGGCGCGCTCTACCTGGTGCCGGGCGGCATGCGGCTGGGTACGGCGATCGACGCGCTCGGGCCCGCCGGGAGCCGGCTGGGCCTGCTGGCCGGCTACCTGCACCTGCTGATGGTGGCGGGCGTGGTGGCCGCCGCCGTCGGCGCGAAGGTGATGATCGCCGAGCCGCTGTCCCGCGACCCGGCCGCGTTCCTGGTGACGCTCAGCGGCCCGGCGCTGTTCCTGATCGGCTGGATCCTGCTCGCGGCGGCAGTGCATCACCGGGTGTCCTGGCACCGGCCGGCCGGGCTGGTGGCGCTTGTGACGTTGGGACTGCTGGCCCACCGGCTGCCGCTGCTGGCCGGCTCCGCGCTGATGGCCGCGCTGCTGATCGCCGTCGTGGTCGCCGAGACCGTCGCCGTCCGGCGGACGGGCCGGCCGCGTTAACGCTGCGAATTGATTGACAGCTAGCTATGTAAACGCCAGGCTGGAGGGCGTTGTTAGCGTTAACGCGGCCGACACCGTCTTCCGTCGCACCGCCGGCCTGGCCGGCGCCACGTTCCGGGTCACCGCGTAACCGTCCCCACCACCACCGTCCCCACCCACCGTCCCCCGCCACGGAGGCCGCCATGCCCGCTCCCCTGGTGAACCGCCGCTTCGTCCTGCGCACCACCGCCGCCACAGCCGTCGCGGCCACCGCCGGCGCCGCCGCCGGTTCCCTCGCCGCAGGCGGTACGGCGCGCGCCGCGCTGCCACCCGCCCGCCCCGACATCGGCGTGTCCGCGTACGCGTTCGACAGCGGCCAGGTGCGGCTGACCGCCGGCCGCTGGCAGGACAACCAGAACCGTACGGTCGCCTACCTGCGCTTCGTCGACGTGAACCGGCTGCTCTACAACTTCCGGGCCAACCACCGCCTGTCCACCGGCGGCGCCGCCGCCAACGGCGGCTGGGACGCGCCCACCTTCCCGTTCCGCACCCACGTGCAGGGGCACTTCCTGACCGCCTGGGCGCAGGCGTGGGCGGTCCTGGGCGACACCACCTGCCGGGACAAGGCGCTCACCATGGTCGCCGAACTGGCCCGCTGCCAGGCGAACAACGGCGCGGCCGGGTTCAGCGCCGGCTACCTGTCCGGCTTCCCCGAGTCCGACTTCACCGCGCTGGAGGCCCGGACGCTCAGCAACGGCAACGTCCCCTACTACTGCATCCACAAGACGCTCGCCGGGCTGCTGGACGTGTGGCGGCTGATCGGCAGCACCCAGGCCCGGGACGTGCTGCTGGCGCTGGCCGGCTGGGTCGACCAGCGCACCGGCCGGCTCACCTCGGCCCAGATGCAGGCGATGCTCGGCACCGAGTTCGGCGGCATGAACGCGGTGCTGACCGACCTCTACCAGCAGACCGGCGACGGGCGGTGGCTCACCGTCGCCCAGCGGTTCGACCACGCCGCCGTGTTCAACCCGCTGGCCGCGAACTCCGACCAGCTCAACGGCCTGCACGCCAACACCCAGGTGCCCAAGTGGATCGGCGCGGCCCGGGAGTACAAGGCCACCGGTGCCACCCGCTACCGCGACATCGCCGTGAACGCGTGGGCCATCACCGTCGGCGCGCACACGTACGCCATCGGCGGCAACAGCCAGGCCGAGCACTTCCGCGCACCGAACGCGATCGCCGGCTACCTGCGCAACGACACGTGCGAGGCGTGCAACACGTACAACATGCTCAAGCTGACCCGGGAGCTGTGGCAGCTCGACCCGGACCGGGTCGCGTACGCCGACTTCTACGAACGCGCGCTGCTCAATCACATGATCGGCCAGCAGAACCCGGCCGACTCGCACGGCCACGTCACGTACTTCACCCCGCTCAACCCGGGTGGCCGGCGCGGTGTCGGCCCGGCGTGGGGCGGCGGCACGTGGAGCACCGACTACAACTCCTTCTGGTGCTGCCAGGGCACCGGGCTGGAGACGAACACGACGCTGGCGGACGCGATCTACTTCCACAACGACACGACGTTGACGGTCAACCTGTTCGTCCCCTCGGTGCTCACCTGGAGCCAGCGCGGCATCACCGTCACGCAGGCCACCTCGTACCCGATCGGCGACACCACGACGCTCACCGTCACCGGCTCGGTGGGCGGCTCGTGGACCATGCGGATCCGGATCCCGGCGTGGACCAGCGGGGCGAGTGTCAGCGTCAACGGCGTCGCGGCGGGTATCGCCACCACGCCGGGCACCTACGCTGTCCTGACCCGCGCCTGGACCTCCGGCGACACGGTCACGGTACGGCTGCCGATGCGGGTGACCGCAGTCGCCGCCAACGACGACGCCGCGGTGCAGGCCGTCACGTACGGGCCGGTGGTGCTCTCCGGCAACTACGGCAACACCACGTTGAGCGGCCTGCCGACGCTGGACCTCGGCTCGGTCACCCGTACCGGCACCGGCAGTCTCGCGTTCACCGCGCGGGCCGACGGCGCCACCGTGAACCTCGGCCCGTTCTACGACGCCCACGGGCACAACTACACGGTCTACTGGCGGGTCGGCGCGGGCGGTGGCGGCGGTGAGGCGAGCTTCCGGCTCGCGAACGCGGCCAGCGGCCTGGTGCTCGGTATCCAGAACATGTCCACCGCCGACGGCGGGCTCGCGCTGCAGTGGGGCGACACCGGCACCGCCGACCACGACTGGCAGCTGGTGACCGACGGGTCGGCGCTGCGGCTGCGCAACGTCAACAGCGGCAAGGTGCTGGGGGTGGAGAACATGTCCACAGCCGACGGCGCCCGGATCCTCCAGTGGGCGGACAACGGCACCGCCGACCACCTGTGGACAGTTGTCGACGTCGGCGACGGCAGCCACAAGCTGCGCAACGTGCACACCGGCAAGCTGCTCGGCATCTCCGGCGGTTCGACCGCCCAGGGCGCGTTCGCCGTACAGGACCCGGACAACGGCAGCCTGGACAACCAGTGGCGGTTCCTGCCCAACGGGGCGCGGCGGATCCAGAACCTCGGCAGCGGGCTGGTGCTCGGCGTGCAGAACATGTCCACCGCCGACGGCGGGCTGGTGATCCAGTGGGGCGACACCGGCACCGCCGACCACCTCTGGACCGCCCTGGTGGACACCGGCGGCTACCTGCGTCTGCGCAACGGCAACAGCGGCAAGGTGCTGGGCGTCGAGGGCGGCTCGACGGCGGCGGGTGCCCGGATCGTGCAGTGGGCCGACAACGGCACCGCCGACCACAGGTGGCGGCTGCGGCACGGTGGGAGTGGCTGGTTCCGCATCCAGTGCGCGAACGGGGGCCGGGTGCTCGGGCTCAGCGGCGGCTCCGGCGCCCAGGGCGCGCAGGCGGTCCTCGCCGACGACACCGGGGCGGCGCACCAGCGCTGGCGGTTCCTGTAGATCAGGCGGTGACGGTGGGAGCGGCCCGCCCGCTCCCACCGTCACCGGGTCGTTCCCGGGGTCAGGGCGCCAGGGCGTCCAGGGCGGGCGTCCAGGTCGCCTCGTCCCGCACGTCGTCGGCGACGGTGATCCCCTCGGCGATCCGCAGCAGCTCGGCCTGGGGCAGCCGGCCGCCGACGCCCTCGGAGCTGACCTGGACGACGACGGTGCCGTCGGCGCTCCAGATGTTGCAGAACCCGCCTCCGCGGGCCGCCCCCGGATAGCACTTCGTCGCACCGGGCTCCGGTGACTGGTTGGAGCTGGTGCTCGGCGTGACGAAGATGTGGAACCCGTCCCTGATCCCGCCCTCGACCGAGTCGAACGGCGCGGTCAGGCCCGAGGTACGCAGGGGCGGCCTGGTGTACGTCGCGCCGCCGTAGTCACCGGCGCGGGCGGTGGCGATGCCGCTGAGGCCCGGCATGGCGTGCGTGCCGATCTGCAGCGGCACGTAGCCCTTCGGCACGTAGCCCACAGTGAACGGCAGCGGAGCCGGCGTCGGCCCGGCCGGCTTGAGGCCCGCGACCAGCCGGCCCAGGTCCTCGAAACTCGGCGTCGCCGCGTCGCGGGAGATCGACGTGACGGCCGCCCAGGCGTTGTGGGCGTACTCCCAGGCGAACAGCTTGTTGCCCGGGTGCACCGGGTTGCGCGGGTCGAGCCCGAACGGCAGCGTCGCCCGCACCGCCCTGCGGCCGGCCACCGTGACGCTGCGTCCGTCCTTGATCCCGGCCGGATCGAAGGCGCCGGGCCGGTAGACGGTCAGGTAGGCCCACAGCGTCGGCTTCGCCCCGGCGGGCGGATTGTTCTGCTCGCCCGTGGCGCCCGGCGCCTCGGCCTCGTCCGCGCTCACCGGTTTGTCGTTCGAGGTGTGGCGATCGGAGTAGACGGGGGCGATCTGGTACGCGGTCGACACGACGATCGGGTCCTGCACGTGCAGCGTGCCGGCGTCGTACCCGGTGAAGGTGAAGGTGAAGGGCGAGGCGTCGGGCCAGGGGCTGACGCCCGGACGCGGCGCCCCGGACAGCGCCGAGGTGTCCCCGGCGGCGCGCTTCGCGCTCAGGGTCGGCACCGCCACCGCGCCGGCGACAGCGACCGCGACGAGGCCCGCGGCGCCGACGGTGGCGAACCGGGTCCGGCGTCGCCGTTCCGCGCGCCGCCCGGCCGCGACGATGTCGTCGACGGTACGGCCCATCGGCGGCTCGTCGCCGGTCACGGCGTCCACCAGTTCACGCAACTGCATGTGTCCACTCCCCTATCGGCCTGCCGGTGAGATTGAGATGTTCGCCGCCGAGTGCCTCGCGCAGCTTCGCCAGCCCACGGGAGACCTGGCTCTTGGCCGTGCCCACCGTGCAGTCGAGGACGGCGGCCGTGTCCTCCAGACTCAGGTCCAGGTAGTGCCGCAGCACCACGGCGGCGCGCTGCCGCGCCGGCACGGTTTCGAGCGCCGCCCACAGGCGCATCCGCTCGTCCGTCGTCGCAGCCGTGTCCCGCACCGTGACGTCCGGCATGGCGTCGCCGGCCGACCGTTCGCGCCGCCAGGGCCGGCGGGTCTCGTCGACAGCGGCCCGGTAGACCATGGTCTTGACGTAGAGGTCGGGCCGCTCCAGCTTGCGCCAGCGCGGATAGAGCTTCACCAGCGCGTTGGCCACGGCGTCCTCCGCGGTGTGCCAGTCGCCGCAGGTCATGTACGCGAGCTTCCGCAGCGACGCCATCTGTGACGTCACGAACTCGCGGAACGCTTGCTCGTCTTCGGCTTTCAATCGACTGCCTCCTCGTGACGGAGGTAGAACGGTGACGCCCGCCCGGGATGTTGCACGGGCGGGCGGACGATTACGCCGCGCGTCCCCCGATCCGGGTCAGTACCGTCCCGGCGGCGGCGGGGACCACGAGCGGATCATGGTCGCCACCAGCGCCGGATGGTCGGTCGTGCCGCGCATGTCCACCGCGCGGCGGCAGCAGATCGTCACGCCGCTCGACGCCACGATCTGCTGCCGGGCGCCGTCGTCGATCCGCCGGTAGCCGGGCGGAACGCACGATCGCACGTCCGGCGTGCCACCGGCGCGCAGGTTGAGGTCACCGCCGACGACGGCCGGCGCGCTCGCGGCGTCGCCCCGGACGCCCGGCACCACCGCACCGAGCAGATGCCCGCACTGGGCGAGCGCGACCTGGGCGCTGGTGTTCGCCAGATGCGTGGTGCACGCGTGCAGGCCGGCGGCCCGTACGCACAGCCACACCCGTTCCTCCGGGTCGGCGAGGTCCTGTGCCGGATAGGTCCCCCGGTGCACCGACGGCCGGGCGTCACGGCCGTCGAGGCGGGTCAGCAGCCCGATGCCGTACGGCTCGCCGTTGTTGCACCGGGTGGAACCGCGGGAGGGGCGGTCACCGGCGGCCTGGAACGCGGACACCACAGTGCCGCCGGCACGGGCGGCGCGCAGCGCCCGCTCCAGCGTCACCACGTCGTCGCGGCAGATCTCGTTGAGCGTGACCACGTCGGGCGCCTCGGCGCTGATCACGTCGGCGGCCTGGCGGACGGCCCGGCCGGTGTAGCAGCCGGCCCGGCCGCTGTTGCAGAGGTTCATCTGGAGCACCCGCAGCGTTGCCGTGCCGGTGTCGCCGGCACTCGACGACCCGGCGGGCAGCCCGGCGACGAGGAGCAGGCACACCGTGGCCAGCACCCGGCGGACCCGGCGGACACGCCGGGCGGGGTGGGTGGCCGGCTGCGCTGACAGCTGGGCTCCAACGGGTGCGGGCGGCGGCGGGCGCCGGTGATCCTATCGCCGCGACGCTCCCGTCGCCGCCCGGCGCGGCCTACCTCGGTACGGCCCGGAACCACGCCTCCCGGTCGGCCGGGTCGGGTCCGCGCCGGGGCAGCCTCGGCGGCTCCTCGCCGGTGACCGGCGCGTAGTGGTCGAACGTGGTGGTCAGGACCGCCTCGCCGCCGGTGAGGTCGGGCAGGGCGGCGACTACCCGCGGCACCCGGGCGGACGGCAGGATGCCGCTCACCTCCAGGTAGCCGCCCGCGACGGCGGTGTCGTGGACGACCGCCCCGAGCCGGCCGAGCAGCGCCAGCACCGTCTCCACAGCGTGCCGGGGCAGGTTGACGTCGAACCGCTCGATCGGCTGGCACACCCGCGTACCTGCCTGCCGCAGCGCGGCGGCGACCACGACCGGGGCGAGGTTGCGGAAGTCCGCCGCCACCGTAGAGATGGACTTGTCGAACTTCTGGTGCGGCCGGCTCTGCCGGGGCCAGTACCGGGACGCCGTCATGGTGACGGTGCAGTCGGTGACCGGCCAGCCGTGCCGGCCCTGCCGCAGCGCCGCCCGCACGCCCTCCTCGGTGGCGGCGACGAACGCGGGCGGCAGCCGGCCCGGCTCGATGCCGGGACGGAACTCGATGCCGTGCCCGGCCGGGGCGGCCTCGATCCGCAACCCCAGCCCGGCCAGGTACGGGTTGCCGCGCTCCCGTACCCGCTCCTCGGCGCTGCCGGTGCCGGCGACCCGTTCGATGCAGGCGGTGAGCGTGCCGGAGAACCGCACCCGGACGCCGTACCGGTCCTCCATCAGTGCGGCCAGCACCTCCTTCTGGACCTCGCCGTGCAGGCGGATCACCGCCTCGGCCTGCTGCTCGTCGAGGCGAAGGTCCACGAGCGGGTCCTCGTCGGCCAGCTCGGCCAGGCCGGCGAACATCGCCAGGCGCTGCGCCGGGTCGACCGGCTCGACGACCGCCTGCCGGGTCGGTGGCGGGAACCGGTAGCCGTGCCGCCGCGGCGGGTCGCCGATGTGCTGACCGATCCGGGCCGACACCCCGCGTACCGCCGCGATCTGCCCGGCGGAGACCGACCGGCGTACCAGCACACCCTCGGGCTCGATCACAGCGATCTCGGTCACCGGCTCCGGGGGGCCGCCGCTGAGCCGCACCCGGTCCCGCACCCGCAGTCGCCCGGACCACAGCCGCAGCCAGACGCGCCGGCCGTGCCCGTCCCGGTCGACGGCGAAGACAGTGCCCGCCGGCGGGCCGTCGGGCGTCTCGCCGTACGGCAGCAGGTCGGCCAGGACGTCGCACAGCTGACGCACCCCGGCGCCGGTGATCGCCGAGCCGCACACCGCGGGGACCAGCTCGGCGCGGCGGACCGCGCGGCGCAGCGCCCGCCGGACGTCACGGGCGCGTACCGGCCGGTCGGTCAGCCAGCGCGCCGCCACCGCGTCGTCGACCTCCGCCACCTCCGCCACCACGGGCTCGGCGTCGAGGTCCAGGGCCTGCACCTGGGCCTCGCGACGGCCCTGGCCGGTGACAGTGGTGAGCGGGACCGGACGCGCGCCGAGCCGCTGCCGCACCTGCGCCGTCACCCGGTCGACGTCGGCGCCGCCGCGGTCGACCTTGTTGAAGAAGAACACGGTCGGTACGCCGATGCGGCGCAGCGCCCGCCAGATGGCGACGGTCTGCGGCTGGACGCCCTCCACGCTGGACACCACGAGCACTGCGGCGTCGAGGACGGCAAGGGAGCGCTCGACCTCCGCGATGAAGTCGGGGTGGCCGGGGGTGTCCAGCAGGTTGATGCTCAGGTCGCCGATGGTGATCGACGTGACGGCCGCCCGGATGGTGATGCCACGGCGGCGTTCCAGCTCCATCGAGTCGGTCCGCGTCGTGCCGGCGTCGACGCTGCCGGGCTCGGCCACGGCGCCCGCCTCGTAGACCAGGCGTTCGGTCAGGCTGGTCTTTCCGGCGTCAACATGGGCGACGATTCCGAGGTTCAACGAGGCCAAGGCGGAGCTCCACGGTAGGACGGGCAAGGGTCCGAAGCGTGGAAGCTGCTCGCATCGTCTCTCCTGGTGGTAGTCGTCGCGGCGGCGCTCGCCGCCGGTGTGCAGTCCCACCTTGCACCCCGGCCGCGACCGCCACCACCGAATTCTGGGCCGGCTACCTCGTGCGGGCCGCCACGGCGGGGTGCTGCCGGGACCGGACGGGGAACCGCACGCCGGTGAGGTCCTCGGACACGGCCCAGAGCCGCTGCTGGACGGCGACCTCGTACGACTGCGGGCTGGAGGTGACCAGCCGCGGGTGGCCCTTGATCTCGTGGCGTCCGCCGGGACCGTAGTACTGGCCGCCGAGCACGGCGGGGTCGGTGGCGGCGCGCAGGGTCGGCAGCGCGCCCATCGCCGGCGTCTGGGTGATCAGCGGCGCGAGCCAGGTGAGCGGAAGCCGCAGGGCCGCCGGGGTGTTGCGGGCGAGTTCGGTGCTGGACATGCCGGGGTGCGCGGCCACCGCGACTGTGGTGCCGTGCGGGGTGAGCCGGCGTTGCAGCTCGTACGTGAACATCAGGTTGGCCAGCTTGGACTGACCGTAGGCGGCGGCCCGGCCGTACGAGCGCTCGAAGTGCAGGTCGTCGAAGTGGATCGCGGCCCGGATGCGGTGGCCGGTGCTGCTGACGGTCACCACACGCGAGCCGGGCACCGGCAGCATCAGGTCCAGCAGCAGCCCGGTGAGCGCGAAGTGGCCGAGGTGGTTGGTGCCGAACTGCAGCTCGAAGCCGTCCCGGGTGGTCCGCTTCGGTGTGTACATCACGCCGGCGTTGTTGATCAGCAGGTCGATCCGGTCGAGGCGGGACCGCAGCGCCGCCGCGGCGGCGCGGACGGAGTCGAGCGAGGTCAGGTCGAGCGCCTGCACCGTCACGTCGCCGGGCATGTCGGCCGCGGCCCGCTCCCCCTTCCCGACGTCGCGGACGGCGAGCACGACCGAGGCGCCGCGCTCGGCGAGCGCCCTGGCGGTCTCGTACCCCAGTCCGGTGTTCGCCCCGGTCACCACCGCCACCCGCCCGCGCTGATCCGGGATGTTCGTAGTCGTCCATTTCTCGCCCATGTCACGCCTCCAACTAAAGTACCGGAAGTATCTTGTACTCACGACGGTAAAGTACCCCCGGTACGTTGTCAACGTACCGGGGGTACTTAAGTTAGGCTGGCGAGGTGACATTCCAGCGGGCGCGAACCGAGGAGCAGCGGGAGGTCCGTCGGCGGGCGATCCTCGACGCGGCGTCGGCGATGCTCGACGAGATGCCGGTGGCCGCCGTCACCCTGAACGAACTCAGCCGCCGGGTCGGCCTGGCGAAGCCGAACGTGCTGCGCTACTTCGAGTCCCGCGAGGCGGTGCTGCTGGAGCTGCTGGACCGCTACCTGCGGGAGTGGCTGACCGAGCTGGCGGACGAGCTGGCCGACGGCGTCGACGCGAACCTGCCGATGGCCGAGCGGGCGACGGCCGTGGCCGGGATCCTCAGCCGCTCGCTCGCCCGCCGGTCGGTGATGTGCGACCTCTTCGGGGCGCAGGGCAGCGTCCTGGAGCACAACGTCTCCGTCGAGGTCGTGGCCCGCTACAAGCGCGCCTCCCTGGACCGCCTGGCGGCCATGACCGCCCTGGTGCGCAAGCACCTGCCGGAGCTGGGCGAGAACGCGACGCTGTTCAGCCTCCAGACCATGGTGCTGGCGGGCGCGCTGTCGGCGTACAGCACGCCCCCGCCGAGCCTTGCGGCGGCCTACCGGGCCGAGCCCGACCTGGCCCGCCTGTACCTGGAGATGGCGGACTCCCTGACCATGGCCCTGACCGCGACGCTTCTGGGCGTGCTGCCCCGCGACTGACCGGCTGCCCCGCGGACCACACGCCCCGCAGGCCACACGCCCCGCGGGGCCGCCGGATCGTCAGCACCAGGTCAGCGTCGAGTTGACCCGCGTGACGTTGCTGATCGTGTTGTTCGCCCCGCCGCACGGGCTCTGGGTGATGTTCGTGTCGGTGACAGTCAGATTCTGGAAACGGATGCCGGAGGAGATCGGGAACTCGGTCCGCGAGGCGATCCGCACCTCGCCGCCGCCCGTCACCGTGCCGGACACCCCGGCGATGGTGACGTTGTAGCAGTTCTCCACGAGGATCGAGTTGTTCCCGGTGTTCGAGATGGTCACCCGGTCGATGACCGCGCCGCCGGACTCCGACACGCAGAAGATCCCCCGCCCGCCACCGGACGCGATCACGGTGCCGACCCGGATGTTCGTCGGGTACGAGCTCCCGATCCGGCCGTTGCGGTTGGCCATCCGGAACGCCGCGTACCCGGTTCCGGTGCCGGCGCCCTGCGCGTCGACGGTGCCGACTGTGGCGTTGATCGTGTCGTTGAGCAGCAGACCGGAGTAGCCGGTGTTGCGCGCGGTGACGGTGCCGATGGTCAGGCCGTCCACACCGTACGTCTCCACGCCGTGCGCGCCCGTGCCTGACACGTACACGGTGTCGATGCGCACGTTGCGCACCTTGACCGCCCGGTCGCCGCCGTGGTTGTCGATGCGCACGCCCAGGCCCCCGGACAGCCGCATGTCGATCTGCCCGAGGGTCAGGTTGTTGACGTTGCGCATGAAGATCCCGTACAGCGGCGCGCCGGTGAGCGTCAGGTTCTGCACCTCGACGTCGGTGGTGCCGCGCGAGTAGACCGGCGCGTAGTCGCCGGATCCCGAGCCGGTCACGTTGATCGTGCCGCAGACCGCCAGCGTCGTGT
The DNA here is from genome assembly GCF_030519385.1 of Micromonospora sp. C28ISP2-4. NCBI lineage: Bacteria > Bacillati > Actinomycetota > Actinomycetes > Micromonosporales > Micromonosporaceae > Micromonospora > Micromonospora sp. C28ISP2-4. The sequence goes on along the minus strand of NZ_JAUMKG010000005.1, from coordinate 128,263 downwards.
ACGACGGCAGCGACAACCGCGAGCCGGCGCTCATCGACCCGGAGCCGCGGACCACCACCCGCTGCTTGGCGGTCCGTCCGGCCGGCAGCGAATTCACCGCGGCCTGCATCGCCGACAGCATGTCCGAGCCCGAGTACACGGTCGACGATCCGTTGCGGGCCGTCCAGGTGCCGCCGTTCAGCACCGCCTCGGCCTGGTAGGAGCCGCTGCCACACCCGGTGGACGGCGGCGGCGTGGTCGGTGTGCCGCCGGTGCCCACGCGGACCATCTGCCACTGCTGGTTGGTGCCGTTGAGGTCGGCGTACTGGCTGACCCGGGCACCGTCGGCGGTCGACCTCTCCCAGACCTCCAGTGCCTTGCCGGAGTGCCTGTTGATCAGCCGGATGTAGCCGCCGTCCGAGTCGCGCACCTGGAACTGCTGGTTGGCGGCGTTGAGGTCGGGCCACTGCCGGTACTCCGCGCCGTCGGCGACGTTCCACTCCCACAGGTCCACCACCTTGCCGCTGTGGCGGGCCCGCAGCCGGTAGTAGCCGCTGCCGGAGGACACGAACTGGAACTGCTGCCACTCGCCGTCGTTGCGGGACCACTGCTGGATCGCCGCGCCGTCGCTGGTCGAGGTGTCCCGGACGTCGAGGACCTTGCCGCTGTTGCGGTTGACGAGGACGTACCAGGCGCTGGTGTCGATGGTGGCCGCCTGCGCCGAGGGCGCGGCCACCACTGCGGCGCCGGCCACGGCGGCCAGCGCCGCCACCAGGACAAGCGCCAGGCCGGCCCGGCGCCGGCCCCGGCCTCGGGCGGGCGACGTCACTGCGGGGTTGAGCATCGTTCGACCTCCGGGAAGGGGGTACGCCGGGTCCGGCGCAGCGGTTGTCGGGGCGCCTACTCCAGGTGGAAGGTGGCCGCGGCCCGGTCGGCACTCGTGCTCACCGTTTCGAGCTGGAGCAGTCCGTCGCGGTGGCGGACGTACCGGCCCGGGTAGTTGTGCGATTCGAGCGAGATCGCCTCGGCTGCGGCCAGGCCGGAGCGACGCTGGAAGCTCGCGTCGTTGTCGAACAGGGCCGAGCCGTCGTCGCGTTCGACGTAGAGCGCGAAGGCCCGGTGCCGCAGGTAGTAGCCGGGGAAGTTCGTCGACTCCAGGGACACCGATCCGGCGCCGGCGAGGCCGGGGACGATGCGGAACTGCGAGTCGGCCAGGTTCGTCACGTTCGGCTCGACCCGGGCCCGGTAGTCGTAGTGCCGGACGTAGCTCGCGGTCAGGTCGTGCGACCGCAGCCGGACCGGGGTGGCCCCGTCGGGTACGGGGATGCCGAGGTTCGGCGTGCCGTCGGCGTTCCAGTACAGCTTCTGGATCCTGGTCCGCCGGTTCGGGTCGTCGAGCGGGTCGCCGCTGATGTCCCGGTAGTTGCGGTCGTGGTAGACCAGGATGTCGCTCTGCCCGTCCTCGGAGACGGTGAAGGAGTTGTGCCCGGGGCCGTACTGGCCGGTGGCAGCGTTACTGGCGAACACCGGGACCGGGCTCTTGCTCCAGGAGGCGGCGTCGAGCAGGTTCGCGCCGGCCGAAGCGGTGAGCATGCCGAGGCAGTAGTTCGCGTCGGTGGCGCTGGCCGAGTACGTGAGGAAGACCCGGCCGTTGCGCTGGATCACCGCCGGACCCTCGGCGACCCGGTAGCCGCGGGTCTCCCAGTCGTACGCCGGCACGACCAGCCGGGCCACCGGGCCGGTGATCTGCCACGGCTCGGCGCCCATCCGGGCGAGGTAGACGTTGGAGTTGGTGGAGATGCCCGGCTCCTGCTGGGCCCAGGTCAGGTACCGCACCCCGTTCACCACGAACGTCGAGGCATCCAGGCTGAACGTGTCCCACGGCGTGGTGATCCGGCCGCGTTCGGTCCAGGACCCGGTCAGCGGGTTGGCGCTCGCGTTCTCCAGCACGTACATCCGGATCCGCCACACGTCGTCGGTCCGCCCGGCGGCGAAGTAGACGTACCATCTGCCGTTCATGAAGTGGATCTCCGGAGCCCAGATGTGGGCGCCCATCTCGCCGCTCGTGTGCCGGCGCCAGATCGTCGTCTCGGTGGCGGTGGCCAGCCCCTGCAGCGTGGTGGCCCGCCGCAGCACGATCCGGTCGTACTGCGGCACCGTCGCGGTCATGTAGTAGTAGCCGTCGGTGTGCCGGACGATGTGCGGGTCGGCCCGCTGGTTCACCAGTGGGTTGGTGTGGTTCACGGCCGGCGCCGCCTGTGCGGGGCCGGGCACGGCGAGGCCGGCCGAGGTGGTGAGCAGCGCGAGCGCCGCGGCCAGGATCGGCCGCAGACGCCGGCGGGCCGGTTCGCCGGTACGGCGGCGGGCCGGGTGGAGGAAGTGCCGAGGCGACATGTGCGCCCTCCCAGGTGGGCGGTTCAGTACACGTAGGGCCAGGCAGCGACGTCGTAGCCGATGCGGTTGACGCCGAGCAGCGACGCGCCGTCGTCGGCGTAGTAGTGGTAGAAGAGGACGTCGCCGTCGGTGTCCGCGAGGACGGCCTGGTGGCCGGGGCCGTGCACGCTGCCGTGCGAGGCCAGGATCTGCGTGCCGCCCCCGGCGAGCATGTCCCGGCCCGCGCGGTCCACGAACGGCCCGGTGGGGCTCGCCGAACGACCGACCATGATCCGGTACGTGCTGGCGGCGCCCTGGCAGCACCTGTCGAACGAGACGTACAGGTAGTACCAGGAGCCGCGCTTGACCAGGACCGGCGCCTCGATGCCGGGACCGTAGTTCGCGAGCGCGTACATGGCGGTGCCGAGCCGGCGCCCGGTGGCCGGGTCGATCGGGATCATCTTGACGCCGGACCAGAACGAGCCGAAGCTGAGCCACCAGCGGCCCTGGTCGTCGACGGTGAGGTTCGGGTCGATGGCGTTGAAGTCGTCGGTGGTCCGCGACTCGACGACCAGCCCTTCGTGGGTCCAGCTCCCGGCGTTCCCGGTGGTGCTGGTGGCCAGGAAGATCGCCGAGCGGTTGGAGCCGAACGTCGACGCCGAGTAGTACAGGTGGTAGCGCCCGTTGCGGTACGACAGGTCCGGGGCCCACAGGTTGCGGGCTCCCCCGGTGTACGTGGTGGTCCACGGCGCGCCACCGGGGAAGACGGCACCCGCGTTGCGGAAGGTGACCCGGTCGGCGGAGGTCTTCAGCGCGACGTTGTCACCGGTGTGCGCGACGAGGTAGGTGCCGTCGGGCCGCTTGACCACGGTCGGGTCGTGGACGCCGATGTCGCCGGACACCCGGCCGGGCTGCGGGTAGGCCGGTGCCGGGGTGGTCGGCGCCGGGGTGGGCGTGCCGCCGCCCAGCCGGATCAGCTGCCACTGCTGGTTGGCGGCGTCGAGATCGGCGTAGCCGGCCAGCCGGCCACCGTCGGCGGTCGACCACTGCCACACGTCGACGACCTTGTTCCACTGCCGGTTGACGAACCGCACGAACCCGCCCGCGGAGTCCTGCAACCGGAACTGCTGGGTGGCAGACGAGCGGTCGGTGCTCTGCACGAGCTGGGTGCCGTCGCCGCCGGCCGGCAACTCCAGCACCTTCCCGCTGTGCCGGGACCGCACCTTGTAGAACCCGCCGCCGGCGTCCACGAACTGCCACTGCTGCACCGCGAGGTCGTTGCGCGTCCACTGGTTCACCGGCGCGTTCTCCGCCGTCGACCAGTCGTACAGGTCCATCGCCTTGCCGCTGTGCCGGTTCACGAACACGTACGCCGCGGACGTGTCGACCGTCGCCGCCGACGCCGGGGGCGTCCCGGCCACCACCCCCGCGGCGAGGGCCAGCGCCGCCGACACCACGACCGCCGCCGTACGCGTTCTCCGAGCGCTCCCTGTCACCGAGAACCTCCTGCGCCTGGTCGTCACCGGCCGGCCGCGGCGGCTCGCCTCACCCGTGACACTCGTGGCAACGGCATTACCTGAAAGTTACGGCAATGTTCTCGTTAACATCGACGAGTGTCAAGGTATTCACTCCGGGGCGGCCGTCGCGTCCACGATGGAGACGGGCGTGCCCAGCTCAACCGTCCGGGACACGGTGCAGAGCCGGTCGTGCGACTGCCGCAGGGAACGTGGCAGCATCTCCCGGGCCCGGTCACCGTCCGCACCGTCCGGGAACGTCACCGCGAACGTGACGGTGAGGTTCTCCATCCGGTTCCCGCTCTCCGGGTCGCGGATCTTGTCGCCGCTCACCGTGACGGCGAACCGGGTCGGCTCGGCGCGCCGGCTGGTCACGTGGTCGACGTCCACGGCGGTGCAGCCGCCGAGGGCCGCCAGCAGCAGCTCCACCGGCGTGAAGGTCGCGTCCTCCCCCGTACCCATCGCAAGCTCGCCGCCGCGGGCGTTGCGCGCCACGTATCTGCCCACGCTAGTGCGCTCGATCTCCACCGACCGGAAGGTGTCGTCACTCATGCGACGAACCTACCGAAAAGCGTTCCGCGAACGTGCGGTACACCGGACACCGACAAGCGCTCCGGGCCCGAGGCGGCGGGCGGCCCGCGACCTCGGCTCGTACGTCACCTCCACGTCGGCGGCGATCCAGTGCGGAGGGCCGTCGCCGCTCCCGGGGGCGGGTCGCGCGACCCGTCCGACACAGGGCATAGTGGCCCGCGGCTCCATCGACCGATGTTGCCCGCTCTCGGCGAAGGTGGTGGGAAGTGACGACGCGCTCACGTTTCCGACGGGCCCGGGCGGCCGTACCGGCCGTGCTGGCCGTGCTGGCCGTGCTGGCCGGAGGGACGCTCGCGGTGGCGGCGACACCGGCGACGGCCGCGCCGGAGACGGTGAGCATCCTGAGCGTGTCGGCGGAGAACGTGAAGCCCCGCGAGACGGTACGCGTGCAGTTCCGCGTCACCAACAGCGGACGCCGGGCCGAGACGGCGATCGTGGTGGTGGGCGGCGGCCTGCAGTGCGCCACCGGCTGCCGGGTCGAGCCGAAGCTCGGTCCCGGCCAGAGCCAGACCTTCGGCGCGACACTCGTCGCCCCGGATGCCCACCCGGGCGAGACCACCGGCCTCAACATCTCGGTCGGCGTGCGGCTCGCCGGGCAGAACAGCTACGCCTACAAGATGGTCTACGTCCACGGGCCGGGCGCCTCGCCCACCGGCGGGGCCGCACCGGCGGCCGGGGTGAGCGGGGTCACCGGCCGGGTCCGCGACGCCGACGGAAAGGCGATCGGCGGCGCGGAGCTGACCATCCGGGACAGCGCCGGTCACGAGTACCGGACGACCAGCAACCGCAGCGGCCAGTTCTCGATCACCTCGAAGGCCGGCCGGACGATCGCCGAGGGATCCATCACGGTCCGTGCGGCCATGGACGGCTACCGCACCGCCCGCGCGACCGTACGGGGCAGGGCCGGTGACGTCGCCACCGTACGGCTGACCCTTGCCGCGGTGGCCACGCCGGCCACGACGTCGCCGTCGCCCACCGCGGAGGCGAGCCCTCTCGCCGCGGCGGCCGAGGACGACGTCCCCGCGACGACGCCGCCCACGTTCAAGGCCGCCGGCGAGGAGAGCGGCAGTACGTCGATGTTCCTCCTGGGCGGCCTGCTGGTCGCTGCGGGCCTGGGCGCGCTCGCGCTGGTGCTGGTGCGGCGGAGGAACGCGGCCGGCGCGGTGGCGGATGCGGCGGCTCCCCCGGCGGCCTGGCTGCCGGCGCCGCCCGCTGGAAGCATGGCCGATGCTCCGACGGCGATCCTGCACATCGGTCCGGCCGCCGACGGCTCCCCGCACTCGTACTCCCCGCATTCGTACGGCACGCCCCCGCAGGGCGCCGGCCACCAGCACGGCTACCGAGGCTGAAGACCGTCGCCGGCCGGGGGGCTCGCTCCGGTGGCGGCCACTGTACCGGTCGAGTAGGCTCGGGCTATACCGGTCCAGGAGCCTGCCCAATTCTCGTTGAGAAGTCTCCTCCGATGAGCCCTCTCGCGGAGCCGTCGCAACATCGATCCCAGCGACGGCCAACCTCCAATAATGGCGATCCGCGATTCCGCGCGCTGCCTGGTCACATCGCTCTCCGCCAATTTCGCGACCTCCTGAAGCGCCGAGGATCGTTTACGCAGTTTTAACCGAGCGCCCCGACGGACCGCCCTTTCCGAGCCGTTCGGCACCGCCCGACAGCGCGTCTCCTCGTCGGCCTGATGCCTGTTCAGGGCCGCTTCGGCCGCCCATACGACAGAAGACGTAAAACCGGTTTCGGATCTGTTAACAGCTCGCGTTCACGCCGCTGGTTCACATCCCTGAAGATCAGCATGCGCCGATGAAATGTTGCAGGCCCTCCGGCCACATGCTCTACTGAGCGCAGCCTCAGTGCGAAATCCTGTCAACGAATGCCTTCTTATCGGAAGGATTTTGCTTTGACGTCTATCTATCTCGACTCCGGCGACTCCGAGCAGATACGGGCCGCCGCCGAGGACTGCCTCATCAGAGGTTTCACGACCAATCCCACACTGCTGCGGCAGGTGACCGACGATCCGCTCCGTCACTGCTCCGAGCTTCTCGGCAAGTACGACCGGCTGGAGGTCTTCTACCAGCCGACCGGGGCGTACGGAGACCTCGAGGCGGAGAGCTGGGCGGCCTGGCGGCTGGACCCGCACGGATGACGCTGAAGCTGATGTCGACACCCACCGGCATCGCGCTGGCCCGCCGGCCGGGCCGACGACGCCGGCCGGGCCGACGACGCCGGGCAGGACGACGGCACCGGGCGGACCGACGACCGGCCCGTCGCCGGTCCGGCGGTGCGCTGACCAGGACCGCCCGACGACAGCGGCAACGGCCCAGCGGCCCGCGCTCACGTACCGGCTCCGAGTTGCCGCATCCGACGGTGCCCGATCCACGCGGTCCTGCCCGTCAGGCCCGGCGATCGTGTCATGGGAAGGCGCACGGTGAAGCGGGCTCCCCGCCCCGTCCGGCCCTCGGCCTCGATCGTGCCGTGGTGACTCGTCACGACCTCCTGGAGCAGGGCCAGTCCCAGGCCGAATCGGCGGTCGCCGGCGCCCGCGCCCCTGTGGAACCGGTCGAAGATCCGGCGGGCGTCCGCCTGGTCGAAACCCTTCCCGGTGTCGGCGATCACGATCTCGGCGACGTTCTCGACGGCACGGAGCGTCACGTCGATCCGGCCGCCCGCGGGGGTGTGGGCCAGCGCGTTCGCGAGCAGTTCGCCGACGACCCGGCGCAGGGCCGATTCGACACCCGGCACCGGCAGCGGAGCGGCGGGGGTGTCCAGGGTGAGTGTCACCGCGCGCTCGGCCGCGCGTTCGGCCTCGGCGGCGAGCGTCGCGCCGATCAGCGAGGTGAGGTCGACCGGCGGGTCCGGTTCCCGGTCGGCGGGAGCGGCGGCGAGACGGGCCGAGAGCAGCAGGTCGTCGACGATCTCGCCGAGCCGGCGGGTGGTGCCGATCAGTCGCTCCAGGTCGTCCAGGTTCGTGGCGGCGCCGTCGTGGCGCGCCCGCCGCGCGATCAGCTGGGCCCGGGTGTGCACCTGGGCGATCGGGGTCCGCAGCTCGTGGCTGGCGTCCGCGACGAAGCGGCGCTGCCGAGTCAGGGCCTCCGCGAGTGGCGCGACGGCACGCCGGCCGACGACCATGCCGGTCAGCACGGCGGCGAGCAGCCCGACCACAGCCGCGAGGCTGAAGGCGAGCAGGAGGTGCCGGCGGTCGGACAGCTGGAAGCGGGCGTCGAACACCGCCTGGACCACACCGTCGCCGCGGGCCTCGGTGCGCACGTGGTAGGTCGTCCCGTTACGCGTGACAGTGGTGATCTCGGTGGCCCCGGTGGCCGCCACCGTGGCCAGCGCGTCGTGCAGCGGGAAGCCCGGTGGTGGCGGGTTCGCGCCGGTGTGCACGGTGGCGCCCTCGTACTCGAAGATCCAGCTACAGGCGGGCGGGCCGGCGATGGTGCCGTGTTCGGTGCCCCACGCCAGCTCACGCTGGATCTGCGCGTCCTGGCCGCGGACCAGGACCGCGTAGGAGATGCCGCCCGCCAGCAACAGCAGGGCGCCGATAGTGAGGCCGACGAACAGGCCGATCCGGAGCCGGGTCCGCCGCACGATCGTCTGCTCGACCGCCTCCATCAGAGCGTTCCGAGGCGGTAGCCGAGGCCGTGCACGGTGCGTACCGCCGCACGGCCGAGTTTGCGCCGCAGGTAGTAGACGTAGGTGTCGACTATCGACGCCGCCGCGGCCTCCTCGAAGACCTTGCGGCGCAGCACCGCGCGGGGATGCACCGTGTTCGGCCGGGCCGCCAGCACACGCAGCAGCTCGAACTCACGGGTGGACAGGGCCACCCGGGTGCCGTCGGGCAGCACCGCTTCGCGTGGCCCCAGGTCGAGCACCCCGGCGCCGATGCGCAGCACGTCGGTCGGCTCGGGCGTACGCCGGCACAGCGCCCGCACCCGCGCGCTCAGTTCGTCGAGGTCGAAGGGCTTGACCAGGTAGTCGTCGGCGCCCGCGTCGAGCCCGGCGATCCGGTCGTCGACGGTGCCGAGCGCCGTGAGCATCAGCGTCCGGGACGGCACCGCCCGGGCGCGTAGCCGGGCGACCAGGTCGAGGCCGTCGAGCGCCGGCAGCATCCGGTCGATGACCATCACGTCGTACGAGCGGGTCAGCCCGAGATGCAACCCGCGCTGGCCGTCGAAGGCCCGGTCCACCAGGTAGCCTTCATGACCCAGTGTCTCGGTGAGCATCTCGGTCAGATCCGCGTCGTCCTCGACCAGCAGCAGCCGGTTCGATCTTCCGCCCCGCATATGTTAACGATCCCATAGATGAGGACCGATGGAAGCGTCGGTATTTGCATCTTCAACTATCTGAAACCGCCAGCGCGGGGGTGCGGACGCTGTCGGGCCGTTGCGCCTCCCGGCGCTCGATCCAGCTCAGCGCCGGCGTCGTCATCAGCGTCGTGACCAACGCGACCAGCACCAGCACCGTGAACAGGGACGGGTTCACGATTCCCGCCTCCAGTCCCACGTTCAGCGCGATGAGCTGCATCAGGCCGCGGGCGTTCATCAGCGCGCCGACCCGCAGCGCGACACCCTGCGGCTCACCGCGGAACCGGGCCGCCGCCCAGCAGGCACCGAACTTGCCGGCGATCGCCGCCGTCACGCAGGCCAGCGCGAACAGCAGCACCGGCAGGGAACCGAGCAGCCCGAACTCCGTGCGCAGACCCGAGTACGTGAAGAACAACGGCAGGAAGAGCGTCGCGGCGACCGGAGTGAGCGTGCCCACCACCTTGTCGGTGTTGTCGGTGCGGGGCATCACCACGCCGACCGCGAACGCGCCGAAGACCGCGTACAGCCCGATCTCGTCGGTGTACCAGGCGACCAGGAACAGCAGGGCGACGGTGCCGAGCAGCCGGGCGCGGTCGTTGAGGGCGCGGTGGGTCATCAGCGTCGAGGTGACCGCACGCCCGCCGAGCCAGAGCACCAGTCCGAAGAGGAGCGCCCCGCCCGCGGTGACGATGGCGGGGCCGGCCTCGCCGGAGGCGAAGGCCAGGACGGCGGCCAGCATGATCCAGGCGGCCATGTCGTCGATCGCGCCGCTGGCCAGGGAGAGCGTGCCGTGCCGGGTGCCGGCGTGCCCGTGCTCGGTGATGATGCGGGCCAGCATCGGGAACGCGGTGATGGCCAGCGCGACGCCGACGAACGCGGCCGAGACCCCGAGCGACGTGCCGTCGGCCCGGATCGGCACGGCGCCCGCCGTCACCAGGACCAGCAGCACCCCCAGCACGAGCGGCGCGGTGACCCCGGCAAGTGAGATCACTCCGGCGGTGCCGGCCAGTCCGGTGACCCGGTGGGCGCTGAACGCGTACCCGGCCTGGAACATGAACAGCACCAGGCCGACCTGACCCACCACGTAGAGGACCGGCAGCAGCGGGGCGGGGAAAAGGGCGTTCTGCACGTCCGGCAGGAGAAGCCCGAGCAGCGACGGGCCGAGCAGCACGCCGGCGAGCATCTCGCTGACCACGGCGGGCTGGCCCGCCTTGCCGAGAAGCCAGGCGACCCCCTTGCAGAAGATCAGGATCACGGTGACCGCGATGAAGAACCGCGGCGCCAGCTCCGTTGGTGTCATCGGGCAGCCCTCTCGAAGTAGTCGGTGCACAACCGTTGCCGGCGGGCGTCGATCACCATCCAGGTGCCGAACACCAGTTGCCGCACACTGCGGCCCGCGTCTGCCCACCGGTCCCGTGACCGCATCGCGGCCAGCCGCAGCCGCCCCGGACCGGTGCACCCGGCCGGAGTCAGATACGCCGGACCGCGGCTGGGCAGCGAGCGGGTGTGCGAGGCCGAGGAGGTCAGGACGTACCGGCGCAGCACCTCGCGGGTCGCGGCGCGCAGCATCACCGGCGCGACGCCGCGGGCCGGGCAGGCCCGGTTCGCGGTGACCCCGTACGGGATGAAGTGCGCGTCGCCGCGCTTGAGCGTCAGCCACCGGTCCGGGTCGAACCGGTCGTCCCCGGCGGCTCCGCCGCGGTGGAACGCCAGGTAGTTGAAGAGCAGCACCGTTCCGGCGGGCAGGGAAACGCCGGTGGGCAGCGTGATCGGCGCCGACGTGATCCGGTGCGCCACGCCGAAGAGCGGGTGCACCCGCAACGTCTCGTCGATCACCCGGTCCAGCGCCTCGTCGTCGTCGAGTCCCCGCTGGAGATCGGGATGTGTGGCGAGGGCGAGCAGCACGTGCGCCATCGCCTCGGACATCTGCACCACAGCGGTGTTGAAGAAGGCGCCCTGGAGATACCAGGCCGTCTCCTGGGCGGTGAACGGCGGCGGCAGCGTCACCGGGCAGGTACCCGCCTCGATCCGGTCGTGCAGATAGGCGGTCAGCCGGTCGCGCCGCCGCATGTGCCGCAGGCCGGTGCACTTGAGCCCGTTGACCACGTCGTCGGCGTTGGCGACGATCAGCGCCCGCGCGTCATCGGGGCACGCCTCACCGAAGACGAGTTCGTAGTAGACCTCGGCCCAGACCGGCATCATCAGGTCGCGCAGCCGTACGTGGCTGGTCCGGCCGGCCGGCAACCGGTCGAGCACCCGCCGGGTGGCGGCGGTCGCGAGGTCGTCGCAGCGCCCGCGGCGTACCGCCAGCACCCGCCGGGTCGTCGCGGCCACGGTCCGGTAGCGCTCCCCCGGCTCCAGATGTTCCTGGTGCATGTGCGGTCCGGGCGCCAGCCAGTACCAGAACAGGTCCGACAACCCGGCCCCCCGGCTACGCCCGTCCGCCGCCGGATCGGAGTACACCCGCTCGAAGTGCTCCACCCCGACTGCGGGGCCCGGCACCGGTACGCCCTCGACGCCGTTGACCTTGACGAACACCCACTCCCGCAGCCGGACCACGGTCCGGGGCAGCCAGTACGGGACGGTCCACGCGATCCCCGCCAGGACCAGCAGGACGATCAGGGCGCTCATCCGCACGCCACCGTGGCGACCAGATCACCGCGCAGGTCGGCCGGACCGGTGGCGCCGGCCAGCGCCAGCGCCCGGTCGAGGTCGGCGTGCAGCAGGTCGAGCACGTGGCGTACCCCGGCGGCGCCGCCCACCGCGAGCCCCCACAGCACCGGGCGTCCGACCAGCACCGCGCTCGCGCCGAGCGCCAGCGCCACCAGGACGTCGGCTCCCCGGCGGACACCGCCGTCGAGCAGCACCGGCAACCGCCCGCCGACCGCCTCGACGACCGCCGGCAACGCGTCCAGGGTGGCGAGCGCCCCGTCGAGCTGCCGGCCGCCGTGGTTGGAGACCAGCAGACCGTCGAGACCGTACGAGACGGCCAGCGCCGCGTCAGCGGGATGCAGCACCCCTTTCAGCAGGATCGGCAGCGTGGTGACCTCGCGCAGCCAGGCGATCCGGGCCCAGTCCAGCCCGGCGTCCATCCCGATGTCGCGTACCCGGCCGCTCGCGTCGCGCATGTTCTCGCAGACCAGCCCGGGCGGCAGGTCGACGAAGCCGTGCCGCAGGTCGCGTTCCCGCCGGCCGAACACGGGCGAGTCGACGGTGACGACCAGGGCCGAGCAGCCGGCCGCCTCCGCCCGCCGCACCACCGACGCGGTGAAGTCGAGGTCCGCCTGCGGGTAGAGCTGGAACCACAGCGGCCCGCCGGCGGCGGCGATCTCCTCGACCGGCCGGGTGGCCGCCATGCTGACCACCATGATCGTGTCCGCCTCGGCGGCGGCGCGCGCGGTGGCCACCTCGCCCTCGGGGTGGGCCAGCCGGTGGAACGCGGTCGGCGCGATCAGCACCGGCATCGAGATCCGCGTGCCGAGCAGCGAGGTCCGCAGGTCGCGCCGGCCCGCGCCGCGCAGGACGCGGGGCACCAGGTAGCGCCGCGCGAACGCCGCCTCGTTGGCGCGGACGGTGCGTTCCTCGCCGGACCCACCCGCGAAGAAGTCCCAGTGCACCGGGTCCAGGCGGCCCCGCGCGTCGGCGGCCAGCTCGGCCAGGTTCAGCGCCGGGCCGTCCAGCGCGGTGCCGTCCAGCGGACGCATCTCAGCCCTCGACGCCGCTCAGGCAGCGGTCGACGAACGCGACCAGCGGCGCGACGTGGGTCTCCGGCCGATCCCATCGGTTCTCCAGGTTCTCCGCCAGGTGGTGGGTGGCGACGACCCGGCCCGCCCGGTGGTGGCGGACGACCGGGTGCAGGTAGGCCGCGTCGTGGGCCTGGCCGGGGACGTCCTGGGCGACCCGGCTGACCGTGACGTCGAACGGATCCACCCGGTCGTGCTCGGGGCCGTACTCCAGGGTGACCACGAAGGCGTCCGTGTAGTCGTGGTCGGGGGTGCGCAGGCCGGTGCCGGTGAAGTACTCGACCGGCACCTCGTCGTGGTAGCGCGCGTCGGTCCCGGCCACCGTGACCACGTCGCCGAGGAAGCCGAACTGCTGCCACAGGGCGGAGGTGCGGTTGACCCGCGCGACGACGGCGTCGGCGATCGACTCGCCGGTGGCGTCCAGCTTCTCCGCCGGCCACGGCGTGTCCCCGTACCGTCGCTCCAGGATCCGGTGCAGCGCCCGGACGGCGTAGCGGAAGCCGTGGATGAAGCCGCTCGTCGAGCGTTTGAAGTCCCGTTCCTGGCTGATCGTGCCGGCGAAGTAGAGGCCGGGCACGTTCACCGACTCCCACGCCGGGGTCTGCGCCGGGAAGCGGCCCCTGATCGCGAGTTCCGGACGGCAACTGTCGTCGAAGACGGACGCGTCGAAGGCGAACCCGGTGCAGGCGAGCACCCGGTCGTACCGCAGTTCCTTGACCACCTCGTTCGCGCGGGAGAACGAGAACGTCACCGCGTAACCGGCGTCGTCGCGCTCGATGCGTCTGACCTCGCCGTCCAGGATCGCGTTCGCCGACTTCAGCTGGTAGGTGTCCAGGAAGTTGTTGTTCACCGCGCGCAGGTGCCCCACGTAGTGCGTGCGCCAGGCCATCCGCACCGAACTCGGCCCGGCGACGTGGATCAGCGTGGTGGTCTCCATCAGGTTGTCGGCGGTCTCGAACGCGGAGTTCCCCTTGCCGATGATCAGCACCTTCTGGTCGAGGTAGTCGCGCGGGTCGACGGACATGTCCGCGTACTGTTCGGCGAGTTCCAGCCCGGGGATCTGCGGCAGGTACGGCCGGGAGACGCCGGTGGCGACGACCAGCCGGCGCGCCCGGAAGACCTCCTCCCCCGCCCGGACCTCGAACACCCCGTCGGCCTTGCCGATCGACGTCACGCGGGTCCCGTACCGGACCCGTACGCCGGTCTTCGCGGCGAAGTCCGCCAGGTAGCGGAGCATCACGTCGGCGTCCGGGAAGTACCGCTCGGTGTAGCCGGTGAACCGCAGCGCCGGGTCGTCGCTGAGCAGCGAGTTCCAGTCCAGCCGCAGGTTCAGCTCCGGGTCGTCCGAGCCGGTGCGCGGCTTGTTGATGGAGATCAGTTGCCGGTGGCGGGGAAAGGTGGCGAAGAACGCCCCCGGAATGTCCGCCTGTTCCAGGACCAGATAGTCGCGCTTGCCGTCGGCCTCCAGCAGAGCCGCGAGTTGCAGGCCCGCCGGCCCGGCCCCGACGATCAGGTAGTCAAGCGTCATGTGCGCCCACTCTCAGGAGAAGGAAACGGAGAAGTCCGCGATCACGTCTGCCGCGCGCCGCACGTCACCGTCCAGCGGCCGGTCCGGGTCGACAGGCGGTACGACAGCGGCCACCGCCGCGAGCGCACCGGCGCAGCCGGACGCGGTCGGCGTACGCGCACCGACGTAGGCGGCCTGGCGCAGACCCAGCGCGAGCGACCCGACGACGAGATGCAGCAGCTTGGCCTGGTCCAGTGCCCGCAGCGCGGCCTGGGTGCCGAGCGGGACGACGTCCTGGTTGTGCAGGTTGGTCGGCACGCTCTGCATGCTGGCGGGCACGCTGTCCCGGCGGATCTCGGTGATCAGCGCGGTGGCCGCCAGCTGCACCCCCTGGAGCCCGTGCTGCTGTCCGGGGCCGGCGGCCAGCATCGGCGGCAGGCCGCCGTTGCGGTTCGGGTCGACGAGGAGATCCAGTTGCCGTTCGGCGAGGTTCCCGACCTGCGCCACGACCGTCGACAGCACGTCGGCGGCGAACGCGGCCGGCTGCCCGAAGAAGTTCCCGCCGTGCACCACGAGGTCGTCGCCGGGAAAGAACAGCGGGTTGTCGGTGATGCTCGCGAGGTCGGCCGCGACGACGGCGTCGACGTAGCGCAGGGCGTCCTCGGCCGCGCCGAGCAGTTGCGGCGTGCACCGGATGCTGTACGGCTCCTGCAACGGACGTCCGCCGGACGCGACGAGTCCGTCGCTGACGCGTCGCATCCGCGCGCCCACGTCGATCGCGCCCGGATGGCCGTACGCACGCAGCAGCCGGGCGTCGAGGAACTGCGTGTCGCTGCCGAGCAGATCGGCGAGCAGGCAGGTGAGCACCTGGACCGCCCGATGTGCGGCGCGGACCGCGTCCAGTGCCAGCGCTGTCGCCGCCGTGGTCAGGGATGTGCCGTTTACGAGGGCGAGCGCGTCCCGGCCGTCCAGCGGCAGCGGTTCGAGCCCGGCCAGCCTCAGCGCCTCGGCCGCGGGCATCCGTACCCCGTCCAGGTAGGCGTGGCCGCGGCCCCGTAACGCCTGGGCGGCCGCGCCCAGCGGGATCAGGTCACCACTGGCGCCGACCGAACCCAGCCGGGGCATCGCGGGCACGAACGTGGTCGCGAGCATCGCCGCGAGCGCGTCGATCACGTGCGGGGACACGCCCGACGCGCCGCGGGCCAGCGAGGCGGCCCGCAGCAGCAGCGTCGCGCGGACCACCTCCGGGTCGAGGTCCGGGCCCTGACCGGCGCCGAGGTGGGCGAGCGTGTTGTCGGCCTGGTCACGCAGGTCGGCGCGGCCCGCGTACCCGACGAGGGCGCCGAAGCCGGTGGTGGCGCCGTAGACCGCGCGGTCGTCGCCGAGCACAGTGGACAAGAAGGTACGGGCGGCAGTGACCCGGTCGCGGACCTGCGGGCCGGCCACGACCTTGATGGGGTCGCGGGCGGCGCGGAGATCGGCGATCCGCAGTGGGACATCGAGGTCCACCTCTGTCGTCATGCGATCGCACCCTAGAGACGAATTCTCAGAACGCTCTGAGATCGAGTCGCTACGTTGCGGCGCATGACGCTCGACTATCTGATCATCGGAGCCGGACCGGCCGGGTTGCAGCTCGCTCACCTGCTCGAGCGCGACGGCCGCGACTATCTGGTCCTGGAGGCCGGCCCGGCGCCGGGCACGTTCTTCACCACCTACCCCCGGCACCGGCAACTCATCTCGATCAACAAGGTCTGGACCGGCTCCGACGACCCGGAGTTCAACCTGCGGGCGGACTGGAACTCACTGCTCACCGACGAGCCGGCGCTGCTGTTCAAGAACTACAGCCGGCGCTACTTCCCGGACGCCGCGGACCTGGTGCGCTACCTCGCGGACGTCGCCCGCGGCCTGCGGGTCAGGTACGGCACCCGGGTGTCCCGGGTCGCGCGCGACGGCGAGCTGTTCACCGTCCACGCCGGAGACGACACAGTCACCGCCCGCCGCGTGGTCGTCGCCACCGGCGTGTCCCAGCTGTACGTCCCGCCGATCGAGGGCGCGGAACTCGCCGAGCGGTACGACACGGTCAGCGTCGACCCGGACGACTTCACCGACCAGCGCGTCCTCATCATCGGCAAGGGCAACTCCGCGTTCGAGACCGCCGACGCGCTCGTCGAGACGGCCGCCGTGATCCACGTCGCCGGCCCGCACTCGGTCAAGCTGGCGTGGCAGTCGCACTACGTCGGGCACCTGCGCGCGGTGAACAACAACTTCCTCGACACGTACCAGCTCAAGTCGCAGAACGCGGTCCTCGACGGCACGGTCGAGCGGATCGCCCGGCGCGACGACGGCGGCTTCCGGATCGACTTCCGGTACGCCCGCACCGTCGAGGCGATCCGGCGGATCGACTACGACCGGGTGATCCTCTGCACCGGGTTCCGGTTCGACGCGAGCATCTTCGACCCGTCCGCCCGACCCCGGCTCGTCATCAACGACCGCTTCCCCGAGCAGACCTCGGCGTACGAGTCGGTGAACGTGCCCGGCCTGTACTTCGCCGGCACGCTCACCCAGCAGCGCGACTTCAAGCGCTCGACGAACGGGTTCATCCACGGCTTCCGGTACGGGGTCCGTGCCCTGCACCGGATCCTCGGCGCCCGCCACCACGACACGGCATGGCCGGCCACGCCGCTGGAGGTCACCCCGGAGGCGATCACCGACGCGATCATCGCCCGGATCAACCGCACGTCGGCGCTGTGGCAGCAGTTCGCCGTCCTCGGCGACGTCGTCGTCGTCTCCGGCGACACCGCGCGCTACCACGAGGAGGTGCCGGTCGCGTACCTGCACGACGGCGGCCTGGGGCCGGAGCCGTTCGCGTTCGTGGTCACGCTGGAGTACGGGCCGGACCACGACCAGGTCGACCCCTTCGACATCACCGTGCCGCGGATCGCCGAGAACGACGCCGCGCACGCGCACGACGCCAGCTACCTGCACCCGGTCGTCCGGGTCCACCGTGGCGGCCGGGTCGTCGCGGTGCACCACCTCGCGGAGAACCTGGAGAACCACTGGAACCTGCCGGACGTCCACCACCAGCCGCTCGTGCTCTTCGTCAAGGGCGTCCTCTCCGATGTCGGCTGAGGTCTGGCCCCAGCCCGTGCTGGACCTGCTCGCCGCCGGTGACGACCGGCCGGTCTTCGAGGACGGCGACCGGGCCGTCACCACGACCAAGATGTACCGGATGATCCGGCGCATCGCCGCCGGCCTCCGTGCCGCCGGTGCCGGCCCCGGCGTCGGGGTGGCCCTGCGGCTGGGCGTCAGCGCGGAGGCGTTCGCGGCGATCATCGCGGCGTTCGCGGTCGGCGCCCGGGTCTCCGGGGTCCGCCCCGACCTCAGCCCGGCCCACCGCGCCTGGCAGCTCGGCGGCAACTCGCTCCTGGTCGACGACGCCCGGGTCGCCGAACTGGCACGCAACCCCGACGACGGAAGGCCGCTGATCGCCGCCGGACGCCCGGACGACGTCGCGCGGATCATCTGGACCAGCGGCAGCACCGGCAGCCCGAAGGGCTGCGCGCAGACGTACGCGGCGATGAGCGCGGCCTGGGCGCCGTACCCGGACCGCTGGCCGCCGGCGGTCGCGGACCTCGCCACCCGGCTCCAGCGTTATCTCGTCTTCGGTTCGCTGAGCAGCCAGGTGATGCTGGAGTACGGCATCCTCACCCTGGCCGCCGGCGGCACCCTGGTCGCGGCCCGGTCCCCGGGTCTCCCCGGCATGATCGCCCGGCACCGGGCGACCGCGAGCGTGATCACCGTGGGCAAGCTGTACCAGCTCGTGCGGGACCAGCGCACCGACCCCGTCGACCTGAGCAGTCTGCGGGCCCTGCTGGTCTCCGGCTCCCCGCTCGCACCGGGCCGCCTCGCCGAGGCGCTCGACGTGCTCGGCCCGGTCGTCTTCCACGGTTACGGCCAGACCGAGACCGGCATGATCACGATGGTGACGCCGGCCGAGATGCTGGCGTACCCGGCCGCGCTCGCCTCGGTCGGCCGGCCTCCCCCGGTGACCGAGCTGTCCATCCGGGACGCCGACGGCCGTCCCGCCACCGAGGGAGAGCTGTTCGTCCGCACACCGGCGCAGGCAGCCGCCTACTGGAACGACCCGGCCGAGACCGCCGAGGTGTTCGTCGACGGCTGGGTCCGCACCCGCGACCTGGCCCGGCGCGACGGCGACGGCTACCTGCACCTGCTCGGCCGGATCCGGGACGTCGTCATCGTGCAGGCCAACCTGGTGTACGCGGGCCCGATCGAGCGGGTCCTCGCCGCCGACCCGACAGTCGCCGAGGCGTACGTGGTCGGCCGTCCCGACGATGTCGCAGGGGAGGCGGTGCACGCGTACGTGGTGCCCGCCGCCGGTCACACGCCGGACGCCGGGCGGCTGCGCGCGGCGGTGGCGGGGGCACTGGGGGAAGCGTCGGTCCCGCGGACGATCCAGTGGATCGAGCGGGTTCCGGTGGCGCCGAGCGGCAAGCCCGACAAGCGCGCCCTGGCGCACATGCCGATGAGCTGATCGGGTGAATCACGCGCTACGTGACGCGGTACGCGGTGTAGCGCACCCGGTCGGTCTCGCGGATCGCCGACGCCACGAAGACGCACTGCTCCAGCACGGCCAGCGCGGGCACCGACGTCTCCAGTCGTACGCCCAGGCGGAAGTAGTACTCGGCGGGGTCGACCGCGTCGCCGCGGAGCAACGCGTCGAGGACCTCCGGGCGGCCGCTGCGGACGCCGAACGTGCGGATGTAGACGTGGCCGCCGCCGGCGGTGCGCGCCGAGTAGCGCGTGTCGATCTCGATGGCGCCGTCGGGGCGGATCACCTGCCAGTCGGCGCCGCCGGGCAGGATGTCGGCCTCGAACAGGCCGGTGACCCGGCCGCCGACGATCGGCACGACGCGACGGTGGCCGGCGCGGGTCACCCCGTGGTCCTCCAGCGCCCCGAGCCGGGCCTCGACCTCGAACGCGGCCTCCAGACCGGGCACCGCCGGGGCACTCACCGCGTCCCGGCCGGCGGGTCGGCGCGTACTCATGGGGTGTCCTTCGTGTGCGCGAGGGCGTCGCGGAGGCGTTCCAACGCGGGCACCGCGGCGGCGAGGGCCGCGCGGTCCGCCGCCGGCAGGGTGGCCGCGGCGCGGGCGACCAGGTCTCCGCTCGCGAGGTCGAAGCGGTCGAACAGGTCGAGGGCCTTCGGGGTGGCGAGGACGTCGACGTGGCGGTGGTTGCCGGGGCGGGGGCGTCGCTCGACGAGACCGTTGCTCTCCATCGTGGTCAGGAGGTTGCTGACCGTCGAGCGGCTCAGGCGGAGTCGTTCGGCCAGCTCACCGGGACCGGACACGGTGCCCCGGGGCAGGGCCCGCACGATCTCGATCTGCGCGTCCGGGATCTCCGGCAGGTGTTCGGCGGCCCGGGCGGCGGCGAGCAGCGTGCGGCGCAGCGGTGAGATCACCGACGCCAGTCGCGCCGCGTCCAGCTCGGCCGGTTCCGGGGCAGTCACGGCAGGACGCCCGAGAAGACCGTCGGCGTCAGGGAGACCCGTTCGTTGAGATCGGCGGGCAGGAAGCCGGCCGCCTTCTTGTACCCGGTGGCGATCTCGGTCAGCTCCTCCGGCGGGATGACGTCGTGGATGTGGTCGAACCCGTCGGGCGCGCGCTCGCGGGCGAGCACCATCACCTGTTCCGGGCCCTGCCGCCGGTTGCTCAGCACGAGCGCTGTGGTCGCCGGCCGCCGGTCCGCCTCGTAGGCGTCCAGCGCCGCCCGGACCGTCTGCGCGCCGGCGAGGTGGAACGCGAGGGTACGCGCGTCGAGGATCGCCTGTGACGCCCCGTTGGAGCCGTTCGGATACATGGGGTGTGCGGCGTCCCCGAGCAGCGTCGTGTTCCCGTGGGTCCAGGTGTCGATCGGGTCGCGGTCCACCATGGGGTATTCGAGGATCTCGTCGGCGGCGGCCAGCAGTTCCGGCACGTCGAGCCACGGGAAACGCCAGTCCGCGAAGAGGGAGACGACGGGCGCGGGGTCGACCGACCGGTTCCAGTCCGCGTTGGGCCCGGCGAAACCGGGCCCGCGCCGCTCGGCGACGACATTGATCAGGCCGGCACCGATCGGGTACGCGACGAACTTCTGTTCCGCGTCCCCCGCCATGATCATGGTTCGTCCGTCCAGGAATCCGGGTGCCCGCGCCGTCCCCCGCCACAGCGTCAGCCCGTTCCAGATCGGCGCGCCCTCGCCGGGTTGATGTTGCCGGCGCAGCTCGGAGTGGATGCCGTCCGCACCGACGATCAGGTCGGCGGCGACGCTCACCTCCCCCGCTGCCGTCTCGAAGCGGGCGACGCCGTCCCGGACGCCGACGAGCCGGTGCCCGGTGCGCACCGCGTCGGCCCCCAGCCGTTCCCGTACCGCGGCGAGCAGTTCCATCTGGAACCGGCCGCGGTGCACGGAAAGCTGCGGCCAGCGATATCCGGCGTCCAGCCCGCGGGGTTCGCTCCAGATCTGCTGACCGTACCGGTTGTAGTACGCCAATGTGCCGGGCGCGGCGCCGAGCCTTTCCACGCGTTCGCCGAGACCCAATTCGGTCAGCTCCCGGACGGCGTGCGGAAGCAGATTGATCCCGACGCCGAGTGGGCGCAGCGCGGCGGCGCGCTCATAGACGGCGATGTCGCGGAAGCCGGCCCGATGCAGGCTGAGCGCGGTGGTGAGGCCACCGATACCAGCGCCCACGATCACGATCGCCAAGTCGTCGCTCCCTCCGCCGCCGCCCCACCAACCACACAGTTTGGTCACAAAATCGTCACGCGTCAAGGCGTATTCACATCGAGGTCGACCACTCGTTCCGCATTGCGATTCGCCTTATCAGAATTCTTGACAATCAATCACTTCTGCATGACGCTGATCGACGCGGTCGGATGGTTCACCTCTCCTCGCCGGCCCCCACTCCTCCGGATGCACCAGCGCTTCGCACGGAAGGGCTCGTCGATGAAGAAGGTCACCGCCCTCGCTGTTCTCGCCGGCGTCGCGATCGCCCTGACCGGCTGTACGGACTCCGACGCCACCGATCCGTCCCCCGGCGCGAGCGGCGAACTGCGGAAGGTTCGCGTGGCGGCGCTGCCGATCAGCGAGACCGCCGCGCTGTGGGGCGGCATCAAGGCGGGCATCTTCCGGGAGCAGGGGCTCGACGTGGAGGTGGTGCCCGCACAGGGCGGCGCGCAGGCCATCCCGGCCCTGATCAACGGCGACATCGACTTCGCCATCGGCCAGCCGTTCGGCCCGTTCCGCGCCGACCTGCAGAACCTCGGTGTGGCGATCATCGGGAACTACGCGTCGTCCTACGCCGACGGCGACGACATCAACGCCGTGGTCGCGTCGGCGAAGTCCGGCATCACCCGGCCGGCCCAGCTCGCGGGGCGCAAGGTGTCGGTGAACAGCCTGGGTGCGGCCGGCGACGTCACCATCATGGCGGCCGTCGAGAAGGACGGCGGCGACCCCGCCAAGGTCAAGTTCGTCGAGGTGGCCTTCCCGGACGCGCCGGCCCAGCTCGCGGCCGGCAACATCGACGCCGCCTGGGTGACCGAACCGTTCATCACCCAGATGCGCAAACGCGGTGACGTCCTCGTGGTCGCCCCGTACCAGGCCACCGTTCCCGGACTCACCACTCTGACCACGATCACGTCGAGCAAGCTGAAGGACTCCGACGCCGCACTGGTCGCGGACTTCTCGGCGGCGATGAAGAAGACGCTCACCTGGGCCAAGGATCCGGCGAACGAGAAGGACCTGCGTCAGGCCATCAAGGACAATCTCGAACTGCCGGAGGCGGTGGCGGACTCCGTGCGGCTGCCCGAGTTCGGGTGGGAGCTCGACCGGGCCGGCCTGGAGCAACTGGCGACGCTCGCGCAGAAGTACCGCGTCCTCGACCGGCGACCCGACTTCGACCGCCTCATCCAGCAGCAGTAGCCGGCCGATGCGCAAGATCCTGCTGGGCGCCGTGGGTCTGCTGGGGTTCCTCGTCGTCTGGCAACTGGTCCCGACGCTCGGACTCGTCGACCCGGACTACCTGCCGTACGCCACCGACGTGCTCGGGTGGCTGGTCCAGGAGGTCCGCGACCTGGCGTTCTGGCGGCGGGTCCGGCTCACCATGACGTCGTGGGCGATCGGCCTGACGGTGGCGACGCTCGCGGCGGTCGCGCTGGGGACTGTGGTCGGGATGGTGCCGTTCCTGCGTCGCGCGACGCACACGACAGTCGAGTTCCTGCGGCCGGTGCCGTCGGTCGCGCTGATCCCCCTCGCCGTGCTGATGTTCGGCCTGCAGATGCGCGCCGCGCTCGTCATCATCGTGTACGCGGCGTTCTGGCAGGTGTTCGTGCAGGTGATCTACGGCGTCGCCGACGTCGACACCGTCGCCCGGGACACCGCGCGGAGTTTCGGCCTCACCCGCGCCGAGCGTCTGCGGTACCTCGTCCTGCCGACCGCACTGCCGTACCTGATGACCGGCCTGCGCCTCGGCGCGGCTGTCGCACTCATCCTGGCCGTGACCGCGGAGATGGTGATCGGCAACCCGGGCCTCGGGCGCATGATCGAGCTGTCCCGCTCCTCCGGGGACGCGGTCGGCCTGTACGGCCTCGTCGTGGTCACCGGGCTCCTCGGCCTGCTGGTGAACGTCGTGTTCCGCTTCGTCGAACGCCGCTCGCTGGCCTGGCACCAGTCGGTGCTGGCGGACGAGGCAGCCCGATGACGGCCGTCGGCGCGGGCCGGGCCCGTCCCCGCGACCTGGGCGTCAGGGCCGCCGAGACCATCCTGTACGCGGTCGGGCTTCCCGTCCTGGCCGTGGGGCTCTGGGCCGTCTGGTCCACCCGGTCGACGAACCGGTTCCTCGTCGGCCCCCGTGCGCTCCTCGACGCGTTCCGGCAGACGTGGATCGGCCCGGCGTTCGTCGACGACGTCCTGCCGAGCCTGTACCGGCTACTGGCCGGCCTGTTCGCGTCGATCCTCCTCGGCGTCGCCGCCGGCGTCGTCATCGGCCGGCTCCGCCCGCTGCGTGAACTCCTCGAACCACTGCTGGAGTTCTTCCGCGCGATTCCGCCACCCGTGCTGATTCCGGTCGCGATGCTCCTGCTCGGCACCACCGACACCATGAAGGTCGTCGTCATCGTGTCCGGCGCGATCTGGCCGATCCTGCTGAACACGATCGAAGGCGTCCGGGCGACCGACAGCGTGATGACGGAGACCGCGTACTCGTTCCGGATCTCCCGGTGGGACCGGCTGTGGCTGCTGATCCTCCCGGCGGCGAGTCCGCGCATCATGACCGGCGTACGGCAGGCGCTCTCGGTGGCCCTGATCCTCATGGTCATCTCGGAGATGTTCGCGTCGTCCGCCGGCCTCGGTTACCGGATCGCCTACTTCCAACGGAACTACCTCATCGCCGAGATGTGGAGCGGCATCCTGCTGCTCGGCCTCATCGGCGTCGTCCTCGCCGTGGCCTTCGGTGTCGTCGAACGCCGCGTCCTGCGCTGGTACCACGGAATGAAGGAGGTGACCCGTGGCTGACGGGAGCCCCCTGCTGAGGGTCGAGCACCTGCGGAAGGTCTACCCGACCGGCCGGGGCGAGGTCGAGGCGATCGGAGACCTCAGCTTCACGATGGATCCCGGCGAACTGCTGTGCGTCGTCGGCCCCTCGGGCTGCGGGAAGACCACACTCCTGAAGTGTCTCGCCGGGCTGATCCGGCCCACCAGCGGCCTCGTCGAGATGGAGGGGTCGCCGGTGACCGGCCCGAGCCCGGCGATGGCAGTGGTCTTCCAGGAGTACGGCCGCAGCCTGTACCCGTGGCTGACGGTCCGGGGCAACGTGGAGCTTCCGCTTCGCCACAAGAAGCTCTCCCGCGCCGAACGCGCCCGGAGAGTCGCCGACGCCCTCGACGCGGTCGGGCTGCCGCAGTCGGCGCGGAGCCATCCGTGGCAGCTCTCCGGCGGGATGCAGCAGCGGGTGGCAATCGCGCGCGCCATCGCGTACCAGCCGGACGTGCTGATCATGGACGAGCCGTTCGCCGCCGTGGACGCGCAGACCCGCGCGGACCTGGAGGATCTCGTCCGCGAACTGCACCTGACCCGTGGGATCTCCACTGTCTTCGTGACGCACGACATCGACGAGTCGGTGTATCTGGGCCAACGCGTGCTCGTCCTGTCGAACTCGCCGACCCGGGTGCAGGAGGACCTCGTGGTCGACCTCCCACGGGAACGCGATCAGCTCACCACCCGGGCCCTGCCCCGGTTCACCGAACTGCGGACCCGCGTCTACGAGCAGATCCAGCGGGCCAAGCGCGGGCCGGCCGCGGCGCCACAACCGGCACCTTGACGCTGCCTCGCCGGTCCCGGCACAGGGTCACGTAGCCCACGCGTACGGGCGCGGGCCGGTGGTCCCGTCCTCGCGGGTCCATCGGCCGTGCCCGCATTGATCGCCGGAGATCTATGTTCGGGGTGACGGACCGATGGAGGGCGGAAGCATGATCGGAACCCTGGTGGAGAACGGTCTCACGGCGCTGGCCCGCTACGACTCCTACGGCCAGGAACAGATCGACGAGATCGTGAAGAAGGCGTCGGTGGCCGCGCTCGGCCGACACGCCGAACTCGCGATGCTGGCGGTCGAGGAGACCGGCCGAGGCCTGTTCGAGGACAAGGCGGTGAAGAACATCTTCGCCTGCGAGCACGTCACCAACCACATGGCCGACATCCGTACCGTCGGAGTGATCGCGCAGGACGACATCACGGGCATCACCCAGATCGCCGAGCCGGTGGGCGTGGTGGCCGCGGTGACGCCCGTGACGAACCCGACCTCGACCACCATCTTCAAGGCGCTGCTGGCCCTCAAGACCCGCAATCCGGTGATCTTCGCCTTCCACCCGGCGGCGCAGCGCTGCAGCGCGGAGGCGGCCCGCACGGTCCGCGACGCCGCCGTCGCCGCCGGAGCGCCGGAGCACTGCATCCAGTGGATCGACGAGCCGTCGGTGGCCGCGACGAACGAGCTGATGCGGCATCCCGCCGTCTCGGTGGTCCTGGCGACCGGTGGCAACGCGATGGTGCGGGCCGCCTACTCCACCGGCAAACCGGCGCTCGGCGTCGGAGCCGGCAACGTCCCCGCGTACATCGAGGCGTCGGCCGACGTGGCCCGCGCCGTCAACGACGTGGTGCTGTCCAAGGCGTTCGACAACGGCATGATCTGCGCCTCCGAGCAGGCGGTCATCATCGACGACGCGATCCGGCCGGCGGCCCTCGCCGAGTTCCGGCGACTGCACGCCCACATCGCGACGCCAGAGGAGAAGTCTCTGCTGGAGAAGCTGCTCTTCGGCTCCGGGAAGCTCAACCCGGACGTGGTCGGGCAGCCGGTGACGTGGATCGCCGAACACGCGGGCTTCCCGGTCGACCCGGACACCTCGATCATCCTGGTTCCGGTCGACCGGGTCGGCCCGGCTGAGCCGCTGACCCGGGAGAAGCTCTGCCCGGTGCTCGCCCTGCTGCCCGCCACCGGTCACGACCAGGCCTTCGGGTACGCCGAGCAGATGGTCGAGTTCGACGGCCTGGGTCACAGCGCCGTCATCCACACGCGGGACGCCGACCTGGCCGAGGCGTACGGCCGCCGGGTCAAGGCCGTCCGGATCATCTGGAACGCACCGGCCTCCCAGGGCGGCATCGGCGACATGTACAACGCCTTCCTGCCGTCGCTGACGCTGGGCTGCGGAAGCTACGGCCACAACTCGGTGTCGCACAACGTCACGGCGGTCGACCTCATCAACATCAAGCGGGTGGCCCGGCGAACGAACAACCTGCAGTGGTTCAAGGTTCCGCCGAAGATCTACTTCGAGCCGAACGCGATCCGCTACCTCGCCGACATGCCCGACGTGCACCGGGTCACCGTGGTGACCGACCACACCATGACCAGACTGGGGTACGTGGACCGCGTGCTGTCCGTGCTGCACCGCCGCCGCGAGCAGGTGGCCCTGCAGATCATCGACGACGTCGAGCCGGAGCCCAGGGTGCGCACGGTCGACCGGGGCGCCGAGTCGATGCGCTCGTTCCGCCCGGACACCATCGTCGCGCTCGGCGGGGGTTCGGCGATGGACGCCGCCAAGGTGATGTGGCTGCGCTACGAGCACCCCGAGGTGGTCTTCGCCGATCTGCGGGAGAAGTTCTTCGACATCCGCAAACGCGCCTTCAAGTTCCCCACCCTCGGCGCGCTGGCCCAGCTCGTCTGCATCCCGACCACCTCCGGCACCGGAGCCGAGGTCACCCCGTTCGCGGTCATCACCGACACCGCGTCCGGCAAGAAGTACCCGCTCGCCGACTACGCCCTCACGCCGAGCGTGGCGATCGTCGACCCGGTCCTGGCCGCCGACCTGCCGGCGGTGGTCACCGCGGACAGCGGCTTCGACGCGCTCACCCACGCGATCGAGTCGTACGTGTCCGTCTACGCCAACGACTTCACCGACGGCCTGGCTCTGCACGCCGTCCGGCTCATCTTCGGCAACCTCGCCCGGGCCGTCCACCAGGGCGCCGCCGACCCGGTGGCCCGCGAGAAGATGCACAACGCCGGGACGATCGCCGGCATGGCGTTCGGCAGCGCCTTCCTCGGCATCGTGCACGCCATGTCGCACACCCTGGGTGCCACCTTCCACGTCGCACACGGGCGCACCAACGCGATCCTGCTCCCGCACGTCATCAGGTACAACGGCACCGTGCCGAGCAAGCTCACCGGCTGGCCCAGGTACGAGACCTACCGGGCGCCGCAACGCTTCGCCGACATCGTCCGTACCCTCGGGCTCCCCGCCGCCACCGACGCCGAAGCGGTGGAAGCCCTGGCCACGGCGATCGAGCGCCTGCGCGACGAAGTCGGCATCGAGCCGTCGTTCGCGGCAGTGGGCGTGGACGAGCGGGCCTTCCTCGCGGCGCTGCCGCAACAGGCGCTGAACGCGTACGAGGACCAGTGCGCCCCGGCCAACCCCCGGATGCCGATGCTCGGCGACATGCAGGAGCTGATGCGCGCCGCGTACTACGGACCGGCGACCACCGGCTGACGCGGCGGTGACCGCCGCTTCGTTCAGGAGGGAGAGGTCATGAACGGAACAGTGCTCCGACGGCCCGGACGGTGGCTCACCTGGGGAGCCACGGCGGCCGAGGTGGACGCGACGCTGCCCGGTGACGAGCTCCTCGCCGATCCGGACATCGTCTCCACCCGGGCGGTCACCGTCGACGCGCCACCCGAGGCGGTCTGGCCCTGGCTCGTGCAGATGGGCAGCGGTCGCGGTGGCGCCTACACCTACGACTGGATCGAGAACCTGTTCGGACTCGACATGCACAGCGCCGACCGGATCCTGCCGCAGTTCCAGCAGCTCGCCGGCGGCGACGAACTACCGCTCGACAGGAACGGGCCGGCCATGCGGGTCGAGATCCTCGACCCCCGCCGGACGCTGGTGTTCCGGTCCGCCGACGGCGCCTGGGTGTGGGGCTTCCACCTGCGACGGTACGGCGCGGGCACCCGGCTGATCAGCCGCAACCGGATCTCCCTGGCCGGGCGTCCGGGACCGGGCCGGGCCGCGTACCGAATGGTGATGGAACCGGGCAGTCTGGTCATGGAGCGCCGGATGCTGCTGGGTATCAAGCAGCGCGCGGAACGAACGTCATGAATGTGCCCGGCGGTGCGCGGCGGTTGCCGGCGAGGGCCGAAGGTCCCGCGGCTTCCGGCCTGCGGCCCCCCGCGGCCGGGCGCCGCCGGGCCTAGGCTGGGTCCGGACAAGACGAGATCAGTGGAAGGAAGCACGGTGACCGCGGTCGAATCCGAACTCCGTACGCTCGCCGAACTCGACGACACCGAACTCGCCCGTCTGGACGCGTGGTGGCGGGCGAACAACTACCTGACCATCGGTCAGATCTACCTGCAGGGCAACCCACTGCTGCGCGAGCCCCTCTCGGCTGAACACATCAAGCCGCGCCTGCTCGGTCACTGGGGAACCAGCCCCGGCCTGTCGCTGATCTACGCGCACGTCTCCCGGCTGATCCGGCACACCGGCCAGCAGGCGATCTACCTGGCCGGTCCGGGTCACGGCGGGCCGGCACTGGTGGCCGCCGGCTACCTGGAGGGCACCTACAGCGAGATCTACCCGGACGTCAGCCAGGACGAGGCCGGGATGCTGCGCCTGTTCCGGCAGTTCTCCAGCCCCGGCGGTATCCCGTCGCACGTGTCGGTGACCACCCCGGGTTCCATTCACGAGGGCGGTGAGCTGGGCTACGTCCTGGTCCACGCGTTCGGCGCGGTCATGGACAACCCGGACCTGCTGGCCATCGCGGTGGTGGGCGACGGCGAGGCCGAGACCGGGCCCCTGGAAGGCTCCTGGAAGGGCGTGTCCTTCCTCAACCCGGAGCGCGACGGCGCGGTCCTGCCGATCCTGCACCTCAACGACGCCAAGATCTCCGGTCCCACCGTGCTGGGGCGCAAGGACCCCGAGGAGGTTCGCCACCTGCTGCGGGGCCACGGTTACGACGTCATCGAGGTCGAGGGCTCCGACCTGCCCGGCATGCACCACCGCTTCGCCGCCGCCCTGGCCACCGCCTGGACGAGGATCCGCGACATCCAGACCGCCGCCCGTGACGGCTCCTGGGACGGTACGCGTCCGACCTGGCCGCTGATCGTCCTGCGGTCGCCGAAGGGCTGGACCGGGCCGGACGCCGTCGACGGGGTCACCGTCACCGGGACGTGGCGCTCCCACCAGGTGCCGCTGTCCGGCGTCAAGGACAATCCGGAGCACCTCGCGCTGCTGGAGCGCTGGCTCAGGTCGTACCGTCCGGAGGAGTTGTTCGACTCCACCGGCGCGCCCGTGGCGCTGGTCCGGGACCAGGCCCCCGACGGCGACCTGCGGATGAGCGCCAGCCCGCACGCGAACGGCGGGCTGCTCACCCGGGACCTGGACCTGCCGGACTTCCGTTCCTACGCGATCGAGGTGCCCCAGCCGGCGCAGCAGCGGGCCGAGTCGACGCGCAAGCTGGGCGAGATGATGCGCGACATCTACGCCCGCAACGCCGACCGGTTCCGGTTGTTCTGTCCGGACGAGACGAACAGCAACCGCCTCGGCGGCGTCTTCGACGTCTCCGACCGCGCCTTCATGGAGCGGGTGACACCGGAGGACGTGGCGATCAGCCGCGACGGCCGGGTCATGGAGGTGCTCAGCGAGCACAACTGCCACGGCTGGCTGGAGGGCTACAACCTGACCGGCCGGCACGGCATGTTCGCCACCTACGAGGCGTTCGCCATGGTCAGCGCCTCGCAGACCGTGCAGCACGGCAAGTGGTTGCAGGAGGCCAAGCACCTGCCGTGGCGCGCGAAGGTGCCGAGTCTCAACGTGCTGCTCACCTCGACGGCGTGGCGCAACGACCACAACGGCTTCTCCCACCAGGGCCCGGGCCTGATCCAGGTGGTGCTCACCCAGCGCGGCGACGTCGCCCGGGTCTACCTGCCGCCGGACGCCAACACCCTGCTGTCGGTGGCCGACCACTGCTTCCGGTCACGGTCGTACATCAACCTGATCGTCATCGACAAGCAGCCGCAGTTGCAGTACCTCTCCATGGACGAGGCGATCGAGCACTGCGCCCGCGGCGCGGGGATCTGGGAGTGGGCCGGCACCGACGACGGCACCAGCGATCCCGACATCGTCCTCGCCTGCGCCGGCGACGTCGTCACCATGGAGACGGTCGCGGCGGCACAGATCCTGCGCGAGCGGCTGCCCGGTCTCAAGGTCCGCGTGGTCAACGTGGTCAACCTGATGACCCTGGTCCGGCCCAAGGACCACCCGCACGGCATGAGCGAGACCCTGTTCACCGAGCTGTTCACCGACGACGTCGACGTGGTCTTCTCCTTCCACGGCTACCCCGGCGCGATCCACCAGCTCGTCCACGGCCGCCCGGACGCGGACCGGTTCCGCGTGCGCGGCTTCATCGAGCAGGGCACGACCACCACCCCGTTCGACATGACGGTGCGCAACAAGGCGTCGCGGTACCACCTCGTGATGGACGCCATCAACAACGCCAAGCGTCTGCCACGCGGTGCGGCGGACCTCAAGGCGTGGTGCCGCAGTCAGCTCGACCGCCACGAGGCGTACGTGGTGGAGCACCTGGAGGACATGCCCGAGGTCCGCGACTGGGCCCTCGGCGACTGGGCCGCACGCGGCTGAGGTCGACGGAGACGGTGACGCCGGCCGGGCGTCACCGTCTCCTTTCGCGTACGCGGGTCCGTCGTCAGAGGATGCGGGTGCGGCACGCCCCGGACGCGAGGCAGGCGATCGGGCCGACGGCGCCGTCCCGTCCCGGTTGCCGGGGTTCCCCCAGCAGGTCGACGTCCATGACGGCGGGGCTGCCGTCCGCCTCCTCGAAGTCCGCGTCGGCGCACCGGACCCGTTCCAGGTCCCGGCCGGTGACCACGCCGATGCGTGCCTCGTCGAACGCCTCGGGAAGGTCGGTGACGAGCCAGACCCCGTCGCCCTCGTCGACGACCGTCGCCGTAGCGGTGCCCAGCACCCGTGGCTCCCGCTCACCCTCGAACGGGCGGGCACCCGCGGCGTAGGCGTTCGCGCGGGCGTACACCGGTTGTCTCACCTCGACGTACTTCTGCTGGTCGCTGGGCGGCTGCTCGTCGAGGCGGGCCAGGTACTCGTCGAACGACGCGGGGTGGCCGTCGTATCCGGCGGTGCCGGCCAGCGGCGGTCCCTCACCCTCCGCGCCCATCCCGTAGGCCGCGCCCGGGTCGCCGCCCACAAAGAGGTTCCCCACGTACCTGTCGTCGCCGCCGTAGATCACCGCGTACCCGGCGACCTGAGTGCTGTGCGGCAGGTGATACGGCGTGGCGCGGTCCAGCACCGGCTCCAGCCGCACCGTGCCGCAGATCAGGTTGCAGACGAAGGCACCCCCCTGGCTGAACAGCTCCAGCGCGGCGGGCGAGCCGAAGATGTTGTGGTCGACCAGGTAGGGGCCGTGGCTGACCTCGACGAAGAGGTCCCGGCAGTTGTCGTGGTAGACGTTGCGGGACAACCGGGTGCCCTGCGCCTGCCAGTCCAGCCAGGTGCCGAGCGAGCAGTCGTGGATCCGGTTGTGCCTGATCACCACGTCGATGGCCGCGTGCAGCTTGATGCCGGCGATCTCGTAGCCGTAGAACTCGCGCTTCACGCCGATGCGGTGGATGTGGTTGTCCTCGATCGTGGAGAACGCGCAACCGAGGTGACCCACTATTGCGTTCTGGCCGCAGTCGTAGATCGTGTTGCGGCGGATCACGTGGGAGCCGATGTGCTCCCGGTCCCACCCGATCCGGCGGGCCGCGAAGACCGACTCCAACTGGTACTGGTAGCCCGGCTTGTCGCCGCGCAGAGCCGCGTGGTTCTGCCCGGTCGACCCCTCCTTCCCGATCGAGATCGCCGAGCACTTGGCGTCATGGATCACGTTGTCCTCGATCACCCACCCCTTCGCCCAGTTCGGCCCGATCAGGCCCGGCTGGTCGGCGGTCGGCGGCGCCCACGGGCTGGCCGCCTGTGCCAGCTCGAAGCCGCGCACCGTGATGTAGTCCAGGTGCGGCTGTTCCGGGTAGAAGACGCTGCGGCGTACGTTGATCTCCACCAGTTCCGTGTTCGGGTCGGCGCCGGTGAAGTTGGCCCAGATCGTCGTCTGCTCATCGACCTCGGCGTACCAGACGAGCCGGGTCTGGTCGGGGTCACCGATCGGATGCGTCACCCGGGTCCAGTCGTCGACGACCTCCGTACGCCGGGGCGGATCGTCGACCTCCGCCCGGCTCGCCACCTCGAAGAAGCTCACGCCGTTCAGATACACGTCGCCGAGGTGCCGGCGCGGCGCATCCCTGCCGTACACGATCCAGTCGCCGGTCACCTCCTCGGCGAACGGGTTGAACGAGCCGAACAGCGAGTTGTCGACGACCGCCCGCCACACCGTCCCGCCGAGCGGCTCCCAGCCCGTGACGCGTTCCGATCCCTTGATCACCACGTGCTCGCCGGGCGCCGCCTCGTAGGTGATGCGGCGGGAGTCGCTGAGACCACCGTGGCGTGGCTTCACCCACTCGCGGTACTCCCCCGCGTGCACCACCACCGTGTCACCGGGCTGCGCGACTCCGGCCGCCCGGCTGATCGTCCGGAAGGGCCGCTCGGCGCAGCCGTCGGCGCGATCCGAACCGTTCGTCGCCACATGGAATACCGATGCCATCCGGGTGCCCTCCTTGTCGATCGATTGAGATGCCTTCGGCGCAGCGGCCGGTGCGTTCGCGCCCGTTCACGTCCACACCGGCAGGTCGATCCGGGACGGGTGGGCGCCGTCGTGGGAGATCTCCTGCTGCGCCCGTACGGTGGTGGTCGCGGTGGCGGCAGGTTCACCGGTGCCGGGATTGCGGGCGTAGCGCGGATGCGCTCCGGAGCTGACCTGCACGGCGACGCGGTGGCCGGCCGCGAAGCGGTGGAACGCCGGCCACAGCGGCACGTCCAGCTCGACGTAACCGTCCTCGTCGGGCCGCGGGTCGGTAGCCGCCGTGCCGACGCCGCCGATGCGGCGGATGCCGTCACACACGGTCATCGAGCGGCCGTCGGGGTGCACGTCGCAGATCCGGATGAACACGTCCGCGCTGGCTGCCGTCGAGCGGAACCGGAGACGGGCGACCGGCTCCCCGGCGAGGACGACAGGATGGCCCAGCGGTGGACTGCGGAAGACCGCCACGTCCGTACGGCGTTCGTGGGCGCTGTTGTCGACCGGCCCGGAGGACGGGCCCAGGCCGGGACCACCGAGTGCGGGCGTGGGCCGGTCCGGATCGTATGTGTAGCGGGTGCCGCCCCCGTCGGGAGCGGCGGGGTCGAGCAGCCCGTCCGGGTGCAGGTACCACAGCTGCGCGGCGGTGCCCGGCGGCGGCCACGCGGGCAGGTCGCGCCACTGCTCCGCGCCGGTGAGGAAGGCGCGCACGCGCGCCGGCCGGGCCGCCGGCGTACCGGCGAAGTGTTCCTTGAGGAACGCGATCGACTCGGTGAGGAACGGGCTCTGCTCGCCGCTGTGGCCCCACGGGCCGATCGTGAGCCACGGCGGGCGACCGGCCGCGGCGAGCTGGGCGTAGTTGCGCAGCTGCCAGGGAAGGAAGATGTCGTACCAGCCGGTGGCCATGTACATGGGTGCGGTGACGTCGGGCACCGACGCGGTGTGCGACTGACGGGTCCAGTAGGCGTCGGTGAGCCTCTCGTGGGCCAGCCAGTCCTGATACCAGCTGATCGGGTGGCCCGCCGCCGCCGTGTCGCCGCGGGACAGGGGCAGGACGTCGAACGCCTCGGCCAGCTTCCGGTCCGGCCGCCGGGCGAGCCGCGCCCTGATCAGGGCGCCGCGCATGCCCCGCAGAGCCATCAGGCGCGACCAGCCGAGCGAGCCGCCCAGCGAGAAGGCGCCGTTGGTCCAGGTGACCGCGCCGAAGTCGGCCATCGTGACGTTCAGGCACAGGGCATCGGGGGCGTTCCCGGGATCGTCCCGGCACATCCGCCCCGCCACGGCCCACTGGGTGTAGCCGAGGTAGCTCTCCCCGTACGTCGCGACAGTGCCGGTGAACCACTGCTGTCGGCGTACCCACCTGTGGGTGGCCATGCCGTCGCGCTGCTCGTCGAGCTGCGGCCGGAAGCTGCCACCGGAGCCACCCGTACCGCGGCAGCTCTGCACCAGCACGGTGAACCCCTCGCCGGCCAGCGTCGGCGCGCCTGTGAGCGAGCCGTGGCGGCCGTACGGCGAGCGGACGACGATCGTGGGCAGCGGCGGTTCCACCGGGCCGGCCGGCAGGTAGAGGTCGGCGATCAGCTCGACGCCGTCGTCCATCGGCACGCGCAGCCCGCGCCGCACGGTGAAGGGGTACGGCCGGCGGCGGGCGCGCCGGAGCCGGCTGGGCAGGCGGCGACGCAGGCTCGTCATCACCCGTCCCCGGTTCCGCAGCCCCGGTCGCAGCGCAGTGCGCTCGCGGCTTGCCCGAGGTGGTTCGCGACATCGACACTCATGAGAGGCCGATCGTACGAGGAGGAGCGGACATGGAACCGGAGCCCGCGGACGGTGGCTACCGCAACCCGATCCTCCCGGGTTTCTGGCCCGATCCGAGCATCTGCCGCGCCGGTGCGGACTACTACCTCGTGTGCTCCAGCTTCGAGTACACGCCCGGTGTTCCGATCTTCCACAGTCGCGACCTGTTCAGCTGGCGGCAGATCGGCAACGTGCTCGACCGCCCCGGTCAACTCCGGTTGCCCGCCGACACGCTCGCCTCGCGGGGCATCTACGCGCCGACGATCCGCCACCACGACGGCCGGTTCTGGGTTGTCACGACGAACGTCACGCTCGACCGGCACCTGATCGTCACGGCGACCGATCCCGCCGGCCCGTGGTCGGATCCGGTCTACCTGGACCTGCCCCACGTGGACCCGTCGCTGGCGTGGGACGACGACGGCAACTGCTGGATGACGGTGTCCGGCGTCGAGTCGTACCGGATCGACCCGTGCACGGGAGAGGTCTTCGAGGGCCCGGTGCCGATGTGGTCGGGAACGGGTGGCCAGTACCCCGAGGCACCGCATCTGTACCGGGTCGGCGACTGGTGGTACCTGCTCGTCTCGGAGGGCGGCACCCACACCGGCCACGCGGTGAGCGTCGCCCGCGCGCGCTCGCCGCGCGGGCCGTTCCAGCCCGGGCCGGCCAATCCGATCCTGACGCATCGCGGCACCGACCGGCCGGTGCAGGCGACCGGACATGCCGACATGGTCGAGGCCGCCGACGGCAGCTGGTGGATGGTCCTGCTGGGCATCCGGCCCAGGGGCCAGTGGCCGCCCTACCACGTACTGGGGCGGGAGACGTTCCTGGTGCCGGTGCGCTGGGTCGACGGGTGGCCGGTGGTCGATCCCGTCTCGTCCGGGACCGGCCCGGCGGGGACGGGCGGGTGGGACGACCGGGACGACTTCGACGACGAGCGGCTGGGCGTTCAGTGGATCTCTCCTCGTGACCGGCCCGCCTCGGCCTGGTCGCTGACCGAGCGGCCCGGCTGGCTGACCCTGCACGCGACCGGCGACAGCCTCGACCGCAGTGGCGCCACAGTCGTCGGCCGCCGCCAGCAGCACCACGACTGCCGCGTCAGCGCCCGCATCGACCCCGGCTCCGGCCGATGCGGCCTGACGATCAGGATCGACGAGGCCCATCACTACGACCTGGAACTCGTGCGGGGACGGGCCCGGGTCATCGGCCGGGTCGGGCCGTTCCGTCAGGTGTTCGGGGAATGTCAGGTGCCGGCGGGGGCGGTGACCGTGGCACTGAGCGTCCGGACCTCCGACGTGCTGCCCCCGACGGTCACCTCCTCCGACACCCTGGCGCAGGCGGGCCTCGTGGGCGTCACGGCCGCCGGCAGCGACACGATCAGCTTCGAGGTCGAGACCGGGGACGGCTGGTCGTGTCTGGCGGAACTCGACGGGCGATACCTGTCCACCGAGGTCGCCTCCGGGTTCACCGGCCGGGTCATCGGCATGTACGTCACCGAGGGAACCGCCGGGTTCGACTGGTTCGACTATCGGCCGGCCGGATGACAGGACGGCACCGGACCTCACCCCTTGAACGCGCCTTCCATGATGCCCTGCACCAGGCGGCGCCCGACGAAGACGAACAACACCAGCAGCGGAATGGTGGCCAGGAAGGAGCCGGACATCGCCAGGCCCAGATCGATGTCCCGGTTCTGCTGCAGTGCCTTGATGGCGATCTGGACGGTGTAGTTCTCCGGCGACTTCAAGACGATGAACGGCCACAGGAAGTCGTTCCACGCGTAGACGAACGTGAACAGCCCCAGCACGTACGCCGCCGGGCGGACCAGCGGGAAGGCGATCCGCCAGAAGATCTGCCAGGTGGTCGCGCCGTCCACCCGCGCCGCCTGCATCAGCTCGTCGTCGATGGTGCTGCCGATGTGCTGGCGCATCCAGAAGATGCCGAACGCGCTGACCAGCCCGGGAACGATCACCGCCTGAAGACTGTCCACCCAGTTCAACTGCGAGATGATCAGATACTGCGGCACCACTGCCAACTGCGCCGGCACCGTCATGGTGAGCACCACGATGAGGAACAGCGTGTTGCGGCCGGGGAAGGACAGCTTGGCGAAGGCGAAGCCGGCCAACGCGCAGAGCACCGCCTGGCCCACGGCGATCGTGCCGGCGACGATCAGGCTGTTCAGCAGGGACTGCACGAACGGCACGATGGTGAAGACAAGCTCCGCCAGGTGCAGGAAGTTGCCACCGGGTGTGAGGGTCGGAGGGAGACTCGTCGCGGTGGCGGAGTCCGTCGTCGCCACCACGAACATCCAGTAGAGCGGAAAGACGCTGACGAGCGCCATGAGGGTGAGCAGCGCGTACACCGGGATCGGGACGCGGTTGGCCTGGCGCCGCCTGGCCCGCCTGGGCCTGGCGCTCGGGGGTACGGGCTTCATGGGCGCTCCGAACGGATTCGGGTGGTCAGCAGGTAGTTGAGTCCGGAGAAGGCCACCACGATGACGAAGAGCGCGACGCCGACCGCCGCGCCGTAGCCGAAGTGGAACTGCCCGAAGGACTGCTCGTAGAGGTAGAGGGTGACGGTCTGGCACTGCCGTGCCGCCCCGCACGTGAGCCCACCGACCGGGTTGGCCAGCAGCGGCTCGGTGAAGACCTGCAGCCCGCCGATGGTCGACGTCACGACTGTGAACGCGATGATCGGCCGCAACGAGGGGATGCTGATGTGCAGGAACTGCTTCCAGCCGTTCGCACCGTCGGCGGCGGCGGCCTCGTACAGTTCCCGGGGAAC
Source organism: Micromonospora sp. C28ISP2-4 (assembly GCF_030519385.1). NCBI lineage: Bacteria > Bacillati > Actinomycetota > Actinomycetes > Micromonosporales > Micromonosporaceae > Micromonospora > Micromonospora sp. C28ISP2-4. The sequence continues at coordinate 91,377 of NZ_JAUMKG010000005.1, read as the reverse complement.
CGCCTGCAGCGCGGCGAGGTACAGCAGCGTGTTGTATCCGGTCCAGCGCCAGGCGATCATCGTCGCGATCATGATGTGACTGCCCCACAGCGACGCCGTGAAGTCGATGTGGTCGAAGCCCAGCAGCCCGAGGAACCAGTTGATCATGCCGTAGTCGCGGTCGAACATCTGGGCGAAGACGATGGTCGTGGCCGCCACCGAGGTGACGTAGGGGACGAGCACCGACATCCGGAACAACGCGGCCAGCCGCAGCCGCGCGTGGTTGAGCAGGTGCGCCAGGCCGAGCGCCAGGAGCAGCTGCGGCACCGTCGACAGCACCCAGATGCTGAACGTGTTCCGCAACGCCCCCCAGAAGCGCGGGTCGTGCAGGAGTCCGGAGAAGTTGTCCAGCCCGACGAAGCGGTGCTCACCGATGGGATCCCAGTCGAACAGGGAGATGTAGAAGGTGAACAGCAACGGGAAGAGACCGAAGATCAGGAACAGCACGAAGAACGGCGAGATGTACGCGTACGGCGCCAGGAACTCCCGTACGCCCTGCCGGATCCGCCGGTTGCGAGCGGGCCTGCGGACGTCCGGTGGGACCGGGGCCGGGCCGAGCATGGTGGTCAAAGCGTCACCCTCCCGATGCGCGGCGGCCGGGCGGTACCCGGCCGCCGCACATCAGCCCTCCGTCATTCGCGTACGGCGTTCTTGACGTTTGTCAGCGCGGTGTCCCAGGCGTTTGCCGGATTCACCTTGCCCTGCTCGACGCTGGTGAGCGTGTTGAGGAACTCGGTGCCGATGGGACCGTCCTGCGGGCCGAAGTAGAAGGGCTTGATCCCCAGCACCGACTGGGTGTAGATCTTGCCGATCGGCGCGTTGCTGAAGAACGGGTCGGTCTTGCCGACCAACTTCGGGTCCGTGTAGACCGACGGGGTGGTGGGCAGCGAGCCCTGCATCAGGAAGTGGTCCAGCTGGCCCTTCGGCGACTGCATCTCGGAGATGTAGTTCCACGCCGCCTTCGCGTTCTTGGCGCGCTTGGGGATGGCGAGGAAGCTGCCGCCCCAGTTCCCCGAGCCACCGGGAATGGTGGCGATGTCCCACTTACCGTTCGTCTCGGGGGCGTTGGTCTTCATCTGGCTGAGCATCCAGGACGGTGAGCACACCACCGCGTAGTCGCCCTTCTTCATGGCCGCGGTCCAGCCGGACGAGAACGACCCCTGCTTGGCGGAGATGCCTGCGTTGAAGGCCTTCAGCGTCACGTCGAACGCCGCCTTGACCTGTTCGTTGTCGTAGTCCAGCTGGCGGTCGGCGCTGTAGTAGCGCTGGCTGCCCTGGTTGACCGCCTGGAAGAAGACGCTGGTCGGCGTGTTGTCCACGAACGGTTTCCCGGTCTTCTGGACGTACTGCTTACCGACGTTGATGAACTCGTCCCACGTCGGCCAGAGCTTGGAGACCTCGTCCCGGTCGGTGGGCAGGCCGGCCGCCTTGAACAGGTCGGTACGGTAGGCCACCGCCAAGCCGCCGACGTCGGTCGGCACGCCGATGATCTTGCCGTCCTTGGTCGTCGACTGCGCCATCACCCAGTCGAGGTAGTTGCCCTTGATGTCGTTCGCGCCCAGCGTGGTGAGGTCGACGAAGTTGTCCGGGGACTGCATGAACTTCGGCAGGTCGTCGGCCTGGATGAGCACCAGGTCGGGCACCTTGCCACCGGCCAGCGCGGCGGTGAGCGCCTGCGCGGTCTCGGTCGTGGTGCCCACCTCGGTGAGCTTGACGCGCACATCCGGGTGCGCCTTCGTGTAGACGTCGACGTCGGCCTTCTGGTTGATGTTGGCGAACGACCAGAACTCGAAGGTCTTCGAGTCGGATTCGCCGTCTGATCCCCCACAACCGGCAAGGAGGAGCGCGACGGCGGCGATGACGGCTGCGGTGGTCCGGACGCGTTTCAACGGCCCTCCAGCGGTGTGATCGTGGGCGGCGGCGGTGGGGTGGCGCGTTCTCGCCGGCGCGGGCGCGCAGGCGGAATCCGGCGAGTGGCCTCACCGACGGGTCAGTCGTTGTCCCGTCGTCGGTGCCCTCGTCGCCTCCGAAACTTATCGAGATATTTACATGCCATGATTTTGTGCGCTGAGGCTACTAACTGCCCCGTCATCCGTCAATGACCTCGCTGCCAGCAAGAGCGCCGGACGGCAGGGTGGATTTCCGACCGACGAGCGCCGAAAGTTTCGGAGCCGGTGGCGCGACCCTCTCAGAAGGAGGCCGTCGGCGACCCTCTCGTCCACGCCCGGACAGCGGCCTGACGCCGATCGCAGCGGCGCGTTTCGGGCTGAGGCGGCGCGTCTGCCGGCCGTGGGCCGCCCGCGTTCGCCAGTCGTCGAGGCGGGTGCCGGCGATGCGGGCGCCGTCGGCGGGGACGACCGAGCGTTCGGACAGCGCGGCACCGAAATAGCGGGCGTCGGGGTCACTCACCACCGAACGAGGATCGTGCCGGGCCGCCAGGGCGGACCGTCCCAGTTCGTCGAGGGGGAACTGCTCCGGGGCCACCGATGACGACGATCTTCATGATCGAGCCCTTCCCTGTCCGCCCTGGCTGAGTCGCGCTGCCACCAGTAGGACGGAATCCCCGCAGGGAATGCAGGAATCGCCTTGAGGATGGCGAAGCGGCCTGAGAGCGTACTCGGTCCCGAGTCGGGCTCCCCGCCGTCAGGTAACTCTGTCGCCGCGTCGTGCCGGGTCCGGCGACAATGCTTGCCGGACGGTGATACGACGAGGGTTGAAGGGTGTTGCTGGAGTGGGTCGACGGTTGGGCGGACACGAATGGCCGGTGATGGTCAGTACCGTCCACCTCGGGCGCCATCGGCACCGGGTCATCCGGCCGGCAAGGCCGCCGGGGTTCGCCGGTCTGTACGAGGGCCGTCTTGGCGCCCAGTTCTGCCTCGACAAGGAAACAGCGATGCTGCTCGCGCTGGCGTGGGGGCTGGCTGCCCGGTCGCCGCACACGATCCTCTATCTTCCTCTACGCCGCGCGACACTTCCTGACCATCACGGTTGGGGGCGACCGCTCGACCTGGTGCTGCTGCATCACCGCCTCGCGTTCCCGCCGTCGCGGTGGAAGCAGGTCCGTTCCCGGTTGGGGACCGGTCGGCCACACACCGTCGTCCTACCCGGTCAGGCGTGGCCGGCGCGGTCGACCCATGATCACCGGCGAGTCCGGCATCAAGAGTTCCGCGATCATCTGCGGTGGGACATCGCCGCCGACACGTTGGTGCTCACCGGCAGCCGCGAGGCGTTCGAGTTGGAAGCCGACCAGGTCCGCGCCTTGGCCGAGGAGTGCCCCGCCCATCGCGCTCGCGTCCCAGGCACGCACTGCTGCGCCGAGATCGGCATGGGCAGACCCCGCCGCCACCCCGACCGACGCCGGCCGCACGCCGAACTGCATGCCGAGTACTCACGGTGATGCCGGGTCCGGCAACGGCAGGCCACGCCAAGGAACTCGCGGCGGTTCCGTGCATCCGATCTTGGCCCCTCAACGACTCGTGCTGCATTTCGCGGTGCCGCCGGGACCATCTCGGCTTGCGCCGGCGTCTCGTTGCCGCGGCAGCACATCACCGCGTAGGCCGCAGCGCGTGAACACCGCTCTTGAAGTCTGGTTGTCGCGCTACGAACGGCCGCCGGTGCGGAGGACGCCGCCTGATGTCTCGCGCGTGTGCCCCGATCAGACCATCCGGTACCTCGGAAGCAGGTAGCGACCGAATCGCACCGAGAGAACGCACGGAATCAATTGGTAGTGGTGACCTGGGTCATCGCTGCCTCAGCACGTGCCTTGACCTCAACCAAGCTTCAGCTTGAACACTGGCCGGGACGCTGTCTCATTCAAGGGGTGCTGCTACATATGCGCGCAATCCAGGTGGCCGTGTTCGGTGGTCCGGAGGTGCTGTGTCCCACGGAACTGCCCGACCCGGTACCCGAACCCGGCCAGGTCGTCGTCGGTATGGCTGCGGCAGACGTCATTCTCCTCGACACCCTGCTGCGCAGCGGCTGGGGCCAGGACTTCTTCCCGCGGACGTTGCCGTACGTGCCGGGTGGCGGAGGAGCGGGCACGGTGGTGGAGACCGGCGAAGGGGTGGACCCGGCATGGATCGGTCGCCGTGTGGTCGTACGGACCAGCACCGGTTACGCCGAACGGATCGTCGCGGACGTCGAGGAGACCATGCCGGTGCCCGACGGACTGGCCATCGAGGTGGCGGCCGCGCTGGTGCACGACGGCGTGACCGCGCTCAGCCTGGACCGGCTGGGCAGGCCGGAGAAGGGAGAATGGGTGCTGGTCTCAGCGGCTGCCGGTGGAGCCGGCTCGCTGCTGGTGCAGTTGGCCGTCGATGCCGGTGCCCGGGTGGTCGCCGCCGCATCCAGCGACGTCAAACTGGCACTGGCCCGCGAGCTGGGCGCGGAGGCTACCGTCGATTACACGCGGTCGGACTGGATCCGCCGGGTGCGGCAGGCGACCGGTGGCGGTGCGGCGTTGGTCTACGACGGGGCGGGTGGCCCGCTCGGCACGGCCGCCTTGGGCGCGGTGGCCGACGGCGGCCGGTTCGTCACCTACGGCACCGCCGACGGGTTCGCCGCACCGGACCCGGAGTCGGCCGCGCGCCGCGGCATACGGGTGCTCGCTCCGCTACTGGATGGTCCCCCGAACCGGGAAACCGTGCGCGAACTGCTGGGTCGTGCGCTGGAACGGGCTGCGGAGGGACGGCTGCGGCCGGCGATCGGCGCCGCCTACCCGTTGGAGCAGGCCGCCGATGCCCACCGTGCACTTGCCGCACGTACAACGGTGGGCAAGTCCCTGTTGTTGGTCGGCGGCCGAACGGCCAGCTGACTTGTCGTCGTCGCCGACGGCGCATGGAACTCGGCGTCCCACACCGCTGTGCGCAGCAGCCGCTGCATCGCCTGCGGATCATCGTGCCCCCGCCCGCTCTGCCAGAGATCAGCAGGTCTTGCTTTCCACTGTCGACAACGGCCCTTCGACGTACACGAACGGTCACGGTGGGCCGGACGGTGAGGGATCGTCGTCGGCACCGGGCCGGGCACCGTCGCCGCGCCGGCTACTCCGCTGCCGAACAGGCGTACGCCGGTCAGCGCGACAGCATCCGGCGGACCCGGCCGCCCACCGCCTGCTTGACCTGCTCGCGCAGTGGCTGCGCGCGGTGTGCCTTGAGTTTCTGCTGCAGCGTCCGGTTCTCGTCCCGCAGCCACTGCATGCGCGCCAGCAGTTCGTCGGTGGTGTGGGCGGAGGCTGGCCGGACCGCCTGCGGGTAGACGGTCTGGCGGACCTGCTCGTCGAAGCGGGTGGCGCTGTCCCCGTCGGCGAACGAAAGGCCGAGGTCGTGCTTGGCGAGGAAGGCGGTGATGCGCGCGAAGCGCTCCTTGTGGCCCTCGTTCAGGGCCGCGTAGTCGGCTTCCTCGTAGAGTTGGGCGGCATCGACGTCGGCCGGTACGTCGCGCATCAACCGGTGCGGGATGTCGAAGTAGCGGGCCAGTTCCAGGGTGCGCGAGTCGTGTGCGAGGAGATACCCGGGAGTGCCGGAGATCAGCGCCGTGATGGTGCCGTGGATCCGGGTGCCGAAGGCGAAGTCGAATCCGGAGAGATACTCCATCCAGGGCCACGGGTCCACGAACATCCGCACCTTGTCCTCGACGAAGAGCGGGTGTGAGGTGTGGATCGGCATGTCGTCGGTCTTGCCGCGCAAATTCGGTGCGTCGCCGTAGAGCAGGGTGCCGAGGGTGTACAGGCCCTGCGCAAGGTAGCGCAGGTTCGGGTAGCGCTGGTGGTGGCGGCGGACGATCGGGGCCAACGCGCGGACGTATGGCGAGATGACGAACGCGAGCCGATCCCCGGTGCCCAGGGTCGCCTTCGCCTTCTCGACCCGGAAGCTGTCGCCGTGCAGGAACATCGACGGACAGCCGATCTGCTCGACAGCGGAGAAACCCAGCGTACGCAGGTAGGTCTCGCTGATCTCGCCGCGTACGCCGATGCTGTGCGACCGGTCCAGCACCGCCCGGCAGAACGCCTTCACCGGCTCGTCGATCGGGCGCAGGTACTCCAGGTCCCCGTCCACGTCGGTCTGCGCCCCGACCCCGAGCACCACCACCGGGATCTTGAGCCGCTCGATCAGCCGGGTCATCGACATCAGCCGGTTCGCGTAGTCGTGGCGAAACGCGTTGGCCAACGGGATCACGAAGACGTCGTACTTCTCGTTGATCTCGTCGGCATCGCGCGGGTCCGCCCGGAACCGCGACGGGGTGATCTCTGCCGCCCGGGTGGCCAGAAGCTTGTGCGCGGCGTGGCTGAAGACCAGGTTGCCGGTGTTCTTGCCGATCCAGTCCCGCTCGTAGGTCTCCTCGGCGGTGTAGACGTCGAACGGGCCCTTGCGGGCTCGCAGCAGGATCCGCTGGTGCATCCGGGGTGTCCACCCTTCGTCCCGGACGCCACGGCGCCCGGCGAGGCCGAATCGGCGCGACCGGCCGAACACGGCCCGTTCCGTGCAGGAGCCGAAATCCTACCGTCTCCACGTCGGTCCGGATCCCACTGGCGGCCGCCACGTCGGCCCGAAGGTCGGCGGGGCAACAGCCAGGGCGTCGACCACATCCTCGCCGCGTACCTGGCCTGCCGTCCGCCTGGGCTGAACGCGTCCCAGCGGTGGAGCGCCTGGGCGAACGAGCCGTGGCGTTCGACCTCGACGTCAACCGTCACCGACTACATCACCGAGCCGGTACAAGCCCCAGACGTGTCCGGCATCCTCGAACGGCTCGGCAGCGACCCGAGCAGCAGCGGGTGACCGCCGGAAGGAAACGATGCCTCGCTGGACCTGCGCGTCGACCCTCGCTACGGGCCCGTCTGGCTTGTCGCCGTTGCGACCCAGAGCACGAACACGATCGTCACGACCACCCGGCGACTGCGACCAGCCCGGTCGCCAGGGCGGCACGAGGCGAGTTGCGCCGGCGCAGTTCAAAGGCCGTGGTGACGGTGAACAGCAACGCGAACATCTCGAACGCGGCGAGCCAGAGGAGTCCGACGAAGCTCAGCAGGCCCTCGACCATGTTGCGGCCGAGAAAGACAACCCGACCGCCGTATGCCGCGCCGCACCAACACAACGTCGCCAGGCCCGCCAACGCCCGCTGCGGCCGCGAGCGGGACTCGAACCCCGATACCGAGGGACTGTGAGATCAAGGCGGCTGTCTGCCGACCTCGATGACCGTTGCTGAACTACTCGTCCCGCCGGCCTCCGCCGGGTACGTCGACCGGCTTGGCTGTACGGATGGCTGTACAGCCGCACACACCGTCAGAATCAGCGGATGGACTGGGCCGACCGTCAACTGAGCTTGCGACCGTCCTTCTGAGCTCCCGCACGCCTCAGGGACGCCGTCAGTTCGAAAGAGCGCCGCTCAACGGCCGCGGCCACATGGCTCGACCAGCGGTCAAGCAGCGTTAGCCAGCTGCAACGTGACTGATCTTGGTCCCCGGAACGACGAAAGGGACGTCCTCCCCGCGGCGGTCACGTCCGCGTTGCCGGCGGTGGAACGCCTCGAACGCGTTCCGGTCGCCACCTGCGGTCAGGGGCCACGAGTTCGGCGTCGTCGTGGGCGGTCATGCCTACCTGTCGCAGCGGGACCGGGTTGTGGTTCGCGACACCGGCCCGGCTTCGTCAGAGGATGGTGACGGTGATCACCTGTAGCACTTGACGTGGTGCTGCACATGTCTGTCCTGGATGCAGTCGTGTATCCAGGACAGGAGCGGAGCATGACGACCGCGTTGCTCGACCGCGCGCCGACGCCGTCGCCCGTCAGCAGCCCTCCCGGGCAGGCGCCACGGTTGTACGTGCTGGACGGGTTGCGGCTGATCTGTGCTCTTGCGGTGGCCGGGTACCACTTCGGCGACTCATGGAGGTTGGACGGGGTGCGCCCGCCGGCATACTTCCTGCCGGACGCGGCACCGGTGCTGATCTATGGCTTCCTCGGAGTCGAGACGTTCTTTCTGATCAGCGGATTCGTCATCCTCATGAGCGGCTGGGGGCGCACCGTTCGCGAGTTCGCTGCCTCCCGCGCCGCGCGACTCTATCCGGCGTTCTGGGTGTGTGTGCTGACCACGACAGCCGTAACGACAGTGCTGCCGATCAGCGGCGGGCTGCCTTTCCCACCTCCGCCGGACGGGTGGGGCGTGCTGGTCAACCTGACCATGTTGGCGGAGCCCCTCAACACGCCGCTTGTCGACACCGTGTACTGGACCCTCTGGATCGAGCTCCGGTTCTATCTGATCGCGGCGTGCATTCTTGCGGCCAAGCTGACCGACCGGGGGGCAAAAATATTCGCTGCCGTGTGGCTGGCCGTCGCCGTGATCATGCCCGTTTTCCGGGGTGCCGCCCTGGACGAGGTCGTGATGTCCGATTTCGCGCCGTACTTCGTCGCCGGAATTACCCTGTTCCTGCTTCGCCGCAACCGATCCGATCGATGGCTGTGGGTGCTGCTACTCGCCGCGTGGCTGGTCAGCCTGCAGCGCGTGCACGAGCGGACCCTGGAGTTGAAGCCCGGCTTCGAGGTGCCCGTCTGGCCGGCACCGGTGCTGCTCACCGGGGTGTACCTTTTGATGCTCGTCATCGCGCTCGGCTACACCGACCGGGTAAAGATGCTCTGGCTGGCCACCGCGGGTGCACTCAGCTACCCCTTCTACCTTTTGCACCCGCGCATCGGATACAGCGTGATCCGCAACGTGTACGAGGAAACCCACCTCCCCCCGTCGGTACTGATCGGCGGCACCGTGTTCGGGCTGCTGGCGGCAGCGTGGCTTGTCCATCGCTTCGTCGAGCGCCCACTCGCACCCGTGATCCGCGGCTTCGTGTTGGGCCGGCGACGACAATGACCATCAGACGCAACGCGCCGAACACGAGGGAGAGCGTGGATCCCAGGACCGCGGATGCCGATTCCGCCTTCCGCGAGCTGTTCGAGGCCGCGTATGACGATTTGCTGCTCTTCGTCGAACGCCGTGCTCACCTCGCCGTTGCCGAAGACGTGGTCGCCGAGACGTTCTTGGTAGCGTGGCGCCGCTTGGACGAAGTACCGAAATCACTCGGCGAGGCCCGCGCCTGGCTGTTCACCGTCGCCCGCAATGTTCTGCACAATCGGCAGCGCAGCGACCAGCGGCAGCAGAGCCTCGCGCTTCGCGTCCTACGGGAACCCGATGCTCGGAGCAGCGCCGAGGCCGACCTCGCCGCTACCCGCATCGACCTGGTGAAGGCTTGGCAACGCCTGTCATCCGCCGATCAGGAAGTGCTGACGCTGACCGCGATCGAAGACCTCACCGGACCGCAGGCAGCACAGGTACTGGGCATTTCCCGGCCCGCGTTCAGTCTGCGCCTGCTGCGCGCCCGCCGCCGACTGCGTCAGCATCTTGGTCAGCGGCCGAACAGCGAACCCACAAACGTCCCTGCACCGGCCGGCCCTTCACGACGCGGAGGCTCCGCATGACCGACGACGATGTCCTCGACCAGACGATCCGCGCCGCCGCGGTCCCGGTGCCCGCACGCGTCGGGCAGGAACCCGCGCGAGAACTGCTCGAGCGGATCGTCGCCACTGATCGGCGACCACGCCCAGCACCAGCGCGCACACCGCACCGCCGGCCTCGCCTGGTGATCGCCGGCGCGGCCGGAGCGCTCGCCGCCGCTGTCGCGTTCACCCTGACACTTGTCAACGCTGGTCCCGCGTTTGCGTCGTGGACGCCCGAGCCGAGTCCGATCTCGGATGCCGAGGCACGCGACCTCGTCAGCAAATGCCTGCCCGCCCAGGACGCGAGCGTCGCAAGGGTGGTCATCGGTGAAAAACGCGGGGAGTACGCATACGTGAACGCCGTGTCGCCGGCTGGAAGCCAGACGTGCTTCCGCGATCGCCACGGAGACGTGACGAATACCAGCATCCTCACCGTGCTGACCAGCACCGAGCGGCTCGGCGCCGGGGGTGTCGAGATGTACTCGTGGGGCCAACTACGCACCGACGAAGGCTACGTCCGGATCATGGCGGGACACGTCGGCTCACAGGTGACGAGTGTGGAGATCAACTTGCGGACCAAGGATGGCGATCTGTCACGGACGGCGCGGGCAACCGTTCGCGACGGTTACTTCGGCGCCTGGTACCCCGAGGGCCGCGACGAGTCGAGCAGCAACGTCACCACACTGACCGTCCGCCTCGCAGACGGCAGCGCGGTGAACCTGTCCGCCCGCGAACTGTACGAACAACCGAAGCTGGACTGAGAGGGGGTCGGCAGGCCCCACCCTCCGACAGTCACCGGCACACCTTTCTTCCGCATCGCCGGAAGCGCCTACCGCCGGCCGGGAGGCCGGCTTGCGGCACGCCCTCGCACCGTCGCCGGTCAGCGGCCCTGCAGGCGCTTGACGTTGTCGCCGAGCCTCCCTGACCTACCTCGGCGAGCAAGCTGATCCCTGCCCTCGCGCTGACCGGCCGATTCAACGAGGCACTGCTGCACACCGAGGCCATGTGGGCCGGCTGGTGCCGGGCGCGCCGGCCCCCGCCCCCTGGCTGTGGCTCCCCGTCAGCTTCATAGATCGTGTGCCGACCGGACTTGCGGCAGCCCGTCCTCGGTCAGCACGATCGTCACCCGGGGGTGCCCGCTTCGACGCCACCGCCGGGACCGCCCGCCGAGCACGACGACGGGCGACGCTCGCCGCCGCGACAGCCGGAGGAAGCGGCCCTCGATGCGCGGTGAGCGCGACGAGGGCCGCGGCCTGGGCGGGTGGCAGCGGACGGCGGGCGGTGGTCAGTCGGGCGGGGCGAACCGGCGACGCAGTTCCCGCTTGAGCACCTTGTGGCTCGGCCCGAGCGGCAGGTCGTCGACATACCGGACCTGCCGCGGGTACTTGTGCCGGCCCAGATGCTCCCGCGACCAGTCGATCATCTCCTGCTCGTCGGGCAGGCCCGGGCCGGCCGGGTCCGCCACCACCACCGCGCAGACCTCCTCGCCGTGACGCGGGTCGGGCACCCCGATCACCGCCACCTGGCCGACCGCCGGGTGCCCGGCAAGGACCTCCTCCACCTCGCGTGGGTAGACGTTGAAGCCACCTCGGATGATCATGTCCTTCTTCCGGTCGATGATGGTGATGAACCCGTCGGCGTCCTTGCGTCCCAGGTCACCGCTACGGAACCAGCCGTCCACCACCGCCTCCGCGGTCGCCTCGGGCCGCCCCAGGTAACCGGCGAAGACGTTGTGCCCCCGGATGACGATCTCGCCGAGCTCTCCGGTCGGCAGCAGCTCGATCCGCTCGTCCACCTCCGCGCGGGCGATCTCCACCTCCACGCCCCAGACCGGGTGCCCGATGGTCCCGGCGCGGGTGCCGAAGTGCGGCTGGTTGGTGGTGGCGGTGGGTGAGGTCTCGGAGAGCCCGTACCCTTCGAAGACCGTCGTCTGGAAGGCGGCGTGGAACCGTTCCAGCACGGCCACCGGCAGCGACGCCCCGCCGGAGACGCAGAGCCGCAGCCGGGGCAGGTCGTCCCGGTCCCGGGCGGCGTCGAGCAGCGCCACGTACATGGTGGGCACGCCGTGGAAGACGTCCACCCCCTCACGCAGCATCAGGTCGATGGCGGCCGGCCCGGTGAACCGGCTCAGCAGCACCAGCGTCGCGCCGATCCGGAAGGAGCCGTTCATCGCCACCGTCTGGCCGAAGCTGTGGAACAGCGGCAGGCAGCCGAGCACTACGTCCGTCCTGCGCGCGTCGTTGGCGTCGAAGACGTTCACGGTGGCGTTCATGACCAGGTTGAGGTGGGTGAGCACGGCGCCCTTGGGCACCCCGGTGGTGCCGCTGGTGTAGAGCACCACCGCCGGGTCCTCCGCCGACCGGGTGACGTACGACGGCAGCGGTGGCAGCGGGTGGCTCAGCTCCTCCAGGCGGGGCGCGACCGCGCCGTCGGCCGCCGGCCCGACGGTCACCAGCGGCACGCCGGCCGCCGCCGCGGCGGCGGCGCCCAGGGCGAGCTGGGAGCTGTGGCACACCAGCAGCTTCGTGCCGCTGTCGGTCAGCACGTGCGCCGCTTCGTCCACGGTCAGCAGCAGGTGCACCGGGACGAGCACCGCGCCGGCGGCGAGGGCCCCGTAGTAGACCCGGGGGAAGTCCACCACGTTCGGGGCCAGCAGGGCCACCTTGTCGCCGGGGCCGATCCCCCGCTCGCGCAGCCCGGCGGCGTAGCTGCGCGCCTCCAGCCACAGCTCGGCGTACGTCACCCGGGTGTCGCCGTCGACCACGGCGACGGTGTCGGCGTGCCGGCGGGCGGACTCGGCCAGCACCATGGCCAGCGACAGCGCGGTCATCGGGCCACGCCCCGCACCAGGCGGCTGACCGTCTCGGCGACGCAGACCGGCTTGCCGCCGACGTCGCTCTCCACGGTGACCGCGGTCACCACCTGCACGCCGCCGTCCACGGGTGACACCTCGGCCAGGGTCGCGGTGGCGCGGACCGCGCTGCCGACCCGGAGCGGGGCCGGGAAGCGCACCCGGTTGAGGCCGTAGTTGACCCCCATGGCCACCCCCTCGACCCGGTAAAGGCCACCGGCCAGCGCCGGCAGCAGGGACAACGTGAGGTAGCCGTGCGCGATGGTGCCGCCGAACGGGCCGGCCGCGGCCCGTCGCGGGTCGATGTGGATCCACTGGCGGTCGTCGGTGGCGTCGGCGAACCGGTCGACCCGTTGCTGGTCGATCCGGAACCAGGGGCCGGGGCCCAGGGTCTCGCCGGTCGCCTCGGCCAAGTCCTCGATGGACGCGAAGACCCTCATGCCAGGTGCCCTCCCAGCTTCGTGTAGCCGCGCAGCAGGTCGCGGGAGATGATCAGTCGCTGCATCTCGTCGGTGCCCTCGAAGATCCGGTAGAGCCGGACCTGCCGGTACCAGCGCTCGATCGGCAGCTCGCGGGTGTAGCCCATGCCGCCGTGGATCTGCAGGACGCGGTCGACCACCCGGTTGACCATGCCCGCGCCGTAAAGCTTCGCCATCGAGGAGGCGTGCCGCGGGTCCATGCCCTGCTCGACGGTCCAGGCGGCGCGCAGGATGAGCCAGCGGGCCGCCTCCAGCTCGGTCTCCGAGTCGGCGATCATCCACTGGATGGCCTGGTTGGTGCCGATCTTCGCGCCGAAGGTCTCCCGGGTGTTGGCGTAGTCGATGGCCATCGACAACGCCCGCTCGGCGATGCCGACGGCGTGCGACGGGATAATGTAACGGCCCTTGCCGATCCACTCCATGCCGAGGCTGAAGCCCTGCCCGGGCTCGCCGAGGATGTTGCGCCCGGGCACCCGGACGTCGTCGAAGACCAGCGAGGCGGGACCACCCTCGCCCATCGTCTGGATGAACTCCGAGCGCCAGCCCATCGACCGGTCCACCAGGAACGCGGTGGCGCCGCCGTGGCGGGCCCCCTTCTCCCGGTCGGTCACCGCGATCACGATGGCGAAGTCGGCGTCGTGACCGCCGGTGATGAAGGTCTTCTCGCCGTTGAGGATCCAGTCGTCGCCGTCGCGGCGGGCGCTGAGCTTGATGTTGGCCGCGTCGGAGCCGGCGCCGGGCTCGGTGATCGCGAAGCAGCTGCGCCGCTCCCCCTCGATGGTCGGGACCAGGTACTCGCGCTTCTGCTCCTCATTGGCGTGGAACAGGATGTTGTCCGCCTCGCCGCCGAACCGGAACGGCACGAACGAGCGGCCGAGTTCGGTCCAGATCAGGGACTGGGTGACGGCCGGCAGGTCCATGCCGCCGTACTCCTCCGGGGTGGCCAGCCCCCAGAACCCGAACTTGCGCGCCTTGAGCTGCAACTCGCGCAGCTCGCTGTACTCCAGTCCGGGCCGGTGCGCCCGTTCCCGCCGCAGCAGCTCCTGCTCCAGCGGCATGACCTCCCTGGTGATGAAGTCGCGGGCGGTGTCGCGGATCGCCCGCTCGGTGTCGGAAAGCGCGAAGTCCATGTCCCCTCCGGGTGCTGGTCCGCCGGCGCGCCTCAGCGCGCGCCGCCGTTGACGTACAGGGTCTGTCCGCTGACGTACGACGCGTCGTCGCTGGCCAGGAAGGCGATCACCGAAGCGATCTCGGTCGGCTGGGCGACCCGGCGCAGCGGGGTGTGCTCGGCGACCGTCCGCTGATGCTCCTCCGGGCTGCTGCCGACCCGCTGCGCGGTGGCGGCGGTCATCGCGGTGGCCACGTAGCCCGGGGCGACGGCGTTGACCGTGACGTTGTACGGGCCGAGTTCGATGGCGAGGGTGGCCGTCAGGCCCTGCACCCCCGCCTTGGCCGCCGCGTAGTTGACCTGGCCCCGGTTGCCGAGGGCGGAGCGGCTGCTGAGGTTGACGATCCGGCCGTAGCGGGCCGCGACCATGTGCTGTTGGGCGGCCTGGCAGCAGAGGAACATGCTGGTCAGGTTGGTGGTCAGCACCGCCTCCCAGTGTGGCAGGGGCATCTTGAACAGCAGGTCGTCGCGGGTGATACCGGCGTTGTTCACCAGCACGTGCAATCCGCCGTACGCCTGCACCACCCGGTCGCTCATCGCGGCCACCGCCGCGGGGTCGGTCACGTCGCAGCCGATGCCGACGGCCCGGCCGCCGGCCGCGGTGATCTCGTCGGCGACCGCTCGGCTGCGCTCCTCGTCGAGGTCGACCACGGCGACGGCGGCGCCCTCGGTGGCCAGCCGGTGCGCGGTCGCCGCGCCGATGCCCTGCCCGGCGCCGGTGACGACGGCCACCCGGTCGGCGAATCTGGTCACGGTTCTCCCCTTTGCTAGAAGGCGTTGACGCCGGTGAGCGCGCGCCCGATGAGCAGCTGCTGGATCTGGCTGGTGCCCTCGTAGAGGGTGGCGACCCGGGCGTCGCGCAGGTACTTGCCGACCGGGTACTCGTCGATGTAGCCGTACCCGCCGAAGACCTGGACGGCGTTGTTGGCCGCCCGGACCGCTGCCTCGCTGGCGAAGAGCTTGGCCATCGAGGCCTCGGTGGCGAACGGCTCGCCCCGGTCCACGAGGTCGGCCACCCGCCACACCAGCAGCCGGGCGGCGGCGGTGTCCACGGCAATGGCGGCGAGCAACTGCTGCACCAGCTGGTGCCCGGCGATCGGCTTGCCGAACTGGGTGCGCTGCCCGGCGTAGCCGACCGCCGCGTCGAGGCAGCCCTGGGCGATGCCGACGCAGCCGGCGGCCACCGACATCCGGCCCTTGGCCAGGGTGGCCAGGGCCAGCCGGAACCCGCCGCCGGCCGGGCCGAGGCGCGCCGAGTCGGGCACCCGGACGGCGTCGAAGCGCAGCTCACCGGTTGCCTGCCCGCGCAGCCCGAGCTTGCCGTGGATCTCCCTCCGGGTGAGCCCGGCGACGTCGGTGGGCACCAGGAACGCGCTGATGCCCCGGTGTCCGGGTCCGCCGGTGCGGGCGAAGAGCAGGACCACGTCGGCCACGGTGCCGTTGGTGATGAACGTCTTCGCGCCGGTGATCAGCCAGTCGCCGCCGTCGCGGGTCGCCCGGGTGGTCAGCGCGGCCGCGTCCGAGCCACTGTCCGGTTCGGTCAGGGCGAAGCAGCCGAGCGCGGTGCCGGCGCAGAGCCGGGGCAGCCACTCGGCCCGCTGCGCGGCGGACCCGTACGCGGCGATGGCCTTGGCGACCAGCCCGAGCGACACCGAGACGATGCCCCGGACGGCGGAGTCGCCCCGGCCGAGCTCTTCCAGCACCAGGCAGTAGGAGAGGTGGTCGCCGCCGGACCCGCCGTCTTCCTCGGAGATGGTCAGCCCGAGGAAGCCCAGCCGGCCGAGCTTGTCCACGATCTCCGGGTCGACCGACTCACGCCGGTCCCACGCCGCGGCGTGCGGAACCACCTCACGATCGACGAACTCGGCGGCGAGCTGACGAACCGCCGCCTGCTCCGCGGAGAGCTGAAGGTCCATGCGGCATAAACTAGCGCTGCAAGTTTAAGCACGTCCAGACCCGGCTGTGGCAGAGTTGCGGACCGACGAGTGAGCGAGGGAGACGCGGATGCCCCGGCCGAGGCAGGCGTTGCTCAGCCGGCAGCGGATCGTCGATGCCGCCGCCGCGCTGATCGACGCGGACGGGCTGGAGGCGTTCTCCACCCGCCGGCTCGCTGCCGAACTCGGCGTACGCGGGCCCTCGCTCTACAACCACTTCGCCACCAAGGACGACATTCTCGACGCGGTGGCCGACAGCGTGACCGCCCAGGTGGACGTCTCCTTCTTCGGGCGCCTCGACTGGCGCGAGGCGCTGCGCCGGTGGGGGCACTCGTATCGGGCGGCACTGGCCGCGCACCCGAACATCGTGCCGTACCTGGCCCGCGGGCCGGGCCGGCGGCCGGCGGCGCTGGCGATGGCCGACGCGGTCTACGGCGGGCTCGTCGCTGCCGGCTGGCCGCCCGCGCGCGCGACGCACATCGGCGCGCTGATGCGCTACTTCGTGGCGGGCTCCGCGCTCGGATCGTTCGCCCGTGGCTTCGTCGAGGACCCGGGGTTGTACGGGGAGCGGTATCCGCACCTGACCCAGGCGCACCGGCTGGCCGAGCATCAGCAACGGGTGGACGAGGGCGCCTTCGCGCTCGGCCTCGACGCGCTCATCCATGGGCTCTCCCGCACCTATGAGGAGCACGTCGGGCCGTTACCACCCCTCCCGCCAGCCGATCCGGGGCACTAGAGTAAAACTTGCAGCGCTAGTTTTCGACCGCCGTGATGGGCGCGATGGATCTCGCACGAACCGACATCTATCTCGACGAAGCGTGGGGTGCCCCCTCCTGCGGGCAGACCATCGCGGTGCACAACGTGCGGAATCCGCGTTCGGCGTCGGCGCTGCCGCGCGCGGAGAGCGCCCGCCGGGACGGGCTGGCGGTGCTGCTCGCCCCCTGGTCGAGGAGGGCGAGCGCGGTGGTGGCCGCCTCGTGCCGCCCGTTGACCAGGTCCAGCACCGCGAGCGCCCACTGGGCGAGCGCGCGCGGGCGGCTGTGCGGGGCGGGCGCCTCACCGATCTCGCGGATGCGGCACAGGCTGGTCAGAGCGTCGCCAGTCCACCGCGCCCCGCTACCCCATCAGCAGAACACCCGCCACCAAGGGAACGGTGCGCCCTACCGTTCGCTACACGCTGGTCGCAGGCATGGGGTCTGTCGGTGGGGCGGCACGGTGACCTCTTCGTATCCGTGCAAGTGGTCGCCACAGAGAATGCGCTATCACGACGCCTCGCCCACGGCGCTCACCTGCACCGGTACGGCGCGCTCCCCGGCGTGCACCGCGTCGAAACCGAGATCGTCGCGCAGAGGATCAAGCGGGCGAGACCCCTCGTCGCCTCCGGAGCCTGAGCGCGGCTTGCTTTCGAGCGCGCTCGAAGCTTTAGCGTCGGGGCCGTGACCACGACAGCCGAGACGAGAACATGGATCATCACGGGCGCGAGTTCAGGCCTCGGTCTGGGGCTCGCCGAGGCGGCACTCCAGGCTGGCGAGCACGTGATCGGGACCGCGCGACGGGCCGACCGCTTCGACGGGCTCAAGGCGCGGTACGGGGATGCGCTCCTCGCCGTCGAGCACGATGTGCGCGACACGGCCGGAGCGGCCGGGGTCGTGCAGCGGGCGCTGGAGGTGTTCGGGCGCGTCGACGTGCTCGTCAACAATGCAGGCGCCGGACAGGTCGGCGCCGCCGAAGAGATCACGGACGCTGCTCTGCGGGCCATGCTCGAGCAGCACCTGTTCGGCCCGGCCGCCTATGTGCGTGCCGTGCTGCCCCACCTGAGGGAACGTGGCTCTGGTGCGATCGTGCAGATGAGCAGCCAGGGCGGGCGGATGTCGTTTCCCGCCGTCGGCAGCTACTCAGCCGGCAAGTTCGCGCTCGAGGGCTGGTCGGAGGCGCTGGCGGGCGAGGTCGCACCGTTCGGCATCCGCGTCCTCATCGTCGAGCCCAGTCGCTTCCGCACCGCGTTCAACGCCGCGGACGTGCTCAACACCGCGCGGCAGAGCGCGATCTACGACGGGGTCACCGGTGCCGTGCGCGCGAACATGGAGGGAGCCGACGGCATCCAGGAGGGCGACCCGGCACGAGCCGCCCGGGTGATCCGGGACATGCTCGAAACACCCGACGCGCCGCTCCGGCTCCCGCTCGGCACCGAGGCGGTTCGCAACCTCACCCGCGTCTACCGTGCAGCGCTCGACGACGTCGAGAAGTGGGCGTCGGTGAGCGAGTCGGCGGACTTCCCAGGCATGCCGCCCGCGGTTCGCGCGTTCTGATCGCCGTACCCTGATGGTCATGGCCACCGAAACGCTGATCGAGCGCATCCTCGCTGCCAGCGACGGGCCGTCCTCGGCGACGGTCGACGCGCTGCACGAGCTGCTCGACGACGCCACCATCGAGGCCTCGACGGCGCCAGGCCCGCGCCGAGGTCACCGACACCTACTACATCGCCCAGCCGGTAGAAGCCCCAGACGTGTCCGGCATCCTCAAACGGCTCGGCAGCCACCGGAGCAACGAAGGATCGTCGCCAGGAGAGAACTATGCACACCGATGACGAACTTGGTTGCCGCACCGCGCAAACGGGGGGCGGTTCAAATCTCCATCGAAGAAAACCAGAGCCCTGACCAGTGTTCCCGCTGGTCAGGGCTCTTTCTTTGTCGGGACGGCCGGATTCGAACCGACGACCCCTTGTTACCGTCCGTAGCTATCCCGACCTTGTCATTGGTCGTCAGAAATAAGCGCTGAGCTGCACAGACACGGTCAGAGATTGATCGCCTCTTGTCACTGGTTGTCAACTACAGGTGGGGGTTTTCGGGGGGTAAACGGGGGGCAGACCGACAGGACGTCGCCAGGGTCCGACCGCGCCCGCCGCCCTACCATCGAGGTCTCCTGCCGCCAAGAGAACGACGAGCCCCATCCATCGGGACCGCCTGCCGCAGGCATGGGGGTACCTGTCGGTGGGGCCACACGAACCATTGCCTCGCCGCCGATGAGGATCGACAAAACCTTGCGGATAACCCAGGTCTAGCTGGTCGGTGACCTCTTTGGGCACGCCGAAGAGCGAGGAGCAACGCCGGCTGCTCGCCGACGTGCGATACGACTCCGGCGCAACCGTCAAGTCATGCTCGTCGAGGCTGACATCAGCTGATCAAGCAGACGTCGGCGGGACGAGATCCGCAGCGTCAAGCGGCCCTGCGGGCGGCGAGGCGTTCGATCACACCGCGGGCGAAGCGCTGATGCTGTTCGATCCGCAGGCCTGCCGCCTGCACGTGGTGCAGGGGGCGTCGGCGGAAGTGCTCGCCGGCCCTGGGAATGCTGACCAGTTCGATGAGGTGCTGTAGCGCGCGTACCGGGCGGGTGGCGCCGATGACGTTGTCGGCCAGGAGAAGCAGGCCGTCCGGGCGGAGGACGCGGACCATCTCCAGGACGACGCGTCGGTCGTCCGGGATCGCGCAGAGCGAGAGCGTGCAGACGACGGTGTCGAAGCTGGAGTCGGGAAAATCCAGGCGGTGGGCGGTGGGCGGTGCCGAGCCGCAGATCCGCCTCCCGGCCCAGGTCGGTGGCTCGCTGTCGCGCGATCTCCAGCATCCTGGGGCTCAGCTCCACCCCGGTGAGCCTCACCTCCTGTGGGTAGTACGGCAGGTCCCGCCCGGTGCCGATGGCGACCTCCAGGGTATGGCCGGTCCAGGCAAAGCGACGCCCTGCCGCCGGAGAGCCTCGCGGGCGTCTCGTTCGGCGCGGTGCTCGACCATCGCACCGGCACCGTATACGCCTCCGCGCCCCCTGTGGGAGCGCATGATCGTCACTTCGATCTGCGTGCCACGCTGAGGGCGGCCCGGCCCGATGTGCGCTGGCGCGTCGTCAACGACGCCATCGCCGCGTTGTTGCACCTGGCTAACACCCCGTCGGCCCGGGTCTACGCAAGATCCTGCTCAGGACGATCAGCACCGGCATCGCCTGCCGCACGATCGATCAGCGCACCGGCGAGATTCCGGTCGACGAGTGCGGGCTGCAGGGTGAAATCGGCCACCTGCGACAAGCGTGGCGATCAGTGGTGTGCCCGTGGATCTACGCTGCGACTGCGGACAGCCGCGACACGTAGCCGCCTTCTCGTCCGGCCCGGAGGACCTGCTTCTTCAGCTGCCTGCCCTCCTGGAGGGCCTCGGAATCGTCGTGATCATGCTGTCACTGGCTCTGCTCAGGACAGACGGACAGGCGCACGGGCCAAGTACGCGGGTCAACAAGACTTGCCGCCCGGCCATACTGCAGCTCGTTCAGCCTGTAACGGCGGTAGCGGTTGGCAGTGACGGTGCGGCGCGAGTCGACCACCGCCCTCGACCAGTCGATTCGCCGGTAGCTGCCCGAGCCGGTCCACGATCCCCTCGGTCTTCAGCGCTGACGCATCAGCCCCGCCGGCGGTCAAGGCTCTGCTGGCCGGCGTCATCTTCGTCTGCTACCCGTTGGCCCCCCGATGACACCGGCGGGCGCCCCTGCCGTACACCGGCTCTGGCCGTGTTTCCCGCAACGCGGCCTACCCGGCGCCGAACACGGCAACCTCGGCCTGCCCGCTGGTTCCCGGGGTAATGATTGCGTCCGATGACGAACCTATTGTGGACTTGTCGTCCGTCGATTCCTGAAGCCTTGTGGACCATGGCAGGATCGGCGATACTTGGACGGGGCCGGTTGGCTGACCTGCTTAGGATTCCTGCGATTTATCCGCCGCATTCCGATGGCGCGGCGCCGGTCCATCCAACGCGGCCCGGCCCATCTCCGCAAGGATCCCGCCGACGCCTCTCTCACCGCAGCTGATTCCAGCGGAAGGGTCACCATGCAGCGCACCATGCTGAAATCGAAGATTCACCGCGCCACGGTCACCCAGGCCGATCTGCACTACGTCGGGTCGTTGACGCTCTGTCGGGACCTCATGACGGCCGCCGACCTCCTGCCCGGTGAGCGGGTCGACATCGTCGACATCAACAACGGCAACCGGCTCTCCACGTACGTCATCGAAGGCCCGCCCGGCAGCGGTGTGGTCGGTATCAACGGCGCGGCCGCGCGGCTCATCGCCCCTGGTGACATCGTGATCATCATTGCCTACGGGGTGTTCTCGGAAGCCGAGATCGCGCACCACCAGGCGCGGGTGGTCTTCGTGGACCAGGACAACCGGGCGCTCGGGACCGGCGCGGACCTCGCCGCACCCGTGCCGGGCACCGGGACTGTACGCGGTGATGTCGTCGCCCGGTGACCCGTCTCGTCGATGGTCCCGCGGGGCGCGCCGGCGGCCGGCGGCAGCCGCGACACCTCGCTAGAACGGCCACGCCCGGTCATCATAATAATTACCGCCCATCGACTGAGGTAATCGCCGCACGTAGAATCTGGATTTTTCACGACCAGCGAATGCGAATCCGCACCCCCGATGGCAGGCTGTTGCATCTAGAGCCGCTCCGCCACGAGCTGCCACTCCCTAGAAACATTTCTGCGAGTTTCCGCAGTGCCGCACGTCTGCTCACATTGAATTCGGGGGAAAGCGTGACCCAGGTCCAAGTTCTCGTCAGCTCACCGGCGTATCGCGCCGACCTGGTCGAGGGCCTCGCGATCGCCGGAATCGCGGCGTCCGTGGCGAAGACCCTGTCCGACTCCGAGATCCTGTGGTCCGCCGACGCTGTCCTGATAGATACCGACGTGCTGCGGTCGGACCGGGACCTGTCGCATGTCGCCGACATCGCCCGGCTCACCGTGGTCCTTCTGCTCCACGACACGGCGACGGTGACGGCGGCCAAGCACCGGATGTACCGCGAGGCCGGAGCCGTCGGTGTGATCTACAAGCGCGAGCCCGCCGACCGCCTCGTCGCCGTGGTACGGGCGGTCACGTACGGATGCGAGACGACCGCCCGGCGGGATGGCGAGGGCGCCGGGACCGGGGAACACGCCGAACCGGTCGGGGGCGAGCTCTCGGAGCGGGAGCAGCAGGTGCTGTCGAAGATCTCGCGCGGCCTGACGCACGGGCAGATCGCGACGCGCCTGGGGATCAGTCCGCACACGGTGGACACCTACGTCAAGCGCATCCGGGCGAAACTCGGGGTGGGCAACAAGGCGGAACTGACCCGGGTCGCCCTGCTGCGTCGCACGGCGACCGCGTCCGGCTCGCCGGCGGGAAGGCCGGACCAGGTGGGCCCGGGACGTGCTTCCCTCGACGGCCGGCGCGGACGCCCAGCGGCGTGAGGTCAACCGACGCCCGAGTCGCCGTCCGTCAGCCCAGGTCGCGTGAGATCACGTCGATCACCCGCTGAAGGCCGAGCTCGTTGAGGAAGTGGCCGGTGTCGAGGACGTCCAGGTGGAAACCCGCCACCGTCTCCTCGCTCCACGGCGCCATCAGGTTCGGAGACGCCTCGACGTCGTCCCGGCCGGCGAAGGCGTGGACGGGGACGTTCAGCGGTGGTGACGGACGGTACGCGTGAGTGGCGAGGACCGTCAGGTCCGCACGCAGGATGGGCAATAACGCCGAAAGGAGATCGTCGTCGTCGAACACCTCCGGCGGCGTTCCACCCAGCTCTCTCATGTAGGTGACGAGTTCCTCGTCGCTCTCGTTCCATCCCCGGACCACCTCTTCGAGAACGGGAGCGGTGCTGCTCGACACGTAGAGCTTCCTCGGCAGGGGGAGCCGACGGTCACGGAGCGCGTGCGCGAGGGCCCGGGAGACCCGCGCGCCCATGCTGGCGCCGAAACACGCGAAGGGCCGGTCCAGCATCGGTTCCAGCACCTCGATCAGCTCGTCCACGAGCGTCGTCATGCTGGTGTGGGGCGTCTCCATGAACCGGTCCGCCCGCCCGGGCAGTTGCACCGCGACCGGTTCGATGGAGGGCGGCAGCAGGTGCGTCCAGTTCCGGAACATCGACACGCTGCCCCCGGCGTAGTGGAAGCAAAGCAGCATGATCCCGGCGTCCTCGCGCCTGCCCAGTCCCTTGAGCCAGCGGAGTTCGTCCACGGTCAGCCCGCGCGGCCCAGGCCGTCGCACAGTACCCGGAGCAGGTCCGGCGGCGCCTCGATGAACCTGTGGTGAGGGCCGGGCAGCAACTCGAAGGTCGTCTCGCCGCAGGACGCCCACCCACCCATGGTGTCGTGGCGTATCTCCACGTCCTCGGTCCATCCGATCGCGGTGATCGGGCAGGTGAGCCGGAACGGATCGGGCACCACGTAACGCTTGTTGGTCTCCACGTCCTCCCGCAGCACCTCTACGTAGAAGGAGATGAGGGCCGGATTCGGCTCCGCGCCGAGTTGCCGGCTCAGCGTGGCTAGCTCCTCGGCGAGTTCCTCGTCGGTCATCTGCAGGAAGCGGCCGAACGGACCGTCCTGGGGCGCCACCTGCGAGGAGATGTAGACCCGGGCGGGCTGCGGCAGCCCGGCCCGGATGATCTCCGACGACACCTCGTAGGCGGCCAGCGCCGAACCGCAGTGCCCGAAGAAGGCGTACGGCAGGTCGAGATACGGCTCGAGACCGGCGACCATCAGCTTCGCCAACTCCTGGTAGGTCTCGAAGTTGGGCTCCGCCAGACGGGTCTCGTGACCGGGTAGTTCCACCGGTAGCAGGTCGACCCCATCGTGCTGCGGGGGCCATCTGCGGTACATGCTGGCACCGCACCCCGAGTAGGGGATGAGGAACACCCGCCCGGACACCCCGGCGGACGGTTCCCGGGGCAACCACTGGTTCCGTTGATTGGGCATCGGCAGCACTCCAGGGGTCAACGTGGCCTGGCGACGATGGGTAGGTGCTTGTACCCGGAGATGAAGTTCGAGCGCAGCCGGGCCCGGTCACCCGCCGGCTCGAACGCGGTGAACCTGCGGAGCAGCTCGTCGAACAGGATCCGGAGGGTGACGCGCGCGACGTTGTGACCGACGCAGTAGTGCGGCCCGAGACCGAATGCGACGTGCCGGTTCGGCCGGCGCCGCAACTGGAACGTCATCGGGTCCGGGAATGCCTTGGCGTCCCGGTTGACCGCGCCGAACCAGACCGCGACGGCGTCACCCGCCTTGATCTTCGTGCCCCTGATCTCGGTGTCGTTGACCGCGTACCGCATGAAGTGGCTGACCGGCGACGCGAGCCGCAGCGCCTCCTCCACGGCGGTCGGCGTGACGCTCAGGTCGGCCGCCCACTCGTCCAACAGGCCGTCACCCATGTGCTCGGCGAGCACGTAGGTTGGCGAATGCGGGGTGGTGACGGCCGCACCGAGCAACACGCTGTAGCAGTTGGACATCACCTCGCCAGGCGACATCGGGCGTCCGTCGATCTCGGTCCGGATCAGCACGCTGATCAGGTCGTCACCGAGGTTCTTGCGTCGCTCGTGGGAGATGTCCTGGAAGTAGGCGAACAGTTCGCGGTGCGCGTTGTCCAGCGTCGTCTGGGTCCCACCCGGCAGCAGGTAGTCGGGGTCCTCCGGCGAACTCGACGCGGTGAGGAGCGTCACCAGCCGGGGCCAGTCCGCGCGCGGCAACCCCATGGCCACTCCCCCGACCGCCACCGGCAGGAACAGCATCGCCTCGGCGAAGTCGAAGGTGCCGCCGTCGGCGAGCGGTTCGAGCACCTCGAGCACAAGGCCACGGATCATCTCCTGCTGGCGCTCGATCGGCCGGATCGCGAGCGCCTTCTGCAGGGAGCCCCGCATGATCGTGTGCCGGGGCGGATCGGTGGCGGGCAGTTGCCGGCCGCCCGCCGGGTCCTCCACGCCGAGCATGCACAGCATCGTGCCGCGCTCCGAGGTGAACGTCTCCGGGTCGTGCAGGACCCGGTGGGCGTCGTCGAACGTGACCACCGACCAGAAGCCCCGCCGGTCGTCCACCTGCCGCCAGGCGAGGCCGTCGAGGCCACGCATCTCCTCCCAGACCGCACGGTAGTCCCCGTCGCTGTACAGCACGGGATCCTCGACGGCCATCGCAGCCGAGGTCACCGGGCACCGGGATGCAGGACTCCCGTTCATGGTCTGGCTATCGCGCTCTCGCATCAGCCGCCGCCTCCAACGGTTCAGTCGGGTGGTCACCGATCTGCCGACGTAGTTCTTCGGCGAGATCGGCAATGGTCGGGCGCAGGAACAGGGTGCGGGCCGGCAGCTCGACGTCGAACTCCTCCTGCAGCGCCACGAGCAGTTCGGCGGCCAGCAGCGAATGCCCATCCAGGTCGAAGAAGTTGTCGTGGATCCCGACCGGCTCGACCATCAGAGCGTCGCTCCAGATTTCGGCGAGCCTCCGCTCGGTTGGATCGGTCGGGCCCACGTAGTCGTTGGACACGTTGCGCGGGACCTTCGCACGCGGCAGTACCGACCGGTTGACCTTGCCGTTGCCGTTCAACGGGATGTCCGGCAGCACGATGATCGCCCACGGCACCAGGTGGGCCGGCAGGGTTTCCCGTAGCTGCTCCCGCAGCGCGGTGCTGAACGCGTTCCAGTGGGCCTTCGGCATCTGGCCCACCGCGACGTAGGCGACCAGTCGGGAGTCGCCGGCGCCGTCGGTGTGTGCCAGCGCGGCGGCCTGCTCGACGCCGGGTTGCCGGAGCAACTCCATCTCCACGGTGCTCGGCTCGACGCGGTAGCCACGAATCTTGACCTGCCGGTCCACCCGGCCGAGGAAGTCGAGTGTCCCGTCGTCGATCCACCGGACCAGGTCCCCGGTCCGGTACATCCGCCCACCGGGACGCGCCGGGTCGAGATCCGCCACGAACGACTCGGCCGTGGTGCCCGGCTTGTTCAGGTAGCCGGTGGCGACGCCGTCGCCGCCGACCCAGAGCTCGCCGACCTCGCCGGGCGGCACCGGCTGCATCGCGTCGTTGAGGACCGCGACGGTGGTGCCGTCGATCGGCGTTCCGATCGGCACCCGTGGCAGGTCGCCGGCGCTGCCGACGGGGGTCCAGCACGTGGTGAACGTGGTGTTCTCGGTGGGACCGTAGCCGTTGGTGAAGATCAGGCGCGGGTACCTGGCGAGCACGCGCTGGACGTGTGCCGGCGACAGGACGTCGCCGCCCGCCAGGAGGTGCCGGACCCCGGCGAGGTTGTCGAGCTGGTGGGTGACCATCTTGTGGAACAGCCCGGTGGTCAGCCACAGCACGCTGACCTTCTCCGCGCGGATCAGCTCGCCGATCTCGGCCAGGTCGGCGAACCCCGGCGGGGCGAGCGCCAGCCGGTTCCCCTTGACCAGCGGCATCCAGATCTCGAACGTCGAGACGTCGAAGCCGACCCTGGTCAACTGGAGGAACACGTCGTCGTCCCGCACGCTGATCCAGCTCGGGTCGTCGATCAGCCGGTGGATCGCCCGGTGGGGAACCACGACGCCCTTCGGCTCGCCGGTCGATCCCGATGTGTAGCAGACATAGGCGGGGGTATCAGGTCCGACTTCCGGCGCGTGGACCGGTTCGGCCCGGCCGGCACGGGCATCCTCGTACCGCAACACGACCGGCACCTCGGGCGCCTGCTCCTGGGGGCCGCCGCCGGTGACGACCGCGAACCGCGCCCCCGAGTCCCGGACGATGCGGGCCCGTTGCTCCGCCAGGTCGGCCGGGTCCAGATAGAGGTACGCGCCACCCGCCTTGAGCACCGCCGTCAGGGTCACGATCAGTTCCGGCGACCGATGGAGTACGACGGCGACGACCGCGCCGCCGCGGACCCCGGCGTCGCGGACGCGCCCGGCCAGTTCATCCGAGGCGCTGTCGAGCTCGCGGTAGGTCATCGTCCGGCCGCGGTAGGAGACCGCGACCGCGTCGGGCGTCCGGGCGGCCTGCTCCGCCACCAGTTCGTGAACGCACCGTCGCATGGTCAGTGACTGCTCGATGTCCATCAAGGATCTATCACTCCTGACTCATGCCCGTCGGCCGGGAGGGTGTGCGATCACCGGCCGGCGGAGATCGTGGCGGGGTCGTGCCGCGCGCTGCGCGGTCGCAGGTCGGTCCAGTGCCGCTCGATGTAGTCGACGCACGCCTGGCGGGAGTCCTCGCCGTGGACGACGGTCCAGCCCGCCGGCACGGAAAGCGTCGCGGGCCAGAGGGAGAACTGCTCCTCCTCGTTGACGAGCACCGAGAACCTTCCATCGGGGTTGTCGAACAGATTCATGCCGCCGACTCCTCAGCTCGAAGACCGGTACTGACCGACCGGTACCGACAGCCCCGCCGGAATCGTGGCCGGCCGCGGAAACCATGCCGTGCGGACGACGGTACAGACGCGCCACGCGGCGGCCCTGTCCCTTCTTCCGGTGACAGCACAGTGATCGTGAGTGTCGATACGGTCACGTGGCGGTCCGCGCCTACGCAGGGACCAGCGTCCCGAGTGAGGAAGGTGAACCGGTCCATGGTCGACTTCGAGATACGCCCGTCCGCGCAGCCCGTGCCGGAGGCGAGACGGAAGGCGATCCTGGCCGCGCCGGGATTCGGCCGGACCTTCACCGACCACATGGTCACGCTGCGCTGGTGCGCCGATCGGGGCTGGCACGACGGGCGCGTCGAGCCCTACGGTCCCTTCCTGCTCGATCCCGCGACGGCCGTCTTCCACTACGGCCAGGAGTGCTTCGAGGGCATGAAGGCCTACCGCCAGGCCAGCGGAGCGGTCGGGTTGTTCCGCCCCGAGGAGAACGCGGCGCGGTTCAACAGGTCGGCCGACCGGGTCGGCATGCCCCCGCTGCCGGAGGAGACCTTCGTGCACGCGCTCGAGCTGCTGGTGGGCCAGGACAGCGCGTGGGTGCCGGACGCCATCGGCACCAGCCTCTACCTGCGCCCATTCATGATCGCCACCGAGCCGGCCCTCGGGTTCACCCTGCCGTCCGCCAGCTACCTCTTCTGCGTCATCGCCTCACCGGTGACCGCGGCCTTCGACGCGGGAACCGCGCCCCGGTCGCTGACGGTGTGGTTGTCCAAGGACTACACCCGGGCGGCACCGGGCGGCACCGGGGCCGCCAAGACCGGCGGGAACTACGCCGCGGCGTTCAAGGCGACCCAGCAGGCGGTGGCGAACGGATGCGACCAGGTGGTCTGGCTGGACGCGCTCGAACACCGGTGGGTCGAGGAGATGGGCGGCATGAACCTGTTCTTCGTCTACGCGCCGGAGGGCGACGGTCGGCCACGGATCGTCACCCCGCCACTGACCGGGACCCTGCTGCCGGGGGTGACCCGTGACTCTCTGCTGACCCTGGCGCCCCAGCTCGGCCTCGCCGCGGAGGAACGCCGGATCTCCGTCGACCAGTGGCGGCAGCAGTGCGCGTCCGGTGAGATCACGGAGGTGTTCGCCTGCGGGACGGCGGCAGTGATCAGCCCGGTGGGTGCCGTCCGGAGCACCGCCGGCGACTGGCCGGTCGGTGACGGCCGGCCGGGTCCGGTCACGCTGCGTCTACGCGAGGAGCTGCTGGGCATCCAGCACGGCAATCGTCCCGATCCCTTCTCCTGGGTCCGCAAAGCCTGCTGACCGCAGCGACGGACCGATGGGCCGCGGGAGCCGTCGTCCCCGGGAGCGAACTTCGACGCTGGGAGGTACCGCCTTGAGGAATGATCCAGCGCCCGACGCGCGGAGCAGTGAGCCGGGCAGTGAGCAGAATCCGTACGATCTGATCGGCGTCGGCTTCGGGCCGTCCAACCTCGCGCTCGCCATCGCGGCCGAGGAGCTCGACGGCGAACGGACGTGTCTGTTCTTCGAACGCAGCCCTTCCCTGCAATGGCACCCGGGAATGCTGCTCGAGGGCTCCCGCATGCAGATCTCGTTCCTGAAGGACCTGGTGTCGCTGCGCAATCCGGCCAGCCCGTACACCTTCCTCCAGTACGCCAAGGCCAAGGACCGCCTGGAGCGGTTCGTCAACCTCAGCGAGTTCCGGCCGACCAGACTGGAGTACCAGGACTACCTGCGCTGGGTCGCGGAGTTCTTCGCCGACCAGGTCCGCTACCACACCGAGGTCACGAGGGTCTCGCCGGTACGGCGGCCGGGAGAGGACGTGCACCGGCTGTTCCGGGTGGAGGCGCGCGACATCCGAACCGGGGAGACCACGGTCCACCATGCGGCGAATGTCGTGCACGCCGCCGGCGGACGGCCCCGCCTCCCCCCGGGGGGAGTGTGCGCCAGCCCGGCGGTCATCCATTCCAGTGACTTCCTGCCGCATTTTCCCGACCGGTTCGCCGACCGGTCGCGGCCCTACGAGTTCGCTGTCGCGGGCGACGGGCAGAGCGCCGGCGAGGTCGCGTTGTACCTGATGCGCACGTATCCCGAAAGCCGCGTACACCTCTTCCTGTCCGGCCAGGCGCTGCGGGCGACCGACAACAGCCCGTTCGTCAACGAACAGTTCTTCGAGAGCAGCGCGAACGCCTTTTCCGCCCGGACCCGCGCCGAGCGGACCGCGCTGCGGGCAGAGCTGCGCAACACGAACTATGGCGTGGTCGAGGCCGGAACCCTCGACGACCTTTACCGGACGGTGTACGAGGACGAGGTCCGCGGACGCCAACGGCTGATCGTCCACCCGGCGACAAGGGTCGTCGCCGTGCGGGAGGGCGACGAGGGTCCGCGGGTCGCGATCCTCGATCGTCGCAGCGGCGCGGAGGGCGAGATCCGGTGCGACGGGGTGGTGCTGGCCACCGGATACGTCCGGGCCCTGGACGAGTCGATCTTCAGCGAGCTGACGCCCTTCCTGCGGACCGAGGGCGACAAGCTGCTGCTGTCGGGCTACCGGGTGCACACCACCGCGGAGGTGGAGGGCGGGTTCTACGTCCAGGGTTACGGCGAGCAGCACTTCGGACTCGGTGACACCCTGCTGTCGCTGCTCCCGTTCCGCTCCCGGCAGATCTTCACCGACATCTGCCGGCGGACCCCGCCGCCCCGACGGGCGGTGGCGGTGTCCGGCGCGTCGGCGTACCCGCCACCGCACTACCTCGAGCACGACCCGGAGAAGCTCTACGCGGTGATGGAACGCTTCAACTTCGCCACGGTGATCTCTGCCCGGGCCGCCGAGGACCCGGTCGTGACGCACGTGCCGCTCACGCTCGACCGGTCGCGCGGCGCACACGGCGTGCTCTTCGGGCATCTGGACCGGGCCAACCCCCATGCGCAGCTGATCGACGGCAGGCAGGTGACCGTGGTGTTCCACGGACCGAACACCTACCTGTCGCCGTACGCGCTCGAGACCGAAGCGCTCCCCACCTGGAACTCGATGAACGTCCACGTGCGCGGTCAAGGCAGGCTGCTCGCCGACCGGGCCGCTCTGGTGACCGGGCTCTCCGGGATCTGCGAGAAGTCGGACCCCGGCGCGGACTCCTACCGGCTGGATCCGGACGACCCGCGCATCGACCGGCTCGTCGACTACGTCGTGGGCTTCGAGATCGAGATCCAGGCTCTGGTCGGGCGGTTCAAGCTCTCCCAGGAACTCGACGACCGGAACCGGCGGCTGGCCGCGTCCGCGCTCATGGCCACCGCGCGACGCGACGAGAGCGAGGTGATCGGGAAGGTCTTCGGGATGAGTCCGGTCAACGGCCGGCAGAACGGCTCGCCCGCGCTGTGGAGTGCCCACTCACGCTGACTCGATCCGGCCGACGGGCCTGTGCGAAGGCCGACGATGCGACCGACCGACACCGATTGCGGAGGACGGCAATGCGGGAGGAACAGACCTCGTGGAACCTCGATCGTGGACGGGTGATCTCGGCGCTGCGCGAGGCCGGATCCGGCAGGGGGACGGTCCTGCTCTACGAGGGCGCACCGGAGACCGGGAAGACGTGGGTGCTCGACGAGGCGCTCCGGCTCGCGGCGGATGCCGGTTTCACGACCGTCCGGGTCCGCGTAGAGGACGAGCCGGTCGCGGACCCGGCCGCCGGCCGGGACCTGACCGCCGTGGTGATCGACGACGTGCACCGCGCCTCGCCGACGGTCGCCCGGACGCTCCGGTCGCTTACCACCGCCGAACGACCCGTCCTCTGGGTGCTGGCTCGCGAGTCCGGGGCCGGCTGTTCCGAGGTCGAGCGCCTCTGTCGGGCGATCCGGGCACGGGGTGACGCGGGCGGGGAACTCGTCCCGTGGACGGAGGACGAGACCACCGACTACCTCACCGAGCGGTTGCACGCGACACCGGACCCCGCGCTGACCCGCCTCGCCGGCACCGCCGGCGGCAACCCGGCGCTGCTCGAGACGCTCGTCGACGGCCTGTCGGAGGAGGAGTTCGTCGAGGTCAGCGACGGACGCGCACGGTTGGTCAGGTCAGGGCTGCCTGACCGCGTGCTGCGCTCGGTGCGGGAGCGCCTACTGCGCACCTGCCGTGAGCAGTTGGCACGTGACGCGATCGCCCAACTCACCGACGCCGCGCTTCCGGCCGGGGACCACGTCGGCGTCGTCGGTCGGCCGCAGGAGACGGTGACCCGCGCGACCCGCGCATGGCGCTGCGGCGCCCTGTCCCGTGGACTGCGACTCGCGCAGCAGACGATCTCGGAAAGCCGTCGTCTGGCCGGCCAGGGCGCCGCGGCTGACGTCGAGTTCGCCGCGGCCGTCCTGCTCGCCGACGCATCGCGGTTCGACCAGTGCGACGAGGTGCTGGAGGCCGTCCGTGCGCGGATGACGCGCGCCGGCCGCGCCGGATGGGAGGGGCGGTGGTCGGGGGCCAGAGCCCACTGCCTGATGCGGGCCGGCCGGCTCGGCGCCGCGGTGTCGGTCCTGGACGGTCGTCCGGTCGCCGAGTTGGCCCCGTCAGAGCTGGCGATACACGCGCTCGCCGCCCTCCGGGACGGCGACGTGGCGAAATCGGCGCGGTACGTCCGTCGCGCCAAGTTGGCCGGCGGTCGTCCGGCGGAGTACGGGTGGGTGGCACTGCAACTCGCGGAGGCCCAACACGGCCCGGAGCACGCCCTGTCCCTTCTCGCCGAGACCTACGGCACCGACCTGCGGCTCCGAGATCTGCTCGTGCACGAGCCGGCGGCGGCGCCGTTCCTCGTACGGGCCGCGCTGGCCTGCGACGAGCGCTCCACCGCTCGGTGGGTCTGCCGACTGATCAGTGACCTGGCGGACGGCCTCTTCCCCGCCTTCCGCGCGGCCGAGGCCCATGCGCACGGCCTGCTCCATGAGGATCCGGGACAGCTCTCACGGGCGCGACGGCTGTACCCGGACATCTGGTCGCGCGCCCGGGTGGCCGAGGACGTCGCCGATGTCGCACACGACGCCGCCGGCGGCGGACGGTCACGGGCGCGGCTGCGGACGACCGGCGCGCTCCAGGAGGCGCTCTCGCTGTACTCGGAGGCGGCTGCCGCACGGGACTTCGCCCGGGTACGCAGCAGACTGCGGTCGGTCGGCGTCTACGACACCTACGCCCGGTTCGGTGGCGCCTCCGGCACCACCTTCGTCGACCTCACGAGCCAGCAGGAACGCATCGTCCGGCTGGTCGCCGACGGCCTGACCAACCAGCAGATCGCCGACCAGATGTTTGTCAGCTCGCACACTGTGAACTTCCACCTCAGGAGCATCTTCCGCAAGATCGGCGTCAATTCCCGGGTCGAGCTGGCTGCGAGGTACAAGTCGTGGACGACCACCTCGATGCCGCGGTCGGGTTGACGGCCGTCCAGCACCGGCTCGCCCGCCGGATCAGCGCACCCACGCCAGGACCAGAGGAGTGTCGTCATGTCGCGTACCGATCGGTCGGCTGTCGGAGTCGTTCCGGCCACGCCGGCAGTCCAGACCGGGAACCTCGTCACCGACTTCTATGACGACATCCGGAGGCTCTCGGCGGCGACGTGGCCGACCCCGGTACGCGACGACCGGACACGGTTCACCGTGGGCGGAGCGCTGCCCGACCTGACCCCGGCCGTTCGCCGCTACCTAGAGGCGGCCGAGGTGTCGTGGCACGAGATGGGGTACTACCAGGACCACCGGTTGATGCTGCTCAACCTCGCGCGCAACCCGGGGACCAACACGACGAAGACTTTCGCGTCGTTGCTGATCGTCGCCCGTGCGGCCGAGTTCGTCCGGCGGTACGGCGAACCGGTGGTGATCTTCTCGCCGACGTCGGCCAACAAGGGCACCGCGCTGCGGGACGCGCTCGCCCGAGCGCTGTCCTGCGGTCTGGTGGAGCCGGAGCAGCTTCGTGTGGTCGTCCTGGCGCCGGCGGCGAACGCCGCCAAGCTGCGCGCGAACGCGTTGTCCGCGGACCCCCGGCTGGCTCGGCTGAACCCCGTGCTGACCTCCGACGACCCGGTCGCGGAGAGCGTCAAGGCGCTCGGCCGGCGCTTCGTCGACGACTACGCCGAGAGGGTGCACCGGGAGCACGGCAGTCACCTCTGGTATTCCCTCGACCTGAACAACTACCTGATCGCGGACGTCGGTCGCGCACTGTTCGAACACGCCGTGGCGCCGGTCGACGCCGCCGACCGGCCGCGCACCCACGCGCACGCGGTGTCGAGCGCCTTCGGCCTACTGGGCTACCACCTCGGCCGCGACATGCTGGAGCGCGACGGCCGGTCGGACCCGACGAGGCGGCCGCACAGCCTGCTCGTGCAGCACCTCGGCACGCCGGACATGGTGCTGCACCTGCGATTCGGCGACTTCGACCGCGACCGCGTCCCGCGGTATCGACCGGATCCCGTCACCGGCCATCTCCAGCAGCGGCACGACCCGCACTTCCCGCTGCTCACGACCGATCCGGGCGAGGTCCTCGACCCGACCTTCTACACCCGACGGCCCACGACGGCAGACCGGATGACCGACATCATCGAGCGGCACGGCGGGGACGGGATCGTCGTGTCCGGCCTGGAATGCGCCCAGCGGTACGCGCAAGCGGCGCCGCTGCTCGCCGACGCCGGTTTCCGCGTACCGGAGGACCCCGCCACGGTGCGCGAGTGGTCGCTCATGATGGCCCTCACCGGTGTCCTCAACGGCATCGACCGCGGCCTGGTCGGTCCGGCCCACGACCTGGTGGTGCACGGTTCGGGCTGGTACACCGACGAGGACGTCAGAGCACTGACGGGTCGCGAGCTGACGCCCGTGTCGTCGGCTGACGACATCTTCCGGGCCGTGTCCGCCGGGAGCCGTTCTTGCTGATCCGACGCTCGGTCCTCGCGCAGCCGGTGTTCGCCTGGCGGACCAGCACCCGGCCGGGGCTGGTTCGGCTCAGGTCGGCCTGGGACGACGTCCGGTTTCGCCGCGCGACGTCCGTCCGGTCCACGGTCGACGGCCCACTCACCCTCGGATACCTCGGCCTCCCGGAGGGGACCAGTCATGTGATGCCGTTCCTGGAGAAGCAGGCGGCCCGCGGCGGGCCGGTCCTGCGCCGGAGCACGCGGACGGTGCCGTGGGCCGAGGCGCTGGCGCCCGCCGACGTCGATCTCATGGCCATCGGCGCGCCGCCCGCCCGCGTCCGGCCGCTGTTGTCGGCCGGCGACCTGCTCCTTCCCTTCCGAGTCGAACTCGTCGTGCCAGTCGTGCCGGACGTGGCGGCCATGCGCGCCCGCGTGTCGAGGAAGGAGCGGCAGCGCGTCGCGCGCCAGCGGCGTGACCTCGGGTGGAGGCTCGAACACACCGCCGCCGCCGAGGACTTCCAGTGGTTCTACGACCACGTGCACCTACCGACCATGCGGCGGCGGCACGGCCCCGCGACCCGCAGCCTGGAACGCGACATCGCGCTCCAGTGCGTGTTCCGCCGCGGTTTCCTGTTCTTCCTCACCGATGAACACGAACGCGTCGCGGGAATGCTGTGTCTCTTCGACCGGCGGACCCACACACTCACCCTCCGGCTGGCCGGAGTGACGCACGGCGCCCCGGCCCACTACGCCACCGGCGCGTTCGCGGCACTGTACGTGCTGATCCTGGAGTGGGCGGCCGTACACGACGTCCGGGCGGTCAACCTGTCCGGATGTGAACCCTTCCTCAGCAAGGGGATCTTCCAGTTCAAGCGGAAGCTGCACCCGCAGGTGATGCGGCCAGCCGACCACTTCGGGGCCAAGCGGCTCCTGCTGCGGGTGGTCCGGGACACGCCGCGGGTACGGGACTTCCTGGTGGCCAACCCGGTCATCGCCGAGGCCCCCGGCGGCGGGCTGGAAGCCGTCTACTTCCACGACGACCGACGGGCGGCGCGCCTTGACCTCCGCTGGGAGGGCACCGGCCTGCGCGGCGCCCGGCTGACGCACCTGGACTCGTTCCTGCGGTCCACGTCCGACGGGGGGACACCATTCGTATCGGCGTGATGATCCTGCCCGCGATCGGGTGGCGGGAGGCACAACAGTGCTGGCGGCTGGTGGACGAGCTGGGCTTTGCGCACGCCTGGTCCTACGACCACATCGCGTGGCGCGACCTGATCGGGCGGCCGTGGTACGCGGCGGTGCCCACGCTCGCCGCCGCCGCGCAGTGCACCCGGCGGATCCAACTCGGCACGCTGGTCGCGTCCCCGAACTTCCGCCATCCAGTGCCCTTCGCCAAGGAGGCGCTCACCCTGTCGGAGATCTCCGGCGGCCGCTTCGTGCTCGGCCTGGGCGCGGGGGGCTCCGGCGTCGACGCGGAGGTGCTCGGCTCGCCGCCGTGGTCACCGGCCGAGCGCCGCGAGCGGTTCGTGGAGTTCGTCGAGGTCGTCGATCAGCTGCTCCGCGAGCCGTGTACGACCTACGCGGGCCGGTTCTACTCCGCGCGCCGGGCATGGATCGACCCGGCCGGAGGGGCGCGCGCCAGACTGCCGGTGATGATCGCCGGCAGCGGTCCCACCGGGATGCGCCTCGCGGCTCGCCACGGCGACGGCTGGGTGACCCACGGCGTGGCCGCGCAACGGGGGCGC
Organism: Micromonospora sp. C28ISP2-4; assembly: GCF_030519385.1. Classification (NCBI taxonomy): domain Bacteria; kingdom Bacillati; phylum Actinomycetota; class Actinomycetes; order Micromonosporales; family Micromonosporaceae; genus Micromonospora; species Micromonospora sp. C28ISP2-4. Next base: position 55,659 of record NZ_JAUMKG010000005.1, on the reverse strand, counting down.
GTGGCTCCGGAGGCGACACCCGAGACGGTCCGCAGGCAGCTCGACGCCGTCGCGCGGATCTGCGCCGAGGAGGGCCGGGACCCGGCCACGTTGCGGAAGCTTGTGTTGAACGTCAATCGCACGCACTCGCCGCTCGCCTCAGTCGGTGCGTTCACCGAGACGGTCGAGCGCTACGCGCGGATCGGCGTGACAGACCTGATCGTGCCGTTCCCGAGGAGCGAGGCGCCGTACCAGGGGAATGTGCGTGTGCTGGAGCAGATCGCGGCGGACGTGCTGCCCGCGTTGACGGAGGACTGACCGATGTGCGGAATCGCCGGCTGGGTGGACTTCACCCGTGACCTGTCCACGGAGGACGCTCTCGTCGGGGCGATGACCGGCGTCCTCGCGCCTCGCGGGCCGGACGACGGGGGCCTCTGGCTGTCCCGGCACGCCGCCGTCGGTCACCGCCGACTCGCGGTGATCGACGCCGCGGGTGGCACCCAGCCCATGGTGACCACCCGGTCACCCGGTGGCGAGCCGATCGTGCTGACCTACAGCGGGGAGATCTACAACTTCCGGGAGCTGCGCGCCGAACTCCTCGCGCGGGGGCACCGGCTACGTACCCGGTCCGACACCGAGGTGCTGCTGCACGCGTACGTGGAGTGGGGTTCGTCGGCCGTCGACCGCATGGTGGGCATGTTCGCGTTCGCCGTGTGGGACGGCGACCGCCGGGAGCTGTTCCTGGCACGCGACCGCCTCGGCGTGAAGCCGCTGTACTACCACCGCTACCCGGGGGGCCTGCTGTTCGGATCCGAGCCGAAGGCGATCCTCGCCAACCCGCTGTTCACCGCCCGGACGAGCGAGGACGCGTTACCGATGCTGTTCAACTCCCGGCTCACCCCGCTGGGCCGGACCCCGTTGCTGGGGCTGTCCGAGGTGCGGCCCGGGCACGTGCTGCGGTTCACGCCGGACGGGATCGCCGAGTCGCGGTACTGGGCGCTGCACAGCCACGAGCACACCGACGACCTCGACAAGACGGTGTCGACCGTGCGTGAACTGCTCGAACACATCGTCGCCGAGCAGCTGGTCTCCGACGTGCCGCTGGGCGCATTGCTCTCCGGCGGCCTGGACTCGTCCGTGGTGGCGGCGCTCGCGGCCGGGCACCTGCGAGAGAGGGGCGCTGGACCACTGGCGACGTACTCGGTCGACTTCGCCGACGCCGAGTCGCACTTCCGGCCAACCACGCTGCGCCCGGATCGGGACAGCCCGTTCGCCACGCTGGCTGCCGCGCACCTCGGCGTCGACCACCGTGAGGTGATCGTGGACGACGAGCAGATGCGCGCCGCCCTTCTGGTCGCCCGACGCGCACGCGACCTGCCGAGCCTCGGCCAGTTCGACGCGTCGATGCTGGAACTCTTCCGTTCGGTGCGCCGGACCTCGACTGTCGCGTTGTCCGGCGAGGCGGCGGACGAGGTGTTCGGCGGCTACCCGTGGTTCCACGAGCCGGACGCGGTGTGGGCGGACACGTTCCCCTGGTTGGGAGACGGGGTGCGGCTGACCGACTTTCTCGCGCCGGACGTGCAGGCCCGGATCCGGCCACGGGAGCAGGAGCGTGACCTCTACCGGACGCTGCTCGCCGAGGTGCCCGACCTGCCCGGGGAGTCCCGCCTCGGTGCGCGGATGCGGGAGGCGCTGTATCTCAGCATGCAGGCCCCGCTCTCCCTGCTCCTCGACCGGAAGGATCGGATGAGCATGGCTGTGGGGCTGGAGGTGCGGGTGCCGTTCTGCGACCACCGGCTGGTCGAGTACCTGTGGAACGTCCCGTGGGAGATGAAGACGGCCGACGGCCGGGAGAAGAGCCTGCTGCGGATGGCATTCGCCGACCGGCTGCCGCCCGGGGTGTCGAGCCGGCCCAAGAGCGCCTACCCGGCGTCGTTCTCGCCAGGCTACGCGGCGGAGGTGACCGCCGGTGTGCGGGCGCTGACCGGCGATCCGGCGTCGCCCCTGGCCGAGGTCCTGGACCAGCGACGGCTCGCGGACATGATCGCGGCCGCGGACCGTCCGACCCTGACGCACGCCAACCACGCCCACGTCCTGATCCCGCTGCTGGAGGTCGACCGGTGGATGCGCGACCTGCGCGTCAGCCTGTGCTGACGCCGCGACCGTGGGAGCGAGCCGGGCGAACACCGCCCGGGCCGTGCGAAGGAGGAACCCATGTCCGAACCTCATGACGCCACCGGAGCGCCGTCCGGGACGGATCCACGAATCGATCTCGTCAGGTCGATTTTCGCCGCTGTGCTCGACAAACCGACGGTGGCCCCGGACGACAACTTCTTCGACCTGGGCGGCGAGTCACTGCTGGCGTCCCGCCTGCTCACCCGGCTGCAGGCGACGTTCGGCGCCCAGCTCACCCCGCGGCAGTTCTTCACCGCGCCGACCCCGGCCGACGTGGTGAGCCGGCTCGACTCGTACCGGGCCAGCCGTCCCCCGATCCGGCGGCGTGACCGTCCGGAGCGGATCCCGCTGTCGTTCGCGCAACAGCGACAGTGGCTGCTCAACCAGGTCGCCGGTGGTGGTTGCGGCTACAACACGCCCCTGGCGTTGTGGCTGTCGGGCGAGCTCGACGTCGAGGCGCTGCGGTACGCGGTACGCGACGTCATCGCCCGGCATGAGCCGCTGCGGACCGTCTTCCCGGCGGAGGCGGGCACACCGCGGCAACAGATCCTGGACGTACCGGACGCGGCCACCGCCGTACCGGTCATCCCGCTCGACCCGAACGGGGCCCGGGCGACCATCCGGCGGTACGCGGCCGAAGGGTTCGACCTGACCCGGGACGCGCCGCTGCGCACGTACCTGTTCGTGCTCGGCCCCACCGAACACGTGCTCCTGCTGGCCCTGCACCACGTCGCGGTCGACGGCTGGTCGTTCGCCGCGTTGCGGCGTGACCTGTCCACCGCCTACCTGGCCCGGTTGGCCGGCAGCACGCCGACGTGGCCGGACCTGCCCGTGCGGTACACGGACTACGCGCAGTGGCAACGGGAGCTGGCCGACCGCGACGAGGGGTCCCTGCTGGCCGCCCAGCTGGACCACTGGCGGACGGCGCTCGAGGGCGTACCCGAGCGGCTCACCCTGCCGACGGACCGTCCTCGCCCGGCGGTCGCCGGCTACGAAGGGGGCCGGGTCCGTCTGGACCTCGACGCCGGCCTGCACCGGCGGCTCGCCGATCTCGCGCGGGAGCACCAGGCCACGCTGTTCATGGTCCTGCAGGCGGGCGTCACGGCGCTGTTGACCAGGCTGGGTGCCGGCACGGACGTACCGCTCGGCGCGCCCGTCGCCGGACGTATGGACGCGGCCCTCGACGACCTCGTCGGCTTCTTCGTCAACACGCTCGTGCTGCGCACCGACACCGGTGGCGACCCGTCCTTCCACGAGCTGATCCAGCGGGTCCGGACGGTCGACCTCGCCGCGTTCGACGCGGCGGACGTGCCGTTCGAGCACGTGGTCGAGGCGGTCAACCCGGCCCGCTCGCTCGGTGTGCACCCGCTCTTCCAGGTGCTGTTCCTGATGGACACGAACGTCGAGCCCGCGCTGGAGGCCCCGGACGTCACGAGCCGCTTCGAGACGGTCGACATCGGGACGTCCCGGTTCGAGCTGGCGTTCACCTTCCGGGAACGGCGGTCGACCGACGGCCGGCCGGGTGGTGTGGACGGGCTGGTCGAGTACGCGGCCGACGTGTACGACCACAGCACCGTCGAGGCCATGGCCGGGTATCTGCGCCGGCTTCTCGACCAGGCCGCGGCGGACCCCGACCTGCCCCTGTCCCGGTACGAGCTGCTCTCCGCGGCCGGCCGGTCCCGGGTGCTGACCGAATGGAACGACTCCACCCGGTCCCTGCCGCCCGGAGATCTCGTCACCTGGCTGGAGGACCAGGCCGAACGGACGCCCGCGGCGGTCGCCGTGGTCACGGACACGGTCAGCGTCACGTACGCCGAGCTGCATGCCAGGGCGAACCGGCTGGCCAGGGAACTGACCCGGCGTGGCGCGGGACCCGAGCAGGTCGTCGCCGTGTTCCTCGACCGCTCCGTGGACCTGCTGGTCGCGATGCTGGCCGTCGTGAAGGTGGGCGCGGTCTACCTCCCGGTGGACCCGGACCTTCCCGACGAGCGGGCCGGCTTCATGATCCGGGATGCGGGGGCGGTGGTCGTGGTGACGACCGGCGCGCACCGGCACCGTACGCCCACCCCCCTGATCCTCGACGACCCGCTCGACGCCGCACGGATCGACCGGCAGCCCTCGACGACCCTCACCCGGACCGAGCGGCGGATCGGGGGCCCTTCCGCTGCCGCCTACGTCATCTACACGTCCGGCTCGACCGGCGTGCCCAAGGGCGTCGTCATGCCCGCGGCCGGGCTGCTGAACATGGTGGCCTGGCAGGCGGACGGCGGCGCCGGAGATCCGGGAGGTGTCACCGCCCACCTGGCAAGTCTCGGCTTCGACGTGTCCCTCCAGGAGACTCTGGCCACGCTCGCCTGCGGTGGCGCGGTGGCGATACCCGACCCGGAGGTCCGGACCGATCCGGCCCGGCTGGTGCACTGGCTCGACCGGCACCGGATCAGCATGATCATCGCGCCGACGCTGATGATCGACGGCATCTGCACGGCCGCCGTGGCCGAGCACACCGAACTGCCGGCGCTGAGGGACATCGTGCAGGCGGGCTCACCGCTGACGGTGAGCGAGGGCCTGCGTGCGGTGTACGGCGGCCGCGCCGACCGCCGGCTGATCAACCAGTACGGACCGACCGAGACCCACTGCGCGGCCTCGTTCCCCGTGTCCGGCCCACTCGTCACGGGTAGCGCCGCCACCGCCGTGCCCATCGGTCGCCCCGTGTGGAACCAGCGCCTTTACCTGCTGGACGAGGCGCTGCGCCCGGTGCCGCCCGGCGTCCTCGGCGAGGTCTACATCGGCGGCGCGGGCGTGGCACGCGGCTACCTGGCCAACCCGGTGCTCACCGCGACGCGCTTCCTGCCGGATCCCTTCGGCACACCCGGCGAGCGGATGTACCGGACCGGGGACCTGGCCCGCTGGAACAGCGACGGAACGGTGACGTTCGCCGGCCGTGCCGATCACCAGGTGAAGATCCGGGGATACCGGGTGGAACCCGGGGAGGTCGAAGCGGTCCTGCTCCGGCACGCCGACGTGGCGCAGGCGGTCGTGACCGCGGTCGAGGCGGCGCCGGGGGACCTCCGTCTCGTGGCGCACGTGGTGGGCGCGGATGCCGGCCGGCCGGACGTCGCGGCGCTGCGGCGCCACGTGTCCGAGGCCCTTCCCTCCTTCATGGTCCCGGCCTCGTTCGTCGTGCTCGACCGCTTGCCGGAGAACGCCAACGGGAAGGTGGACCGGGCCGCGCTACCCGCGCCGCGGTGGACCGCCACCGGCCGGGCGCCGCGCACCCCCCAGGAAGAGCTGTTGTGTCGCTTGGTCGCCGAGGTGCTGGGACTCGCCGAGGTGGGTGTCGACGACGGGTTCTTCGACCTCGGTGGCCACTCGCTCCTGGCCAGCCAACTGGCCGGCCGGGTGCGCTCGGTGTTCGGCGTGGACCTGCCGGTGCGGGTGGTCTTCGACCGGCAGACGGTCGCGGGCATCGCCGGCGCCGTCGACGGGCTGACCGCCGGCCGGGCACCGGCGCGGCCGATGCCCCGTCCGGAGCGGGTGCCGCTGTCCTTCGCGCAGCAACGGCTGTGGTTCGTGGAGCAGTTGGCGTCGTCGGTGAGCAGCGGCTCGGCGTACCACCTGCCGCTCGTGTTCACACTGGCCGGCGAACTCGACGTGGTCGCGCTGGAGGCGGCGATCGGTGACGTGATCGGCCGGCACGAGATCCTGCGTACGGTGATCCGGACCTGCGGTGACGAGCCGTACCAGCAGGTGCTCGACCCCGAGCCGTTCCGACTGGCCACGGCGCGGTGCGCGGAGGCGGACGTCCCCGCGGCGGTGGCGGCCGAGGTCGACCGGCCGTTCGACCTGCACGGCGGGCGGCTGTTGCGGGCCCGGCTCCTGCGGCTCGCCGCCGACCGGCACGTGCTGGTCGTCTGCCTGCACCACATCGCCACCGACGGCTGGTCGATGCGACCGCTGCTGCGGGACCTGTCCGCCGCCTACACCGCCCGGCTCGGCGGCAGCCCTCCGGACTGGGCGCCACTGCCCGTCCAGTACGCGGACTTCACGCTGTGGCAGCGGGAGCTGCTCGGTTCCGGCGGGAGCGGTGTCGCCGCGCAGGTGCGGTACTGGAGGGAGCGGTTGGCCGGTCTGCCGGAACAGATCGCGCTGCCCGTGGACCGACCGCGCCCCGCCGTACGCGGTCAGCGGGGCCGGACCTTTCACTTCGACCTGGACGCGGACCTGCACGAGGGGCTCACCCGGCTCGCCCACGCCGGGGGCGCCAGCCTGTTCATGGCCCTGCAGGTGACCCTCGCCGGCCTGCTCACCCGGCTCGGCTCGGGCACCGACATCCCCATCGGCGCCCCCATCGCGGGTCGCGGCGACGAGGCGTTCAGCGACCTCGTCGGTCTCTTCGTCAACACCCTGGTGCTGCGCACCGACACCAGCGTTAACCCGACCTTCGCCGAACTTCTGGCCCGGGTACGCGAGACCGATCTGGGCGCGTACGCCAACCAGGACGTGCCGTTCGAGCAACTGGTCGAGGTGCTCAATCCGACCCGGTCGCTGAGCCACAACCCGCTGTTCCAGGTGGCGCTGGTCCTGCAGAACGCCGGCCAGGCCACCCTGGAGCTGCCCGGCGTGCAGGTGGCCGAGCAGCAGGCCGGGCTGCGCCACGCCAAGTTCGACCTCCTGTTCGCGTTCACCGAGCGGCGCGGCGACGGCGGCCGGCCCGAGGGCATGGACGGGCTGGTCGAGTACCCGACGGACATCTTCGACGAGGAGACCGTCACGGCGCTGACCCAACGGTTGATCCAGGTGATGCGTGCCGCGGTCGGCGAGCCCGACCGGCGCCTGGACGGCGTCGACGTGCTGCTCCCCGGTGAGCGGGAGAAACTGCTCGCCATGTTGGGTAGCTGACCCGGAGATTCGACGGGCGATCAGGAGGTGGCCGTGTCGGTAGCGGACCGGAGCGAGGTCGGGGCGGCCCGAAGGGCCGGCCCGCCGGGCGGGCGGCTGCGGAGCAACCCGACCTGGTGGCGCTGGCTGGCGGCGGCGTCGCTGGCCAGATTGCCCCAGACGATGCTGCCGGTCGCCCTGGTACTCACCGCCCACGCCTCGACCGGGTCGTTCGTCAGCAGCGGATTGCTCAGCGGCGCCAGCGCGATGACCTACGCGGTCTGCGCGCCCTGGCGGGGCCGGCAGATGGACCGGGCCACGCTACCCCGTGCGCTGGGCTGGTCGCTGCTCGGCTCGACGGCCGGCCTCGTCACCACGGCGATCGCGGCCGCCGCGGGAGCCCCCTTGGTGGTGCTCCTCGTCCTGGTCGTCGTGGCCGCCGCCAGTGGCGCGGGGGTGACCGGGGCGTACCGGTCACTGTTGCCGTACATCCTGCGTCCGGAGCAGCTCAAACAGGCCTACGCGATCGACGCGGTCGCCCTGCAGCTGGCGTGGATCGGTGGCCCGGCGCTGGCGTCCGTGGTGGCCGCCCTGGTCGGGCCACGGGCGTGCGTCGGCGCGGTGGCCGCCGTCCTTGCGTCGGGTGCGCTGCTCAGCTGGACGTTGCCGCGCCGGGCGGCCGCGAGCGCCACCCGGCGGTCCGGTCCGGCCCGCGCCATGCTGGCGCAACTCTGGGTGCCGTTGCTGCTCAACGTGGGGATCGGCATCAACCTCGGCGCCCTCGACGTGGCGCTCCCGGCGCTGCTCGCCGGCCACGGCCGGCCGGCCACGAGCGGTGGCCTGGTGCTCGCGGGCATCTTCGCCACGAGCGCGGTCAGCGGCTCCATCTACGCCGCGCTGCCGGCCACCAACCCGCTGCGCAGCGCGCCCACCCGCACCGTGGCCTGGCTGCTGATCGCCGTCTACGGGCTGGTCACCGCGCTCGCCGCCGGGGCGCCCGCGCTGTGGCTCGCCATCGCCTGCCTGCTGGTCGCCGGACTGGCCTTCGCGCCGGGTGACACCTCGGCCATGCTACTGGTCCCCGAGCAGGTCGCGGAGGACCGGTTGGCGGAGGCGTTCGGATACTTCGCCGCGTTCGGCTACCTGGGGACCGCCGCGGCCAGTCCGGTCGCGGGGTGGCTCGTGACGCGGTTCGGCGCCGACGCGGGTCTGCTCCTGGCCGGTCTCGCGCCGCTGATCACCGCCGTGGTGGTGCCGATGGCTCGGCTCCGCAGGAGCTAGGCCCCCGCCAGCAGGTCCGCCCGCCCGAGGTGGTCGCGCAGGCCGAGGAGTTCCCAGCGCTGCAACGCGAGCGGCACGTTGCCCTCGCGCCAGAGCCGGTCGTGGAACGCCTTCAGGTCGAACGCCGCGCCGTGGCGCCGCGCGCAGGTCGCCACGAGGTCGAGGACCTGCAGCTTGCCGACCTGATAGCTCAAGCCCTGACCGGGATTGCCGGCGAAGAACGCGGCCTCCTGCGCCGCGGTCGCCCGGTCCATGGGGACCGCTTCCGCGAGCACCTCCTCCGCCGCCTGCGGCGTCAGCTCGCCGAGCGCCAGCGCGACGTCGATGTCTGCTCGCAACGCTCGGAGCCGCCTCGCGTTGACGACGAAGTCGGCTCCGGGCGATCCGTCGTCGAACGCTCCCAGGGACAGCATCAGTTCTTCGTGGTAGAAGGCGATGCCCTCGTTCGGCGCGGAATCGTAGTAGCGACGGCGTGCCGGATTGTCGTGCCGCCATGACAGGGCGAGTTGGTGCGCGTGTACGCCCTCGTGCGCGAGCCCGGTGAGCGGATCCCGGATCTCTGCCAGGTCGAAGTACGGCAGTCGCGGGCTCGGCGGCCGGACGTAGCGCACCGCGTCGTCGTCGGACCTGGACGGCGACGCCGGGTCGTGCGCCACCCCCAGCCACGTCAACGGCTCGAGGTACGCGGGCATGGGCGCCATCCGGTAGCGTCGCCGACCCGTCAAGGGGCTCAGGAGGCCGTGCTCGGTGTGGAACCGCCGCAGAGCACGCTCGGCCGCGCGTTGCCGGCTGATCAGCTCGGCCAGATCGGGCAGCTTCCCACCGGCGGCGGCATCGGTGCGGCGCGGCAGCGTCTCGGTCCACACCGCCCGGTTCCATTCCTGCCGGGCCATCGCCCGCACCTGCTCCGCCGAGTACGGCAGGAGCGCCACCTGGTGCAGGAAGAACGCGAACGCGTCCGCGCCGACGGATACGTCGTCGGTGTCGAACGGAGCCTGCCGGGCCAGCCAGTCCCGGTATCCAGCCACCGCCCGCGCGGCGCCCGCTGTCGCGTCGGGCCACCGCCGGTCGGGCACCTCGGCGGCCAGCGCCGCCAGGGCGGAGCGCAACAGGTCGTCGGCCCGCCGGAGCACGGTGAGGGCACGCCGGGCGAACGGCCCGGCGATCGTGCCGGTGAGGTTCTCGCGTGCCTGCTCGAGCACGGCGGGCACGTTGCGCAGGTGGCGAACGATGGCGTCGACCCGCTCGGCGCCGAACGGCGGCGGCCGGAGCAGGAGGTTGTAGACGCACACCAGGCTCTGGTCGATGTAGAACGACGGGTCGCGCCGCCAGGCGCGTACCAGGTCCAGCTCCCACCGCACCCGCGCCAACGCCGAACCGAGCAGCCGCCTGTCCACCTGGGCACGCACGTCCGTCGGCGGCACGTCGATCCGGCGATACCGGTCGGCGAAGCCCGCGCCGGCCTCGCGTCGGGCGCGTACCGCCGCCGACGACCAGTCGGCCACCCAGTCCCGCGGCCGTTCCACCCGGGTGATGTCGTCGTAGGAGTCCGGTTGGGTCCGGGTGCGCCAAGCCCAGAATTCGGCGGCCAGCTCCGCCAGCGCGGGGGAAGAGGTGGTGTCCATGCCCGCTCACCGCCATGCCGGGAGACCCCGGATCGGGACCGACGATCGACAAGCGACCGTATCCGCTCGCCGGCGGGGCGGCAAGCGGAGGGCCACCGCGCGCGGTCTACCCATCTGAGTAGTTCTCCTGCCGCCGGCCGCGTCCCTAGAGTCAGTTCCTGACCTCCGTCCGGGATGGGAAAGGTTCCGGCGCGGAGTGGCCTGGCGCCGAAGAGAAGGAGCCGAGTGTGACTCTCCTGTCGTCGCATCGCCCGGTGGAGCCGCGGCCGTGACCGCGAGCCTCGTGGACCTCTTCGAAGCGCAGGTGCAACAGCGGCCGGACGCGGTCGCGCTGGCATGCGGCCGGGAATCGGTGTCGTACCGCGAGCTCGGCCGCCGGGCCGACCGGTTGGCCCGGCTGCTGACCGAGCACGGTGCCCGCCCGGGCACGTTCGTCGGGGTCCGGTTGCACCGGTCGGTGGACGTGCCGATGGTACTGCTCGCTGTCCTGAAGTGCGGAGCCGCCTACGTGCCGTTGGACCCGACCTTTCCCGAGGAGCGCGTGGCGTGGATGCTGCGGGACTCGGAGCCCGTCGTGGTCGTCGGCACGTCGGACGTGCTCGGCCCCGGTGACGCCGACCTGGGCGGGATGGAGGCGGTCCTTACCGGCCACTCGGCGGTCGAGGAGGCCCGTGTGCTCGCCCACGACGGCGGCGGAGTAGACGCCGGACCGGTCGCGTACGTGGTGCCCGCTCACGATCGCGCGGGTGCCGTGCGCCGCCTCGCCGGTGCCGACCCGGACGCGCTGCGACAGGTCCACACGCTGCCCAACGGTGTGGAGATGTTCCACCAGAACAAGAGCGAGACCGAATTCCTCTTCGAGGAGATCTTCACCCGGCACGGGTACCTGCGACACGGCATCAGCGTCCGTGACGGCGACGTGATCTTCGACGTCGGCGCGAACATCGGCATGTTCACGCTGTTCGCCGGCCTGCACTGGCCCCGCGCCACCGTCTTCGCCTTCGAACCGGTCCCGCCCCTGTACGAGTCCCTGCGCCGCAACGTCGAGCTGCACGACCTGCCCGCCACCGCGCTCCCGTACGGGCTCGCCGCGAAGACCGGCGAGGAGACGTTCACCTTCTACCCGTACAACACGGTCATCTCGTCCAGCCGTACCAGCCCCGAGGCGGCGCACGACCTGGTCCGGTCCTACCTGCGCAACCGATCCGACCATCTCCTCGACGCACCCGGTGACGACACGGGCATCAGCGACGAGGACCTCGACGAGCTGGTCGACGCCGGCCTGTCCAGCGAACGTTTCACCTGTCCGCTGCGTACGCTCTCCGACGTCGTACGGGAGCACGGCGTCGAGCGCATCGACCTGCTGAAGGTTGACGTGGAGAGCGCCGAGTACGAGGTTCTCCAGGGCATCGACGACGAGCACTGGCCCCTCATCCGCCAAGTGGTCGTCGAGGTGCACGACGTCGACGACCGCCTGGCGAGCGTGCTGACCCTGCTGCGAGGGCGCGGGTACGAGGTGACCCATGCGCAGGACCAGCTCCTGGGCGACACCGCGCTCCACAACGTCTACGCCACCCGGCCCGCCGCCGGTGGTGGTGTCGCCACCGACCGCCCGGCGACCGGCGACCCGGAGCCGGGGCAGCGGTGGCGCGGCCGTACCGCGTTCCTGGACGACCTCCGCGCCGCCGTCACCGCCGCGCTGCCCGGCCACCCGGTTCCGCCCGCGCTCCTGCTGGTCGACCGGCTGCCGCCGGAGCACGGTGGGGACATCGACCCGGGCGGCCCGGGCGTCCACCCGGCCGGGCCCGAGCGGATCCACCTCGACGACCCGGCGGTCGCGGCCCGACTGGCCGACGGCCCGGACGGAGGGCTGCCCTCGTCACCACGCGCGGACGACGCCGCCTACATGATCTACACCTCCGGGTCCACCGGCCGACCGAAGGGCGTGGTCGTCCCGCACCGCAACGTCGTAGCACTGTTCACCGCGGCGGGCGAGCTGTTCGACTTCGGTCCGGGCGACACCTGGACGCTGTTCCACTCGTACGCCTTCGACTTCTCGGTCTGGGAGATGTGGGGCGCCCTGCTGCACGGCGGCACGCTGGTCGTGGTGCCGACCGAGATCGCCCAGTCCCCGCCCGAGCTCCTGCGCCTGCTGGCCGACCGGCGTGTCACGGTGCTCAACCAGATCCCGTCGGCGTTCTACGAACTGATGCGGGCCGACGCCGAGGACCCGGTCACCTCGAACCGGCTCGCGCTGCGCTATGTCATCTTCGGGGGCGAGGCGCTCGACCTGGCGAGGCTGGACCAGTGGTACGAACGGCACGACCCGCACCACCCCGAACTGGTCAACATGTACGGCATCACCGAGACCACGGTGCACGTCACCCATGCCGCGCTCGATCGCGACCGGCTCTCCGCGCACAGCCAGATCGGCCGGCCGCTGCCCGGATACCGCTGCTACGTGCTGGACGAGAAGATGGACCTCGTGCCGCCGGGCGTGACGGGTGAGCTGTACGTCGGCGGTTCCGGCCTGGGATGGGGGTACTGGCGTCGCGGCGGGCTGACGGCCGAACGCTTCGTGCCGGATCCGTTCGGCCGTGCCGGTGAACGGTTGTACCGGACCGGTGACCTGGTGCGACTGGGCAGCGGCGGCCTCGAATACCTGGGGCGGGCCGACGACCAGGTCAAGATCCGCGGCTTCCGGATCGAACTGGGCGAGGTCGAGTCGGTCCTCGCGCGCTGCCCCGCCGTGGCCGGTGCGGTGGTCGTCGCCGGCACGGACGCACGGGGCGAGCGGTGCCTGATCGGGCACGTCATGCCAGACCTGGCCGGCGCCGCCGTGGACCGGGAGAGACTGAGCGCGACGGCAAAGGAATTCGTCGAACAGCGGCTACCCGCCTACATGGTGCCCGTGGCCGTCGTGGTCTCCGAGACGTTCCCCCTCGCGCCCACCGGGAAGGTCGACCGACGGGCCCTCCCCGCGCCGACGTTCCGTACCCGGTCGCGCGCCACCCGGACACCCGTGGAGAGCGAGCTGTGCGGATTGTTCGGCGAGGTCCTCGGCCTCGACGGGGTCGGTGCCGAGGACAGCTTCTTCGACCTGGGCGGGCATTCGCTGCTGGTGACGCGGCTGGTCAGCCGGGTGCGTTCGGTGCTCGGGGTGGAACTCGGCATGCGGGCGCCGTTCGACGCGCCCACACCCGCGCTCCTGGCGGACGTCGTGGCGCAGGCCCGGGAACGCCGGCTCAGGCTGCGGCCGATGCCGCGGCCCGAGCGGGTGCCGCTGGCCCCGGCCCAGGCAAGGATGTGGTTCCTGCACCGCCTGGAGGGACCCTCGCCGACGTATAACATTTCGCTGGCCCTGCGCCTGCGGGGCCAGCTGGACGGCGCCGCCCTCCGGGCCGCGCTGAACGACGTGGTCACCCGCCACGAGAGCCTGCGCACCGTGTACCCCGAGACCGACGGCGTGCCGTGGCAACAGGTGATCCCAGCCGCCACCGCCCACCTGGACGTCGAATCGGTGCGGGCGGACGGGAAGGACCTCGACGGCGTGCTACGGCCGCTGGCCCGCAACACCTTCGACCTCGCTCGTGACCTCCCGATCCGGGCCTGGCTGGTCGAGGTCACGGACGACGATCACCTCCTCATGGTGCTGGTGCACCACATCGCGGCGGACGGCTGGTCCCTCGCACCCTTGGTCAGGGACCTCCGCGCCGCGTACGACGCCCGGCGCACCGGCGCGGCGCCCGCCTGGGCGGAGCTTCCCGTGCAGTACGTGGACTACACGCTCTGGCAGCGTGAGCTGCTCGGCGACCCGTCCCGTCCCGACAGCATCCAGAGCACGCAGCTGGACTACTGGCGGCGCACGCTGTCGGGGCTGCCCGACCGCATCCCGCTGCCCGCCGACCGGCCGCATCCCGCCGTCGAGACCCACCAGGGCGACCTCCACGGTTTCAGTTGGGACGCGGACATGCGTGCCGCGCTGGCCACGCTCGCCGCAACGCACGACGCCAGCCTGTTCATGGTGCTGCACGCCGGTCTGGTGGCGCTGCTCGCGCGGCTCGGCGCGGGCACCGACATCCCGATCGGCACGTCGGTCGCCGGGCGTACCGACGAGGCGCTGGACGACCTGGTCGGCTTCTTCGTCAACACGCTCGTCCTGCGCACCGACTGCTCCGACGCTCCGACGTTCCGGCGCCTGCTCGCCCGGGTCCGGGACGTGGACGTGGACGCCTACGCGCATCAGGACGTGCCCTTCGACCACGTGGTCGACATGCTCAACCCGACTCGCTCCCGCGCCCACCAGTCCCTGTTCCAGGTGTTCCTCGGCCTGCAGAAGCCACCGCCCACCGACATCCCGATGGACGGACTAACCGTGACCGAGGAGGGATTCATCCCGACCGGTACGTCCAAGTTCGACCTCTTCCTGCACTTTACCGACCGGGAGGACCGGCTCGACGGCACGATCGAGTTCAACACCGACGTGTTCGACCGCGAAACGGCCGTGTCCCTCGTGACGCGTCTGCGCCGGCTGCTGACCGCGGTAGCCGCCGAACCGGAGCGGCCCCTGGCCCAGATCGAGCTGCTCACCGAGGACGAGCGGCGGCGAGTTCTGGTCGACTGGAACGACACGGCCCGGGCCGTACCGTTCGCCCCGCTCGCGGACCTGTTCGACGAGCAGGTGGCGCGCGCGCCGGATGCGGCGGCCGTCGTCCACGGCGACAGCCAGGTGACCTACGCCGAGCTGGCCGAGCGGGCAAACCGGCTGGCGCGGCTGCTCATCGACCACGGCGTCGGCCCGGAACGGACGGTTGCCGTGCTGATCCGGCGGTCGGTGGACGTCGTGGCCTGTCTGACGGCGATCCTCAAGGCGGGCGGCACGTACCTGCCGATCGATCCGGACTATCCGACTGAGCGGATCGCGTTCATGCTGGGTGACGCGAACCCGGTGACGGTGCTGACCACCACGGACCTGCGCGCCTCGGTGCCCGACGGCGCGTACGCGTGCATCGCCGTCGACGACACCGACCTGGCGGCCTACCCCGCCCGTCCGGTGCGCGACGACGAACGGATTGCGCCCGTGCACCGGCTGACCCCGGCGTACGTCATCTACACCTCCGGCTCCACTGGGCGGCCGAAGGGCGTGGTCATGACGCCGGACGTCATGGTGAACATGTTCGAGTGGCACAACACGGTGCTCGGCCGGGGTCCCGGGATCCGCACCGCGCAGTTCGCCTCGTTGAGCTTCGACGTGTCACTCCAGGAGATGCTGTCCGCGCTGACGTCCGGTCGCACCCTGGTGATCGTGCCGGGCGACGTGCGCACGGACCCGCCACGGCTGGTCCGGTGGCTCGAACGGCACCGGGTCAACGAGTTGTTCGCGCCGAACCTGCTGATCGACGCGCTCGCCGGCGCCGCCAACGAGCTGCACGCCGACCTGCCGGACCTGCGAGACATCGTCCAAGCCGGCGAGGCGCTGACGGTGAGCCGGCAGGTCAGGGCGTTCTGCGGACGCCTGCCGGGCCGCCGGCTGCACAACAACTACGGGTCGACCGAGGCCCAGGTCGTCACGGCGCACACTCTGGACGGCGACGTCGCCGGCTGGCCCTCACCCGTGCCCATCGGGCGGCTGCTGCCGAACCTTCGCGCCTACGTGCTCGATGTCGGCCTGCGCCCGGTGCCGGTCGGGGTCGTGGGGGACCTGTACACCGCCGGCGCGGGCCTGCCCCGGGGATACGGCAACCGTCCCGGGCTGACGGCCGAGCGGTTCGTACCCGACCCGTACGGCCCGCCGGGTGGTCGGATGTACCGCACCGGCGACCTGGCCCGCTGGCATCCGGACGGCTACCTCGAGTTCCGGGGCCGGTCCGACGATCAGGTGAAGATCCGTGGGTTCCGGGTGGAACCGGGCGAGGCGGAGGCGGCGCTCGTCGGATGCCCGGGGGTGGCGCGGGCCGCGGTGGTCGTCCGGTCGGACAGCCGGGGCGAGCCGTGCCTGGTGGGGTACGTGACACCGGAACCGGACGCCGCGCCGGACCTGGGCGTCGTGGCGCGCGGGTTCACCGCCGAGCGGTTGCCCGCCTTCCTCGTGCCGGCCGTGGTCATGGTCCTCGACGATCTCCCGCTGCTGCCCAACGGGAAACTCGACCGCAGACGGCTGCCGGAGCCGGTGTTCGCCGGGGCGGCCGGCGGCCCGCGTTCGCCGATGGAGGCGGCGTTGTGCCGGCTCTTCGCCGAGGTACTCGGTCTCGACGAGGTAGGCCCGGACGACGGGTTCTTCGAGCTGGGCGGACACTCGCTGCTGGCGGCCGGCCTGATCAGCAGGGTGCGCACAGTGCTCGGGGTGGACGTGGGCGTGGGCGCGCTGTTCCATGCTCCGACGGCCGCAGGGCTGGCCCGGTCGATCGCGGGCGACACCAGGGGCGGAGCCTTCGACACGCTGCTCGCGCTACGCGGACACGGCAGCCTGCCTCCCGTGTTCTGCATCCATCCGTCGAGCGGGATGAGCTGGTCGTACGCGGGCCTGCTGCACCACGTCGACCGGGAGACGCCGCTCTACGGGCTGCAGGCGGCCGGTCTCGTCGACGGGGGCGTGATGCCGGAGAGCGTCGAGCAGATGGCCGAAGACTACCTGTCCCACATCAGGCGGGTGCAACCGGAGGGTCCCTACCAGTTGCTGGGCTGGTCGTTCGGCGGTCTGGTCGCCCACGCGCTCGCGGTCCGTCTCGAGCAGGCCGGCGAGAAGGTGTCGTTGCTGGCGATCCTGGATGTGCCCCCGGTCGTGGACCGGACCGGCGAGGAACTCCCGGACGACAGCATCGAGCAGGCACTCGGGGATGAACTCGACCAGGCCAGCCTCCCGGACCATACCGTCGCGCGGATCACCGCCAACGTCCGGCACAGCCTGCGGCTGCAGAGCCGCTTCACGCCGAGCGTGTTCGGGGGCGACCTGCTGCTCTGCACGGCCGGCCCGTCCGGGTTGGCGGATCAATGGCGTCCCTACATCGGCGGTCACATCATCACGCACGAGGTCGCCACGACGCACCACCGCATGATGCGCGCCCCCGCCCTGAGGCAGCTCGGTCCCGTACTGGCGGCGGCCCTCGCCGACCTGGACCGGTAGCACAGGTGCCGGCGCCGGCCGTTTGTGGTGCCGGCGACAGAGCGTCAAGCCGGACGGCAACGTTTCAGATGCCGGACCTTTCCGCCCGCCGGATCCCATCATCCGAAAGCTTCTACCAGAACTACGCGTGCCTCGGTTGGAAACAGGCAGGTCAACTCACTTCGGGTGGCCCGAGGACCCCAGTAACGGAAAGTAAGCGCGCATGCGCTGAATAGCACAGTTGCCGGAGGGCACTTAATCTTCGCAATCAGGTCCGTGAATGTTCCACGGCCTGCCGACAGGACAGGGGCCCTCTCTCGGCTGCCGATGGGGGGCCGGACAAACGGGGGTGTTCCTAGGATGGCGCTTCGGGTACTCATCTGCGACGAGCGACCGCTGGTCACTGCTGGCTTGCAGCGGTTGCTGTCGGCGGAGCCCGACTTCGACATCGTGGGTGTGGCGGACAGCGGTGTGCACGCCCTGATGCTCGTACGCTCCGAACGGCCCCACGCCGTGGTGACCGGACTACGCCTGCGCGGAATGTCGGGCACCGACCTGACCCGTCGGCTGCGCGGCGACAACGAACAGACCAACCCCCCGGTGGTGGTGTACGCGGTCGAGGGCTCCGAAGAGACGCACACGGAGGTGCTGCGGGCCGGAGCCAACGCGCTGTTGTCGGATGACGCCAGCCGCGAGGAGCTGGTGCTCGCGATCCGGGCGGTGACCCGGGGGCAGGCGATGCTCGGCCCGTCGGTGGCCCGGCGACTGCTCGACTGGTTCCGCAAGCACGAGACCGAGCAGCCGCGTCCGCTGGACCCCCTGGCCATGACGCTCACCACCAGGGAGCGGGAGATCCTGCTGCTCACCGCGCAAGGGCTGTCGGTCGAGCAGATCGCGAGCAAGCTCTACATCGGCGTGGCGACGGTGCGGACCCACATCTATCGCCTGCGGTGCAAGCTCCAGGTCCGGGACCGCGCCCAGCTCGTCTCCTTCGCCTATCAGGCGGGGCTGGTCAACTTCAACTGACCGCGCGCGGTCGGTGGGCCGGGGCGGAGCCACCGACGGAAGTTGCTCAGCCCCGGCTGATCGGCGCATCCTCGACCACCTCGCGCGATGGCGGCGCCTCCCGGTCGGCCCCGGGCTCCGGTCCCGATGCCGGCGTCTCGTCGACCGGCTCCGGCAGCTCACGCATGGGCCGCAGCGGGCTGGCCAGGATCCAGAGCACGTTGAGCACCAGACCCACCGCACCGATGATCATTCCGGCCCGGAGGCTGAGCAGGTCGCCGACCACTCCGCCGGCGAAGGTGCCCAGGGCGATCACCCCGTAGGAGATGAACTTGTAGGTGGCATTCATCCGGCCGAGCAGGTCGTTGGGGGTGATGGTCTGCCGGACACTGATCGCGACCACGTTCGACACGACGAGGAAGCCGCTGGCGGCGAACGCCACGGTCAGCACCACCACGGTGAACGCCGTGTTCGCCGGCGTCACGGCGATGACGACGAACGCCACGAACGGCAGGACGATCGACGCCAGGTACGAGCGGCCGATGCCCAGCCGCGCGATGAGCCGCCCGGCGGCGACGGCGCCGAGCACGCCACCGATCGCCCCGCAGGAGCGGATCAGACCGATCGTCGCGGCGTTGAGGTCCAGCGCCCGGACGGCGAAGACCGGGAACAACGCCATCACCCAGTTGGCGAAGAAGTTGTAGAGGGCGGCGCTCACCACGAGGGTACGCAGCAACGGAGCGCGTACGACAGTCACCAGGCCCTGGCGGATCTGGGCCATGATCGGTGGAGCGCCCCCGGCAGGCGGCTCGGGCTGCGGCTCCCGATCCCGGATCGACGCCAGCGTCACGGCCGACACGACGAACGAGATCATCTGCGCCAGCAGCGCGAACGGTGCGGTGAGCAGTTGCACCAGCACACCGCCGAGGCCGGGACCGCCGACTTCGGCGACCGAGTCGCTGGCCTGCAACCGGCTGTTCGCCGCGACAAGGTCACGAGACGGCACGATCGACGGGACGAACGAGTAGTAGCAGAGCTCGAACAGCACCGAGCAGGTGCTGAACACGAAGACCAGGCCCAGCATGATCCACATGGTCAGCGTGCCGGTCACCGCCAGGCCGAGGATGCCGAGCAGGACGACGCCACGCACCACGTCGGTGGTGATCATGATGGGGAGCCGGCGGCGCCTGTCGATCCAGGCCCCCGCCCAGAGGGCGAACAACAGGTACGGCAGGAACGTCGCGGTGCCGATCAGGCCGACCATGGACGGGCTGGCATCCAGGGTGTAGATCGCCACCAGCGGCAGCGCCAACTGCGACACCTTGCTGCCCAGCAGCGCGACCGACTGCCCGCCCCACAACTTGAGGAAGCTGGCGTTGCGGTTCAACGGGACGTCTGCGGATGCCTTCACCTGCGGTCCTCCACTGCGGGCTCGCGTACGTCAAAGGGGGTTGCCGTGCGAAAAGGCGTGCCCGGCGAACTTCAGGCTCGGGACGGGGGACGTCCCGGGCATACCGACGTTACCGCCAACCCGGGCACTCGGCCCGGCGACGTCATCAAGGTAAGCAAAATGATGGCGCTGATTACCTCGGAAAATGCGTTTGAGCCGCTCAACTGCAACCCAGCAGCGCCTGCCGAATCAACGTCACGAGGCAGACGCCGTCCTCCGCGCTACCTAGCGTGAGGAGCATTCCGGATCAGATTCCCGCGACCGACGAGCGAGGGGCCATGACGCAGATGCGGCGAGAGGACGCCACGACGGATCGAGTGTCGATGCTGTCCGACGTCAAGCAGGAGTTGTTGCGGCGGCGGTTGCGGGAGCGGGCGTCGGTGCAACGGGGTGTGCCGGTGGTGTCGCGGGACGAGCCGTTGTTGCCGTCGTTCCAGCAGGAGGGGTTGTGGTTCCTGGACCGGTTGGATCCGGGGCAGACGGTCTACAACGTGCCGTTCGCGTTGCGGCTGCGTGGTGAGCTGGACGTCGCGGCGTTGCGGTCGGGGTTACAGCTGCTGACCGCCCGGCACGAGGCGTTACGGACCCGGTTCACCACCGCAGGCGACGGCAGTCCGCGCCTGCTCATCGACGCTGCAGGCGACGGCCCGGACCTGCCGGTGATCGACCTGTCCACCGCCGAGGACCCGTTCACCGAAGCGGTCCGCCACGCCGACACCGAGGCCCAGCGGCCGTTCGACCTGGCCACCGGACCGCTGCTGCGCGCCGCCCTGCTGCGCCTGCACACCGATGACCACGTGCTGCTGCTGAGCCTGCACCACGCCGTCACCGACGGCTGGTCGGTCAGCATCCTCACCCACGAACTGTCCGAGGCCTACCAGGCCCTCACCCAGGGCCGGCAACCCCAGCTACCCCCGCTGACCGTCCAGCCCGCCGACGTCGCCGCCTGGCAACGCCGCCAGCTCACCGGCGACACCCTCCGCGAACACCTCACCTACTGGGAACACAACCTGCGCGACCTGCCCACCCTCGACCTGCCCACCGACCGGCCCCGGCCCGCCGAACGCACCTGGGCCGGCGCCAGCTACCGGGCCCACCTGCCCCGCGACCTCGGCCACCGCCTCCGCCGACTCGCCACCGACCACAACGCCTCTCTCCTGGCCACCCTCCTGGCCGGCTTCACCGTGGTCCTGTCCCGCTACACCGGCCAGAGCGACATCACCGTCGGCTCCGTGTTCAGCGGCCGCCACCACCCCGAAGTCGAACCCCTCGTCGGCTACTTCGCCAACACCGTCGTGCTCCGCACCGACCTCACCGGCGACCCCGACTTCCACACCCTGATCAACCGCTGCAACGACACCGTCCTCGGCGCCCTGCAACACCAGGACATCCCCTTCAGCACCCTCGTCAGCCACCTCAAACCCCCACGCGACCCCAGCCGAAACCCCCTCTTCCAAACCAGCTTCTCCCTACGTTCGTCGGGGCCGGCGGATTCGGGTTTCGGATTGGGTGAGGTGCCCGGGGAAATGCTCCCCTTCCACACCACCCGGTCGCGGTTCGACATGACGGTGACCGCCATTCAGGGCCCCGATGACGAGCTCGAAGTGCTCGTCGAATATTCGACGGAGTTGTTCGGGGAAGGTCGGGTTCGGCGGTTGGTCGCTCATCTGGGTCGGGTGCTGGCCGCCGCGGTAGCGGACCCGGGGCTGCCGGTGAGTCGGCTGCCGTTGCTGGACGAGGAGGAACAGCGGCTGCTGGACTCGTTCAACGACACGGCGGTGGACCACGGACCCGCGGCGTGTCTGCACGAGACGATCAGCCGGCAGGCCGCCCGCACTCCCGACGCGGTGGCCGTGCGTTACGCAGGCGCCGACCTCACCTACGCGCAACTGGACCGACGCGCCAACCAACTCGCCCGGCACCTCATCGACCTCGGCGCCGGACCCGACCGGCTCGTCGGCATCTGCGCCCAGCGCAGCACCGAACTCGTCGTGGCCCTACTGGCCACCCTCAAAGCCGGCGCCGCCTACGTCCCCCTGGACCCCGACCATCCCCGCGAACGCCTGCGCTACCTCATCGACGACACCGGCGTGCCCGTGGTGCTCACCCAGCAACACCTCACCGACCGGCTCCCCGACACCACACCCCACCTGGCCCTGGACACCGACTGGCCCACCGTCGCCACCCACCCCGACACCCCACCCGAAACCGCAGTCACCCCCGACAACCTGGCCTACGTCATCTACACCTCCGGCTCCACCGGCCAACCCAAAGGCGTCATGGTCGAACACCGCGCCATCGACAACCGCCTGCGCTGGATGCAACACACCTACCCGCTGCACGCCCACGACGCCGTCCTGCAGAAAACCCCCTACACCTTCGACGTCTCCGTCTGGGAATTCTTCTGGCCCCTCATGGTCGGCGCCCGCCTCGTCCTCGCCCAGCCCGAGGGACACCGCGACAACGCCTACCTCACCCACACCATCACCAGCGAGAACATCACCACCATCCACTTCGTCCCCGCCATGCTCCGCCACTTCCTGAACCACCTCGACACCACCACCGCACCCACCACCCTCACCCGCGTCTTCTGCAGCGGCGAAGCCCTCACCGCCGACCTACGCGACCGCTTCTTCACTCACCTCGACGCCGAACTCCACAACCTCTACGGCCCCACCGAAGCCGCCGTCGACGTCACCTACTGGCAATGCCACCCCCACCACACCGACCCCACCATCCCCATCGGCCGACCCATCGCCAACACCCAATGCCACGTCCTCGACCCCCACCACCAGCCCACCCCCATCGGCATCCCCGGCGAACTCCACCTCGCAGGCACCTGCCTCGCCCGCGGCTACCACCACCGCGACGACCTCACCCATCACACCTTCATCACCCACCCCACCACCGGCCAACGCCTCTACCGCACCGGCGACATCGCCACCTGGAACCCCGACGGCACCCTCGAATACCTCGGCCGCAACGACCACCAGGTCAAAATCAACGGCCAACGCATCGAACTCGGCGAAATCGAAAACACCCTCACCACCCACCCCCACATCAACCACGCCATCGCCGGCACCCACCAACCCGACCCCCACACCACCCCCCACCTCATCGCCTGGATCACCACCGACCACCCCCACCCCGACCAACTCACCACCGACCTCCGCACCTGGCTCACCGACCACCTCCCCCTGCACCTCATCCCCGCCACCATCACCCCCATCACCCACCTCCCCCTCACCACCAGCGGAAAAATCGACCGCAAACAACTCCCCCTCCCCCACACCGACACCCCCACCCACCACCGACCCCACACCCCCACCGAACACACCCTCGCCACCATCTGGACCACCCTCACCAACAACCCCAACCCCCAACCCCACGACAACTTCTTCACCACCGGCGGCAACAGCCTCCACGCCATCCAACTCATCACCCACATCCACAACCACTTCCACATCACCCTCCCCCTACGCACCCTCTACACCCACCCCACCCTCACCACCATGGCCACCGCCATCGACACCGCCACACAAGCCGAGCAGGACCGGCTCGCCGAGGAGATCGACCAGCTGTCCGAGGAGGAGCTGGACCGGCTGCTCGCCGAGAGCGCCGACGACTCGAACCCGTCAGTCACCGGGGAGGACCGATGAGCACGCCGACCATCGAGGAGAAGCGCCGCGAGTTGTTACGGCGGCGGTTGCGGGAGCGGGCGTCGGTGCAACGGGGTGTGCCGGTGGTGTCGCGGGACGAGCCGTTGTTGCCGTCGTTCCAGCAGGAGGGGTTGTGGTTCCTGGACCGGTTGGATCCGGGGCAGACGGTCTACAACGTGCCGTTCGCGTTGCGGCTGCGTGGTGAGCTGGACGTCGCGGCGTTGCGGTCGGGGTTACAGCTGCTGACCGCCCGGCACGAGGCGTTACGGACCCGGTTCACCACCGCAGGCGACGGCAGTCCGCGCCTGCTCATCGACGCTGCAGGCGACGGCCCGGACCTGCCGGTGATCGACCTGTCCACCGCCGAGGACCCGTTCACCGAAGCGGTCCGCCACGCCGACACCGAGGCCCAGCGGCCGTTCGACCTGGCCACCGGACCGCTGCTGCGCGCCGCCCTGCTGCGCCTGCACACCGATGACCACGTGCTGCTGCTGAGCCTGCACCACGCCGTCACCGACGGCTGGTCGGTCAGCATCCTCACCCACGAACTGTCCGAGGCCTACCAGGCCCTCACCCAGGGCCGGCAACCCCAGCTACCCCCGCTGACCGTCCAGCCCGCCGACGTCGCCGCCTGGCAACGCCGCCAGCTCACCGGCGACACCCTCCGCGAACACCTCACCTACTGGGAACACAACCTGCGCGACCTGCCCACCCTCGACCTGCCCACCGACCGGCCCCGGCCCGCCGAACGCACCTGGGCCGGCGCCAGCTACCGGGCCCACCTGCCCCGCGACCTCGGCCACCGCCTCCGCCGACTCGCCACCGACCACAACGCCTCTCTCCTGGCCACCCTCCTGGCCGGCTTCACCGTGGTCCTGTCCCGCTACACCGGCCAGAGCGACATCACCGTCGGCTCCGTGTTCAGCGGCCGCCACCACCCCGAAGTCGAACCCCTCGTCGGCTACTTCGCCAACACCGTCGTGCTCCGCACCGACCTCACCGGCGACCCCGACTTCCACACCCTGATCAACCGCTGCAACGACACCGTCCTCGGCGCCCTGCAACACCAGGACATCCCCTTCAGCACCCTCGTCAGCCACCTCAAACCCCCACGCGACCCCAGCCGAAACCCCCTCTTCCAAACCAGCTTCTCGTTCCAGCCCGCAGGCACCACGAACACCTCTCTCCAGTTCCCCGGCATCGACAGCGAGACGTTGCCGTACGAGTCGAAGCGCTCCCGCTTCGACTTCGGCATCACGGTGCGCGAGCAGCCGGACGGGGCCATGGATCTGTCGGTGGAGTACTCGACGGAGTTGTTCGGGGAAGGTCGGGTTCGGCGGTTGGTCGCTCATCTGGGTCGGGTGCTGGCCGCCGCGGTAGCGGACCCGGGGCTGCCGGTGAGTCGGCTGCCGTTGCTGGACGAGGAGGAACAGCGGCTGCTGGACTCGTTCAACGACACGGCGGTGGACCACGGACCCGCGGCGTGTCTGCACGAGACGATCAGCCGGCAGGCCGCCCGCACTCCCGACGCGGTGGCCGTGCGTTACGCAGGCGCCGACCTCACCTACGCGCAACTGGACCGACGCGCCAACCAACTCGCCCGGCACCTCATCGACCTCGGCGCCGGACCCGACCGGCTCGTCGGCATCTGCGCCCAGCGCAGCACCGAACTCGTCGTGGCCCTACTGGCCACCCTCAAAGCCGGCGCCGCCTACGTCCCCCTGGACCCCGACCATCCCCGCGAACGCCTGCGCTACCTCATCGACGACACCGGCGTGCCCGTGGTGCTCACCCAGCAACACCTCACCGACCGGCTCCCCGACACCACACCCCACCTGGCCCTGGACACCGACTGGCCCACCGTCGCCACCCACCCCGACACCCCACCCGAAACCGCAGTCACCCCCGACAACCTGGCCTACGTCATCTACACCTCCGGCTCCACCGGCCAACCCAAAGGCGTCATGGTCGAACACCGCGCCATCGACAACCGCCTGCGCTGGATGCAACACACCTACCCGCTGCACGCCCACGACGCCGTCCTGCAGAAAACCCCCTACACCTTCGACGTCTCCGTCTGGGAATTCTTCTGGCCCCTCATGGTCGGCGCCCGCCTCGTCCTCGCCCAGCCCGAGGGACACCGCGACAACGCCTACCTCACCCACACCATCACCAGCGAGAACATCACCACCATCCACTTCGTCCCCGCCATGCTCCGCCACTTCCTGAACCACCTCGACACCACCACCGCACCCACCACCCTCACCCGCGTCTTCTGCAGCGGCGAAGCCCTCACCGCCGACCTACGCGACCGCTTCTTCACTCACCTCGACGCCGAACTCCACAACCTCTACGGCCCCACCGAAGCCGCCGTCGACGTCACCTACTGGCAATGCCACCCCCACCACACCGACCCCACCATCCCCATCGGCCGACCCATCGCCAACACCCAATGCCACGTCCTCGACCCCCACCACCAGCCCACCCCCATCGGCATCCCCGGCGAACTCCACCTCGCAGGCACCTGCCTCGCCCGCGGCTACCACCACCGCGACGACCTCACCCATCACACCTTCATCACCCACCCCACCACCGGCCAACGCCTCTACCGCACCGGCGACATCGCCACCTGGAACCCCGACGGCACCCTCGAATACCTCGGCCGCAACGACCACCAGGTCAAAATCAACGGCCAACGCATCGAACTCGGCGAAATCGAAAACACCCTCACCACCCACCCCCACATCAACCACGCCATCGCCGGCACCCACCAACCCGACCCCCACACCACCCCCCACCTCATCGCCTGGATCACCACCGACCACCCCCACCCCGACCAACTCACCACCGACCTCCGCACCTGGCTCACCGACCACCTCCCCCTGCACCTCATCCCCGCCACCATCACCCCCATCACCCACCTCCCCCTCACCACCAGCGGAAAAATCGACCGCAAACAACTCCCCCTCCCCCACACCGACACCCCCACCCACCACCGACCCCACACCCCCACCGAACACACCCTCGCCACCATCTGGACCACCCTCACCAACAACCCCAACCCCCAACCCCACGACAACTTCTTCACCACCGGCGGCAACAGCCTCCACGCCATCCAACTCATCACCCACATCCACAACCACTTCCACATCACCCTCCCCCTACGCACCCTCTACACCCACCCCACCCTCACCACCATGGCCACCGCCATCGACACCGCCCGAACCGGCGGCGAGGACCGGGAGACGGCATCGTCGCTGGTGCCGCTGCGTGCCGAGGGCAGCCGGACACCGTTGCACCTGGTACACCCGGTGGGCGGCTCCGTCGTGCCGTACCTGCCATTGGTCGCGCTGCTCCCCAGCGACCTGCCGGTGTGGGGTTTCGAGGCCGCGGGGCTGCACGACGGCGAGCCGTGCACGGACCTGACGGAGATGGCGGCCCGGTACGTTGCGGAGCTGCGCCGCCGCCAGCCGCACGGGCCGTACCGGCTCGGTGGCTGGTCGTTCGGCGGGATGGTCGCCTACCAGATGGCCGGCCGGCTGGCCCGGGACGGCGAGCGGGTGGAGCTGTTGCTGCTGCTGGACACCTCGTCCCCGGCTGGGGACGGCCCGCTGCCGGACGACACCGAACTACTGATCGACTTCGCCGCGGACGTCGCGGCGCTCCAAGACGCCGACGTGCCGGCGCTGGACCGCGACCGGCTCGCCGCGCTGCCGCCCGATG
Source organism: Micromonospora sp. C28ISP2-4 (assembly GCF_030519385.1). Taxonomy (NCBI): domain Bacteria; kingdom Bacillati; phylum Actinomycetota; class Actinomycetes; order Micromonosporales; family Micromonosporaceae; genus Micromonospora; species Micromonospora sp. C28ISP2-4. Next base: position 28,782 of record NZ_JAUMKG010000005.1, on the reverse strand, counting down.
AGCGGACCGCGGCGGTCCTGGCCGCGCTCCGCGAGCGAGGACTCGTGCCGGCCGAGGCGGTCGACGAGATGGCCCGTCGCAGCGCGGTGTTCCGGGCCAACGCGTTGGCGTTCCGCCGCTACCGTCCGGCACCGTACGACGGGGTGGTGTCGCTGCTGACCGCGGAGGATTCGGGCGACCACCACACGCGTCGGTGGATCGAGGCGAACCTCGCCCGGGTCGAGCACCGGCGGGTGCCTGGTACCCACTACAGCATGCTACGGGAACCACACCTGACCGACGTCGCATCAATCATCGACGATCTGATTCACGGGTGTAGTTGAAAGCGACCCCGTCCGTCCCCGCCCGGTGCCGGCGATGCCGGCACCGGGCTGTCGACCTAGGAGTGTCACGGTGCGCACTACCGATGCACGTCACACCCCGGCCGTCAGCGTCCGCGTTGCGGGCCCGGCCGCCGAGGACTCCGCCCGGCCGCTGCCGCCGGCCACGGTCCGGGCGCTACGCGACGCGGCCACGGCCGCGGCCGCCGGCGAGGACGAGGTACTCGCCGCCGCGGCCGCGATTGTCCAGTGCGCCCTGCGGCACCCGGGCGAGCTCGTCCTGACCGGGCCGGCCGGCCGGCGTACCGTCCCGGTCGACCTCGCGGAGCCGCCGACCGTGCCGGACCTGCTCGACCGGATCCGCGCCGCGGCCGTCGACGTCCCGGACGGCATCCCGGCACCGGACTCCCTGGTGTGCTGGTCTCCCGCGCCGGCCGGCGACGGCCCCGACCGCGCCGGCACGGTCCCCGCGCTGCGGATTGCCGGGCGTCCCGCCACCGCCGTCCACGTCCACACCGAGGACCCGGACCGCAGAGCCGCGGAGCTGTTCGCGCAGCGGCTGCACACCGTGCTGACGCGGATCCCCGGTGCCGTCGCCGCCGGACGACCGGTCACGCACGTCGTCGGCGACGATGAGCTGGCATGGATCCGCCGACGGCTCACCGGCGATCGGCTGGGCGACCCGCCGGCCGAGCCCTGCCACCTGGCGGTGCTGCGGCACGGCGCGGAGAACCCGGACGCCCGCGCGATCGTCGACGGACCGGCCGTCCGTACCTACGGCGCGCTCCGCGCCGACGTGCTCCGGTACGCGGCGGCGCTGCGCAGCCACCTCCCGGCCGCCGCGACGCAGCCGATCGTGGGCGTGCTCGCGGACGACCTGACGTCGTTCCTGACCGGTGCGCTGGCCGCGATGACCGCCGACGCGGCCTTCCTGCCCCTCGACCCGGCCCTGCCGGTGGAGCGCATCCGCACGCTCGTCCGCCGAGCCGGCGCGAGCGTCGTGCTGACCGGGCCGGGGACCGACCGTTCGGCGCTGAGCGACGTGCCGGTCCTGCCGCTGGACGCCCCGACACCGCCCGGTCCGCCACCGGTTCCCACCGGGGATCCCGGCGACCTGGCGTACGTGCTGTTCACCTCCGGCTCCACCGGGACGCCCAAGGCCGTCGCGGTGGAGCACCGGCAACTGTCGGCGTACGCCCGTTCCGTCGCCGCGCTGCTCTCCCTCGGCCCCGGCGTCACCACCGCCAGCCCGGCCGGTATCGGCGCCGACCTCGGCTACACCGCCACGTTCCCCACCCTGGCCCACGGTGGCACTGTCGCGGCTGTCCCGGCGGACGCCCGTCTCGACGCGGGCCGGTTCGCCGCCCACCTACGCGCGGCCGGAGTCGACCTGGTCAAGATGGCCCCGTCCCACCTGGCGGCGCTCCTCGCCGACCCGCAGGGCCCGGCCTGCCTCCCGGCCCGCACGCTGGTGCTCGGCGGGGAACGGCTCGACCCCGCGCTGCTGGAGCGGCTCCGTGCTCTCCGGCCCGAGCTGCGGGTCTACAACCACTACGGGCCGACGGAGACGACAATCGGCGCGTTCGCCGGTGCCGCACCCGCCCGGCCGGGACGGGACGTCTCCCTCGGTGCGCCGCTGTCACACGTGTGGGCCGAACTGCGCGGCCCGGACGGCGCCCCCACTCCGGTCGGCGTTCCCGGCCGGCTGTTCATCGGGGGCGCCGGGGTGGCTCGCGGCTATCTCGGTGACGACGAGCAGACCGGGCAGCGCTTCCAGCTGGTGGCCCATCCCCCCGGCCGGCCGGATCTCCCCGGAGGGCGGGTCTACGACACCGGCGACGTGTGTGTCTTGACCCCCGCCGGTGACCTGGTCTTCGTCGGCCGCGCTGACGACCAGGTCAAGATCCGCGGCTTCCGGGTGGAGCCACGCGAGGTGGAGCGGACCCTGCTCGATCAGCCCGGCGTACGCCAGGCGTGTGTGCTCGCCGAGGAGCGTCACGGCGAGTCGGTGCTCGTCGGGTACGTGGTGCACGACGGGCAGCCGGACCCGGCGGCGCTTGTCGACCGGCTGCGTTCACAGCTCCCCGAGGCGTGGGTGCCGGCCCGGCTGGTGCCCGTCGCGGAGCTGCCGCTGCTGCCCAACGGCAAGATCGACCGGGCCCGGTTGCGGGCGACGGCGACGGACACTCCGGCCGGTGCCGGTGCGGCCGCCCCGGCGCCGGCCGACGACGTGACGGCCGTGGTCGCCATGGTCTGGGCCGACCTGCTCGGCGTCGATCGGGTCGACGCCGACGCCAACGTCTTCGACCTGGGCGCGCACTCGCTCACCGTGACCCGGGCGCTGGGTGTGCTCCGGGATCTGCTCCGGATCGACGTGGACACGGCGCTGTTCTTCAGCCGGCCGACCGTGCGGCTGTTCACCGAGGCGCTGCTGGCCGGCCCGGCCGCCGACCGGCTGCGCCGTCGTGCCGCGGTCGTCCGTGAGGTGCTGGAGCTGGCCGACGCAGCCTGAGCACCGCGGCAGGGTGACAAACGCGACGACGGCCGGTGTCCGAGGACACCGGCCGTCGTCGGGGCAGGCGGATCAGCCGGTGGCGCGGACCATGCCCGCGCCCACCGTCCGCTTGGAGACCGGGTCGATGAGGATGAACGAGCCGGTCGACCGGTTGAGCCGGTAGTCGTCGCACATCAGCGGCTGGGTGGTCCGCAGGCCGATCCGGCCGATGCCGTTGAAGCCCAGCTCGTCGGTGTCGTGCCGGTGCAACGTGTTCACATCGATGCCGTAACGCAGCGAGGTGACGATCGACGGAACCACTCGGGTGGTGTGCTTGACCAGCAGCCGAGACCCGGCGGTGAGTGCCGTGGTGTCCATCCAGCACACCACGGCACCCAGGTCCTGGGTGGCGCGGGGCTGGTTGTTGGGGCGGGCGAGCAGGTCGCCTCGGGAGACGTCGATGTCGTCGGCCAGTCGCACGGTCACCGACATCGGCGCGAACGCCTCCTCCACCGGCCCGAGCGGACCGTCGATCGCGGTCACCCGGCTGCTCATCCCGCTGGGCAGCGCGACCACCTCGTCACCGACCCGGACCACTCCCGCGGCCACCTGTCCCGCGTAGCCGCGGTAGTCGTGGTGCTCGTCGGTGCGCGGGCGGATCACGTACTGCACCGGGAGCCGCAGGTCGACCAGGTTCTGGTCGGAGGCGACGTGCACTTCCTCCAGGTGGTGCAGCAGCGGCGGGCCCTCGTACCACGGCATCCGCGCGGACCGGTGCACGACGTTGTCGCCGCGCAGCGCGGACATCGGAACAGCGGTCACGTCCGGGATGCGCAGCCGGGTGGCGAACTCGGTGAACTCGTCCCGGATCCGCCGGTACACGGCCTCCTCGTAGTCCACCAGGTCCATCTTGTTGATCGCCAGCACCAGGTGCGGCACGCCGAGCAGCGAGCACAGGAACGCATGCCGGCGGCTCTGCTCGGTCAGCCCGACCCGCGCGTCGACGAGCACCACGGCCAGGTTGGCGGTGGAGGCGCCGGTGACCATGTTCCGGGTGTACTGCACGTGCCCCGGCGTGTCGGCGATGATGAACTTGCGGCGGGCGGTGGCGAAGTAGCGGTAGGCGACGTCGATGGTGATGCCCTGCTCGCGCTCGGCGCGCAGGCCGTCGGTGAGCAGTGCCAGGTTCACCTCGTCGGCGCCCATCCGCTCGCTGGTCTGCTCGACGGCGTCGAGCTGGTCCTCGGGCACGGCGCTGGTGTCGTAGAGCAACCGCCCGATCAGGGTGCTCTTGCCGTCGTCGACCGAGCCGGCGGTCGCGATCCGGAGCAGGTCCATCAGAAATACCCTTCCCTCTTGCGGTCCTCCATGGCGCTCTCGTTGACCCGGTCGTCGGCCCGGGTTGCCCCGCGTTCGGTGAGCCGGCTCGCGGCCACCTCCCGCAGCACCTCCTCGACGGTGGTGGCCGTCGAGGACACCGCGCCGGTGCAGCTCATGTCCCCCACCGTCCGGAACCGGACCTGCTCCTCCGCGCTGCTCTCCCCGTCCCGCATCGGCAGGTGCGGGCCGACCGAGAAGATCATCCCGTCCCGGCGGAACACCTCCCGCTTGTGCGCGAAGTAGATCGAGGGAACGTCGATCCGGCGCTCGGCGATGTACTGCCACACGTCCAGCTCGGTCCAGTTGGACAGCGGGAACGCCCGCAGGTGCTCGCCCGGCCGCAACAGTCCGTTGTAGAGGTTCCACAGTTCCGGCCGCTGGTTCTTCGGATCCCACTGGCCGAACTCGTCCCGGAAGGACAGCACGCGTTCCTTGGCCCGGGCCTTCTCCTCGTCGCGCCGGGCACCGCCGAACAGCGCGTCGAAACGGTGCCGGCTGACAGCCTCCAGCAGCGCCGGGGTCTGCAGGCGGTTGCGGGACGGCTCTCCGGGCGGCTCGACGATCTGTCCGTCGGCGATCATCTCCGGCACCGAGGACACGACCAGGCGCAGCCGCCACTCCTCGACCAGGCGGTCGCGGAATGCCAGCACCTCCGGGAAGTTGTGCCCGGTGTCCACGTGCAGCACCGGAAACGGCACCGGCGCGGGCCAGAACGCGAGCCGGGCCAGATGCAGCATGACGATGGAGTCCTTGCCGCCGGAGAACATCAGCGCGGGTCGGTCAGCCTCCGCCGCCACCTCACGCAGCACGTGCAGCGCCTCGGCCTCCAGCGCCTCGAGATGGGAAAGTCGGTACACGGACATCGGTCACCTCGTCAATCCGCGCCCGCGCCGGGCGCTGCGTCGGCGGCGGCGCCGCCACTGTCATCTCGCCGGGAACGCGCCACCGCCCGGGCACCGAGCTCGTGCCAGAGCGCCGCCGGGCGGCCCAGGCGTACCGCCTCGGACCGGCCCAGCAGGTAGTAGGGCGCGACCCGGAGCTGCGGCGTGAGACCACGGGCGCCGCACACGTGCATGGCCAGCCGGGTCACCTCCAACGTCGTCTCCGCGGCCAGGGCCAGCGCCTGGGTGCCGACCACGCCGAACGGACGATCCGCGTCGGCCGTCTCCGCCGCCCGTTCCACGAGCAGCCGCAGCGCGGCCACCTCCGCGTACGCGCCGGCGAGCGCGAACTCCACGCTCTGGAAGTCGCGCAGCCGCCGGCCGAACTGTTCCCGGGCGCCGGTGTGCCGCACCGCCTCGCCCAGCGCTCCCTGCGCCAGCCCGAGCAGCAGGGCGGCCTGGCGGATGCGTGCCCGCCCGACGACGCCCTCCGGGCAGTCGTCGAGCGCCACGTCCCGACAGAGCACCCGCTCACCCGGAATACGGACCCCAGCCGCGTCCGTGACGCCCGGGACCTCGGCCGACGGCACCGTGCTGCCGGCCGGCAGCAGCGCCAGCGCCGGGCCGCCCTCGACGGCGACCGGCAGCAGCACCGCCACGTTCGTGCCGTCCACGGGGATCGCGCCCGACGCCTTCCACGCCCCGTCGCCGTCCGGGGCGGCCGTCACCGACACCCGGTCGAAACCCCCCATTTCCGCCGGCACCGCGCCGGCGACCAGTTCCGCGAGCAGGTCCTCGGACGCACCGCCGGCGAGCGCCGCGTCGATCGCCGCCGCCACCGCCGGGTACGGCGTGACGGCCGCCGCCCGCCCGAGTTCCTCGGCGACCACCACCGCCGCCCCGAGTCCCAGCTCCATGCCCCCGGCGGCGACCGGCACGTCCAGCGTGCACGCCCCGCCCCGCCGTACGGCGTCCCACGCGGCCTGTGGGTCCGCGCCCGACGCGTGCACCGGCACCCGGGCGAGCCGGCCGCGCATCACCTGCCGCAGCCGGTCTCGCATCGGATCGGAGGGGCCACCGGCGGTCGAGTCCGGGTCGTCCAGCGCGAGGTTCGCGATGATCTGGAGCATCACCTCCGAGGCACCGGCGGAGAAGGTCAGACCCGGCGCCTCCCGGTACGCCGCCTCCAGCACGTCCGCCCGCCACCGCCCCAGCACCGCAGGGTGGTAGCCGAGCCCGTGCGCGCCGACCGCCCAGCCGGCCACCTCCTGCGCCAGCTCGCTGCTGTACAGCTTCGCCACAGCGGTGGCGGCCTCGTCGGCCGTGTCGGTGGCCTCCAGCCTCGTCAGCACGGACCAGGCCAGCGCCCGGCTGGCCGCGAGCCGGGCGTCGAACCTTCCGGCGTCGACGAGCAGCGCCGCCTCGGCCGGGCTGTCGTCGTGGCCGAGTCCCGCCACCGCGGCCTCGTACCATCGCTCGGCCTTGAGCGTGTAGTCCAGGCCGGTCCGCTCGATCGCCAACGCCTGCGACAGCAGCGGCCAGCCCTGCCCGACCTCGCCGAGCACCGCGTCCGGCCCGACCCGCACCCCGCTCAGCTCGACGCGGTGGAACTGCTCGTCGGCGATGCTCGGAATCCGGCTGCGGGAGACCCCGTCGGCGTGCAGGTCCACCAGGAACAGGGTGATGCCGTCGTAGCGGCCCGCGCCCGATCCGGTACGCGCCGCGCACAGGCCGAGATCGGTGATGTCGCTCTTGAGGCTGAACACCTTGACCCCGTCGAGGCGCCAGCCGTCCCCGTCGGGAGTGGCGGTGGTCCGCAAACCGCCCAGGTCGGAGCCGGCTTCCGGCTCGGTGTAGAGGACGCTGGCGAAGCGTTCGCCCCGGGCCATCGCGGGCAGATGCGCGGCCTTCTGTTCCGGGGTGCCGGCGAGCAGCAGGAACAGCGCGACGATCTGAATGGTGTTGACGTGCAACGTGTCCGGCACGTCGGCGCGTACCAACTCCTCGTAGACGATCGCCGCGGCGCTGTGCCCCAGGCCGTCCCCGCCGTACTCCTCGGGCCAGTTCGGCGCGAGCAGCCGCAGCCGGCCGAGGTGGCGGTAGACCTCCCGGGCGTCCGGCTCCGACTGCCCGCCGGACCGCAGCGCGGCCAGCTCACGGCGCAGCTCGGGGTCGGCCAGCCGGTCCCGCACGGACCGGCGGAACCGCTCGTGGCCCTCGTCGACGTCGATAGTGGTCTCCATCGGTCACTCTCCTCGATCCGCGCGGCGCATCGCTTCCCGCACCACCGCCGCGACCGCGCCGACCGGGCCGGCGCCCAACAGGGTGTAGTGGTCCTCGCCCGGCACCGACCGGGTCCGCAGATCCGGTGCCACCTGCTGCCAGGCCGGCCCGTGGTCCGGCGACAGGCCGGCCCGGACATACCAGACCGGACCCTCGTACCGGCCGGGCCGGTGGGCGGCCAGCGCCAGCGCGTTGCTGCGGCAGACCTGGTAGCGGGCCTCGATCTCCGTGGCGGTCAGGTCGGCGGTGAGGCCGGCCCGCGCCGCCAGTTCGGCCACGCCCGGTTCGGTCCCGTCGGCCGCGTACGCCGGCTCGGGTGGCGGCAGGCCGGCGGTGCGGCACAGGTCGTGCAGGAAGAAGCGGCGGATCGCCGCCTCGTCCTCCGGTGGGCCCGGCCTGGGGTACGCCGCGTCCAGCAGCACCGCCGTCCCGCCGGCCCGGCGGGCCATCTCGTAGGCGACGACGCCGCCGAACGACCAGCCCGCGAAGACCCACCGACGCTCGGTCTCGTCCAGCGTGGCCAGGTAGCGCTCGGCGAGACCGCCGAGGCGGTCGGCGTCGGGCAGGTCGTCGGCCGGCCGGTCCGCCGCGAAGCCCCACACCGGCTCGTCTCCGCCGAGGGCGGACACCAGCGCCGCGTAACAGAGGACCGCGCCGCCGACCGGATGCACCAGCACCAGGCCGCGGCGGCCGGCGCCGGGCCGCAGCACCGCCGGACCGTCCGGTTGCGGCACCGACCGGTGCCGCAACCGGGCCAGCAGCGCCCGCTTGGCCGGTGAGAGCGCGGCTTCCGGTCCCACCTCGCGTACCGCTCCGGCCGACGGTACGGAGGTCACGACGCCTGCCCCTGCTCGGCGGCGAGCATGGCCGCGGCTTCCTCGTCGCTCATCGACTCGATCATCCGCAGCAGGTCGTCGTCGTTGATTTGGCCGGCCTGGGCGGTGCGGATCAGGGCCGCGAGCCCTCGTACGGTCGGGGCGCGGAAGAAGTCGGTCAGCCCGACCTCCACCCCGAACTGCCGGCGGATCCGCGACACCACCTGCGCGGCGCCGAGGCTGTGCCCGCCCAGGGTGAAGAAGTTCTCCTCCGGGCCTACCTGCTCCAGGCGCAGCACCGGCCCGACCACCTCGCGGGCCAGCGTCTCCTCGGTCTCGTCGGCGTAGCGCGCCTCGCCGGCCGCCACCTGGGGGGTCTCCGGCGCCGGCAGCGCACGCCGGTCGACCTTGCCGCTGGTGGTCAACGGGATGTCGGCGATCCGGACGAAGTGGGCCGGCACCATGTAGGGCGGCAACTGCTCGCCCAGCGCCGCGCGCAGTCGCTCGTCGGCAGGCGGTTCACCGGTCAGGTATCCGACCAGATGCCGTTCGCCGCGGTCGTCCGCCCACGGCTGCACGACTGCCTGCCGCACGCCGGGCACCTGAGCCAGCACGGCCTCGATCTCGCCCAGCTCGATCCGCAGTCCGCGGATCTTCACCTGCTGGTCGATCCGTCCGCAGAACACCAGCGCCCCGTCGTGCTGACGGCGGACCAGGTCGCCGGTGCGGTACAACCGGCCGCCGGGCGCGGTCCCGAACGGGTCGTCGAGGAACTTCTCCGCGCTGAGCTCGGGCCGGTTGAGGTAACCACGCGCCAGACCGAGCCCGCCGATCACCAGCTCACCGGGTACGCCGACGGGTACCGGCTCGCCGTGCGGGTCGAGCACGTGCGCCACGTGGTTGGCCATCGGCAGCCCGATCGGGGGCGAGGTGTCCCAGGTGCCGGTGCACTCCTGCACCACCATGGTGACGGTGCACTCGGTCGGGCCGTAGCCGTTGAAGAAGCGCCGGCCCTGGTTCCACCGGTTGACCAGCTCGCCCGGGAACGCCTCGCCGCCGACGAACGCGATGCGCAGCTTCGGCAGCCGCTCCGGTTCGAGCAGCGCCATCAGCGACGGCGGCAGGTCGATCACGGTGATCTCGGCGCGTTCCAGCAGCGCCTGCAACCTGTCGATCTCCAGCCGGTCCTCGTCCGGCACCACGTAGAGGCGGGCGCCGGTGAGCAGGGCCGAGAACATCTCGAACACCGACACGTCGAAGGTGACAGCGGCGAAGCCGAGCACCCGGTCCTGCGGGGTGAGCTCGAACAGCTCCTGCACCGAGGCGATGAAGTTGGTGACGGCGCGGTGCTCGATGAGCACCCCCTTCGGGGTGCCGGTGCTGCCGGAGGTGTACAGCGCGTAGGCGAGGTCGTGCGGGGCGGGGGTCACCGCCGCCACCTCCGCCCGGTCGACCTCGGCCGGACGGTCGAGGTGTACGACGGCCGGCCCGTCGGCCGGCAGCGCGCCGCCCGCCGCGGTGGTGCTGACCACCGCGACCGCCGAGCTGTCGGTCAGGATCGCCGCGATCCGGGCCGCCGGATGTCCCGGGTCCAGCGGCACGTAGCCGGCTCCGCAGCGGAGCACCGCGAGCACCGCGGCGACGAGGTCGGCGCCCCGGGGCAGGCAGATCCCCACCAGGGTGTTCGGCCCGGCGCCGGCCGCGCGCAGCCGGCCCGCGATCTCCTCGGCCCGCCGGTCCAGCTCCGCGTAGCTCAGTTCGGTGTCGCCGACCACCACGGCGACGGCGTCGGGACGCTCGGCCACCTGCCGGGCGAACAGCTCCACCACCGTCGTCTCCGGCCGCTCGCGGCGCGGACCGTCGAACTCGTGCAGGAGCCGTTCCCGCTCCCCCTGGTCCAGCAGTGGAATCTCGGTGACCTTGCGGTCCGGGTCCGCGACCACCGCGGACAGCAGCCGCCCGTAGTGCGCCATCACCTGCTCGATGGTCTCCGGGTCGAACAGGTCGGTGTTGAACTCGACGTTGAGGTCCAGCCCGCCGTCACGCTCGAACAGGTTCCAGCTCATGTCGAAGCGGGACGTGCCGGGGCTGAGCAGGACCCGTTCGGTCTCCAGACCGGGCAGGGTGACCTCACCCTCGGCGTTCTGGAAGGTGAACGCGATCTGGAAGATCGGCGAGCGGGACGGGTCGCGGTCCGGTCGTACCGCCTCGACCAGCTTCTCGAACGGCAGCTCGCCGTGGGCGAACGCCTCCTGCACGGTGGGGGTGACCCGTCCGGCCAGTTCCCGGAAGGTCGGATCGCCTGCGACGTCGGCGCGCAGCACCAGCATGTTCACGAAGAACCCGACGACCGCCTCCACCTCCGAGTGCTGCCGGTTCGCCGTCGGCGAGCCGATGACCAGGTCGTCCTGGCCGGTGTAGCGGTGCAGCAGGGCGAAGAACGCCGCCACGTAGACGCTGTACGGGGTGGTTCCCAGCGAACGGGCCAATTGCTGCACCGCGCCGGGGCCGCCCACCGGCAGGAACCGGCGGATGAACGTGCCGCGGTAGGTGGCCTCCGCCGGCCGCGGGCGGTCGGTCGGGAACTCCAGCACCGGCGCCCCTTCGAGGCGCTCCCGCCAGAACCCGGTGAGCCGCTCCAGGTTCTCCTCGCGCAGCCAGTCCCGCTGCCACAACGCGTAGTCCGCATACTGCAACGGCACCGCCTCGAGGTCGGCCCGGTCTCCGTCGACCGCCGCCCGGTAGCACTCGCCCAGTTCGCGGACGAACACACCCAGCGACCACCCGTCGAAGACCACGTGGTGCACCACGAAGACGAACAGATGGTCGTCGTCGGCGATCCGGATCAGCCGCGCGCGCCACAGCGGCGCGCGTCCCAGGTCGAACGCCTCCCGGGCCAGTGCCCGGGCCGCCTCGACGGCGGCCTCCGCACCGCCTGTGACGTCCTGCACCGGCAGATCCACCGGCACCTCGGCCGCCACCACCTGCACCGGCCCGTCGTCCCCGTCGGCCATCCGGGCCCGCAGCGACTCGTGCCGGGCCACCACGGCGGCCAGGCCCGCGCGTAGGGCGTCCGCGTCCAGGCGGCCCCGCAGCCGGAAGCACACCGGCACGTTGTAGGTCGGCTGTCCCGGGGCCAGCCGGTCCAGGAACCAGAGTGTCTCCTGGGCATACGACAGCGGCGAGCTGTCACCGCGCGGGCGTGGCGTGGGACCGGCGGCGGTGTCCGGCTCGTCGTCGCGCAGCAGGGCGAGCAGTTCCGCGCGGCGGTCCGCGGGCAGTCGGGCCAGCCGCTTCATCAAATCGTTCACGATCGGCCTCCAGGGCTGATGGCGGAAGGGGAAACCGCGGCGGCCGGCGGGCGGCGGCCGAGGTCGGTGACGGCGAGGCGGAGCACCTCGATGCCGCGCCGGTAGTCGTCGATCAGGATGTGCTCATCGGCGGCGTGGTCGAGGGTGCTGTCGCCGGGCCCGTAGGTGGCCATCGGCACCGGCCACACCTCGGCCAGGGTGTTCATGTCCGATGTCGCCGTCTTCAGCTTCGGCCGGGGCGTGCCGCCGACCTCGCGGATAGCCGCGGTCAGCGCCCGCACGACCGGATCACGCCGGTCGCTGCGGACCGCCGAGACGGAGTTGAGCAGTTCGAGGCCGCCGCCGCGGGAGACGGCACGCAGCCGCTCCAGTAGCGCGGCGTCGTCGAACCCCACCGGGGTCCGGTAGCTGAGCTCCAGTGTCGCGTCGGTCGTGTCGCCCGACATCGCCACCAGGGTGACGCCGGGCAGGTCGAACGCGGCGTGACTGACCTCGGGCCCGGCCGCGGCGATCGCGTCGTGCCAGAACGCGGCGGCGGCCTCGGTGGCCTTCTCCACCGGATTGCTCGGGTGGGTCGCCGCCCGGTGCACCCGGTACCGCAGGTCCAGCTTGCCCTTGTAGCCGATCACCACGTTCTGCCAGCCGCTCGGCTCGCCCACCACCACGGCGTCCGGGCAGGGCCAGGTGGCGCGCACGTGCATCGCTCCACGAGAGCCCGGGGTCTCCTCCTCCACCACGCCGGCCACCACCAGCCGGCCGGGGAAGTCCGCCGACGTCGCGGCGGTCATCACCATGGCCGCGAGCGGGCCCTTGGCGTCCACCGCGCCCCGCCCGATGATCCGGTCGCTCTCCCGGCGGGGCGTCATCGGGTCCGGCACGGTGTCGAGATGGCTGAGCAGAACCACGGTGGGCCCGTCTCCGGTCCCGGTCACGCCCACCACGTTGCCTACCTCGTCGACGTGCGCGTCCAGGCCCAGCCCGGTCATCGCCTCGGCCAGGAACGCCGACAACCGGTGCTCTGCGCCGGAGGGGGACGGGATGCGGACCATCTCCTCCAGAAGGTCCACATCGGATGTACTGCTCATCAGGACGCCCTCGCCAGCGACTCCTGCCGGACCGGCTGGTTCGGGACCGGCTGTTCCAGGGCCACCTGCGTACCAGTGCCGGACAGTGCCCGGCGCACCGGACCGCGGCAGCGGCCGTCCGCCACCAGCACCCGGCGCACGCCACCGAGCAGGGCCTCGCGGGCGGCGACCAGCTTCAGTGCCATCCCGCCCCGCGCCCACCTGGGCGGACGGCCGGACGGCGGCACGTGGCAGATCGGCAGCACCGAGTGCTCGTCGCCGGGATCCTGCTGAACGCCGGGGGCGCCGGTCAGCAGCACCAGGGACTCGGCACCGAGCGCCGCGGCGACGGCCGCCGCGGCCCGGTCGGCGTCGATGTTGACGATCTCGCCGTCCGGCGTGATCGCCGGTGGAGAGATCACCGGTACCGCGCCGGCATCGAGGAGGCTGCCCAGGAACTCCCCGTCCACGGTGTCCACCACGCCGGAGTGGTTGTCGCGCACCAGGACGACCCGGCCGTCGACGACCGCCCGCTGAGCCTTCTTCCGACGCGCGACCAGAAGGCCCGCGTCGATCCCGGTGAGACCGACCGCCCGGACCCCCTGCTCGACCAGGCAGCGCACCAGGCGGGGCTTCACCCGGCCGGCCAGGGCGAGGGTGACCACCTCCAGGGTGCGCTCGTCGGTGTGCCGGGCGCTCACCCCGTCCGGGGCGACCTGCTTGCGCTGCGGTACGCCGAGCTGCTGCGCCAGATCCTCGATGTCGGCCGACCCGCCGTGGACCACCACCACCCGCCGGCCCTGCCGGACCAGTTCGGCGACGTCCTCGCACACCGCGGCGGCGTCCACGTCACCGTTACCGCCGCACTTCACCACCGTGACCGGTGGACGTCCACTGTTCTGCTTCATCAGATCGTGCCTTCCTCCAGAGACGCTGACAGGGCCGCGTGGGTGAGGTCCGTCAGACCGGGTGCAGACCGGGAAACTCCAGGCCGAGCCGCTCGGGCCAGCCCATCCGTACGTTCAGTGACTGCACGGCGTTGCCGGCGCCGCCCTTGACCAGGTTGTCCAGGGCGGATACCGCCAGCAGCCGGCGCGAGTCGGGTTGGAGCGCGAAACCGACGTCGCAGAAGTTCGAGCCGAGCAGGATCTTCGGTTCCGGCAGCCGGTACAGGCCCCGCCGCTGGGCAACCACCCGCACGAACGGCTCCTCGGCGTAGCGGCGCCGGTAGGCGGCCCGCACCTCCTGCTCGGTGACGCCCTCGCGCAGCCGCGTACGGCACACCACCTGGACGCCGCGTACCGCCTCCACGCCGGTCGCCGTCATGGTCGGCCGGACCCCGCACGCCTGGGCGATCTCCGCCTCGTGCCGGTGGCCGGAGGTGGCGAACAGCCGCAGCGCGCCGCTGCGCTCGGCGTGCAGGTTGGCCTCGCCGGCGGTGGCACCCGACCCACTGGATCCGGTACGGGCGTCCACGTCCACGTCCGGCTCGATGAGCCCCGCGTCGGTCAGCGGGGTCAGCGCCAGGATCGCGGCGGCGGCCATGCAACCCGGCACGGCGATCCGGTCCGCGCCGGTGAGTTGCTCGCGGGCCAGCTCCGGGAAGCCCGGCACGAACTCGTCGAGCAGTTCCGGTGCCTCGTGGGGCTCACCGTAGTAGTGCCGGAAGACCTCCGGGTCGCGCAGCCGGAAGTCGCCGGACAGGTCGATCACCGTCTTGGCCAGCGTGGCCAGCCGCGGCAGCGTCCGCATCGTGGTTCGGTGCGGAGTGGCCAGGAACAGCACGTCGTACCCGGTGAGCTGCTCCTCGGTGCAGAAGGTCAGATCGGTGACACCGCGCAGGTTCGGGTGCGGGCCGTCCACCCGCTTGCCCGGGAACCGCGAGGAGACCGCCGCGGCCACCTCCACCCGGGGGTGGCCCAGCAGCAGCCGCAGCACCTCCCCACCGATGTAGCCGGCCGCGCCGACCACCGCTGCCCGGATCATCCGGCACCGCCTCTCGTCAGGTCGTGGAACCGTCGTGCCACCAGGTCCGCGATCACTCCCGCCACGTCGATCCGCCCCTGGTGGGCGGCCTGCAACCCGGCGAACTCCACGCCGGCGTTGACCTCCAGCGCGTACATGGCGCCGTCGCGGTCCTCGACCACGTCGACCCCGGCGATGTCCGCGCCGACCGCCTCCGCGGTGGCCACCGCGAGCTTGGCCAGGCGGTCGTCGAGCGGGCACGGCTGTGTGCCCGCGCCCTGGGCCACGTTGGTGCGCCAGTGGGCCGACCGGCGGTACGCCGCAGCGACCGGCTCGCCGTCCACCACCACGACCCGGATGTCCCGGTCCGGCTTGTCGATGAACTCCTGGAGGTAGATCAGGTGCGCCTGCGGGGCGGGCAGCGCCGCGCAGTGCTCCAGCACCGCCTGGGCGGCGTCCGGATCCCGCACCAGCGAGACCCGGCGCCCCCAGGAGGAACTCAGCGGCTTGACGACCACCGGATAACCGAGCCGCTCGATCTCCTCGGCGGCCGCCTCCGGGGTCAGGGCGAGCACCGTGCGCGGCGTCGCCACGCCGGCGCGCTGCAGCGCCAGCGAGGTCAGCCACTTGTCACCACAGGTGCCGATGGCCGCCGCCGAGTTGATCACCGGTGTGCCGGCGGCCTCCAGGCTCACCGCCGCATACCGGGCCCGGGTCGCGGAGATCTCCCGGTTGAGGACGAGGGACCACGGCCCGACCGGGGCGCCGACCCCGGCGGAGAGGCGACGCGGGTCGACCTGCTCCACCGGGAGCCCGCGCTGCTCCAAGGCATCGAGAATGCTCTTCTCCTCGGCCCGTACCCGGGAGGCCAGCACGGCCAGCCGGGCCGGGCCGTCAGTGACGGCGCTCACTCGCCCCAGTCCTCCTCCGGCTCCGGCGCCAGCGCGAAGGTGACCGGGCTGATGCTCAGCACCTCCAGTTCACTGCGACAGTCGGGGCACTCGACCAGCTCGGACGGACGCAGACCGGCGCCGGTGGGGACGGTGGTGGCGCACTCGGGACACGCGCTCATTGCTCGACCTCTCTTCTGACACGACCCGAACCGTTCGGGTCGACAACTGGGTGCCCTCCCCGGCGGGGGTTCGCCGGCGGGCTGAATCGGGACAGGTGCTCGCGTACGGCGGCGGCCACCGCCGGGGCGGAGATGCCGTAGTGCTCCAGCAGCGGCTCGTGTCCGCCCACGTACGAGGCGAAGGTGTCCGGCATGCCGACCCGCACCACGGGCACGGGACCGTGCTCGGCGAGCGTCTCCGTGACGGCGCTGCCCAGGCCGCCGCCGCGCCAGTGCTCCTCCACGGTGACCACCAGCCGCGCGCCGGCCGTGGCGGCGCAGAGGCCGGCGACGTCCAGGGGCTTGACCGTGTGCATGTTCAGCACGACCGGCTCGATCCCCTCGGTGGCCAGTTCCTCGGCGGCGGCCAGCGCCGCGCGCACCGGATGCGGGCCGCACGCCACCAGGACCACCTCGTGGCCGGGCCGCAGCATCTGCACCTGGCCGATGACAGGCGGCTCCGCCGTGGGGACGGCGGGCGTGGCCTTGCGGCCGAGCCGCAGGTACAGCGGCCCGGGCAATCGCGTGGCCTGCTCCATCACGGCCTCGACCGCGGCGGCGTCCGCCGGTACCACCACCGTCATGTTGGGCAGCGCCCGCATCACCGCGAGGTCTTCCAGCGCCTGGTGGGTCGGGCCGAGGTGACCCGCGGCGAGCCCACTGTGGGTGGCCGCGATGCGTACCGGCAGGGCGTTGTAGGCAATGTCGATCTTGACGGCCTCGATCGCGCGGGCCGCCGCGAACGCCGCGAACGTGTTCACGTACGGCGTCCAGCCGGCGGCGGCCATACCGGCTGCGACACCCATCAGGTTCTGCTCGGCGATGCCGAGGTTGACATACCGGTCCGCGGCCGCGCCGAAGTCCACCCCGCCGAACAAGCCGGTGTCGGTGTCCAGGCAGATCAACTTCGCCTGCTCGGCGAGCTGCGCCACCAGCCGGTCCCGGTACGCCTCGCGTGTCGCGCGGGCCGGCACCACTGTCGCGTCAGTCATCGCCGTCACCTCGTGCCTGCCGACGCAGCGCGGCGCTGGCCCGTGCGTGCTGCCGCTCGGTGAACCGGACGTAGTGGCTGGCCACCCGGTCGGCCACGAACGGCACACCGGCGCCCTTAACGGTCCGCGCGATCAGCACGCTCGGCCGCCCTGGCGTCCACGGCGCCGCGCGCAGCGCCGACCGCACCTGAGCCATGTCGTTGCCGTCGACCTCGCGCACCGCCCAGCCGAAGGACCGCCACCGCTCGGCCAGCGGCTCCAGCGGGCAGATCTGCTCGGTGGCGCCGGTGAGCTGGAGTCCGTTGCGGTCCACCACGGCGGTGAGCTGGTCCAGGCCCAGGCCCGCAGCCCCGGCCGCCGCCTCCCACACCGAGCCCTCCTGCAGCTCGCCGTCACCCAGGGCGACGTACGTCCGCCGAGGGCTGCCGTCGAGGCGGGCGGCCAGCGCGAATCCGACGCCCAGGGCGAGTCCGTGTCCGAGCGATCCGGTGGGCATCTCCACGCCGGGCACCGCGCGCACCGGGTGCGCCATCAGCCGGCTGCCCGGCCGGCCGAAACCGGCCAGCTCGGCGGGGTCGAAGAAGCCCCGCTCGGCCAGCGTCGCGTACAGGCCGACGGCGCCGTGGCCCTTGCTGAGGAGGAAGATGTCCCGTTCCGGTGCCTGCGGACGCTCCGGGTCGACGGTCAGCACGTCGAAGTAGAGCGCGGTCAGCACCTCGACCAGCGACATCGAGCCGCCGAGGTGACCGCCCTCGCCACCGGTGCAGACGTCCACGATGTGCTGCCGGATGCGCCGGGCGCGATCGGTCAGCTCCGCCAGGCTCCGCGGCGCACGCATGGCGGCGGGCTCCAGCACCGCCGTCACGACGCCCTCCCGGCGACCGCGGCCAGCACGTCCCGGTGCTGCCACACCTTCTCGAAGGCATCGGCGTAGCGCTGGAGCAGGGGTCCGGAGTCCGGGTGCAGGTGGCGCTTCTGCAAGGTCAGCGAGTCGTCGATGATCGCGCGGGCCACCGGGAAACGCTCGTCCGGTCCGGCCGTGCCCTCCGCGGCGGCCCAGGGGTACCCCGAGCCGAACCCGATCCGGTCGGTGAAGACCTTCTGCTCGGGCAGCGGCACCAACTGGTACTGCGACATCGGTACGCCTTCGGCACGCAGCACGCGACGCAGCGCGTCCCGCAGCGCGGTCGGCGCCACCTCGGGCAGTCCCAGCGCAGCCGGGTCGAACCGGAACCGCAGGATGTGCCACGCGTGGGTGGCGTGCTCGGGTGCGCCCGGCACGGCGATTCCGGGCAGGTCGCGCAACCGGTCCAGGAATCGGGTGACGTTCTCCTGGCGGTGGCGGGCGTAATCGTCGAAGCGGTCCAGCTGGCTGGCGGCGAAGGCCGCCTGGATCGGGTTCAGCTTGGAGTTCCACCCGAGGAAGTAGGAGATGTAGTCACGGGGCCGGCCAGACTCGATGACCTCGCCGAACTGGCGGCCCATCCGGACCTTCTCGGCCAGGGCCGGGTCGTCGGTGGTCAGCAGGCCGCCCTCGCCGCAGGTCGGCAGGTTCTTGGTCACCTGGAGGCTGAAGGCGGCCACGTCGCCCAGCGAGCCGACCGGCTTGCCCCGGTACAGCGCGCCGTGGGCCTGAGCCGCGTCCTCCAGGATCGCCAGGTCGTGCCGCCGGGCCAGCGCACCGAGCGCGTCCATGTCCGCCGGCAGTCCGTGGAGGTGGACCACGAGGATCGCCCGGGTACGGCCGGTGATCCGCCGCTCCACGTCGGCCGGATCGAGGTTGAACGTGACCGGGTCGACGTCGGCGAAGACCGGCACCGCCATCTGGTGCAGGGGCGCCAGCGCCGAGGCGATGAAGCTCAACGAAGGCACGATCACCTCGTCGCCGGGACCGATCCCCAGCGCGGCGAGGGCAAGCGACAGTGCCGTGGTGCCGTTCGACACCCCGACGCAGTGGGCGACCCCGGTCCGCTCGGCGAATCGTTGCTCGAGATCCCGTACCGCCGTCTCGTTCTCGGCGTTGGAGACGAGCTGGCCGCCGTCGAGCACGGTCAGCACCGCCTTGCGGTCCTCCTCGGTGATGATGGGCCAGGGCACCTGCCGGATGTCCCGTGGCACAGCCGGAGCACCGCCCAGCATGGCCAGCTTGGTCACGACGATCACTCTCCCGTCTCGGTGGTGAGGGTGGGTCAGAGGCGCCCGACGGCTCGGTCGACCGCCTCCACAGCGCACTGGTACCGCTGCTGGAGCCGCGCTCCGTGGTGTTCGAGGGACTCGGCCGCCGCCTGCGGCGCCGGCCACCCGTGGGCCGCGGTGACGCGCAGGCCGCTCCAGGTGTGTCCGACCGCCTCCACCGCCCGGCCCGCCTCGCGCAGGCAGGGCAGGTCCCGGTCGACCCCGACCGTGCGCAGCAGCTCGCCGTGCAGGCACGCCTGCGCCTGCATCGACCAGCCGAAGGGGTACACGTCGCGCACCGTCGCGGAGTCGCCGGCGGCAGCGGCGGCGACGACCTCGTCGAGGTAGCGGCGCAGCCCGGCCAGACCGGTCCACGCTCCGCCGTCCGACGCCGGCGCGGCGGTGAACCCGTCGACGTTCGCGCGGAGCGCCGCCCGCAGACCGTCACGGTCCAGGGGCCGCGAGTCGCCGATCTCGACCCGCAGGTAACGCCGGTCGATGCGGGTGGCGCTGAAGAAGGCGTCCTGGTCGTCCGCCGGATTCGCCGAGCCCCAGGCGGCGAGGAAGTCCTCGGCGCGGATGGGGCCGGTGAACGCCGGGGGTTGCGCGTCGGAGACCAGCACCAGGCCGCGGGCCAGGTCCACGCCGTAGACCACGATCAGGTGTGCGGCGTGTACGTCGTGGTATGCCGGCCGGAACGGCAGGTGGAAGTTGTCCACCGCGGCGATCGGCAGCCGTCCGGCGGCGATCTCGTCGGCCAGTTCGGACAGCGGATCCCGGTCGGCGGCCGGCGTCGTCCACTGCGACCGCACGTGGTGGTGCGGGGCGATGCTGCGGCCGAGGTCTTCGGGATGACGACTGGGGTGGTAGAACTCCTCGGTCCGCACGTCACCGGGGATGTGCCGGAACTCCCAGCCGGCGCCCAGCACCTCAAGCGGGTCACCGCCGGCCGTGTCGACCACCGCGGCGAACGTCGTCTGCAGACAGCTCAGCGGGTCGCGGTACCACAGCAGCGGGCGCCGCAGCGCCTGCGCCGGCCGCCGTCCGGCCCGGTCGGCCGATTCGGTCGCTCCGGCGCGCACGGCCGGCTCCGCGCCCTCGGTGGTGGTCGCCGTCGCCGTCATCGGTTCGCCTCCTCGACCGGACCGACCAGGGTGGCCGCGAAGACGTGCACCGCGATGTTGTGCGGCAGCCGGACCGCCGTGAGGTCGGCGCGACGCACCACCGGCACCCGCTGGCACCACATCGCGGCGGGTACGCCGAACTGCACGTGGTGCGGGTAGTGCATGAGTGGCGACTCGAAGGCGCGGGTCTCACCGAACGTCGCGGGCGCCGCCCAGAAGTCCGATACCCGCAGCGGCTCGAAGTCCACCGCGCCGTGCGCGAAGTGCAGCGCCATCTCGTCCTCGACCCGGCGCTCCGCCGAGGCGAGCAGGTACAGCCAGTCGTAGCGGCCCGGGGCCACGCGTACGAACTGCCCGTCGCACCGCACGTTGTCCGGCATGCCGGTGCCCAGCGGAGGCAACTGGAACGGAACTCCGTCCACGACCACCTGACTGCCCGCCGACGGCAGATGCTCGGCCGCGAAGGAGTTCCCCCAGACGTTGAACCGGCCGGCGCTCGTATCCTCCGCACGGGAGGCGCCGACGTTGTTGAAGTGTGACGCCAGATCCAATACGTGGGCGGCGATGGTCGCTGATGTCGGCACCCGCTGCTCCTTCCGCGAGAGGGCTTGTCGAGCCGGAACCCACATCCGAAGCTACGGCTGCTGCGACGTGGGAACAGCCGCGACAGAACGACATACAAGTCGCCGTGAGAGGGAGTTTGGAGCGTGTGACTACGTCTCTCGCACACGCCGGTAAGCGAAACTGGTAAATGGACCCGGAATATGGATTCCGAACGCGCGTGCGCGCCTTGAGGGAAGTAGTTTCGACCCTGATCCGACCGGAGACGACGGCGGCACCCGCCAGCCGGGGACCGGTCACCACGAGCCGGGAAGGACCGCACCGATGGGCTCTACCAGCAGATACGCGTCCGAACGGATGATGCTCACCATGTGGAGCGCGCCCCGCAGCCGTTCCACCGCGTTCGAGCGGATGATGATGGAGAGGGGTGACTTCACCGTCCTCCACGAGCCGTTCTCACACGTCATGGACTTCGGCTCGGCAACCGTGCTGGACCATCAGGTGACGAGCGAGAAGGAATTGCTGTCCACCTTGAAGGAAATGCCGGGGCGCGTCTTCTTCAAGGACACAACCGATTTTCACTACCCCGAACTACTGAACGACAAACCCTTCCTCCGCGACGGAGTCCACACGTTCATCATCCGAGACCCGCGGGAGGTGATCGAGTCCCACGCCCACCTGAACCCGGAGGTGTCCCGCGACGACATCGGCTTCGCGCGGCTGCACGAGATCTACGACGCGGTCGCCGACGCGACCGGCGAGGCGCCGGTGGTCATCGACTCCGACGACCTGATTGACCGGCCGGCCGACACCGTGGCCGCTTACTGCGCGCGCGTCGGCATCCCCTTCGACGCCGACGCGCTGCGCTGGCAGCCGGGCACGCCACGGCAGTGGCAGCGCACCGAGCGCTGGCACGAGGCCGCCGCGGCCAGCAGCGGGTTCTCCCGCCCGCCACGGCAGTACGCGCGCACCGTCGACAACGACCCTCGGCTGGCCGAATACCACCGCTATCACCAGCCGTACCACCAGAAGCTCTGGGAGCAGCGACTGCGCCTGGCGTGACGGGGCGTCAACCCACCTGGCGGCGGTAGACGGCCCGGCGTTCGTCCACCCGGCGCACCTGCTTGAAGCCGCACCTGCCGAACAGGGAGGCGGTGCCCATGTAGTGCGAGCCGTTGTCGCCGCACACCGGATAGCCCTCCACCACTGTGGCGCCCTGCTGCCCGGCGTACGCCACCGCGCCGTCCAGCAGGGCCGCCGCGAGTCCCTCGCCCCGGTGCTCCCGGGCGAGGAAGAAGCAGACCACCGACCACACCGGGGTCTCGTCGGTACGGCGGTACTTCGGCGAGCGTTCCAGCGAGCCGTACTCCTCACGCGGCGCCACCGAGCACCACCCCACCGGCTCGTCGTCCCGGTAGCCGAGTACGCCCGGCACCACGCCGGACCGCACCAGCTCGCGCAGCGCACGCCGGTTACCGGGACTACGGTTCGCCTCGAACTCGCTGCGACGCAGCCTCCAGAACATGCACCAGCAGCCGTTGGCAGCACCCCGGTCGCCGAACAGGCGCAGCAGGTCCGGCCAGCGCTGCTCGGTCAGCGGGTGACACACCAGCTCCTCCGTCCGGCCGCGCCCGCCCTTCGCCCGGCTCACGACCTCACCGGCTCCACCTTGCCGTCCAGCAGACAGAACTCGTTACCCTCCGGATCGGCAAGCACATGCCAGGTCTCCTTCCCGGTCTGCCCCACGTCGACCGGACGAGCGCCCAGCTCGCGGAGCCGCTCCAGTTCGGCCGCCTGATCCTGGTCGGTCGCGCTCACGTCGATGTGCAACCGCAGCTTCTCCCGCTTGGGATTGTCCGTGCGGTTGAACACCATCGTGGGCTGCGCCCCGCCAAACCCCTCACCAGGACCGATCTCCACACTGTCCGCTTCGTGCGTCAACACGGTAAAACCCAGCACCCCGCACCAGAAGGTCGCGAGTCGGTGCGGGTCATGCGCATCGAGCACAAGCTCGCTGATTCTGCACGCCATGCCCGGCCCGTACCCCGCCGCAGCGGAAACCACACCTACGGCAGATCTTGACGCGAACGCGGGCAACAGCCCACCCACATGAGCCGAGCGGAAATCACAGGGATGGTGACGGCCTTCGGCGACATCGCCGCCGCTCTTCGCGGCACCGACCCCGCGGACAAGGCCGAGGTCTACCGCCACCCGGCCTTCGGCTCCCCTACCAGCCAGAAACGCAAACGGTGCGCGCTGAAGTCGATCTCAGCGCACACCGTGGGATTATCGTTTGTGTCCGAGGGGCGACACGAACCATCGCCCCACCGTCGATGACGCTGGCCAAGACCTTGAAGCTCGCGCAAGTCCAGGTGCTGCGATGACCTCTCTGGGCTCGCGAGTCCCCATCGGGCGAGCCTCACCTTCGAGCCGACGGCTTAATCCTTTGCACACTGTCGTGGTGCCGGCCGCGAACACCCCAGAGGCGAGGTGGCGACGGTATCCGACTTTGCTGCTGCATCCCTGCCAAGGCCGTTCACTCACGCCGCGCGCGAGCCATCACTCTTGTGATCTTGATGGAAGGCGGCGCAGTCTGTGGCGTTGGCGCGAACTTACAGGGGGTGCATGCGAGCGTGACTCTCAGTCAGATTGCGATCGAGAAGACGACGAAGTTAGTCGAGTTCCTCGCGGACGTGACAGCCGCAGTCGAGCGGGACCCGGTGTGCGACATTCTGGAGGACCCGGACGCGCCTGATCCAGTCATCTGGCTCGATGCCCTGCCACGGGGCGTTCAGTGGATGGCTAGCCCCTCCGATGACGTGATCATGCGACTGCGTCCGTCTCGGCCACCAGCGGAGCCGGCACCACCGGAGTTGCTACACGAGTGGATCGACATGGACTCCGTGGGCGGGTTCGCTGGTTCCGTGCCACGCCTGCTGGACGCACATGGGCGCAGCGAGGACAGTCGCGGGGCGCCGCCGGGCCGGATTGTGCGCGCCTTCGACGCCTGGCTTGAGCAGTGGCAGGCATGGTCCGACGAGGCTCAGCGCCTACACGCTGTCGGGCGGTTATACGAGCAACTTGAGCGCGCTGCCAAGACCATGGAGCAGCAGGACGACGAGTACGAGTTCGTTCTCGGGATCGGTCTGCTTCGGTGGACAGCGCCGGACGGCACCCGTTTTCGTCGTCACCTCATGGCCGAGGGCGTAGTCGCTCGACTGGACAGAGCGACGGCCGAGGTGTCGGTGTCGATGGGGACGGGACGCAGAAGGATCGAAGACCGGGAAATTCTCGGCGATCAGGAGCTGTTCCGGAGTGAGCGTGGGAGGTATCGCCGTCAGGAGATCATCGACGGAGACATCCCATGGCTAGCTTTGTTGCCTCCGATCGTGAGCCTCATCGAAGAATGCCTGGATACGGCGGTACACCAAGAGGAGCATCCCGCGGTGACCTGTGACGAGCTGCCGAGCTTCCCGGTGGTCAGCTTGTCCCCAGCGCTGTTGGTACGTCGGCGTAGTCGGGCGCTCCTTGCCGAGGCTTACCAGCACATCCGAGAGGCGCTGCGACAACCTGATGCACAGGTTCCCGTCGCACTTGCTCAGCTTGTGGTGGACACGGAGCCCGCGCAGCGTAACCGGTGGCTGAGGAATCAGGGTGCTGTCAACGGCGACGTGCTCGGTAGCGACCCTCTCTTTCCCAAGGCGACGAACGATGAGCAGATGCACGTCATCGAGCTGCTTCGCACCGAGACGGGAGTCGTGGTTCAGGGGCCACCGGGCACCGGCAAGACGCACACGATTGCCAATTTGGTGTCGGCGCTCCTGGCGCGCGGTCAGCGGGTGCTCGTCACGAGCCAGAACGATCAGGCGCTTCGCGAGCTTCGCGAGAAGGTACCGGTGTCGCTGCGTGATCTCTGCGTACTGATGACCGATGGCAGAAACGCGGCTACCGAGGTCGGCTTCGGTCTTGACGCTCTGTCCCACCTGACCGCGTACGCCGATACCGAGGAACTGACCAAGCAGGTTGAGGCGCTTCGCGGTGAACGGCACGAGTTGCGGTCTCGGTCCGCCTACCTCAACCACCGCATTCAACAGCTACGTGAGGTGGAGTACATCGGTCACGACCCGGTCGTTCCCTGGTTCAGCAGAGAGCTCTACCGGGGATCACTTGGTCAGATCGCACGCCAGGTGAAGGGCAACGCAGTGAGGTTCCCCCGGTAGCTCGGAGGCTTTCGATCATGCTCTGATGGAGCTGAAGGGAGTCATCCGTGGCAGCACCGAAGAAGTACCCCGATGAGCTGCGTGAACGTGCGGTGCGGTTGTATCGGGAGTCGGACCCGAAGCCCGTGATCCGCCAGCTGGCCCGCCAGCTTGGCGTGCATCACGAGGCGTTGCGGAACTGGATCCGCCAGGATGAGGCCGACCGCGGTCAGCGCGACGACCGGCCGACGACCTCTGAGCTGGAGGAGCTTCGGCGGCTGCGGCGGGAGAACGCCGAACTGAAGCGGGCCAACGAGATCCTGAAAGCCGCCTCGGCTTTTTTCGCCTCGGAACTCGACCCGACCCGGCGACGGTCGTGACGCTCGTTGACGAGCTGAAAGATCGCTTCGGGGTCGAGCCCGTCCTCCGGGTCCTCAACATCGCCGTGTCGACCTACTACGGCTGGCTCGCCCAAGCCGCCAACCCCTCTGCTCGCCGACGCGAGGACGCGGATCTGATCGTGGAGATCGCGGAGATCCACGACGTGTCCGGTGGCACCTACGGCAGCCCACGGGTGCACGCCATGCTGCGCCGGCAAGGCCGGCACGTGGGCCGCAAGCGGGTCGAGCGGTTGATGCGCCAGCACGGTCTGCAGGGCGCGTTCCTGCGCAAGAAGTGGCGCATCCCGTCGACGCGGTCGAACCCGAAGGCGACACCGGCTCCGGACCTGGTCCACCGGCAGTTCACCGCTGCGGCGCCGAACCGGCTCTGGGTCGCCGACGCCACCCGGATCCCCTGCGGGCAGGGCGTGTTCTGGCTAGCCGCGGTGCGGGACGTGTTCTCCAACCGCATCGTGGGCTGGCGCTGCTCCGACCGGTGCGACACCGACCTGATCCTCGGCGCCCTCGAATACGGCATCTGGTCCCGCGACGTCCGCGACGGCCACCTAATCCACCACTCGGACAGGGGGTCGAACTACACGTCCTTCCGCTTCGCCCAACGCCTGGCCGACAACGGCATCCTGCCCTCCATGGGCTCGGTCGGCGACTCGTTCGACAACGCGCTGATGGAGAACTTCTGGTCAACGCTGAAGATCGAACTGGTCTACCGAAACTCCTGGCGGACCCGCGACGAAGCAGAGAACGCGATCTTCACCTACATCGACGGCTGGTACAACACCCGCCGCATTCAGAACGACCTCGGCTGGCGATCCCCAGACGAGTACGAAGCCGCCTGGCATGCCCACCAGGCCCGACAAGACCAGACGGCTATCGTTCAGCCTGAGCCCACCGGCGCCAGGTAACCAACCCTCCGGCAAACCGGGGGAACCTCAGCATGCTCCTGGCCCGGAAGCTCGGTGCCGCCGAGAACCCGCATGACGCGATCTTCGCCTCTCGACGCGGCACCTGGCTGTCGCCCAACAACGTGCGCCGCCAGTGGCGCCAGGCACGCGCCGACGCCGACCTCGACTGGGTCACCCCGCACACCTTCCGCAAGACCGTGGCCACCCTGATCAAGGAGGGGACCTACACCAAGAGCGCCGCAGCTCAGCTTGGGCACTCCAGCGAGGAGGTCACCGAGACCTACTACATCGCCAAGCCCGTCCAAGCCCCGGACGTGTCCGACATCCTTGAGCGACTCGGCACCAGCCGAAAGGGGCTGCAGCCACCAGCAGCACACAACGATGCACACCGATGACGAACTTGGTTGCCGTACCCCGTAAATGGGGGGTTTTCGGGGGGCGGTTCAAAACTTCATAGATGAAAGCGAAAGCCCTGACCAGCATTCTCGCTGGTCAGGGCTTTTTTTCTTGTCGGGACGGCCGGATTCGAACCGACGACCCCTTGACCCCCAGGACGTCGCGGTAGGCGTTCGCGCACGTCAGCAACGGTGCGCACGGCGGCGCGTCGTCGAGGGCTGCGCTGCCCGTGTCCGTCCGGGTTGGACGTGTGGTCCCCCGCTGGTCCCCGGTGCCACTGTTGGCTTCTGTGGCACTCCAACGCATCCAACCGTTGGATGTGGTCGTCCGCAGCACCTGCGGGTGCCGGCTTCCCGTCGCGCAGGCTTCGCCCTGCCGGGCCGGGCCTGCCCGGTCCAGGTGGAGCGCCCCACCGGACGTACGACCTGGGCCGGGCAGGCCCGGTCTGGCTGCCTGTGGTGTGCGGCGGGTGGCACCGGACTAGCCGGGCATCCCAGAGCTGCCCGGGTCCAAGGGCGGGTAGCCCTTGCCGCCGGAGGCGCGCTCCGGGTCGTAGGGCCGGAGGCCCTGCCCGCCGGAGGCAGGGGGCACCATGGCGGGATAGGCGAACGGGCAGTCTCGGCGAACCGCACCGCCTGTTTGGCCGTTCCCGCGTCTAGACCACTCAAGCCGTGGGGAACCGGTACGGGATCCGATTCAGCCTCCCTGCGGGACGGTCGAGAGCCGAGGAAGCGACTGGACGAGGTTTGGAACGATGACAGCGTGCGATCCTTGAGTGGACGATGGAGGAGCCAGCGAGAGCAGGCAGATACCGAACTGCGCCAACTTCCTTGGCGCCTTTCGGCGGCACTGGTCCTGGGAGTAGTGCTCGGCGGTGGCCTGCTCGCCCTCTGGTTACTGGAGGACTGGGCGAGCCGTCAAGGCGGGATGAGTCCAGCGGCGGAGGCGAAGCTTCGCCTAGAGGCGATCCGGACGGCACTGACAGTAGCGGCCGGCCTTGGTGCCGGAGTAACTCTTCTAGTAGCGTTGCGTCGTCAGTCAATTTCCGAACGTAGCCAGCAGCACATCGAGCGTTCTCAGCGTTTCGCCGAGGAGGACGCGCGAGAGCAACGGATCACTGCCTTGTATGTGGCAGCAGCAGAGCAGTTGGGAAGCGATAAGGCTGCGGTCCGACTGGCTGGGCTATATGCCTTAGAGCGGTTGGGACAAGACAATCCGAAGTTGCGTCAGACAGTGGTCGAGGTATGGTGCGCGTATCTGCGGATGCCGTACATACCTCCACTGAGGGTGCTGGAGCGGAACGAGCAATCGTCGCCGCAGTATGCGCCGTCGAGCGCTGAGGTACCGGAGCCGGTCGAGGAGCAGGGGCGGCGCGAAGAGCTTCAGGTGCGGTTGACAGCCCAACGACTGATCACCAACCATCTGAGCGTTCCTAATGAGACTGACTTTTCAGCTTCGATCACCTACTGGCGTGGCGCTACAGGCGAGCGCATGAGCCTTGACCTGGTCGGTGCAACCCTCGTCGGGTTCGACCTATCATCTTGTCACGTGGACCAGATCAATCTGGGTGGAGCACAGCTTCACGGCTACACCAACCTGACCGGAGCGCAATTCCACGGCCAGGCCCGCCTAAATAGGGCGCAGTTCTACGGATACGCCATCTTCAAAGAAGTGCAGTTCCATGACACGGCAGGCTTACGCGAAGCGCAGTTCTATGGTGGCGTAGACCTGGAGGGAGCCCAGTTTCATGAATACGCCGCCCTGGGCGGGGCGCAGGCACACAAGGAGGCCAACCTGCACGGAGCGCAGTTCTTCGGCGAGACGCGGCTCAGTGTCATGCAATTCCACGGGAACGTGGACCTGGGCGCAACAGAGTTTCGCGGCTATGTGGACGCTCGCGCGACACAGTTCCATGGGGACGTGAACTTGCGCTTCGCGAAGTTTCGCGCGCGTCTCGGTTTGCACAGCGCCCACTTTTACGGCTATCTCAGCATGCGCGGGGCGCAGTTCCAACATCCCTTGAACATGTCGGACGTTTGGGCCACATCCGTTGCGGAGCTACCACCCGGGTGGACTCTCGGCAGTGAACGGGGGCCAACCGGATTACTCCGGGTCGTTGCAGTAGTCGTCGATGACACAGGTCAGTCCGACGACCAACGTATGGCTTCAGGAGACGATGTCCACATCCAGGACCCTCCTTAATCCTCGACGTATCGCCGAAGCCCTGCATTCTGGTTCCAGAGATGAATGCAGGGCTTCGGCATGTCCGGCATGGTTGCGTGCGGCCGGGGTCGCCGCGCCGGGAGCGAAGCGGCAAGGCGCGGCGTGCGCCGGCCGCACGCAGCGGGCCGCTTGCGGCCCGCCTTGAAGACGTATGGAAAGTTCTCACCGGCGAGAATCCGGACAGA
>NZ_JAUMKG010000004.1:0-587890 GCF_030519385.1 Micromonospora sp. C28ISP2-4 | reverse complement strand
CGACGGCGCGGCTGGTGCCGAGGTCGACCTGCGCCCACTGGGGCAGCGCGCCGCTGCTCTCCCCCGGGAAGAAGGTGTCCGTCCACCATGTCCAGACTCCGTACCGGAATCGTCGCGGTGCTCGCCGCAGTCGGCCTGGTCGTCACCCCGGCCCCACCGGCCCTCGCCGCCGGCGGCCCGAACCTCGCCGCCGGTCGCACCGCCACCGCAAGCAGCGTCAACGGCCCCTACGTCGCGGCCAACCTGACCGACGGCAACCAGGGCAGCTACTGGGAGAGCAGCGGCGCGCTGCCCCAGTGGGCGCAGGTCGACCTCGGCACCAGCCGCGCCGTCGACCAGGTCGTGCTGAAGGTCCCGGCCGCCTGGGAGGCCCGCACCCAGACGCTGTCCGTGCAGGCCAGCGCCGACGGCAGCGGCTTCACCACAGTCGTCGCGTCCGCCGCCCGCACGTTCAGCCCGGCCGCCGCCAACACCGTGACGGTCGGCTTCACCGCCGCGAACGCCCGCTACGTGCGGGTCGTGATCACCGCGAACACCGGCTGGGCCGCCGCACAGCTCGCCGAGCTGGAGGTGTACGGCGCGGCCACCTCCTCGACCAACCTCGCGCTCGGCCGGACCATGACCGAGAGCGGCCACGCCGACGTGTACGGCGCGGGCAACGCCAACGACGGCAACGCGGCCACCTACTGGGAGAGCCCGAACAACGCGTTCCCGCAGTGGATCCAGGCCGACCTGGGCGCCGCCGCCGGCGTCAACCGGCTGGTGCTGCGGCTGCCGTCCGGCTGGGGCGCGCGCACCCAGACGATCACCGTGCAGGGCAGCACGAACGGCTCCACGTTCGGCACGCTCGTCGGGTCCGCGTCGTACGCGTTCGACCCGGGCGGCGGCAACACGGTGACTGTCACGCTGCCCACCGCGTCCACCCGCTACCTGCGGCTGCTGTTCACCGCCAACAGCGCCTGGCCCGCCGGGCAGCTCGCCGAGCTGGAGGTCTACGGCCCGGTCACCGGCGACACCCAGGCCCCGAGCGCGCCCGGCAACCTCGCGTTCACCGAGCCCACCACCGACCGGGTGCGGCTGACCTGGGCCGCATCCACCGACAACGTCGGCGTCACCGGCTACGACGTGTACGCCAACGGCGTGCTGCGCACGAGCGTCGGCGGCACCACGCTGACGTACACCGACACCCAGCCGGCCGGGACCACCGTCTCCTACTACGTCCGGGCGCGCGACGCGGCCGGGAACGTGTCCGCGAACAGCAACACGGTCACCCGGACCGGCAACACCGGCGACACCGTCGCGCCCACCGCGCCGGCCAACCTCGCCTACAGCCAGCCGGTGAGCGGGCAGATCCGGCTGACCTGGACCGCGTCGAGCGACAACGTGGGTGTCACCGGCTACGAGGTGTACGCCAACGGCACGCTGCGCACCACAGTGAGCGGGTCGACGCTCACGTACACCGACAGCCAGCCGGACAGCGCCACCGTCTCGTACCACGTGCGGGCCCGCGACGCCGCCGGGAACGTGTCCGCCAACAGCAACACCGTCACCCGCACCGGCAGCGGCACCGGCGGCACCAACCTGGCGGTCGGCAAGCCCGCCACCGCGTCGTCGATGGTGCACGTGTTCGCCGCCGCCAACGCCGTCGACAACGACGTCTCCACGTACTGGGAGGGCGCGCCCGGCGCGTACCCGAGCACGCTCACCGTCGCGCTCGGCGCCAACGCGAGCATCAGCGCGATCGTGGTGAGGCTCAACCCCGACCCGGCGTGGGGCGCGCGCACCCAGACGTTCCAGGTGCTCGGCCGGGAACAGTCCGCGTCCGGGTTCACCAGCCTGGTCGGCTCCGCCACGTACTCCTTCAACCCGAACAGCGCCAACACGGTGACCGTCCCGGTCTCGGCGACCGCCGCCGACGTCCGGCTCCAGTTCACCGGGAACTCCGGCTCCTCCAACGGGCAGGTCGCCGAACTCCAGGTCATCGGCGTCCCGGCGCCGAACCCGGACCTCACCGTCACGGCCGTCACCGCCTCACCGTCCGCGCCGGTGGAGACCGACACGATCACGCTGTCCGCCACCGTGCGCAACGCCGGCACCGCGGCCTCCGCCGCCACCGCCGTCACCCTCTACCTCGGTACGACGAAGGTCGGCGCCGCCGCCGTCGGCGCGCTCGCCGCAGGCGCGTCGAGCACCGTCTCGGCGAGCATCGGCGTACGCGACGCCGGCAGCTACCCGCTCACCGCGAAAGTCGACGAGTCGAACGCGGTGATCGAGCAGAACGAGGCGAACAACTCGTACACCAGCCCGACGCCGCTGACCGTCAGCCCGGTCGCCAGCTCGGACCTGGTCGCGTCCGCCGTCACCTGGTCACCCGGCACGCCCAGCGCCGGCGCCGCCGTGTCCTTCGCGGTGACGCTGCGCAACCAGGGCACCATCGCGTCGGCGAGCGGCGCGCACGGCATCACGCTGACGGTGCGCGACCAGTCCGGCGCTGTGGTCCGCACGCTCACCGGCTCGTACTCGGGCACGATCGCCGCCGGTGCCACCGCAGGCCCGGTGTCGCTGGGCACGTGGACCGCCGTCAACGGCCGGTACACGGTGCGGGTGGTGGTCGCCGACGACGCCAACGAACTGCCGGTGAAGCGGCAGAACAACACCAGCGAGCGGTCGCTGTTCGTCGGCCGCGGGGCGAACCTGCCGTACGACGCGTACGAGGCCGAGGACGGCGCGACCGGCGGCGGCGCGCAGGTCATCGGCCCGAACCGCACCATCGGCGACCTCGCCGGGGAGGCGTCCGGCCGCCGCGCCGTCACGCTCAACACCACCGGCGCGTACGTCGAGTGGACCACCCGGTCGGCGGCGAACGCCCTCGTGGCCCGCTTCTCCATCCCGGACGCGCCGGGCGGCGGCGGGATCGACTCGACGCTCAACGTGTACGTCAACGGCGTGCTGCACAAGCCGATGAGCCTCACCTCGAAGCACATCTGGCTCTACGGCGCCGAGGCCGGCCCGAGCGACTCGCCGAGCGCCGGCGCGCCCCGGCACCTGTACGACGAGGCGAACGTGCTGCTCGACACCACGGTCCCGGCTGGCAGCCGGATCCGGCTCCAGAAGGACCCGGCGAACAGCACCACGTACGCGATCGACTTCGTCGACACCGAACTGGTGTCGCCGCGCGCCAACCCCGACCCGGCCCGCTACAAGGTGCCGACCGGGTTCAGCCACGCCGACGTGCAGAACGCGCTCGACGCGGTACGGATGGACACCACAGGCACGCTGGTCGGCGTCTACCTGCCCGCCGGCACGTACGAGACCGCGCAGAAGTTCCAGGTGTACGGCAAGGCGGTGCAGGTCGTCGGCGCCGGCATGTGGTTCACCCGGTTCCAGACGCCGCGCAACCAGCAGAACACCGACGCCGGTTTCCGGGTCGAGTCCTCGGCCAGCGGGTCGACCTTCGCCCACCTGGCGTTCTTCGGCAACTACACAAACCGGATCGACGGTCCCGGCAAGGTGTGGGGCGAACTGAAGGACGTGGACGACCTGACACTCGACAGCGTCTGGGTGGAGCACACCGTCTGCGCGTACTGGGGGGTGAGCGTGGACGGGCTGACCATCCGGGACAGCCGGTTCCGCAACACCTTCGCCGACGCCGTGAACATGACGAACGGCAGCACCAACAACCTGGTCACCAACTCGGAGGGCCGCTCCAACGGCGACGACGCGTTCGCGCTGTTCTCCGCCACCGACCAGGGCGGCTCCGGCGGCAACCACGGCAACGTGTTCGAGAACCTGACCGCCACGCTGACCTGGCGGGCAGCCGGGCTGGCGGTGTACGGCGGCTACGACAACGTGTTCCGCAACCTCTACATCGCCGACCAGCTCACGTACTCGGGCATCACGATCAGCTCGCTGGACTTCGGCTACCCGTTCGTCGGGTTCGGCGCCAGCCCGCCCACCCGGTTCGAGAACATCTCGCTGATCCGCTCCGGCGGGCACTTCTGGGGCGCGCAGACGTTCCCGGCGATGTGGTTGTTCTCCGCGTCGAAGGAGTTCCGCGGCATCCGGGTGAGCGATGTGGACATCGTCGATCCGACGTACTCGGGGATCATGTTCCAGACCAAGTACAACGGCAGCCAGCCGGAGAACCCGATCACCGACACGGTGCTGACGAACGTGTCGATCTCGGGGGCGCGGCGCAGCGGTGACGCGTTCGACGCGAAGTCCGGCTTCGGCATCTGGGTCAACGAGATGCCCGAGGCGGGTCAGGGCCCCGCGGTCGGCGCCGCCACGTTCACGAACCTCCGCCTGACCGACAACGCCCAGGACATCAGGAACACCACAACAACCTTCACCATCACCCGCAACTGAGATGGAAGAAGGGGCCCCTTCTCAACGCCTCCGGCATTGAAGGGGCCCCTTCTTCACACCCGTGGAGGTTCGGCACTGGTCAACCCGGGTTCGCGAATTCAAACTCCGCTTTTGTCACGACTTCGCAGTGCGGAACTCACCGTCCCGTCGTGACTCATCGCACTGGGCCCGCGACTCCGCCATCCGCAGGATTGACGTCAACCGATCAGCCGGTGGAGGCACCCGACATGGACGAACGGTACGACTCGTACTGCGCGGTCGATCCGCTCTTCTACGACTCGCTGGCCGGCACCACGACCGAGGCCGGCGGCTACCTCACCGGTCCGGTGCCGCAGGGCTGGGAGTGCGAGGCCAAGGACGACTGGATGATCCACGGACCGGTCGGCGGATCCCTCCCCGCGCAGGGCTGGAAGATTCACGTGTCCGCCCGGCTGGACAACGCCGAGCGTGTGCTGGCCCGGGTGGCCGACTACTGCCGGCCCCGGGGCATCCCGTTCAAGCATCTGCGCGGCCCGCGCCTGCTGCTCATGCGCAACAGCAAGTACGCCCGGCGCGCCGCCAGCGGGAAGTTCGTCACCGTCTACCCGCGCGACGACGCCGAGCTGGAGCTGACCGCCAAGGAACTTGCCGACCTGCTCGCCGGCGAGACCGGACCGTACATCCTCAGTGACCTGCGCTACGGCGACGGCCCGGTGCACGTCCGCTACGGCGGTTTCGCGGCCCGCTACTGCGTCTCCGCGGACGGCCAGACGGTGCCGGCGATCGAGGGCCCGGACGGCGTCCTGGTGCCCGACCGGCGGGACCCGGTGTTCCACGTGCCGGAGTGGGTGACCCTGCCCGACTTCCTCGCCCCGCACCTGGCCGCCCGCAATGCGGCGACGACGACGGACCTGCCGTACCGGATCGAGAAGGTGATCCACTTCTCCAACGGCGGCGGCCTGTACGAGGCTCGCGACACGCGCACCGGGCAGCGGGTGGTGCTCAAGGAGGCCCGCCCGCACGCCGGCCTGGACGCGACCGGCACCGATGCGGTGACCCGGCTGCGCCGCGAGGCGGAGACGCTGCGCCGGCTGGCCGACGTGCCGCACCTGGTGCGGGTGCACGACGAGTTCAGCTTCGGCGGGCACGAGTTCCTCGCGCTGGTCTTCGTCGAAGGGCGGCCGCTCAACCAGGTGGTGGTCGAGCGGTACCCGCTGGTCCATGCCGACGCCGACCGGGGCGACTACACCCGCTGGGCGCTCGACGTGCACCGCCAGGTCGCGGAGGCGGTCGCCGCCATCCACGCGCACGGCGTCGTCTACGGCGACCTGCACATGTTCAACGTGATGGTGGGCGACGACGGCGCGGTGACGCTCATCGACTTCGAGGTGGCCACCGACGTCGCCGAGGCGACCCGGCCCGCGCTGCGCAACCAGGCGTTCGCCGCGCCGCGCGACCGCACCGGCGTCGACGTCGACCGGTACGCCCTGGCCTGCCTGCGCCTCGCCCTGTTCCTACCGCTGACCGCGATGCTGCGGCTGGTCCCGGCCAAGGCGGCGCACCTGGCCGACGTGGTCGCCGAGAACTTCCCGGTGCCGCGCGAGCTGCTGGACGAGGCGGTCGAGGTGATCGTGGGCGGACGCCGGGCGGACCTGCGCCGCGCCGTCACGATCGACCCGGACGACTGGCCCGGCCTGCGCGACCGGCTCGCCGAGGCGATCACCGCGAGCGCCACCCCGGACCGCGACGACCGGCTCTTCCCCGGCGACATCCGCCAGTTCGCCGGCGCTGACGGCGGGCTCAACCTGGCGTACGGCGCGGCCGGGGTGCTCTGGTCGCTGCACGTCAGCGGCGCCGGCACCGACCCCGCGCACGAACGGTGGCTGATCGACCGGGCACGCCGCCCCGCCTCCGGCAGCCGGCTCGGCCTCTATGACGGGCTGCACGGCATCGCGTACGTGCTGGACCTGCTCGGTCACCGGGACGAGGCGGCGCGCCTGCTCGACCTGTGCCTCGACCAGCCCTGGACGGAGCTGCGCGACGACCTGACCGGCGGGCTGTCCGGCATCGCGTTGAACCTGGCGCACTTCGCCGCGCGCACCGGCGAACGGCGTTACGCCGACGCCGCCCGACGGGCCGTCGAGGTGGTGGTG
Organism: Micromonospora sp. C28ISP2-4; assembly: GCF_030519385.1. Classification (NCBI taxonomy): domain Bacteria; kingdom Bacillati; phylum Actinomycetota; class Actinomycetes; order Micromonosporales; family Micromonosporaceae; genus Micromonospora; species Micromonospora sp. C28ISP2-4. The sequence continues at coordinate 581,390 of NZ_JAUMKG010000004.1, read as the reverse complement.
GGCCGGCTCGGCGACGTCGACTCGGTCGCGGAGATCAGCGGTGGGCGGCACCCGTACGCGGGGCTGGCCCGGGGCGGAGCCGGCGTGGCGCTGATGCTGCTGCGCATGTACGAGCGGTACGGCGACGACGACCTGCTCGACCACGCGCGCATCGCGTTGCGCCAGGACCTGCGCCGCTGCGTCCGGCGCGACGCCGGGCACCTGGAGGTCAACGAAGGCTGGCGGACCATGCCCTACCTGGCCGAGGGGAGCGTCGGGATCGGGCTGGTGCTCGACCAGTACCTGCGCCACCGGCCCGACGACGACCTGCGCGACGAGGCGGCCGCGATCCGCCGCTGCGCCGACTCCCCGTTCTACGCGCAGTCCGGTCTCTTCGCCGGCCGCGCCGGGATAGTCGCGTACCTCGCTGAGCGGGGCGAGCGGCACGCGGCCCGACAGCAGGCCCGGCTGCTCGGCTGGCACGCCCTGCCGTACCGGGACCGGACCGCCTTCCCCGGGGACCAGCTCCTGCGGCTCTCCATGGACCTGGCCACCGGCACCGCCGGGGTACTCGCCGCGCTCGCCGCGACGCGGCCGGACGACCCGCTCCACCTGCCGTTCCTGACTCCGCTGCCCGACGCGACGCGCGTCGCGGGCGCGGACCGGACGGCCACCGACCCCCCGGCTTCCCCGGGGCGACCCCGCACCGACGCGACCGGAAGGAGGTGAATCGACATGGCTCTGCTCGATCTCCAGGGGATGGAGCTGCCGGCCGCCGAGCGTACCGGCGGTGGCAGCCAGGCCAGCCTGCTGCTCTGCGGCGACAGCTCGCTGAGCGTCACCACCTGCAAGTGATCCGTCCGAACACCGACGTCAACGTCACACGAGAGAAGTGAGGAAGCGACATGGCTCTGCTCGATCTCCAGGGAATGGAACTGCCGGCCGCCGAGCGTACCGGCGGTGGCAGCCGCGCCAGCCTGCTGCTCTGCGGCGACAGCTCGCTGAGCGTCACCACCTGCAACTGACGATCAGTCGCTTGGCCCCGGACCGGCGTGAGCCGGCCCGGGGCCCGCGGCCTTGGGAGGACCGATGACCCCCGCCGACCGGCTCGCGCTGCGCGCCGTGTCCTTCGCCGGGTGGTGGACACCGACGTTGGCGGTGCTCGCCGTGGTGGAGGCCGCGGCCGAACTGGCGCTCCCCGCCGTCCTGGGGCGCGCCGTGGACGCCGTGGTCGGCTCCGCGCCGCAGTCGTCGTCCGGCCGGTGGATCGCGTTGGTCGCCGGGCTGGTGCTGGTGCTCATCGGCACGCGGGCGGCCAGTGACTTCGGCAGCGGCGTGGCCGGGGCCCGCTCGGTGGCCTCGCTGCGGCACGCCCTGATCCGGCACCTCTTCGCGCTCGATCCGCGCACCGCGGCCCGCCGGCCGGTGGGCGACCTGGTCGGCCGGCTGGTCGGGCAGGTCGCCGACGCCGGGCAGGCCGCACCGACGGTCGTCCTCGCCGGCAGCGTGCTGCTGCCACCGCTGGGCAGCCTGGTCGCGCTCACCCTGATCGACCCCTGGCTCGGCCTGACCTTCGTGGGGGGACTGCTGCTCCTGGCACTGCTGTTGCGGCGCTTCGTCAGCGAGGCATCGGACGCGGTCGCCGGCTACCAGCGGGCGCAGGGGGATCTGGCCGGGCGACTCGTCGAGGCGCTCGCCGGCGCGCGGACGATCGCCGCCGCCGGCACCGCCGAGCGGGAGGCCGACCGGGTACTCGCTCCGCTGCCGGAGCTGCACCGCCACGGCGTACGCACCTGGCGGGTGCTGGCCGGGGCGTCCGCCCGGGGCGCGCTGCTGAACCCGTTGCTGCAACTGGCGGTCGTGGCGGTCGGCGGGTGGTCGCTGGCGGCCGGGCGGCTGACCCCGGGGGAACTGCTCGCCGCCCTCCAGTACGCGGCGATCGGCGCCGGGCTGGGCGCCGCGATCGCCGCTGTCAACACCGCCGTGCGGGTACGCGCCGGCTGCGCCCGGGCCGCCGAGATCCTCGACGAACCGGCCCGCCGGTACGGTGCCCGGGGCCTGCCGCCCGGGTCAGGGCGGCTGGATCTGTGCGGGGTGCAGGTCCGCGGTGACGACGGCCGGCCGCTGCTCGACCGGGTCGACCTGCGGGTGCCGGGCGGGACGCTGCTCGCCGTCGTCGGCCCGTCCGGTGCCGGCAAGTCCCTGCTCGCGGCAGTGGCCGGCCGGCTGCGGGACCCGGACGCCGGCGAGGTACGCCTGGACGGTGTGCCGCTGCGCCAGTTGACGCCGGCGGCGCTGGGCCGGGCGGTCGGCTATGGCTTCGAGCGGCCGGTGCTGGTGGGGGAGACCGTCGGCGCGGCGGTCGGCTGCGGCGCCGACCCGGTGCCGCTGACCCGCGCGGCCCAGGTCCACGACGTGGTGCGGCTGCTGCCCGAGGGATATCGCACCCCGCTGGCCGGGCTGGCCCTCTCCGGCGGGGAGCGGCAGCGCCTCGGCCTGGCCCGCGCATTGCGGGCCGAGCGGCTGCTGATCCTCGACGACGCGACGTCCAGCCTGGACACGGTCACCGAGCAAAAGGTGGTGGGCGCGCTCACCGGCCCGGACGACCGGCGTACCCGGGTGGTGGTGAGTCACCGGGTCGGCACCGCGGCCCGCGCGGACCTGGTGGCCTGGGTGGAGGGCGGCCGGGTGCGGGCGGTGGCCCCGCACGAGGTGCTCTGGGCCGATCCGGCCTACCGGGCGGTGTTCCGGTCGTGACGTCGGTGGGCGCGACTGTCCGCGCCGCGCTGTCGGCGCGGCGTGGGCCGCTGCTGCGCCTGGCCGGCTGGTCGCTGGCCGAGGCGCTGCCGGCGGCGTTGACCGGCCTGCTGACCGCCCGTGCCGTGGACGACGGTTTCCTGGCCGGCCGGCCAGGCGTCGGGCTGCTCTGGCTGGGGCTGCTGGCGGTCGCGGTGCTCGTCGGCGCGCTCGGCACCCGGCAGGCGTACGGGCTGCTGGGTGAGGTGGTGGAGCCGTTCCGCGACGACCTGCTGCGGCGGGTGGTGGCGGGGGCGCTGGCCGGCGCGACGGACGGTCGGGCCGACGACGCGGCGGTGACCCGGTTGACCCACCAGGTGGAGATGGTCCGGGACACCTGGGCCGGCCTGGTGATGGTGGTCCGGGGCTTCGTGTTCGCCGCCGGGGCCGCCGTGGTCGGCCTCTTCTCCCTGGCCGCCCCGGTCGCGCTGCTGGTGGCCGGGCCGGTGCTGGCCGGTCTCCTGCTCTTCGCGGCGGCGCTGCCGGCGATGGTCGCCCGCCAGCGCGAGTACGTCCTGGCCGGTGAGCGGCTCGGCCGGGACGCGATCGTGGCGGTGGCCGGCCACCGTGACGTCACGGTGAGCGGGTCCGGGGACCGGGTCGTCGGCTGGCTTGGGGGTCACGTCGACGCGCAGGCCCGGGTGGAGCGGCGCCTGGCCGTCATGGCTGCCGCGCGGAGCCTGAGCCTGGCCGTCGGTGGCTGGCTCCCGGTGCCGCTGCTGCTGCTGGCCGGCCCGTGGCTGCTGCGGCAGGGCCTCGGACCGGGGGCGCTGCTCGGGGCGCTGGTGTACGTCGTGCGTGGCATCCAGCCGGCGCTGCACACGCTGTTCCAGGGGGTGGCCGCCGGCGGCCTCCGCTTCGTGGTCACCCTGGACCGGCTGCTGCGCACGTGCGTACCCCCGCCGGAGTCGGGGGGCGCGGCGGTCGCGTCGCCGCGCGACCCGGCCGCACCCGCGCTGTCGCTACGGGCGGTGACCTTCCGGTACGGGCCGCACGCCGAGCCGGTGCTGGACGGCTTCGACCTGACCGTGCCGGCCGGCGATCACCTGGCGATCGTCGGTGCGAGCGGAATCGGCAAGTCCACTCTCGCCGGGTTGATGGCCGGGGTGCTGCGTCCGGAGTCGGGCTCGGTCCACGTGTCGGGGACGTCGACCGCCGAGGCGGGCGCCGCCGAGCTGGCGGCCCACCGGGTGCTGATCCCGCAGGAGGCGTACGTGTTCACCGGCACGGTCCGGGACAATCTTCGCTACCTGCGGCCCGGCCTCGACGACGCGGCCGTCCTCCGGGCGTCGGACCGGTTGGGGCTGGCCGACCTGCTGGCCCGGCTCGGCGGCCTCGACGCGACGCTGCGGGCCGCCGACCTGTCCGCCGGGGAGCGCCAGCAGGTGGCCCTGCTGCGTGCCTGGCTGTCGCCGGCGCCGCTGGTCATCCTCGACGAGGCGACCTGCCATCTGGACCCCGCCACCGAGGCGCGCCTGGAAGCGGCCTTCGCCGCCCGACCCGGCACCCTCGTAGTGATCGCGCACCGCATCAGCTCGGCGGCACGTGCCCGCCGGGTGCTGCTGCTCGACGGCGGGCACGCCCATCTGGACAGTCACCGGGGACTGCTGGCCGTCTCGGCGGCCTACCGGGAGCTGGTGGGCCACTGGGCGGGCGGCGGGTCAGATCCAGCCGGACTCGCGGGCGAGCCGCACGGCTTCCAGGCGGGTCCGCGCCCCGGTCTTCGCCATGACGTGGGACAGGTGGTTGCGGACCGTTCCGGGTGAGACGCCCAGCTTCTGGGCGATCTCCCGCACCGGGAGGCCCTCGGCCGCGACGTCGAGCACCTCACGCTCGCGTGGGGTCAGCGGATCGTCGGCGACGTCGAGCGCGGCGACGACCAGGTCCGGGTCGAGCACCGGCTGACCGCCGGCGACCTGCCGGACCCCGTCGGCGATCCGCTCCGGTGGCACGTCGCGGTCGAGGAAGCCGATCCACCCGTGATGCTCGGCGAGTACCGCCCGCATCCGTGCGGCGTGACGCCGGTCCACCAGCACCAGCACCCGGCCGCCGTGGTTGTCGTCGGCCGCGGCCGCGAGGGGGGCCAACCGCTCCACCGGTACGACGTCGACGTCCACGACGACGACGTCCGGGCGTTCCTGCAGGAGCGCGGCGTGGACGGCGTCGGCGGTGTCCGCCTCAGCGACGACATCGATGTCGCCCTGTGCGGACAGCAGGTGGGCGAGCGCCCCGCGGACCAGCCGCCCCTTGAGGGCGAGCAGCGTGCGGACCATCTCGACTCCCAGCCACGGCCCCCGCCTTCCTGACGTAACGTAAACATGCGATGACGAGCCGTCAGGAATCTTAGGGAAATCACTGTCTCGGCGACACCCGCCCGCGCGTGTCGTCAGATCCAGCCGGCGTCCTGCGCGCGCCGCACCGCTTCCCACCGGTTCCGGCCCCCGGTCTTGCGCAACAGGCTGGACACGTGGTTGCGGACCGTGCCCGGGGCGAGGTGCAGCAGCGCGGCGATCTCCCGGCTCGGCAGGCCCTTCGCGGCAGCGGCGGCCACCTCACGCTCCCGGTCGGTGAGCGGGTTGACCACGGTGTCGAGGGCGGCGAGCGCGGTCACCGGGTCGGTGGTGCGGCGTCCCTCGGCGACCGCCCGCAGCCGGGCGAGCATCTCCTCCGGCGGTACGTCCTTGGCGACGACCGCGCGGGCGCGCAGCCGCAGCGCCGACCGCAGCATCCGGGCCGTCGGCCGGTCCGTCAGCACCACGACCGCGCAGTCCGGCACCGCGGCGCGCAGCGCCGGCACCACTGTCGACATCTCGTTCTCGGCGGTGAGGTCGACCAGGACGAGATCGGGGTGGGAACCGGCGAGGCGGCGCATGTCGTCGGGGTCGGCGGCGCACTCCCGCACCACCTCGAAGTCGGCTGCCGCCGCGACCACTCCGGCCACGAGCGTGCGACACAGCCCCGGTTTGCCGAGCACGGCCACCCGAACCGCCACGGCGGATCCGTGTGGAGTATCACTCACGGGACCACTGTGCCCGACGCGCGCGGGCCCGGTAACCCTACTCGGCCGTACGGTCGCGGTGTTCCCGTCATGTGGGCGGAGGCCCCGTCGCCCGGGTCGCGGTGCCCGGCGTGGACGGACCCTGGGATCGTCAGTGGGGGAGGGCTGTAGAGAGGCGGCGGATGGCCTCGTCCATCTGCTGTGGAGGGGTGGCGGCATAGGTGAGGCGCAGGTGCGGCGCGGGGGATTCGGCGGCGTACCAGGGGCGGCCGGGGAAGACGGTCACCCCCGCTGCCGCGGCCGCAGTGGTCACAGCTACGTCGTCCGTGTCGTCGGGCAGCCGTACCCACAGGTGCAGGCCGCCGCGCGGGACGGCGCGCGGGGCCAGCGCCGGCAGGTGCCGGTCCAGCGCCGCGAGCAGCGCCTCCCGGCGGGCCCGCAACTGCACGCGCAGGCTGCGGCGGTGCCGGTCCCAGGCCGGCGCGGTGAGGAACTCCACGGCGGCCTGTTGCAGCGGCCCGGCGACGAAGAGGTCGTCGAGCAGGCGGGCGGCGCGCAGCCGCGCCCCGGCCGGTCCGCGCGCGCCGATCGCGGCGATCCGCAGGCCGGGCGCTGTGGACTTGGTCAGCGAGCGCAGGTAGACGACGTGTCCGTCCGGGTCGTCGGCGGCCAGGGGTGGCGGTGCCTCGCCGTCGATGGTGAGGTCGCGGGCGTAGTCGTCCTCGATCAGGAACGCCCCGGCATCGCGGACCGCCCCGGCGACCTGGGCGCGCCGGGCGGGGGAGAGCGTCGCGCCGTGCGGGTTGGCGTACAGCGGCTGGCAGTAGAACAGGCGGGCGCCGGTGCGGGCGAACGCGGCGGCGAGCTGGTCGGGGCGTACCCCGTCGGTGTCGGCGGGGACGGGCACCACCCGCAGTCCGGCGGCGCGCGCGGCGGCGAGCGCGCCCAGGTAGGTGGGGGACTCGACCAGCACCGTGTCGCCGGGCGTGGTGAGCGCCCGCAGCGTGGAGGAGAGCGCCGCCTGCCCGCCCGGGCAGATCACCATGTCCTCGGCGCGCAGGCCGCCACCCGCCTCGCGGGCGAACCAGGCGCGCAGGTCGAGGCGCCCTTCGACCGGGCCGCGCTGCCAGGCGGCGGGCTGCCGGGCCGCGCGGGCGAGCGCCGCACCGAGCGCGGCGGCCGGCTGGAGGTCCGGGTCCAGATAGCCTCCGGTCAGCGGGATCGCGCCCGACGGCGGTAACGCCAGCAGCGCCTGCATCTCGTCCTCGCCACCCCGCCGGGAGCCCAGCGCGACCGTCTGCCACGACAGGTCCGCCCGTGGCGGGTCGGCGCGCCGGGCGGCCACGAACGCGCCGCGACCCGGCCGGGTCTCGACCAGCCCGTCCGCGACGAGTCGCCGGGTCGCCTCGGCGACTGTCACGGGGGAGACGTGATGGTGCGCGGTCAGCTCCCGTACCGACGGCAGCCGCGTGCCGGGCGTGGCGTCAGCGGCCAGCGCACCCAGATGCCGGACCACACGGACGATAGCGCTACCATGGTTCATGACGGCACAGAGTAGCGCTACTGCGCGCACGACGGTAACGGTGAGACCGGGCGCCGGGATCGCCCTCGGCGCGCTGGGTGTGCTGGCCTTCAGCATGTCGCTGCCGGCCACCCGCGTCGCGGTGCACACACTCGACCCCTGGTTCGTCGCGTTCGGACGGGCGGTCGGCGCGGCGCTGCTCGCGTGGGCCTACCTGCGGCTGACCGGCGCGCCGCGCCCCACCCGGGACCAGTGGCGAAGGCTGTCGATCGTCGCGCTCGGCGTCGTGGTCGGCTTCCCGCTGTTCACCTCGCTGGCGCTCACCACGCAGACGTCGGCGCACGGCGCTGTGGTCGTCACGGTGCTGCCCGCCATGACCGCCGTGTTCGCGGTGCTGCGGGCCGGCGAACGGCCGCCGCCGCTGTTCTGGCTCGCCGGCGCCGCCGGCCTGGCGCTGGTGCTCGCGTTCCTCGCCGCGAGCGGCTCGATGCGCGGATCGCTGGCCCCGGCCGACGTGTTCCTGCTCGCCGCCGTGGTGCTCTGCGGCCTCGGATACGCCGAGGGCGGCCGGTTGGCCCGCGAACTCGGCGGTGCCCGCACGATCTGCTGGGCATTGCTGCTGTCGCTCCCGGTCACCGTGCCGGTCACGGCGGTGGCCGCTCTCGTCCACCCTCCGCAGGGCGGCGTCGCCAACTGGGCCGGGTTCGGCTACCTCACAGTGGTGTCGATGTTCCTCGGCTTCTTCGCCTGGTACGCCGGCCTGGCCCGGGGCGGCATCGCCAAGGTCGGCCAGATCCAGCTCGTCCAGCCGGTGCTCACGCTGATCTGGTCGGCAGTGCTGCTGGGCGAGGCGGTCACGCCCGGCGCGCTCATGGTGGCGGGCGCGGTGCTCGCCTGCGTCGTGCTCATCCAGCGCACCCGGGGCGGCGCGACGCACGCCCCGGGCGGGCCGTCCTCAGCGGACCGGCCCGCCCCGGGCGGGGCGTCGTCAGCAGGGCGCGATGGTGCCGGTCACGCCGGAGACGTACGCGTGGCTGACGAAGTGTCCTGACGCGAGGCGGTTCCACTGGCTGGTGGTGCGGTACGGGCCGCTCACCGACTGGCCGGTGACCGAGCACTCGATCGGCACGTTGGCGTAGGTGGCCGCCAGGCCGACGACGGGGTTGCTCGTGCTGGGGCCGGAACGGATGTTGAGCGGACCGCTGCCGATCCGGCCCCGGGTGCCGGTGCCGGTCCAGAGGTAGGCGACGTCGACCCAGGCGTTGTCGGTCAGCAGCAGACCGTCCCAGAACGTGCCGTCGGCGAGGTCGATGCCGGCCGGGCTGCCCACTGTGCGCCCGAACTGGTCCCGGCCGCCGTTGTATCCGCTCTGGTACGCGGCCTGCGCCTCGGGCCGGCCCTGCGGCAGGTCCTTCCACATCTCCCGGGTGCTGCTGGGGTTCCAGTAGTCGTCCCTGGTGTTCCACGGTCCGATGTCCCAGACCGGCGCGTACTCGCAGCGGCTCCGGGTGGTGGTGCAGACCCGGACGGTGTAGTCGCCGGTGTTCTTCGGCGCGAGGCCGCGGGCCGAGGGCAGCGCGACGAAGTGGTCCCGCGAGACGATCACGTGCCCGTTGGCGGTGGTGCCGCCGACCAGGCCCTCCCGGGTGGCGTACACCCGATAGGTGAGGCCCGGGGTGGCGGCCGTGACGGCAGCGACCGAGTCGGCGACGAGCCGGACCTCGCGCACTGTGGGCGCGGCGGACGGCCGTTCGGCGGTGAGCGCCACCCGGATCTGCACCCGGGTGACGGGCTGGTCGAAGACGGCCTCGCCGGACACGGACCGCCACTCGGTCCACGCGCCCGACCGCCAGCCGCGCGCCGCCACCTCGACGGCGCCGCCCCGGCCGGTTGTCGCGGCGATGTCGGCCCGGACCCGGTTGGCCGGCACGGCGAGCGGGTGGGGTGCGGTGACGAGCATGCCCTCGGCCGCCTGCCGGCGCTGGGCGGCCGGTCGGCTCGCCGCGCCGGCGAGGCGCAGTCCGGCGCCGGACCAGCGGACGTTGACGTCGTCGGAGTCGACGACAGTGAGGTCGGCGTTCCACGTGCTGCCGGTGACAGCCGGTTCCGCCAGGGGCGCGGCGGGCGCCGGCGAGACGGCCAGGACGGCGGCGATCGCGCCGGCGACCGCCGCCAGCGGGCGGCTCGTACGGAGATGGGGCATGGCGCTCCTCGTGAGGGCATGAAGTAGACGAACTTCGATCTCGGGGTGACGTGCAGGCAACCATCGATCAGGCAATCCGTCAAGGCGTAGCCCCGCGCGCCCGGACGCCCCGAACAGTGCAAAAAACCTGCAAACGCCAGCTCTTGCCTTCCTGGAAAGCGCTTTCATACGATTGCGTTACATCGATGTTTCATGTGCGATCCGGGCATCGCAGATGAACGACATTCGCCGGCGACGCGCCTGATCGCGTCGCGGCTCCTCATTATTCCATTCGGTGACTGCCGCTGCTCGGCGGCAATTCCCGCATGCTCCAAAAGGAATGAGGCGACATGAGAAGACCAGTCGCGCTGCGACTCCACGCGGCACTGGCCACGGCGGTCGTGGGAATCGCCGTCGCCGTGGTGCTGCCGTCCCCGCAGGCGTCGGCGGCGGCCGGCAGCGCCACCGGCTACGCCACCCAGAACGGCGGCACCACCGGCGGCGCGGGCGGGCAGACCGTACGCGCCACCACGGGCACCGCCATCCACGCCGCGCTGTGCGGCCGGGCCAGCAGCAGCACCCCGATCATCATCGAGGTGACCGGGACCATCAACCACGGCAACACCAGCAAGGTCTCCGGATCGAGCTGCAACACCGCCGACGGCGTGATCGAGCTGAAGCAGATCAGCAACGTCACCATCATCGGCGTGGGCAGCGGCGCCGTCTTCGACCAGCTCGGCATCCACATCCGCGACTCCCGCAACATCATCATCCGCAACGTGACGGTGCGGAACGTCAAGAAGTCGGGCTCGCCCACCTCAAACGGCGGCGACGCGATCGGCATGGAGAGCACCGTCCGCAACGTGTGGGTCGACCACGTCACGCTGGAGGCGTCCGGCGGGGAGTCGGAGGGCTACGACGGCCTGTTCGACATGAAGGACGACACGCAGTACGTGACGCTGTCGTACAGCATCCTGCGCAACTCCGGCCGCGGCGGCCTCATCGGCTCCAGCGAGAGCGACCGCGGCAACGGCTACATCACGTTCGAGCACAACCTGTACGAGAACATCGACTCCCGTACGCCGCTGCTGCGCGGCGGCATCGCCCACATGTTCAACAACCACTACAACGGGCTGCACGAGTCGGGCATCAACTCCCGGGCCGGTGCGCGGGCCAAGGTGGACAACAACTACTTCCGCAACTCCAAGGACGTGCTCGGCACGTTCTACACCAGCGAGCGCGGCACCTGGCAGGTCAGCGGCAACATCTTCGACAACGTGACCTGGTCCTCGCCCGGGACCGACAACTACCCGGCGGGGCCGAACGTGACGTCCACGACCACGGTCAGCGTGCCGTACTCGTACCGGCTCGACGCGGCGAGCTGCGTGCCGGACGTCGTGCGGCAGACGGCGGGCGCCAACACCGGCCTGCGGGTGTCCGACGGCAACTGCACGCCGCAGTCGCCGGCGCCGACCACGCCGGGGCCGACCACACCCGCTCCGACCACACCCGCGCCCACCACGCCGCCGCCCGGGACGACCACGCCGCCGCCGTCCGGCGGGACCAACCTGAGCCTCGTCTCCGGCGCCGGCGCGGACGGGTCCAGCAAGGCCGACGGCACCAGCTACGGCAACGTGCGCGACGGCAACCTGAGCACGTACTGGTCGCCGTCCGGGTCGACCGGCACCGTCTCGATCAAGTGGGGCTCGGCCACCACAGTGTCCCGCGTGGTCATCCGCGAGCCGTCCGGCACCTCGGGTTCGATCGGGTCGTGGCAGCTCGTCAACAACGACAACGGCGCGGTGCTCGCCTCCGGCAGCGGGGCCGGCCAGATCACCTTCGGCGCGACCTCACTGAAGAAGATCAACTTCAAGATCAACAGCTCCGGCGGTACGCCGAGAGTCGGCGAGTTCGAGACGTACGCCAGTTAGCCGGCACGACGAGCGGGGGCGGTCGATCCGGCCGCCCCCGCCCCCGTGTGTGTCCCCGGTCAGAGGGTGAGCACGACCGTGGAGATGCTCCGCGCGCCGACGTTCACAGTCACCTGGTTGCCGTTCACGCCGACCGGCTGGCTCGCCGCGCTGGCGTTCTGCGACGTGGCCACGTACTCCGCCCGGCTGACGTTCTGCGGCGCCTGGATGACCGCGTTGTTCACCGCGCTGGTCGACCGGTTGAGGATCACCAGCGTGACCTTCCCGTCGCCGGAGTAGGCGGTCACCTCCAGCGGCGACGCCTTCGAGCTCTTGGTCAGGGCGACCCGCTGGTAGCCGGGCCGCACGTACTTCGCGTACTGCGAGAACGCGTACCCCCGCTTGAGCGGCGCGCCCGCCACGGTGCCGTACGCGGACTCCCCGTCACCGATGAACGAGTAGTAGCGCTTGCCGTACCACCAGACGTACGCGCTCCAGTTCGACTCCATCGACCTGTGCACTGTGCGCATGATGTCGTCGAGCGTCTCGTTCCACACCGTGGCGTCGGCCGGGTTGCCCCAGATGTTCGAGCCGCCGCCGTCGGCCTCGTGCAGGTTCCACTCGGTCATCCACACCGGCTTGTTGTACTGCTGCGCCAGCGTGTACGGCTTCAGCCGGCCGGACGCCTCGGTGCCGTAGAGGTGACCGCCGATGTAGCCGATGTTGTTGCGGGCCGCCGCGTCGTTGAGCGTCGGGTCGGTGTAGCCGTAGTTGAGGTTCACCGCCTCGGCGACCATCAGCTTGGTGTTCTGCACCTTGGCGCCCTGCTCCCGGACGAAGGTCTGCAGCTCGGTGCCGCTCCAGTCCATCGAGTCGTAGTCCGGGTGCCAGTCCGGCTCGTTCTGCACGGACGTGACGTCGATGGTCACCCCCTGGTTGCGCATGTACTGGACGTAGCTGTCGAGGTGGCCGGCGTAGTCGTCGTAGTAGTCGGTGCGCAGCTTGCCGCCGTTGATCCGGCTGTTGTTGGTCTTCCAGGCCGCCGGGGCGGTCCACGGCGACGCCATGATCTTCACGTTCGACCCGTACGACTTCGCCGTCCGCAGCGCACTGACCTGGGTTCCCCACTCGCCGGACACCGGCGAGATGCCGGTACGCACGATGGACAGGCCGAGCTGGTTGGGGCCGAGCCCGACGAGCGTCTGCGTCTCCGCCGTCGACCACGCGCCGCCCCAGATCGACACGGCGGCGCCGAACCCGTCGATCGTCTGGTAGCGGCTGGCGGTGTTGACGGTGATGTCCGCCGCCCCGGTGGGCGGCGGGCTGCTGGGTGAGCTGGTCGGCGAACTCGTCGGCGACGTGGACGGCGACGTGGTCGGCGACGACGTCGGCGTCGTGCCGCCGGTGCAGGTCACCCCGTTGAGCGCGAAGCTGGTCGGTGCGGGATTGCTGCTGGTCCAGGCGCCGTTGAAGCCGAACGACGTGGTGCCGTTGGTGGGGATGGACCCGTTGTAGTCGACGTTGCGGGCGCTGACCGCCGCCCCGCTCTGCGTCACAGTGGCGTTCCACGCCTGGGTGACCGTCTGGCCGGCGGCGTAGGACCAGGTGAGCGTCCAGCCGTTGACCGGGTCACCGAGGTTGGTGACAGTGACGTTCGCGCCGAAGCCGCCCTGCCACTGCGACGACACGGCGTAGGTGACCGCGCATCCGGCGGCCGCCGCCCCGGCCGGCAGCGCCGCGGCCACCGCGGTCGACGCCAGCAGGACGGCCCCGGCCGACAACACCGCGGTACGGGTCGTCTGGTGCCTTCTCATCGGACCTCACTCTCCTCGATCGGCCGGGTCACCGCTGGAGGGTGAGCAGTCCGGGTCGGTAGGGCAGGAGGCCGTAGTCGCCGCCGGAGTTGGGGGAGCGGCCCTGGTAGAGCAGTTGGAGGTTGCAGGGGTCGACGGTGAAGGTCTGGTCGGCGGTGGTGCGGATCAGTTCGCCGTGGCTGATGTCGTTGGTCCAGGTGGCGCCGCTGTTGGCCTTGCCGGCGAACGGGTTGGACTCGGTGGCGGCCTGCGGCGTCCACGAGCCGCCCAGGCTGGTGGCGGTGAAGGAGCGGAAGTAGCGGCCCTGCGAGCCGATCGCCTCGACGATCATCAGGTAGCGGGTCTGGCCCTGCAGCTTGTAGACCTGCACGGCCTCGAACAGGTTGTTCGTCGAGTCCGACATGATGGTGGTGTAGTTCGATCCGAAGCTGCCGGGGAAGTTCCCGATCGGCATGCTGGAGCGGTAGATCTTGCCGTTGTCACCGGCGAAGAACAGGTACATGTTCTGGTCGTCGGCGATCAGCGTCTGATCGATCGGGCCGGTGCCGGACCCGGAGATGCTGCCGGTGAACAGCGGCTGCGCCGAGGACCACCCGTTCGGGTTCGTCGGGTCGTTGGAGGTGCGGTAGGAGAACGCGGTCGGCCCCCACTGGTAGGCCAGCACCCAGATGTTGCGCGGCGCGAAGTAGAACAACGTCGGCGCCACGGTCCCCGACGACATCGCGTTCTGCGACACCGAAGCCATCTGCGACCAGTTCGAGAACAGGCCGAAGTTCATCGACCCCCACGACGAGCCGGTGTCGTGCGTCGTGGCGTACACCAGGTGCTGCCCGTTGTAGGGCACCACAGTGAAGTCCTTCAGCGACACCCAGCCCGAGCGCGGCTGCGCCAACACACCCGTCGACGACCACCGGTACGACGACGGCAGGCTGCACGTGTTGCCCGGCGGCGGCGTCGTGGGCGGTGCGGTGGTCGGCGGCGCCGTGGTGGGTGGCGCGGTGGTGGGTGCGCCGGTCGGGCCGCCGGTCGGCGTGGTGGTGCCGCCGGTGCAGGTCACCCCGTTGAGCGCGAAGCTGGTCGGCACCGGGTTGCTGCTGGTCCAGGAGCCGTTGAAGCCGAACGACGTGGTGCCGTTCGTCGGGATCGACCCGTTGTAGTCGACGTTGCGGGCGGTGACCGCCGCTCCGCTCTGGGTCAGGCTCGTGTTCCACGACTGGGTCACCGTCTGCCCGGCCCCGAAGGACCACGTCAGCGTCCAGCTCGACACCGGGTCGCCGAGGTTCGTGATGGTGACGTTGGCGCCGAAGCCACCCTGCCACTGCGACGAGATCGCGTAGTTGACCGAGCAGCCCGCTGCGGCCGCCCCGGCGGGCAGCGCCACGGCGATCGTTGCCGACGCGAGCAGCGCGGCACCGGCCGATGCCAATATGGCATTGACTGATCTGGATCTGAGCATGGATTGACCTCCTGGCGGGGCGGCAGCTCTGGCATTGGCGGTGGCGATTGTGTTGTGAGCGTTAACAGCCGCGTCGGAGATGTTACGGGAGCGCTCCCACGCACTCAACAACCCATTTCCGCACCCACCGCACCACCCCGCCCGCGCCCGCGCCCATCCGGCCCGTCCTGCCCGCCCGCCCTCACCCTGCCTGCCCGCTCGCGCTGATCATGAAGTTGACCGCACTCAATGCGGACAAATCCGCGGTCCAACTTCATGATCAGCGGGGGCCGGGGGCCGGGGGCCGGGGGGTGAGGCTAGGGCGGGGGTGAGGGGCAGGCGGGTCAGGCGGGGGTGCAGGGGGTGTTCTCGGTGGTGCAAGCCGCCGGGGCGTTGTGTGATGGGTCCGGGTCGCGGACGTCGAAGCGGATGGTGGCGGACTCCCCACCTGGCAGAGCTGCGCCGGTGAACGTGACCACTGGGCCGTCCTGTGTGGCCTCGGCCCCGCTCACGCTGCCCACTGTGGCGCCGTCGTGCAGCGTCACCGTGACCGCCCAGGTCGGACGCGGTGCCGGGCCGGGATTGCGCAGCACCACCTCGCCCCGGTAGCCGAAGACCCGGTCGGTGACCGTCTCGTACGTGGCGCTCAGCGGCGCCACCACCACGGTCGAGGGCGTCGGGCTCGGCGTACGGCTGGGGGTGGGCGACGGCGTCGGCGAGGGCGACGCGCTGCGGCGGCTGGCACTGGGCGTGGGCCGCGCGGTCGTGGGGCGCGCGGAGGGCGTGGCGCTGGACGGCATGACCAGCGACGTCGTGGGCACCGGCGCGGCCGGCGCGGGCGGCGGCTCGCCGCCGGTGGCCCACACCGTCGCCCCGGCCGCGGCGGCGATGAGCGTCACCGCGCCGGCGGCCAGCAGCACGCGGCGCCGCCCGGGCCGCCGCTGGTCGTCGCCGAGCAGCCGGACCACAGGCAGCTCGGCGGTCAGGCCGCCCTCGGCACGGCGCAGGTCGACGTTCTGGAACGCCAGCCAGTCGAGGATCGCCGGCAGCCGTCCGGTAACGGCCTGCTCGTGCTGCTCGGCGCGGGCGTCGGCGTCCCAGTCGCCCTCCTCGAGCACCTCGCGCACCGACAGCCGGGTGCCGTGCGCGGTGGGGGTGAGGTCGCAGGCGAGCCGGGTGGCCCGGCCGGCTTCCCGGCAGCGGACCACCAGCCGGTCCGACGCCCGCACCTCGACGGTCTCCACCTCGGTGTCGCCGTCGTAGCCGGGCAGCGCGGCGGTGGCCAGGACCCACCGGTCGGACCCGGGTGCGCTGTCGGCGAACCACTTGGCCAGCAGCGCGCGTTCCGTGAGCGCCCGCCAGATCCGGGCGGGCGGATGGAACAGGTCGACCTCGGTGACGATCTCGATCACGCGGAGACTCTAGGGCCTGTGTCAAGGCCGGTGTGGGGCACCGTCGCCGTCGTCGTGCCAGCGGGTCCGCCAGGCGGCCTCGCTCTCCTCGGCGCTTGCCTTCTCCTCGTGCATCAGGCGGCGCAGCGCGACCCGGGCATCGGCGAACAACACCAGCTCGGCCACC
Organism: Micromonospora sp. C28ISP2-4; assembly: GCF_030519385.1. Taxonomy (NCBI): domain Bacteria; kingdom Bacillati; phylum Actinomycetota; class Actinomycetes; order Micromonosporales; family Micromonosporaceae; genus Micromonospora; species Micromonospora sp. C28ISP2-4. The sequence continues at coordinate 565,176 of NZ_JAUMKG010000004.1, read as the reverse complement.
ACGAGCGCCACGCAGATCGCGGTGAGCAGGCCCAGCGCGCCGAGCGCTGGCAGGTGCCGGCCGACCGGCAGCGCCACGGCCAGCAGGACGAGCGCGCCGACGCGGGTCCAGGACAGCGTGCGCAGCGCGCGCCACTGGAACGCCATGTTGGCGGCGAGGTAGAGCAGCACGCCACCGAAGAGCAGCGGCACCGCCGGTCCGTGGCCGCGTTCCGTCGGACCGCCCGCCGGGTCGGTGACGATGCGGACCAGTTCCTCGGCGCCGATCGCGAACAGGATCACCCCGGCGATCATGGGCAGGTAGAGATAGGCGTACGCGTCACGGGCCAGCGTCACCCGCGCGTGGCCCTGCGCGGCGTGCAGCGCGATCCGGGCGGACGGGCCGACCATGTCGAAGTGCGCCCACCAGAGCGCCGCGGTGAACAGGATGCCGAAGATCGCCGCCGGGATCGCCGGCCAGGTCACGGCCTGGCCGAGCAGGTTGCCGCCGACGCCGACCGAGATGACCGACTCGCCGAGCGCGATGATCAGGATCAGGTCGTACCGTTCGGTCCAGTGCTCGGCCGAGGTGATCTTCCAGCCGTCGGTGCCGGCCAGTAGGCCGCTGCTGTACTGGATGGCCACCACCGCGATCCACAGCCCGTCGCGCAGCCACGGGCCGACCTCCGGGGACACGCGCGGCGGCAGCAGCGCCGCCACCAGCAGCAGGGTGGCCGTGACCAGCGCCTCGGGCAGGAACAGCCGCAGCTTGCGCCGGGCCGGCGGGTCGTCCCGCGTGGCGTACCAGTACAGCGCGGTGTGCACGACCCGGATCACCACGTAGCTGATCGTGACCAGGATCGGCCCGGCGCTGCCCTTGTCCAGGTCGCCGAACGTCTGCGGCAACGCGAGCGCGAACGTGAACAGCGCGATCATGCCGACCACCATGAGGATCGGCACGAAGCCCTCGCCGAGGCGCAGCCGGGCGGCGACGGCGCTGTGCACCACCCAGCACCACCAGAGCACGGCGAGCACCAGCAGCGCGTGCAGCAGTTCCCGGGGGGTCACGTTCGCGGCGGTGGCGCGCGTGATGATGAAGAAGGACACCACGAAGACGAGGTCGAAGAAGATCTCGAACCGGTCGACGCGGGTCGCCGGGGCGACGCGGGTCGCCGGCCCGAGCCCTTTGCGCCACCGGTCGGCACCCACCGGACGAGTGTGTCAGCCCAGGTCAGACGGGGTGTCGCTTTCACCGGCCAGTCCACCGGTCCGGCCGGGGAGCGGTGAGCCCGTGCGCGCTCAGCCGGCGTTCGGGGCGGCGTGGGCGAGCACGTCGCTCAGCACGTCGCGCAGCGACCGCTCGGGGTGCTCCAGCCACTCGTGCGCCGCGATCCGCAGCGACGCGAGGAACGTCGCGGCGACGATCCGGGCCCGCAGCGCCGCGTCGGGCCCGGTCAACCGGCGGGCCAGCTCCGCAGCCATCTCCCGTTCCAGGGCCGCGTACGCCCCGACCTGGTGCGCGGCCAGGCTCGGGTGGCCGTGCAGCCGGCGGCGCCGGTTGAGCCACGGCTCGGCCGGGTCGTCGTAGCCGTCCTCGGCCTGGGCCAGGGCGGCCCGGGTCAGCGCCGCCCACGGGGACAGCTCGGCCGGCTGTTCCGCGACCAGCGTGAGGAGCCGGCGCAGTCGCACCATGTCGCCGTGGAAGAGTGCCTCCTCCTTGCCGCCGAAGTAGTTCGAGAACGTCCGCCGGGAGACGTTCGCGGCGTCCGCGATCGCCTCGACGGTGATCCGGTCGGGGCCGTGCTCGACGGCGAGGGACAGCGCCGCCTCGTGCAGCGCCAGGCGGGTGGCCGCCTTCTTCCGCTCCCGCAGCCCGGTGCACTCCTCCATGGGCCAAGCGTAGGTGACCCATTTCTCAATGGGCAAACTTGCCGACCGGGCAAGGTTTAGTGTTGATTGCTTGAGGCAACGAAGCGGCCACCCCCGTATCGACACACCTGGAGGACGCGCGCATGAGCGCACCCACCACGACGGCTGAGGCCGCCCCCATGACCAAGCGGCAGACGCTGGAGGCGCTGAGCGGCCTGCTGCTGGTGCTCTTCGTGGCCATGCTGAGCGGCACCGTGGTCTCGACGGCCCTGCCGAAGATCATCGGAGCGCTCAACGGCTCGCAGACGCAGTACACCTGGGTGGTCACCGCCACCCTGCTCACCGCCACGGCGACCACCCCGATCTGGGGCAAGCTGGCCGACCTGTTCAACAAGAAGCTGCTGATCCAGATCGCCATCGTGGTGTTCCTGGTCGGGTCGGTCGCGGCCGGCTTCGCGCAGAGCGCCGGGCAGCTCATCGCCGCCCGCGCGTTCCAGGGCATCGGTGTCGGCGGTCTCCAGGCGCTGGTCCAGGTCGCCATCGCGGCCATGATCCCGCCGCGTGAGCGGGGTCGCTACAACGGCTACCTGGGCGGCGTCATGGCGCTGGCCACAGTCGGCGGCCCGCTGCTGGGCGGCCTCATCGTGGACACGTCCTGGCTCGGCTGGCGCTGGTGCTTCTTCGTCGGCGTACCGGTCGCGGCCGTCGCGCTGTTCCTGCTCCAGATCACCCTGAACCTGCCCACCGTGCGCCGGAACAACGTCAAGATCGACTATCTGGGCGCCACGCTCATCGCCGCCAGCGTCAGCGTGCTGCTGATCTGGATCTCGTTCGTCGACGACTCGTTCGCCTGGGTCTCCTGGCAGAGCGGCGCCATGGTCGGCGGCTCGGTGCTGCTGCTCGCGCTCGCCGTCTGGGTGGAGGCGCGGGCCGCCGAGCCGGTGGTGCCGCTGCACATCGTCCGCGAGCGCACCACCGCCCTGGCGATCCTGGGCAGCCTCGCGGTCGGCATGGCGATGTTCGGCGGCGCGGTCTTCCTGGGCCAGTACTTCCAGATCGGCCGCGGCTACAGCCCGACCGAGGCCGGCCTGCTCACCATCCCGATGATGGCCGGTGTGCTGATCTCCTCGATCGTGGCCGGCCGGATGATCACCGCCACCGGGAAGATCAAGCCGTACATCGTGTTCGGGGCGGTCGTGCTGGTCATCGGGTTCGCCATGCTCGGCACCATCGACCACGAGACCTCGCTGGTCTTCGTCGGCCTCGCGATGTTCATCGTCGGTGTCGGCGTCGGCATGACCATGCAGAACCTGGTGCTCGCCGTGCAGAACACCGTCGCGCTCAAGGACATCGGCGCGGCCAGCGCCAGCGTCGCGTTCTTCCGCTCCCTCGGCGGCACCATCGGCGTTTCGGTGCTCGGCGCGGTGCTGGCCCGCCGGGTCACCGACCGGATCACACACGACCTCGCCGCGGCCGGCATCCCAACCTCCGGCGGAGGCGGCGGCAGCACGCTCAACCTCGACGCGCTGCCCGAGCCGGTCCGGCAGATCGTGCGGGCCGCGTACGGGGACGCAACGGGGCACATCTTCCTGATCTCGGCCGCCATCGCGGTGGTGGGTATCGTTGCGGCGCTGCTGCTGCGCCCGGTCACCCTGCGTTCCAGCCTCGACCTGCCGGACACCGGCCGTTCGGTGGCGGTGGGGGCGGACGCCGTCGACGGCGCGCCCGCCTTCGACGAGGTGAGCGTGGACTCGGCCGGCCGGGAGGAACGCGCCCGCCGCTGAGCCCGTACCCCCAGGGCCGTCGCCGACCCCGGCGGCGGCCCTGGTCCATGCGGGGACGAACCGAAGGAGGAGCCGTGGACGCCACGCGGACCGCGCCCGCCCGCCTCGCCACATGGCAGCGGGCCGCGCGCGAGCTGGCGCTCGTCGCCGTGCTCTTCCTGGCCTACAAGGCGGGCCGGCAGGTGGTCGCCGGGCAGGACGACGTCGCACTGGCCAACGGCGAGTGGGTCTGGCGGCTGGAGCGGCTGCTGCGCCTGCCCGACGAGACGCTCGTGCAGGGGCCGCTGCTGTCGCACGAGCTGCTGGTACGGCTGGCCAACTCCTACTACGCGTACGTGCACTTCCCGGCCACCGTGCTCTGCCTGGCCTGGCTCTGGCTGCGCCGCCCGGCCCACTACGTGCGGCTGCGGCGGGCCCTGGCGGCGCTGACCGCGGTGGCGCTGGTGCTGCACGTGTGCGTCCCGCTCGCGCCGCCCCGGCTGACCGTGCTCACCGGGCTGGTCGACACCGGCACCCGGTTCGGCCCGAGCGTCTACGGACCGCCCGACACCGACCAGCTCAGCAACCAGTACGCGGCCATGCCGTCGCTGCACGTGGGCTGGGCGCTGGCGATCGCGCTGGCCCTGATGGCGGTCACCGCCGGACGGCTGCGCTGGCTCTGGCTGCTCCATCCACTGGTGACCGCGCTCGTGGTGGTGGTCACCGGCAACCACTACTGGCTCGACGGCGCCGTCGCGGTGGCGCTGCTCGTGGCGATCCTGGCCGTACTGCCGACGCCCGCGCCGGACCCGCCCACGCTCCCGTCCGGACCGGTGCGCCCGCACGTGCAATTGCCGGCTTGCGCGCGCCGGGCGACCGCCCCGACGGGCCCGGGGGCGGCCGACGTGCGGCTGCGGCCTCCCGGCCGCGGCTGAGGAGCGGTCAGCGCAGCGTGCAGACAGTGCCGTTGAGGCGGAACGCACCCGGCGGCACGTTCGGACCGCTGTACGCGCCGACGAAGCCCACTGTCGTGCTCCCGCCGCCGGCGGCGAGCCGCCGGTTGTCGTCGGTGGGTGTCACCCGCACGTCGCGGCCCTGCTGGTTCCAGGTGGCGCTCCACCCGCTGCTCACCTGCTGCCAGGCCGTCGGCCAGGTCCAGGTGAGCGTCCAGCCGTCCAGCGCCTTCGCACCGGTGTTGATCACCTCGATGTTGGCCACGTACCCGTTGCCCCAGTCGTTGTCGTCGTTGAACCGCACCGCGCAGGAACTCTCGGCCGGGCTGCCGGTGGCGAACGTCAACGGCGGCGACGACCACGAGACCCGCCCGGCGGTGTCCCGGGCCAGCACGTTCACCGTGTAGCGGGCGCCCGGTTCGAGGTTGCCCACGGTCAGTGACGTGCCGGCGGTCTCGCCGAGCTGCTCGCTCACCGCGCCGTTCTGCCGGTGCACCTCGTACTTGGCGATCGGGGACGCGCCCGGCGTGGCCGCCGGCCAGGAGATGGTCGCCGCGCGGTCGGTCACCGCGCTCGCCGTCGGCCGCCCCGGGGCGCCGGGCCGCCCGGCCGGGCTGCCGGCCGGTCGCAGCACGAGCGTGGTGAGCGAGTACGGCGGCAGCGTGCGGGCGGTCGCGTCGCCCGAGCGGGCGGTGCTGATCCCGGTCGCGCCGTTGGCGAACGTGTGCACCGTCGGCGCCTCGTCGGCCGGGGTGAACCCGGCGTAGTCGAGCGCCACCGGGTAGGCGGTGTCCGGGTCCTTGTTGAGCAGCAGCACCGCGACGCTGCCGTCCGGGCGGCGGACCGCGTGCGCGGCGACCAGCGGCTCGTCGGTCCCGGCGCGGACGAGCTGGTCGCCGGGCCGGGCGAACAGGTTCATCATCGACAACGCGTGGTACGGCGCGAACGGTGTGTTGAACGCGGGCTGGCACACCTCGCCGTCGCTCGTGCAGTTGCCGCTGGACAGCATCCCGAAGTCGCCGTAGTCGGTCTGCCCGGCCACCTCGGAGACGGTGCCGATGCCGTTGTGCACGTTCCACCACTGCACTGTGAACACGCCCTGCTCCAGCAGGCCGCTGTAGGCGTCGGCGAGGAACAGCGCGCCGGGGGCGGTGGTACGGCCGGCGTCCACGTTCAGCTCGGTGAAGCTGATCCCGATCCGGTCCGCGCCGGGTCCGGCGTACCGGGCGATCTGCTGGCGCAGCAGCCAGGCCGCGTCGGGCAGGTGGCTGGTGCGGGCCAGGGAGTCGGCGGCGCTGCCGCCCGGGTACCAGTGCACGTCCACGAAGTCGATCTTCGGGCCGGCGAGGGAGAGCACTGTCTGGTTCCACGGCCCCGGGTCGGACCCGGCGGTGATCCCGTCGGGCCAGTTGCCGGGCATGGTGAGCACCGCGCCGACCTTGATGCTCGGGTCGACGGCCTTCATCGCGTCGGCGTACTCGATCACCAGTCGGGCGTACTGGCTCGCGCTCTTGTCCGGGTGGTCGTCGGCCTCCCAGGCGGAGCCGTAGTGGCCGTTGCCGTAGTTCTCGTTGCCGACCGTCCACCACTTGGCGCCGTAGCCCTTTGTGACGTTGGCGTAGCGGACCCAGGCGGCCGCCTCGGCGGGCGTGCCGGTGCCGTAGTTCGCAATGATCATCGGCTCGGCGCCGACACGCCGGGCGCCGGCCATGAACGTGTCGAAGTCGGTGTTCGGCGCGACGTAGCCGCCGGGCGCGGTGTGCGTCTCCCAGTGGTAGATGTCGGCGTACGAGCCGCCGGGGTAGCGCAGCATCTTCACGCCCGCGGCCTTCAGCAGGTCGGACGTCTCGGCGCTGCCGAGCTGCGCGTCCCAGATGGCGTGGTTGACGCCGAGCGCGGTGGCCGGGACGGTGGCGAGCCCGGCGCGGGTGTTCACGGTGACGGTGACCGGGGCGGTGGGGTCGGCGGCGGCGACCGGCCCGCCGCCGGTGCCGAGGGCGGTGGCGAGCAGCAGCAGGCCGGCCGCGAACGCAGTGGTTCTTCTCATCCGGGGATGTCCTTCGGGGGAGTGGGACGACGGGGCTGTGCCCGGTTCTGCGTCGTCCTCCCGGCGCCTGACGGCGGCGGGATGCCCACGAACGACGATCGGCTCCGCGCGGCGAGCCATCGACCGCGATCATACGCCCGGCGCTGGGCGTGCAGGGCTTAATTTATAGATAGGAGTCTTTACTGTTAACAATGTTTAATTTATGTTCGGGGCACCTCCCGATCCCCCCGAAGGAGTTGCCACCATGCGCCGAAGAATCACCCTCCCGCTGCTCACCGCCGGTGCGGTCACCGGCACGCTGGCGCTCGCCGCACCCGCGCAGGCCCACGGCTACGTCTCCTCGCCGCCCAGCCGTCAGGCCCTCTGCGCGCAGAACCGGGTGCCCGACTGCGGCCAGATCAAGTACGAGCCGCAGAGCGTCGAGGGCCCCAAGGGCCTGCGCAGCTGCCACGCCGGCATCGCCCAGTTCGCGGTACTCAACGACGACAGCCGCAACTGGCCGGCCACATCGGTCGGCAGCACCGTCACGTTCACCTGGATCAACACCGCCCGGCACGCCACCGCCAACTGGGAGTACTGGATCGGCGGCACCCGCGTCGCGGTCGTCGACGGCGGCGGCCGGCAGCCCGGCGCGACCGTGTCGCACACCGTCAACCTCGGCGGCTTCTCCGGCCGGCAGAAGCTGCTCGCCATCTGGAACATCTCCGACACCGCCAACGCGTTCTACTCCTGCGTCGACCTCCAGATCGGCGGCGGAGGCGGCAACCCGACCCCGCCGCCCACCCCGACCCCGTCGGCCACCCCGACCCCTGCGCCCACCACGCCCGCGCCGTCGCCCACGCCGACCCGGACCGGCACCCCGGCGCCGGGTGGCACGTGGACCGCCGGGCGGGCGTACCAGGTCGGTGACACGGTCACCTACGACGGCCGCAGCTACCGCTGCCGCCAGGCGCACACCGCAATCGCCGGCTGGGAGCCGCCGAACGTACCGGCGCTGTGGCGGCAGATCTGAGCCCGCGTACCCGCGCGGCGGAGCCGGCCGGTCCCCGGCTCCGCCGCGCGTCCGCCCCCGCCCGGCCGGTCGCGGCGCTGCTCGGGATGATGCTGGCCGTGACCGGGTGCGGCGGGCCGCCCGCCGCCGACCCGTCCCCGCCGGTCCCGTCCGCCACGGCCGCGGCCGGCACGGACGCCACGACCAGCGGGATCGACGCGCTGTTCCTGGCCATGATGGTGGCGCACACCGAGCAGACGCTGGAGATCGTCGCGCTCGGCCTCGACCGCGCCACCGGCCCGCGGATCCGCACGCTGATCGCGGCCGTCCGGGCCACCGAGACCGACGAACTCGCGACCATGCGCGGCTGGCTGCGGGAGGCCGGCCCGTCCGCCGCCGCCGCGGCCGCCCGGCACGACCACTCCGGGCACAGCGACGCCGCAACCGGACTGGCCCGGCTGCGCGCCGCCGCGCCCGCCGACGCCGACCGGGTGCTGCTCGACGTGCTCAGCCGCCACCAACGCACCGCCGCCGACCTGGCCCGCGCCCAGGTCGCCGCCGGGACGAGCGAGCGGGTACGCGACCTCGCCCGCCGCATCGACCGCTCCCGTACGGCGGAGGTCGAACTGATGGCCGGCCTGGGCTGAGCGGCGGGCCCGCGAGGGTGGCTGCGTGGGCATGACCTTCGTCACGGTCGCGCCCGCCGGCCACGCCCCGACAAGGCTGGCGAATCGGCGCGCACCGGCCCTTTCCGTGGGCCGCCGGACCGCTCGGGAGCCGGTGGCGAGGCCCTCCGCTGTGCCGGTGCGGTTCGCCCGTCGGCAAAACCGGCCGCGCCTCGTCCCAGGTCATGGCTACGCTGTCGCCCGGACGCCGCTCCGCCGCGCGTTCCGCCCGCGCTCCGCAGACGGCGCGCGGCGCCGCCACCGCCTCCCAGTGCCGGACCGGATCCAGGAGACCGTCAGTGACCCAGCAACCCGTAGCGACGTCGACGAAACTCGACGCCGCCGTACTCAAGGTGGCCGGCGTCGTCGTGCTCGGTGCGATCATGTCGATCCTCGACGTGACAGTCGTCAGCGTGGCGCTGCCGACGTTCCAGAGCGAGTTCGACGCCACGTACGCCCGCGTCGCGTGGACCATGACCGGCTACACGCTCGCGCTCGCCACGGTGATCCCGCTCAGCGGCTGGGCCGCCGACCGGTTCGGCACGAAACGCCTCTACATGGTGGCGTTGGCGCTGTTCACCATCGGCTCCGGCCTGTGCGCCACGGCCGACTCGATCGGCGAGCTGATCGCCTGGCGGGTCATCCAGGGCCTCGGCGGCGGCATGCTCATGCCCCTCGGCATGACGATCATGACCCGGGCCGCCGGCCCGCACCGCATCGGCCGCCTGATGGCGGTGCTCGGCATCCCGATGCTGCTCGGCCCGATCACCGGCCCGATCCTCGGCGGCTGGCTGATCGACGTCGCGAGCTGGCACTGGATCTTCCTGATCAACCTGCCGATCGGCCTGGTCGCACTGGTCTACGCCCAGCTGGCGCTGCCCAAGGACAACGCCGAGCCGTCCGAGTCGTTCGACTTCCTCGGCATGCTCATGCTCTCGCCGGGTCTCGCGCTGTTCCTCTACGGCATCTCCACGCTGCCCGAGACCGGCACCGTCGCCGACACCAAGGTCTGGCTGCCGATGCTCGTCGGCGGCGCGCTCGTGGTCGCCTTCGTGCTCTACTCGTTCCGGCCCCGGCACCCGCTGCTCGACCTGCGGCTGTTCCGCAACCGCAACCTGACCATCGCCACCGTGACCATGTTCGTGTTCATCATCGCGTTCATGGGCGCGGGCCTGCTGTTCCCGAGCTACTTCCTCCAGGTGCGCGGCGAGTCGACGCTGACCGCGGGCCTGCTGATCGCACCGCAGGGCATCGGCGCGATGCTGACCATGCCGATCGCCGGCATGCTCGCCGACCGCGTGCCGGTCGGCCGGACGGTGCCGTTCGCGCTGGTGCTCATCGCGGCTGGGTTCTTCACCTTCACCCAGCTCGGCACCGACACGTCGTACTGGCTGCTCTGCGGCTCGCTGTTCGTGATGGGCCTCGGCATGGGCGGCACGATGATGCCGATCATGACCTCGGCACTGAAGACGCTCAGCGCGGCGGAGGTGGCGCGCGGATCCACGCTCGTCAACATCCTCCAGCAGATCGGCGGTTCGGTGGGCGCCGCGGTCATGTCGGTCATCCTCACCAGCGAGCTGAACGGCTCGCGGCCGATCCCCGGCGTCACCGACCCGGCCACCGGCGCCCCGCTGACCGAGGCCCAGCTCGCCATCGCCTCGCAGCAGCAGCCCGAGCTGACCCAGCAGTTCCCGGTGCCGCCGTCGCTGATCGAACGCGGGCTCGACTTCGCGGCGAACTCCTTCTCCACCACGTTCTGGGTGGCCTTCGGTCTGGTGCTGCTGACCTTCATCCCCGCGGCGTTCCTGCCCCGCCGCCGGGAGCCCTCGCACCTGCTCGACGGCGACGCGGGCGACGACAAGCGTCAGGTGCCGGTCCCGATCCACTGACCGCCGCCGTGACCCGGGGCCGGACGCATGTGCGTCCGGCCCCGGCTTCTTGATCCGCCACCCTGGCGACGGCCTGCGCCTAGGATCGGAACCGGAACCGGAGGAAGGCGGGCCAGCGTGAGCGCAGACGACGACGCGCAGCGGTCGGCGCGACGGCGTAACCGGCTGCTGCTGGCGGGCCTGCTCGCCGTCGTCGGGCTGATCCTGCTGTTGCTCGGCCTCACCGTCGCCACCGGCACCGTCGCCGGCGTCGAGGTGGTGCTCGCGCTGTTGCTGCTGGTGACCAGCTACGCGATCCAGCGGGTGGCCCGCCGCGAGACCGTCTACCGCGACGAGCGGCGCTGACCGGTCCGACGCTCCGGCGGGGCTAGGCTGCCAGTGTGGATCACGAAGACCGGATTGCGCTGTTCCTCGACTACGAGAACCTGGCCCTGGGCGTACGGGACCATCACGGCGGCCGGCCGTTCGACTTCCGGCCGATCGCCGACGCGCTCGCCGAGCGGGGCCGCGTGGTGGTGCGCCGGGCGTACGCGGACTGGTCGTACTTCGACGAGGACCGGCGGATGCTCACCCGCTCACACGTCGAGCTGATCGAGATCCCGCAGCGGATGGGTGCCTCCCGCAAGAACGCGGCCGACATCAAGATGGCGGTGGACGCGGTCGAGCTGGCGTTCGAGCGCGGCTACATCTCCACGTTCGTGATCTGCACCGGGGACAGCGACTTCACCCCGCTGGTGCACAAGCTGCGCGAACTCAACAAGCGGGTGATCGGCGTCGGGGTGGAGAAGTCCACCTCCGCGCTGCTGCCGCCGGCCTGCGACGAGTTCCTCTACTACGACCGCCTCGAAGGCGTCGACGTACCGCCACCGGCCGCCCGCCGGTCGCGCCCGGCCCGGCCCTCACCGGTGGAGCCGGCGCCCGAGCCGGTGGTGGAGACCGCGACCGAGGACGAGTCGGCGCGGGACGTCGACACACTCGCCGTGCAGCTCGTGCAGACGGTCGCCGGCATGCAGGGCAGCTCCAGCGGCGACGTGACCGCCTCCGCGCTCAAGCGCGCGCTGCTCCGCAAGGACCCCACGTTCAGCGAGTCCGACTACGGCTTCCGTACCTTCGGGGAGCTGCTGCGCCACCTCGCGGCGCACAACGTGGTCGAGCTGGCCGCCGGGCCCGCCAAGGGCGACCCGGAGGTGTCACTGCCCGAGCAGGGCGACCGGGAGGTCGCGTTCGGGCTGCTCCGCTCCGTGGTCGTGGACCTCGCCGCGGACGGCGGCGCGGTGGCGCTGTCCGGCCTGAAGGACCAGCTTCGGCGCGCGCGGCCCGACTTCAGCGAGAAGAAGCTCGGCTACCGCAGCTTCCTCCAGTTCTGCAAGGCCGCCGCGACCGGCGGAGCGGTGGAGCTGCGCTGGAGCCCCGAAGACGGCGACTACCTCCTGACCCCCCAAACCCCCTGACGCCCGCCCCCGCCCCCAAGCCCTCGCGATCTTGCACTTTCGGACCTCTGGAAGCGGGACGAATCACCGCATTCCGGGGACAGCAAGTGCAAGATCAACGGTAGGTGCCGGGGCTCGGAGGGTGTCGCGAGGGTGGGAGCGGACGGCCAGGCCGAGCCGCAGGCCCACCAGGTCCAGGAGGGTCTGCGGCTCGGACGAGGCGGTCGGGCTCGGCTCGCCCGTGGGGCCTGGCTCTCCGGTCGGACCCGGGTCGCCCGTCGGGCTCACGGTCGGCGCCGGGGTCACCGGGTCGGCGGGCGGAGCGGACGGCTCGACGGGTGCCGGCGGGCGGTCGCCGGCGTGCGGCGGCGGCGACCCGGCGACAGGTGGTGCGGTGATGCGGACTCGCCCGCCCGACCGGGTGACCGGATCCGGGTGACGCTCCGGTCGTGGCACGGACCGGGTCGGCCGGGGAATCGGGGGCGACGACGGGCCGGCCGGGGTCGCCACGGGCGGCGCCGAAGGAGCGGTCCGCGCGGCCGTCGTGGCGGGAAACGCGGCCGGTCGGCGCGCCGGATCGGTCTGCCCGGCGGTGGCCGCCCAGGTGCCGGCGGAGGTGACGCCGAGCAGTACGGCCACCACCGCGACGCCCGCCGCGGCCAGCCGCTGGGGGAGCGCCCGTTCGGCCGGGGCGTCCCACGGGCCGAGCGGCCGGGGTGGCCGGGGCCGGGCGGCCCGGTGGGCGGACCGCAGCGCCTCGACGTCCTCGACGACCGCCTGCCGCGCGGCGGTGGCGTCGGCGTGGGCCAGGGCGAGGTAGAACCGCGCGTTTGCCGCGCCCGGGGCCGGCACGCGCAGGCCCGCCGGTGTGCCGCCGTCGGTGCCGTGCAGCAGGGTGACCGGACGGTCCGGGTGATGTCCGAGGCCGTGCAGATCCCGCAGTGGCCAGTCCCGCCGGCCGTCGCGGCCGGCGAAGGCCACCCGCCGGTCGGTCACCACTGCGGCGCCGCTGTCGAGCACGCGCAGTCCCGCCGGTAGCGGCCCGTCGGCCGGGTCGAGGCAGCCGGCGAGCGTACGCCCCGGCGCCGGCAGTCCGGGCAGATGCCGGGCCGTGGCCTCGACCAGGTCGACGGTGGGCAGGATGCGGTAGACGACCTCGTCGTCGTCCAGCGGCACCGGAAGCGCGGTGCCGGGCAGCGCACAGCCACGGAAGCCCGTTGCCTCCATCGACAGCCGGTCCAGGTGTTCGGCGCGGCGCCGCCAGATCCGGGCCGCGGCCTCGTACGCCTGACGCCGGCGCTCGTTCTCGCGCCGCGCCCAGGCCAGCCGCCGCTGCGGATGAGCGCCGATCGCATCGGGTCGCCTCGCCGTCACACCTGGTACAACGGCCTGTGGACAGCGCGGATACGTGAGCGCGGCTATCGTCCGGTTTGGCGGTGTTATGCCCGCGATTAGACTTCGGGCATGCCGCGGATCGTCCAGTTGCTGGCCTCGCCCGTGCACCGGTACGTGGGCCGCCCGGCGGACGGACCCGCCCCCGCGCCACCGGGTGAGCTGGTCGACCGGGTGGAGCTGCGCGCCGGGCTCGGCATCGTCGGTGACCGCTACTTCGGCCGCCCCGCGCACCGGCAGGCGAGCGTCACGCTGATCGCGCGGGAGTCGCTGCCACCCGGCGCCGACCTCACCCAGCTGCGGCGCAACGTGCTGACCGACGGCATCCCGGTGGACGAACTGGTCGGCCGCGTGCTCACGCTCGACTCCGGCGACGGCCCGGTCCGGCTGCGGGTGCACCGGGCCGCGCCACCCTGCGCCTGGCTCGACGTGGTGGTCGCCCCCGGCACCTGGAAGGCGATGCGCCGCCGCGGCGGCGTGCGGTGCGCCCCGCTCACCGACGGCGTCCTGCGGGTCGGGCCGGTCACCGTGTCCGTAGACGATTGACCCGGTTCGGGAACTTTCCCCACCCGGGGGCCGACCAACCGGGGGTGACCGGCACTCCGGCGCCGGCAGGAGGGACGCCAGGAATGAACCGAGCGGGGCGCGCATCCGTACCGTCCGGCATGAGCATGCCGGACCGGCGGGCCGGCCGCGGATGAACCCGGACGCCGACGACGAGCAGGTGACCGGGTGGGCGCGCCGCGCCGCCCGGGGAGACCAGCTGGCCGCGGCCGCGTTCGTCCGGGCGCTCCAGGCGCCGGTGTGGCGGTTCCTCGCCCACCTCGCCGGGCCCGCCGAGGCCGACGACCTCGCCCAGGAGACGTTCCTGCGCGCGCTGCGCAGCCTGCCCGGCTTCGCGGGCCGGTCGTCGGCGCGTACCTGGATCTTCACCATCGCCCGCCGGGTCGCGGTGGACCACGTGCGCGCGGCGGCCGCCCGGCCCCGGGTCGCGGCGCTACCTGACTGGCAGGCCGCCGCCGAGGCGGCCGGCGCGGTGACCGGCGGCGGGGACGACGGGGTCGTGCTGCGCGGCCTCATCGCCACGCTGGCGCCGGACCGGCGCGAGGCCTTCGTGGCCACCCAGGTGCTCGGCCTGTCCTACGCCGAGGCGGCCGAGGTGTGCGGCTGCCCGGTGGGCACCATCCGCTCCCGCGTGGCCCGCGCCCGGGAGGACCTGGTCGCCGCCTGGTCCGGCGACGCCCGGGACCGCCGGGCCCGCTGAGCCCGCGACCGCAGGGGGCCCGGCCGACCCGCGACCGCCGGGACCAGCCGGGACCGTGACCGCAGGGGTTCGAGCGGGAGCGTGGTCGCCGGGCACGGCGGGGGACCGGGAAGGCCGCGCGGGCCGTCAGGCGGCGCGCCGGTCGCGGGCCTGTGCTGGGTACGGGCCGGGCGGCACCAGCCGCAGTGCCGGCGCGGCCGGTTCCTCGGTCCGCAGCGCCCAGCGGGAGCCCTCCGACCGGCGCTGGCCGGGCGGGGTGTCGCCGGGGCGCCGGCTGAGGCGGGACAGCACCAGCATCACGGCCCAGCCGACCAGCAGGAAGCCGTGGCTGACCAGCCGGGTCATCGCCACCTGCCCGGTGATCAGGTCGTTGACCGACAGCAGCACGAGCGTGGCGACGAACGCGCTGAGCATCGGCAGCAGGCCGGACGGGGCGGACCGGCGCGCCGCCACGTAGAGGAACCCGGCGCCGACTGCCACGTTCCAGGCCGCCGACTCGTGCCACAGGTGCTGGCCGGAGGCGTGTGCGTGCGTGACGACCGCCTCCCGGCCGATCTGGGCCAGGCCGAGTACGAGCTGCACCGCGCCGAGCAGGCCGAGCGCCGCCCGCAGCCCGAGCGTGATCCGGTGGCGGCGGCTGGGCCGGGGCGGGGGAGCGGCGGCGAGGACCGCGTCGACCAGGTCGGGCACCCGCGGGGCGAGCTGCGTACGGGCCCGCCGGGTCACCGACGCGGCCGAGTCGAACCAGCCGCGGCAGCCGGCGCAACCGGTCAGGTGCGCCTCGGCCGCCTCGATCTCCGACTCGGACGCCTCACCGTCCAGCTGTGCCGACAGGATCTCCCGCCACTGCTCACACACCATGTAGGGATAGTCGTCGGGACACCCCGCCTGGTTCCCGGCGGGGTGCGGGTCACGTCCGCGCGGCCGGTGACCGTTCCGCCCACGCGTGCAGCGCGTCCCGGTCGCCGGCGGAGTCGAGGTTCAGCGCCGCCTCGACGAGCGCCAGATGGGTGAACGCCTGCGGGAAGTTGCCCAGGGCGGTGCCGTCGGGCGCGCGTTCCTCCGGGTGCAGGCCGAGCGGGCCGGCCCGGCCGGCGAGCCGGTCGAAGATCTCCCGCGCCTCGCCGTGCCGGCCGGCCAGCACCAGCGCGGAGACCAGCTCGAAGGAGCAGAGCAGGAACGCGCCTTCGGTGCCGGGTAGCCCGTCGTCGACCCGGTAGCGCCGGATCAGGTCGGGCGCGACGGCGAGGTCGGCGCGGATCCGCTCGACGGTGGCGACCATCCGCGGGTCGTCGCCGGGCAGGAACCCGACCAGCGGCATCCGCAGCAGCGACGCGTCCGGCTCGGTGGCGCCGTACGCCATGACGAAGCTGCCGGCGCGCTCGTCGTACCCGCGGTCGAGCACCTCGGCGTGCAGCGCGTCACGTTCCCGGCGCCACCGGTCCACCGGGGCGGTGCGGTCGCCCAGCAGCCCGGCGAGGCGGATGCCCCGGTCCAGGCAGACCCAGGTCATCACCTTCGAGTTGACGTAGTGGCGGCACGGGCCGCGGATCTCCCACACCCCGTGGTCCGGTTCCCGCCAGCGCTGCGCCATGGTCTCGACGTGTCGCCGTAGCAGCGCCCACTGCGGGCCGGTCAGCTCGCCGGTGAGCAGCTGGTAGGCCAGCGCCGCGTCGAGGATGTGCCCGTACGTGTCGAACTGGATCTGGTGGGCCGCCTCGTTGCCGATCCGCACCGGCGCCGAGCCGGCGTAGCCGGACAGGTGCGGCAGCTCGCACTCCTCGGTGGGGTGGCCGTGGATGCCGACGAGCGGGGCGAGCGGATGCTGCCGGGCGCAGATGCCGAGCAGGAAGTGCAGGTAGCGGCGGCCCTCCTCGGCGTGGCCCAGGCGGAACAGCGCGAGCAGCAGCAGCGCCGCGTCGCGGTGCCAGGTGAAGCGGTAGTCCCAGTTGCGTACCCCGCCGATCTCCTCGGGCAGCGACGTGGTCGGGGCGGCCAGCAGCGCGCCTGTCTCGTCGTAGGACAGGCCGCGCAGCACCAGCGCGCTGTGCCGGACCGCGTCGGCCGCGAAGCCGCTGTAGTCGCCGCGCGCCGACCACGCCCGCCAGGTGCCGGCGGTCCGCTCGGTCAGTTCGCTGGCGTCGGCGAGCGCGGGCACCGGGTCGGCGTACCCGAGCAGCAGCGTGGCGTCCTGCCCGGCGCGCAGCTCCGCCTCGGCGACGAGCGTGCCGCCCTCGACGGTGACCGGCAGGTCGGTGCGCAGCCGCAGCGGCGTGCCGTCGGCGTGCCAGCCGGTACCGTCGCGCCGCCAGCGCACCGGACGTGCCCCGTACCCGGGGCGGGGCGTCAGCTCGGCGCGGACCCGCAGCACACCGTCGGTGGCCCGCAGCCGGCGCACCAGCACCCGCTCGGCGTGGATCGGCCGGTCGGCGGCGCCGGGCCGGACCGCGAGCAGGTCCTCGCCGGCCGCCGTGCCGGACGGGCCGGCCCAGTCGTTCTCCAGCACCAGCGTGTCCGGCCGGTAGCGGCGTCGCGGCGCCGGGCAGCCGGCGACGGTGAGCGTGAACCGGCCGCCCGCGTCCCGGTCGAGCAGCCTGGCCGCGACCGCGTCGCCCGCCGCGTCCGGTACGCAGAACCACTCGACCGCCCCGTCCGGTGCGACGAGCGCCGTGGTGTGCGTGTCGGACAGGAACGCGTACGCGTCGACCGGCGGGAACGACAGCGGCGGCTCGGGCACGGCGGTGACTACCCGGAGCGGGCACGGGTAAGCGGGCCGGGGAGGGGCCGCTGTGACACGCGAGTTCGTGAACTGGTCCGGCAGCCTCCGCTTCACGCCGGCGGAGCGGGCCGAGCCCGCCGACGAGGCCGAGGTGTGCGCGCTGGTACGCCGTGCCCGGGAGAGCGGCGCCACCGTCCGGCCGGTCGGCTCCGGGCACTCGTCCAGCCCGCTGGTGCGCACCGACGGGATCCTGCTGAGCCTGGACCGGCTGTCCGGCGTGATCTCCGACGACGGGCGCCTCGCGACCGCGTGGGCCGGCACCAAGCTCAGGGCGCTCGGCGAAGGGCTCTACGACGCCGGGCTGGCCATGGACAACCTGGGTGACGTCGACTACCAGTCGATCGCCGGGGCGACCGCCACCGGCACCCACGGCACCGGTCTGGGCTTCGGGAACCTGAGCACGCAGGTCACCGGCGTACGCCTGGTCAGCGGCACCGGCGACGTGCTGGACGTGGACGCGCGGCGCAACCCGGAGCTGCTGCCGGCCGTCCGCCTCTCCCTCGGCGCGCTCGGCGTGGTCACCCGGGTCACGCTCGACGTGCAGCCCACGTACCAGCTGCACCGCCGCTCCTGGTGCGCGCACCTGGACTGGACCCTCGACCACCTCGCCGAGCTGCAGCACACCAACCGCAACATGGACTTCTACTGGTATCCGCGCAGCGACCGGACGCAGATCCGGGTGATCAACCGCACCGACACGGACGCCGCGCCGGAGCGGGCGCAGACCCGGCTGCCGGCCGGCGAGCCCCGGCAGAGCCAGGTCGGGCCGACCCACCGCACCATCCCCCGGCACCGGGAGCTGCGCTTCGAGGAGATCGAGTACATGCTGCCGTCGGAGGCGTTCGCGGCCTGCTTCGCCGAGGTACGCCGCCGGGTGCGCGACCGGCACCGCCGGGTGGCCGCCTGGCGGGTCCTCGTGCGCACCGTCGCCGCCGACGACATCTGGCTCAGCAACGCCTACGGCCGTCCCACCACCACGATCGCCTGCCTGCAGAACACCTCGCTGCCGTACGAGGACTACTTCCGGGACGTGGAGGCGGTGTTCCGCCACTACGGCGGACGCCCGCACTGGGGCAAGAAGCACTGGCTCGGCGCGCGGGAACTGCGTCCCCTCTATCCCCGCTGGGACGACTTCCAGGCGGTGCGCCGCCGGCTCGACCCGGACGGGGTGTTCCTCACCCCGGACCTGTCCCGGCTGCTGGAGGAGTCGTGAGCGGGCCGGTCGGCGCCCGGGTCTGGGTGGTGCCCGGCGGGCACGTGCCGTTCCCCGCGCACGGCCCGGAACCGGCGTTCACCGCCTTCGACCAGCTCTGCGTGCTCAACGCCGCCGACGAGGACGCCGAGATGGAGCTGGACTTCTACTACCAGGACGCCGAACCGGTCGGCCCGTACCGGATACGGGTCGGTGCCCGCCGCATCCGGCACGTGCGGGTGAACGACCTGATCGACCCGGAGGCGGTGCGGCTGGACCGCCCGTACGGCTGCGTGCTGCGCTCCCCGGTGCCGGTGGTGGTGCAGTTCCTGCGGCAGGACACCCGGCTGCCCGGAGTGGTGGCGCTGACCGGGACGATGGCGTACCCGGGTTGAGGTTCGAGCGGGCGACCGCGGGTACCCGGGCGCATGCGGGATGCCGTCGACCGGGTACGCGACGCCGGGCGGTCGAGCCGCCGGAGGCTGCGCACGTACTTCCTCGTGGCGGTACAGGCCGGCCTGGCCGCCGCGCTGGCCTGGACGGTGGCCCGCGAGGTGCTCGGCAACCCCGACCCGACGTTCGCGCCCGCCGCGGCGGTGAGCGTCATCGCCGCCTCGCTCGGCAACCGCACCCGGCGGACCGTGGAGCTGGTGGTCGGGGTGGTCCTCGGCATCGTCGTCGGCGACCTGCTGGTGCGTCTCTTCGGCACCGGCCCGTGGCAGACCGGCGTGATCGTGTTCCTAGCGGTCTCCGCGGCGGTGCTGGTCCGCGGCACCGGCGCGCTCGTCACCCAGGCCGGCGGTACGGCGGTACTGGTCGCCACGCTGACCCCGGTGTCGCCCGACCTGGAGCTGCCCCGGACCGTCAACGCGCTCGTCGGCGGCGTCGTCGGCCTGCTCGTGGTGCTGGTGATCGCGCCGCTGAACCCGCTGCGCGCGGTCCGCCGCGTCGCCGACCCGGCGCTCGACACGTTCGCGTGCGAGATGACCGCCTCGGCGGAGGCGCTGG
Source organism: Micromonospora sp. C28ISP2-4 (assembly GCF_030519385.1). NCBI lineage: Bacteria > Bacillati > Actinomycetota > Actinomycetes > Micromonosporales > Micromonosporaceae > Micromonospora > Micromonospora sp. C28ISP2-4. The sequence goes on along the minus strand of NZ_JAUMKG010000004.1, from coordinate 545,956 downwards.
CGCACGCCGACGTACGCGCGGCCGACGAGGTGCTGGCCCGGATGCGCGCCGCCGAGACGGAACTGGACCGGATCGACGAGATGGTCGGCGCCGCCGACGAGGTGGTCCGGTTCTCCCCGGTGCGCTGGCGGCGACGGCGGGCCCTGGCCGCGTACCGGCACGGCGCCGAGCACCTGGACCGGGCGTTCCGCAACAGCCGGGGCATGGTCCGCCGGATCGGCACCGCGTTGCGGGACCGGGAGCCCGTGCCGCCGGAGCTGCCCGCCGCGCTGGAGCACTTCAGCGAGGCGATCCGGCTGCTGCACCGGGCGTTCCTGGCCGCCGACGAACCGGCCGCCGCCCGGGAGCGGGTGCTGCGCGCGGTCCGCGACGCGGGCGAGGCGTGCCGGCAGGAGATCGGCTTCTCCGGCACCATAGTGGTGTCGCAGGTGCGGACCGTCGCCAACGACCTGCTGCGTGCCACCGGCGTGCCGGCGGACGAGGCACGCCGCCAGGTCCGCCGCGCGGCTGCGGCCCGCTGAAACGGGCCGCTCACACCTCGGTCAGGCGGGACTTCTGCACCTTGCCCATCGCGTTGCGGGGCAGCGCGCCGACCAGCCGCACCTGCCGGGGCCGCTTGTGCGCGGACAGGTGCCGCGCCACGAAGTCGATCAGTTCCGCCTCGGCCACGCCGTCGCCGACCACGTACGCGGTCACCTGCTGCCCCAGGTCGGGGTGGGGCGTGCCGACCACAGCCGCCTCCCGGACCCCCGGGTGGGCCAGCAGCGCGTCCTCCACCTCGCCGGCCCCGATCCGGTACCCGCCACTTTTGATCAGGTCGGTGGCGGCCCGGCCGACGATCCGGTGGGCGCCGTCCGGGTCGACAGTCGCGACGTCACCGGTGCGGAACCAGCCGTCCGCCGTGCGGGTGGCCGCGTCGGCGTCCGGCCGGTTGAGGTAGCCGTCGAACAGCGTGCCGCCGCGCACCTGGAGTTCGCCCATCGCGTCGGCGGGCAGCGGGTCGCCGTGCTCGTCCACCACCCGCGTGTGCACGCCGGGCAGCGGCACGCCCACGGTGCCGGGCCGCCGGGGGCCGTCCGTCCGGACGCTCACCGTGACGAGCGTCTCGGTCATCCCGTACCGCTCCAGCGGCCGGTGCCCGGTCAGCCCGGCCAGCGCCGTGAAGACCGGCTCGGGCAGCGCAGCGCTGCCGGACACCAGCAGCCGGGCGCCGCGCAGCGCCCGCGCCGCCGCGGGTTGCGCCGCGATCCGCGACCAGATCGTGGGTACGCCGAAGTACATCGAGGCGCCCGCCGCCGCGTACCGCTCGGGGTGGGGCCGGCCGACGTGGTGCAGCCGGCTGCCGGCGCGCAGTGGGCCGAGCACGCCGAGCACCAGTCCGTGCACGTGGAACAGCGGCAGGCCGTGTGCCAGCACGTCGTCCGGGGTCCAGGCCCACGCGTCGGCGAGCCCGTCCAGGCAGGCGGCGACCGCGCGGCGGGACAGCACCGCGCCCTTGGGCGCGCCGGTGGTGCCGGAGGTGTAGAGGATCAGCGCGGTGGCCGCCGGGTCGGGCTCGGGATACGTGGTGTCCGAGCGCCGGGCCAGGTCCAGCGGCACGACCGGCGGCGAGTCGGTGTGCGGCGTGCCCGGCGCCGCCAGCAGCAGCTCCGCGCCGGAGTCGCGCAGGATGTGGTCGCGTTCCATCGGGCCCGCGTCGGGCGGCACCGGTACCACCGCCGCACCGGCGAGCAGCCCGCCGACCACGCCGACCACCGTCTCCAAGCTCGCCGTGGCGGGCACCGCCACCCGGGCCGCGCCGCGCAGGTCGTCGGCGACGGCGGTGGCCGCCCGGCGCAGCTCCACCCAGGACAGCGACCGGTCGCCCACCCGGACCGCCCCGGGACGGTCGTCGGTGGTCTCGGCGAGCCGGCTCAGCAGCGACACGGCATCCCTTCCCGGTCGATGTTCCCGATGTACCGCGACCGTAGCCGGACCGGACACCCCTGCCGGCGCGCCGTCGGGAATGTGTCATCGTGGTCGGCGGCGAGGGAGGGTGGCATGTCGGGTCCGTTGCGCGGGGTGCTGGTCGCCGACTTCTCCCGGATCCTCGCCGGGCCGTACGCGACCATGCTGCTGGCCGACCTGGGCGCGGACGTGGTCAAGGTGGAGGCGCCCGGCGGCGACGACACCCGCGGCTGGCGGCCCCCGGTGCGCGACGACGTCTCCACCTACTACCTCGCGGTGAACCGCAACAAGCGTTCGCTGGTGCTCGACCTGACCGATCCCGGCGATCTGACGCTGGCACACCGGCTGGCCGACCGGGCCGACGTGCTGATCCAGAACTTCCGCCCGGGCGCGCTGCGCCGCTTCGGCCTCGACCACGACACGGTCACCGCCCGCAACGCCCGCCTGGTGTACGCCTCGATCAGCGGCTTCGGCGACGCCGGGGGCGCCGACCTGCCCGGGTACGACCTCATGGTGCAGGCCGCGGCCGGGCTGATGAGCCTCACCGGGGACGCCGACGGCCCGCCCTACAAGGCCGGGGTGGCGGTGTTCGACGTGATCGCCGGGCTGCACGCGGCGGTCGGGATCCTGGCCGCGCTGCGGCACCGCGATGAGACCGGGCGGGGGCAGCACGTCACAGTGGACCTGCTCTCCTCGGCGCTGTCCGGGCTGGTCAACCACACGAGCGCGCACGTCGCCGGGGGAGCGGAGCCGCACCGGATGGGCAACGCGCACCCGAGCATCGTGCCGTACGAGCCGCTGCCCACCGCCGACGGTGAGCTGGTGGTGATCGCCGGGAACGACGGCCAGTTCCGTACTCTCTGCCGGGTGCTCGGCGTGCCGGAGCTGGCCGACGACGCGCGGTTCCGCCGCAACGCCGACCGCACAGCGCACCGCGACGAGCTGCGCCCGCTGCTGGTGGCGGCGCTGTCGCGGCGCGGCAGCGCGGAGTGGTTCGCCGAGCTGCGCGCCGCGGGCGTGCCGTGCAGCCCGATCAACTCGGTCGCCGAGGGGGTGGCGCTGGCGCAGGGGCTCGGCCTGGAGCCGGTGGTGACGGCCGGCGGGGTGCCGGGCATCCGCAATCCGATCGGCCTGTCCGGCACCCCACCCCGGTACGAGCTGCCGCCGCCGGACCTGGACGAGCACGGTGCGGCGCTGCGCGCCTGGCTCGCCGCCGAATGAGCCCGGGCCGGCAACGCGTCAGAGCGTCTCGACCAGCCGGAAGCGTTGCAGCACGGCCGGGGTGTCGTCGTCCACTGTGAACCCGGGATCGCCGAGCCAGCCCCGGTAGTCGTCGCCGTGCCAGAACTCCTCGTGGCCGGTCCGCCAGGCGGCGACCGTGTCGAACCCCTCGCCCTCGTCGCGCGCGTGGTCGAGGTCGACGTCGCCGAGGCGGGCGACGCGGACCTCGACCAGCTCGATCATCGCCACCGGCCGGCCGGCGGAGTCGATCACCGCCGAGCGGGTGCCGACGGCGGGCAGCGGCTCACCGTCGATCTCGTAGTCCTGGAGCAGCCCGGTGGTGGTGGTCTTGCTCCCGTCGAGCACCGCGGCGACGATCTGGTCGCGCAGCGGGCCGGGGAAGGCGAACTCGAACGTGGGCAGCTCGGCGTCCATGCGCGGCAGCGTAGCCCGGCCACGCGGGGCGGTCGATCGCCTTCCGCCGCGCCCGGCCACCCAGCCCGGCCACTCAGCCCGGCGGTGGCAGCGTCCGATCGAGCCAGTCGAGGAGCACCCGCTCGTACTGCGGGCTGACGCCGTCCAGATCCTCGCGCTCGCCGAGCGTCGGGGCGTGGTCGCAACCGGCCAGCCGGGCCACCGTCAGCTCGGCGTCGCGGGCCGCCCGCCGCCACACCGCGAGGCTCTCCTCGATCGGGATCCACGCGTCCGTCTTGCCGTGACAGAGCAGCACCGGGCCGGTCAGCCGCGCCAGGACCGGCGCCGGGTTAGTCCATGTCGGTCCAGGTGCCGGGCGTCGCGGGCAGCTCCTCGGGCAGAAAAGCCAGCGGGAACCACTGGCACCGCGCCGCCGCGTCGATCGCCGCCTGCGCCACCGCGCGGGGCACGTCGCCGCGCAGGTAGTCCTCGGCGAGCGCGCGCAGCCGGATCAGCTCGGCCACCTCGGCCGGGCCGTACCCGTTCCGGCGCAACTGCTCGGCGGTGCCGTAGCGCATCTGCCTCGCCGGGCTCACGCCGCTGCACCCGACCAGGACCAGGAAATCGACCGGACAGCGGGTGGCGGTGAGCGCCGCCGCCCACGCGCCCTGGCTGAAACCCCAGAGCCCGACCGGGACCGCCCCGACGTGCCGGCGCAGCTCGGTCACCGCGGCCGACGCGTCCTCGGCCTGGTCGGCCAGCGGCACGTCGTGCCCGTCCACGCGCGGACGGCGGTCGTAGCGCAGCACCGCGATCCCGGCCGGAGGCAGCAGCCGGGCCAGGTGCGCGTAGAGGAAGTGGGAGCGTTGCCCGGCGTGCGAGCCGTGCAGCACCACCATGCCCCCGCGTACCGGCCCGGCCGGCAGGTCGAGGACCGCGGGCAGGCCCGCCGCACCGACTGCCGTCTCCATGGCGGGCAGTGAACCACGAACCGTCCGCCACCGCTGGTCCCGGCTGCCGTCCGGGACCCCCGCGTGCGTACGCTGACCAGGTACGTCGCCGCGACCGTGGAGAACCGCCATGACCAGCCCCGCACCCCGTGCCGTCCGGGTCGCCCGCCCCGAGGACGTGGCCGCCCTCGTCGACCTGATCGAGTCGGCGTACCGGGGTGAGCGCAGCCGCCAGGGCTGGACCCACGAGGCGGACCTGCTGGCCGGGCAGCGCACCGACCCGGAGATGGTGACCGCGGCGGTCACCGGCCCGGACGGCGTGGTGCTGGTCGCCGAGCAGGACGGCGCCCTGGTGGCCTGCTGCCAGCTCGAACGCCGCGACGACCACGTCTACTTCGGCATGTTCGCTGTCGCCCCGGGCCGGCAGGGCGGCGGCGTGGGCCGGGAGCTGCTAGCCGAGGCCGAGCGCTACGCGGCCGAGCAGTGGCACGCCGGCGAGATGCGGATGACAGTGATCGTCCAGCGCGACGACCTGATCGCCTGGTACGAGCGGCGCGGCTACGTGCGCACCGGCGAGCTGAGCCCGTTCCCGTACGGCGACGAGCGGTTCGGTGTGCCGCTGCGGCCGGACCTGGCGTTCGAGACGCTGCGCAAGAAGCTGGGCTGACTCAGCCGGGCCGGTCGACCAGCGCGACCAGCTTCTTCGGGGCCAGCACGCAGTAGCTCTCGGTGAGCAGCTCGGCGACCTCGGTCCAGTCGGTGTCGGCGTCCAGCCGCAGCCCGACCACGTCGGCGGCCCAGTCCGGCTTGAAGAAGTGCGGCCCGGCCGCGAGCAGCCCGGCGATCTCGTCGCCGGGGGAGCGGAACGTCATCACGCAGACCGGCTCGTCGGTCGCCGCGGCCCGCGCGTACGCCGCCTGGTGGTCCGGGTCGACGGTGAGCACGTGGGCGAACGTCCGGCCGCGGACGCGCCATCGGACGCCCACCCAGGCCGCTTCCTCGTAGGTCTCCGGCAGGCCGAGGCAGACCGGCCGCAGGCGGTCGAGGTGCTCGGGTGGGACGTCTCCAGGGCCGGTCATGCGCGCAGGCTAGCGGCAGCCCCCGACAATCCGGCCGCACCGGCGTGGCGGCCCCGCCGCCGCGCGTCCGAGACGGAAATGTCGTAGCCGGGGAGTACGACAGCGATGAGTTTCGGTGAGCCGCACGGTCATTGCGGGGAGAACCCCTCGGACGAGAGGACGAGACATGAGCGGCGTACGAGTACTTGTCGGCACGCGCAAGGGCGCGTTCATCCTGACCTCGGACGGCAGGCGCGACGACTGGACCGTCGACGGGCCGCACTTCGGCGGCTGGGAGATCTACCACCTGACCGGATCACCTGTCGAACCGGACCGGCTGTACGCGTCCCAGTCCGGCGGCTGGTTCGGGCAGCTGATCCAGCGCTCGGACGACGGCGGCCGGACCTGGACGACAGTCGGCAACGACTTCGCCTACAGCGGCGAGGTGGGGCAGCACCTCTGGTACGACGGCACCCCACGGCCGTGGGAGTTCAAGCGGATCTGGCACCTGGAGCCGTCCCGCCACGACCCCGACACCGTGTACGCGGGCGGCGAGGACGCCGCCCTCTACCTGTCCACCGACGGCGGTCAGAAGTGGTCCGAGCTGACCGCGCTGCGGCAGCACCCGACCGGCCCGTCCTGGCAGCCCGGCGCGGGCGGGATGTGCCTGCACACGATCATCCTCGACGCGGCCGACCGGGACCGGATCTACGTCGCGATCTCGGCGGCGGGCGCGTTCCGCAGTGACGACGGCGGCGCGAGCTGGCTGCCGATCAACAAGGGCCTGCGTTCCGGCGAGATCCCCGACACCGACTCCGAGGTCGGGCACTGCGTGCACCGTCTCGCCCAGCACCCGTCCCGGCCGGACACGCTGTTCATGCAGAAGCACTGGGACGTCATGCGCACCGACGACGCGGGCGCCAACTGGCGGGAGGTCAGCGGCGACCTGCCGACGGACTTCGGCTTCCCGATCGCGGTGCACGCGCACGAGCCGGAGACGATCTACGTGGTGCCGATCACCAGCGACTCGCTGCACTACCCGCCGGAGGGCAAGCTGCGCGTCTACCGCAGCCGTACCGGCGGCGAGCACTGGGAGCCGCTGACCGAAGGGCTGCCGCAGTCGCACTGCTACGTCAACGTGCTGCGCGACGCGATGGCCGTCGACACGCTCGACCCGTGCGGCATCTACTTCGGCACCACCGGCGGTCAGGTCTACCACTCGGCCGACGGCGGCGACACGTGGGCGCCGATCGTGCGGGACCTGCCGGGCGTGCTCTCGGTCGAGGTCCAGGTGCTGCCGTGATCCGGGTGGTGCTGCCGGCGCACCTGAAGAACCTGGCGCACGTCACCGGCGAGGTACGCGTCGAGGTGGCCGGGCCGCCCACCCAGCGGGAGGTGCTCGACGCGCTGGAGGCCGCGTACCCGATGCTGCTCGGCACGATCCGTGACCGGCACAGCGGCAAGCGCCGGCCGTTCGTCCGCTTCTACGCCTGCGAGCTGGATCTCTCCAACGAGTCCCCGGACGACCCGTTGCCGGAGGAGGTGGTCGCCGGCAAGGAGCCGTTCATCGTGCTCGGCGCGATGGCGGGCGGTTGAGCGCCACGGCCGGCGGTCGAGCGGCACGATCGGGAACCGCGTTCGCCACCGCCGCGTCTGACCGGCATGACCCGTCACGGATACCGGACGCTCGGATGCACGCTGACCGTCACGCTGGCTCTCGCCGGCTGCACCGCGTCACCGCCGGCCGCCGGCCCGCCACCCACCGGGCGGGTCGCACCGGCCGGCGGCCTGCGGCTGGTGGCGTTCGACAGTTGCGACGAGGCGCTGCGGCAGCTCCGCACGGCCGCGAAGGCGGCGGTCGGGCCGTGGGGTTTCGGCCCGGACGTCATCCGGCAGTTCAGCGCGGAACGGGCGGCGGTCGGCGACGTCGCCAAGGACGCGAGTGCGGCGTCCGCGCCGGACTTCTCCGGCACCAACGTGCACGAGGCCGGCGTGGACGAACCGGACCTGGTCAAGACCGACGGAAAGCGGATCGTCACGGTCACCCGGGGCGTGCTGTCAGTGGTCGACCCGGCGAGCCGTCGCGTGACCGGCCGGCTGGCGCTCGATCCCGACGCCGAGCGGTTCTCCGGCGGCGAGGCGAGCCTGCTGCTGCACGGCGACCGGGCGCTCGTGCTGCTGCGCGCCGGCCGGACCGTCAAGGGCCCCGTACCGGGCAGGCAGACGCGCCCGGGCACGACCCCGCAGGCCCGGCTGGTCCTGCTGGACCTGGCCGGGTCGCCCCGCGTGGTCGGGGAGTACCGGATCGACGGCCTCCTGGTCGACGCCCGGCAGTCCGGCGCGACCGCCCGCGTGGTGATCCGGTCCGCGCCACGGCTCGACTTCCCCTACCGGTCCGATGGCAAGACGGACGCCCAGCGGATCGCCGCCAACCGCGCGGTCATCGACAAGGCCACGCTCGACGACTGGCTGCCCCGCTACGAGATCCGCGACAGCGTGCGGACCGTCGGCACCGGACGGGTCGGCTGCGACCGGGTCAGCCGGCCGGCCGGCTTCTCCGGCACGTCGATGGTGACGGTGCTCAGCTTCGACCTGGGCGCGTCCTCGCTCGGCGCCGGCGACCCGGTCACAGTGGCCGCCGACGGCGACACCGTCTACAGCACCGGCCAACGCCTCTACGTCGCCAACGACCACCGCTGGCGGACGTGGCGTGGCGGGCCGTCCGCGGCGCGCGACACCAGCACCGAGATCTACCAGTTCGACACCGCGGCGGGCACGCCACGCTTCGTCGCCGCCGGGTCGGTGCCCGGCTGGCTGATCGACCAGCACGCGTTGTCCGAGTGGGACGGTCACCTGCGGGTGGCGACCACGACGGGTGACACCTGGGGCCGAGGGACCGCCTCGCAGTCCGGCGTCTACGTGCTTCGCGCCGACGGCGCCACCCTGAAGCGGGTCGGCGCGGTCACCGGCCTCGGCAAGGGCGAGCGGATCTTCGCGGTGCGGTTCGTCGGCGGCACCGGATACGTGGTCACGTTCCGGCAGACCGACCCGCTGTACGGCGTGGACCTGCGTGACCCGGCCGCGCCCCGGGTCACCGGCGAGTTGAAGATCAACGGGTATTCGTCGTACCTGCACCCGGCCGGCGACGGCCGCCTGATCGGGGTCGGGCAGGACGCGACCGACCAGGGGCGGGTGACGGGCACGCAGGTGTCGCTGTTCGACGTGGCCGATCCGGCCCGGCCGGCGAGGATCGCCCAGCACCACGTCGCGGGCGGCTGGTCCGAGGCGGAGAACGACCCGCACGCGTTCCTGTACTGGGCGCCGGAGCGCCTGGTGGTGATCCCGGTGCAGCGGCCGGGTGTGGTGACCGACCGGGCCGAGAGCGTCAAGGGCACGCCTTCCGGCGGTGTGCTGGCGCTGCGCATGGGCGACAAGGGCTTCACGGTCGCCGGCGCCGTAGACCATCCGGGCGCGCTCACCGACGGCGGCGAGTGGACCCCGATCCGCCGCTCGCTGATGATCGGCGGTGTGCTGTGGACGGTCTCCGACGCCGGCCTCAAGGCGACCGCCCTGTCCGGCATGACCACCCTGGCCTGGGTGCCGCTGACCTGACGCCGACCGAAGGAAGCCACTGGTCTGACGCCGGCCGGGAAACCCGTCGCGGCGGCGGGCGGCGTCCCGGATGATCGGGCCGTGCGGATCCGGCTGCGACGACTGTGCATCGACGGGCGCACCTTCACCTGGCGGGCGGAGATCCGGGAGGTGCGGGGCGACACCGACTGCCACCGCTGCGTCCGGCTTCGGATCTGGGGCGGCGGGAAGACGAGCCAGGCGCTCCAGGCGGATCTGCTGTCGACCACGTGGGGCACACCATGGCCGCCCTGTGCCGTCGACGACGCCTACCCGACCTCGGCCGACGTACACGCCGTCATCGAGTACGCCCTGCGGCACGGATGGCAGCCCGATCGGCGCGGAGGCACGTACCCGCTCACGGAGCGGGAGCACGCCGCCCGGTTCCGGTTGCCCGGCTTCCTGCTCACCGACCGGCTGCGCGGACCGGAGGGCGGCGACCCGACGCGGCGTGTCGAGTCGGCGTGGACCGCCACGAACGGCGGCTGACCGGGCCTCGCCGCGCCCACGAGTGCGCCGAGGCCCGGTTCCCTCACTGTTCCAGTGCCGCCTCGGCCGCCGCGACCTGCGGCCCCACCCGCAGCGCGTACGCGGCCACCCCGCCGAGGAGGAACGTCGCGGCGGTGACCGCGGCGATCCGGTTGGCCGGTTCCTGCGCCATCCACAGCGCGGCCTGCCGCCATTCCGGCCCGCCCGGTGCGGCCAGGAACGCGCCCAGCGCGGCCCAGGCGGTCGGCACCTGCCAGGCGGCCCGCGCACCGGCCAGCGCGGCGCCGAGGCCGACCAGCCCGATCAGTCCGGCCGTGTTGCGGGCCAGTACGGACAGCGGTCCGAAGTCGGCGCCGAGAACGCGGGCGGCGGCCAGCATTCCGACCACCGCCGCGCCGTACGCGAGCAGGTGCCCGGCCCGGCGCGGCGGCCAGGCCCACGCGGCGGTCCCCTCCAGCGCCGGGTCGGTGCCGGCGAGCGTCGGCCCGAGCGGCGCCACCGCCAGCGCGGTGGTGAGCACGGCGAGGCCGGCGGGCACCTCGGGGCGGTCGGTGAAGGCGGACCAGGCGACTGCCATCACGGCGACCGCGACCGCGGATCCGGCCAGGGCGGCGGGTAGCCGGCGGGACCGCACGTACAGCGGCAACCAGCGGCTCACGGTGCGGCCCGCCCGGTGAGCGCCGGCATCAGGTCCGGCTCGCAGCGCGCGGCCGCGTCCCGCAGCGCGGTGACCCGCCGCAGCTGCTCCGGCTCGGGGAGCGCGCGCAGTTGCCGCACGCCGGCCCGGATCTCCTCCTGCTGCTCGTCGGCGTACCGGTATCCGGTCCAGGAGTCCCACAGCCGTACGGTCTCGGTGTCCAGCAGCCAGGCCGCGACGATCGCCGGGGCTATGTCGTCGCCGCTGCGCCCGCAGCCGGACCACATGGTGCCGCCGCCCAGGGCGATGCGCTCGGCCACGTCCGCGGCCCGGCCGGTGTCCGGGTCGACCTCGAGGAGGAACTGCACTGTGCCGGGTACGGGCTTCGGCCGGTGCCACTGCTCGCTGTCGCTGCTGCCGATGGTGTCCAGCCGCAGTTCCACCGCGCGGGCCGGCGCGTCCGGCAGCTTCGCCAGGGCGCGCAGCCCTCGGCGGGCCTCGGTGGTGACCTCGGGCAGCAGGTGCGCGTTCACGGCGGTGACGCACACCTGCGGCGCGCCGTCGGCGCAGACGTACCGGCGCGCTCCCGCGTCGAGCTGCCAGATCCCCGCCGGGCCGGGCACGCCGATCAGCACGAGACCCGCGACGCCGCCGGCGAGGCCCGCGAGCGCGCCGGCCCGGGTCGGCCACGACCGACCCGCCGCCAGCAGCAGGCCGGCGAGCACCAGCCCGGCGCCCAGCGCCACCCGGCTCAGCAGCAGCCGGTCCGACAGCGTCTCCCACGGCGTGTCCGGCGGCCAGCTGATCATGAGGGACACGTTCGCCAGCCGACTTCCCGCCCCGGCGACCAGGGACGTGCCCTCCTGCGCCACCAGCGCGGCGGCGGCCAGCAGCGGGGGCAGCAGCGGTGAGGACCACAGGCGGCCGACGGCCGTGCCGCACCAGGCCGCGCCGACGAGCACCAGCACGTCGACCAGGGGACCGGCGAGTCCGCGTACGCCGAGGTAGGCGCCACCGGCGGCGAGCAGGACCGCGCCGGCGGCGATCACCAGCAGGTGCGCGGCCGCGACGGCGACGCCGAGCGCTGTCATCGCCGGCAGCGCGCGCTGCCAGCGGGGCCGGCCGGTGCTGCTCATCAGCTCGTGGGCGCGGGTGCGCCGGTCCCGGCGGCCCAGCACCGCGCCGCCGGCCAGCGCGAGCGGCGTCAGGAGGAACATGGCGGAGGTGTGCACGTAGCCGAGCCGCAGCCACTGCCCCTGCCAGAAGCTGTACATGCTCGCGACGCCGAGGATCCCGATGGCGAGGAGCAGCACCGCCACCGCAGGCGCGTTGGAGCGGCGCAGTTCGATACGGACCTGTCGGATCATCACGCCCTCCGGTGCTGCTTGAGGAGGTACGAGTAGCCGCGCTCGGCGGCGCTGTCGCCGACACCGCCGGTCTCGCCGTGGCGGACCAGGTCGGCGGGCAGGCCCTGGAACACACGGGTGCCGTGGTCCATCAGGATGACGTCGGAACAGGCCGCCACCACGTCCTCCACCAGGTGTGTGGAGACCAGCACGCAGGCGTCCGCGCCGAGTTCGCGGATCAGCTCGCGGAACTCGACCCGTTGCTCCGGGTCCAGGCCGACTGTCGGTTCGTCGAGGAGCAGCAGCTCCGGTTCGTTCACGATCGCCTGGGCGATGCCGGCCCGGCGCAGCATGCCGCCGGACAGCGACTTGAGCTTGGCGTCGGCCCGGTCGGTGAGGCGTACCCGGTCGATGGCCCGCTGGGCGGCGGCCGGCACGGCCGACGCGGGCATCTCCCGCAGCCAGGCCACGTACTCGACGTACTCCCGGACGGTGAACCGGGGGTAGTAGCCGAACTGCTGTGGCAGGTAGCCGAGCCGGCGGCGCACCGGGCGCAGCTCACGGGTCGTGGCGGCGTCCGCGCCGAGCAGGCGCAGCACACCGGCGTGTGGCTTGACCACAGTGGCGAGCGCGCGCATCAGCGTGCTCTTGCCGGCGCCGTTCGGGCCGAGCAGCCCGTGCACGCCGGTGCCGAGCGTCAGGCCGAGGTTGTCGACTGCGAGGTGCCGCCCGGCTTTCACCGACAGTCCCACCGCCTCGATCCGCCAGGCGTGCCGGGTCGGCGCCACCTCGTCGGCGCTCACTGCGCGTACCAATGTCGTCTCCTTCTCGGGGCAGGGTGGTCCGCGGCGCCGCCGGGGCGCCGTGGCGTGGTTCCGGGGCCGGCGTCAGCCGGCGGGCCGCCGCAGGTGTTCGGCACGCAGCGCGGTCAGCACTGTGAGCACGACGGCGGCCGTCGCCCAGGCGGGCATGGTGGCGGGCCGGAGCAGGGCCTCGGTCGCGGCGGCGGCGCGGGCCGCGTCGGCGTCGCCGGTGAACGACACGGCCGCGACCGCCGCGAGCCAGCCGCCGCCGAGGACGGCGGCGGCCAGCGGCACGCCGACGCGGCTGCCGAGCAGCAGCGTCGCCGCGGTGAACGTCAGGCAGGGCAGCAGCCACAGCGCGGGGTTGCGGCCGACCGACAGCCCGGCCACCGCGAGCACGGGTGCCACCAGGAGCAGAACCGCGAGGGTACGGCGCAGCAGTAGTTCCAGCCCGGCGCGGGCGGTGCCGGCGACCACCTCCCAGTTCGGGTTGGCGCGGCGGGACCAGGCCACCGCGAGCCCGGCGAGCGGCGCCACCGGTGCCAGCAGCAGCACCGCCGAGGGCTGGTCGGGGTAGTTGCGGTCGAGCAGCACCGCGGCGAGTACCGCCGTGCAGGTCATGGCCGCCCAGGCCAGCAGTGACCAGTCGGTCCAGCGCAGCCACCACTGCCGAAGCGGGCGCCGGCGCACCGGTCGCGGCCCGGTGCGGGCCTGTTCGAGGATCGCCTCCCGGGTGTCGCCGAGCAGCGCCCGCAGCGGCGGGGCGGCCAGCTCGCCGAGCCGGTCGCGGCACTCGGCGCAGCCTTCGAGGTGCACCTCGATGGTCCAGGTGGTGGCGTCGTCGGGGCTGCCCGCGGCGTACGCGGTCAGGGCCGAGGGGGGAACGTGTGCGGTCATGCCAGTGCCTCCCGTAGCGCGTTGCGGGCACGCCGCGCCCGGCTCTTCACGGTGCCCTCCGGCACCCCCAGCAGGACGGAGGTCTCCCGGACGGTCAGCCCGTCCAGGACCATGGCGGCCAGCACCGCCCGCAGCTCCGGTGCGAGGGCGTCCAGCGCGGCGCCCACCTCCGAGCCGAACGACCCGGCGAGCGCCTCGTCCTCGGCGGCCGGGGCGCTGCGTACCGGCAGCACGTCGGTCGGCACCTCCTGTACGCGGGCGCGGCGGCGCAGCGCGTCGACCAGGCGTCGGGCCGCGATGGTCCAGATCCAGCCGGCGGCCGAGCCACCGGGCGCGTCCGCGCCACCGGAGGGCCGGAGTCCGCTGAACGAGCCGGCGGCCCGCCACACCGTCAGGTACGTGTCCTGGAGGACCTCGGCGACGATGCCGTCGTCGGCGCACCGCCGCCGCAGCCGGATCGCGAGCCACGGCGACGTACGCCGGTACAGCTCGTCGAACGCGTCCAGGTCGGCGCGTGCGACCCGCCGCAGCAGCCGCTCCTCGTCCTGTTGGCTTCCTCCCACGCCTAGATGGTCGTTCACGGCCCCTCCGACGGATCACGGCGTGGCGTGACCTGGGTCACACCACGCCGTGGGAGGCGATCAGTCACTCCGATGCGGCGAACGGTCCCTTCGGCCCGAACGCCAGCGCGGCGAACCGCTCGCCGATGCGACGGTCGGCGGCCGGGTCGGGGTGCAGCTCGTCCGGCAGCGGCAGTTCGGCGTAGTCGGCCTCGCCGTACAGCTCCAGCCCGTCGAGGTAGTGCAGGTTCGGGTCCGCGCCGGCCCGGGACGCCACGATCCGGGCCAGCTCGGCCCGGATGACGCGCAGCGTGAGCCGGCCGGTGGCCACCTCGGCGGGGTCGCCGGTGGCCCGGAACCGCACCCGCCCGTCGACGAACTCGACAGCGCCCGGCCCGGGTGTGTCCTCCTGGATGGGGCACAGGATCGACGACACGACCAGCAGCGGGGTTTCCGGATGCCCCTCCCGGATGGTGTCCAGGAAGCCGTGCACGGCGGGGCCGAACGCGCGTAGCCGCATCAGGTCGCTGTTCACCACGTTGATGCCGATCTTGACGCTGATCAGGTCGGCCGGGGTGTCGCGCATCGCCCGGGCGGTGAACGGGTCGAGCAGCGCGCTGCCGCTGAACCCGAGGTTGACCAGCTCCACGCCGGCGAGCGTGGCGGCCACCGCCGGCCAGGTGCCGGTGGGGCTCTCCGCGTCCGAGCCGTGGCTGATCGAGCTGCCGTGGTGCAGCCACACCCGGCGGCCACCCGTGCCGGCCGGCTCGACCGGCGCGTCCGTGCGCAGCGCCACCAGCTCGGTGATCTCCCGGTGCGGCAGCCAGATCACCACCTCCTTGTCGGTGGCGGGCAGGTCGGTGAAGCGCACCGTGCCGACCGGCCCCGGCTCGATGCCGGACGTGCCGGTGGCCAGGTCGATGGTGAGCACCTTGCCGCCGCCGGCGGTGGCCTGACCGGCCGGGCGGCCGTCGACGACCAGGTCGTAGCGGCCGTCGGGGCGCGGCCCGGTGCCCCGGTAGACCATCTTCGTGGGCAGCACGTCCAGCTCGACGACGGTGGCGCGGGTACGGAAGACCAGCCGTACGCCCGAGGGCATGGCCTCCGCCGTCGCCAGCTGCGGGTCGGTGTTCTGCGCCCGGGCCCACGCGGGCAGCCGGTGCGGCAGCACCCCGTCCGCCGTGTGTTCCAGGTCGAGCGCGCCGCGCAGCAGGTCGGAGGTGATCGGAGTGGTGATGAGCGGTGATGCCATGATCCCGATCCTGCCCCCGGAGCCGGGGGAGCGGCCACCTGATTCATCCGACAGGCCGGACTCGTCACGCTGGGTCAGTCGGCGAGCACCCGATCCACGTACCGGGCGGTCATGGTGGCGAGGACCCGGTCCGGGTCGGTGGCCCACACCTCGGCGTTGAAGATCTCCACCTCGACGTCGCCTGAGTACCCGGCGGCCTCCACCGCGCGGCGCAGCGGCGGGAAGTCGATGTGCCCGTCGCCCATCATGCCGCGGCCGAGCAGCACGTCGGCCGGCAGCGGGGTGAGGAAGTCGCACACCTGGAAGCTCGCGATCCGCGTTCCGGCGCGGGCGATCTGCCGCCACACGTCCGGATCCCACCAGACGTGGAACGTGTCCACCACGACGCCGACCTGCTCGGCCGGGAACGCCTCGGCCAGGTCGAGCGCCTGCCCGAGCGTGGACAGCACCGCCCGGTCGGCGCAGTACATCGGGTGCAGCGGCTCCAGCGCGAGCCGTACCCCGCGCTCGGCGGCGTACGGCGCCAGTTCGGCCAGCGCGTCGGCGACCCGCAGCCTCGCACCGGCCAGGTCGCGGGAGCCGGGTGGCAGGCCGCCGACGACCAGTACCAGGCAGGCGGCGTCCAGCGCGGCGGCCTCGTCGATCGCGCGGCGGTTGTCGGCCAGGGCCTCGGCCCGTCCGGCGTCGTCGTCGGCGGTGAGGAACCCGCCCCGGCACAGCGACGACACCCGCAGCCCGGCGTCGGCGACGAGCCGCGCGGCCGCCGGTACGCCGATCTCGGCCACCGGTTCGCGCCACAGCCCGATCGCCGGAATGCCGGCGCGGACGCACCCGTCGACCACCTCCGCCACCGACCAGCGCTGCGTGGTGCGCTGGTTGAGCGACAGCTTCGCCAGCCGGGGGTCGGCGGTCATCCGGCCACGCCCGCGACGTCCAGGTACGCGCGCATCCGCCGCGCCGCCAGCTCCGGGTCGCGCAGCAGCCCGGCGGCGTCGGCCAGCCGGAACGCCTCGACCAGGTGCGGGACGCCGCGACCGCCGTGCAGGCCGCCGACCATGGTGAAGCCGGGCTGCCGCCCGTTCAGCCAGGACAGGAACGCGATGCCGGTCTTGTAGTACGGCGTGGGCGGGGCGAACAGGTGCCGGGACAGCGGCACCGTCGGGTCGAGGATCGCCCGGAACCCGGCCCTGTCGTCCGCGTCGAGTCGTCCCAGCGCGGCCGACGCGGCCGGGGCGATGGCCGCGAACGCGCCGAGCAGGGCGTGGCTGAACCGCTTCCCGTCGCCCTCGATCAGCTCCGGGTAGTGGTAGTCGTCGCCGGTGTAGACCTTCACCGCGGATGGCAGCAGTTCCCGGAGCCGCACCTCCCGGCCGGCGTCCAGCAGCGACACCTTCACCCCGTCGACCAGATCGGCGTGGGCGTGCACCAGCGCGGCGAACGTCGCGGTGGCCTCGTCCAGGTCGGTCGAGCCCCAGTAGCCGGACAGCGCCGGGTCGAACATGTCGCCGAGCCAGTGCAGCACCACCGGCGCGCCGGCCTCCCGCAGCACCCGCTCGTAGACGCGCAGGTAGTCGTCGGGGCCGGTGGCGAGCGCGGCGAGGTGCCGGCTGGCCATCAGCACCGGCGTGGCGCCGTACTCCTGGACCGCCGCGACCTGCTCGGCGTACGCGGCGACGACCTCGTCGAGCGTGCCGGGCGCGCCGGTGAGCTGGTCGGTGCCGGCCCCGGCGACGATGCGTCCGCCGCAGGCGGCGGCCTCGGCGGCGCTGCGCAGGATCAGTTCGCGGGTGGCCGCCCAGTCCAGCCCCATCCCGCGCTGCGCGGTGTCCATCGCCTCGGCCACGCCCAGGCCCCACGACCACAGGTCACGCCGCACCGCGAGCGTCGCGTCCCAGTCCAGGCGCGCCGGGCGGCCGGGGGAGTTGTCGGCGTACGGGTCGGCGACGACGTGCGCCGCCGCGTACGCGATCCGGGTCGCCGGTGGCCCGGCCGGCCGGTGCCAGGCGGGGGGTTCGCGCAGCGTCAGCCGCTCGGTGCCGCCGCCCGGAACGGGCAGCGTGATGCGTGCGCTCACCGGGGGATCTCCTCGATCGTCACCCGCCGCCCCTCGCGGGCCGAGCGCAGACCGGCCTCGGCCAGTTGCACGCCGCGGGCGCCGGCGAGGAAGTCCCAGGGGAACGGCTCGTCGTCGACGACGTGGCGCAGGAACGCCTCCCACTGCACCTTGAACGCGTTGTCGTGGTCGCCGTTGTCCGGCACCGTCTGCCACTGCGCGCGGAACGGCTCGGTGGCCGGAAGGTCGGGGTTCCACACCGGCATCGGGGTGGCGCCCCGGTGCTGGATGCGGCAGTCGCGCAGCCCGGCCACAGCGCTGCCGTGCGTGCCGTCGACCTGGAACTCGACCAGCTCGTCCCGGTGCACGCGGACCGCCCAGGAGGAGTTGATCTGCGCGACGACGCCGCCGGCCAGCTCGAAGATGCCGTACGCGGCGTCGTCGGCGGTGGCCCGGTAGCGGGCGCCGGTCTCGTCGACGCGCTCGGGGATGTGCGTGGCGGTGACGGCGGTGACGGCGGTGACCGGGGCGATGATCTGCTCCAGCACGTAGTGCCAGTGCGGGAACATGTCCAGCGTGATGCCGCCGCCGTCCTCGGCGCGGTAGTTCCAGCTCGGACGCTGCGCGGCCTGCCAGTCGCCCTCGAACACCCAGTAGCCGAACTCGCCGCGCACCGACAGGATCCGGCCGAAGAAGCCGCCGTCGACGAGCCGCTTGAGCTTGCGCAGGCCGGGCAGGAACAACTTGTCCTGCACGACGCCGTTGCGGACGCCCTTGGCGGCGGCGAGCCGGGCCAGCTCCAGCGAGGCGAGGAACCCCTCGGCGAGCGGCTTCTCCGTGTAGACGTGCTTGCCGGCCTCGATCGCCGCCCGGATCGCCTTCTCCCGCTGCGTGGTCACCTGCGCGTCGAAGTAGATCTGGTGGGCGTCGTCGGCGAGCGCCGCGTCCAGGTCGGTGGTGTACGCCGACAGCCCGTGCCGGGCGGCGATCTCGGCGAGCCGGTTCTCGTCGCGGCCCACGAGGGTCAGCTCGGGCCAGATGCGGCTGCCGTCGCGGGCCGGCACGCCGCCCTGCTCGCGGATGGCGAGCAGGGACCGGACGAGGTGCTGCCGGTAGCCCATCCGGCCGGTGACGCCGTTGAGGATGATGCCGACGGACGTGCGTTCCACTGGGGCCTCCCCGCAGGTGAATGCGCTTTCAGTAAGCGCTTTCAGGGTGCTACCGTAGCCACGCCGGAACACCGGGTCAAGACGTTCCGCAGGGAGACGCATCGATGTCGCACGTGACGCTGGAAGACGTGGCCAGGGCGGCCGACGTATCCCTGGCCACCGCCTCCCGGGCGCTCAACGGGCGGCGCGTCACCCCGCACCTGCACGACCGCGTCCTGGCCGCCGCCGCACGCCTCGCGTACACCCCGAACGCCCACGCCCGCGCGCTGGCCGGCGCGTCCCGCCGCAGCGTCGGCGTGGTCTGCCACGACGTCACCGACCCCTACTTCGCCGCCGTCGCCGGCGGCGTCATGCGCGTCGCCGCCGACAACGACCTGCTGGTCATGCTGGCCAGCACGTTCCGCGACCCGGAACGCGAGATCGCGTACGTGTCGATGCTGCGCGCCGAACGCGCACCGGCGATCCTGCTCATCGGCTCCGGCTTCGAGGACCCCCGCTGGGAGCGGGCCATGGCCGCCGAGCTGGCGCCCTACCTCGACGGCGGCGGCCGGGTCGCCGTGGTCAGCCGGCACCGCACCCTGAAGGTCGACAGCGTCCTGCCGGAGAACCGGGCCGGCGCCGCCGAACTGGCCCGCGCGCTGCTGGGCCTGGGGCACCGCCGCTTCGCGGTGCTCTCCGGCCCGCCCGAGCTGACCACCGTCGCCGACCGGCTCGGCGGGTTCCGCGACGAACTGGCCGCCGCCGGTGTGGCGCTCGACCCGGGCGCGGTGGCCGAGGCGGCGTTCACCCGCGACGGCGGCTACCGGGCGATGACCGAGCTGCTCGACCGCGGGCTCGACGCCACCTGCGTGTTCGCGTGCACCGACGTGATGGCCGTCGGCGCGTACGCGGCGTTGCGCGACCGCGGGCTGTCGGTGCCCGGCGACGTCTCGGTCGCCGGCTTCGACGACATCCCTGTCGTGCGTGACCTCACCCCGCCGCTGACCACTGTGGCGCTGCCGCTGCACCGGCTCGGCGAGGAGGCGATGAAGCTGGCCCTGACCGAGAACGCCGGTCGCCGCCGCCGGATCGTGCGCCTGCCCGGCGAGGTGGTGATGCGGGCCAGCACGGCCCCGGTCGCCTGAGCCCGGCCGGTAGGGTGCCGTCATGATCGAGGACACTCAGTGCCGCTGACGAACCCCTGGCTGACCGGTCCGACGCCGACGAGGAAGCTGGACCGGGACCGCCTGGAGGAACGCATCCTCAACCTGCTGTCGTCGCAGAACATGTGCGTGCTCGCCACAGCCGGGCCGGACGGGCCGCTTGCCACACCGGTGCGCTACTACCCGCTCGACTTCACGCTGATGTTCACCGCCGCGCCGCGCTCGCCGAAGATGCGCAACATCGCCGCCGATCCCCGGGTGTCGGTCGGCGTCTTCGCGCCGCTGGTCGGGCTGGCCAGCAGCCGCGGCGCGCAGGTGTTCGGCACCGCCCGGGTGCTCGGCCCGGACCACCCCGACCGGGCCCGCCACTGGGCCGCGTTCCGCTGGGAGAACGAGCACGCCGAGCGCGGCCGGTCGCTGTCCGAGCCGCCCGAGGACCCGCTCGTCGTGATCGAGGCCGACCGGATCGTCTACACCGAACACTGGCTGCGCCGCGAGGGCTACGCACCGCGCCAGCACTGGCGTCGCTGACGCCGCTCGCCGCTCGCCGCTCGCCGTTCGCCGTTAGCCGCTCGCCGCTTCCCGGCGGGTGGAACGCCATGGGTGTCTACGGCCCCGGATGACACCCATGGCGTTCCACCCAGGCGCGCTACGGACCGGAAGGGGAGCGGGTGGCGCGGAGCAGGTTCCCGGCCAGGCGCAGGTCTGCCTCGCCGACCTCGGCGTGCACGTCGATCGGCTCGACAGTGACGTGCGTCCAGAGCGGTGCGGGGAAGGCCGCGCGCAGCGTGTCCGCGTCCAGGCCCCAGCCCTCGCCCGCCTCCGGCGACACCGCCAGCACGAACACCGCACCGCCGGGCGCGGTCAGCCGTGGCAGCAGCGCCAGGTAGTCGCCTACCGCAGCGCCCCGCCGGTGAAGCGAGTGCAGCAGGCCGGAGTCGAACACCGAGTCGTACGGCACCGGCGGCACGGGGATCGCCGTCGCGTCGCACACCTCGAAGCGCACCGGCAGGCCCGCAGCGGCGGCCTTGGCCCGGGCCCGGTCGATCACCACCGGTGAGATGTCGACACCGGTCACGTCGTGGCCGCGGCGGGCCAGCGCGAGCGCCAGTTCCCCGGTGCCGCAGCCGACGTCGAGCACGCGCGGGCCGCGTACCGCGGTGTCGAGGACCGCGGCGAGCGCCGGCTGCGGGCCGCCGATCTCCCACGGCGGGCGCTCGGCACCGCGGTAGAGGCGGTCGTAGTGGACGTCGTCCGGCTCGTCGGTCATCGCGTACCCCCTCGGTCGGCGCGGCCCTCCCCGAGCGTGTCACGTCCGGCGGCGATCAGTGCCCCGCCAGGGTCAGAACCGCAGGCGGCGCAGGTAGCGGTAGCCGACGGCGGCGGTCTGCTGCGGCGTCACGTCAGGGGTGTCGTTCTCCACGATGTACTCCATCACCTGGTGCCCCCGGAAGATCCGCGCGAAGTCGATCATTCCGGTGCCCAGGTCGGCCATGTCGCCGGTGGCCGGGTCGCGGTCCTTGACGTGGTACTGCAACACCCGCTGCGGCGCCGAGCGGATCACGTCGAGCGTGAAGCCCTCCGGGTCGTCGACGCCCTCGCCGGAGTTGATGCCGCCGGTGACCGCCCAGTAGATGTCGATCTCCAGGTGCACCAGGCGCGGGTCGAGTTCCTCGGTCAGCACGTCCCACGGTCGCCGGCCGTTGCCGAAGTCGATGGTGAACTCGTGCGCGTGGTTGTGGTAGCCGTAGCGCAGGCCCGCCTTGCGCGCGGCGGCGGCCTCGACGTTCATCTGCTCCGCCCAGCGCTTCCAGTCGTCCTCGCGGTCGGAGTTCAGGTACGGCACCACCATGAACCGCTGGCCCAGCGTCCGGGCATTCGCGATCTTCTGCTCCAGCGCGGTGGCGTCGGCGGCGATGCCGTCGTGGCTGGAACTGGCCTTGATGCCGATACCGTCCAGGAACCGGCGCAGCTCCCGCGCGGTACGGCCGAAGTAGCCGAGCGCCAGCTCGATCCGCGGGTAGCCGATCCGGGCCAGGTGCGTCAGCGTCGCGTCGTAGCCGGGCGTGCCGTTGAGCGCGTCGCGGACGGTCCAGAGCTGGAGGCTGATCAGTTCCTTCGGCACCGGGCGCCGGCCGTGGTGGTGCGCCCCACCGGCCTCGGCGGCAGTCGCGCCGAGCCCGGTGGCGAGCCCGATCCCGGCCAGCGCTGCCAGGGAGCCGCGCAGCAGGCCACGCCGGTCCAGTGACTCTTGCAGCGCGGCGTGTCCGTCATGTCCGTAGCACATGGTCACACTCCTTCGTCGCCTGTGCGCCGACGCTACAAAAGGCATGTCCATATGTCTATGGCTTTCGGTGCCCCGAATCTAACTTTCGGTCGACATCGCAGAAAGTGGGGGACTGCGCGTCGCCGGTGCCGCGTGGCAGGCTCGGGGCGTGGCCGCATACGACGTCGCCCTCGTCCTGCTCGTCGACCCGACCGGCGCGATCCTCATGCAGCACCGCGACGGCAACGCGCCCGTGTCCCCGTACCAGTGGAGCCTGCCCGGCGGCAGCATCGAGCCCGGCGAGACGCCGGAGCAGGCCGCCCGGCGCGAGCTACGCGAGGAGACCGGCTTGACCGCCGGTGAGCTGCACCTGCTGTGGAGCGGCCCCCGTCCGCACGAGGACGGCTTTCCGCACACCGTCACCGTGTACGTCTTCCGCGGCGCCACCGACGCCCGCCAGGAGGACGTGGTGCTCGGCGAGGGACAGGCGATGGTGTTCGTGCCCCGCGACCAGGTGCTCGACCGTGACCTGGCGGTCAGCGCGGCGAAGGTGCTGCCGCTGCACCTCGCGGAGACCGCCTAGCGGCCGGTCAGCGCCCCGGCCAGCGCGCCGGCGAACCGGGGGAGCAGCTCGTCGTCGGGCAGATGGTCCGGGTTGATCTCGGTGACGGACAGCCCGGCGAACTTCGGGCTCGCCACCAGCTCCGCCAGCGTCGCCGCCGCCTCGCCGAGGCTGAGCCCGAACGGCTCCGGCACGTCCGCCAGCGGCGCGTCCACGAAACTCAGCACGTCCACGTCGAAGTGCACCACGAACCGTTCGGCCGCGCCCTCGGCCGCCGACCGGGCCCGGCGTGCCGCCGCCCGCGCGTCGGCGTGCACCTCGTCGGCCGGCACGTACGCGATCCCCAGCTCCGCCACCAGCTCACGCTCGTGGTCACCCCGGGGCAGCGAGTCCCCGTACACCACCACGCGCTCCGGTGACAGCAGCGGCACCGCCGGCCCGACACCGGCCACCTCGGGCAGCGTCCCCGGCAACCCGAGCATGTGCGCCAGCCCCATCGCGTCCAGGTTGCCGTTCGCGCGGGTCTCCGGCGTGTAGAGATCCGGCCCGCCGTCCACGTACACCAGCGCGGGCGACAGCCCGGCCCGCGCGCAACCGGCAACCAGGCCGACAGTCACCGTGCAGTCGCCGCCGAGCACCAGCGGCGCCCGCCCCCGGCGCACCGCCGCCGCGACCCGGTCGGCCACCGCCGAGGCGACGGCGGCCACCGCGCCCGCGTTCTGACCCCTCGGGTACGCCGGATCCGGCCGCCACCGGAAGCCCGGCACGTCACCGGCGTCCTCGACGTCGGCGCCCAGCAGGCCGAGCAGGCCCGCGGCGCGCAGGGCGGCGGGTGCGCGCTCGATGCCCGGCGTGTGGGCACCGGCGCTCGACGGCGCTCCGACGACCCTCCACTGACGATGATCCATCGCCCCACCCTAACCGCGTGTTTCAGCGCAGCACGAGCAGATCCAAGGCGTCGACGACCGGGCCGTCGACCGTCCTTGCTGCCTCCCGCAACCGCTCGACGCCGGCGGCGTACTCCGCGTCGGTGATGAGCTGAAGCGGCGTGTGCGCCTCCCGGCGCAGGCCGGCCGCCGCCTCCCGCAGCGAGGATGCGGTGACCTGCGGAACCACCTCGACCGCCGCGGTGGCGAAGCCGGCGGCGGCGAAGGCGGCCTCGACGTCGGCGATGCTCGGGTACGTGTCGAGGACGCGGATCGCCTCCGGGAAGTAGTCGAACAGCGTGATCGCCTCGTGCCGTCCGGCGAAGGCGGACCGGATGAGCACCGGGGCGCCTGGCCGCAGCACCCGGCGCAGCTCACGCGCCGTCGCGGCCAGGTCGGGGACGTGGTGGATGACCGTGGACAGCCACGCGCCGTCGACGCTGTCATCCGCGAGGGGGAGGTGCCCGGCGTCGCCTGCTACGAGCGGCACGAACGCACAGCGGGCGCGCATCGCCGCCGACGGTTCGACCGCGACCACCCCGATGTCGGGGAACCAGTCGGTGAACGCGCGCGCCCAGCTGCCGGTCCCCGCACCCAGGTCGAGCAGACGCATCCCCGGGCGCGGGGCGAGGTGCCGGGCGGCGGCGGCGCGCCAGGCCGTGAGACCGTCGTCGGTGAGGTGCCGGGTCGCGGCGAACGCCTCGGCGTCGGCGTCGCGGTACGCGATGCGGGCCATACGCGACAGCCAACTCCCCGGCGGGCGGCCGGGGCAAGCACTGTGACGCGTTACCTGCGGACCTCGGAGAGGGGTAGAGAGTGCGGTATCGGATCCACGTCGACGCCGAGTTGCCGGCGGACGCCCTCCGCCGGTTCCTGCTGACGGAGTACGGCGTCGCGCCAGAGGCCGTGTACGTCGGGCGGATCGAGGACCGGGCCGTCGACGATCCTCGGCCGGTGGCGATGCTCACCCCGCCCGACGAGGACGAGGGTTTCGGCTGGATCCTGACCGGCGACACCGAACTGGCCGACGCCACCGGTCTGCGCGAACATGACCTCGCGGTCACCCTCGCCCGCGCGTTCGGCGTACGGACGCTCGTCGACGACGGCGGCGTCCACCCCGACCGGTGGGTGCTGGTGAGCGCCGACGGCAGCAGCGGCCGGGTGCTCACCGACTCCGACGCCGCCGCGGACGGGGACCTGCGGATCGTGCACGCGCTCGAGCCGATCAGCGGGGAGCCGCAGCTCGCCGTCGTACCGCCACCGGACTGGGCCCGCGACTGGTGACCCGGCCGCGCTCCGAACCGGCAAACGTCGGGAGCTATGAACCGCCGCTCGGCTCGTAGACGGTCTCGAGACCGCGTTCCACGCGAATCAGCGAGTCGAGCCATGCCCGGGTCTCGGCATCAGTCGAGTACAGGATCGTGCCGCGCATGCCTCGCGTCATCAGCACCTTGTAGGTGTTGCGGATCAGACGGTCCGCCTCCGCGTCACTGAGCGTCTTCCGGCTGCGGAACGCGGGATCCTTCGACTCCGCGCGCTGCGTGACGAGCCGCCCGTTCCGCGCCACCAGGTCGGGCCCGAGGATGACGCCTGACCATTCGTACTCGAAGCCCTGTGCCGTGTAAACGCAGCCCACCTGGCCGAAACCGTGCGGGTCGGTGGCCCAGAACGCGCTGCCCGGCGCCTCACCGACGCTGCGGTCGCTCTTGACGTTCCAGGGCCGCGCCCAGCCGCCGATCCGCACGTCGGCGACCAGCGAATCGTCCGGTAGCGGGTCGCTCCACGGCCAGCAGTAACCGGCCGACAACCGCGCCGTCTCCCCGGCCGCCTGCTTCGCGGCCAGGAACGCCTCCATCTCCTCCGGCGAATCCGCCAGCCGCAGGTCGAAGCGTCCGTCTCCAGCCCATACCGACGGTTTGCCGCCGTCGAGGCCGAGCAGGTCGACGACCCACTCCTCGTACGCCGCACTGCCGCCGCACCGGAACTGGTCATGGAGCGACACCACCTCGACGTCCAGGTCGAGCTGCCTCGCGTGCGCCGAGATGACCTCGACGTTTCCCAGCTCACCCGGCTTGACCACCTGGTGCTCGTCGAGCAGGAAGACCGGCACCCGGGCCGCGGCGATGAGTTCGTCGATCTGCGGCCGGGCACGGTCCCGCTTCGCCTTCGGCGTGAACCGGTTGACCGACGTCTCCCGGATCCGGTGCGCCTCGTCGCAGATCAGCACGTCGAGGCCGTTGCGCTCAGCGGTCATGAAGCTGTTGAAGTAGCCGAACAGGTTCTTCAACCGGGTCGAGCCCTTGCCCGCGTAACGCCGCAGCGTCTGCGTGAACGACCGCGAACCCGTCGCGTGCATGACCGAGCGCTGCTGCCGGGCGAGCTCACCGAGCACCGAGAGTGCGATGACGCTCTTGCCGCTGCCCGGCCCGCCGGCAACCACCACAACCGACTTGCGGTCGGCGCCGCGTGCGCGCTCCACGGCATGCAAGACCAGCTCGTACGCCAGACGCTGTTCGTCGAGCAGCGTGAAGTGGGACCGGTCCTTCAGCTCCGCGGCGGCGTAGGACAGCAGGTGCTTGCTGGGGCGTACCGAACTGGTGAGGAAGCGGTCCGCGGCGGCCGCGCCGGAGGCCGGGGCCAGGTGGCTGCGGAGATAGTCGAGGAACCGGCCGCGGCGCTGCTTGGTGAAGATCCGGCTCTGTTCCGTCGGTCGCCGGCCGAAGAGGTCGTCGACGTCGCGGTCGACGGCGTTGTGCAGGTAGGCGGCCCCGACGATCGGGTTACGCGAATGGGCGAGCACGCCGAGGAAGTCCGCCAGGTACTGGCAGTAGTCCTCGACCTGCACCCCGGGATGCAGTCGAGGGGTGGAGGCGTGCTCGACCAGGACCAGGCTCTCGGATCCGTCGTACGACTCGGCCCGGGACCACTGCTTCAACTCCACCACGACGTAGGAGTCCTCGGCGGTCCTCGGATGCGTTCCGGCGAGGACGACGTCGATCCGTTTGCTGGTCAGCGGAAGCTGGTACTCCACCAGCATCTCGACCTGACCGAGGCCCGCGTCGGCGAGATCCTGGGCGAGCACCGGCAGGCTCCGCTCCCAGGACCGCCGTTCGGACGGGCTCACGTCGTGTCCGATGTGCTCCGCGATCCGGGCGGCGAGGGTGCCACCGGCCGCGAAGCGGAGCAGGCCATCGGCGGAGGTGCGAAAGGCTGACACGACTTGCCCCCGGGCAGCACGAAATGATCGTGCGCATGGGGGGCGTGTCCGGCGACGACCGGAAGCCCGTCGTTACGCGCTTGTACGGGTGGACTGTAGCGGAGAGATCATCCGCATGGCACGCCCTGCTACCGCTTGGCCGCGGAGCCCTTGACGTCTTCGGCGGGATAGCGGACGGCGACCTCGGCCAACTTGGCGAGGGCCGCCTCCTTCAGGTCGATGCCGAGAACGTCCGCCAGCCTCGTCAGGTAGATCATGACGTCGCCGATCTCCGCCTGCACACGAGCGCCCGCCTCGGGATCCGACATCACCGCACCGGCCTGCTCCGGGGTCAGCCACTGGAACTCGGCGACCAGTTCCCCGACCTCGCCGGCGAGTGCCATGGCCAGGTTCTTCGGCGTGTGGAACTGCTGCCAGTCACGTTCCTCCGCGAACGCCCGTACGCGGGCCGTCAAGTCGTCCACGACCGGCAGTCTGACACGCGCTCAGGTGACCAGGCCGGTGCGGTACGCGTACACCACCGCCTGTACCCGGTCCCGCAGGTCCAGCTTCGTGAGGATCCGCGACACGTACGTCTTGACCGTCTCCTGACTGATCACCAACCGCGCCGCGATCTCGCTGTTCGACAGCCCGTCGGCGATCAGCCGCAGCACCTCCAGCTCGCGCGGCGTCAGCCCCACGTCCGCAGGCGTGCCCTCGGCCGGGCGGATGCGCGCGGCGTACCGGCCGACGAGCTGCCGCGTCACCTCCGGCGCGAGCAGCGCGGCGCCGGAGGCGACGGTGCGGATGCCGTGCAGCAGCTGCGCCGGTGGGGCGTCCTTGAGCAGGAACCCGCTCGCGCCGGCGCGCAGCGCCTCGTAGACGTACTCGTCGAGGTTGAACGTCGTCACCACCAGCACCTTGACCGGGTGGGCGACGCCCGCGCCGGCCAGCAGGCGGGTCGCCTCGATGCCGTCGAGCACCGGCATGCGTACGTCCATCACCACCACGTCGGGCCGCAGCCGGCCGGCGAGGTCGACAGCGGTCCGGCCGTCGCCGCACTCACCCACCGCCTCCATGTCCGGCTGCGCGCCGATGATGGTGGCGAATCCGGTACGGATCAGGGCCTGGTCGTCGCAGACGAGCACCCGGATCGGCGCGGTCACGACGCGCTCCCGGTGGGGATGCGCGCCCGGACGACGAAGCCGTCGCCGGCCCGGCGCCCGGCGTCGAACTCGCCGCCGAGCACCGTGACGCGCTCGCGCAGCCCGGCGAGGCCGCGTCCGCTTCCGCCCGGACCCGCGGCGCCTGTGCCGGGGCCCTCCGTGCTGATCTCCACAGTGATCTCCCTGTCGCCATGGTGTACGTGGACGGCGGTGGGGCGGCCGTGGGCGTACTTGAGCGCGTTCGTCAGCGCCTCCTGCACCACCCGGTAGGCGGCCACCTCGGCGCCGCCGGTCACCTCCGCCGGGCTGCCGTCCTGTGTGAACTCCACCGGCTGCCCGGCCTGCCGGGTCTGCTCCACCAGGGTGTGCAGCTCGCCGACCGACGGCGTGCGTGGCTCCGTACCGTGGTCGGGGTTGAGCACGTCGAGCAGCACCCGCAGGTCGCCGATGGCCCGGCGGCCGGTGTCGGTGATGGCGGTCAGGGTGGTGTCGAGGCGCTCGGGGGCGGCGGTCAGGTAGCGGGCCGCCTCGGCCTGCACCACCATGGCCGTCACGTGGTGGGTCACGACGTCGTGCAGCTCCCCGGCGATGCGCGAGCGTTCGGCGGCGCGGGCGGCCTCGGCGACGTGCCGGCGGCGTTCGGCCTCGGCGGCGCGGTTCTGCCGCAACCATGACCCGGTGCCCCAGGCGAGCGCCAGCAGCAGGTAGAACGTGACAAAACCGACCGCACCCTCGGTCGATCCCTGCCGGTCGAGGGTGACTGCCAGTCCGACGTACGCGAGGGAGCCGACCAGAACGGCGGTACGGCGGCCACGGTCCAGGTGGGCGCCCGCGCTCAGCAGCGCGATGGCGAGCGCGCTGCCCGCGACCGTGTGGTAGACGCGCACCTGGTCGATCGCGAAACCGAGCGACACCAGGGCGAGGCACAGCGCCGGCCGGCTGCGGCGCAGCGCCAGCGGAAGGCACTCCAGGGCGATCGTCGCCACTGTGAGCGCGTCGTACGGCCGGGCGGGCAGGTCGCCGAGCTGCGTACCGAGTCCGCGCAGCGCCGGTATCACCGACGCGAGCGCGATCACCAGCGCGAGCGGGAGATCCCGGACCGTGACGGGCCAGCGCCGCCACGAGTCCAGGAACATCCGTCGGGTGATCATCAGGAGACCGTAACGCTCTCCGCCGGGGCCTCGACGACGCGGCGGCGCCGTTGCACGATGTGACCGCGGCGGTGGGCCAGCCAGAGGAAGACCACTGTCAGCGCCGCCCCGGCGGCCACCGTGTAGAGGCTGCCCTCCGGTCCGAAGTCGCCGCCGCTGAGCAGCGTCGAACCCGACGTGCTGGCGTCCAGCAGTCCCGTCGACTCGCCGTTGCCGGAGACGACGACGCTGAAGATGCCACCGGCGGCGAAGTTCCAGCCGAAGTGCAGGCCGATCGGCACCCACAGGTTGCGGGTAGCGGCGTAGCAGGCGGCCAGCATGAACCCCGCCTCGATCGCGATGGCGGTCGCGCCCCACAGGCTCGCGTCCGCGTTCAGCAGGTGCATCAGGCCGAACAGTACGCCGGTCAGCAGCAGCGAGAGCCACGTACCGAGTCGTTCCTCGACCAGGCGGAACAGCAGGCCACGGAACATCAGCTCCTCGGTCACCGCCGCGGCGGCCATGAACCCGAACATGCCCACCGCGCCGGACACCGACCCGATGCCGTGTACGTGGTAGCCACCCATGAGGGCGATGTTGACGATGACCGCCGCGAACATGGCGAAGCCGATCAGCACCCCGCGGTTGAGCCGGGCCGTCGCGCCGTCCCGGGCCAGCTCGGTGACCTCGCGGCGTTCGGTACGGCGCACCACCCACCCGTACACCATGATCGCGGCCGCGGCGGTCGCGACGCCGATGATCAGGCTGAGAAAGGCGTTGTCCTGTGCCGCGACGACCGCCTGGCTGCCGACGAGACTGACCGCGACGACGGCCAGGAACTGCTTCACCACACGCATGACGATTCCTTCGAGATCTCCGCGGCCGGAGCGCCGCGGGTCACCTGAAACGCTATGGATCCGCAGGCCGGGAATCGTCACCGCGCGGTGGACACTTGCGGGTAGCTCGCACGGGGGACAGGCGCGGCGGCCGGGGCGTCTGAGGCGTGCCCTGAGCAGAACTGCTGGCCGCCAAGCGGTCGCGGCGGGCAGGCTGCCGGTATGGCGACGGGCTTCGGCGGTGAGGTGGCGACCTACTACGCGCGGCATCGGCGCGGCTATCCGACCGAGGTGGTCGACGCCCTGGCGGCAGCCTTCGAGCTCGGCGCCGACGACACGGTGGTCGACCTCGGCTGCGGCACCGGTCAGTTGAGCCTGCCGCTCGCCGACCGGGTGGGCGCGGTCGTCGGCATGGATCCGGAGCCGGACATGCTGGCGATCGCCCGGCGAACCGCAGTGAACCAGGGGACCGCCAACGCCACGTGGGTGCTCGGCGGCGACGGCGACGTGCCCGCGTTGGCCCGGCTTCTCGGCGGACGGACGGTCGGTGCGCTGACGGTCGCCGTCGCCATTCACTTCATGGACCGCGACACCCTGTTCGCGGCGGCCCGGCCGTTGTTGCGCCCCGGCGGAGGCATCGCCGTCGTCACCAACGGCGAACCCCTGTGGATGCACGACACCGAATGGTCACGCGCGCTACGCGGATGCCTGGAACGGATGCTCGGCCACCCCGTCACTGCGAGATGCCAGACGGACGAAGAGGGGCGTCGGCGCAACCGGGAGGCACTCGTGGGTGCCGGTTACCGGTACGAGGAGACGTCGGTGCGGTACGACGCGCCGCTCACCGTCGACGACATGGTCGGCGGCGTCTTCTCCGCCATGTCCGCCGAACGGTTGCCTACCCTGCAACAACGCGCGGCGCTCGCCGCCGACGTGCGCGACGCTCTCGGCGGGGTGGACGTGGTGACCGAGCAGGTCATCGTCCGGTTGCAGTGCGGGATCGCCGGCTCATAGCCGATCGCCGGACGGGGTTTCAGCTACGTCACCAGGCGGTAGTTGGGGATACCTCTGGTGCGCTCCTCGATCGGTGCGGCGGTGGACAGGGCTGTCACTCCGGCGGGAACCGGAGCCCGCGAGACGTGGATGCCCTCCAGGCAGGTGTCGCACCAGAACGAGACGTAGCCGTACCCGGCGCCGGGCGGCGCGGTGAACACCATGCGCAGGGTCCGGTGACCGCAGTTCGGGCACTGGTGGTCGGACTCGGCCGGCAGCATGCGGTAGACGACCTCGTACGCGTCCAGCCACTCGTCGAATGAAGCCACCAGCTACTCCTCCGGTCTGACCGGGTGGTTTCCCCACCACTGGTCCTCGTGTGCATAGGCACGATCCTCGAATGCGATCGCTTCGTCACGGTTTCGGGGATACGGACGCCCTGCGCGGAGTTCCTCCACGTGGAACCGCTCATGCGCGAGCGTACGGGCGAGGTCCTCCTCGCTGTGGAAGGCGTTCCGGCAGAGCATGACCGACTGGTCAGCCCTGGTCACTCCGTGAATGCCCGACCGTCCCTTGTCGATCGCGAACCGGATGTCGGAGGTCTCGATGCCGTACTTCGCGGCGATCTGCTGCACCGATTCCATGGTCATCGGCATGCGGGGTCCGCGTCCTCTGCCTCGTACCCGATTCAGGTTTCCCGCTTCGGGCTCGGCCGCTCGCAAGCGGCGCAGCGCCTCCTTCAGCCTCTCGATCAGGTCGCCGAGCCGCCGCACTTCCGGCATCAGCCGCCGCAGACTCGCCAGCAACCCCCGCAACAACCGGGCGATCCGCGCCGCCCACGCCGCCACGGTCGTCGTCACCTGCTCCACCACCAGCGGCGTCGCCAGCCCGGCCGTGGCGACCAGTTCGGCCGCGTACACGATCAGGCGGGACACGCAGGCGGCGATGGCGTCGCGGACCAGCAGCCGCACGGCCGCGACCAGTCCGGCGGCGCCCTCGGTGATCGCTGCCATCGCCTCGGCGCCTTGCGCCAGCCCGGTGACGGCCTGCTGCTGCTCGCTGGCCCAGCGGCGGTAGCCGGTGGCGGCGGCGCCGGTCCAGCCGGTGACCTCGGTGCGTACGGCGTGGGCCAGCTCGGCGGCGTCGTCGCGCAGCGACGCGGCGACGTTGCGCCAGGTCTGCGCGTGCGCGGTGATCTCGGCGGGGTCGCCGGCGAGCCAGTCGAGAGCCTCGCTGAGCGGCTTGACGTGTTCGATGAGCCAGGCGATGCCGTACTGGAGGAGGACCCCGGCCGGGTCGGACACGAGGGCGAGCGCGTCGAGGCCGGCGCTGACGACGCCGAGGCTGCCGTCGATCCAGCTGCCGGTGCGTACGCCCTGTGCGATGAGTTCGATGTCCTCGCAGATCCACACGCCGGCCCAGGGGCTCGGTCCGGTGTCCGCCGCGGCGGCGACCAGCGGGTTCGTGGTCACCGCCGCTGCCGTACCCGGTCGAGCAGGTCCGCGGCGCGCGCGTCGGAGGCGCGGTAGCGCTCGGCGCTGGACCGCAGCTTCCCGGCGGTGTCCCGCACCGAGGCGGCGGCGGTGCCGATGCCGTCGGTCAGGGTCCGTTGGAGGCCGTCGAGCAGGACCGGCATGATCGCGCAGAGCTGCCCGTACGCGTCGGCGCTGAGCCGGACGTGCTGCCCGGCCTGCCGGGCGGTGTCGATGCTGTCGGCGCAGCGCCCGAGGTGGGCGGCGTGCGCGGTCAGGTCGTCCGGGTCGACCTGGAGGCCGTCACCGCCGGGCATCCGGCGTGCCCGGGTCGGGGCCGAGCCGTCGCTGGTGGGACTCCACGATCGCTCGCGCGGCCGGGTCGTCCACGCCGAGGGCGTCGGTGGTCGCCTCGGTGAGCCGCCGCAGCAGGTCGGTCCGCGCGTCCCGGGTAACCGTCAGGAGCTGCCGGGCGGTGTGTGCGGTGGAGTGCTGCCGGACGCGTTCGTCCAGCCACAGCCCGGTGAGCAGGCCGGACGCGTCGACGGTGACCTCGATCAACCCGTCGGCGGTGCGGGCGGTGCCGGTGAGCGCCTGTGTGCGGGCGGACAGGTCGCGAGCGCGTGCCGCCCGGTCGGCCAGCGACGACTCCCATTCGTCGAGCCGTCGTGCCGCCGCGTCCAACGCGGCCTCGTCCGCCCACATGACGTCCCTCCCCAGAGGACTGCGGTGACCGACACGGTAGCAACCAGTCGCGCTGCGTGTGGGCCCCGTGACGGCGCGGTGGTGACCGATCTCCCCTTGTGGAGGGACATCCGGGCGTGCCGGGCGTTGCTAGGGTCTGGTTGACCGTGACGGGGAGGCAACGGGATGACACAGGACGCCGCGGCCGACGACTACGCCATGCGCGTCTCCGGCTACCGTGAGGAACTGGCGGCCCTGCGCGCCGGCGGGCATCCCGCCGGCGACGTCACCGCCGAGGCGCAGGGCCGCGCCGCCGACGGCCAGGTCGAGGTGACGGCGGAGGACGGGCGGCTGCGTTCCGTCGAGCTGGCGGCGCCGTTGATGCGGCTGTCCGAGGACGAGCTGGGCCGCCTGGTCGAGCACGCGGTGAACGACGCGTTGACCGCGTCCCGCAGCAGCCTGGCGAGCGGCGAACCGGTGGCCGACCTGTCCGCGCTGACCGGGAGCCTCGGGGCGGTCCTCGCCGAGAGCGAGTCGGCGATGCGCCGTCTCCAGGGCGCGATCGCCGATGCCGTCGCCACGGCCGGTCCGGCGACCGGGCTCGGCGGGGAGATCCCGGCGAACGGGCCGGCGGATCTCCTTCACCAGGTCATGGACGTGCTGGGCACGGCAACCGGCGGGACGCTGTCCGGCGGCGGTGAGGACGAGCGGTGGAGCGGATCCGACGACGCCGGGACCGTACGCGCCGAGGTCGACCGCGACGCTCGGCTTACCCGGCTGGAGGTCGCCCGCCCACCCCGCCGGCTCAGCTCGGCGGAGCTCGGCGAGTCGGTGGTGGTCGCGGTCAACCGCGCGCTGGAGCAGATTCCCCGGGCCGCGGCGCCGCAGGGGATCGGCTCGGCCGCGCTCGACGGGCGGCTGCGCGAGTTGCAGGAGGCCAGCATCCGCCAGATGTCCGCGCTCACCGGCGCGCTGACCGGCGTGATGCAGTCCATCCGGGAGCCGGGACGATGACCGACGGAGGGGAGCGCTGATGGCTCGCGAGATCGAGATCGATCCCGAGTCGATCATCGGTGCGGGTGACGACATCGTCGCCTCGGCGCAGCGTATGCGTGCCGCACTGTCCGCGTTCGACGCCGAGCTGGCGGCCTTCGGCACGCCGTGGGGCAACGACGACCTGGGCTCGCTCATCGGCATGGTGTACGAGACGATCCGCGACCTGGCGCTGGAGAGCTACGACGCGAACCTCGTCGAGATCGAGGACATCGGGAAGCTGAGCCGGGTGATGGGCCTCAACTATCAGGAGACCGAACGCATGATCACCGAGAGTCTCGGCCGTTTCCGTGAGGTGCTCGGCTGACATGGGAATGACTCTGCCCGGAGAACTGGTGTCCCTGCTCGGCATGCTCGGCTACACCTGGCCGGAGGCCGACGAGACGAAGCTGCTGGAGATGGGCCAGGCGTGGCTCGCCTTCCCGGACCGGCTCCGGACTCCGGTGGCCGACGCCGACCGGTCGGCGCAGCAGATGTGGACCCAGAACCGCGACGACGCCATCGAACGTTTCCAGACGAGTTGGCAGGCGGCCGACTCGGCGAAGACCAACCTGGACGACGGGGCCTCCGCGGCGGCGCTGATCGGGACCGGGCTGATGGTGTGCGCCGGGATCGTCCTGGCGTTGAAGATCAACGTGATCGTGCAGCTGACGCTCCTGGCCATCCAGATCGCGCAGGCGGTCGCCACGGCGGTGGTCACCTTCGGTGCCTCACTGCTGGAGATCCCGATCTTCAAGCTCATCACCGGTGTCCTCATCGACCAGTTGCTGAACATGGCCACCGAAGCGGTGCTCGGTGGGTAGGCGGGGAAAGGCCGGTCTCTTCACGCCGGTGGAGAAGTGGCTCCGGGCCCGGATGCGGCACCGCCGCTACGCGCACATCTTCCGCGGTCACGTGAACACCAACGCCACTCCGCCCCGGGGCACCGGCTTCCACCACCGGTTCATGGGGGAGAACCCGCCGGGTGCCCGGGTCCGGGTCGACGCGGACGGCCGCGAGATGATCCTCGAACGGCACGCCGACGGCACGTACCGCGCCCGCGTCGACGTGCAGGACGACGGCGGTGTCTGGCGCCAGAAGCGCGGTTCGAGCACCTTCTTCCCGGACAACTGGACGCCGCAGCGGGTCGACGAGACGATCGAGGGCGCGTTCCGGTCCGGCGGCCCGCACCCGGACGACCCGAACAAATGGCAGGGGAGGGCGAACGGGCTGCTCGTCGAGGGCTTCTACAATCCCGGTGGCACGACGTGGTACTCGGCTTGGCCGGTGGGGGGACGCTAGCTGTGGGTGACATCCAGTTCGGGCGCAATCAGTTCGGCGCGCCCACCATGACCGGCGGTGACGCGCGTTTCCGCCCCTTCGCCTCCCAGCTCGTCAGCGACATCCAGACGTACGCCCCGGACTGCCTCGAACTGCTGCAGTGCATCGACGACGTGATGTCCGGGCGCTCGGACTACGAGGAGTACGAGGGCAACTCGGCCGTGGTGCGCTGCACGCCGACCGGCGTCCGCGTGGACAGCCTCGGACCGGTGCCGTCGGGGGCGTCGTACACGGTCGACGAGGCCCGCACGGTGATCCTCGCGTACTTCGACTTCCTCGCCCCCTCGCCCGAGGAGAAGAAGCGCCACCTCGCCACCTGGGAGCGGGAGCACGGCGGTCCGTTCCCCGGGCGGCAACTGCTGCGTCTGCCCGGCTGACGCCGCTCAGCGGACCAGCCGGGCGATCGCCGCCACGGACCGGTCCACGTCGGCTTCCGTGGTGGTCGCGTTCGACACCGAGATCCGCATCAGCCGCCGTCCCCGCCACGTCGTCCCACCGGCCCAGCACGTCCCGTCGGCCTGCACCGCCGCCACCACCCGGTCGGTGCGCGCGTCGTCGCCGAACCCGACCAGCACCTGGTTGAGCACCACGTCGTTCACCACCTCGAACCCGGCCGCGGCCAGCCCTTCGGCGAACCGCCGGGCCAGCGCGCAGCACCGCTCGACCAGCGCGCCGACGCCGTCGCGGCCCAGCTCCCGCAGGCCCGCCCAGACCGCGAAACCACGGGCGCGGCGGGAGGACTCCGCGGTCAGGTCCGCGCCCGCGGGCACCCCGCCGGAACCCACGAGGTACGCGGCCGTGTACGACATGGCCGCCGCGTGCACGTCGGGCCGGGCGCAGAACGCGAACGCGGTGTCGTACGGCAGGTTCAGCCACTTGTGCCCGTCGCAGGCCCACGAGTCGGCCGCCTCCAGCCCGTCCACCAGGTGCCGGGTGGCCGGACTGGCGGCCGCCCACAGCCCGAACGCGCCGTCCACGTGCGCCCAGCCGCCGTACCGGTGGACCAGGTCGCAGGCGCGGCGCAGGTCGTCGCACGCGCCGGTGTTCACGTTGCCCGCCTGCAGGCAGACGATCGTCGGTCCGGGACCGGCGTCGCGCAGCGCCGCTTCCAGCGCGTGCGGGTCGATGGCGCCCTGCGGGCCGGTCGGCACCGGGCGCAGCGCGTCGGTGCCGAGGCCGAGCAGGCGCAGCGACCTGTCGATGGTGGCGTGCCGTTCGGCGCCGGCGAACACGCGCACCGCCGGTGCGCCGGGCAGGCCGCGTCGTTCCACGTCCCAGCCGGCGTCGGCGAGCACCTGGTGGCGGGCGGCGGCGAGCCCCGCGGTGTTGGCGGCCTGCCCGCCGGTGACGAACCCGACGGATGCGGTGGCCGGGATGCGGAGCAGCTCCTTGAGCCAGGTGCCGGCGGCCGTCTCGGCGGCGACCGCGGCGGGGGAGGTGACGGCGTTGAACGCGTTCTGGTCCCACCCGGCGGCCAGCATGTCGGCGGCGGTGGCGGCGGGGGAGGCGCCGCCGATGACGAAGCCGAAGTAGCGCGGCCCGGCGGTGGCCACGAGTCCCGGTTCGGCAGCGGCCACCAGCTCCGCGAGCACCTGCTCGGGCGGGGTGGGCGCGTCCGGCAGCGGGCCGGCGAACGCCTTGTCCAGCGCGGCCTGGTCCACGGGTACGCCGACCGGCCGGTCCGGCAGCGACAGCCGGTAGTCGGCCGCGTGGTCGGCGGCGCGCCGGAACAGGTGCCTCAGCTCGTCCATCGCCGCACCCTAGCCGAGGGCGCGCGTCATCCGAGCCGCCCTCATGAACCGTCCCGCCCGCCGGTCACGCCGAGCGCGGTGTCGAGGCGGTCCAGGTGCGCGGCGACCGGCCCGACGGTGAGCAGGCCGCTACCGGCCCCGGCCAGCTCGTGCGCCGCCGGGGCGAGCGCGGACCGGGCCCGCAGCATCGCGTCCCGGTCGCCGAGCGCCACGGCGGCGTGGCCGGTCAGGCACCACAGGGCTTCCATGAGCAGGTCACGCGGCGGCGCCGGGGTGCGGCGCAACGCCTTGGCGGCCTCCTCGCGGCGGCCGTCGGCGAGCAGGAGCAGCGGGCGGGCCCAGGGCGCGTACGGGCCCCAGTCGGTGCCGACGGGGAAGACGGCGGGCCGGTCGTGCCACACCCGCAGGCAGAGCAGCGCCAGCGGCAGCAGCCCGCGTTCCACGCCCGGCATCCCACAGCCGGCCAGCGCGGTCGCCCAAGACAGGTACGCCGCCTCCGCCTCCGGGTACGCGGCACCGCTGGCGGCGGTCCGCATGGCCCGGTAGCCGCCGGTGAACACGCCGACGAGCGGGCTCTCGTGCCGGGCGGCGAGCCGGTCCGCCGCCTCGGCGTGCCCGTCGGCGGCGGTGAAGTCGGCCAGTGCGCTGCGCGCCTGCACCCGGATCAGGTGCCCGAGGATCTCGGCGGTGGCCAGGCCGTGCCGGGCCGCGAGCGCGACCAGTTCCGCGCCGATCGCGTCGCGTCGCGCGGCGAGCCCGGCCCGCTGGAACGTCTGCATGTACACGCCGTTGAGGGCCTGGGCCAGCAGCGCCGGGTCGGCCACCCGCCGGGCGATCGCCTCGGCCTCCCGAGCCGCCTCGGCGGGGCCGGGCGACGCCGTACCGCGGGACTCGATGGCGACGGTGGCCAGCAGCCGGGCGCGCGTCGCCTCCGGCGCCTCCGGGCCCAGCCCTGCGAGCGCCCGCTCCGCCGCCGCGACGACCCGGGCCGCCTGCGCCGGGTCGTCCGAGCGGGTCCAGATCGCGGGTACGTCGTACCCGCCGATCACCCGCGCGGTGAACTCCGGGTCGCCCAGATGCTCGGCCGCGGTGATGGCGGCCTCGCGCTGGTCACGGGCGGCCTCCAGTCCGCCCGGCCCGGTCACGGCGAGGCTGCGCAGCATCCCGACTGTCGACTCCAGCCGGGCCCGCGCCCCGGGCACCACGCTGCGTTCGTACGCCGCTGCGGTCTCCGCCCAGACCCGCGCCGGACCGGTCGGCTCGGGTTCGGCCTGGCGCAGCAGGTCGGTCTCCAGCCGCCGCAGCCGAGGTCCCGGGTCCAGGCCGAGCTGGTCGCGCAGCAGTTCCCGGGCCCGGCGCAGCACGGCGAGCGCGTCGGCCTGCCGCCCGGCCCGGTAGAGCGCCGACGCCAGCAGCGCCCACCCGTCCTCCCGCCACGGGTACGCCGCGACGTGCGCATCGAGATCCGGTACGGCGTCGGCGGCCCGGTCCAGCGCCAGCAGCGCCTCGGCCCGCCGCTCCACTGCGGTGAGCCGGATCTGGTCGAGCCGGGACCGTTCGGCGTGCGCCCACGGCTGGTCGAAGTCGGCGTACGCGGGCCCGCGCCACCAGCCCAGCGCCTCGTCGAGCCGGTCCAGCGCGGCGCGGGGCAGCACATCGGCGGTTGCGGTGACGGTGTCCTCGAACCGCCAGGCGTCGACGGTGTCCGGGTCGGCGCGCAGCGCGTACCCCGGTCCGTCGGTGACCAGCAGCCGGGCCGGCTCGCGTGGCGGACGGTGCGGTTCCAGGCGGCGGCGCAGCGCCGCGACGAACGTGCGGACCGCGCCCACCCCGCCGGCCGGCGGGTCGTCCCACAGGTCGTCGACGATCTGCCCGACCGGCACGGTCCGGCCCCGGGCGGCGACCAGCCGCGCCAGCACCGCGCGGTGCCGGGGGCCCTTCAGGTCGACCGGTTCACCCGCGTCGTCCCAGGCCGTGACCGGACCGAGCACACCGAAACCGACTGGCACCGACCCCTCCTCGACCCGGTGGTCACCGTATCGCGCTCATCGGTTGCTCATCCGGTGCCGCCACGCTGGACCGGTACGACGAGACGAAAGAGGGGTTCGAGATGAGCACCACCATCGCGGGATTCGACTACCAGCGCGTTCCGGTCGCCGAGGGCGTGACGCTGAACGTGGCAGTGGGTGGCTCCGGCAGCCCGGTCGTGCTGCTGCACGGCTTCCCGCAGACGCACCTGATGTGGCGGCACGTCGCCGCCGACCTGGCCGGCGAGCACACGGTGATCTGCCCCGACCTGCGCGGCT
This sequence comes from Micromonospora sp. C28ISP2-4, assembly GCF_030519385.1. Classification (NCBI taxonomy): domain Bacteria; kingdom Bacillati; phylum Actinomycetota; class Actinomycetes; order Micromonosporales; family Micromonosporaceae; genus Micromonospora; species Micromonospora sp. C28ISP2-4. Next base: position 506,727 of record NZ_JAUMKG010000004.1, on the reverse strand, counting down.
ACGGCGCCAGCGACAAGCCGGCCGCCGCCACCGAGGACACGTACAGCAAGCGGACCATGGCCGCCGACGTGGTGGCGCTGGCCCGCGCGCTCGGGCACGAGCGGTTCGCGCTCGCCGGGCACGACCGCGGCGCCCTCGTGGCGGTCCGGGCCGGCCTGGACCACCCGGACGCGGTCACCCACCTGGCGTCGCTGGACGTGCTGCCCACCCTCGACATGTGGGACGTGCTGCACGGCGTGTCCGCGTCGGTGGCGTTCCACCTCTACCTGATGGCCCAGCCGCCCGGCCTGCCGGAGAAGATGATCGCGGGCAGCGCCGACGCGTTCTTCGGGCACTTCCTCGACGCCTGGGCCGGTGACCCGGCGGCCATGCCGGCCGAGGTGCGCGCCGAGTACCTGCGGGCCTCCCGGGAGGCGGTCGACTCGATCGTCGCCGACTACCGGGCTTCGGCCGGGATCGACGTGGCGCACGACCGGGCGGACCGGGACGCCGGGCGGCGGCTGGCCATGCCGGTCACCGTCATCCAGCAGGACTGGGGCTCGGCGCTCGGCTACGACGCGGCGGCGGTGTGGCGGGCCTGGGCCCCGGACCTGGAGCACCGCACCACCACGGCCGGGCACTTCATGGCCGAGGAGACGCCCGGCGAGATCAGCGGGGCGCTGCGCGCGCTGCTCAAGCGGTAGGCACAGCGGTCCGGGCGCGCGCCGCGCCCGGACCGTCCGCCTTCGTGGTGCCGATTCTCCTGGCGGACAACCTACCGTACGTTGTACGTTAGTGGCCGTCGTCAACGGAGGGGGCACAGTCGTGGAACACGCGATCCTCGCGGAGGGCCTGCGCAAGCGGTACGGGGACACCGCCGCGCTGGACGGATTCGACCTGGCGGTGCGACCGGGCACGGTCTGCGGGCTGCTCGGCCCGAACGGCGCGGGCAAGACCACAGCCGTACGCATCCTGGCCACGCTGCTGCGCTTCGACGCCGGGCGGGCCGAGGTCGCCGGCTTCGACGTGGCGGGGCAGGCCGACCGGGTGCGCCACAGCATCGGCCTGGTCGGGCAGCACCCGGCGGTGGACGAGGCACTGAGCGGCCGGGAGAACCTGGTCGTCTTCGGCCGCCTGTTCCACCTGGGCCGGGCCGGGGCGCGGCGGCGCGCCGACGAACTGCTCGACCGGTTCGGGCTCACCGACGCGGGCGGTCGGCCGGTACGGACGTACTCCGGTGGCATGCGCCGCCGCCTCGACCTGGCCGCCGGCATGATCCTCGCGCCGTCCGTGCTGTTCCTGGACGAGCCGACCACGGCGCTCGACCCGCGCGGGCGCAACGAGGTGTGGGAGGCCGTACGGGACCTGGTGCGCGCCGGCACCACGGTGCTGCTGACCACGCAGTACCTGGACGAGGCCGACCAGCTCGCCGACCGGGTCTGCGTGCTGGACGCCGGGCGGGTGATCGCCGAGGGCACCCCCGACGCGCTCAAGTCCCGCCTCGGCGGCGACCGGATCGACCTCGTCGTCCGCGACGCCGCCGACCTGGCCACTGCCGCCGGGCGGCTGCGCGCCGTCGCCGTGGCGGAGCCGGCTGTCGATCCGGACCGGCGGGCGGTCAGCGCGCAGGTCGGCGACCGGGCCGGCGCGCTGACCGAGGTGCTGCGCGCGCTGGACGCCGACGGCGTGACGGTGGCCGACGTGGCGCTGCGGCGACCCACACTCGACGAGGTGTTCCTCCAGCTCACCGGCGGGCCGTCCGCCGCCCGTTCCGGCGACACCCTGGAGGTGACCGCGTGACCGCGACAGTGACCCCTGCCCGGCGCCCGTCCCTGGCCGGTGACGGCCTGACGCTGACCGGGCGCGCGCTGGCGCACTGGCGGCGTGAGCCCGGCCCGCTGATCGGCTCGCTGGGCTTCGACATCCTGATGGTGCTGATGTTCGCGTACCTGTTCGGTGGCGCGCTGCAGGTGCCCGGCGGCGGCAGCTACCGCGAGTTCCTGATGCCCGGCATGTTCGCCATGACCATGGTCTTCGGCATCAGCATGACCACCATGGCGGTCTCGGCGGACCTGGACCGCGGCGTCACCGACCGGCTGCGGTCCATGCCGGTGTCCCGGCTGGCCCCGCTGCTCGGCCGCGCGGTCGCCGACCTGATGTTCGCGGTGGTGACGCTCGCCGTCATGCTGCTGGTCGGCCTTGCCGTCGGGTGGCGGGCGCGCGGCGACCTCGGAGACACGCTCGCCGCGCTCGGGCTGATCCTGCTGCTGCGGTTCGCGCTGGTCTGGGTGGGCGTCTTCCTCGGCCTGACGGTGAAGGGGCAGAGCGCGGTCACCGCCGTGCAGACGCTGGAGTTCCCGCTCGGATTCCTGTCCAGCGCGTTCGTGGCGCCGTCCACGATGCCCGCGTGGCTGGGCGCGGTAGCCGAGTGGAACCCGCTGTCCGCGACGGTCGGCGCCACCCGGGAGCTGTTCGGCAACCCCGGCTGGGGCGGCGACTCGTGGGTGGCGGCGCATCACCCGCTGCTGGCGGTGCTCTGGCCGCTGGTGCTGGTCGCGGTGTTCCTGCCGCTGTCGCTGCGCCGCTACCGGGCGCTGAGCCGCTGAGCCGGACCCCGGGGGCGGCCGTGCGCCGCCCCCGGGCACGGGTCACGGCCCGGTGAGCACGACCAGTTCGCCGGTGGCCCGGGTCATCGCGACGTACCGGTCCACCGCGCCGGAGATGCCGTCGCCGAACGACTCCGGGTCGACCAGCACCACCAGGTCGAACTCCAGCCCCTTCGCCAGCTCCGGGGTCAGCGAGCGGACCCGCTCCGAGGCCGGGAACGCCGGATCGCCGATGACGCACGCGACGCCCTCGTCGTGGGCGGCGAGCCAGCCGTCCACCACCGCGCGCAGTTCGGCGCGGACGCCGTACCGCACGGGGGCGCCGTCGCGGATGGACGTGGGCACGTTGGCGTCCGGGAGCACCGCCCGGATCACCGGCTCGGCCGCCGCCATCACCTGCGCCGGAGTGCGGTAGTTGACGGTCAGCGTCGCCACCTCGACGTGGTCGAACCCGGCCCGCGCCAGCCGCTGCGGCCACGACTCGGTGAACCCGTGCCGCGCCTGCGCCCGGTCACCGACCACAGTGAAGCTGCGCGACGGGCAGCGCGCCAGCAGCATCTGCCACTGCGCGTCGGTCAGCTCCTGCGCCTCGTCCACCACCACATGCGCGAACGGCCCGGCCAGCAGGTCCGGATCGGCTGCGCTCAGCGCGCTGGAGTCGACCAGGCTGGCCCGCATGTCCTCGCCGTACAGCATGGTCATCAGACCCTCGCCGTCGTCGTAGGCGTGCGACGCGATCAGCGCGTCGACCACTGTGTCCATCTCGGCGCGCTGCGCGGCCAGCACCGCCTCGTCGCGGCGCCGCCGCAGCGACGCCTCCGGATCGCCGACCCGCCGCCGGGCCGCGTCCAGCCACGGCAGGTCCGCCACCGTCCACGCCCGGGTGCCGGCCCGCCGCAGCGTACGGATCTCCTCGGCGCTCAGCCAGGGTGCGCACCGGCGCAGGTAGGCCGGCACCGACCACAGGTCGGCCACCACGTCGAGCGGGTCGAGCAGCGGCCACGCCCGGCCGAACGCGGTGACCAGTTCCCGGTCGCGCCCCAGCGCCCGGCGGACCTCCTCCTCCGGCTCGTCGCCGCGGTACTTCTCCACCAGGACCGTGAGGAGTTCCTCCCACACGTCGTCGCGGGCCTCGTTGTGCGGGACGCCCGGTCCGGCCGCCTCGAACGCCGTCGTCCAGTCGTCGGTGCTCAGCCGCAGCTCGGCGTCCCCGACACCGACAGTCATCCCGGCCGCGGGCGGCTCCTCGTAGAACCGGACCGCGGCGTCGACCACCTTCACCGGGTCCGCGGACGCCTTCAGCCGGGCCACCTCCGGGTCGGTCTCCGGTGCCGCGGCCGCGCCCTCGGGCACCAGGTCGGCGAGCGTGCAGATCTGCACGTCCTCCTCGCCCAGGCTGGGCAGCACGTCCGAGACGTAGTTCAGGTACGGCTGGTGCGGCCCGACCACGAGCACCCCGCCCCGGCGCTCACCCAGCCGCGGGTCGGCGTGCAGCAGGTACGCGGTGCGGTGCAACGCCACCACCGTCTTGCCGGTGCCGGGACCGCCGTCGACCACCAGCGCGCCCCGCGAACCGGCCCGGATGATCGCGTCCTGGTCGGCCTGGATGGTGCCGAGCACGTCGCGCATCCGCGCCGACCGGGTCGCGCCCAGGCTGGCGATGAACGCCGACTGGTCGTCCAGCGCGGCGTGCCCGGCCAGCCCGTCGGCGGTGAACACCTCGTCCCAGTAGTCGGTGATCCGCCCTCGGCTCCACCGGTACCGGCGGCGGCTGGCCAGACCCATCGGGTCGGCGTGGGTGGCGCCGAAGAACGGCTCGGCGGCGGGGGAGCGCCAGTCCAGCAGCAGCCGGCCGCCCGCGCCGTCGGTCAGGCCCAGCCGGCCCACGTACACCGGCTCGCCGCCGTCCGCGCCGACCATCCGGCCCAGGCACAGGTCCAGGCCGTACCGGCGCAGCGTACGAAGGCGCGCGCTCAGCCGCCGTACCTCCTGGTCCCGGTCGACCGCCTGCCGGCCCCGGCCGCCCGCGGCGCGGCGCGTCGCGTCGAGCCGGTCGGTCAGCTCGGCGATCGAGCGGTGCAGGCTGTCCGCGACGGCGGCGAAGTGCCGCTCGTCGGCGGCGATCAGGTGCGGGTCGGCCTTCGCCGACAGACGCTGGGGAAGATCGAAAACGCTCGTGGCAGGCAGGTTCAACTCGTCTCCGATCACGGGCACGGCCGAGCCTCCGCTCTTCGCGGCTCTTTCGAATGGCTCGGCAATGGGTTACGGCCGGCAATTGTGCGCCCTTGCCCGGGTCTTGCGGCAAGACCGGGGGTGCGCTATATGTTGGTAAGGGCGGGAGAACCCGCCATTCTTTTTGCCCGAACAATTCTCGGGCCGCCTTTTTCACGTCCCGCCGACGTCTGCCTACCGGCGCGGCCGGTAGGATGACGGCACCATGTCGAAGGAGCGCCGGCGCAAGGCCGATCCCGCCCGCAGCCTGGCCCTTCTGTGGCGTACCCGGGAACCGGCCAGCCGCGGCGCCGGCCCCGGTCTCAGCGTCGACCGGATCGTGCGCACCGCCATCGAGATCGCCGACGCCGAGGGCATCGACGCGCTCACCATGCGCCGGGTCAGCGAGGCGCTCGGTGTGGGCACCATGTCCGTCTACACGTACGTCCCGGGCAAGGCGGAACTGCTCGACGTCATGGTGGACACCGTCCTCGGTGACCTGCCGCGCCCGTCCGACGTGCCGGGTGGGTGGCGCGGCCGGCTGGAACGCATCGCCCGGGACAACCTCGCGCTCTACCGGGCCCACCCGTGGCTGCTGCGCGCCGAGACGACCCGGCCGGTGCTCGGCCCGAACGTGCTCGCCAAGTACGAGTACGAACTGCACGCGGTCGTGGACATCGGGCTCGACGACGTGGAGATGGACGCGGTTCTCACGCTCCTGCTGGGGCACGCGAAGAACGCGGCCCGGGGCGCACTGGACGTGGCCGAGCTGGAACGTGAGACCGGGATGACCGACGACCAGTGGTGGCAGACGCACGGGCCCTGGCTGGAGAAGTTCATGACCGCCGGCAGTTTCCCGCTCGCCGCGCGGGTCGGCACCGCGGCCGGGATGGCGCACGGCGGGGCGTACGGACCGGACCACGCCTTCGAGTTCGGTCTCCAGCGGGTGCTCGACGGCATCTCCGTGGTGGTGGCTGCCCGTGCCGCGGGTGAGTCGGAGCCCGGGAAGACCTTGTAATCCTACTAGTTAAGTAGGAAACTCTCCCCATCGATCGGCTCCGGCCGGTCGGTCACCCCTGGCCCCCGGCTGCCCTCCGTCGCCCGCGCGTACCCGTAGGAGCCCCTCATGAGCAATGCGCCCACGCCACCCGAACCGCCCACCGCAGGCACGTCCCGGCTCGCCTTCAGCGAGGACTGGGCCGCCACCGTCCTCGGCCTCGCGCTGCTGCTCCTGGTGCTGGCCGGCGCGATCCCCGCCGGGCTGGTGCCGTGATGGCCGGCGCCCCGGAACCCGCGGCCCACAGCACCGCCGGATCGGCCGGCGCCGGGCCGTCCGCAGCCTCCACCGCGCCTGCCCGGCCCGGCGCCGTTGACGCCCCGTCCACCGCCGCGCCCGCCTCGCCCGCCGCGACCTCAGTGGACCGGCCGGACGGTACGCCGTCGATCGCCCCGCCCCGGGCCGACCTGCGCTCCGGCGCGTTCTGGGCCTGGACCGGTCTGGGTCTGCTGGTGGTGCTCGGTCTCGCCGCGCTCACCCGGTACCTGGAACAGAACGTGCCGGTCTGGGCCGAGGGCAGCGCGGTCGAGGACGTGGCCGGCGCCGTCGAGTACCCGGTCTACGCGATCCTGCTCGGCCTGCTCGGCAACGTCGTGGTCACGGTGACCGGCCTGCGGGACCGGATCTCCGCCGCGTTCCGTACCGAGTTCTTCATCAAGACCGGCCTGGTGCTGCTCGGCGCCTCGATCAACCTCGCCGTCATCGGGAGCGCCGCCGGTCCCGCCATCGCCCAGGCGCTGCTGCTGATCAGCGGCGTGTTCCTGTTCACCTGGTGGCTGGCCGGGCGGTTCGGCCTGGACGAGAAGCTGCGGGCGCTGCTCGCCTCCGCGGTGTCGATCTGCGGAGTCAGCGCCGCGATCGCCGCCGCCGGCGCGGTCCGGGCACGCCGGGAACAGCTCGCGTACACGGCCAGCCTGGTCATCGCGTTCGCGCTGCCGTCGATCTTCCTGCTGCCCTGGCTGGCCGACGTGCTCGGCCTCTCCGACGCGGTCGCCGGCGCCTGGATCGGCGGCAACATCGACACCACCGCCGCCGTCACCGCGGCCGGCGCGCTCGCCGGTGAGGACGCGCTCCAGATCGCCAGCATCGTCAAGGTCACCCAGAACGCGCTGATGGGCGTGGTCGCGGTGGCGCTCACGGCGTACTTCGCGCTGCGGGTGGAGCGCCGCCCGGACGCCCCGCGCCCCGGGCTCGGTGAGCTGTGGCGCCGGTTCCCGAAGTTCGTCCTCGGCTTCGTCGCCGCCTCGGTGATCGCCACCTGGTACCTGGACGGGGCCGGCGCGGACGGCAAGGCCACCATGGCGATCGTGACCGACCTGCGCGTGTGGTTCCTCATCCTGGCCTTCGTCAGCATCGGCCTGGAGGTCCGCGTGTCGTCGCTGCGCGAGGCCGGCTGGCGGCCGGTGACCGTGTTCGCCGCCGCCACCGTGTTCAACCTGGTGCTGGCCCTCGGACTGGCGTCGGTGCTGTTCCACGGCTTCACGGTCTGACCGCCCCGCCCCCGTACACCTTGGAGGAACGCCGTGCCCGAGCCCGCCGACACCCCGGTCGACGCCGACGCCGACGCGCTGCGGACGCTGCTGCGGCACCAGGCCAGCACCGTCACGGTGGTCACCGCCGCCGGTCCGCCCGCGGCCGGGTTCACCGCCACCTCGTTCACCGCGGTGTCGCTGCGACCGCCGATCGTCTCGTTCTGCCTGGGCCTGGGCTCGTCGAGCTGGCCGGTGGTGTCCCGGGCCCGGCACGTCGGGGTGCACCTGCTCGGGCACGGCCAGCACGAGGTGGCCCGGAGGTTCGCCACCAGCGGGATCGACAGGTTCGCCGAGCCGACCCGCTGGCGGCCCGGCCCGGAAGGGGTGCCGGTCCTCGACGACACGCTGGCCTGGCTGCTGTGCCGGGTGGTGGACCGGGTGGTGGTCGGCGACCACGCCGTCGTGCTCGCCGAGCCGGAACTGCTGCGGCACGCCGACGTCGGGTCGCCGTTGCTCTACCACAGGGGGCGGTACGCGGGCCTCGCCGACACGACCGACCCCGGCGACCGCCGCTCCGCCGCCTGACACCCGGCCGGCGGCGACCGGACGGCGGGATACCGAAGGTCGGCGGCGCTACCGGGGGCCCGGCGCGTCCGGGTCTCCGGCAGCGGCGGCGTAGCGGCGGGCCAGGCGGGCGAACGCCTCCCGCAGCTCCGGCGGCCCGATCACCTCGATGTCGGCGTCGTAGCGGCCGAGCACGGCGGCCAGCCCGGGCCACGACCAGGCGCCCAGCACCAGCCGGCAGCGGTCCGGGCCCAGTTCCTCGACGATCCCGTCGCGGGTCCACCCCGACACCACGCGGGCGGGCAGGTCCAGGATCACCTCGCCGCGGCAGGGCCAGTCACCCGGCCCGGTGGCGCCCTTGAACCGGCCGGCGACGTACGCGGCCACGTCGCCGCCGGGCAGCTCGCGGGGCGTGAACCGGGGACCGGTGGGCGTACGCGGGCTGATCCGGTCGACCCGGAACGTGCGCCAGTCCTCGCGGTCGAGATCCCAGGCGACGAGGTACCAGCGCCCACCCCAGGTGACCAGGTGGTGCGGCTGCGCCCGGCGTGGCGGGGAGTTCGCGTCCGGTGGCGCGGCGGACACCGGCTCGTAGTCGAAGCGCAGCTCCTCGCGCGCGTGCACGGCGGCGCTCAACGTCATCAGCAGCGCCGGTTCCACCCGGTGCCGAGCGGGCGTGCCGGCGCGTTGCACGTCGACGACCCGCAGCGCGTCCACCCGGTGCCGCAGCCGCGCCGGCATCACCTGCCGCACCGTGGTCAGCGCCCGCGCGGCCGCCTCCTCGATGCCCGTCACGCCGCTGGCGGCGGTCTGCAACGCCACGGTGAGCGCTACCGCCTGCTCGTCGTCGAAGAGCAGCGGCGGCAGCGCGGAACCGGCGCCCAGCCGGTAGCCGCCGTCAGGCCCCTTGGCGCTCTCGATCGGGTAACCCAGCTCGCGCAGCCGGTCGACGTCGCGGCGCACGGTACGCGGGCTGACCCGCAGGCGTTCGGCGAGCAGCGATCCCGGCCAGTCCCGTCGCGCCTGCAACAGGGACAGCAGCGAGAGCAGTCGGGCGGAAGTCTTCGGCACGACACGCATTCTGCCGCGAGAAGAGGACACTTCCTGACCGCTGTGCCTGCGAGGGTGGACCCGTACCGATCAGGACTGGAAGGAACCGATGACGATGACCGGCACCACCACGACCCCCACCACTCTGGACGCCGAGCGGGCCGACCTGCTGGCCGAGCTGGCAGACGCCCGGAACATGCTGATCAACACGGTCCGCGGCCTGACCGACGAGCAGGCCGGGCAGAAGCCGACAGTCAGCGCGCTCTGCCTGGGTGGCCTGATCAAGCACGTCGCGTCCACCGAGGAGGCATGGCTGCGGTTCGTGGTCGAGGGCCCGTCGGCGATGTCCTTCGCCATGCCCGAGGGCGTCACCTGGGAGGACTTCATGTCCGGGCAGGCCCGCGAGCTGCCGCAGTGGGCGATCGAGCGGGAGCGGGACTTCCAGATGCTGCCCGAGGACACGCTGCCGGCGATCCTGGACCGGTACGCCCGCATCGCCGCGCGCACCGAGGAGATCGTCGCCGGCGTCGAGGACCTGTCGGCGACCTGGCCGGTGCCGGACGCGCCGTGGAGCGAGCCCGGTTCGGTCCGCAGCGTCCGGCGGGTGCTGATCCACGTCATCGCCGAGGCCACCCAGCACGCCGGGCACGCGGACATCCTGCGCGAGACCATCGACGGGCAGACCACCACCTGAGCGGGCTGGAGGCCACCGCGATGACAGTGCTCGACCAGCTGACGCTCAACCGGGCCACGCTCGCCCGGCAACTGCTGCTGGACCGCTCCGACCTGCCGGTGGCCGACGCCGTCACGCACCTGTGCGGGTTGCAGGCCCAGGAGCCGCAGGAGCCGTACGTCGGGCTCTGGTCACGGCTGCGGGCCTTCGACCCGGCGGTCCTGTCGGACCTGCTGGTGCGCCGCCGCGTGGTGCGTACCCACCTGATGCGCCGCACAGTGCACCTGCTCGCGGCCGGCGACGTGCTGGCCTGGCGGTCCCGGCACGACGCGATGCTGCGGCAGCGGGTGCTGGGCGTCTACCGCGGCGAGTTCGACGGGGTCGACCTCGGCGAACTCGCCGCGGCGGCCCGGGTGGTCATGGCCGACGGCGAGCCCCGCACGACCGCCGAGATCGTGGGGGCGCTCGCCGCGCGCTGGCCGGCGGCCGACCGGCGGGCGCTCGGCGAGATCGTGCTCGCGCTGGTCCCGGCCGTGCAGGCGCCGCCGCGCGGACTGTGGCGGACCGCCGCCGGCGTCCGTACCGTCGCTCTGGCCCGGTGGCTGGGCCGCGACGCCGACCCGCCCCGCGCGGACGGCGACGACCCGGCCGGGCGCGCGCTGGTGCGGCGCTACCTGGCCGCGTTCGGGCCGGCCGCGTCGGCCGACCTGCGCGCCTGGTGCGGCCTCGCCGGGCTGCCCGCGGCGGTGGCGGCGGTCCGCGACGACCTGGTGGCCTTCCGCGACGCGCGCGGCCGGACGCTGCTGGACCTGCCGGACGCGCCCCGGCCCGCCCCGGACACCCCCGCACCGGTGCGGTTCCTGCCCGCCTTCGACAACGCCGTGCTCGGCTACCACGACCGCAGCCGGATCATCGACGACGCCCACCGCAACCTCTCCGTGGCCGGGGCCCGGTTCGTGCTCGTCGACGGCCGGGTCGCCGCCACCTGGACGGTCGACGCGGGCGTCGTGGTGGTCAGCCCGCTGCGCGCGTTCACCCGCGCCGAGCGCACGGCCGCCGCCGAGGAGGGCGCCGCGCTGGCGTCGTTCCTGTCCGAGGGCGACGACCAGGGGGTACGCCTCGCCGCGAGCTGACCGTGGGCTGCCGGTCAGTCGCGTGCGGCGCGGCCCATCCGGGTGACCGCCTCGGTGAGCACGGCGGGGGAGGTGGCGAAGTTCAGCCGCACGAACCCGGTGCCACCGGTGCCGAAGACGTGCCCGGAGCTGAGCGCCACCCGCGCCCGGTCGAGGAACATCCGCGCCGGCCCGGCCAGGTCGCTCGCCACCCCCGGTCCGTCGCCCGCCTCGGTGGGTACGCCGAGACGCCGACAGTCCAGCCAGGCCAGGTACGTGCCCTCGGGCGGCCGCCACGACACAGTGGGCAGGTGTTCGCTCAGCAGCGACCCGAGCAGCGCCCGGTTCGCGTCCAGGCCGTCGAGCAGCCGGTCCAGCCACGGGCCGCCGGCCCGGAACGCGGCGGTGTGCGCGAGCACCCCGAGGTGACTGGGACCGTGGCTGACCTCCTCCGGCATCCGGGCCAGGTCGTCCGCCGCGTCCGGACCGGCGACCGCCAGCGCCGCCTTGAGCCCGGCCAGGTTCCACGCCTTCGACGCCGAGACCAGCGCGAACGCGTTCTGGGCGCCCGGCACCGTCAGGTACGGGGTGAACCGCGCGCCGGGCAGCGCCAGCGGCGAGTGGATCTCGTCGGCCACCACCCGTACGCCGTGCCGGGCGGCCAGCTCGGCGACGGTGGCCAGCTCGTCGGGCCGGTGCACCACACCGGTCGGGTTGTGCGGGTTGCAGAGCAGGAACGCCGGCCGGTCACCGGTCGCGCGGGCGCGCCGGAACGCCTCCTCCAGCGCGGCCGGGTCGAGTCGCAGGTCCGCGCCGAGCGGCGCCTCGATCACCTGCCGGTCGGCGTGCGTGACGAACGCGTAGAACGGCGGGTAGACCGGGGGAGTGACCACCACCGCGTCACCCGGGCCGGTGACCAGGCGCAGCACCTCGACCGTGCCCATCATCACGTCCGGCACCAGCGAGGTCCGGCCGACCGGGAAGTCGGCCCAGCCCCACCGCTGCGCGGCGAACCCGCCGACCGCCTCGGCGTACCCGGTGCCGTACGAGTAGCCGGTGTCGCCCAGCTCGACCGCCCGGCGCAGCGCCTCGGCCACCGGCGGCGCCAGCGGCACGTCCTGCTCGGCGACCCACAGCGGCAGCACGTCCGGCGGGTACAGCCGCCACTTCACGCTGGTGCGCTGCCGGAGCTGGTCGAGCGTGAGCCGGGTGAGCGGGTTGCCGTCGTCGGCGGAAACGACCATGCGCCCCACACTAGGTTCCCCTACCATCGCCCGGTGGCCCACCCCGCGTACCCGCTGCGCACGCCCCGGCTGCTGCTGCGCCCGGTCACCCTCGACGACCTCGACGACGTGCACGCCTGGCAGCGCCGCCCGGACGTGGTCCGCTGGATGGCCGGCGCCGCGCCGCGTACCCGGGCGGAGTCCCTGTCGTCGGTGACCGCGATGACCGGCGAGGACGCGCTGCGCGCGGAGGGCGACTGCCTGACGCTCGCCGTGGTGCGCGACGCGCGGGTGGTCGGCGCGGTCGAGCTGGTGTGGCGCAGCGCGGCGGACCGCACCGGGTGATCGCCCGATGCCACGCGGACAACGAGCCGTCGGCCCGCCTGATGGCCCGGCTCGGAATGCGTCGGGAGGCGCGGCACGTGCGCAGCTACCGGTTCCGGGACGGTTGGGCCGACCAGCTCGTCTACGCGGTCCTGGCCGACGAGTGGCGGCCCCGGGCGGTCACTGCGGGCTGACCACGCTCAGCCCGCGACGACCGGGTCGCCGACCCGGATCTCGCCAGTGGTCAGAGGGACCAGGCGGATGCCGAACCAGGTCTTCCCGTCGTGGCGCCGGTGCCGCGCCAGCGTGCGGATCGGCTCCTTCCCGCTGGCGAGGGTCTCCGGGTCGATCAGCGTCACCGAGCAGCGGTCGCAGCGTTCGGAGAACCGGAAGTCGACGGCGCCGATGCGCACACGCCTCCAGCCGTCCTCGGCGAACGGCTCCAGCGGCCCGTCCAGCACCACCGTCGGCCGGAATCGGGCCATCGCCAGCGGCTCCGGCGCGGGCTCGCCGCGTTCCAGCGCGCCCTCGACGATCCAGTCCCGCAGCCGTCGCAGCGACGGCACGGTGGCGACGAGCAGGGGTCCGGCGTCGGACAGGTTCAGCGGATCACCGGGCCCGCCGCCGTGCTCGGCCGACATCGGCCGGCGGCGCGGGTCGTCCAGCCAGGCCAGCCGCACGGGCCGGCCCAGCCGCGCGGAGAGCCAGTCGTGGGCCTCGGCGCCGGCGAGCCGGACCGTGTCCAGCCGGGACACGTCGGTGGCGACGGGCGGACCGTCGACCGGTTCGGCGACCGTGAGCGACGATCCGTCGCGGGCGGTGAGCGTGATCGATCCGGGACCGGGGGCGGCGGTCAGGCCGAGCAGCGCCGGCAGGGCGGTCGAGCCCAGTTTGCCGCCGTCGGGGCGCAGCACCAGCCAGCGGCGGTCGTGACGCAACCCCCACGGCTGGACGTCGGCCCGGTCGACGTCGACGCCGCCGAGGGACTTGACCGGGTACAGGTGGATCGAGGCGAGCCGCATCACCACATCCTCAGCCGATCTTCGGGGTGGCGCGGTCGATGATCGCGGCGAGGTCCAGCCCGCCCGGCAGCGTCCCGTACGCCTGGCCGTGGTCGCCGTCGAGCCGGGACGCGCAGAACGCGTCGGCGACCGCCGGGTGGCCGTGGCGCACCAGCAGCGCGCCCTGGAGCACCAGCGCCAGCCGCTCGACCACGCGCCGGGCGCGCAGCTCCAGGTCGGTGTGGTCGGCCAGCTCGTCGCGCACCCGGCGCACGGCGGCGTCCAGCCGGGCGTCCGCACCGGCCGCGGCGGCCACCTCCGCCTCGTACGCGGCGAGCACCTGCGGTTCCCGGGTGAGCGCGCGCAGCACGTCCAGCGCGGCGACGTTGCCGGAGCCCTCCCAGATCGAGTTCAGCGGCGACTCGCGGAACAGCCGGGGCATGCCGGACTCCTCGACGTAGCCGTTGCCGCCCAGGCACTCCAGCGCCTCGGCGGCGTGGCCGGGCCAGCGTTTGCACACCCAGTACTTGCCGACGGCCAGGGCGAGGCGCTTGAACGCGGTCTCGCCGTCGTCGCCGCGCGCCGACCGGTCGGTCGCGCCCGCGAGCCGGACCATCAGGACGGTGGCCGCCTCGGACTCGACGGCCAGGTCGGCCAGCACGTTGCGCATCAGCGGCTGGTCGGCCAGGTAGTCGCCGAACGCCCGCCGGTGGGTGGCGTGGTGCACGGCGGTGGTCACGCCGTGGCGCATCCCGGCCGCCGCGCCGATCACGCAGTCGAGCCGGGTCAGGTTGACCATGTCGATGATGGTGCGCACGCCCCGGCCCTCGTCGCCGACGCGCCAGGCCACCGCGTGCTCGTACTCGACCTCGGCGGAGGCGTTGGAGCGGTTGCCGAGCTTGTCCTTGAGCCGCATCAGCCGCATCGGGTTGCGGGTGCCGTCGGGCAGCACGCGGGGGACCAGGAAGCAGGTGAGGCCGCCGGGCGCCTGGGCGAGGGTGAGGAACAGGTCGCACATGGGCGCCGAGGTGAACCACTTGTGCCCGACGAGGCGGTAGCTGCCGTCCGGCTCGGGCTGGGCCGTGGTGGTGTTGGCGCGGACGTCCGAGCCGCCCTGCTTCTCGGTCATCGACATGCCGGCGAGCAGGCCGCGCTTGGTCTGCGGCGGGCGCAGCCCGAAGTCGTACTCGCGGGTGGCGAGCAGCGGCTCGTAGCGGGCGGCCAGGTTCGGGCTGTGCCGCAGCGCGGGCACCGCCGCGTAGGTCATCGAGATCGGGCAGCCGTGCCCGGCGTCGGGCCGCCACAGGTAGAAGCCGGCGGCGCGGGCCACGTGCGCGCCCGGCCGGTCGTCGGCCCACGGCGCGGCGTGCAGGCCGTGCCCGACGGCGGTACGCATCAGCTCGTGCCAGGACGGGTGGAACTCCACCTCGTCGATGCGGTGGCCGTACCGGTCGTGGGTGCGCAGCACCGGCGGGTGCTCGTTGGCGAGCCGCCCGTGTTCGGCGGCCTCCTCGCCACCGGCGAGCCGGCCCAGCTCGTGCAGCCCGGGCAGCGCCCAGCCCGCGCCCTCGCGGGTCACGCCGTCGCGCAGGGCCGGGTCGTCGGCGGTGTCGTGGCCGACCATCGGGGGTACCTGGTTGACGACATCGTGCGTGATCACGGCGGCAACTCCCAGGGCGGTGGCGGATCAGGTCGGGCCCGGATTGAACCACCGTTCACTCCGCACCGGCAAGCGGCGGCCGACCAGTCACTTTGGCGGCATTCGTTGACATCATCCCGCTCGGGGAGAAGACTCGCCGAAACTTTCTTTTGTCCGGGAAGTGGCTAGGGGGGCCCGTGTCCAGGAACAAGATCGGTGTGCTCGGCGCCGCGCTCGCACTGACCGTCGGCGTCCTGTCCGGATGCACCGGAGGCGAGGCGGTCGACGTCGGCGGCGGGGGGAACGCCGGCGGCGCCGGGGGAGTCCTCAACGCCGCGATCGGCGGTGAGCCCGACCAGCTCGACCCGCACAAGACCTCGGCCTACTACAGCTTCCAGGTGCTGGAGAACGTCTACGACACGCTCGTCGAGCCGGACGCCGACCTGAAGATGGTGCCGTCGCTGGCGACGAAGTGGACCACCAGCGACGACCAGCTGACCTGGACGTTCACGCTGCGCGAAGGCGTCAAGTTCTCCGACGGGTCGCCGCTGACCTCCGAGGACGTCGTCTACTCGTTCGAGCGGATCATCAAGGAGAAGCTGAACAACGCGTACAAGTTCGCCACCGTCAAGTCGGTCACCGGGCCCGACCCGGCCACCGTGGTGGTGACGCTGAGCGCGCCCACGCCGAACCTGCTGGCGAACCTCGGCGGGTTCAAGGGCGTGGCGATCGTGGAGAAGTCCAACGTGGAGTCCGGCACGGTGAAGACCGCCCCGGTCGGCAGCGGCCCGTTCAAGGTGGCCGGCTACACCTCCGGCGACAGCGTCAAGCTGGTGCGCAACGACTCCTACTGGGGCGAGAAGCCGAAGCTGGACGGCGTCACGTTCACCTTCGTCAAGGACCCCACTGTGGCGTTGCAGAACCTGCGCAGCGGCCAGGTCCAGTGGACCGACAACCTGCCGCCCCAGCAGGTCGGCTCGCTCAAGGACGACGGCGACATCACCGTGAAGTCGGCACCCTCGACCGACTACTGGTATGTGGCGCTCAACGAGGCTCGTAAGCCGTTCGACAACCCCGAGGTGCGGCGCGCCATCGGGTACGCGCTGGACCGCGAGGCGATCACCAAGGCGGCGAAGTTCGGGCTCGCCACCGTCAACCAGACCGCCATCCCGAAGGCCAGCGCCTTCTACTACGACTACGCGCCCTACAGCCACGACCCGGGCAAGGCGAAGCAGATGCTCGGCCAGGCCGGCGTGAGCAACCTGACCATGGACCTGATGGTCACCAGCGAGTACCCCGAGACGGTCACCGCCGCGCAGGTCATCGCCGCGCAGCTCAAGGACGTCGGCATCACCGTCAAGATCCGTACGCTGGACTTCGCCCAGTGGCTCGACGAGCAGGCCAAGGGCAACTTCGACGGGTTCATGCTCGGCTGGCTCGGCAACATCGACCCGGACGAGTTCTACTACGCCCAGCACCACAGCGGCGGCACGTTCAACTTCCACAAGTACAAGAACCCGGCCGTCGACAAGCTGCTCGACGACGCGCGCACCCAGACCGACCAGGGCGCTCGCAAGCAGGCGTACGAGCAGGCGGCGAAGCAGATCGTCGACGACGCCAGCTACCTCTACCTCTACAACCCGGACGTGGTGCAGGGCTGGTCGAAGAAGGTGTCCGGCTACGACGTGCGCACCGACCGGGCGATCCGGTTCCGGTCGGTCGCCCTGGCCAAGTGATGGCCCGCTTCGTCCTGCGGCGGGTACTCCAGTCGGCCGTCGTGCTGGTCGGCGTGACGCTCGTGGTGTTCCTGCTGCTGCAACTGGTGCCGGGTGATCCGGTCCGGGTGGCGCTCGGCACCCGGTTCGACCCGCAGACGTACGAGGCGCTGCGGGAACGCGCCGGCCTCGACCAGCCGCTGCCCGTGCAGTACGCCAGCTACCTCGGGCACGCGCTCACCGGTGACCTGGGGGTCAGCTTCCGCACCGGCCAGCCGGTGAGCGCGATCGTGCTGGAACGGCTGCCCGCCACGCTGTCGCTCGCCGTCACCGCCGTGGTGTTCGCGCTGCTCGTCGCGTTCCCGCTGGGCATCGTCGCGGCGGTACGCAGCGGCTCCGCCGTCGACCACGCGGCCCGCGTGTTCAGCCAGTTCGGCGTCTCCGTGCCGGACTTCTGGATGGGCATCATGGGCATCCTGCTGTTCGCCGGGGTGCTCGGCTGGCTGCCCCCGTCGGGTTACGTGGCGCTGACCGACGACCCCGGCCGGTGGGCCACCCACGTGGCGCTGCCGGCGGTCACCGTCGGCCTGGTCACCGCGTCGATCCTCACCCGGTTCATCCGCTCCTCCGTGCTGGAGGTGCTCTCCGCCGACTACGTGCGTACCGCCGAGGCGAAAGGGCTGCGCAACCGGGTGGTGATCGTGCGGCACGTGCTGCGCAACGCGCTGATCCCGGTGGTGACGGTGGTCGCCGTGCAACTGGCGAGCCTGCTCGGCGGCGTCATCGTGATCGAGGTGCTGTTCGCCTGGCCCGGCATCGGCCGGCTCACCTTCGACGCCGTGCAGGCCCGCGACTATCCCGTCCTGCAGGGTGCGGTGCTGCTCGTCGCGGCGCTGTTCCTGCTGGTCAACCTGCTGGTGGACATCCTCTACGCCCGCCTCGACCCGAGGATCACGGTCAAGTGAGCGCCACGACCGAGAGCACCGGACGCCGCGTCCTCGACGCGCTGCGCCGTGACCCGCTCGCCGTCGGCGGCACGATCGTGCTGGTGCTGCTCGTCGTGG
Organism: Micromonospora sp. C28ISP2-4; assembly: GCF_030519385.1. Classification (NCBI taxonomy): domain Bacteria; kingdom Bacillati; phylum Actinomycetota; class Actinomycetes; order Micromonosporales; family Micromonosporaceae; genus Micromonospora; species Micromonospora sp. C28ISP2-4. Next base: position 489,037 of record NZ_JAUMKG010000004.1, on the reverse strand, counting down.
TCGGCGTGGCCGGCCCGTGGCTGGCACCGGCCGGTGTCAACGACGTCGACGTGGACCAGATGCTGCGCCCGCCCAGCGGCGCGCACCCGTTCGGCACCGACGAGCTGGGCCGCGACGTGCTCAGCCGGGTGCTCGTCGCCGCCCGCGTGTCGCTGCAGGTCGGCGCCGTCAGCGTCGGCATCGCGCTCGTCGCGGGCGTGACGCTCGGGCTGTTCGCCGGCTACTACCGGGGCTGGCTGGACAGCGTGCTCATGCGCTGCATGGACGTGCTGTTCGCGTTCCCCGTGCTGCTGCTGGCGGTGGCCATCGTGGCGGTGCTCGGCCCCGGCCTGCTCACCGCTATGGTCGCCATCGGCGTGGTCTACACGCCCATCTTCGCCCGGATCACCCGCGCCGGCGTGCTGTCCGTACGCGAGCAGGTGTTCGTCCGGGCCGCCGTCTCCATCGGGGCGTCCGACCTGCGCATCATGCGCCGGCACGTACTGCCGAACATCGCCGCGCCGCTGATCGTGCAGACGTCCCTGTCGCTGGCGTTCGCGATCCTCTCCGAGGCCGCGCTGTCCTTCCTCGGCCTGGGCATCCAGCCGCCGGCCCCGGCCTGGGGACGGATGCTGTTCGACGGGCGCGGGTTCGTCACCGACGCGTGGTGGCTGGGCGTGTTCCCCGGCGCGGCGATCTTCCTCACCGTGCTGGCGTTCAACCTGGTCGGCGACGCGCTGCGGGACGTGCTCGACCCGCGCCAGCTGACCCTCGCCGAAGCACGCAGGAGCACCGCATGAGCGAGCGCACCGAGCGTATGCCGAGCCAACGCCGGCCCTCCGCGGCCGACTCGACCGTGCTGTCCGTGGACGACCTCACAGTCACCGTCGGCACCCGCCGCGGCCCGGTCCGTGCCGTCGCGGGGGTGTCCTGGCAGGTACGGCCGGGGGAGACGTTCGCCCTGGTCGGCGAGTCCGGCAGCGGCAAGAGCATGACACTGCTCGCCGCCACCGGCCTCGCCCCGCGCGCCGCCGCTGTGACCGGCCGGGTGCGGCTGCTCGACACCGAGCTGACCGCGCTGCCCGACGACCGCCGCCGCAAGGTACGCGGCCGGCACGTCGGGTTCGTCTTCCAGGATCCGATGACCTCGCTCAACCCGGTGCTGCCGGTGGGCCGGCAGGTCACCGAGGCGGCCGAGGAACACCTCGGACTGACCCGCCGCGCCGCCCGCGACCGGGCGGTGGAGCTGCTGGAACTGGTGGGCATCCCGTCGGCCGCGCGGCGCGTCGACGCGTACCCGCACCAGTTCTCCGGCGGCATGCGCCAGCGCGTCGCCATCGCCATGGCGCTCGCCTGCGAGCCGGACCTCCTGATCGCCGACGAGCCGACCACAGCGCTCGACGTCACCACCCAGGCGCAGATCATCGAGCTGGTCGCCGACCTCCAGGCGCGGCTGGGCACCGCCGTCGTGTGGGTCACCCACGACCTGGGCGTGGTCGCCGGCATCGCGGACACCGTGGCGGTCATGTACGGGGGACGCATCGTCGAGCAGGGCCCGGTCGACGCGGTGTTCGACACGCCCACGCACCCGTACACCCGGGCGCTGCTCGCGGCCCGGCCGGACCCGTCACGGCGGGGCGAGGACCTCGTGGCCATCCCCGGTTCGCCGCCGAGCCCGCTGGACCTGCCCCCGGGCTGCGCGTTCTGGCCGCGCTGCCCGGTACGCGCCGACCCCCGCTGCGAGCACGAGCTGCCCCCGCTGACGCCGGTCGGCGACGGGCACACGGTCCGTACCTTCTACCGTGGAGAGGCCGGATGAGCGCCGAGACCCCGGACCTGGTCGCCGAGCTGGACGACCTGAAGGTGCACTTCCCGACCCCGGCCGGAACGGTCCGCGCGGTGGACGGCGTCAGTCTCGCCGTCCGCCGGGGCGAGACGCTCGGCCTGGTCGGCGAGTCGGGCAGCGGCAAGTCCACGGCCGGTCTGGCGCTGCTGCGGCTGGTCGACCCGACCGCCGGGCGGGTCCGGGTGGCGGGCGAGGACGTGACCCGCTGGTCGCGCCGACGCCTGCGGGCGACGCGGCGCCACGTCGCGATGGTGTTCCAGGACCCGCAGGCGTCGCTGGATCCACGCCGGACGGTCGGTGACAGCATCGCCGAGCCGCTGGTCGTGCACCGGCTCGCCGCGTCCGCCGCCGCCCGGCGTACCCGGGTCGCGGAGCTGCTGGACCTGGTCGGCCTGCGCGCCGACACCGCCGGCCGCTATCCGCACGAGCTGTCCGGCGGCCAGCGCCAGCGCGTCGGCGTGGCCCGGGCGCTGGCCGGCGAGCCGGACCTGATCGTCCTGGACGAGCCGATCGCCTCGCTCGACCTGAGCGTCCAGGCGCAGATCATGAACCTGCTCCGGCACCTGCAACGCGACCTCGGGCTCACCTACCTGTTCATCGCGCACGACCTGGCCGCCGTCGAGCACATGAGCGACCGGATCGCGGTGATGTACCTGGGCCGCATCGTCGAGACCGGCCCACCCGAGCGGATCTACCGGCGCCCGGCGCACCCCTACACGGCCGCGCTGCTGTCCGCGGTGCCGGTCGCCGACCCGCGCGTCGAGCGGGAGCGCCGCCGGATCGTGCTCACCGGCGACATCCCCAGCCCGGTGGACCCGCCGAGTGGCTGCCGCTTCCGTACCCGATGCCCCCAGGCCCGCCCCGCGTGCGCCGAGACCGATCCGGCGCTCGCCGAGGTCGGGCCCGGCCACGACGCGGCGTGCCTGTTCCCGCTCGACGGCGAGCGCGACGGCGGCGTGGGGAACGACGCGGCGACGCGCGCCGCCGGCACCGTGTAGGAGCACCGCCGATGACGTTCACCACCCGGCCGACGCTGCGCGGCACGTTCGGCATGGTCTCCTCCACGCACTGGCTGGCCAGCCAGTCCGCGATGGGCGTGCTGGAACGCGGCGGCAACGCCTTCGACGCCGCTGTCGCCGCCGGGTTCGTGCTGCACGTCGTGGAGCCGCACCTCAACGGCCCGGCCGGCGAGGTGCCCGCGATCCTCGCCACCGCGACCGACAGCACCCCGCGCGTGCTGTGCGGTCAGGGACCGGCCCCGGCCGCCGCCACCGCGGCGCACTTCCGCTCGCTCGGCCTTGACCTCGCGCCCGGTGCCGGCCCGCTCGCCGCCGTGGTGCCGGGCGCTGTCGACGCCTGGCTCCTGCTGCTGCGCGACCACGGCACCCGCACGCTCGCCGAGGTGCTGGAACCGGCGATCGGCTACGCCGCCGCCGGCCACCCGCTCGTCGGTGCCGCCGGGCAGACCGTCGCGCGGGTCCGGTCGCTTTTCACCGACCACTGGCCGACCTCCGCGCGACTCTGGCTCCGCCACGGCCGCCCGCCCGCGCCGGGGGAGATGGTCACCAACCCGGCGTACGCGGACACGCTGCGCCGCCTCGTCGACGCCGGACGGGCCGCCGGTACGGACCGCGAGACGCAGATCGAGGCGGCCCGGCGCGCCTGGCGGGAGGGTTTCGTCGCCGAGGCGATCGACGCGTTCAGCCGGCTGCCGTTCCGCGACTCCAGCGGGCGCGCGCACGCCGGGCTGGTCACCGGTGACGACCTGGCCGGATGGTCGGCCACCTGGGAGGAACCGGTCACGCTGGACTGGCACGGGCACACGGTCGCCAAGACCGGCTTCTGGGGCCAGGGCCCGGTGCTGCTGCAGACCCTCTCCATTCTCGACGCGCTCGACGACCCGCGTGTCCACGACCCGTCCAGCCTGGACGGCGTCCATGCGCAGGCCGAGGCGCTGAAGCTGGCCTTCGCCGACCGCGAGGCGTGGTACGGCGACACCGACGTCCCGGGCTCCGCGCTGCTGTCGGCCGGCTACGCCCGCGCGCGGGCCGCGCTGGTCGGCGAGCGCGCCGACACGTCACTGCGCCCCGGCAGCCCGGCAGGCGCGCCACCCCGGCTGCCGTCGTACCTGCACACCCATGCCGCCGGCCGGCCCGTCCCGCAGGACCCGAGCACCGGCGAACCCACGGTACGGGCCGACGGCGTGACCCGCGGCGACACCTGCCACGTCGACGTGGTGGACCGGTGGGGCAACATCATCTCCGCCACGCCCAGCGGCGGCTGGCTGCAGAGTTCACCCACCATCCCGGAGCTGGGCTTCCCGCTCGGCAGCCGGTTGCAGATGTGCTGGCTGGAGGAGGGGCTCGCCTCGACGCTGCGGCCGGGCCGGCGCCCGCGTACCACGCTCAGCCCGACGCTCGTGCTGCGCGACGGCGAGCCGGTGCTGGCCTGCGGTACGCCCGGCGGTGACCAGCAGGACCAGTGGCAGCTGCTGTTCCTGCTGCGGCACCTGGCCGGCGGGCAGGAGTTGCAGGAGGCGATCGACGCCCCCACGTGGCACACGACGAGCTTCCCGGCCTCGTTCTACCCGCGCGAGGTCGAGCCCGGCGTGCTGGTGCTGGAGGACCGGATCGACGACGACGTGCTGGCGGGCCTGCGCGCCCGCGGCCACACCGTACGCCTGTCCGACCCGTGGAGCCTGGGCCGCATGTGCGCGGTGACCCGCGACCCGCGTACCGGAGTCCTGTCCGCCGCGGCCAACCCCCGAGGCGCCCAGGGCTACGCCACCGGCCGCTGACCCCACCCCGACGCTGCGTCGATCATGCACTCGCGGCCCCGGCATAGAGGTCATATCGGGCGCCGAACGGGCAGTAAGTGCAAGATCGACGGGGAGGGCGGGGTCAGGTGTCGATTCGGGTGATGTTGCGGATCTTGTTGGCGGCGTCGAGGGCGGCCACCTTGTACGCCTCCGCCAGCGTCGGGTAGTTGAAGACCGCGTCCAGCAGGTAGTCGACTGTGCCGCCGCAGCCCATCACGGCCTGCCCGATGTGGACGATCTCGGTCGCGCCGGTGCCGAACACGTGCACGCCGAGCAGCCGCCCGTCCTCGGGCGAGACCAGCAGCTTCAGCATCCCGTACGAGTCGCCGACGATCTGCCCCCGGGCCAGCTCCCGGTAGCGGGCGATGCCCACCTCGAACGGGACGGACGCCTCGGTCAGCTCCTCCTCGGTCTTACCGACGAAACTGATCTCCGGGATGGTGTAGATGCCGATCGGTTGCAGGTCCGACATGCCGCGTGCCGGCTCGCCGCAGGCGTGCTGGGCGGCCAGGCGGCCCTGTTCCATCGAGGTGGACGCCAGTGCGGGGAAGCCGATCACGTCACCGACGGCGTAGATGTTGTCGACGGCGGTGCGGTAGTCGGCGTCGACGGTGATCCGGCCCCGGTGGTCGGCGGTGAGCCCGGCCGCCTCCAGCGCGAGGTCGTCGGTCTGCCCCTGCCGGCCGGCGGAGTACATGACCGTGTCCGCGACGATCTTCTTGCCGCTGCGCAGGACGCAGAGCGCGGCGCTGCGGTGCTTCTCCACGGCGGCCACCTCCTCGCCGAAGCGGAAGGTCACCGACAGGTCCCGCAGGTGGTACTTCAGTGATTCGACGATCTCCTCGTCGCAGAAGTCGAGCATCCGCGGGCGGCGCTCGACCACTGTCACCTTGGTGCCGAGCGCGGCGAACAGGGACGCGTACTCCATGCCGATCACCCCGGCGCCGACCACGACCATGCTGCGCGGGACGGCCTGGAGGTTGATGACGCCGTCGGAGTCGACGATGGTCCGGTCGTCGAAGTCGACGCTGTCCGGGCGGGCCGGGCGGGTGCCGGCGGCGATGACCGCCTTGTCGAAGCTGACCCGGGTCTCCCGGCCGGAGCCGGCGTCCACCCAGACGGAGTGGGCGTCGGCGAACCGGCCGGTGCCGGTGATCAGCGAGACCTTGTTGCGGGCGAGCTGGTTGCGGATGACGTCGGTCTGCCGGGTGATCACGTGCTGGGTGCGGGCGGCCAGGTCGGCGACGGTGATGTCCTCCTTGACCCGGTAGCTGCTGCCGTAGAGGTCGCGCTGGCTCAGCCCGGTCAGGTAGAGCACTGCCTCGCGCAGCGTCTTCGACGGTACGGTGCCGGTGTTGATGCACACGCCGCCGAGCATGTCGCGGCGGTCCACGATCGCGACGCGCCGGCCCAGCTTGGCCGCGGCGATCGCCGCCTTCTGTCCACTCGGTCCGGAGCCCAGCACCAGCAGGTCGTAGTCATACACGAGCGCCAGCCTGGCAGGGTCTCGCAACCTGTGCCAGCCGAGACGCCCCCACGAAGGCCGATCGCTGCCGTAGGGTGCGCTGATGCGCCGCCCAGTAACCCTGATCATGGTCCTCGGACCGCTGCTCGTCGCCGGGTGCACCACCGCTCCCGCCGCCCCGGCCGCGACCCCCTCCGCCTCCACCTCGCCGAGCCCCTCCGCGCCCGCCGTCGACTACGCCGCCTGGCAGGCGGGGCGGTCGACGCCGGTGGCCGACCCGGTCTATCCGGCCCGGGGCACCGACGCCCTGGATGTCCTGCACTACGACCTCGCGCTGGAGTGGGCGCCGTCGACCACCACCCTCACCGGCACCGCCACGCTGCGGATCCGGCCGGTGAAGGACGCGCCGAACCTGGTCCTCGACTTCATGCCCTACCAGGTCGACAGCGTCACGCTGGACGGCGCGACGGTTCCCGGCGCGGTGGCGAAGGAGAAGCTGACGGTGTCCGCTCCGGTGGTGGCGGACCAGCCGGTGACCCTTGTGGTCGCCTACCACGGCCGGCCGAGGACGACCCCGATGCCGTCGCACCGCAAGGACACCGAGGCCCTGGGTCTCACAGTCACCAAGGAGGGCGGCCTCTGGACCATGCAGGAGCCGTTCGGGGCGTTCACCTGGTACCCGGCGAACGACCAGCCGTCGGACGAGGCGCTCTACGACATCCGGGTGACAGTGCCGGCGGGCTGGTCCGCGATCGCCGGCGGCACGCCCGCCGGTCAGTCCGGCACCACGTTCAGCTACCGCAGCACCGACCCGGTCGCGACCTACCTGACCACGCTCGCGGTGGGGAAGTACCAGAAGCTGACCGCGGCGGGGCCGCGCGGTATGCCGCTGACGTACTGGTACCGCAAGGGCGCGGACGACAAGCTGCTGCCGTACCTGAAGAAGTCCCCGCAGTACCTGACCTGGCTGGAGAAGAAGTTCGGCCCGTACCCGTTCCCCTCCGGCGGCGTCGTGGTGGTGGACTCGGCGTCGGGCATGGAGACCCAGCAGATGATCACGATGGGCCGGAAGATCGAGAACACCGCGGCCCGCCGGGACCGCTGGGGCAGCGACCTGCTGCACGAGTACGCCCACCAGTGGTTCGGCAACTCGGTCACGCCCACCACCTGGAGGGACCTGTGGCTGAACGAGGGCTGGGCGACGTACATCCAGGACCTGTACACCAAGGAGACGCAGAAGCTCAGCGAGGCCAGCCTGGACCGGTACCTGCGCGAGGGTGACGCCGTCCTGCGCAAGAAGCTGGGCCCGCCCGGACGGCCCGACCCGAAGCGGTTCGCCGAGGGCAACGTCTACCTGTGCCCGGCGGCGATGCTGCGCGAGATCCACCGGACGGTGGGCGACAAGGCGTTCTTCGCGCTGGCCCGCGCCTGGGTCCAGGAGCAGCGCAACACGCCGCAGGACCGGGCCTCGTTCATCGCCTTCGTCAACAAGCAGACCGGCCGGGACTTCACCGCGCTGATCAACGCCTGGCTGGACTCGCCGACCACGCCGAAGAAGATGACCGCGAAGAAGATCGCCTGACCCGGCGCGGGGCCCCGTCCGTCCGGCGGGGCCCCGCGGCGCGTCTCAGCGACCCTGGAGCGAGCGGACGTTGTCGCCGAACGTCCAGCCCTTCGACCCGTCCCAGTTGACCGACCAGGTCATCAGGCCCTTCAGGCGTCCCTGGTAGGTGTTCCACGCCTGGGCCACCAGTGCCGGGCTCATGTAGCCGCCGCCGGCGCCGACCTGCGCGGGCAGGCCGGGGACCTGCCGGTCGAGCGGTACGCGGATGGTGGTGCCCTGCACGACCAGGCCGGCGTCGAGGCAGTTGGTCTGCGCGACGAAACCGGCCACGGTGCCGGCCGGGTACGAGTCACCGGCGCAGCCGTACATCGAGCCGTTGTAGTACTGCATGTTCAGCCACCACAGCCGCCCGTTGTCGGCGTACTTCTTGACGATCGGCAGGTACGCGCCCCAGATCGAGCCGTAGGTGACGCTGCCACCGGTGACGTACGCGGTCTCCGGCGCCATGGTGAGCCCGAAGCCGGCCGGCATCTGGGCCAGCACCCCGTCGATGATGCGGATCAGGTTGGCCTGCGAGGGGGAGAGCTGGTTGATGTTCCCGCTGCCGGTCAGACCGGTCTCGATGTCGATGTCGATGCCGTCGAAGTTGTGCCGCTTGAGGATCGGCACGACAGTGGCGACGAACCGGTCGGCGACCGCGCTGGAGCTGAGGTCGATCCCGGCGGTGGCGCCGCCGATGGACAGCAGCACTGTGAGCCCGGCGGCCTTGGCCTGGCACACCTGCGCGGGGGTGGGCACCTTGACGCCGGCGTCCATGCCGTCCTCCCAGAGCACTGTGCCGTCGGCGCGGATGACCGGGAACGCGGCGGTGACCACGTTGTAGCCGTGCCCGGTGATCCGGGAGTCGGTGATCGGGATCCAGCCGAGCCCGGGGTGCACGCCGTTCGCGGCGCCGTCCCAGTTCTCCCAGTAGCCCTGGAGCACCTTGCCCGACGGCCGGGACCGCAGCGCGCAGGTGTCCCCACCGGGCGTGGTCGGGCTGGACGACACGGTCGGCGTGGGCGTAGGCGTCCGCGTGGGGGAAGCGGTCGGGGAGGCGGAAGGGGACGGGGACGGTGGCCGGGTGGTCGGGCTCGGCGGCGGCGTGCCGCCGGTGCAGGCGCCGAGGTCGGTCCAGAGCGCCGGTACGGCGGCCGGGGTCCAGCCCGCGCCGGCCGGCGGGGTGTGCGTGACGAGCGCCTGGTAGAGCCGGCCGGCAGAGGTGGCCCGGCTGCCGGCGGTCCAGGTGACGCCCTCGGCCCAGGCCGGCGCGTCGCAGGCGACGAGCGTGCCGACGGCGCCGGCCGGCGTGGCGGCGGTGGCGGGCAGGGCGGCGGCGGTGGCCGCGAGCAGCGCCACGCCACCGAGCAGAGCGGTCATCCCACGTCCGAGTCGCATGACATACCTCCTCATCGATGCGCCGGAGGTTATCAGTTAACTTTGTTAAGTGTAAATGCGGCGTACCCTGTCACCACCTCGTGCAGGGCGTGAAGCAGGAACGAAAGCCGCCAGCGGGCGGCCGGGAAGGACGGCGGCGGACGTGGACGCCAGACGCACCACGGTGCGCGACATGCGCCGGGCCAACCGCTCGGTCCTGCTGACCCGGATCTGGCTGGACGGCCCGCTCAGCCGGCACGAACTGGGCCAGTCCACAGCGCTCAGCCTGGCCAGCGTCAGCAACCTGGTCGGCGAGATGATCAACGAGGGCCTGGTCGAGGAGGCCGGTTCCGTCGAGTCCGACGGCGGCCGCCCCCGGGTGCTGCTGCGCGTCGCGCCCGGCTACGGCTACCTCGTCGGCGCCGACGTCGGCGAGACCCGCGTCCAGGTGGAGTTGTTCGACCTGAGCATGACCGCGCTGGCCAAGGCGGAGTACCCGATCGCCGCGGCCGATCCCGACCCCGAGCGGGTCGCCGCGCACCTGCGCCACGGCCTCGCCGCCGTCACCGAGCAGGCGGGCGTCGACCCGGCCGCGGTGCTCGGCGTCGGCGTCGCCGTCGCCGGCATCGTCGAGCGCACCGCCGACGCCGTGGTGCACGCCCAGACGCTCGGCTGGGACGGCGTCCCGCTCGGCGCGATGGTGCGCGCCGGCACCGACGTACCGGTGCACGTGGACAACGGCGCGAAGACGCTGGGCCAGGCCGAGATGTGGTTCGGCGCCGGCCGCGGCGTCCGGCACGCCGTGGTCGCCCTGGTCGGCTCCGGCGTCGGCGCGAGCGTGGTCGCCGACGGCGTCGGCTACCGCGGTGCGCACAGCAGCGCCGGGGAGTGGGGCCACACCACAATCGTGTACGGGGGCCGGCGCTGCCGCTGCGGCAACCTCGGCTGCCTGGAGGCGTACGTGGGGGCGGAGGCGGTGCTGGACCGGTTCCGGCAGGCCAACCGGGGCCGCCCGGCGCCGGGCGCGGACGAGGAGACCGCCTTCGGTGAGCTGCTGCGCTCCACCGGCCGCACCGCCGCGAAGGTGATCGACGAGACAGTCGGCTACCTGGGCGCCGGGGTGGCGAACCTGGTCAACCTGTTCAACCCGGAGCGGGTGGTGCTCGGCGGCTGGGCCGGGCTGGCCCTCGGCGAGCGGCACCTGCCCGCGATCCGCGAGGCGACCGCGCGGCACGCGCTGCGCCAGCCGTACGCGCAGACCTCGATCGAACTGTGCCGGCTCGGACCGGACGCGGTCGCGATGGGCGCGGCCACCCTGCCGATGACCCGGCTGCTGCGCGACGGCGGCGTGCCCCGCGACCCGGCCGCCCGCCCGGGCGCGGCGCTGCGAGTCGTAGTCGACCCGGACGATGCCGAACCGCTTGTCGTAGCCGTACGCCCACTCGAAGTTGTCCAGCAGCGACCAGGCGAAGTAGCCGCGCACGTCCGCGCCGGCGGCCCGGGCCCGGGCCACCGCCCGCAGGTGCTCGGTGAGGTAGCCGACCCGGTCGTCGTCGTTCACGAACCCGTCGGCGTCCGGCTTGTCGTCGAACGCGGCGCCGTTCTCGGTGATCACCATGGGCGTGCCCGGGTAATCCTCGTGCAGGCGCACCAGCAGGTCGGTGAAGGACTCCGGCACGATCTCCCAGTCCATCGCGGTACGCGGCAGGTCGCGGCGGACCACCCGGCGCACCGGCTTGCCGTCGTCGTCGCGGTCGCGCCCCTGCTCGTCCACGCCGGAGTGCAGCTGCCCGAAGTAGTAGTTCACACCGAGCACGTCGATCGGGGTGGCGATGACGTCCAGGTCCCCGTCCTGCACCGGGATCCGCACGCCCTCGGCGGCCAGGTCCGCGATCACGTCCTGCGGGTACTCCCCGCGCAGCACCGGGTCCAGGTAGAGCCGGTTGGCCAGCCCGTCGGCGGCCCGCGCCGCGTCCCGGTCCGCCGCGCTGCCGGTCTCCGGGTCGGCGGTGGACAGGTTCAGCGTCAGGCCCAGCTCGATCGGGGACCGGGCCGCCTCGCGCAGGCGCCGCGTCGCCAGCCCGTGTCCGAGCAGCAGGTGGTGCGCCGCGGCGATGCCGTCGCCCAGGTCCCGCCGGCCCGGTGCGTGGTCGCCGTAGGCGTACCCGAGCATCGCCGAGCACCACGGCTCGTTGAGCGTGGTCCAGGTGCGAACCCGGTCGCCGAGCGCGGCGAAGACCAGCTCCGCGTAGTCGGCGAACCGGTACGCGGTGTCCCGGTTCGGCCAGCCGCCCGCGTCCTCCAGTTCCTGCGGCAGGTCCCAGTGGTACAGCGTCACCCACGGCTCGACGCCCCGGCCGAGCAGCTCGTCCACCAGCCGGTCGTAGAACGCCAGCCCGGCCACGTTGGCCGGACCGCGACCGCCCGGCTGCACGCGGGGCCAGGCCACCGAGAACCGGTACGTGTCCAGCCCCAGGTCGGCGATGAGCGCGACGTCCTCCGGCATCCGGTGGTAGTGGTCGCACGCCACGTCACCGTTGTCGCCGTTGGCCACGGCGCCCGGCACCCGGCAGAACGTGTCCCAGATGGACGGCGTGCGGCCGTCCTCGGCCACCGCGCCCTCGATCTGGTACGACGACGTCGCCACCCCCCACCGGAAGGTCGGCGGCAGCGTGTCGATCGGGTCCGGACCGGCCACTGGTGACGGGCGGGTGAGGTCGGTGTCCATGGTTCTCCTCGCGGGTAGCGGGTGGTGGTGTCGGGCAGGTCAGCGGGACAGGGGCGCGACGGCGGGGTGCAGCCGGCACGCGACGGCCCGCGCCGGGTCGTCGACGCGCGGCACGCCGAGCACCGGCACCTGCTCGTCGCACCCGTCGAACGCCTTCGGGCAGCGGGGGTGGAACGCGCAGCCGGACGGCATGGCGCGCAGGTCCGGCGGGGATCCGGGGATGCCGGTCAGCTCGCGGCGCGGCCCGTGCAGCGCCGGGAAGGAGTGCAGCAGACCCTCGGTGTACGGGTGCAGCGGTTCCCGGTACAGCCGGGCGGCGGGGGCCTCCTCGACGATCCGGCCGCCGTACATGATCGCGATCCGGTCGGAGAACTCGACCAGCAGCGACAGGTCGTGGGTGATGAACAGCACCGCGAAGCCGAGGCGTTCGCGCAGCTCGGCGAGCTGGCCGAGGATCTGCCGCTGCATCACCACGTCCAGTGCGGTGGTCGGCTCGTCCATGATGACCACCTGTGGTTCCAGCGCCAGCGCCATCGCGATCATGACGCGTTGCCGCATGCCGCCGGAGAGCTGGTGCGGGTAGCTGTCCAGCCGGTCGGCGGAGATGCCGACCAGGCGCAGCAGATCCTTGGCCCGGGCCAGCCGGCTCGCCGCAGTGCTCTTCGGCTCGTGCGCCCGGATCACGTCGAGCAGCTGGGTGGAGACCTTGTGCACCGGGTTCAGCGAGTTCATCGCGCCCTGGAACACGATCGACGTCTCCGCCCAGCGGAACTCGCGCAGCTTCGCCGGGCTGAGCGTGAGCACGTCGACCGGCGGGCCGTCGGCCGGGTGGTAGATCACCTGGCCGCCGGCGACCACGCCGGGCGGGGGCAGCAGCCGGGTCAGTCCGTAGGCGAGGGTGGACTTGCCGCTGCCGCTCTCCCCGGCCAGGCCGAGCACCTCGCCGCGGTGCAGCGTCAGGTCGACGTCGCGGACCGCGCGGACGGCGTCCGCGCCGACGCCGTAGTCGACGCACAGCCCGCGGATCTCCAGCACCTGGTCGCTCATGAGGTCGCGTCCTCTCCGATGGGGTCGGCCGGCCGCTGCATGGGGACCGGCGCCGGGTTCGGCGCGAGCACCGGGGTGAACCCGACACGCATCGCGACGGTGCGGCCGTCGGCGGTACGGATCCGGGTCCGGCCGCCGGTGCGCAGCCGAGGGCTGACGAACTCGTCGATGCCGAAGTTGATCAGCGCCAGCGCGGTGCCGAGCAGCGCGATGGCCAGCCCGGCCGGGACGAACCACCACCAGGCGCCCTGCGCCAGGGCCTGCTGTCCCTGCGCCCAGAACAGGATCGTGCCCCAGTTCCACGACGTCATCGACGAGACGCCGATGAACGCCAGGGTGATCTCCGACATCACCGCGAAGATGACGGTGCCGACGAAGCCGGAGGCGATGATCGCGGTCAGGTTGGGCAGGATCTCGAAGCCGATGATCCGCCAGGTCCGCTCGCCGGTGGCGCGCGCGGCCTCGACGTAGTCGCGGCGGCGCAACGACAGCGTCTGGGCGCGCAGGACCCGGGCGCCCCACGCCCACGACGTGAGGCCGATGATGAGCGCCACGAGCGTGTCGCTGGCCTGCTCGACCAGGGACGTGACGATGATGATCAGCGGCAGCGCCGGGATCACCAGGAACACGTTCGACACCGCCGACAGGCCTTCGTCGGCCGCGCCGCCCAGGTAGCCGGCTGTCACGCCGATCAGGATGGACAGGATCGTGGCGAGCACGCCGGCGATCAGGCCCACCACCATCACGCTGCGCGCGCCGACCAGGATCTGGCTGAAGATGTCCTGCCCGAGGTGGGTGGTGCCGAACCAGTGCCGGGCCGAGGGCGCCTGGAGCACGTCGGCGCTGCGCGCGTCCGGGTCGTACGGCGCGATCCACGGCCCGATCACCGCCAGGAGCACGTACACCCCGAGGACTGCCAGGCCGGTCGCGGCCTTGGCGTTGGCGACGAAGCGGAACCGGCGGCGGCGCGCCCGGGCCGACGGCTGCGCCATCGCCCCCTGGCCGGGGATGACCTGCTCGATGCTGGACGGGGAGAGTGTCATCGCTCAGCTCTTTCGGGTCCGCGGGTCGAGGAGCAGGTACGCCACGTCGGCGAGCAGGTTCGCCACCAGCACCGAGATCGTGATGATCAGGAAGATGCCCTGCATCAGCGGGTAGTCCTTCGCGCCGACGGCCTGGAAGAGCTGGAACCCCAGGCCCGGGTAGGAGAAGACGATCTCCACGAGCAGCGTGCCGCCGACGATGAAGCCGAGCGACAGCGCGAACCCGGACACGTTGGGCAGCAGCGCGTTGCGGGCGGCGTAGCTGAGCGCCACCCGGCGCTCGGACAGCCCCTTGGCGTGCGCCACGGTGATGTAGTCCTCGCTGGCGACGGTGACCATCATGTTGCGCATGCTGAGGATCCAGCCGCTCATCGACGACACCAGGATGGTCGCGGCGGGCAGGATGCTGTGCTGGAGCGCGCTCGGGATGAAGTACGCGTCGAACGCCGGCACCAGCCCCGGCTCGTAGCCGCCGGAGGACGGGAAGAAGCTGCCCGGTCCGGCGAACAGCGCGATCGCGACCAGGCCCAGCCAGAAGTACGGGATCGAGGACAGGAACGTGGTGGCCGGCAGCAGCCCGTCGATCCACGAGCCGCGCCGCCAGCCCGCGCCCACGCCGAGCGCGGTGCCGAGCAGGAAGCTGACGACCGTGGTGACGCCGACCAGGCCGACCGTCCACGGCAGGCTGCTCCCGATCACCTCCGAGACCGGCGCGGGGAAGAACGTGAACGACAGCCCCAGGTCGCCGCGCAGCAGCTGCCCCCAGTAGGCGACGTACTGCTCCCACAGCGAGCGGTCGGAGTCCAACCCGAACAGCACCCGCAGCGACGCGACCGCGTCGGCGCTGATCCGGCCCTGGTTGCGGGAGATCAGCGACTGCACCGGGTCGCCCGGCACCATCCGCGGGATGAAGAAGTTGAGCGTGATCGCCGCCCAGGCGGTGAACAGGTAGAAGGCCACCCGTTGCAGCAGGAACCTCATCGGGCCGCCTCCGACCCGGCCTGCTCCGCCTGCCGGGCGACGGTGTCCGCGTCGAACAGCCAGCACGCCGCCCAATGCCCCGGCGCGTCGTCGACCGGGATCGGCGGCGGCAGGTCGGTGGCGCAGCGCGGCATCGCCGCCGGGCAGCGCGGGTGGAACCGGCAGCCGGCCGGCGGGCGGATCAGGCTGGGCGGCTCGCCGTGGCCCCGCTCGCCCGCCGCCGCGCCGTCGCCGCCCGCGCCGGTGATCCGCTCCGGGTCCGGCGCCGATTCGATCAGCAACCGGGTGTACGGGTGGGCCGGGCGCTGGGTGACGGTCTCGCTGTCGCCGCCCTCGACCATCCGCCCGGCGTACATGACGATCGTCTCGTCGGCGAAGTAGCGGGCCGAGGCGATGTCGTGGGTGATGTAGAGGATCGCCAGGTCGAGCCGGTCCTTGAGGTCCTGGAGCAGGTTGAGCACGCCGAGGCGGATCGACACGTCGAGCATGGACACCGGTTCGTCGGCGAGCAGCACCTCGGGGTCGGCGCCGAGCGCCCGCGCGATCGCCACCCGCTGGCGCTGCCCGCCGGACAGCTCGTGCGGGAACGCGTCGAGGTAGCGCTCCGGTGGGGTGAGCGCGACCCGGGTCAGCAGGTCGGCGAGCGCCTTCTCCAGGCCGTCCGGCCCGGTGCCGGCGTTGTCGTGGATGCGCAGCGACCGGGTCAGGTGGTAGCGGACCGTGTGCACCGGGTTCAGTGAGGCGAACGGGTCCTGGAGGATCAGCTGCACCCGGCGCACGTACGCCCGGAACCGGCGCCCGCCGCGTACCCGGGTGGACTCGCCGTGCAGCCGGATGTCGCCGCCGGTGCGCGGGTAGAGCTGGGCCAGCAGCCGGGCGACTGTGGACTTGCCCGAGCCGGACTCGCCGACGAGCGCTGTCACCCGGCCACGACGCAACGCGATCGATACGTCGTCGACGGCGTGCACCACCGCCGGGGTGCGGGAGAGGAGGTCACGCAGTCGCCGGCGGACGGGGAAGTGCTTGGTCAGGCCGACGGCCTCCAGCACCACCTCGTCGGCCGGCGCCGGTGCGCTCTCGGTCAACGTCATGCCGAATTCCTGTCTGGGGTTGCCGGTAGCGAGGGGCGGGCGCTGCCGGCCCGGCCGGGCGATCGTGGCCGGGCCGGCAGCGCCGGGTCAGCCGTTTGCCGGCTTGAGGTGCAGCACCACGTCCACCGCGTTGGGCTGGGTGGGCTGGAGCGCGCCGTACGGGTTCGAGTCGTCCGGCCAGCCGGTCCAGTTCTTCGTGCTGTACGCGCCGCCGATGTTGTCGGCGCCCACCGGGATCATCGGCATCTGCTCGACGAAGATCTTCTGCAGGGTGGCCAGCGCGGTGGTGCGGGTGGCGTCGTCGGTGGCGTTCGCGTACGACACCAGCGCGTCGGTCGCCTCCTTGCTCTGGAACCGGCCGAAGTTGCCCGCCGGGGAGGCGGTGCCGATCGGCTTGAGCACGCGGCCGTCCATGACGGTCCGGTAGATGTCGTACGGCGTGGCGCCGCTCTCGGTCCACCGGAACGTGGCCTCGAAGTTGCCCTGCTCGACGTTGCGGAACCAGGCGTCCTGGTTGGCCTTGTCGACGGTGGCCGCGATGCCGATCTTCGCCAGGTTGCCCTTCACGATCTCCAGGCTGGTCTGGTAGTCGGACCAGCCGGCCGGGTCGGTGAGCCGGATCGTGACCGGCTTGCCGCTGCGGTCCTTGAGCGTGTTGCCGTCGAGCTTGTAGCCGGCGCCGGTGAGCAGCGCCTTGGCGCCCTCGACGTCGACCTTGTGCTCCTGGCCCTTGTACTCGGGCGCGATGAACGAGTCACCCGCCGGGCTGGGCAGGCCGGTCACGCTCTTGACCTCGGGGTGGAAGTAGCCGGCCTCGGCGGTGGTGAAGATGTCCGCCCGGTCGATGACCATGTTCATCGCCTTGCGCAGCGTCGGGTCGTCGAACGGCTTCTTCGTGGTGTTCAGGTAGAGGCCGTGGATGCCCAGCACCGGCGGCGCCCACATCTTGTGGTTCTTCTGGTCCTTGGCCACGAACACGGTCTGGTAGTTCGGGATGAAGACGAAGCTCCACTCCGACTCGCCGTTCGCCAGGGCGGTGGTCTGCGCGCTGTTGTCGGTGTACGAGGTGTACCGCAGCTCCTTGACCTTCGGCGCGTCCTGCCAGTAGCCGCTGTCGCGTACCGCGAGCGTCATGCTCGCCGGGGTGAACGACTTCAGCGTGTACGGGCCGCTGCCGACTGGCTGCTTCACCGGGTCGCTCGCCGGATCGGCGATCTTCTCCCACAGGTGCTTGGGCACGATCGGCACGCGCCACAGCACCTTCTGCTGGTTGACGAACTGCGGGCTGGCCATCGAGATGGTGACCTCGTTGCCGTTCGCGGTCGCGTCGGTGTACGGCACGCCCTGGTCGTTGAGGGCCGGGAACTTCTTCACCAGGTTGTAGGTGAACGCGACGTCCTCGGCGGTGACCTTCTGCCCGTCCGACCAGGTCGCGTTGTCGCGGATGGTCACCTTCACCGTCTTGTAGTCCGACGACCACTCGGCCTTGGTGGCAAGCCACGGCTTGAACGGCTCGGCCGGCTTGACCGGGTTCCACATCATCAGCGGCTCGTAGATCTGCCACCGGTAGCCGAGCGACGCGGCGGCCGAGGTGGTGAGGAACGGGTTGTTGTTCTCCGCCTGCAGGCCGTTGGGCATGCCGACGTTCAGCACTGTGGCGGCCTGGCCGCTCTTCTTGTTCGCGTTGGGGCTGTCGCCGCAGGCGGCGGCGCCGGTGACCATCGCGCCGGCCAGCGCGAGGGCGAGGAGTTGCCGTCTTCTCATGGAGGTCTCCCTCGGTGGTCCCGCATTCCTCGGGCGGGATGTGGTGGATGGAGGGTGTGCGGTGGTGCCACCGGCGGGCGGGCCCGCCGGCGTGGTCGCCGGGTGCGGCGGGGTGGGTCAGGTGACGCGGGCGCCCGTCGGCTTCCGCGCGCCTGTCGAGTCCGGTGTCGTCGGGTCGCTCGTGTTCGTCGGGTCGCCCGCGCCCGTCGAGTCGCGGGCGGTGAAGCCGGTGGGGATGACGGTCGGGGTGTCCGGCAGCGGGGTGCCGGTGAGGTGGCCGATGAGCAGGCGGGCGGCGGCCGTACCCATCTCCCGCAGGGGCTGGCGCACGGAGCTCAGCGGCGGGTGGGTGTGCCCGGCCAGCGGGAGGTCGTCGAACCCGACCACCGCCACGTCCTGCGGGACGCGCCGCCCGGCGTCGCGCAGCGCCTGCAACGCGCCGGCGGCCGACAGGTCGTTGTGGGCGAAGACGGCGTCGAACGGTACGCCGTCGGCGAGCAGCCGCCGCACCGCCGCGCGCCCGCACTCGAAGGTGAAGTCGCCTTCCACCACCCGGTCCGGCTCGATCGGTGCGCCCGCGTCGGCGTAGGCGCCGGCGAACCCGGCGAGCCGTTCCCGGGTGCAGCCGAACTGGCGCAGGCCGGTGATGACGAGCGGCCGCCGCCGTCCGAGCGCCAGCAGGTGCGTGGCGGCGGCCCGCGCGCCCGCCTCGTTCGTGGTGCGCACCGACGGGAAGCCGGGCTGGTGGCCCCGGTCGTCGATGAGGATGACCGGCAGGCCGCGCCGGTGCAGCTCGGTGATGTAGTCCAGCGTCCCCTCGGGTTCGACCACGAGCAGGCCGTCGAACGACTTGGCCGAGACCTGGGAGGCGAACCGGCGCATCGACTCGTCGCCGTGGGTGCAGGTGAACAGCAGCATGCCGTAGCCGGCGGCCTCGACCACGTCGGCCGCGCCCTGGAGGACCTCGCCCATCCAGGGCCAGGTCAGCGCCGGGACCAGCATTCCGACCACCCGGGTACGCCCCCGGGCGAGGCCGACCGCGCGGGCGCTCGGCACGTACCCGAGGTCGCTGATCACGGCGCGGACCCGGTCGGCGGTGCGCACGTGCACCTCGCCCTTGCCGTTCAGCACCCGGGAGACCGTCGTCTTGCTCACCCCGGCGCGGGTGGCGACGTCGGCGATGGTGATCGGCACGTGACGCTCCCGGGTCGCAGGGATGAGCGGGGTGTTTCGGAACCGGTTGCGGAAGCGGTTCCGTGGCAGTCAACCCAAGTGGCGCGGCTCACGTCAATCACAGACGGATAACGATGCACTGCTAAGTTCGAGCTTTGAAAAAAGTGCCCGGGCTGGGACTCCGCCGATCACGGCGATGAGCAGGGTCGATGCGTTCCGGCCCGGTCGTCCTCTCTCCGAAATGGAGGTTCAGGGGCGGGCGTAAACGTCGCCGGAGTTGGCAGCGTCCGGCAGCGCGCCCAGGTACGCGGCGACCTCGGCGGCCGGGCGCCAGCCGGGCAGTGCGAACTCCATCTCGTCACCGATCGCCACGGTGAACCGGGTGAAGCCGAGCGCGGTGAGCCGGTCCAGGCAGCGCGCCGCCGCCACCCGGGCGATGGTGGTGAACTCGAACGACAACGCCGGGACCGGCCGGTTCAGCCCGGCCAGCACGGCGTCCTCGAACCCCTCCACGTCGATCTTGACGAACGCCGGCACGCCGTACGCGGCCACCAGCGCGTCCAGCGTCGTACCCGGCACCTCGATCTGCGCGTCCCACGTCTCGTCCGCCCAGCCGGGTGCGCCGTCGGCGGCGCGGACGAACCCGGGGGAGGCGGTGGAGACGGTCGGGTTGGCCGAGTTGACGTGCAGTCGCACCGGCCCGGCGGTACGCCCGCAGGCCGCCTCCACCACAGTCACCGCGTCGTCGCCCGCGTACATCTCGCGCAGCGCCCGGGCGCACAGCGGCTGCGGCTCGACCGCGACCACTGTCGCGCCGAGCCGGCGGAAGCTGCCCAGCCGGTCGCCCACGTGCGCGCCGACGTCGAAGACCAGGTCACCGGCGCGGACCAGCGGGGCGTAGAACGCGTCGAGGGCGGCGTCGCGCGCCGGGTCGCCGTGGTAGAACTCCAGCGACCGGCGCAGACCGGACATCGCCGGGTCCGCCTTCAGCGTCTCGATCACCCCGTCCCGCACCCCTCCGACGCTAGCCAGTGAGCCCACGGCGCGAGCCCTATTCGCATCCCTGAAACCGCCACCCCATCCTCCTAGGACGCTGTAGAGGTGGTGCGGTGTGCCGCGTCCCCTTCACGCGACGCGCGAGCCGGCGAAGAGGGTGCCTGCTCGCGGACGGACGGTGGCGGAATGCGTAGGCAGGGCCGAGATCCCGGGAAACGTCCGGCCCTCGGCGTTGCACGCGGTGGTCGCCTGGGGGAGTCGGTCGGCGACCTGCGGCTGACCAATCCGGCGCCGCCCCTCGGGGGCCCGCCAGATCTTGGTACGAAACGGCCCCTATAAGGGCCGTTCTGTACCAAGATCTCCCAGCATCCCGGTAGTCGGAACGCGGATCCCGCTCACTAGGAATTGCCCTCGTTGCCGGAGGTATCCCACCGTGGGTGGAACGTCATGGGTGTCAAACGAGGGCGGAGACACCCGTGACGTTCCACCCGCTGGGTCGTGGGGGCGGTTACGGGTTCTCGACGACCTCCTGGCCCAGCGGCCAGAGCGCCGCCGGGACCAGCTTGAAGTTGGCCACGCCGAACGGGATGCCGATGATCGTCACGCAGAGCGCGACGCCGGCGAGGATGTGCGACAGGGCCAGCCACCAGCCGGCCAGCACCACCCAGAGCACGTTGGCCAGGCCGGAGGGGAGGCCGGCGCCGGGCTTGCGCACGATGGTGCGCCCGAACGGCCACAGCGAGTACGAGGCGAGCCGCAGCGAGGCGACGCCGAAGGGGATGGTCACGACCAGGACGAAGCAGATCAGGGCAGCGATGCCGTAGCCGAGGGCCAGGACGAAGCCGCCACCGAAGACGAGCCAGAGCAGGTTCAGCAGAAAGCGGATCACCACTCCATGGTCGCCCGTGGCCGCAAGCGCGGGCATATCGCTGCGGGCGGCGGGTGGAGGAGGGCGTGATCGAGCCCGAGCCGTCGTGCCTGTGGCGCCCGGGCGGGCGGGTGGTGCCGTGACCCCCGTGACCCGAGCAGGCCGGCCGGGCCGGACGCCGGGCCTCGGCTTCTCGGGGACGGTCGTGGCGTCGCAGTTGTCGATCGTGGTGGGGGAGCTGTTGCAGGCGTCCGGGATGACGAAGGTCGAGGCGGACCGGATGTCGGGTGTGTGCGAGCATCAACCGGACTCCCGCGCTGGCCCAAACGACCGTTAAGCTTCGGCTGTGGGAACCGACGATCTGTACCCGGCCGGGCGACTCGCCGAGGCCCAGCGCGCCACCGCCGCGGCGGGCCTGGACGCGCTGGTGCTCACCCCGGGTTCCGACCTGCGCTACCTGACCGGCTACGACGCCCGCGAGGGGGAGCGGCTGACCTGCCTGGTCCTGCCCGCGGAGGGCGAGCCGACGCTGATCGTGCCGGTGCTGGAACGGCCGGACGCCGAGGCCGCGCCCGGCACCGGGTACCGGATCGTCGACCACGCCGACGGCACCGACCCGTGGCCGCTGGTGCGCGCGGCGCTCCCCGGCCCGGTCCGCGCCGTCGGGCTGGCCGACCGGATGTGGGCGCAGCAGGTCCTCGCGCTGCGCGACGCGCTGCCCGGCGCGGCCCAGCGGCTCGCCTCCGACGTGCTGCGGGAGATGCGGATCCGCAAGTCGCCGGCCGAGGTGGCGGCGCTGGCCGAGGCGGGCGCCGCGATCGACGCGGTGCACCTGCGGATGGGGGAGTGGCTGCGTCCCGGCCGTACCGAGCGGGAGGTCGCGGCCGACCTCGCCGCCGCGATCCGGGCCGCCGGGCACGCCGCTGTCGACTTCGTCATCGTCGCCGCCGGCCCGAACGGCGCGAGCCCGCACCACGGCACCTCGGACCGCCCGATCGGCATGGGCGAGCCGGTGGTGGTCGACATCGGCGGCACCATGCCGTCGGGCTACCGGTCCGACTGCACCCGCACGTACGTCGCCGGCGGTCCCGCCCCGGCCGAGTTCGTGGACTACTACGCGGTGCTGTGGGAGGCGCAGCGCGCCGCCGTGGCCGCCGTCGCGCCGGGCGTGACCGCCGAGGCCCTCGACGCGGTCGCCCGCGACGTCATCGGCGCCGCAGGGTTCGGCGACGCCTTCCTGCACCGCACCGGTCACGGCATCGGCCTCGACGGCCACGAGGAGCCGTACGTGGTGACGGGCAACCTCCGGCCGCTTCAGGCCGGCATGGCTTTCTCGGTCGAACCCGGCATCTACCTCGCCGGGCGGCACGGAGCCCGGATCGAGGACATCGTCGTCTGCACGACGGACGGCGGGCAACGGCTCAACACCACCCCCACGGAGCTCATCGCGCTATGAACGTCGACCGGATCCTGCCCACCGACGAGGCCCACGACCTGCTGGACCTCGCCACCGAACTCGCCGACCGGGAGCTGGCCCCGGCCGCCGCCGGTTTCGAGGCCCGCGCCGAGTTCCCCCGGGAGGTGCTGCGCACCCTGGGCCGGGCCGGCCTGCTCGGCCTGCCGTACGCGGAGGAGCACGGCGGGGCCGCCCAGCCGTACGAGGTGTACCTCCAGGTGCTGGAGATCCTCGCCAGCCGGTGGCTGGCAGTGGCCGAGGCGGTCAGCGTGCACACGCTGTCCTGCTACCCGGTGGCCCAGTTCGGCACCGACGAGCAGCGCAAACTCCTGCCGGACATGATCGGCGGGGAGCTGCTCGGGGCGTACTGCCTCTCCGAGCCGCAGGGTGGTTCGGACGCGGCGGCCCTGACCACGCGGGCGGTGCGCGACGGCGACGCGTACGTGGTCACCGGCACCAAGGCGTGGATCACGCACGCCCGGGTGGCCGACTTCTACAACATCTTCTGCCGCACCGGCGGTCCCGGCCCGAAGGGCATCTCCTGCCTGCTGGCCGACCGGTCCACGCCGGGCATCCACCCGCAGGCCGCCGAGCGCACCATGGGCCTGCACGCCTCGCCGATCGCGCAGATCGCCTTCGACGACGCCCGGGTGCCGGCGGACCGGCTGATCGGTGGCGAGGGCGCCGGGTTCACCATCGCGATGTCCGCGCTGGACTCCGGCCGCCTGGGCATCGCCGCGTGCGCTGTGGGCCTGGCCCAGGGCGCGCTGGACTACGCGGTCGGCTACGCCCGGGAGCGCCGCCAGTTCGGCCGGGCGATCATCGACTTCCAGGGGCTCGGGTTCAACCTGGCCGACGCCGCCACGCAGATCTCGGCCGCACGGGCGCTCACGCTCGCCGCCGCGCGGCTGCGCGACGCCGGACGCCCGTACTCGATCGAGGCGGCCAAGGCGAAGCTGTTCGCCACGGACGTGGCGATGCGGGTGACCACCGACGCGGTGCAGGTGCTCGGCGGCGCCGGGTACGTCGCCGACCACCCGGTCGAGCGGTACATGCGCGAGGCCAAGGTGCTCCAGATCGTCGAGGGCACCAACCAGATCCAGCGGCTGGTCATCTCCCGCGCGCTGGCGAAGGGCTAGCCTGTCGCGGTGACCTTCCCCCGGATCACCGTGGACCCCGACGTCATGGGGGGTGCGCCCTGCGTACGGCAGTCGCGCATCCCCGTGGCCACCCTGCTGGCCATGATGGCCGAGGGCATGTCCGTCACGGACATCCTCACCGACCTGCCGTTCCTGGACGAGGAGGACATGGCGGAGGTGCTGAACTTCGCCGCGGACGCGGTGCGCGACCGGACGGCGCGCTGAGCGTCACCGCGGCGGGCCGGGTGCGGCGTGGGAGCGCTTTTCCGGCTAGGGTGCAGCGCGTGGAGGAGATCGACCGTGCCATCGTCGCCGCGCTGACCGGGGACGGTCGGCTGTCGTACACGGATCTGGCCGAGCGGGTGGGCCTGTCGGTGTCGGCCGTGCACCAGCGGGTCCGCCGGCTGGAGCAGCGCGGGGTGATCAAGGGGTATGCCGCGCGGGTGTCGTTCGAGGCGCTGGACCTGCCGCTGACCGCGTTCGTGGCGATCCGGCCGTTCGACCCGTCGCAGCCGGACGACGCGCCGGAGCGGCTGGCGCACCTGTCCGAGATCGACTCGTGCTACTCGGTGGCGGGGGAGGACTTCTATCTCCTGCTGGTGCGGGTGGCCGGTCCGGCCGACCTGGAACGGGTGCTGCAGGAGATCCGTACCGCCGCGAACGTCACCACGCGTACCACTGTGGTGCTGTCCACGCCGTACGAGAACCGGCCGCCGAAGATCAGTGGCGAGCTGACCGGTCGGGGGCGTCCCCGCCCGTCGGCGGAGCCGGCAGGTTCCACCGCCTGATCACCCGCCGGCCGTGCTCGTGGCCGAGCACGCTGAGCGTGGCGGTGTCCAGCCGCAGCAGCGCGCCGGCCGAGGGCGGCAGCCCGATCCAGCGGGCCCCGAGCACCCGCAGGCTGTGCCCGTGCCCGACGAGCGCGACGTCGCCCTCCTCCAGCAGCGGCGCGACCCGGTCCAGGACGCGGTCCAGGCGGGCGCCCACCTGCTCCGGTGACTCCCCACCGGGCCCGCCGTCGGTCCAGATCGTCCAGCCGGCCCGTTCGGCCTGGATGTCCGCGGTGGTGCGGCCCTCGTACTCGCCGTAGTGCCACTCGGCCAGGTCGGGTTCGACGGCGTCGACGGTGAGCCCGGCCAGGGCGGCGGTGCGGGTGGCGCGCTGCCGAGGGCTGGACAGGACCCGGGCGAAGCGCCGGCCGGCCAGCAGGGGAGTCAGCGCCGCTGCCTGCCGCTCGCCGTCGGGGGTCAGCTCCAGGTCGGTGTACGAGGTGTGCCGGTGGGCGGCGCTCCACGTGGTCTCGCCGTGCCGGATCAGCAGGATCTCGTTCACCGGCCCAGTCAACCACGCCGGGGCCGGTCCGGCCCGTCGACGGTTCGTGCCGGCGCTACCGGGCCGCCGTCGCCGTTTCGGTGTCGCGTATCGGGCGGCCGGGCGCCCGCTCCGGGGCCCGTACGCCGCCGGCGCGCAGTTGCAGGACCGCGACGGAGGCCAGCACCAGCGCACCACCCGCGAGCTGTGCGGGGGTCAGGGCCTCACCGAGGGCGAGGGTGGCCAGCGCGGCGGTGACCACCGGTTCGAAGGTCGACAGGATGGCCGCGGTCGACGGACCGGTCCGCTTCAGGCCGGCGAAGAAGGCCAGCATCGCCACGACCGTGGAGACCACGGCGATGGCGGCCAGCCAGAACCATCCCCGCCACCCGAAGCTCAGGTCGACGCCGCCGGTGACCAGGGCGCGACCGCCGAGGGTGCCGGCGGCGCCGGTCATCACCAGCGCCGACAGCGCCACGGGTGCCAGCCGGTGCACGACGGTGTCGGAGACCAGGATGTAGACCGTGTAGGTGACGGCGGCGGCGAAGGCCAGCAGCGCCCCGAGCGGGTCGAAGCCCGCCCCACCGGCGCCGAGCAGCACCAGCAGCGTCCCACCCGAGGCGGCCACCAGCGCCGCGCCACGCCTCGGGCTGAGCCGGTCCCGGCCGAGCAGGACCGCCGCCACCGTCACCATGACCGGATACGTGTAGAGGATCAGCGCCAGCAGGGACGCGTCCATCAGCTCCAGCGCGGAGAAGTAGAGGCTCGCCTGCGTGGCGTACCCGACGGCGCCCAGTCCGAGGGCGACGGCCACCATCCGGCCGCGCCTCGTCGCCGGCCGCCCGCCGCCCAGCGTCGCGCGGCGCAGGCCGGGCCGCGTGAGCAGGAGGAGCCCGAGCAGTACGGCGGCCAGGCCGAAACGCACCAGCAGCAGGGCCGTCGGGGACACACCGGCGTCGTACGCGAGCTTGCCGAAGACGGCCATCGCGCCGAAACAGGCGGCGGACAGGAGACAGAGTGCGGCACCCACCCGCCAAGGATCACCGGGGTCGACTGTCCGGGTCCAGCGATGAATTCCGCAGGTGAATCATTAGGATTCCCGCATGATGCAGATGGACCTGCGGCGGTTGCGCTTCCTGCGGGAGTTCGAGGAACGCGGCACGATGGCCGCTGTCGCCGCGGCTCTGGGCTACAGCCCGTCGACTGTCTCGCAGCAGCTGGCCCTGCTGGAGAAGGAGGTGGGCGTCCGGTTGCTGGGCCGGGCGGGGCGCGGCGTACGGCTCACCGAGGCCGGGCATGTGCTCGCCCGGCACGCCCGGGTGCTGCTGTCGGCGGCGGAGGCGGCGGAGGCCGATCTGGCCGCCCTCGACCGTGACGTCCGGGGGAGCGTCCGGGCGGGCGGCCTGCAGTCGGCGGCGCGCCGCCTGCTCGTGCCGGCCGTGGCACGGATGAGAGCCGAGCACCCGCGGGTCCGGGTGGAGATCTTCGAGCTGGAACTGGAGCAGTCCCTGCCGGGCCTGCGTCTCGGCGCTGTCGACCTGGTCATCGGCGACGAGTACGACAGTCAGCCCCGCCCTCGCCCGGCGGGGCTTCGTTTCGTGCTCCTGCTCGAGGAGCCCTTGCGGCTCGTGCTTCCCGCCGCGCATCCCCTCGCCCGGCCCGGGGGACACGTCGCGGTCACCGACCTGCGGTCCGAGGTCTGGACCGCCTCCGCCGAGGGTACCGGGCACCACGCCATGGTGGTCGGGACGTGCCGCCGCCTCGGTGGCTACGAACCCGACCTGCGGCACCGTTCCAGCGACGCGGACGTGCAGCTCGAGCTGGTCCGGGCCGGGGCGGCGGTGGCCCTGATGCCGGCAATGACCCTGCCGGGGGACGACCCGGCGCTGGCGGTGCGGGGCATCGCCGAGACCGCCCTCCGGCGCCGCCTGGTCGCCGTCACCCGGGACACACCGCTCGCGCCGGCGGTGACCGCGTTTCTGGCCGCCGTCACGGACCGGGTGCGCGACCTCAGCCGGGAGGCGCCCACCTTCAACCTATTATCCTAGGACGCATTACGCGATGTGCGCCGGTCAACGGCGTTTCACCCGACAGTCACCGGGGACGCGACAAGGGCAAGGCGCAGCCGGACGAGGGAGGGCGACATGGGCTTCACCGACAAGGCGAAGAACAAGGCCCAGGAGATGAGCGGCATGGCCAAGGAGCGCATCGGCGACGTGACCGACAACGAGCGGTTGCGGGCCGAGGGCGCCTCCGAGCAGAGCACGGCGCGGGCCCGGCAGGCCGGGGAGCACGCCAAGCAGGCGGGCCGCGACGTCAAGGACGCCTTCAACAAGTGAGTACGCGAACGGCGGGCCACCTCAGCGCTGAGGTGGCCCGCCGTCGTGTGTCAGGGGTCAGTCGTCGCGGTGCGCGAGCCACCAGGCCTGGCCGGCCTCGGGCAGCGTGTCGATCGGGTCGTAGTAGGCGTAGCGCTTGTTCAACGCCTCCAGGTCGGCCGACTCGATCGAGGTGCGGTAGTTCTTCGTCCAGTAGGAGATGCCGCGCTCACGGTCGTAGTCGGTGAGCATGTGCACCCACCGCTTGCCGACGAACGGCACGTCGCAGACGATCCGCGGGGTGGCGTAGCCGGGCAGGTAGCCCATGATGTCGTGCTGGAGCTGCTGGGCGTGCCAGACCGGGACGCGCCAGTGCTCGGCGTTGGGGATCATGTCGCACATGTAGAAGTAGTACGGCAGGATGCCCGCCTCGCCCTGGAGCGCGAAGCAGAGGTCGAGCAGGTCGGCGCTGGTGGCGTTGACGCCGCGCATGAGCACGCCCTGGTTGCGGACGTCACGGACGCCGACGTCGAGCGCGGTCTGTGCGGCCTTGGCGACGAGCGGGGTCAGCGACTGGGCGTGGTTGACGTGGGTGTGGATGGCCAGGTTGACGCCGCGGCGGGCGGCGGTGCGGGCGACCCGTTCGAGGCCCTCGACCACGTCGGGCTGGAGCCAGTGCTGGGGCAGGCCCATGAGCGCCTTGGTGGCGAGCCGGATGTCGCGGATCGTCTCGATCTCCAGCAGGCGCATCAGGTACGACTCGAGGTTGCGCCACGGCACGTTGGCGACGTCGCCGCCGGAGACGACCACGTCGCGTACGCCCGGGTGGGCCTTGAGGTAGGTGATGTGGGCGTCGTAGCGGTCGACGGGCTTGAGGGTGAGCTTGAGCTTGTCGACGGCGGGGGTGGAGTTGCCGACGAGGTCCATGCGGGTGCAGTGCCCGCAGTACTGCGGGCAGGTGGAGAGCAGCTCGGCGAGGACCTTGGTGGGGTAGCGGTGGGTGAGGCCCTCGGCGACCCACATGTCGTGTTCGTGGAGGCTGTCGCGGCTGGCGTACGGGTGCGACGGCCAGTCGGTGCGCCGGTCGGAGGCGACCGGGATCATGTAGCGGCGGATCGGGTCGGCGAGCAGCGCCTCGGTGCTCATCGTCTGATGCGGCACCATGGTGTTGAGCATCTGCGGCGGCACCAGCATGGACATGGTGGCCAGGGCCTTCTGGTCGGCCTCCAGGTCGGCGTAGAAGGTCTCGTCGACCGTGTCGCCGAGGACGGCGCGCAGCTGCTTGATGTTCTTGACGCAGTTGACCCGCTGCCACTGGGCGCTCTCCCACTGGTCGCGGGTGACGTGGCGCCAGCCGGGGAAGCGGGTCCAGTCGGGTTCGACGAGGGGCGCGCGGCGGTATTCGTAGGGCTGTCCGGCGGCCGGGACGGTGGCCGGCGCGTGGCGGGGCGTCGGGATGGTCTCCACCGGTTGGGTCTGGGTCACGGCCCCTCCTCGTCAGCGTGCGGGTTGATCAACGGTTGCGAAGGCTACTGGAAAATCTGCGGTGAAGAAATTAGTCTGCCGGAAGTTTTCCCGCGACGCGACCCCTGGCCGGGGGTTCGGGCGGCTGGACATAGGGGGTCGGCGTGACGTCACCGGTGGGTCTGCACCGAGTCGTGGAACCGGCGGGAGTGCTCCCGCAGGCGGCCTGGCGGCTGGACCCGGACCCGCGGATCGCGGCGAACGAGGTGCGGATCCGGGTCGAGCGGCTGAACCTGGACGCGGCGAGCTTCCGGCAGCTGGCGGAGAAGCACGGCGGCGACGGGGGCAAGGTCCGCGCCGAGGTGCTGGAGATCGTGTCGACGCGGGGGAAGATGCAGAACCCGGTCACCGGCTCGGGCGGCATGCTGATCGGCACGGTGGAGGAGGCGGGCCGCCGGTCGCCGCTGGGGCTGAAGCCGGGCGACCGGGTGGCCACGCTCGTGTCGCTGACGCTGACGCCGCTGACCATCACCGACGGGCTGGCCCGCTGGGACGGGCGCAGCGAGCAGGTGCCGTGCGACGGGTACGCGATCCT
This sequence comes from Micromonospora sp. C28ISP2-4, assembly GCF_030519385.1. Lineage (NCBI taxonomy): Bacteria > Bacillati > Actinomycetota > Actinomycetes > Micromonosporales > Micromonosporaceae > Micromonospora > Micromonospora sp. C28ISP2-4. The sequence goes on along the minus strand of NZ_JAUMKG010000004.1, from coordinate 459,975 downwards.
GTTCGCCCGGTCGATCGCGGCGGTGCTGCCGCCGGACCTGCACCCCGAGTTGTCCCTGGCGGTGCTGGACGTGTGCGGGGCGCCGGCGTTGACGGCGCGGGTGGTGGCCGAGCAGGTGGCAAGGCGGTCCCGTGAGGGTGATCCGCGTCCGGTGTCGGTGGCGGTGATCGGCGGGGCCGGCAAGAGCGGCTCGCTGTCCCTCGCGGCGGCGCGGCGGGCGGGCGCCGCCCGTACCGTCGGGGTGGTTCCGGTGGCCTCGGAGCGGGACGCGCTGACGGCGGCCGGGCTGGCTGACGTGGTGGCGCTGGCTGACGCGCGGGATCCGGTGGGGCTGTCGACGGCGGTGACGACGGCGCTGGGTGTGCCGGCGGACGTGACTGTGGTGTGCGTGGACGTGCCGGGCTGTGAGCACGGGGCGGTGCTGGCCACGGCGGACGGCGGTACGGTGATCTTCTTCTCGATGGCGACGAGTTTCGCGGCGGCGGCGCTGGGCGCGGAGGGTCTGGCGGCGGACGTGACGATGCTGGTGGGCAACGGGTACGTGCCGGGGCACGCGGCGCTGGCGCTGGATCTGTTGCGGTCCGAGCCGGGGGTGCGCGGTCTGTTCGAGGCGCGCCTGGCGGCAGACTGACACCATGACGAACCCCTCGACGCTGTATCGCGGTGGAGTGCTGCACTGTCCGGCCGACCCGAGCGCGACGGCGCTGCTGGTGCGCGACGGGCGGATCGCCTGGTTGGGTACTGATGCGGAGGCACCGCGGGCGGACCGGGTGGTGGAGCTGGGCGGAGCGCTGGTGACGCCGGCGTTCGTGGACGCGCACGTGCACGCGACGGACACCGGGTTGGCGTTGTCGGGGCTGGATCTGTCGGCGGTGCGGTCGGCGGGTGAGCTGCTGGAGGCGGTGTCGGCGTTCGCGGCGGGCCTGCCGGGTGACGCGGTGGTGCTGGGGCACGGCTGGGACGAGTCGGCCTGGGCGGATCCGGCGTTGCCGGACGCCGCGGCGCTGGATCGGGCGGCCGGTGGGCGGCGGGCGTATCTGTCTCAGGCGTCGATCCATTCGGCGCTGGTGTCGGCGGCGTTGCTGGCGGCGTGCCCGGAGGTGGTGTCGGCGGCCGGGTACGCCGCGTCGGGGTGGTTGCGGCGCGACGCGCATCATGTGGTGCGGGCGGCGGCGTTCGCGTCGGTGACGCGGGCGCAGCGGGTGGCGGCGCAGCGGCGGGCCCTGGAACACGCGGCGTCGCTGGGTGTCGCGGCGGTGCACGAGTGTGGTGGTCCGGACATCTCCGACGAGGAGGACTTCACCGGGCTGCTGGCGGTCTCGGGTGCCGGGGTGCCGGAGGTGTACGGGTACTGGGGTGAGCTGCTGGGTGCGGCGAAGGCCCGGGAGTTGGGTGCGGTGGGCGCGGGCGGTGACCTTTTCGCCGACGGGGCGCTGGGGTCGCGGACGGCGCACGTGTCGGCGGCGTACCTGGACGGTGAGGCGGGGGCGTGCGGGCACGGGTACGTGTCGGCGGAGCAGGTGCGTGATCATCTGCTGGACTGCGCCGCGCACGGGATGCAGGGCGGGTTCCACGCGATCGGGGACGCGGCGATCGGGACGGTGCTTTCGGGGTTCGCGCTGGCGGCGCGGTCGCTGGGCGTGGACCGGTTGCGGGCGGCCCGGCACCGGGTGGAGCACGCGGAGATCATGAGTAAGGCGTTGATCGCCGGGTTCGTGGAGTACGGGATCGTGGCGTCGATGCAGCCCGCGTTCGACAGGTTGTGGGGCGGCGCGGGCCGGATGTACGAGTCGCGGCTGGGGTTGGCCCGTTCGTTGGAGTCGAATCCGATGGGCGCGATGCACGGGGTCGGTGTGGCGTTGGCGTTCGGGTCGGATTCGCCGGTGACGCCGCTTGATCCGTGGGGGTCGGTGCGGGCGGCGGCGGCGCATCACAACCCGGCGCAGCGGATGAGTGTGCGGGCGGCGTTCGCGGCGCACACGCGCGGCGGGTGGCGGGCGGTGCACCTGGACAACGAGGGTGTGCTGGCGTTGGGGGCGCCGGCGACGTTCGCGGTGTGGGACACCCCGGCGGGGGTGGAGCGGGGGCTGCCGGTGGTGCTGGCCGAGGATCCGGAGTTGCGGGGTGCGGACGATCCGACGCCGCTGCCGGTGTGCCGGGCCACTGTGTTGCGCGGTGACGTGATCTATCAGGAAGGGTCTTCGTGACAGGGAAGCTTGGGCTGGATCCGGCGCTGGTGGCGCGGGCGCGGGAGTTGGCGCGCCGGGCGGGGCAGCCGGTGGTGGATCTGGCGCGCAGTCACACCACGGTGTCGGTGGAGCGGGCGGTGCTGCGGCTGGCCGGGGTGACCGGCGCGGACCCGGACGGCATTCCGTGGGTGAACCGGCTCGTGGACGCGGTGGTCGCGGACGTGGGGCTGGGGCACGGGGTGGCGGCGCCGGTGTTCGACGCGCTGGCGCGTGAGGGCATCGCCGACGTGACGTTGCTGGCGCAGAAGGCGGCGGCCGGGTCGGTGCGGTTCGCGCAGCCGTCGGGGAAGGCGGCGACGGCGGCGCGGCGGGCGTCGCGCAAGGCGGTCGCGGCGGGGATCCGGGCGATCGACAGGCGGCGCGCGGAGCGGGACCGCCTGGTCAAGCGGTTCGGGGATCCGGAGCGGCGGCCGTGGATCTACCTGATCGTGGCGACCGGTGACATCTACGAGGACATCCCGCAGGCGCAGGCGGCGGCGCGGGCCGGCGCGGACGTGATCGCGGTGATCCGGTCGACGGGGCAGTCGCTGCTGGACTACGTGCCGGAGGGGGCGACCCGGGAGGGGTTCGCGGGCACGTACGCGACGCAGGAGAACTTCCGGCTGATGCGGGCGGCGCTGGACGAGTCGTCGCGGGAGCTGGGCCGGTACGTGCGGTTGACGAACTACGCGTCGGGTCTGTGCATGCCGGAGATGGCGACGCTGGCGGGGCTGGAGCGTCTGGACATGATGCTCAACGACTCGATGTACGGGATCCTGTTCCGCGACATCAACCCGATCCGCACGTTCGTGGACCAGCGGTTCTCGCGGCAGGTGCACGCGCGGGCGGGCATCATCATCAACACCGGTGAGGACAACTACCTGACCACCGCGGACGCGGTGGACGAGGCGCACACCGTGACGGTGTCGCAGCTGCTCAACGAGTTCTTCGCGCACGAGGCGGGGCTGGCGGACTGGCAGCTGGGGCTGGGGCACGCGTTCGAGATCAACCCGGATGTGCCGGAGTCGTTCCGGTTGGAGCTGGCGCACGCGTTGCTGGCGCGGGAGTTGTTCCCGGACGCGCCGTTGAAGTGGATGCCGCCGACGAAGCACATGACCGGTGACGTGTTCCGGGGCAACCTGCTGGACGGGTTCTTCAACCTGGTGGGCACGATGACCGGGCAGGGCATCCTGCTGGTCGGGATGATGACCGAGGCGGTGGTGACGCCGTGGCTGTCGGACCGGGACATCGCCCTGCAGAACGTGCGGTACGTGCTGGGCGCGGCGGGCGGCCTGCACGAGGACTTCGTGCCGGCGCCGGGCGGGTTCATCCAGGAGCGGGCGCACCGGGTGCTCGGTGAGGCGGTGGACCTGCTGGAGCGCATCGGGGACCAGTCGTTGCTGACGGCGATCGCCGAGGGCACGTTCGGGATCATGAAGCGGCCCGCGGACCGGGGCAAGGGCCTCGACGGGGTGGCGCGGCACGAGGCGGACTACTACAACCCGGCCACGGAGATCCTGGAGCAGCCCTCATGAGTGAGAAGACGGTTGTGCGGCCGTACGGGGACACCACCGGTGACGGCATGGTGCAGGTGTCGTTCACGTTGCCGGTGCCGCACGACAAGCGGGCCGAGGGCGCGGCGGTGCAGCTGGCGAACAAGATGGGCATGGACCCGGCGATGCTGGTGCACGCCAAGCCGATCGGTGACGGGTTCACGTTCTTCGTGGTGTACGGGCGGGTGAACCACCTGGTGGACCTGTCGAAGGTGCAGGTGGTGGAGCGCGACTATCCGCTGCTGTCGGCCAAGGAGGTCAACGCGGTGGTGAAGCGGCGGCTGCGCCGCAAGCTGTCGGTGGTCGGCGCGTGCATCGGCACCGACGCGCACACGGTGGGCATCGACGCGATCCTCAACGTCAAGGGCATCGCGGGGGAGAAGGGGCTGGAGTACTACCGGGAGCTGAAGGTCACGAACCTCGGCGCGCAGGTGAGCGTGCCGGAGCTGGTCGAGGCGGCCCGGCGGGAACGTGCCGACGCGGTGCTGGTGTCGCAGGTGGTGACGCAGCGCGACGCGCACCTGCACAACACGCGGGAGATGTCCGCGGCGTTCCGGGAGGCGATGCCGGCCGGGCGGCGGCCGCTGCTGATCGTCGGCGGGCCGCGGTTCGACGAGACGATGACCGGCGAGCTGGGCGTGGACCGGATCTTCGGCCGTGGCACCACTCCGGGTGAGGTCGCCAGCTACCTCGTCCACGCTTTGATCACCTCCAGGAAGGCGAACACCCCATGAACGATCCGCGTGTCGGTCTGACAGTCACCCACCGCCGGTACGTGCCGTACTCCCACGCCCACTACGCGGGCAACCTGGTCGACGGGGCGTACGCGCTGGGGTTGTTCGGTGACGTGGCCACCGAGGTGTGCATCCGTACCGACGGCGACGAGGGGTTGTTCGCCTCGTACGCCGATGTGCAGTTCCGGGCGCCGATGAAGGCCGGTGACGTGCTGGAGGTGACCGCGACGGTGACCCGGGTGGGCACCCGCAGCCGCACCATCGACTTCGCCGCCAGCGTGGTGTGCCGGGGCCGCCCGGACAAGGGCGAGTCGGCCGCCGAGGTGCTCGACGAGCCGATCGTGGCGGTCACCGCGACCGGCACTGTGGTCGTACCGCCGTCGCCGTGAGCGAGCCGATGTTGCGCGCCGTCGTCTGCGCCGACGTCGGGTCGACGTACACGAAGGCGGCGGTGGTGGACCTCGACGGCGGCCGGCTGGTCGCGGCGGCGTCCGCGCCCACCACCGTGGGCACCGACGTGCTGCACGGCCTGGACGCCGCGGTCGGCGCGGCCGTCGCGTCGGCCGGGGTCGCTGAGGTGCCCTGGTACGTGTGTTCGTCGGCCGGGGGTGGGCTGCGCCTGGCGGTGGTGGGTTACGAGCCGCTCGTGACCGCTCAGGCGGGCCGGCGGGTGGGTCTGTCGGCGGGCGCGAACGTGGTGCACGTGGCGGCGGGGCGGCTCGCCGGCGCGGACGTGGCGGCGTTGCGGGCGGCCCGCCCGGACGTGGTGCTGCTGGTGGGCGGCACCGACGGCGGCGACGCCGAGACGGTGACGCACAACGCGACGCGGCTGGCGAAGGCCCGGTTCCGGGTGCCGGTGGTCCTCGCGGGCAACGCCGACGTGCGCGAGGACCTGCGTGCGCTGCTGGCGGGCGCGGGGGTGCCGGTGACGGTGGCGGGCAACGTGCTGCCCCGCATCGGGGTGCTGGAGCCGGCGTCGGCGCGGGCGGCGATCCGGGAGGTGTTCCTGCGGCACGTCATCGGCGGGAAGAAGCTGTCCCGGGGTACCCGGTTCGCGCGGCTGGTCCGGGCGGCCACCCCGGATGCGGTGCTCACCGGTGTGGAGGTCCTGGCCGGCACGCTCGGCGGTGACCTGGCGGTGGTCGACGTCGGCGGGGCCACCACTGACGTGTACTCGGTGCTCACCCCCGACGAGCGCGACAGCGGCCCGAGTCAGGAGGTCGCCGGGACGCTGTGGCGGGCCCGTACCGTCGAGGGTGATCTGGGCATGCGGTGGAGCGCGCCGGGTGTGGTGCGCGCCGCGGCCGAGGAGCGGCTGCTCGACGCGGCCGAGGAGGCGCAGCTGGCGGCCGCGGCGGCGGTACGGGCCGCCGACCCGGGGTTCCTGCCCGCCGGTGACGGCGAGCGGGCCGTGGACCGGCGCATCGCGGCGCTCGCGGCGACTGTGGCGTTGCGGCGGCACGCGCGCGGGGCGGCGACGGGGGAGCGGGCCGGGCGGGACCTGCGGGAGGTGAAGCTGCTGGTCGGTTCCGGTGGGGTGCTGCGGCACGCCGATCCGGGTGACGCGGCGGCGGTGCTCGACGCGGTGCTGACCGACCACGCGGGCGGGTGGGCGTTGCCGCGCGCGGCGCGGCCGGTCGTCGACGTGGACTACGTGCTGGCCGCCGCGGGGCTGCTCGCCGCCGACCATCCGGGTGCGGCGGCGGCGATGCTGCGGCACCACCTCGCGCCTGACGCACGCCGCGGACAGGGCGCGGAAATCGAGACGCGCCGACGCGACACGCCGTGTCGCAACACACGACAGGCCCGGGTGGGTTGACAGCGGCGGGGGTCTACGCCGTACCGTCTTTGAGTCCTACCACGGGAAGCGGCTGTTGTTCGCTTCGTCCCTTCGTCCGCTGGCCGAGCGACCGGAAGGTTGCGGCGGCCAGGTCCAGCGGGCGGGGGTCGGCGGGGCGGCGCGAACCGGCCGCGGTTACCGGTGTACGGGCAGGGTGAGAGGCACGGCCAGTAGACAACGGCCAGGCGGGGGCAGCCAGTCCACGTCGGGTCGGTCCGAAGGTCGGCGCCGATCGTCTTCGCCCCACCGGCCGGGAAGGGCCTGGGAGCATCGGGGCGCGGCTTCGGCCGCGCCCCGATTTCATCCCCCCGATATTCCCCGTGTCAGCGGCACGGATTCTGTCAGCGGCCGAGCCGCCGGTAGCGGCGGACCGCCGCCGGGGCGGCCACCGCGATCAGCGCCAGCGGCCAGGCGATCGCCAGTTCCAGCGCGTGCCGGGCCGGCCACGAGTCGCCGCCCAGGCCCGGGTTGCCGAACAGGTCCCGGGCCGCCGCCACTGTCGCCGACAGCGGGTTCCAGGCGGCGATCGCGCCCAGCCAGTCCGGCATCAGCTCCGGCGCCACGAACACGTTGGACAGGGCGGTCAGCGGGAACGCCAGCGGGAACACCACCACCGCGACCGTGTCCGGGTTCGGCACGAGCAGCCCGAACAGGATGCCCACCCACGTCATCGCGACGCGCAGCAGCAGGATCAGCGCCACCGCCGCCAGCGCCGGGCCGACGCCCTCACGCCACTGCCAGCCCACCAGCAGCCCGCACACCACCAGCGTGGTCATCTCCAGGCACGCCCGTACCAGGTCGGCGCCGGCGCGGCCGGACAGCAGCGCCGAACGGGCCATCGGCAGCGACCGGAACCGGTCCACCACGCCCCGGCCGGCGTCCACCGCGATCGCCGACGCGGTCGCGCCGAGGCCGTAGAGCATCGTCATGACGAACACCCCGGGCAGCAGGAACTCCCGGTAGCTGCCGTCGCCCGGCACGGACATGCCGCTGCCGAACACGTAGCCGAACACCAGCACGAACATGATCGGCAGGCTGAAGTAGAGGATGATCTCCTCCGGGGCGCGTACCACGTGCCGCATGTTGCGCCCGGCCATCAGCCATCCGTCGGTCAGCGCCCTCACGACGCCACCCCCACCCGCTGCGCGTCGGCGTGACCGCCGGTGAGCCGCAGGAACGCCTCGTCGAGTGTGGGCCGGCGGACCAGGACGTCCTCCACCGCCACCCCGGCGTCGTCGAGGGCCCGCAGCACGGCGGTGAGCACGGCGATCCGGTCGGCCACCGGCGCGTCGACGCGCCGCAGCTCGGGGTCCACCGTCGCGGTCGCGCCGGTGGCGCGTTCCACGACGGTTGCCGCCGCGGGCAGGTCCGCCGCGTCGCGGACCACCAGTTCCAGCCGGTCGGCGCCGATGCGGGCCTTCAGCCGCTCCGGCGTGCCCTCGGCCACGACCCGGCCGGTGTCGATGACGCACACCCGGTCGGCGAGGTGGTCGGCCTCCTGCAGGTACTGGGTGGTCAGCAGCACGGTGGTGCCGTCGTCGACCAGTTCCCGCACCGCCGTCCACAGGCCGTTGCGGCTGCGCGGGTCCAGGCCGGTGGTCGGCTCGTCGAGGAACAGCACCCGCGGCGGCACGACCAGGCTGGCCGCCAGGTCCAGGCGGCGGCGCATCCCACCGGAGTAGCCGCCGGCCGACCGGTCCGCGGCCTCGGTCAGGCCGAACCGGTCCAGCAGTTCCTCGGCGCGGCGGCGGGCCCGGCGCGCGGACAGGCGGCGCAGCCGGCCGAACAGCACCAGGTTCTGCCGTCCGCTGAGCACCTCGTCGACCGCCGCGTACTGGCCGGTCAGGCTGATCGCGGCGCGGACCCGGTCCGGGTCGGAGGCGACGTCGTACCCGGCCACCCTGGCCCGGCCGGCGTCGAAGCGCAGCAGCGTGGTGAGGATCCGCACCGCAGTGGTCTTGCCCGCCCCGTTGGGGCCGAGCACCCCGTAGACGGTGCCGGCTGGTACGGCCAGGTCGAAGCCGTCCAGGGCGGTGGTGCGGCCGTACGTTTTTCGTATCCCGTCGGCCAGCACGGCCGTCGTGTCGTCGGTCATGGCGTCAGCGTCACCGGCGGCGCTGACCGGACGCGTACCGTGCGCGCACCGGGCGGCGTCGCGCCGGTCAGCGGCCGTCGAGCAGCGCCAGCGCCCGCTGCCGGGGCAGGTTCGCGCCGCGGGCGTACGCGGTGGCGAACGCCGCCTCACCCAGGCGTTCCCGCAGCGTGGCGGCGGTGGGTGTGCCGGCCGGGGCGTCGGCGGCGCCGGTGCCGGCCAGCAGCGCCGCCGCCGCGCCCAGCAGCCGGGCCGCCGACTCGGGGTCGCCGTCGCGCAGCAGCGGCCCGGCCAGCCCGTCGGCCGCCGCGGCCACCACCGGCGCGTCCCACACCCCGGCTCCGGCGGTGAGGACCTGCCGGTAGTGGGCGCGCGCGACCGCCGGGTCGCCGGCGGCGTCGGCGAGCTGCCCGAGCGTGACCAGCGCCGCCAGCCGCACCACCTCGGCGCCGAACCAGCCCGACGGGCACTGCGCGACCGCCAGTTCGCACAGCGCCCGCGCCCGCTGCGGGTCGCCGTCGCGGCGGGCGATCTCGCCGAGCCCCAGATGCGCGGCGGCGACCAGCTCCGGCGCGCCGGCCGGCCCGGCGATGCGCCGCACCCGCCGGTAGTCCTCGGCCGCGCCGGCGAGGTCACCGGCGACCAGCCGCCCGTCGGCGCGGGTACGCAGCAGCTCCGCCAGGTCCAGGGTGGAGCCGAGCTGCTCGGCCAGGTCCAGCGCCTCCGCCATCGGCGCGGCCGCCGACGCGACGTCGCCGGCGCGGTAGGCGGCCTCGGCGCGGGTGGACAGCGTCACGATCATGCCCCAGCGGTCTTCGAGGGCCCGGAAGCCGGCCAGCGCGGCGTCCAGCTCGGTGCGGGCCTGCTCGTGGCGGCCGTGCAGCAGGCTGACCATCGCCGTGCCCAGCAGGCCCAGCGCCCGGCTCCACGGGTCGGTGCCGAGCAGCCGGTCCCGGACGGCCTGCTCGTGCAGCGCCGCCGCGTCCTCCGGTGACGGGGGGCCGCTGGCCATGCCGGACAGGTACAGCAGGAACGGGTGCCGGGGCGGCCGCGCCGATGTCCACAGGATCCGCGAGGCGGCGTCCACCTCGCTGCGGTCGCCGCCGCCGGCCAGCGTGGCGACCAGCAGGCTGAGCGCGTACTCCTCGGCCAGGCCGTCGGGCGGGCCGTCGAGCCGGTCGACCAGCCGCCGGGCCAGCGCCGCGCCCTCCCCGCGCAGGCCCCGCAGCCACCAGTAGAACGCCAGCGCCGCGACCAGCCGCAACCCGGTGGGCGTGTCGGCGTGCCGCAGCGCGGCGTGCAGGTCGTCGCGCGCGGCGTCCAGGCGGCGCAGCCACCGGTCCTGGCCGCCGCCGCGCAGGCCCGCGTCGCCGGCCAGCGCCAGATCCAGGAAGTACGCGGCGTGCGCGTCCCGCACCCGCGCCGTCTCGCCGTGCTCGGCCAGCCGGGCGGAGGCGAACTCGCGGATCGTCTCCAGCATCCGGTAGCGCCCGCCGGTGGCCTCCACCAGCGACTTGTCCACCAGGCCGGTGAGCACGTCCAGGACGTCGCCGGTGTCCGGCGCGCAGACCGCCTGCACGGCGGCCAGGTCGGCGGCGCCGGCGAACACGCTCATCCGGGCGGCCAGCCGCCGCTCCGGCTCGTCGAGCAGGTCCCAGCTCCACCCGACGACCGCCTCCAGCGTGCGGTGCCGGGGCGCCGCGGTGCGGTCACCGCGGCGCAGCAGCCGGAACCGGTCGTCCAGACGCGCCGCGACCTGCGTCACCGGCAGGGCCCGCAGCCGCGCCGCGGCCAGCTCCAGGGCCAGCGGCAGCCCGTCGAGGGTACGGCAGATCCGCAGCACCGCCGGGGTGGTGGCGTCGTCGAGGGTGAACCCGGGCGACACGTCGGCGGCCCGGTCGGTGAACAGCCGCACCGCCGGGTACGCGGCTGCCGTCTGCGGCGCGGCCGGCCCGTCCGGGGCGGGCAGCCCGCCGACCGGGCACAGCGCCTCGCCGGTGAGGCCCAGCGGTTCCCGGCTGGTGGCGAGCACCCGCAGCGCGGGCGCGGCGGTGAGCAGCCGGCCGGTCAGCCGGGCCGCGTCGTCGATCACGTGTTCGCAGTTGTCCAGCACCAGCAGCAGCCGCCGGTCGGCAAGCGCCGCGACCAGCCGGTCGGTCAGGTCGGCCGGGCCGCCGGGTGTGCGCAGGCCGGCGTCGCGCAGGGCCAGCGCGGCCAGCACGGCCGGCGCGACCGGCGCCCCGGGTGTCACAGCGGCCAGCTCCACCAGGCACACCGGCCCGTCGTGGCCGGACGCGACTGTGGTGGCCAGTCGGGTCTTGCCGGCGCCGCCCGGCCCGTGCAGGGTCACCAGCCGCGCCGAGCCGAGCAGCTCGTGCACGCGCCGCAGCTCCGGTTCCCGGCCGACGAAACTGGTGAGCGGGCTGGGCAGCCGGGCGGGCGGCGCGGCGTCGTCGCGCAGCAGCGCGGTGTGCAGCGCGACCAGCTCCGCCGACGGGTCGGTGCCCAGTTCCTCGGCCAGTACCCGGCGGGCGTCGGCGTAGGCGGCGAGGGCCTCGGCGCGGCGGCCGGCGCTGTGCAGGGCACGCATCAGCAGCCCGTGCAGCCGTTCCCGTAGCGGATGCGCCGCCACCAGGTCTCGAAGCTCGGCGATCAGCGGCGCGCCGGCCGGCGCCAGCGCCAGCTCCGCCTCGACGCGGTCCTCGACAGCGGCCAGCCGGGCGTCCCGCAGCCGGGCCGCCTCGGCGTCGGCGAACGGCGCGCCGGTCACGTCCGCGAGGGGTTCGCCGCGCCACAGGCCGAGCGCGTCGCGCAGCAGCGCCGCCGCGCCGGCCGGATCACCGGCGGCGAGCGCCGCGCGGCCGGCCGCCGCCAGGGCGGTGAACCGGTGCACGTCGACGCGTTGCGGGTCGACGGCCAGCCGGTAGCCGGCCGGACCGAACTCGATCCGCGCGTCCGGCAGCAGCCGCCGCAGCCGCGACACCTGCGACTGCAGGGCGTTCGCGGCCTGCTCGGGTGGCCGGTCGCCGTACACGCCGTCGACGAGGCGCTGCGGCGCCACGGTGCGGCCGGCGTCGAGCAGCAGCAGCACCAGCAGCGCGCGCAGCCGCCCGCCGGCGACGGGCAGCACGCTGCCGTCGGCCGCGTACGCCTGGGTCGCGCCGAGCACACCGAACCGCATGCGCCGATTGTCGCCTGTCCCCGCCGCGCCGGTGGCACGCCCCACACCGGTTCGGCCGCCCGCCGGTACGGGCGGGTAGCCTTCGGCCCGTGATCGTGGGGAGAAGCCGGTGACGACGCTGGACCGGGAACAGCCGCGTGCCACCGACGGGGCACCCGGTGACGGCGGCGCGCGTCCCCTGCCGCTGACGCTGGCCGTGCCGGCCACCGTGCTCGCCGGGGTGGCGTTGCTGCTGGCGTTCCCGCCGTACGGGTGGTGGCCGCTGGCGCCGGTCGGTGTGGCGTTGCTGGCCGCCGCCGTGCACCGGCGGCGGCTGCGCGCCGGCGCCGGGCTGGGCTTCCTGACCGGGGTGGCGTTGTTCGCGCCGCTGCTGGAGTGGACGAACCTGCACACCGGCTACCTGCCGTGGGCGCTGCTGTCGCTGCTGCAGGCCGCCTATCTGGCGCTGCTGGGCGCCGCCACCGCCTGGGCGTCGCCGCTGGCGGACCGGCACCGGGCGGCGTGGCCGCTGCTCACCGGCGTGCTGTGGGTGGGGCAGGAGGCGCTGCGCGACCGCACCCCGTTCGGCGGGTTCCCGTGGGGGCGGCTGGCGTTCAGCCAGGACACCTCGCCGCTGCTGAAGCTGGCAGCGCTCGGCGGCGCCCCGCTGGTGACGTTCGCCGTCGCGGTCGCCGGCGGACTGCTGGTCACCGCCGCGTGGCGGGACTGGGGGCGTGCGCCCGGGCAGTGGCGGCCCGTCGCCGGGCTCACCGCCGCGCTGGTGGCGCTGCTCGCCGCCGGCACGGCCGTGCCGGCCGGGGTACGCGGCGCGGGCGACACCGTCACCGTCGCGATCGTGCAGGGCAACGTGCCGCGCCTCGGGCTGGACTTCAACGCCCAGCGGCAGGCGGTGCTGAACAACCACGTCGACGCGACGCTGGACCTGGCGCGGCGGGTCGCCGAGGGTGGGCAGGAGCGGCCCGACGTGGTGGTGTGGCCGGAGAACTCCAGCGACATCGACCCGCTGCGCAACCCGGGCGCGGGGGAGCGGATCTCCCAGGCCGCGGACGCGATCGGCGCGCCGATCCTGGTCGGCGCGGTGCTGGTCGGGCCCGGCCAGGGTGAGGTGCGCAACGCGGGGCTGCTGTGGCGGCCGGGCACCGGCCCGGACCTGGAGCAGGTGTACACGAAGCGGCATCCGGTGCCGTTCGCCGAGTACGTGCCGCTGCGGTCCGTCGCCCGCAAGGTCAGTTCCCAGGTCGACCGGGTCCGGTCCGATTTCGTACCCGGTGACCGTCCCGGCGTGTTGAACACCGGTCCGGCCGTGCTCGGCGACGTGATCTGCTTCGAGGTGGCGTACGACGGCATCGTCCGGGACACCGTCACCGGCGGCGCGCAGCTGCTGGTGGTGCAGACCAACAACGCCACGTTCGACGTGGCCGAGGCCCGCCAGCAGCTGGCCATGGTGCGACTGCGTGCCGTGGAGCACGGCCGGGCCGCGTTGATGGCCTCCACGGTCGGGGTGTCCGGGTTCGTTTCCCCGGACGGGCGGGTAGACGGTGCGACCGGGTTCAACACCGCCGCGGTGGTGGTGCGGCAGATGGAACTCGGCAACGGGCGTACCCCCGCGACCACGGCCGGGGTGTGGCCGGAGGTGGCGCTGACGGCGCTGGCGGTCGTGGCCCTGGCCGGCGCGGCTGTGCTGCGCCGCCGCCGGGAGGTCACTCCCGGCTGAGCCGACGAGAGGCGGTGCGACGGTGGGCGGGGCAGCCGACAGGCGGACGGGCGGCCATCCCGGGGTGGGGCGGGTCCTTGTGGTCATCCCCACCTACAACGAGGCCGACAACGTCGGGCGCATCGTCGCCCGGGTACGCGCGGCGGCGCCGGCGGTGGACGTCCTCGTCGCCGACGACAACAGCCCCGACGGCACCGGCGCGATCGCCGACACCCTCGCCGCGGGCGACCCGCGGGTGCACGTGCTGCACCGGGAGGGCAAGGAAGGGCTCGGCGCGGCCTACCTGGCCGGGTTCGCCTGGGCGCGCACCCGCGGCTACGACGCGGTGGTGGAGATGGACGCCGACGGCTCGCACGCCCCGGAGGACCTGCCGGCGCTGCTGCACGCCGCCCGCGACGCCGACGTGGTGATCGGCTCCCGGTGGACCCGGGGCGCGCGGGTGCTGAACTGGCCGTGGCGGCGGCTGCTGCTGTCCCGGGTGGGCAACCTGTACGCGCGGCTGGCGCTGGGCATGCCGGTCAGCGACGCCACCGGCGGGTACCGGGTGTACCGGTCGAGCGCGCTGGACGCCATCGATCTGGACTCGGTGCGGTCCCAGGGGTACGCGTTCCAGGTGGAGCTGTCGCGGCTGGCGCACCGCGCCGGGGTGCGGATCGTGGAGGTGCCGATCACGTTCGCCGAGCGGGAACACGGCGACAGCAAGATGAGCCCGCTGATCGTGGCGGAGGCGCTGTGGCGGGTCACCCGCTGGGGGGTGCGGGACCGCCTGGCGACCGCGTCCGCCCGCCCGGATGCGCTCGCGCGCTGGCCTTGAGCGAGGGCGTGTCATGCTTGAGGTGCGTGATGACCCCGGGCTGATGAGGTGAGATGCGCCGAGGACTGAAGTACGTACCACCGGCCCTGCTGCTGCTCGCGCTGCTGGAGCTGACCGTTTTCGTGCTGGTCGGCCGGGCGATCGGGTTCGGCGCGGCGGTGCTGCTGGTGTTCGGGGCGTCCCTGCTGGGCCTGGTGCTGCTGCGCCGCGAGGGGATGCGGGCGTGGCGGAGTTTCCGGGCCGCCGCCCAGGCGGGCCGCCCGCCGGGGCCGGAGGTGACCGACGGGCTGGTCGGGCTGCTGGGTGCGCTGCTGCTGGCGCTGCCGGGCCTGGTCAGCGGCGTGGCGGGCCTGCTGCTGCTGGTGCCGCCGCTGCGGCGGCTGGCCGGTGGCGGGGTGCGGCGGGCCACCGAGCGGCGGGTGTCGTCGATGGTCGCCGGTGACCTGTTCGGGCCGCGCCGGGTGCGCGTGTACCGGGGTGCGCCGCAGCCGGCCCCGGAGCCCACGCCCACGCCGTCGCCGCAGCCGGTCACCGACCCGGGCAAGGCCATCGAGGGCGAGATCGTCGACCGCTGAGCCGGCGGAGACAGCGAAACGCCCCCGGGTGATCCCGGGGGCGTTTCGGCGCGTTACGGACGGTCAGGCGCGACCGCGGCGGGTCCGGACCTCCTGGAGCCGCTCGGCGAGGATGTCCTCCAGCTCGGCGATCGAGCGCCGCTCCAGCAGCATGTCCCAGTGGGTACGCGGCGGCTTGGCCTTCTTCTGCTCCGGCTCGGTGCCGTCGACCAGGCGGGCGACGCTGCCGTCGAACTTGCACTCCCAGGTCGTCGGGACCTCGGCGTCGACGGCGAACGGCACCTCGAACTGGTGGCCCTTGGCACAGAGGTACTCGCGGGTCTGACGCGGCGCGAGCTCCGTGTTGCGGTCGGATTCGTAGCTGACCGCGCCCAGTCGGCTACCGCGCAGCATGCGCTCGCCCATGATCGACTTCCCCTCGTTCGTGGTGCTGGTCTTCAGGTGTAACGACCGGTCACCGCTCGCCCATTCCCCGGCCCACGGCGGCAGAGCCGTACGCGGGTCGGGAGTGTCAAGGGTAACCGGCCATGACAGCTGCCCGGCGGGGTCGTCCCCGGCCGGGCCGAATCGGTGGAGTGTTTCGCCTGTCAACGGGGATGTTACCCACCTGTTTGCGTGCCGGAGGTGACGATGAGCAGTGACGCGCCGGTCGGGGCCCGACCACCAGCCGGGAAGACCTTCTTCGGTCACCCGCGCGCGTTGTCCACGCTCTTCCTCACCGAGATGTGGGAGCGGTTCAGCTTCTACGGCATGCGGGCGATCCTCGTGCTGTACCTGACCGCCGCCGTCGCCGACGGCGGGCTGGACCTCGCCGAGTCCAGCGCCAACGCCGTGTACGGCACCTACAACGCCATGGTCTACCTGATGGCGCTGCCCGGCGGCTGGGTCGCCGACCGGCTGATCGGCGCGCGGCGCAGCGTGCTGTGGGGCGGCGTGGTGATCGCCGCCGGTCACTACGTGATGGCGATCCCCACCGGGTGGAGCGTGTTCGCCGGCATGGCGCTGATCGTGCTCGGCACCGGCCTGCTCAAGCCGAACATCTCCACCATGGTCGGCGACCTGTACGAGCGCGACTCACCCCGGCGCGACGCCGGGTTCTCCATCTTCTACATGGGCATCAACCTGGGCGCGTTCATCGCGCCGCTGATCACCGGCTTCCTCGGCGAGAAGGTCGACTGGCATCTGGGGTTCGGCGCCGCCGCTGTCGGCATGACCTTCGGCGTGCTCCAGTACGTGCTGGGCCGGCGCAACCTGGGCGACGCGGGCGCCCGCCCGGCGGACCCGCTGCTCGGCGCCGACCGGCGGCGCGCGCTGACCCGCATCGGCGTGGCGAGCGTCGTGGTGCTCGCCGTCCTGCTGGTGCTGTTGGTGGCCGGCTGGTTCACCGTCGACACGGTGGTCAATCTGCTGACCGTGGTGACGGTGCTGGTGACCGTCGGCTACTTCGCGCGGATCCTCACCGACCGGGAGATCAGCGGCACCGAACGCAGCCGGATGAAGGCGTACGTGTGGCTGTTTCTGTTCGCCGCCTCGTTCTGGCTCATCTACGACCAGGCCGGGTCGGTGCTGAACATCTTCGCCGCCGACCAGACCGACCGCTCGGTCGGCGGGTTCACGTTCCCGGCGTCCTGGTTGCAGTCGGTGAACCCGATCCTGATCATCATCGGCGCGCCGCTGGCCGCCGCGCTGTGGCTCAAACTCGGGCATCGGGTGTCCACGCCCACGAAGTTCGCCGTCGGCCTCGTGCTCAACGGCCTGTCGTTCGTGCTGATGGCCGCCGCCGCGCAGGCCGCCGTCGGCGGCGACCTGGTCTCACCGCTGTGGCTGGTCGCGGTGTACGCGATCCAGGTCGCCGGTGAGCTGTCGCTGAGCCCGGTCGGCCTGTCGGCCACCACGAAACTCGCCCCGGTCAAGTACGCCAGCCAGATGCTGGGCCTGTGGTTCCTCGCCACCGCCGTCGGCGACGCCATCGGCGGCCAGGTGGCCCGGCTGGCCGACACCTGGTCCCAGCCGATGTACTTCCTGACCTTCGGGCTGGCCTCGGTGGTGCTGGGCCTGGCCGCGGTGATGTTCACCCGCCAGATCCGGCAGCTGATGGCCGGCATCCACTGACCGGCTCACACCGCCGGGGTCGGCGGCAGCGGCAACGGCAGGCCGGGCAGCCCGTCGATGCTGGTGGCGACGTGGTCCTTGCCGGCGAAGTACGCGCTCAACGACGCGTCGTCCTCCCGGGCGAACCGGCGTTCGTGCAGGTCCCGGTCGGCGTCGTAGGTCATGAACGGCACCGCGTAGCCGCAGGTGTCGCGGATCAGCTCGGCGCGCACGACGATGATCGCGCGCAGCCCGTGCGGACCCGGGTCGATGTCCGGGAAGTGGGTCAGCAGGCCGGGCCAGCGCGGATCGTCGCGGAACACCGGCTCACCGCGCCCGTGCACCCGCACGATGTTCGGCGGGCCGGCGAACGCGCACCACATCAGCGTGACCCGGCCGTTCTCCCGCAGGTGGGCGATGGTCTCGGCGTTGCTGCCGGCGAAGTCGAGGTAGGCCACCGTGCGCTCGTCGAGCACCGCCAGGCAGCCGCGCAGCCCTTTCGGGGAGAGGTTGACAGTGCCGTCACCGGACAGCGGGGCGGTGGCGACGAAGAACATCGGCTGCGCCTCGATGAAGTCCCGCAGCCGGCCGTCGATGCGCTCGTACGTCTTTCCCATGCCCCCGATCCTCGCCGGGGACCCGGGTACGGCGCTGCCCCGTTCCCAGCCCGTGGCCGCCTCAGCCGGTACGCGTGCCGAGCCGCGCCAGTGCCGTGGCCAGATCGCTGACCTGGTCGGCGAGCTGCCCGGCGCGGCGCTGCGCGGCGTCCCGGTCCGCCTCGATCACCGCTGTCCGCGCGGCAAGGTCGGCCGCCCGGGCCTCGGCGGCGCTTGCGGCACGCCGCGCGTCGGCCAGTTCCGCGGCGAGCGCGTCCCGCTCGGCGGTACGGGCGGCGGCCTGCTCCGCAGCGGCGGCCACGTCCGCGCGGGCCCGCTCGACCGATGCGGCAGCCTCGGCGCGCACGCGCTCCAGCGCCGCCTCGGCGTCGGCGCGTGCCACGTCGGCGCGGTCCCGTTCGGCCCGGGCCTGCTGAGCGGCGGCCGCCTGCGCGTCGGCCCGCTCGGTGGCGACCCGGGCCGCGCGCTCCGCCTCGGCGGCCCGCCCCTGGGCGGCCTGCGCCTCGGCGCGGGAATGTTCGGCCCGGTCCAGGGCTTCGGTGGTGGAGCGGGTGGCCCGTTCGGCGTCGGCCCGGACGGTATCCCGTTCGGCGGTCAGCTCGGCCGCCCGGCGGCGTTCGGCGTCGCGTTCGGTGCGTACCGTGCGCAGTTCGTGCCGGGCGGCGTCGCGGTCGCGTTCGGCCTGCACGCGCAGCGCCTGCGCGGCGCCCGCCTCGGCGCGCGCGGCGTCGCGGGCTTCCTCGGCGGCGGTGGCCCGCTCGGCGGCGGCGGACGCGGCGGCCTCCGCGCGTTCGGCGCGGTCGGCGGCGGCGTCGCGTTCGGCGTACGCGGCGCGGGCCTGCTGCCGGTCGCGGGCCGCCGCCGCGGTGGCGTCCTCGGCCTCGCGGCGGGCCTCGTCACGTTCGGCGTGCGCCGCCGCGACCTGCGCGGCGGTCTCCGCGCGCAGCTCGGCGAGCTGCCGCTCCACACCGGCCGGTGACAGTTCGGCGTGCAGCGCCTCGGTGAGCGTCTCCACGATCTGGTCGAGCCGGTCCACCGCCTCCCAGGTGCGCGCCACCTGCCCGGGCAGGCCGGGGGAGTTGCGGTGGCGCATCCGTGAGTTGCGGGCGGCCCGCTGGCAGGCGCCGTCGTTGTCCCGGCAGTAGCGGAACGGGCGGCCCGCGCCGACGCGTTGCGGCACGTCGCGTCCGCAGTGGGCGCAGGGGCGGGTGTCGGCGGCGGGCTCGGCGTCCATCGGGGGCGAAGTCTATCCGGCGGCGTCGGCCCGGGCCGCGCCGTCGAGGGTGTAGCGGCGTTGCAGCAGCACCGCGACCACCATCACGGCCGCGGGCAGCAGGCCGAAGCCGTAGCGCAGCGCGTCCAGCGCGGCCGGGGACTGGGTCACGGTCTGCCCGGCGGTCGAGGCCACGAACCCGCCGGCGGCGAGGCACAACGCGTACGCGTAGGGGCCGAGCGCCGCGCCGGTGGCCTCGGTGGCGGTCCACACCCCGGTGTACGTGCCGGCCCGCTCGGTGCCGCCGGCCGCCCGGATCACGTCGGGCAGCATCGAGAACGGCAGCAGTTGCATGCCGGCGAACGCCACCCCGAGCACCGCCACGGCGGCCACCAGCACCGGCAGCCCGGCCGGGCGGCCGATCGCCAGCACCAGCGACCCGGCGGCGAACGCCACCTGCCCGGCCAGCAGGGCACGTTGCTTGCCGATCCGCCGCGCCACCGCCAGCCAGCCCGGAGTGACCAGCAGCGCCGGCGCGACGAACGCGGCCACCAGCACCGTGGTGATCCCGGGGCGGCCCAGCTCGTACTCGGCGTAGTAGGGCACACCGGCCAGCACCAGGTGGGTGGTGGTGGACATGGCCAGGTACGCGCCGACCAGCCAGCGGAACTGCCGGTCCCGCAGGCTGGCCGCCAGCGCCCGCCACCCGCCCGGGCCGTGCGGCGGTGCCGTGTCGGCGGCGCTCCGGCGCAGCCGGCCGATCCCGGCGACGCCCACCACCATCGCGGCGAGCATCCCTGCCGCCAGCACCACACCCATCCGCAGGTAACCGTCGCGGGTGGCGTCGTCGCCACCGGCCAGCAGTGGCGCGAGCAGCCCGGAGACCAGGATGCCGAGCGTCAGCACGACCATCCGGAACGCCATCAGCCGGGTCCGCTCGTGGTAGCCGATCCGCAGGTCCGCCGGGGTCGCCAGGTAGGGCACCTGGTACGCGGCGAACAGCAGGTTGCCGGCGACGAAGAACACCGCGACCCAGCCCGCGGCGGCGGCGCCGGTGAGGTCGCCGGGCACCGCGAACAGCGCGGCGAACGCCAGCGGCAGCACGCACCCGGCCAGCAGCAGCCGGCGGCGGTGGCCCCGGCGGGCCTGCTCCACGTCGCAGCGGTGCCCGATCCACGGGTGCAGCAGCACGTCGGCGATCTTCGGCAGCAGCAGGGTGAGCCCGGCCAGCCACGGCGCGACCGCCAGCACGTCGGTCAGGAAGTAGAGCAACAGCAGCCCGGGCACGGTGACCCAGACGCCCATGCCGAGCGAGCCGGTGGCGAACCCGACGAGCGGGCCGCGCGGCAGGGTGACCGCGTCGGAGCGCTGATCCAGCCCGGTCATGGCGGTCTCCTGTCCTCGGGGCACGCCGCCCCCAATCCAACGGTTGCTGGATTGTAGGGGGAACAATGGCCGGATGACCATGCCTCGCCGCCGACCGGGCCGGCCCCGCCGCGACGACCAGCGGCCGACCCGTGACCTGGTGCTCGCCGCCGCCACCGCGTTGTTCGCCGAGCGGGGCTTCGACGCGGTGAGCGTCCGCGACGTCGCCGCCGCGGCCGGCGTGGACGCGGCCACCGTCGTGCACCACACCGGCACCAAGGCGCAGCTCTACGACGCCTGCTTCGCCCGGGTGTTCAGCGCCGAGCGGGAGGTCATCGAGGCGGCCGGGGAACGCGCCCGGACGGCCCTGACGGCCGGGCCGCCCGACGCGCTGCGGGCGCTGCACGACCTGGTGGACGTGTTCGTCGACTTCCTGGAGGACCGGCCGGAGACGACGGCGCTGTGGCTACGCCGCTGGCTGGAGCCGCAGCGGCACGGTGAGCTGGACCGCCGCTACGCCGCGCCGCTGTACGGGCTGGTCGAGGAGCTGCTGGTGGCCGCGGCGGGGGCCGGCGCGCTGACCGAGCCGACGCCGCACGTGACGGTGCGCTCCCTGGTGTGGGCGGTGCACGGGCACGTGGTGGCGCTGGCCGCCGGGACCGGCTCGGGCGCGCGGGAGCGGCGTGAGTTCCGGGCGTTCGTGCACCGGTTCCTCGACGCGCTGTACGACGGCGGCCCGGGAGGCCTCCGCCCTTGACGCCGGCCTCCGCTCCGGGGATTATCCATCGGTCGTTGGATTAAGGAGGCGGGCATGGCCGTACCGAGGGTCGCCGTCGTCGGCGCCGGAGCCGCCGGGCTGGCCACACTCAAGGCGCTCACCGACGCCGGTGTCCCGGCGATCGCGTTCGAGGCGGCCGACGCGCTCGGCGGCCTCTGGGTGTACGGCGCGCCCGGCTCGCCCGCGTACCGGACGCTGCACCTGAACACCAGCAAGGGGCGCACCGAGTTCGCCGACCACCCGATGCCGGCCGACTGGCCCGACTACCCCGACCACACCCGCGTCGCCGGCTACCTCGGCGACTACGCCGACCGGTTCGGGCTGCGCGACGCGGTACGGCTGCGGCACACCGTCGAGCGGGTCGCCCGCACCGGCGACGGCTGGCGGGTGCGCGCCACCGGCCCGGACGGCCCGGTCGCTGTCGACGTCGAGGCGGTGGTGGTCGCCAACGGGCACAACCGGGTGCCGAAGCGACCCGAGCCGTACCCGGGGGAGTGCACGGCCGAGCAGATGCACAGCCACGACTACCGCGGCCCGGAGCAGCTCGCCGGGCGCCGGGTGCTCGTGGTCGGCGGCGGCAACTCCGCCATGGACATCGCGGTCGACGCCTCGTACGCCGCCGCGCGCACGCTGCTGTCGCTGCGCCGCGGCGTGTGGGTGGTGCCCAAGTACCTGCTCGGCCGCCCGTCGGACACGCTCAACGGCGCGCTGGCCCGCCGGCTGCCCTGGCGGCTGCGGCAGCGGATCAGCCAGACCATGATCACCACCGCGGTCGGGCCGCCCACCCGGTACGGGCTGCCCGCACCGGCGCACGGCTTCCTCCAGGACCACCCGACGCTGTCCGACGCGCTGCTGTCCCGGCTCACCCACGGCGACATCCAGGCCCGCCCCGGCATCGCCCGCTTCGACGGCAACCGGGTCGAGTTCACCGACGGCCGCCACGACGAGGTCGACCTGGTCGTCTGGTGCACCGGCTACCGGGTCGAGATGCCGTTCCTCGACCCGGCGCTGCTCGGTGACGGCGCGGACCGGCTGCCGCTGTACCGGCACGTGTTCCACCTGGACGCCCCCGGGCTGGCGTTCGTCGGGCTCATGCAGTCCACCGGCGCGGCGTTCCCACTGGTCGAGGCGCAGGCCCGGCTGGTGGCCGCGCGGCTGGCCGGCACCTGGGCGCCACCGGACGCGGCCCGCCAGGCAGCCGCCTGCCGCGACGAACTGCGCGCCGCCACCGCCCGGTGGGGCCAGCGGCGTCCGCACATGCGCGTCGACTTCGACGTCTACCTGGCCGAGCTGGGCCGCGAACTGGCCGCCGGCCGGCGTCGCGCCGGAGCGGCACGATGAGCGCGGCGGGCCGGGACCCGGCCGACGGGTCGATGCGGACCGGAACCGAAGCGGTACGCGGGCTGGCCGGGCGGCGGGTGCTGGTCACCGGCGCCCGGGGCACGTTCGGGCAGCACCTGGGCGCGGCGCTCACCGCCGCCGGCGCGCACGTGATCGGGCTGGACCTGCACGCCGACGCCGACGCCACACCGCCGGTGCTCGGCGTCGACCTGACCGACCCGGCCGCGACGCCGCCGGCGGTGGCCGCCGCCGTCGACCGGCTCGGCGGGCTGGACCTGCTGGTCAACAACGCCGGTGTGGGCGGACCCGCCCCCGCCGAGCTGCCGCCGGACGAGGTGGTCCGCCGCCAGATCGAGGTGAACCTGCTCGCCGCCTGGCGGACCACGGCCGCCGCGATGCCAGCCCTGGAGGCCGCCCGCGGGCGGGTGATCTTCGTGGCCAGCCGGATGGCGGTGCTGCCGCTGCCGCTGGCCGCCGCGTACGGGGTCAGCAAGCGGGCGCTCGTCGCGTACGCCGACGCGCTGCGCCACGAGGTCGGTACCCACGTCGGCGTCAGCGTCGTCTACCCCAGCATGGTCGCCTCTCCGATCCACGACAGCACCGTGGCGGCCGGGCTGTCGCTGAGCGGGGTGTCGCGGCCGGAGCCGGTCGAGGGGGTGGTGGCCGCGATCCTGCGCGCCGCCACCGCCCGGCGCGCCCCACGGGACGTCGCCACCACCCGGCGCGGCCGGATCGAGATGGCGCTGGCCCGGCACGCTCCGGCGCTGGCCGACCGGATGGTGCGCCGTACCGTCGCCGGACGGCTGGCCGCCGGCGACCTGGACGGTGCGGCGCTGGCCGCGGGCATGGTCCGACGGCACCGGCAGGACCGCCGGTAGCCTGCTCGCCATGGCCGTCTCGCCCTACATCGCCCGGCTGCGCCGCCACGTCGGCCACGACCTGCTGTTGCTGTACGGCGTCAGCGGCGTGGTCACCGACGACACGGGGCGGGTGCTGCTGGCCCGCCGGGGCGACAACGGCCGATGGTCGGTCCCGGCGGGCACCGTCGACCCGGGCGAGCAGCCCGCCGACGCGCTGGTGCGCGAGGTCCACGAGGAGACGGGCGTGAAGGTGGCGATCGACCGGCTGGCAGGTGTCGCCACCCACCCGGTGGTCTACCCCAACGGCGACGCCTGCGAATACCTCAACGTCTGGTTCCGCTGCCGGGCGGTCGGCGGGGCCCCGACCGCCGACGGCGACGAGTCGCTCGCGGTGGCCTGGTTCGCGCCGGGCGCGCTGCCCGACCTGGACGACTGGGCGCGGCTGCGGATCTCCACCGCGCTCACCGACGACGCCCCGCCCTGGTACGCCGCACCGGGCGAGAGCCACCCGGCGCTGCACCAGCCCGACAGCATCTAGCCGAACACCACCTCGCGCGGCCGGCCCGGGGCCAGGTCCACCGCACGGTGGCCGCCCGGCGCGTGCACGACCACGCGTTGCGCCACCGGCGACACCAGCCGCGCCCGTACCCGGCCCGGCGCCCAGGTCAGCTCCTCGACGACGACCCGGCCCCGGCAGGTGATGCCGCGCAGCGTGCCGGCGGGCAGGCCCGGTAGCGGCGCGGGCAGCAGCCGCAGCACCCCGGGGCGGGACTGCACGAGCGACTCGATCAGCACCGCCGGCAGCGTGTGCGCGGCGTCGGCGTTGTACGTGGTCCGGCCCGGGTTGTGTGCGCTCATCAGCGACCGGAAGAACATGTCCGCGCCGAGGATCTTGCGCAGGTTCGCCGCGACCAGCTCACCGTCGCGCAGCCGTGCCGCCGCCAGCGCCCGGTGCAGGCTGCCGTGCGCGGACCGGTTCTCGTCGCCGCGCAGCGTCAGCGCCCGGTGCGCGGCGGCGGCCAGCTCCGGGGTGTCGTCCGGGTCGATCTCGTCCAGCGGCCACACCGGATAAAGGTGGCTGACGTGTCTGTGGTCCTCGTCGCCGGTGCTGCCGGGCCACGCCCACTCGGCGAGCGCGCCGCGCCCGTCGACCAGGTAGCCGGGCGGCCGTAACCCGGTCCACCGGTCGTCGCCGGTCACCTCGGCGGCCACCCGCAGCGCGTGCCGGGCCGCTGCCACGTCCATGGTGGCGTTCACCGCCACGGGCGCGACCCGGCCGGTGTCGTCGTACGGGCCGGTCTCCGGCGAGTACGACGGCACCAGCGCCGACCGGCCGTCCACAACGGTCAGCACGTCGGCGAAGAAGTCCGCCACCTCCGCCAGCCAGCCGGCCACCTCGCCCAGCGGCTCACCGGTGACCAGGTGGTGTTCGTGCAGCGGATGCAGCAGCCAGTCCGCGCCGGCCAGCCACGCGGTGAACGGCCAGTCGGGGTGGACGTGGAACAGGTGCCCGTGCTCGCCGTCGGTGCGGCTGGGCGCCAGCAGCCCGCGTGCCCCGTACACCGCCCGGGCGTTCGCGCGCCAGTGCTCCACCTGCGCGGCCACGAGCCGGGCGTGCGCCGCTGTCACCTCCGGCAACGCGCCCACGTTCGCGCCCGCGAGCTGGAGGTTCAGGTTCGCGTCGGTGGTGAAGTCACCGGCCCATGCGGCGTGCCACGAGCCCAGCCACAGCCCGGTCAGCCGGGGCGGCAGCACCCCGCTCGCGCTCAACAGCAGGTACCGGCCGGAGTGGAACAGCCGTTCCAGCACCGCCGGGTCCAGCCGGTCCGGCGCGGCGGCCTGCCGGGCCAGCAGTTCACCGACAGGCAGCGCCCGGTCGGCGGCGGGCACGCCGAGGTCCAGGCTCACCCGGGTGTACGGACCGCGATGGCGCGGCACGTGCCGGGCCAGCAGTTCGTCGTAGTCCCCGGCGAGCGCGGCGAGCCGCCGTTCCGAGGCCCGGGTACGCCAGGGCGGCTCCTCAGGCCGGTCGACGAGCGTGGTGAGCAGCGCCGGTCCGCGTACCCGCACCCGGTCGCCGTCGACGCTCACGTCGCCGCGCAGCAGCGTCAGCCCTTCGAACCCGTACGCGCCGCCGGCGTCCGGGTAGCGGGCGCGTACCCGCAGGAACACCAGCCCGTCGCGGCGGTACGCGGTGCGCTCGTAGACCACGTCGGCGGGCCGGCCGGGCAGCTCACCGGTCGCCCCTACCACGCAGTCGCCCTGGTCGAGGTGGAGCACCGCCACGGCGTCGGCGCGGGAGGCGAAGCAGCGCCGCCGCCCGCCCGACCACTCGACAGTCACCTCCCCGGTGGTGAAGTCGGTGTCGCGCCGGTAGCCGCGTACCGGTCCGGGCGGCGCGTCGACTGTGAGCGCGTACCCGGGGTGGAACGACTGGGTCCACTCCAGTTCCCGGCCGCCGGTGAGCAGCCGGGCGGCCTCGGCCCGCCGCCCGGCGAGCACCAGCGCGCGGATGTGCGGCATCCGGGCGGCCAGCTCGGGCGCGCGGGCGCCCCGGGTGCCGTTGGGCAGGACCAGCCGGTGGTGGTTCACCACGATCCACTCAGCGTGCGGCCGTCCGTGGACCATCAGGCCCAGCTCGCCGTTGCCGGTGAGGAACGCATCCGTCCAGTCGTCGGCCGGTGCGGTGTCGTGGATGCGGTGCGCCGTCACCGGCCGGCGCTGGTGTCCCGCACGGTCAGGTGCGGTTCCAGCAACGTCACCTCCGGCACCGGCTCGCCGCTCAGCCGCCGCATCAGCAACGCCACCGCCTGCCGGCCGACCTCCTCGGCGGGCACCGGTACGCAGGTGAGCGCCGACTGTTCGGCCAGCTCGTCCGGGCAGATCGCGACGACCGACACGTCGCGCGGCACCCGGCGGTCCAGCAGCGGCAGCGTGGCGAGCACCGGTCCGACCGCCGACTCGTTCTGCACCACCAGCCCGGTGACGTCCGGGTGGTCGGCGAGCAGCGCCTCCAGGTCGCGGCGTACCGCCGCCGGTCCCTCCTCGCAGGGCCGGGTCACCGCGTCGACGCCGAGCCGCTCGGCGGCGGCGCGTACCCCGGCGCGAGTGCGGTGGGCGAACCCGGTGCCCCGGTCGTAGACCGCGGCGGGCGCGCCGAGCAGCGCGATCCGCCGGTGCCCGGCGGCGGCCAGGTGTTCCACGCACAGCTCACCGGCGCGCCGGAAGTCGAGGTCCACGCAGGCAAGCCCGGTGCTGTCGGCGGGGTGCCCGATCAGGACGCCGGGTAGCGCCAGCTCGCGCAGCAGCGGCACCCGGGAGTCCTCCAGCTCGACGTCCATCAGCAGCACGCCGTCGACGAGCGCGCTGCCGGCGATGCGGTGCAGCCCGGCCGGTCCCTCGTCGGCGGTGACCAGCAGCACGTCGTGGTCGTGGCGGCGGGCGGTGGTGACCACTGCGGTGGCGAAACGCATCACCACTGGTACCTGCATGCCGGTACGCAGCGGCAGCACCAGCGCGATCACGTTGGCCTTGCGGCTGGCGAGCGCGCGGGCCCCGGCGTGCGGGTGGTAGCCGAGCGCGCGGACGCTGGCGAGCACCCGGCTGCGGGTGGTGGCCGAGATGGCGCGTTTGCCGCTGAGCACGTACGACACGGTGCTGGCCGCCACCCCGGCGTGGCGGGCCACGTCGGCGATGGTGACCTGCTCGCCGGGGGTCCGCCCGCTCACCGGGCCGCCCGGATTCCGGAGCCCGCCGGCTCGACCGTGGCCTCGCCGCCGGTCACGGTGAGCGCGCCGGCGAGCCGGATGTCCCGCGCGGACCGGCCGACCAGCACCGAGTGGACGGCGTCCTCCACCACCATCGCGGCGCGGGTCTCGTCCCACCAGGCCAGATCGGCGGTACGCAGCCGCATCGTCACCCGGGCGGCGCAGCCCGGGTCGAGCGTGACGCGGGCGAAGTCGCGCAACTGCCGCAGCGGCTGCTTGACCCGCGAGCGCCGCTGCCGGGTGTAGAGCTGCACGACCTCGGTGCCCGCGCGGCGGCCCGTGTTGGTGACCTCGACGCTCACCTCCACCTCCTCGCCGGCACGCGCCGTGGCGGTGCTCAACCGGAGGTCAGCGTAGTGGAACGTGGCGTAGCTGAGTCCGTGCCCGAACGGGTACAGCGGCTCGCCCCGGTGGTAGAGGTAGGTGGCGTCGGCGCCGATGACGTCGTAGTCGAGCAGGTCGGGCAGTTCGGCGGCGTCGGCGTACCACGTCTGGGTGAGCCGCCCGCCCGGGTCGGCAGCGCCGAGCAGCACGTCCGCGAGCCCGTTGCCGTGTTCCTGTCCACCGTGGGCGCTCCACAGCACCGCCGGCAGGTGCTCCTGCGCCCAGCCCACCGCGTACGGGTAGCTGCTGGTCAGCGCCAGCACGGTACGCGGGTTCGCGGCGTGCACGGCACGCAGCAGCTCCGCCTGCCCGGTGGGCAGCGCCAGGTCCGCGCGGTCCTCGGTCTCCCGGCCGTTGACCATCGGGTGGTTGCCGAGCACCACCACCGCCACGTCGGCGGCGGCGGCGAGCGCGGCGGCGTCGGCCGCACCGTCGGCGCGCAGCGTCACTGTGAACACGGCCGGGTCGCCGGTGGCGACGCTCAGCCGCCCGTCCGGTGCGACGCCGACGTGCCGTCCGGTGGCCAGGTGGTGCAGCAGCGCGGTGCCGTCGCTCCGGTGGCCCAGGCGGAACGTCTCGCGCACCACCCAGCCGCCCGGTCCGTCGCGGTCGGCCACGAGCGCCCCGGTGTCGTCGGCGCCGACGTACCGGCCGGTGTGGACCGAGCGCAGCGCCACCACGTCGCGCCCCCAGTCGACCACGTCGAACTC
Organism: Micromonospora sp. C28ISP2-4; assembly: GCF_030519385.1. NCBI lineage: Bacteria > Bacillati > Actinomycetota > Actinomycetes > Micromonosporales > Micromonosporaceae > Micromonospora > Micromonospora sp. C28ISP2-4. Next base: position 432,118 of record NZ_JAUMKG010000004.1, on the reverse strand, counting down.
GGCCGGGCCGTCGCCGAGCACCAGCGGGCCGTCGCCGTCGTGGCGTACCGCCCGGTCGCCGACGTGCAGCGTGATCCGGTCCGTGCCGCTGTGGGTGGTCACCTCGGGCAGCCGTCCGAGCAGCCCGGCGTACGCGCTGATCGTGTACGGCGGGGTGCCGCTGTACCAGTCGGTGAGCACTGTGTCGGCGAGCGGGCCGAGCACCGCGACGCGGGTGCCGGGGCGCAGCGGCAGCAGGCCGTCGTTGCGCAGCAGCACCACCGACTGGCGGGCGGCCTCGCGGGCGAGTTCCCGGTGGGCGAGGCTGTCGAGCGTGTGGGGCGGCACGTCGTCGTGGGGATCGGGGTTCAGGTCGCCCAGCCGCGACCGGACGGACAGGATCCGCCGCACCGCCCGGTCCACGTGGGCGACGTCGATGAGCCCGCGCGCCAGCGCCTCGGTGAGCCGTTCCACAGTGGGGGTGCTGTCCTCGTCGTCCTCGGTGAAGCTGTCGATCCCGGCGCGCAGCGCGGCGGCGAAGCCTGCCACGTGGTCGGGCAGGTATTCCTGCACGCCGGCGATGTTGCCGACCGCCCCGGCGTCGCCGACCACCATGATCTCGTCGTCGGCGTAGCCACGCAGCTCGCCCTCGATGAGCGGGCTCAGGTGCGCCGGCACACCGTCGACCAGGTTGTACGACGCCATCACCGCCACCGCCGCGCCGGCCGCGAGGGGAGCGCGGAACGCCGGCAGCTCGTACTCGTGCAGCACCCGGGGCGGCAGGTCGCTGGAGGTGGTGGCCCGGTCGGTCTCGTTGTTGTAGCCGAGGAAGTGCTTGAGCGTCGGCGCGGTGCGCAGCCGGATCGGATGGTCGCCGCGCAGACCGAGCGCGTACGCGGTGGCAAGCCGGCCGGTCAGCCACGGGTCCTCGGACCAGCCCTCCTCGTTGCGTCCCCACCGGGGGTCGCGCAGCGGGTTGACCACCGGCGCCCACACGTTGAGGCCGACACGGTCCGGGTCGGCCCGGTGCTTGACCCGCACCTCGTCGCCGACGGCGGCCCCGACCGCCCGGATCAGGTCCGGGTTCCAGGTCGCGGCCAGGCCGATCGCCTGCGGGAAGACGGTGGCCGTGCCGAGCCAGGCGACGCCGTGCAGCGCCTCGGTGCCGGTGCGGAACGCGCGCAGGCCGAGCCGGGGCACCGGCGCCTGCCACTGGTGCAGCAGGCCGAGCTTCTCCGGCAGCGTGAGCCGGGCCAGCAGGTCGTCGGGACGGTGGGGGACGGGGTCGGTCATGGTGGGCGCCTCCGGTCGGCGTACGTGCTGCCGCTCGTGCGTCGAAGCGCTTCGACGAACGAGCCGGTGATGCGGCGTCGCGTACGCGAGTAAGGGGTGGTGGGGGTGCGGCGGAGTCGGCCCGGAGCGGTGGTGAAGCGCTTCGACAACCGCCGAAAAACACGCCGCTTTCGCAGGTTGCCCGGTCCCGGATCGCGGCGCTACCGAGGTTGGCACCTTCCGGCCGGTGCGGTCAAGGGGTCATCCGGCGGGCAGACGCCCCGCCTCCACAGCGGCCAGCGCGGCGGTGGCCCCGCCGAGCGCGCCGGCCGCGGACCCGAGCGTGCTGGCCTCCAGCCGTACGCCGGGCGGGACCGGAGTGCGGGCCGCGAGTTCGGCGTGGGCGGCCGGCAACAGCCACGGCGCGAGCGCCGCCAGGTGCCCGCCGACCACTACCACCTCCGGGTCGAGCAGCCCGGACAGCACCGACACGGCCTGCCCGAGCAGCCGGCCGATCTCGGTGAGGCCGGTCCGTACCGGCTCGTCCCCGGCGCGGGCCAGGGCCTGGATCCGTTCGATCTCCGGCAGGTGGTCGGTGACCGGGCCGGTGTCTGGCAGGAGGCGGCGGATCACCGCGTCCACGCCGAGCAGCGCGGTGAGGCAGCCGCGCCGACCGCAGTCGCAGGCCGGCCCGTCCGCGGCCAGCGGCAGGTGCCCGATCCCGCCGGCGAAGCCCCGCCCGCCGCGCAGCAGCCGGCCGCCGCTGATCAGGCCCGCGGTGATCGCCGGGCCGCCGGTCAGGTGGATCAGGTCGGCAGTGGCGGCGTACGGGCCGTGCCGCCGCTCGGCCAGCGCGGCGAGGTTGGCCTCGGTGTCGACGGCGACGGGGAAACCCCTGTCGCTCAGCGCGCGACGCAGCGAGGCGGCCAGCGGCACGCCGCGCCAGCCCAGCGCGGGGGCCACCGGCACGTCGCCGTCGGGGTTCACCAGCCCGGGTACGGCCACGGTGAGGCCGAGCACGGTGCGGTCGGCGCCGATCCGGGTGACGGCCCGCCGGACCAGCGCGGCGAGCGCCTTCACCGTCTCCGCGGGACCGGCGGTGGCGGCGGGGAACGCGCGCCGCCAGGTCAGCACCGGGTCGCCGCCGAGCCCGGCGGCGACCGCGACCAGTTCGTCGGCGCCGACGCGCAGGCCGAGCCCGACGTAGCGGGAGCCGTCGAGGACGAGCATCGTGGCCGGGCGACCCACCCGGTTCTCGGTCAGCCCGGTCTCCCGCAGCAGGCCGTGTTCGATCAGCTCGGCGACCAGGCTGGAGACGGTGGCCTTGTTCAGCCCGGTGTGGGCGGCCACGTCGGCCCGGGAACAGGGGGCGTGGTGGCGGACGTGCCGAAGCACCGCGGCCCGGTTGGTCACCCGCACGTCGCCGAGGTCGGCCGTCGGCCGGTCGATGCTGATCACGTACTGCCCGCCTCCTGCGCCCGGCCCCGAGTTCGGCTACAGCTTAAACTAAAGGGGCGAGATCCCGGCCGGTCGGTCTCCGCCGCCGAACCACGGCGCGAACGGCGTCACCGGGGCCGTCTCGCCGTCGAGTACCACCCGGCGCGGCGGGTCCGTCCCGACGACGCTGACGCGCCGGACGTCCAGCGGCCCGTCCACGCGGAGGCGAAGCGTGTCGCCGTCGCGCGTGGCTGTGACGGTGGTGTCGCCGTCGGGATCGTGCACCACTGTCACGCCGTCGACGCCGCCCCAGGCCACGAGCGTGACGTCCCGGAACGGGCCGGTTCCGACCGTCGGCCCGGGCGCCACTGTGGGGATCAGCGCGCCGTACCGCACGTACAGCGGTAGCCGGTCCAGCGGCGCGTTCACCCGCAGGTGCCGGCCGCCGGGGTGCCGCTGCCCGGTGTGCGCGTCGAGCCAGTCGTCGCCGGTCGGCAGGTACACGGAGCGCTCGCCGGACGGGTCGAACACCGGTGCCACCAGCAGGTCCGTGCCGAGGCGGTACTGGAGGTCGGTGCTCCACGCGGCCGGGTCGTCCGGGGTGTCGACGAGCAGCGCCCGCAGCATCGGGCCGCCGGTGCGGGCGCTCGCCACCGCCGCCGACCAGAGGTACGGCAGCAGCCGGTAGCGCAGCCGCAGCGCGTCCACCGCGTGCCGTTCCGCCTCGGGCGGGAACTCCCACGGCAGCCGGCTGGTGGTGCCGTGCAGCCGCACCAGCGGGGAGAGCGCGCCGAACTGGGTCCAGCGCACGTACAGGTCCGGCTCGGGGGTGCCGTGGAAGCCGCCGGTGTCGTGGCTCCAGAACGGCACCCCGGACAGCCCGTGGGACAGGCCGCCGCGCAGGGTGCTGGCCATGCCCGGCCAGGTGGCGTTCACGTCGCCGCTCCACTGCGCGCTGTGCCGCTGCCCGCCGAGGTACGACGAGCGCGCCCACACCGTACGGTGCCCGGCCACCTCCTCGGTGACGTCGGCGACCGCGTCGTTGAACAGCAGCGCGTACACGTTGTGCAGTTCGACGCCGGTCATGCCGTTGTGCGCCACCGCGTCGGCGGGCACGCCCTCGGCGAAGTCGGTCTTGAACACCGCGACGCCCTGCGCCAGCAGTGGACGCAGCAGGCCCTGGAACCAGCGCACCGCCGCCGGGTTCGTCAGGTCCACGATGGCGCACTCGGGGTAGCTGCCGTGCCAGGTGTCGGCGACGTACGTGTTCCCGTCCGGGCGGCGCAGGAGGTACCCGGCGGCCTCGGCCTCGGCGTAGAGCGGGCTGCCGGTCATCAGGTACGGGTTCATCCACAGGCACACCCGGAAGCCCTGTTCGGTGAGGTCCTTGAGCATCCCGTCCGGGTCGGGGAAGGCGGCGGCGTCCCAGCGCAGGTCCGACCAGTGCCCGGCGACCTGCCAGTAGCAGTCGAGGTGCAGCACGTCGCAGGGGATGTCCCGCTCGCGGATACGCCGCGCCCGTTCCAGCACCCGCTGCTGGCTGTCCGGGAAGAAGCCGGAGGAGATCCACGCGCCGAACGCCCACCGCGGCGGCAGGTACGGCCGGCCGGTCAGCGTGTCGAGCCGGTCGAGTACCCGCTCCGGTGTGGGCCCGGCCAGCACGTAGTAGTCGAGCAGGTCGTCCGGGACGAGGATCTGCACGCTGCTGTGGGTGCTTGCGCACACGTCGAACTGCACCGGCAGCCCGCTGTCGACCAGCACGCCGTAGCCGCGGTCGGACAGGTAGAACGGCACGTTCTTGTGCGAGCGGTCGGACTCGCCCCCGAAGGCGTCGAAGTTCCACATCAGCGGACGCTGGCCGCGCTTGTCCAGCGGCGTGAACTTCTCGCCGAAGCCGACGAACCGTTCGTCGCCGGGGGCCACGAAGCTCTCGTGCCAGGCGACCGGCTCGCCGTCGACTGTGGAGCGGCCGAGCGGCAGCGTGCGGCGGCGGCCGCTGATGTCCCGGGTGCCGGCGTCGGAGGCCAGGAGCAGCCGCCCGTCGGGGGTGAGGAACCGCAGCCCCCACGGGTCCAGGCGCACCTCGGCGACCACGCCGCCGGCACCGACGCGCGCGTGCCCGTCGGTGACTGTCACGGTGGCGGGGTGCGGCTGCGGGTGGACCAGTGTCAGCGCGGCCGCGGAGCGGCTGCGGACGGAGAGGTCGTCGGCGAGGCGTACCCGGATGATCCCGTCCCCGGCGGCCTCGACGCGCGCCACGAGCGTGCGGCCGGACGCGCAGGTCGCGGTGAGCGTGACGCCGTGCGCGTCGGTCGCGGCCACCTCGGCCCGCAGCACGTCGTCGGCGCCCTCCTCGCCGGGGGAGCGGACCGGGAGGTCGGGCGGGTCGGCCACGAACGTCTCGTACGGGACCAGCGGCGGGCGGTACGGCATGGGCGTCTCCTCGCGGCGTCCACGGGCGGTCCCGCCAGTTTCTTTGGAAGCCCAACTAACTGTCAATGATCGACGGCATTGACTTTCCTTCTCACCTGTTCCTATTTTGGCCGGGATGACAACTAAAGCGCCGTGGGGCGACGGCCGGCTCTGCTACGGCGGCGACTGGAACCCGGAGCAGTGGCCGCCGCGGGTGTGGCGCGAGGACGTCGCCCTGATGCGCGCCGCCGGGGTCAACCTGGTCACCGTCGGCGTGTTCGCCTGGTCCCGGCTGGAACCCGAACCCGGCCGCTACACGTTCGACTGGCTCGACGATGTGCTGGACCTGCTGCACACCGCCGGCATCCGGGCCGCCCTGGCCACCCCCACCGCGTCACCGCCGCCGTGGTTCTCGCTGCGTCACCCGGACGCGCTGCCGGTCACCGCCGACGGCGTACGCCTGACCCACGGCAGCCGGGACACCTACTGCGCCGCCGCACCCGCGTACCGGGAGGCCGCCCGGAGCATCGCCGGGGTGCTGGCCGCCCGGTACGCGGACCACCCGGCGCTGACGCTGTGGCACGTGCACAACGAGTACGGCACCACCTGCCACTGCCCGCATGCCGAGGCGGCGTTCCGCCGCTGGCTCACCACCCGCTACGGCGACCTCGACGCACTGAACGACGCCTGGGTCACCAGCTTCTGGAGCCAGCACTACTCCGACTGGGCGCAGGTCGGCACGCCCCGCGCCACCCAGTACCTCGGCAACCCCGGCCAGCTGCTCGACTTCCGCCGCTTCTGGTCCGACACGCTGCTGTCCGCGTACACCGACCAGCGGGACCTGCTGCGCGCGGCGAACCCGGCGATACCGGTCACCACCAACTACGTGCTCGGCGACTGGGTGCCGGTCGACCACGCCCGCTGGGCGCGCGAGGTCGACCTGGTCGCGATCGACCACTACCCGTCCACGAGCGGCGCCGGTGCGGAGGAACAGACCGCGTTCGCCGCCGACCTGGCCCGCGGCTGGGCCCACCACGGCGCAGCCCGGCCGGTGCCGTGGCTGCTGATGGAGAGCGCCCCCAACCAGATCCACACCGGCGGACGGATGCACACGAAGGAACCCGGCCGGATGACCCGGCACAGCCTCGCCCACGTGGCGCGCGGCTCCGCCGGGGTGATGTTCTTCCAGTGGCGTGCCCCGGCCGGCGGCGCGGAACGCTTCCACTCGGCAGTGGTATCGCACGCCGGCGCTGACACCCGCGTGTTCCGCGAGGCCACCGCGCTGGGCGCCGCGCTGGCCCGGCTCGCCGGGACCGCGCCGGGCCGCGTCCAGGCAGCAGTGGCCATCGCGTACGACGCGGCGAGCGGCTGGGCGCTGCGGCACCCGGGGATGCCCCGCGACGGACTCGACCACAGCGGCGAGGTGGCCGCCGTGCACCGGGCGCTGTGGCACGCGGGCGTCACCGCCGACGTGGTGCCCCCCGGCGCACCGCTCGACGGCGTCCGGCTGCTGGTGCTGCCCGCCCTCTACCTGGCCTCGGACGCCACAGTCGACTGGGTACGCCGGCACGTCCACGGTGGCGGGCACCTGCTGGTCACCTGGCTCAGCGGTGTGGCCGACGAGCACGCCCGGGTGCGCCTGGGCGGCTATCCGGGCGCGTACCGGGACCTGCTCGGCGTGCGGGTGGAGGAGTTCCATCCCCTGGCCGACGACGATCGGGTGCCGCTGACCGGCGGCGGGACCGGCCGGATCTGGTCGGAGACGGTGCACCCGGCCGGCGCCGAGACGGTCAGCGCGTACGCCGGGGGAGTGCTGCACGGACGGCCCGCCGTCACCCGGAACCGGGTCGGTGACGCGTACGCCTGGTACGTCTCCACCCGCCCCGACGACGACACCTACCGGCGGCTGCTCACCGAGGCGGCCCGGCTCGCCGGCGTCACCCCCACCTGCCCCGGCGCGCCCTCGGGTGTCGAGGCGGTACGCCGGCACGACGGCGACGGGAGCCTGCTCTACCTGCTCAACCACACCGACCAGCCGCAGCGGGTGCCGGCTGCGGGGTTCGAGTTGCTGACCGGCGAGGCGGTCGGCAGCGTGTTGACGGTGGCACCGGGTGGCGTGGCCGTGGTGCGCGAGGAGGTCCCGTGACACCGCCCCGGGCGGGCGCTGACGCGCGTACCCCCGGTCAGGGGGTGGCGACGGCGGCGCGGGAGCGGTCGGCGGCGATCCGCACCGCGAGCGCCGCCAGCACCGTGCCCATCACCCACCGCTGCAGGCGCGCCCAACCCGGCCGGCGGGTGAGGAACGCCGACACCGAGCCGGCGCTGAGCACGATGAGCGCGTTCACGGTGAGCGCCACGACGATCTGAGTCAGGCCGAGCAGGAGGCTCTGCACCGCCACGTGCCCACGTGCCGGGTCGACGAACTGCGGCAGCAACGACACGTACAGGATGGCGATCTTCGGGTTGAGCAGGTTGGTGACCAGGCCCATGGTGAACAGGCGCCGGGGCCGGTCCGGCGGCAGCGGCGTCGGGGTGAACGCCGACGTGCCACCGGGGCGCAGCGTCCGCCAGGCCAGCCACAGCAGGTACGCCGCACCGGCCAGCTTCACGGCCGTGTACAGCGGCGGGACCAGCACGAACACGGTGGCGATGCCGGCCACCGCGGCAGTCAGGTAGACGAGGAAACCGGCCGCCACGCCGAGCAGCGACACCAGCCCGGCCCGCCGCCCCTGCGTCACCGAACGGGACACCAGGTAGACCATGTTCGGCCCGGGCGTGAGCACCAGACCGAGCGCCACCAGGGCGATTCCCATGACCGCACCGACAGTGACCACGACGCCTCCCCGTTTGCCGCCCTTCCCCGGACCCTACGCCCACCCACCCTCCACTTCCGCCCCCTGCTCCGGCGGTCATGAGGTTGGCTGCCGTTGGCGTCCGATTCGTCACCGCCAACCTCATGATCGCCGGATTCGGGGGCGGTGGTGCCGGTGTTGCGGCTGTGATACTTGCGGCATGTCGATCGTGCTGTCCGCGCCGGCCACTGCGACCGCGCCCGCGCTGCTGCTGCGCCCGTGGCGCGACGGCGACGCCGACGCGCTGATCGAGGCGTACCGGGATCCGGTGCTGCGCGCCTGGACCACACATCCGGTGACCGGTCCGGTGCAGGCGCAGGTGTTCCTGCGCCGCAGCCACCAGGGCTGGGCCGCCGGGCACCGGTTCATGTTCGCCGTGCTGGAGGGGGCGCAGGTGGTGGCCTGCGTGGTGCTCAAGGACGTCCGCCCGGGACGCCCGGCCGCCGAGGTCGGCTACTGGACCGCCGCGCCGGCACGCGGTCGCGGCGTCGCGCCACGCGCGGTGGAGGCGGTCACCGCGTGGGCGTTCGCCCGGTTCGCCGCCACCGGCCTGACCCACCTGGAGCTGCTGCACCAGGTCGACAACCCGGCCTCCTGCCGGGTGGCGGAGAAGAGCGGGTACGCGTTCGCCGAGGTGCTGCCGGCCCGCCCGCCGTTCCCCCGGGACGGCCACCGCCACATCCGCCGCCGGCCGGTCTCATGACGGGGAAGACGTGACGGCGCCGCCGAGCAGGCGCAGCAGCAGCCGCGGCTCGCCCGGCCACGCGTCCAGCAGCACCCGCCGGGGCACCTGCCGGGCGGCGTAGCGCAACGCGAGCGCCACCACCACGATGTCGTCGAGCGGCCCGATCACCGGCAGGAACTCCGGGATCAGGTCGATCGGGCTGGCCACCCAGAGCCCGGCGACCACGATCGCGACCCGGGCGCGGCGGGGCACCCGCGGGTCGCGGCGCAGCCGCCGCACAGCGGTCACGCAGTCGGGCAGGAAAGCGGCCAGATCGCGCAGGATCCCCGGAGGCAGGCGCCGGGCCAGCAGCACCAGCACCGCCCAGCTCGCGACCAGGCAGGCCGTCGCCACAGCGAGTCCGATGAGCCAGTCGCGCACGTCGTCACCCCTTTCCCGTACCCGGTGGCACGGTACGCGGCGTCCCCGCCGAGCGCCCCGGGAACAGTCCGGCCCCGCGCGACGCTGACTCTTGTCGGACGGCGGCGGATACCGTGGGTACGGGAGGTGACGGCGGTGACGACAGGCTGGGAGGCCGCGGTCGAGGCGCAGATCCGCTCGGCCCAGGAACGCGGCGAGTTCGACAACCTGCCGGGTGCCGGCAAGCCCATCCCGGGGCGCGACATGCCCTACGACGAGGGCTGGTGGATCCGCAGCTTCATGGAGCGCGAGCAGATCCCGTCCGACCTGCTGCTGCCCACGCCGCTGCAGTTGCGCCGCCGCATCGAACAGCTCCCGGCCGAGCTGCGCGACCTGCCCACCGAGGAGGCCGTCCGGTCGTACGTGGCGGCGCTCAACACCGAGGTGGTGGCCTGGCTGCGTACCCCGACCGGGCCACGCGTGGTGGTCCGTCCGGTCAACGTCGAGGAGGCGGTGCGCCGCTGGCGCGCCGACCGGGAACGCGCCGCGCCGGTCGCCACCGCACCGGAGGCGCCCCGCGCCGCCCCGGCCCGCCCGCGCCGCCGTTGGCGCTGGTGGCGCCGCTGAGACCGCTCAGGGGCGCGCCGCCTGCCAGGTCCACGCGGCACGCCGTGGCCGTTCGCCGAGCGGCGCGCGGCCGGTCAGCCACAGCAGCACCGGCGCCGGCTCGCCGTCCGGCGCGTCGGGGAACAACCGGTGCACCACCCGGGCACACAGCCCGGCGGGTGGCGACCAGTCCAGGCCGAGCCCTCGGGTCAGGTCGTGTGTGTGCAGCAGGATCTCGGCCACGCCCATCGCGGCGAACCCGCCCGGATCGCACGGGCCGAAGTGCCACGCCCGGTCGTCCGGGCTCGCGGTGTCGACCGTGGCGGCGAGCATCCCGGCCCCGGCCGCCGCGACGGTGAGCACCTCGGCGGGCGCGGCGTCGGCACGTACCCGCAGGTCGAACGGCAGGTAGCCGTCGCCGGGCCGACCCGAGACCTGACCGGCGTACGCGACCAGGTCGTGCGCGACGTGCGCGGCGGTGGTCCAGCAGGACCAGTCCAGGTCGCCCGCGCGTACCGTCCAGTCCCGGTCGGCGGCGGGCCGCAGCACGGCGGTCATCGCGGCGGCGGCGGACCGGACGTCCGCGCCGGTCGTCGTCCTCACAACCGGTGTACGCGCAGCACGCACGTCAGCATCGGGAGCGTGAACTCCCCGTCGGCCGTCTCCGGCCGGCTCGCCAGGTACGCGCGGATGCGGTCGAGCGCCTCCGAGCGCTCCCGTTCCGGCATGACCAGCATTCCCGCCCGGGTGGCGAGCGTCGCCACGAGCGAGTCGGCGGTGCGGCGCTGCCCGTGCGGGAACTCCGCCTGCTCGGGCGAACCGAACCGCGCCTCACCCGTCTTCGGCAGGTGCATCCCGGCCGTGGCGACGCGCCAGCTCGCGGGCGTGTCCCGGGGGCCGATGGCGGCGCTTCCACTTACCGCCGCGAGCCCCGCCACCCAGTCGACCCGGTCGTCCACGACGTTCCACAGCCCGGCCAGGACTCCGCCGGGGGAGAGGACCCGGGCGATCTCCGGCCCGGCCACGGCCATGTCGAACCAGTGCATGGCGTTGCCGGCGACCACGGCGTCGACGGAGGCGTCCGGCAGCGGGATCGCCTCGGCGCTGCCGGGCAGCGCACGTACGTCCGGCAGGGTGCGGCGCAGTTCGGCGAGCATCGCCGGGTCCGGCTCGACCGCCGTCACGTCGCCGCTCACCTCGGCCAGCGTGGCGGTGAGCTTGCCGGTGCCCGCGCCGAGGTCGAGCACCCGCGCGCCGGGTGCGGGTTCCAGCGCCCACCGCAGGGCGGCCTGCGCGTAGTCCGGGCGGTGTTCGGCGTAGGCGGTCGCCGCCGCGCCGAACGACGAGGAGTGCCGAGCTCGTGCGTCTTCGTCCATCCGGTCACCCTATCGACGGTGGGCGATCGTCGTCGTCCCCGGTCGCCGGCCCGGTCTCCTATACGTACGAACCGGCTGACGATCAGCGGCTCGTCGGCGCACTACCATCCGACCATGGGCGCCACTGGGGCAGCTGTCGAAGCGACCTTCTTCGGCACCACGACCGTCCACCTGTCCGACGGGACGTCGGGAATTCTGATCGACGGCTTCCTGAGCAGGCCGTCCCTGCTCCGGGTCGCGCTCGGCCGCATCGCCCCCGACCTCGGGCGGATCACCCGCGCCCTGACCCGGGCCGGTGTGACAGGTCTCGACGCGCTCTTCGTCGCCCATTCCCACTACGACCACGCCATGGACGCCCCCGAGGTCGTCAAGCTCCTCGGAGGACGGCTGTTCGGCTCCGAGTCGACTCTCCACGTGGGGCGCGGCTCGGGCCTCGGCGAGGAGTCGATGACGCGGATCGCCGACGGCGACGAACACACAATCGGCGGGTTCACCGTGCGCGTGCTCGCCGGCGTCCACAGCCCGGACAACAGGTTCCCGGGCACGATCGAGCAGCCGCTGGTCCCGCCGGTCAGGGCGAACAGTTACCGCGACGGCGGATGCTTCTCCTTCCTCATCACCCACCCCTGCGGCTCGCTCCTGATCCATCCGAGCGCCAACTTCGTACCGGGCAGGTTCGACGGACTCGACGCCGACGTGCTGTATCTCGCGGTGGGTGCCCTGGGGGTGCAGCCGAAGCAGTTCCGGAGCGACTACTGGCGGCACGTGGTGGAAGCGACGCGCCCTGACCTGATCGTGCCGATCCACTGGGACGACTTCTTCGTCCCGCTGGAGCGCAGGCTGCGCCCGCTGCCCGCCATCTTCGACAGGTTCGCCGTGACGAAGGCGTTCCTCGACCGCAAGAGCGCGGAGAGCGGCATCCCGGTGCGGTTCCCCGAGCTCTTCGAGGTGATCAGGCCGTTCGCGCGTTAGGACGCGCTCCGGTCACAGACGGCACCCACCGACAACCGTGCAACGGCTTCTCGTCCCTCAGATCGGATGATGAGCGGTACGCACGCCGGAACCGCCACCCAGGTGCCGCCGGTGAAGACCGACCATGCGGACGGTGAGCCGGCCGCGGGGCACGCCTCGACCTGCACAAGGGTCACCGGTTCCGCTGCGGCGCCCCAGCCGATGCGGGCTCGGCCGTCCCACCCGGGTGGCACCTGCACCTCGACGGCCGCACCGGCCCGTACGAGCAGGCCCCACTTGGCGAAGAGGCGAGTCGGTCCCGGGTCGTCAGATGACGCAGCGGGTTGCAGGACTTGCGACGACACCGCGACGCTGTCCGCCACCACGCGGTACGCCTCGCCCGGATCCGCCACGGTGGCGACGGAGTCGTCGCACGAGAGGCGCTGCCCGTCCTGAGGCAGCGGTGGCAGCAGTGGGGCTTGCGAGCCGGGGTCCGTGGAATCGGCGGGTCCAGGTCGTGCCGGGCCGCCTCCGATCGTGCAGCCAGTCGCCGCCAGCACCAGGCAGGTGGCTACGGCGAGAGGTTCCCGTCTCCATCGGGTCGGCACCTCTCGATCCTTCCCAAACGCCGATGCGGAAGCAACCGAACCGCGCGAGCGACTTACCGCAATACTGGTATTGATAATCCGTTAATAGATCCGACCAAATCGGACGAAACGCAGCTACACCATAATGACAGTTATGTGCGGGCAGGCTCTTGGCGGCTGCCGGCGTACGATCACGTCACCGCAGCCGATCCCAGGGGAGCAGGCGATGGTGTTCGACGCGACGCTGAGCCGGATCAACGACGGCGTACAGATGCACCACCGGCACGGTCGGCGGGAGGACGCACGCGACCTGTTCGCCCGGCTCTGGCACGAGATCGGCGGCGAGCAGGGCGATCCACTGCACGTCTGCGTCCTCGCCCACGCGATGGCCGACGTGCAGGACGACGTACGCCAGGAACTGGTCTGGGACCGGCGGGCGCTCGCGGCGGCCGACCTGCTCACCGACGAGCGGGTCGCGCGGGCCGGTGTGCCGATGTCGGTTGCCGGGCTGTATCCGTCGCTGCATCTCAACCTGGCCGAGTGCCACCGCAAGCTCGGCGAACTAGACCAGGCGCGGGAGCACCTCCGGCGGGCCCGGGAGGGGATGGGCGCGCTCGGCGACGACGACTACGGGAAGCTGATAAGGGACGGACTCGATCGGCTGTCGCAGGAACTGGCCACCGGACAGGCCGCCCGCGACAGGCCACAGACGAATGGCTAGCGGCCGGTGCTCGTTGACGGGGCGACGGCGGCGACGACCAGGTCGACGATGCCGTCGGCGTAGTCGTCGGTCAGTGGGCCGTTGCGCAGCAGCCAGCGGTGGTAGAGCGGGCCGAACAGCAGCTCCACCACCTGGTCCAGCGGAGCGTCGGGGCGTACCTGACCGGCCTCGCGGGCGGCCTCCAGGCGTCCGCGGACCGCGTTCAACTGGGGGCGGAGCAGCCGGTCGCGTGCCTGGCCGGCCAGGTCCTCGTCGGCGAGTGTCTCGATGGTGATGGCGCGGGTGGTCGCCGACAGCCGCGGATCGGCGAACTCGGCGACGGTGGCCCGGAGAACCTCGCGCAGGTCGGCGCGCAGGTCACCGGTGTCGGGCAGGGCGATGACCTCCGGCATGTCGTCGGCGAGCGCGTCCAGGATGACCGCGCCCTTGCCACGCCACCAGCGGTAGATGGTCTGCTTGCCGACGCCGGCGCGGGCGGCGATCGCCTCGACGGTCAGGGCCGGGTAGCCGGTCTCGGTCAGCAGTTCCAGGGCGGCGGCGAGGATCGCGCGGCGGGACTGCTCGTTGCGGCGGGCGGGCTGCGGGGTCACGCCACGGAGCCTACAACGAGACGATACGTATCGTCTTGACGGAGCGGCGGCGCCGTGCTCTGCTAGTCGGGCGAGACGGTACGTCTCGTCTCAGCAGAGATCAGGAGATCACTTGCCGCACATCGCCATGGTCAGCATCCCGTTCCACGGCCACGTCAACCCGAGCCTGGAGATCATCCGTACCCTCGTACGGCGCGGCCACCGGGTCACCTACGCGAACGATCCCGCCTTCGCCGAGGTCATCCTGCGTACCGGTGCGGAGCTGAAGCCGTACACCTCGACGCTGCCCGCCGACGGCGGAGCCGGCACCGACGACCCGATCGAGCAGCTCACGCTCTTCCTCGACGACGCCGTCGCCATGCTGCCGCAGCTGCGGGCCGCCTACGCCGACGACCGGCCGGACCTGTTCCTCTACGACATCGCCGGCGCGCCGGCTCGGCTGCTCGGCGAGCAGTGGGGGATCCCCGCCGTCCAGCTCTCCTCCACGTTCGTCGCCTGGGACGGCTACGAGCAGGAGATGGCGCCGGCGGTGGAGGCGATGCGGGCCGATCCGCGCGGCGCCGACTACTACCGGCGGTTCACGGCGTGGCTGACCGCGGAGGGTTCGTCGGTCACCGACAGCATGGCGTTCCAGGGACGGCCGGTGCGCAGCCTCGTCCTGCCGCCGGAGGCGCTCCAGCCGAACGCCGACCGGGTGGACCGGTCGGTCTACAGCTTCGTCGGCCCGGTCCTGGGCGACCGCTCCGACCAGGGACCATGGGTACGACCGGAGCGGGCCGAGAAGGTGCTGCTCGTCTCGCTCGGTTCCGCCTTCACCCAGCAGGCCGAGTTCTACCGCCGCTGCATCACCGCGTTCGGTGACCTGCCCGGCTGGCACACGGTTCTGCAGATCGGCAAGCACGTCGAACCCGCCGAGCTCGGTCCCGTCCCGGACACCGTCGAGGTGCACCCGTGGGTGCCGCAGCTGGCCGTACTGGAGCAGGCGGATGCCTTCGTCACCCACGCCGGCATGGGCGGCAGCAGCGAAGGTCTCTACTGCGGGACGCCGATGATCGCCGTACCGCAGGCGGCCGACCAGTTCGCGAACGCCGAGCAGTTGGCCGCCCTGGGCATCGCCCGGGTCGTCGACTCGGGCACCGTCACCGCCGCGGAGCTGCGCGAGGCGTTGCTCGCCCTCACCTCGGACCCCGCCGTGGTGGCCCGCAGCGCCGAGCTGAAGCGGCAGGCCCGGGCCGCCGGCGGCGCCGACCGGGCCGCCGACCTGATCGAGGCCGAGTTGTCCGTCACCCGTGGCAGTGCCGGGCAGCGACCGTAGTCGCCGGGGTAGGTGCAGGTGGCAGCCGCGCTGTCAGGCGGGCCACGTCCACGGCGGGATCAGACGCCGCAGACGTCCTCGTCGACGCGCCCGGCGGGGATGCAGGAACACCTCGATGTCGTCCAGTGCGTTGGTCGCGTTTCCTCTCACGTGAGGTCTGGTACGCGCCCGCCGCAGGGCGGCGATCACCGGACGCTCGTCGAGCCGGCGGTAGACCCTCGCGAGGTGTCCGAGGCAGGTGGCGGCGAGCGCCTGCACCTGGTGGTCGTCGTGATCGAGCAACTCCAGGTAGAGCTCCTGTGCCTCCTGCCAGTCGCCGTCGCCGTACAACGCGCAGCCGACCATCGCGTCGAGAGCAGCGCTGACGTCCGCGCGGCCGAGAGCCGCGCGGACGTCAGCCGGCGTCGCGGTCGGCGGGTTGTGGAACGTGTGGTGGTATGGCCACCGCTCACCTCGATCGGCGGGGGGGGGGGGGGGGCCCCGCCCCCCCCCACGCCCTGGTCAGTCCTCCGCCAGCACCGTGAAGGTGAAGGCGGAGCTCGTCGGACGCTTCAGCGAGATGTCGGACTTGACCCGGCGCAGCACCTCGGCCCGGGTGAGCCCGAACCGGTGCGCGATGAGCCGGTCCGGGCGCACCGGAACCGGATCGTCGAACGTGACGTTCACCCGGACCGGCCACCCGTCGAGCGGCACGACCGGCGCGTCCAGGCGCCACGCACCGGTCCAGTCGAGGGTGAAGCGGCAACGCCGGGCGAACGCCGGGTCCAGCAGTGTGGCCGCCACCAGGTCGGGATCGTTGAGGTGGTGGCCGTGCAGATCGACGGGGTCGAACGAACTGACCGTCGCTCGCTCGCGGACGGTGAGCTTGACGGTCCGGTCGCAGGACACGCAGTGCACCAGCAGCCACACGTCCAGCAGCTTGCCGTTGGCGTTGACGCGGAACCTGCCCCGGGCGGCGGTGGCCGATTCCGCCCGGCAGGTGACGCAGCGCAGCGACAGCAGCGGAAGGCGGGTCCGGCGGACGACCCAGGACAGCACGGTATGAGGTTGGGAAGACATGAGGACCTGATCTCTGAAGACCTGACTCGAGGCCGATTACGCGCGGCCTCGGACGCTGTGGCCGGGCGCGCGAGGGCAGCCCGGCGAGCCGGCGCGCGGGGCGTCGGCTACAGGCGTGGGGAACGTGTCAGGTCAGAGAGCAGGAGGGGTCACGCGGAATCGTCCTTCTTCGCTGCGGCGACAGGTGCAGGGACCGTACGGCAGGGCCCAAACCGCTCTCAATCCGTTTTCCGGCGCCGCTGCGTCCCACGTCACTTCACTGACTAAAAGTTTGCACTGTCTGCAAGATCGCTCGTAGAGTCGCGGCGTGACCTCGGATCAGAACCGCCCCGGCCTGCGTGACCGCAAGAAGCGTCAGACCCGCGCAGCCCTCAGCGCGGCCGCGCTGCGCCTGGTCGCCGAGCGGGGCCTGGACCAGGTGACTGTGGAGGAGATCAGCGAGGCGGCCGACGTGTCGGCCCGCACCTTCTTCAACTACTTCCCCAGCAAGGACGAGGCGCTGCTCGGCGACCAGCCGACGGACCGCGAGCTACTGGCCGCCCGGATCGTCGCCGCGCCGCCGCAGGTGTCCGCGTTCGACGCGCTGAGGCTGGCCTTCGACGACGTGGTCGAGGCCATCGAGGCCGACCGGGAGGTGTGGCTGCTGCGCCTGCGGGTCATCGCGGCGAACCCGTCGCTGCTACCGCGTCTGATCAGCGGCAACGCCGAGACCGAGCAGGTGATCGTCGCCGCCGTGGCCGCCCGGCTGGGGCTCGACCCGTGCCACGGCCACCCGACGCTCGTCACCACTGTCGCCGGCGCGGTGTTCCGCACGGCCCTGATGCAGTGGGTCGAGCGACCCGACACCACGACGCTGCGCGAGCTGACCGCCGGGGCGTTCGCCGCCGTCGCCGCCGGCCTGCCCGATCCGCACTGACCCCTCCATCCGTACCGGCCGCCGCCCTCGCGCGGCCGCTCGCACGTGCACACGACAAGGAGTTCGATGACCACCGCCACTGTTCCACCCGCCGAGACGGGTACGCGGATGTCGCGCCGGGAGGTCCTCCAGGCGTTGTCCGGCCTGATGGTCGGCATGTTCGTGGCGATCCTCGCCTCGACGGTGGTGGCGAACGCGCTGCCCCGGATCATCGCCGACCTGAACGGCAGCCAGACCGTCTACACCTGGATCGTCACCAGCGAGCTGCTCGCGATGACCGCGACGGTGCCGCTGTGGGGCAAGATGGCCGACCTCTACAGCAAGAAACTGCTGATCCAGTTGTCCCTCGGCCTTTTCGTGGCCGGTTCGCTCGTCGCCGGTTTCACCCCGAACGTCGAGGTGCTGCTGCTCAGCCGGGTCATCCAGGGCATCGGCGCGGGCGGCATGACGGCGCTCGCCACGATCGTCATGGCGGCCATGATCCCGCCGCGTGAGCTGGGCCGGTACGCCGGCATCTTCGGCGCCGTCTTCGGTGTCGGCACCATCGCCGGCCCGCTGATCGGTGGCGTCCTGGTCGACACGTCCTGGCTCGGCTGGCGCTGGTGCTTCCTGATCGGCGTGCCGTTCAGCCTGCTGTCCATCGTGCTGCTGCAGAAGACGCTGCACCTGCCGGTGGTGCGCCGCAAGGTCCGCATCGACTGGCTCGGCGCCCTGCTCATCACCTCGGGCGTGTCCACGCTGCTGATCTGGTCGTCGCTGGCCGGCAACAAGTTCGACTGGGCCTCCGGCTGGACCGCGCTGCTGGTCGGCGGCGGCCTGGCGCTGCTCGCGCTCGCCGTGTTCGTCGAGGCCCGCACCGAGGAGCCGATCATCCCGCTGGGGATCTTCCGCAACCGCACGGTCAGCCTCACCACGGTGGCCAGCATCCTGGTGGGCGTGGCGATGTTCGGCGGCACCGTGTTCCTGTCGCAGTACTTCCAGACCTCACTGGGCAAGTCGCCGACGGCGGCCGGCCTCATGAGCCTGCCGATGGTCCTCGGTCTGCTGGTCTCCTCGACAGTGGCGGGCCAGCTGATCACCAAGTACGGCCGCTGGAAGATGTTCCTGGTTGCCGGTGCCGCGGTGATGACGGTCGGCATGCTGCTGCTGAGCACCATCGACGCGACCACGAGCGTGCCGGTGCTGTCGGTCCACATGGCGGTGCTGGGCGTCGGCGTCGGCATGCTCCTGCAGAACCTGGTGCTCGCCGCGCAGAACGACGTGCCGGCCGCCGAACTCGGCGCTGCCACCTCGGTGCTGACGTTCTTCCGCAGCATGGGCGGCGCGGTCGGCGTCAGCGCGCTCGGCGCGGTGCTGGCGAACCGGGTGACCTCACTGACCGTCGAGCGCCTGGGCCCGATCGCGGCCGACGGGGGATCGGCCGAGGTGCCGGACCTGTCCGCCCTGCCGGAACCGGTGCTGCGGATCGTGCAGGACGTCTACGGCATCGCCACGTCGGAGATGTTCCTCATCGGCGCGCCCTTCGCGCTGCTCGCCCTCATCGTCGTGCTGTTCATCAAGGAGAAGCCGCTGAACACGCTCAGCGGTGACGAGCGCCGCGCCCGCGAGGAGGCGGCCGCGGCCGGCATGCACTGACCGCGTCCGGCCGAGCGTGGGGCCGCCCCCGGGAGCACCGGGGGCGGCCCCTTCTTGCGTACGGTCAGCGTTCGGTCCGGTCGTTGATCTCGGTGCCGGACTCCCCGGGCATGGCGCCGATCGACTCCTCGGCGGCCCGGCCGCCGGTACTCTCGTCGCCCTGCTTCAGCGAGCTACGGGGCAGCCCGGCCAGGTGAGCCGGGTCCTCGATCGGCTGGGGCGGCCACTGGTCCTGCGTACCGTCGGTCACCCCGGCGCGGCGCAGCGCCTCGACCAGCTGGTCCGGCGACAGGCGGTCGACCTCCTGTATGCCGGCCCCGCGTGCAATCGCCTGCAGTGTCTTCAGGTCTTCGCTCACGAATGTCTCGGCCATGCCTGAGCCTTCCCGGCGCCCAAGACAAGGAAACCGGTGGGCACCCGCGGCCTGCCCACCCCGAGCCGTCGATCATGAAGTTGGACCGGGCAAACCGGACACCGGGCACCGTCAACTTCATGATCGACGGGGCAGGGACACGGGCAGGGCCGGGGCGGTGAGGGGAGTGGGTGGTTTGGGGGGTTCGGTCAGCGGCGGGCGGGTTTGCGGTCGGGCCGCGGGCGGTCCCGTTCCGGGTCGACGCCGACCTGCACGGCGAACGCCGGGTCCACGGCCAGCAGCGGCCGGGGGCCGAACAGCGCCATCCCGGTCAGCAGCGTGTCGGCGTCCCGGCCCTGCCAGACCGGGCGGCGCTCCGGGTCCAGGTCGGCGTGCTCGCGGCGCAGCCGCCGCAGCAGCCGGCGGGCGGCGGCGCCGGTCTCCGGCACCTCGGTCAGCCACCAGCCACCGAGCGCGGTGGCCAGGCAGCACAGCAGCAGCCCGGCGACCGAGGCCGGGCCGCCGGCGGAACGCCCCTCGACCGCGCTGTCCACCAGCCGGGCCAGCCCGACTGCGGCGACCGCGAACAGCGGCACCGTGCCCAGCGCGATCCGCCGCCGCTGCACCGGGGTGAGCAGCCACCCGTCGCGGACCAGCCGCCCGACCGTGCGGCGCAGCGCCCGGCCCACCGCCGGATCGGCGAGCACCGCCGCCCAGGTCTGCGGGCGGCGCAGCGCGGTGTGCAGGGCGCGCACGAGCGCGGGCGAGCCGGCCGGGGGCGGGCCCTGCGCGTGCAGGGTGGCGAGTTCGCCCACCTCGACCCCGCCCGCCCGGCGCAGCGCGGCCACCCCGACCTGGCAGGCCAGCAGCGCCCGGTCGGTCAGGTACGCCAGCTCGACCCGGTCGGGTGTCGCACCCCGGGTACGGTGGCCGGTCAGTTCGCGTACCGCCACGGCGATCACGACGGCCACGGCGACCGCGCCGAGGTAGTCGAGGAGGAAGATCGGCCCGCTGACTCCCCAGAGCATGGCGGCAAGTATCTCAGGACCCGTGGCGTACCTCGGCGTCCCAGATCTGTGACCACGGACGCCGCACGCCCCGCGCGACGAAGATCGGCTCGCCGTTCTCGTCGTTGTCGACGTCGGCCCGCTGGTCGACCCGGCCCGCCTCGGTGACCTCGGTGAACCACGCCCGCAGCGGCTCCGGGCGGGACCAGCCGACGACGATCACCACGTCGGCGTCGTCGGGCGGCCGGCCGAACGTGGCCATGCTGTTGTGCCCGGAGTACGCGCGGGGCAGTCCCCGGGCCGGCCCGTAGCGGGCCAGCGCGCCGGCCTCGCCGTAGTTGCCGGTCAGCACCACCGCCCGGTCGCGCTCGGCCGCAGGCAGCGCGCGGTGCACGGCGGCCACCGAGTCGGCGAACTCGGGCCAGCCGATGGTCTCGCCCGCGTCGTAGTTGGCCGCGACCACGAAGGCGGGCAGCCGGTCGGCCGGCAGCGTGGGCAGCAGCAGCACCGCGCTGCTCGCGGCCATCAGCACGGCGGCGGTGACCAGCAGCGCCTGCCGGGCCCGGGCCGCACCCCGTCGCGCCCACCCGACGGCCGGCACCACTCCGGCGGCGGTGAGCACCAGCAGCAGCGGCGCGTCGTAGTAGCCCTTGCCGCCGGCCACCACCACGATCGCGGCACCACCAGCCACGCCCAGGCCAGCGACCGGTACGCCGCCCAGGACGGCCGGCGCAGCAGCGCGACCAGCCCGGCGATCCACACCGGAACCGCGAACGGGCTGATGATCAGGAACTGGAGCACCACCGCGTCGACCCGGCCGCTGTAGGAGCTGTCGCCGTCGGCGATCGACGCGGCGACGTCGAGCTGCGGGAAGCCGTGCACGGCCTGCCAGGCCGCGTACGGCACGGCGAGCAGCACGGCGACGCCCGCCCCGGCGAGCACCCACCGGTCGCGCAGCAGCCGGCGCGGCCCGGCGATCAGCAGACCGGCGACCAGACCCACGCCGAGCAGGGCGGGCAGCGGCTTGTTGAGCAGGCCGGCGCCGAGCGCGAGCCCGGCGCCGAGCGCCCACCGGGTGTCGCCGGTGCGCAGCATCCGTACCACGCACAGCACGGCGGCCAGCCACACCAGCAGGTCGACGCTCGTGGTGCTGAGCAGGTGACCGCCGGCCAGGACGATGCCCGAGGCGGCGGCGAGCACCGCCGCCGCCGTCTGGGCGACGCGGCCGGCACCGAACTGCCGGGCGATCGCGGCGACCAGGACCACCGCCGCGCCGCCGATGAACGCCGACGGGGTACGCAGCACCACCAGGTTGCCCGGCGCGATCGAGTCGGCCAGCCGTGCCAGGGCCGGCACGAGCGGCCCCTGGTCGACGTAGCCCCAGTCGAGGTGCCGCCCGCACAGCAGGAAGTACAGCTCGTCACGGTGGTAGCCGTAGCGGCCGGCGAGCGACAGCAGCACGGCGGTGAGGACCCCGCCGACCACCAGGGGCGCGACGGTACGCGGACCGGCGGGCGGCGGGCCACCGGGCGCGGCGGCCCCGCCCCGATCGATGTCGGCGACTGATTCGGCCACCTGCCCATGATGGCCCCGGCCGGTGGTCCGCCGATGCCCCGCCGCCCTCGGCCGGGTGGACGGAAACCGGTGGCCGGACGGCCGGGGCGGCGGCTAGCGTGCGCCCCGATGCTGATCCGTGACTACACCGACGCCGACTGGGACCAGGTCGGGCCGATCCTCGCCGACGTCATCACCGCCGCCGACACGTTCGCGTACGACCCGGGTTGGCCGCCGGAGACGGCGCGCGAGGTGTGGGTGGAGCGCCCGCCGGGGCGTACCTCGGTCGCGGTGGACCACGACGGCGTGGTGCGCGGCACCGCGAAGATGGGCCCGAACCGGCCCGGGCCGGGGTCGCACGTGGCGACGGCGAGTTTCATGGTCGCGGCCCACGCCCGGGGCCGGGGCGTGGGCCGGGCGTTGTGCGAGGAGGCGCTGGACTGGGCCCGGCGGCAGGGTTTCGCCGCGATGCAGTTCAACGCCGTGGTGGAGACCAACACGGCAGCAGTGGCGCTGTACCGGCGGCTCGGCTTCAGCGTGATCGGCACCGTGCCGGAGTCGTTCGCGCACCCGGCGCTGGGACGGGTGGGACTGCACGTCATGCACCGGCGGCTGTGAGCGCGGCCCGGAACTGTCGGTGGCCGGGGCTAGGTTGACCTGGACCGTCACCACCCGAGGAGCCGCCATGACCACGCTCACCGACCGCCCGCGCACCGCGCTGCTCGTCATCGACGTGCAGAACGGCGTGGTGCGCGGCGCCCACGACCGCGACCGGGTCGTCGCCACCATCGCCGGCCTGGTCGACCGGGCCCGCGCCGCCGACGTTCCGGTGGTGTGGGTGCAGCACCGCAGCGACGACCTGCCGACCGACAGCGAGCAGTGGCGGATCGTGCCGGAGCTGACGCGCCGAGACGACGAGCCGCTGGTGCACAAGACCTACGGCGACTCCTTCGAGGACACCGACCTGGAGCCGGTGCTCGCCGCCGCGCGGGTGGGCCGGCTGGTCGTGACCGGCGCCCAGACCGACGCGTGCGTCCGCTCCACACTGCACGGCGCGTTCACCCGCGGCTACGACGCCACGCTCGTCGCCGACGCGCACACCACCGAGGACCTGTCCGCCTACGGTGCGCCGCCGCCCGCGCAGGTGATCGCCCACACCAACCTCTACTGGAGTTTCCAGACCGCGCCGGGACGCACCGCCGGCACCGTCGACGCCGCCGATGTGGACTTCGCCGCCTGACCCGCGGGCGCGCCGGTCGGCGTCGTGGGCCGCGGACCGGCGCGGTGAACCGCCCGGCCGTCGGCGCGAGCCGGGCGCGGCACGAAAACACCTCGCCGGATCCTCCCCGTTGCTGACAGGCTGCCCGTCATGACCGCTCATGCCCTCGCCGGGGCGCTCGCCGACGAGCGCCGCCGGGCCGTGTTCGCCGCGATCGTGCTCGGCGCCCGGGACGTGCCGGCCGTGGTGGCCCGCACCGGCCTGCCCGCCCGCGACGCCGCAGTGGCCCTACGCCGTCTCACCGACGCCGGTGTGCTCGCCGACGACAACGACGGCGGACTGCGGGTCGACGGCGAGCGGCTGCGCGAGTTCGCCCGTGCCGACGCGGCGTCCCCGGCGGTCCCGGCCGCGAACCCGCGCGAGGCGATCCTGCGTACGTTCCTGCGCGACGGCGCGCTGACCCGGCTGCCCGCGCAGCGGGGGCGCCGCCGCGTGCTGCTGGAGCACATCACCGAACGCACCTTCGAGCCCGGGCGGCGCTATCCGGAGCGGGAGGTGGACGACGCGCTGCGCCGATGGTGCGAGGGCGGCGAGGCCGACCACGTGACGCTGCGCCGCTACCTGATCGACGACATGCTGCTGACCCGCGAGCAGGGCGTCTACTGGCGGACCGGGCCGTGACCGGCTGGGGCACGCAGGTCGTGCACCCGGGCGAGCCGGCCGCGACGCTGATGTTGCGCGAGTACATGGCGGAGATGGTGCGCCGCTGGTACGGCCGCCCGGAGCAGCCCGGTGAGGTGGACGCCGCGCTGGCCGAGGACCCGAGCGACGACCTGGTGCCACCGACCGGGCTGCTGGTGCTGGCCCGCCACGACGGCCGGCTCGCCGGGTGCGCCGGGCTGAGGTGGCAGCCGGGCTGGGCCGAGCTGACCCGGGTGTACGTCCGCCCGGAGCACCGGGGTGCCGGCGGCGGGGCGGCGCTGATCGGGGCGATCGAGGCGTACGCGACCGGGAGCGGCGCGCGGCGGATCCGGCTGGACACCCGCTCGGACCTGGTCGAGGCGCGTGCTCTGTACGCCCGGCACGGATACCGGGAGATCCCCGCCTTCAACAACGGCCCGTACGCGCAGCACTGGTTCGAGAAGGCGCTCGCGGGCCGAGTTGACGACGTGGCGGAGGCGCGCTAGAACAGAACCAGGAACTTGAGTCACCCGGACTCAACTTGAGACCTTGGGCCAGGAGAACCGAGGAGGCACCAGCCATGTTGATGCGTACCGACCCGTTCCGCGAGATCGACCGGATCGCCGAGCAGTTCTTCGGCACCACCGCCCGGCCCGCCGTGATGCACCTCGACGCGTACCGCGACGGTGACCACTTCTACGCGGCGTTCGACCTGCCCGGCGTGGACCCGGACAGCATCGACTGCACCGTCGAGCGCAACGTGCTGACCGTCCGCGCCGAGCGGCGCCGTCCCACCGGCGAGAACGTCGAGCTGGTCGCCGCCGAGCGTCCGATGGGCACGTTCACCCGGCAGCTGTTCCTGGGCGACACGCTCGACACCGACCGGCTGGAAGCCGGCTACGACAACGGGGTGCTGACGCTGCGCATCCCGATCGCCGAGCGCGCGAAGCCGCGCCGGATCACTGTGAGCACGCCCGCCGAGAGCAACGGCCACCGTCAGCTCACCACCGCCTGAGCACGTCACGCCGACGCGCGGGGGAGGCCGGGCCACCGGCCGACCCCGCTTCGTCGTACCGGCGGACGACACGGGCACATCGGGCCGGGCGCGCCTGATCGCGAAACCCCCCGCCGGCTGAGAACCTTTCTCACATGCTTCGCCCCGAGGTGCTGCCCCGCGCCCGCTCCGCCGCCCTGCCCGCCGGCCCGGCCGACGTCACCGAGGCGTGGCTGCGCAACCGGCGGCTGTCCGAGCACACCCGCGACGCGTACCGCCGCGACGTCACCGGCTGGCTGAGCTGGTGCGCCGAGCACGCCGTGGACCCGCTGCGGGCCACCTTCCTCGACGTCAACACCTACGGCCGTGAACTGGAGTCCACACCCCGCGGCCGCGCCGGCCGCCCGCTCACCCCGGCCACCGTCGCGCGCCGGCTGTCCGCGCTGTCGAGCTGGTACGACTTCCTCGTCAAGCTGGGCGCGGTGCCCGCCAACCCGGTGTCGGCCGCGGACCGGCCGCGCGTCGACCGGGACCACTCCGCCACCGTCGGCCTGACCCCCGACGAGGTCGACGCGCTGATCGCCGCTGCCGAGGCCGACAACGGCCCGGCCGCCGCCCGCAACCGGGCCGCCGTCGCGCTGCTGGCCGACCTGGGGCTGCGGGTCGGGGAACTGGTCGCGCTGGACGTGTCCGACCTGGGCACGGAGCGCGGTCACCGCAGCGTCCGCTTCGTCGGCAAGGGCGGCAAGGTGCGCCGGCGCGCGCTCACCCCGGGCACCGCGTACGCGGTCGACGCCTACCTGGCCGCACGCGCCGCCGCACAGGGCGTCACAGTGCCGGAGCTGACCGGTCCGCTGCTGGTCACGGCCACCGGCGGCCGGATGGACCGGCACGCCGTGTTCCGGCTGGTGCGCCGCCTCGCGCAGCAGGCCGGGATCGCCGCCTGGGCGAAGCTGTCGCCGCACTCGCTGCGCCACGCGTTCGCCACCACCGCGCGCTCGGAGGGTGTGCCGCTGGAGGACGTCCAGGACGCGATGGGGCACGCCGATCCGCGTACCACCCGCCGCTACGACCGGGACCGGCACAACCTGGACCGCGATCCGGCGTATGCGATCTGGGCGGCCCGGGCCCGCCGCCGCGGTTGACCTGTCGCACCCGCGCGGTAGGGTGCCGGCGTGCGACACGGACTGGAGATCGCCTGCGGCGGCGGCACGGTGACGGTTGCCGACCTCGTGGCGCTCGGTGAGCTGGCCGAGCGGGCCGGCTGGGACGGGGTGTTCCTGGAGGACTACCTCGTGCACCACGCCGGAGACGACCCGCCCACCTGGGATCCGTGGCTGGTGCTGGCGGCGATCGCCGGGCGCACCGAGCGGGTGCGCCTGGGCACCACGGTGACCGCGCTGCCCCGGCGCCGGCCGGCCAAGCTGGCGCGGGAGGTGCTCACGCTCGACCACCTCTCCGGTGGCCGGGCCGGCGTCGCGGTCGGCGTCGGTGACCCGGCCGACCGGGGCTTGGCCGCGTTCGGCGAGCCGACCGACCTCAAGACCCGTGCCGCGATGCTCGACGAGGGCCTCGACCTGCTGGTCGGGTTGCTCGGCGGCGAACCGGTCACGCACCACGGTGTCCACTACCGGGCCGAGGGCGTGGCGCTGCGTCCCCCGCCCGTGCAGTCGCCCCGCGTGCCGGTCTGGGTCGGCGGCAGCACCCAGGCGAAGGCCGTGCTGCGGCGTGCCGCCCGGGCGGACGGGATCGTGCCCTACAAGCTGACCGACACCGATGGGTGGTCCGACTTCACGCCCGACGAGGTGGCCGGCTTGGTCGCCGCGTTGCCGGCCCGCCGCGGGGACGGTCGGCCGTTCGACGTGGCAGTCGGTGGCCGGCGGCGACGCCCCGACGAGCGGGCCGAGCGGGCCTACCTGGCGCAGCTGGCGGAGGCGGGCGCAACCTGGTGGCTGGAGTACGTCCCGGCCGCCGATCCGGCTGCCATGCGGGCCGCGGTGCTCCGCGGCCCGCTGCGCTGACCGGTCAGCCCTGCGGGCGGGGGCAGAGGCAGAACGGCTGCCCGATCGGGTCGAGCAGCACGGTCCACCGCTCGCCGCCGGGCTGGAACTCGGGCTTGGTCGCGCCGGCCGCCATCAGGTCCTTCTCCGCGGCCGCCACGTCGTCGACGTAGAGGTCCAGGTGGTAGCGCTTGGTGCCGCTGTCGTCCGGCCAGGCCGGTGGCGCGTACCCGGGCACCAGGCCGAACCCGATCGCCGGACCGTCCTTGACGATCATGGCGTACTCGGCCTCGCTGTGGGTTATCTCCCACCCCAGCGCCTTGGCGTAGAAGGCGGCGTGCGCGGCCGGGTCGGAGCTGTCGATACTGATCATCGCGATGTCGGCGTGAGCTGTCATGCGGACAGTCTGCCGCCGATGCACGCCATTTGCTGTCCGGTACGAGCGCGCGTCGCAACCGGCTGCGCGTCACCGTCCGGTTGCCTACCGTCGACAGTGATGGGCAGGCAGGGGGAGTGGCACCACACGGCCCGGCGTCGCCGGCCGCTACGCGCGGGCGTGCTGATCGCCGGTCTCGGCGCGGGTACCTGCCTGATCGGGGTGGCCGGGCTGGCGGCCTGGAACGCACAGGTGGTGCTCCAGTCCGACGGGCCGGTTCGGGAGACCGCCGACGGGTTCTTCCGCGACGTGGCCTCCGGTGACACCGACGCGGCGTACGAGCGGCTGTGCGCCGAGGCCCGCGGCAGGTGGAGCCGTACCGGCTTCGGCAGTTGGGTGCGGACCCCGCCGCAGGTCAGCGGCTACGAGATCGTCGACGTGTCGGTGGCGACCCGCTCCGGCAAGCCGACAGGAACGGTGATCGTGCGGATCAACCGCGACGGCGGCGGCAGCGAGGAACGTGAGCTGCCGGTGGTTCAGGAGAAGGGGTCGTGGCGGGTGTGCGGGGATCCCTTCTGACCGGTGGCGCGCGCGTCAGCGCAGGCGCGGCTCGATCCAGACGCCGTTGTCACACCCGCCCTGCCCGACGTTGTCGACCTGCAGGGTCAGCCGCAGCGCGCCGGTGACCGGAACATCCAGCGCGGCGGTGCCGCCGAGCCCCAGATCGCGGCGGAAGACCACCTCTCCGTCGACCAGCACGGTGAACCGGGCGCGGAACGAGTCCGGGACGTCGTCGGGCACCCCGACAGTGGCCCGGAACCCGGCGAAGCGTCTGCCGAGGTTGAACGACTCCGACTCGTCGTCGGTGGCGGTGCAGGTCGAGGCGACGAGGCTGTGGTCGTACCGCTTGCCGTCGACGGTCTCCGCGCGCTGCTCCCAGCCGTTCCCGCCGTCGACGGGCGGCAGGTCGTACAGCCAGGTCCCGGCGGCACCGGGCGACGACGAGTCACCGCCGGCGGCCGCGGAGGCGCCGGTGGTGGCCGCGACCGGGGTTCCGGTGGCAGGGGCCGCCGCGGTGGTGGGTGCCGCACCGGCGGGTGTCGCCGGCGCCGGCGCGGGCCGCAGGGCGTACCCGAAGATCGCGGCGCCGGCGACCGCGACGGCCAGGCCGACCAGCGCGGTCCGGTCGACGGGCTGCCCGAGGCGGCGTACCAGGAGGTAGCCGCCGGTCAGGACGGCGCCCGCGCTGGCCGCCAGGACGATGGGCCGGCCGCCGCCGGCGAGCAGCGCGGCCACGGCCGCCACGTCGGCGACCACGCCGACGCCCTGCGGGAGCAGGCGGGCGGGTCGCGGGGCGGTGGCCTGCGGCGGTGTCGCGGTGTCGCTGTCGGTCCGCACGCGCCGTTTGTATCAGGCGCGCGCCCGTCAGGCACGCGGGCCGAGGTCCCCCGAGCGGTAGTGGCGCCGGCACAGCACCTGGTAGCGCACGTCGGCGGTGTCCACGGTGTCGCCGATGACGACCTGGGCGCCCTCGCGCACCACCCGGCCGTCGACCACGCGGGCGTTGAGCAGCCCTTCCCGGCCGCACCAGCACAGCACCTCGACCTGGATGCGGGCCACCTCGTCGGCCAGCTCGAACAGCCGCTGCGCGGCCGGGAACAGGCAGGAGCGGAAGTCGGTGGCCAGGCCGAAGGCGTAGACGTCGACGTCGAACCGGTCGACCAGCTCGGCCATCTGCTCGATGTGTTCGAGGTTGTAGAACGAGGCCTCGTCGCAGATCAGGTAGTCCACGCGTACCCCCTCGGCCCACGCGTCGCGGACCAGGACGCGCAGGTCGAGGTCGTCGGTGACCTCGACGGCCTCGTGGGCCAGGCCGATGCGGGTGGTGACCTGCGGGCCCAGCGAGCGGTCGATGCGGGTGGTGACCAGGCCGCGGCGGCCCTGCCGGGCGTGGTTGTGGTTCATCTGCAACGCCATGGTGGACTTGCCGCAGTCCATCGGCCCCCAGAAGAACTTGAGCGCGGCGGCGTGCAGCGGCCGGCCGTCGACGCCGCGGGCGGCGGCGCAGCCGGAGGCGCGGTCGTCGCCGGGCCCCGGCAGGGGGCGGGCCAGGCAGGTGGGGGCGGCGTCGTCGGTCACGTCGGGGCAGCCTAGTCCATCGACGCCGCCTGATCCGGCTCGCGATGATCCACAGGCCGGGGCGCGGCGGTCAGAGCACCCGCGGCGGGGTGTTGCCGGCGGCGATGATGGCCCGGCGCATCGGCACGGCGGCCAGCAGCGCGAAGCCGACCACGAAGAAGATCAGCAGCGACACCAGGCCCACCCGGTACGACGAGGTCAGCTGGAACACGAGGCCGAACGCCAGCGGGCCGAGCCAGCTGGTGCCCTTGTCGCTGATCTCGTAGAAGCCGTAGTACTCGCCTTCCTTGCCGGCCGGGATGAGCTGGCTGAACAGCGACCGGCTCAGCGCCTGGCTGCCGCCGAGCACCAGGCCGATGCAGCCGCCGAGGATCATGAACGGCACGGGCGCCTCGGCGGGCAGCCGGAACGCGGCGATGATCACACCGGTCCAGAGCACCAGCGACAGCAGCACCGTCTTCCAGGCGCCGATGCGCTTGGCGAGCGCGCCGAGGGCGAGCGCGCCGCCGAAGGCGAGGAACTGCACCAGCAGGATGGTCACGATCAGCGTGCTCTGCTCCAGCCGCAGTTCCTCGGTGCCGTACTGGCTGGCGAGAGTGATGACGGTCTGGATGCCGTCGTTGAAGACCAGGAACGCGAGCAGGAAGTACAGCGTCAGCGGGTACGCCTTGATCTCGCGCAGGGTGCGTCCGAGCTGGCGGAACCCGTCGGTCAGCACGTTGCCGCCCGCCTGCAGGGCGGCGGCGGTGGGGTGTTCGCGCAGCCAGCGCAGCGGGATCAGGGTGAACGCGGCCCACCACACGCCGGCCGACACGATCGACCAGCGGGCCAGGTCGAGCGTGCGCTGGGCGTTGCCCTCCTCGCTGAGCATGGTGACCGCGACCAGGTTCAGCGCGAGCAGCAGCCCGCCGCCGAGGTAACCGATGGCCCAGCCGCGGCTGGAGATGCCGTCGCGCTCGTCCGGGCCGCCCAGTTGCGGCAGGAACGAGTTGTAGACGACCACGGCGGCGCCGAAGGAGATGTTCGCGATCAGGAACAGCGCGCCGCCGAGCAGGTAGCGCTCGCCGGTGACGAACGCGAACGCGATGGTCGCGCCGGCGCCGGTGAACGCGGCGGCGGCCAGCAGCCGCTTCTTGTGCGCCGACCGGTCGGCGATCGCGCCGATCACCGGCAGCACGAACACGGTGAGGAAGACCGACAGCGAGATCAGGTACGGGTAGAACGAGCCTGCGGCGACCTTGATGCCCAGCGGGTACACCGCGCCGTCGCAGCTGTCCGCGCCCAGTTCGCAGCCGGCGGCGAGTTCGGTGACCGTGGTCAGGAACGGCCCGAGGAAGACCGTGATGACTGTGGTCTGGAACGCGGAGTTCGCCCAGTCGTAGAAGTACCAGCCGGTGCGCTCGCGGCGGGTACTGCCCGGTCCGGCGGGGTCGGCGACGGCGGGGGTGACCGTATCGGCCATCGGGGGTCGTCCTCGGGGCTCAGGCGGCCCAGTGGCCGCGACTGCGATAGACGTCACGGAGCACGCTGACGTGATCGGTCATGATGCCATCCACACCAAGATCAAGTAAGTGGTGCATCTGGGCGGGTTCGTCGATCGTCCAGACGTGCACCTGCAACCCGATCCGGTGGCAGTACGCGAGGAACCGCCGATCGACCACCGGCACCCGCCCGAAGGAGACCGGCACCTGCGCGGCGACCACGGACGGGGGCAGCCGCAGGGGCCGTCCGTGCAGCGAGGCGAGTCGCAGCCGGGCCACGCCGCGCATGCCGAGGCTGGTGGCGGCCTTCGGCCCGGCCAGGGCCCGCAGCCTGGACAGCCGGGCGTCGCTGAACGAGGCGAGCAGCACCCGCTCGCCCGCGCCGGCCCGGGTGACCGTGTCGACAGTGGGCTCGACGCCCCCGTCGGACTTCACGTCGATGTTGAACCGCACCTGCGGCCAGGCGCCGAGCACCTCGTCCAGGCGGGGCACCAGGGCGGCGCCGCCGACGCGTACCGAGGACAGGTCGGCCCAGCGCAGGTCCGCGATGCGGCCCGGCTCGCCGGTGACCCGGCGCAGCGTCGGGTCGTGGAAGACCACCGGTACGCCGTCGGCGGTGGCGTGCACGTCGGTCTCCACGTACCGGTAGCCGAGGGCGACGGCACGGGCGAACGCGGCGGCGGTGTTCTCGTCGCCGTCGGCCGCGCCGCCGCGGTGGGCGAACGCCAGCGGCGCGGGCGCGTCGAGGTAGCCGTGACGGGGCTGCACGCGGGCAGTATGCCCGGCTCGGGTGGCGCGCACATGGCCGGGCGATGAAATTACCTATCGTTCCCTGTCGCCGCTAGGATAGGGTGCGATGAGTAACGACATGTACTCGGTGGAGCAGGTCGCCGACCTCCTCGGCCTGCACGTGCGCACCGTGCGCGGCTACATCCGCTCCGGGCGGCTGCGGGCGACGCGGATCGGCAAGCAGTACCGGATCGCCCGCGCGGACCTGGACGCGCTGACCGGCCGGCCCGCGCCGCCCTCAGCGCCGGGGGCGGAGGTGTCGAGCGTCGTACGGCTCGACGGCGTCGACCGGGCCGCCGCCGACCGGCTCGGCACGCTGGTGCTGGCCGGCGTGAACACCCACCACGACCCGGATCGTCCGCTGCGGGTGCAGACGGTCCACGACGAGGAGCGGCACCGCATGACCATCATGATCCTGGGCGACCTCACCGCCACCGCCGACCTGCTGCGCCTGCTCGACGGGGTGCTCGACGGCGGCAACGGCCTGCTCGGCGGTGGGGAGCGCGGCCGTGGCTGACCAGATGCAGGAGCGCGCCGGCGAGCAGGTGCTGGTCTGCGACCCGGACGGCCCGCCGATCGCCACCGAGCGCGACGCGCTGGACCTGATCGGCGCGGCGTTCCTCGGCGCGACTGTGGTGGCGGTGCCCGCGCAGCGGCTCGACCCCGACTTCTTCACGCTCGGCACCCGCTTCGCCGGTGACGTGATGCAGAAGTTCGTCAACTACCGGCTGCGCCTGGCGATCGTCGGCGACATCTCCGCCCACCTGGAGCGCAGCGGCGCGCTGCGCGCGCTGGTGGCCGAGTCGAACCGGCACGACCAGGTGTGGTTCGTGCCGGACCTGGCCGCCCTCGACGCCCGGCTGCGCCCCACCCCCTGATCCACCCCGGGTCGCGCCCTACCCCACCCCACCTCGCCGATCTTGCACTTGCGGCCCTCGTCAGGGGCGGTTTGTCTGGTTTGCCCGGGCAGCAAGTGCAAGATCGGCGGCGGCGCCGAGCGGTGGGCCGCGGGGTCAGCCGGGCTGGCTGCTGGGCCCGACGCCCGCGTCACGGGTCCCGGGCGGCGGGTAGGGCCGCTCCGCGAGCAGCCGGGCCAGGTGGGCGCTGTTGAGCGCCAGCGCGGCGGTGGTGCGGCCGGTCGTGTCGGGTTTGGGGCGGGCGTCGACGTAGTCGGTCTTGTGCAGCGCCTCCCCGACCCAGTAGGTGGCCCCGGCGGCCGGACAGGTGAACCCCACCTCGTTGAGCGCCTGCTGCACCTCGGCGATGGTGTGGTGCGCGCCGTCCTCGTTGCCGACCACTGCCACCCCGCCGACCTTGCCGTACGTCCGCAGGCGGCCCTGGTCGTCGGTCTCGGACAGCTCGGCGTCCAGCCGTTCGAGGACCATCTTGGTCACCGACGAGGGCTGGCCGAGCCAGATCGGCGTGGCGACGATCAGGATCTGGGCGGCGAGCAGTTTGGCGCGGATGGCGGGCCAGCCGTCGCCGTCGCCCTCGTCGACGGAGACCCCGAAGCGCACGTCGTGGTCGACCACCCGGACGATCTCGCCGTCGACGCCCTGGTCGGCCAGCGCGTCGAGCACCTCCTGACCGAGCACCTGTGAACTGGACGTCGCCGGGGAACGCTTCAGGGTGCAGTTGAGAACGAGTGCTCGAACGTCGGTCATGACCGGGTCCTCTCCGCGTACGGGGTGCGCGGCTTGATACCCGCCACCGCTGCCGGGATGCGTCAGCCGGTACGGCGGCGGTGCGCGCGACTGTCGTCCACCGGGCGGCCGGGGTCGACGTGCCGGGGCCGATCGGGCTCGTCGGGGCGCAGCGCCACCAGGTCGTCGGTGATCGCGTCGATGATCCGGTCGGTGGCCTGCCGGGCCGCGCCGGGGGAGCCGGACCGCAGGTCGTCCAGCGGCACCGGGGCGCCGAAGTGCACCCGGATGGCGGGCCGGCGGACGACGGCGCGCGCCACCGCTCCGACCATTCCCTTGGGCGCCCGGTAGGGCAGCACCTCGTGCGAGCCCCACTGCGCGACCGGGACCACGGCGGCGCCGCTGGCGAACGCGAGCCGGGCGGCGCCGGTCTTGCCTCGCTCGGGCCACATGCCCGGGTCGAGCCCGATGCGTCCCTCCAGGTAGACCACCACCACCGAGCCGCCGGCCACGGCCTCGGCGGCGACCTCCAGTGACCGGTGCACCGCGGCGGTGCCCCGGTCGACGCGGATGTGCCCGGCGCGGCGCATCAGTGTCCCGATCACCGGGGCGCGGAACAGCCCGCCGGTGGCCATGATCCGGGGCGCGACGCGCCGGATCCGGCAGGCGGCGGCGAGCACGACCGGGTCGAACGGGCTGATGTGGTTGGCGGCCAGGACCAGCGGGCCGTGGCGCAGTGCGTCGGGCACGTCGCCGGTGACCTCCAGCCGGCCGACCAGCCCGACGACGGCGCGGGCGAGCGTCTGCGCGCCACGCCACAGCAGCGGCGCGCGCCAGGGAGTGCTGTTCATCAGTGCTGGATGGTCGCACGCGCCGGGGTGGCTCCGGGACCCGGTGGGGTCCTCCGGCACGGGTGATCCCTCCGACCGCAGGTCCTCCGGCACGGGTGATCCCTCCGACCGCAGGTCCTCCGGCAAGGGTGATCAGGGTCATTGGTCCCGGGCCGGGTGGGGCCCTGCGGCCCTGCTGCTTTCTCTACGACGACGAGTAGTATCTACTACGTCTCGTAGTAGGCACAGCTGGGGGTTTTCAGGTGGACGCGTTGGACGTCGCCCGCTGGCAGTTCGGTGTCACCACCGTCTACCACTTCTTGTTCGTGCCGTTGACCATCGGCCTGTCCGTGCTGGTGGCGATCCTCCAGACCATGTGGCACCGCACCGGCAACGAGCGGTACCTCAAACTCACCAAGTTCTACGGCAAGCTGTTCCTGATCAACTTCGCGATGGGTGTGGTCACCGGCATCGTGCAGGAGTTCCAGTTCGGCATGAACTGGAGCGACTACTCCCGCTTCGTCGGCGACATCTTCGGCGCGCCGCTGGCCATCGAGGCCCTCGTGGCGTTCTTCCTCGAATCCACGTTCATCGGCCTGTGGATCTTCGGCTGGGACCGGCTGCCCAAGCGCCTGCACCTGGCCGCGATCTGGGCCGCCGCGATCGGCACCAACCTGTCGGCGTACTTCATCCTCGCCGCGAACTCGTTCATGCAGAACCCGGTGGGCTTCCGGATCAACCCGGAGAGCGGCCGCGCCGAGCTGACCGACTTCGTCGCCGTGCTCACCAACAAGGTCGCCCTGGTCACCTTCCCGCACACCCTGGCCGGCGCGTTCCTGGTCGCCGGGTCGCTGATGGTCACAGTCGGCCTGTGGCACGTGATGCGCAACCGCGACAGCGCCGACACCGGCGCGTACCGCTTCGCCACCAAGCTCGGCTCCTGGGTCGTCCTGATCTCCTCGGCGCTGGTCGTGCTCACCGGCGACATCCAGGGCAAGATCATGACCGAGGTGCAGCCGATGAAGATGGCCGCCGCCGAGGGCCTCTACACCACCGAGAGCCCCGCCTCGTTCTCCGTGCTCACCGTCGGCAGCCTGGACGGCAGCCGCGAGCTGTTCGCCATCAAGATCCCGTACCTGCTGTCGTTCCTCGGCACCGGCGACCCCAACGGCACCGTGCAGGGCATCAACGACCTGCAGGCCCAGTACGCCAGCCAGTACGGCCCCGGCAACTACGCCCCGATCATCCCGGTCACCTACTGGAGCTTCCGCTTCATGATCGCCTTCGGGCTGGCCGCCGCCGCGATCGCGCTGCTGGTGCTCTGGAGCCAGCGCAAGGGCCGCACCCCCACCAGCAAGTGGCTGCTGCGCGCCGGCCTGGTCATGCCCGTGCTGCCGCTGCTGGCCAACTCCTTCGGCTGGATCTTCACCGAGATGGGCCGCCAGCCGTGGATCGTCTTCGGCGAGATGCTCACCCGTGACGGCGTGTCCCGCAGCGTCTCCCTGACCGAGGTGCTCACCTCCTTCACCGCGTTCACGCTCATCTACGCCGTCCTCGCGGTGGTCGAGTTCAAACTGCTGGTCCGCTACGCCCGCGCCGGCGTACCGGACGTCACCCCGCAGACCGACGACGACACCGACGACGCCGAGCGCCCGCTGGCGTTCGCCTACTGACACCCCGGAGCCCAACCGTGGAACTGACGACCGTCTGGTTTCTCCTCGTGGCCGTGCTCTTCACCGGCTACTTCATCCTCGAAGGCTTCGACTTCGGCGTCGGGATGCTGCTGCCGGTGCTCGGCCGCGACGACCGGCAGCGCCGCGTCCTGATCAACACCATCGGCCCGGTCTGGGACGGCAACGAGGTGTGGCTGATCACCGCCGGCGGCGCCATGTTCGCCGCCTTCCCCGAGTGGTACGCCACCCTGTTCTCCGGCTTCTACCTGCCGCTGCTGCTCATCCTGCTGGCCCTGATCGCCCGTGGCGTCGCCTTCGAGTACCGCCACAAGCGGTCCGAGGCGTCCTGGAAGCGCCGCTGGGACCAGGCCATCTTCTGGGGCTCGGCGATTCCGGCCGTGCTGTGGGGCGTGGCGTTCGCCAACATCTTCCGGGGCGTGCCGCTGGACGCCGACCACGAGTACGTCGGCGGCCTGTTCGACCTGCTCAACCCGTACGCGCTGCTCGGCGGCCTGACCACGCTGGGACTGTTCCTCACCCACGGCGCGGTGTTCCTGGCGCTCAAGACCACCGGCGACATCCGCGAGCGCGCCGGCGCGCTCGCGGTGAAGCTCGGCGTCGGCACCGCCGTTGCCGCCGTGGTGTTCCTGAGCTGGACGCTGACCATCCGTTCCAGCGCCGCCGCCGTCGTGTTCGCCGTCGGCGCCGCCCTCGCGCTGCTCGGCGGTCTGGCCGCGGCCAAGGTACGCCGGGAGGGCTGGGCGTTCACCGGTACGGCGGTGGCGATCGCGCTGGCCGTGGCGACGCTGTTCGCCGCGCTGTTCCCGAACGTGATGCCGTCCACCCTCGACGCGGCCGGCACGCTGACGGCCACCAACGCCGCGTCCACCCCGTACACCTTGAAGATCATGACCTGGGTGGCGGTGATCTTCACGCCGATCGTGCTCGCGTACCAGGGTTGGACGTACTGGGTGTTCCGCCGCCGGATCGGGGTACAGAACATCCCGCAACACTGATCGACCTGTGGGCGCAGGGGCGCGGGGCCGGTGCGAGGGGGTCGCACCGGCCCCGCGGGGCGTTCAGCGCGCCTCGCGCAGCTCCGCCAGCCGCGCCTCGATCTCGGCCAGCTCGGCGCGCAGCTTCTCCGCCTGCTGCTCGGCCTCGGCCCGCTCGGCGGCCAGGATCTGCTCCACCGCCTCCTGCACCCCTGGCACGTCGACAAGCGCCACCATCCGCAGCGCCTCGGCCGGCTTCACCACGTACGGCCGGGCCAGCGCCTTCGTGCCCTGCTGCGCGGCCACGGTCCACTCGCCCTCGGCGTAGGCCAGCGTCACAGTCAGCCCCGGCGGGGTCTTCGGCTTGGCGGCCTTCACCGCCCGCTTCGCCGGTTTCGGCTCCGCCGGGGGCTGCTCGGTCTTCGGCTCCTCCCGCCGCGGCGCGGGCACCCGCGGCGTGTCCAGCACGAACGCAGGCTCCGGCGCCGCCGGCGGCTGCTCCGGTTCCGGCTTCGCCTCGGCGGCCGGACGCCGCCCGGCGCCCTTGGGGGCGATCGCCACGTCGGCGGGGGAGAAGGGCAGCTCGTCGCGGCCGAAACGCACCACCACGAACTCCTCCGACGCCGCCGGGTCGGTCAGCTCCACCACCTGCCCGAGCTGCCCGGCCATCTGCCCGGCCGCCTCGGTGAACACCACCCGGGGCTTGCGGCCCGCCGCAAGGGCCTCCCGGATTCCCTGAATCTCGTCAGTGGACAAACCCTGACCCGCCATCACGCCCTCTTCCGTACACCTGTTTGACGCAGCCTTGATACCAGCTGGCTGCGACACCGCGATGATCAGCCCCCGAGGGCCCGCAGCGCCGTGTCGGCGTGCTCGTTCATGCTCAGCTCGCTGTGCACCACTGCCAGCACCCGCCGGTCGGTGCCGATCACGAACGTCATCCGCCGGGTGCTCAGCGCGCCCAGCGGCAGCCGCCGCCGCACCCCGAACGCCCGCGCCACCTCGCCGTCGACGTCGGACAGCAGCGGATAGTCGAACCCGTGCCGGCGGGAGAACTCCGCCTGCCGCTGCACCGGATCCCGGCTGATCCCCACCCGCTGCGCGCCCACCGCCGCGAACTCCGCCGCCAGGTCCCGGAAGTGGCAGCTCTCCGCCGTGCAGCCCCGCGTCATCGCCGCCGGGTAGAAGAACAGCACCACCGGACCGGCGGCCAGGAACTCCGACAGCCGCCGTGGCGTGTCCGTCTCGTCCGGCAGCGTGAAATCCTCGACCAGGTCACCGACACCCACCGCGTCACTCATGAGGCGAGGATATGTAGACATCGGCGATCCCGCTCCGACGTACCCGGCGAGCGGCGGGAAGGCACCGCCGCACGACGCGAAGGACCGACAGTGAAGTACGTAATCATGATCCACTCCAACCCGGAGCCCTGGGGCCACCCCACCTCGGAATACCTCGCCGCCCACCAGGAGCTGCCCGACGAGGTACGCGAACGGCTCAACGCCGACTTCGAACAGGTGATGACCGAGCTGCACGCCAACGGCGAACTGATCGGCGGCGAGGCGCTCGCCGACCCCCGCACCGCCCGGCTCTACCGGTGGAGCGACGGCGCGCCGCTGGCGACCGACGGCCCGTACTCCGAAGCCAAGGAGCACCTCGCCGGCTTCTTCCTCATCGACGTGGAGGACCAGCCCCGCGCCGAGGCCGTCGCCGCCAAGTTCACCGGCCCGGGGGAGACCGTCGAGCTGCGGCCCCTGATGTGGCCGGGCGGGTCCGATCAGTAACGCGGCCGCCCTCGCGGACGTGTGGCGCCGGGAGGCGCCGCACGTCCGCGCCGCGCTGCTGCGCCGCTACGGGCACCCCGACGCCTGCGACGACGCCGTGCAGGACGCGGCGGAGGCCGCCGCCGGCCGGTGGCCGCTCACCGGCGTGCCCGACGACCCCCGGGCCTGGCTCATCCGGGTCGCCTCGCGGCGGCTGATCGACCGGATGCGCGCCGACGCGGCCCGCACCCGCCGCGAGCGGCTCGACGCGGCACGGCAACCCGGCGCCGACGTCGTGCCGCCCGTCGACGACATGCCCGTGACCGGCGCCGACGACACGTTGCGGCTGCTGTTCCTGTGCTGCCACCCGGCGCTGAGCCGCCCCTCACAGGTCGCGCTGACCCTGCGCGCGGTGGCGGGACTGCGGGTGGAGCAGATCGCCGCCGCCTACCTGGTGCCGGCCCGGACCATGACCCAGCGGCTGAGCCGGGCCCGCGCGACGCTGCGCGAGGCCGGCGCCCGGTTCACCATGCCGCCACCGGACGCGCTGCCCGCCCGGGTGGCCGCCGTGCTCGACGTGTGCCACCTGGTGTTCAGCGAGGGCTACACCCGAACCTCCGGTGACCAGCTCCTCGACGTCGAACTCGCCGAGGAGGCGATCCGGCTGACCCGGCAGGTCCACGCCGCGCTGCCCGACCACCACGAGGTCACCGGCGCGCTGGCGCTGATGCTGCTCACCCACGCCCGGTCGCCGGCCCGCACCGACGCCGCCGGTGACCTCGTGCCGCTCGCCGACCAGGACCGCTCCCGCTGGCACCGCGACCTCATCGACGAGGGCGTCACGCTGCTCGCCCGGGCCCTGCCCCACGGCCCGGTGGGCCGCTACCAGCTCCAGGCGGCCATCGCCGCCGTCCACGCCGAGGCGCCGGCCTTCCCGGACACCGACTGGCTCCAGATCAGCATCCTCTACGACATGCTGAGCCAGGTCGCTCCCAGCCCGTTCGTCACGCTCAACCAGGCGGTCGCCGTGGCCATGGCGCACGGCCCCGACCTCGGACTGGCGCTGCTCGATCCGCTGCTGGCCGACCCGGCGACGCGCGGCCACCACCGTCTGCACGCCGTCCGCGCCCACCTGCTGGAACTCGACGGCGACGCGCAGGCCGCCGCCGAGCACTACCGGCTGGCCGCCCGGCTCACCGGCAGCCTGCCCGAACAGCGCTACCTCAACCGGCGCCTGGCCCGCCTGACCGGCGGCACCTGAGCCCCCGCGTCAGCGCCACACCGCCGCGACCTCGTCGGCCACCGCCTCGGCCTGCGCGAACCCGGCCCGCGCCGACGCCGCCCGCCGCGCCGGGTCCAGCACGTTGCGGCCGATCGCCGTCCGCGCCGCCCGGTCCGGCGACACCACAGCCACCCGCGCCCCCGCCTCCCGCAACGCCGCCACCTGCGCCGACAGCCGCGGCATCGGCCCGACCGCGGCACGCGTCGGCGCCAGCACCACCACCCGATCGCAGCCGGCCGCCAGATCCGCGTTCACCGGCGAGCGGACCCCACCGTCGACGTAGCGCCGGTCACCGACGGTCACCGGCGGCCACACCCCCGGCACCGCGCAACTGGCGCCGACCGCGTCCACCAGCGGCACCCCGCTGTCCGCGTCGAACACCACGAACTCGCCGGAGGCCGCGTCCACGGCGGTGACCAGCAGCCGCGCCGCCGGCCAGTCCGGCGACGGCAGCCGGGCCGCGATCACCGCCCGCCGCGACTGCTCCGACGGGGTACGCGCCGACAACGCCATCGCGCCGATGCGTGCCCGGGCCCGCGCCGCGTCCCGGCCCCGACCGCCGGCCCACGCCCAGCGCAGCAGCACCCCCGTCCCGAGCCGGGCCGGCACCTCGTCGCGGGGCGGCCGCAGCTGCGCCTCGTACAACTGCGCCGGCGGCGTACCCGAGCGCACCTGCGCCCCGACCACCGACCCGGCCGACGTGCCCACCACCAGGTCCGCCTCGTCCAGCCGCAGGCCGTGGCCGGCCAGCCCGGCCAGCAGACCCAGCTCCCAGGCCACCCCGGTCACCCCGCCACCACCCAGCACCAACGCGCGCCCCATGTGACAGTCCTCTCCACCCCGGATGGTCCCGCCCACGGTAACGTCGCCCTCACCGCAAGGCAGGGGAGAAGGGCATTGACCTCCGTCACCATCATCACCGGGGGAGGACGCGGCATCGGCGCGGCCACCGCCCGCCGGCTCGCCACTGAGGGCCACGACCTGGTCATCGGCTACCGCGCCGACCACACCGCCGCCGAGGCGGTGGCCGCCGACGTGCGCGCCGCCGGCCGCCGCGCGGTCACCGTCGCCGCCGACACCACCGACCTCGACGAGGTACGGCGCATCTTCGACGCCGCCGACCGGCTCGGCCCGCTCACCGGCCTGGTCAACAACGCCGGCGTCACCAGCCCGATCGGCCCGTTCACCGACCTGCGCGTCGACGACCTGCGCGAGGTCGTCGACGTCAACCTCATCGGGTACGTCCTGTGCGCCCAGCAGGCGGCCCGGCGGCTCACCCGCGGCGGCGCCATCGTCAACGTCTCCTCAGTGGCCGCGACGCTCGGCTCACCCGGCGAGTACATCCACTACGCCGCCGTCAAGGCCGCCACCGACACGCTCACCGTCGGGCTCGCGAAGGAACTCGCGCCGCGGGGCATCCGCGTCAACGCCGTCGCCCCCGGGATCATCCGCACCACCATCCACGCCCGCTCCGGGGTGCCCGACCGTCCCGACACCGCCGCCGCCCGAATCCCGATGGGCCGCTCCGGGGAACCCGAGGAGGTCGCCGGCGCGATCGCGTACCTGCTCGGCCCGGACGCCTCGTACACCACGGGCGCGGTCCTGCGCGTCGGCGGCGGTCTCTGACCCGGCGGCGGCCCGGGGATCTCCACCCCCGGGCCGCCGCGTCGCGTCTTCTACTGGGTGAACAGCTTCGCCGCCGTGATCACCGTCTGCACCACGCCGTAGCCCAGCAGCGCCGACACCACCAGCCACGACACCACCAGGCGGGCCCGCTGCCCGCCTCCGGTCCGCTCGTTCACGATCCGCTCCTCTCCGCCGTCACCGGCTGCCCCTGCCCCGCTTCGTCCCGGCCCGGCGCCGGCTCGTGATAGCGCTGCGGCACCGGCCGCACCAGCAGGTTCGCCACCAGACCCACCGCCAGCACGCCGACCATCGTGAACAACGCCGGCCGGTACGCCGCCGCGGTCAACGTGCCCGGCTCGCCCTGCGCGTCGAGGAACGCGTTGACGATCAGCGGCCCGGCCACGCCCGCCGCCGACCACGCGGTCAGCAGCCGGCCGTGGATCGCGCCCACCTCGAACGTGCCGAACAGGTCCCGCAGGTACGCCGGCACGGTGGCGAACCCGCCACCGTAGAACGACAGGATCACGCAGGCCAGCAGCACGAACAACGCCGTCGCGGTCTGCCCCACCAGCGCCAGCAGCAGGTACAGCACCATGCCCACACCCAGGTACACCACGTAGATCGGCTTGCGGCCGATCACGTCCGACGTGGACGACCACACGAACCGGCCCGCCATGTTGAACAGCGACAGCAGCCCCACGAACCCGCCGGCCGCCGCCACCGACACCGCCGAGGTGCCGCCCTCGCGGAAGAAGTCCTGGATCATCGGGCTGGCCTGCTCCAGGATCCCGATGCCCGCCGTCACGTTGCAGAACAGCACCACCCACAGCAGCCAGAACGACCGCGTCCTCACCGCGTTGGCAGCCGACACGTTCGCGGTCGTCACCAGCGGCTTCTCCGCCACCCGGGCCGGGTCGAACCCGGCCGGCCGCCAGTCCGGCGCGGGCACCCGCACGTTGAACACCCCGAACATCATGATCACGAAGTAGCCGACGCCGAGCGTCACGAACAACCACACCAACGCCGACCCCGACGCGGTGGAACCGCTGTCGGACGGGTCGTAACCGGCGTCGTAGAACGACAGCAGCTGCCGGGACAGGGGAGAGGCCACCATCGCCCCACCACCGAACCCCATGATCGCCAACCCGGTCGCCAGACCCGGGCGGTCCGGGAACCACTTGATCAACGTGGAGACGGGGGAGATGTACCCGATCCCCAGACCGATGCCGCCCAGCACCCCGTACCCCAGATACAGCAGCCACAGCTGCCCGATCGCGATGCCCAGCGCCCCGACCAGGAACCCCGCCGCCCAGAAACACGCCGAGACGAACATCGCCTTACGCGGCCCGTTCGCCTCCACCCACGTACCGGCCACCGCGGCCGACAACCCCAGCATCACGATCGCGATGCTGAAGATCACCCCGATCGCCGTCTGACCGGTGTCGAAGTGCGCGATCAGGGAGTTCTTGTACACGCTCGTGGCGTAGACCTGCCCGATGCACAGATGGATCGCCAGCGCCGCCGGGGGAATCAGCCAG
Organism: Micromonospora sp. C28ISP2-4; assembly: GCF_030519385.1. Classification (NCBI taxonomy): domain Bacteria; kingdom Bacillati; phylum Actinomycetota; class Actinomycetes; order Micromonosporales; family Micromonosporaceae; genus Micromonospora; species Micromonospora sp. C28ISP2-4. The sequence continues at coordinate 389,384 of NZ_JAUMKG010000004.1, read as the reverse complement.
CGGCTGTACCCCGGCGGCGCGACGGTGTGTCGACGATCGAGTGCGGAAAGCATCCTTGCTTCCTCCGTCCAGATGGCGAGAACACCCGGTTCATGCCCCCACCGCACGCTGCGCCCAAACCCGCCCCGCGCCCGGCGGTCGAAACGCTGAGCCGAACGGTCACCGCCGCAGCCACCCGTCATCACGCCACCACCACCCGTCACACCCCGTCCGGGATGCGACCATGAGCAGGTGAAGATCCTGTCCATCCAGTCGTCGGTCGCCTACGGTCACGTCGGCAACTCCGCCGCCGTGTTCCCACTGCAACGCCTCCGACACGAGGTCTGGCCGGTCCTGACCGTGCACTTCTCCAACCACACCGGCTACGGCGCCTGGCGCGGCCCGCTGCTCGCCCCCACCGACGTCGCCGACGTCATCGCCGGCATCGAGGACCGCAGCGTGCTCGGCACCGCCGACGCCGTCCTCTCCGGCTACCAGGGCGACCCCGCCGTCGGCGCGGTCATCCTCGACGCCGTCGCCCGCGTCAAGGCCGCCAACCCGGCCGCCCTCTACTGCTGCGACCCGGTCATGGGCGACGTCGGCCGCGGCATGTTCGTCCGCCCCGGCATCCCCGAATACCTGCGCGACACCGTCGTCCCCCGCGCCGACATCGTCACCCCCAACCAGTTCGAGCTGGAGTTCCTCGCCGGCCGCACCACCGACACCCTCGACGACCTGCTCGCCGCCGTCGACGCCGTCCGCGCCACCGGCCCCCGGCACGTCCTGGTCACCAGCGTCCTGCACGGCGACCTGCCCGCCGGCCACCTGGAGGTAGTCGCCGTCTCCGACGACGGCGCCTGGGCCGTCACCACCCCGCTGCTGCCGATCGCCCCCAACGGCGGCGGCGACGTCACCGCCGCCCTCTACCTCGCCCACCTCGCCACCACCGGCTCACCGCAGACCGCGCTGGAACGCACCACCAACTCGATCTACGCGGTACTCGAGGCGACCCTCGAAGCCGGCACCCGCGAGCTGCAACTCGTCGCCACCCAGGACGCCATCGCCGACCCACCCACCCGCTTCACCGCCCGACGGCTGCGCTGACCGCCGCCCGGGTGCCCCCGGGCCGCGGGTGCACCCGGGCGGCGACTCGCCGCTCGAACAGGTGGACGACACCACCGCCCAGCAGGCAAGATGCGGACGTGCCACCGCACCCGGCCACCGACGACCCCGCGTTCGCCCAACGCCTGCGCGACCTGACCCGGCTGCGCCGCGTCCGCGACCGCATCGACCGCGAGTACGCCAAACCCCTCGACGTCGAAGCCCTCGCCCGCGGCGAGCACATGTCCGCCGGCCACCTCAGCCGCCAGTTCCGCCAGACCTACGGCGAATCCCCGTACGCGTACCTCATGACCCGCCGCATCGAACGCGCCATGGCCCTGCTGCGCCGCGGCGACCTCAGCGTCACCGATGTCTGTTTCGCCGTCGGCTGCCAGTCCCTGGGCACCTTCAGCACCCGGTTCACCGAACTCGTCGGCGAACCACCCAGCGCCTACCGCGCCCGCCACGCACCCGACACCGCCGAACCACCCCCGTGCCTGACCAAACAGGCGACCCGACCGATCAGGAATCGAGAAGCCCGCACCGGCCGACCACCACTAGCGTGACCACCATGACGATCACCATTCACTACACGTTCCTGCCCCACACCGACGCCGACGCCGCCATCGCCTTCTACCGCGACACCCTCGGCTTCGAACTCCGCAACGACGTCGGCCAAGGCGACACCATGCGCTGGCTCACCGTCGGCCCGCCGAACCAGCCCGAGACCGGCATCGTCCTGCACCCGCCGGCCGTCGACCCCGGCATCAGCGACGACGAACGCCGCACCATCCTCGAACTGATCGCCAAGGGCAGCTACGGCGCGCTCACCCTCGCCACCGACGACCTCGACGGCCTGTTCGACCGCCTGGCGGCCAGCGGCGCCGACGTCGTCCAGGAACCCACCGAGCAGCCCTACGGCGTGCGCGACTGCGCGTTCCGCGACCCCACCGGCAACCTGATCCGCATCAACGAGCGGCGCTGACCGCACCGATGACCGACGCGCCCCGCACCCGCGCCCGCCGCCGCCACGACACCACCCACCGGCTCGACCACGACGTCGACTGCTGGGTCGCCACCGCCGGCCCCGACGGCACCCCGTACCTCGTGCCCCTGTCCTTCGACTGGGACGGCCACGCGCTGCTCGTCGCCACCCCGGCCGGCAGCCCCACCGGCCGCAACCTCGCCGCCGGCCGCGCCCGCGTCGGCCTCGGCCCCACCCGCGACGTCACCATGATCGACGGCGAGGTGGAAACCCTCGCCATCGACGCCCTGCCCACCGACCGCGGGGACCGCTTCGCCACCCGAACCGGCTTCGACCCCCGTACCCTGACCACTCCCTACCGCTGGTACCGCATCACGCCACGCCGCATCCAGGCCTGGCGCGAAGCCGACGAGCTGCCGGGCCGCACCCTGATGCGCGACGGCAGCTGGCTCGACTGACAGCCGCAACACCGGACGGAGACACCATGAGCAAGGCCACCACCGGCCTGCACCACGCCGACAGCCACGACATCATCCGCGTCCACGGCGCCCGCGAGAACAACCTGCGCGACGTCGACGTCGAGATACCCAAACGCCGCCTCACCGTCTTCACCGGCGTCTCCGGCTCCGGCAAGAGCTCACTGGTCTTCGGCACCATCGCCGCCGAGTCGCAGCGCCTCATCAACGAGACCTACAGCGCCTTCGTCCAGGGCTTCATGCCCACCCTGTCCCGCCCCGAGGTCGACATCCTCGAAGGCCTCACCACCGCCATCATCGTCGACCAGGAACGCATGGGCGCCGATCCCCGCTCCACAGTCGGCACCGCCACCGACGTCAACGCCATGCTGCGCATCCTGTTCAGCCGCCTCGGAGACCCCCACATCGGCCCACCCAACGCCTACTCCTTCAACGTCCCCTCCGTACGCGCCGCCGGCGCCATCACCGTCGACCGCGGCCCCGGCAAGACCCAGACCAAGAAGGGCACCTTCAACCGCCTCGGCGGCATGTGCCCCCGCTGCGAGGGCCGCGGCGCCGTCACCGACTTCGACCTCACCGTCCTCTACGACGAGAAGCTGTCCCTCAACGAGGGCGCCATCACCATCCCCGGCTACAGCATGGACGGCTGGTACGGCCGCATCTTCCGCTCCAGCGGCCTGTTCGACCCCGACAAGCCCATCCGCGACTACACCAAGCGGGAACTGGACGACCTGCTCCACAAGGAACCCACCAAGATCAAGGTCGACGGCATCAACGTCACCTACACGGGCCTCATCCCGGCCATCCAGAAGTCGATGCTCGCCAAGGACGTCGACGCCATGCAGCCCCACATCCGCGCCTTCGTCGAACGCGCCGTCACGTTCACCACCTGCCCCGACTGCGACGGCACCCGGCTGGCCCCCGAAGCCCGCTCCTCGAAGATCAACGGCATCAACATCGCCGACGCCTGCGCCATGCAGATCAGCGACCTCGCCACCTGGGTACGCGACCTGCGCGAACCCTCCGTCGGCCCGCTGCTCAAGGCCCTGGGAGACACCCTCGACTCGTTCGTCGAGATCGGCCTCGGCTACCTCAGCCTCGACCGCCCCGCCGGCACCCTCTCCGGCGGCGAGGCCCAGCGCACCAAGATGATCCGCCACCTCGGCTCGTCCCTCACCGACGTCACCTACGTCTTCGACGAACCCACCATCGGCCTGCACCCGCACGACATCGCCCGCATGAACAACCTCCTGCTGCAACTGCGCGACAAGGGCAACACCGTCCTGGTCGTCGAACACAAACCCGAGACCATCGCCATCGCCGACCACGTCGTCGACCTCGGCCCCGGCGCCGGCACCGCCGGCGGCACCATCTGCTACGAAGGCACAGTCGCCGGCCTGCGCGCCAGCGACACCACCACCGGCCGCCACCTCGACGACCGCGCCACCCTCAAGGACAAGCTGCGAACGCCCACCGGCACCCTGCCGATCCGCGGCGCCCGCACCCACAACCTGCGCGACGTCGACGTCGACATCCCCCTCGGCGTCCTGGTCGTCGTCACCGGCGTCGCCGGCTCCGGCAAGAGCAGCCTCATCCACGGCTCCCTCGCCAAGCGCGAGGACGTCGTCAGCGTCGACCAGACCGCCATCCGCGGCTCCCGCCGCAGCAACCCGGCCACCTACACCGGCCTGCTCGACCCCATCCGCAAGGCCTTCGCCAAGGCCAACGGCGTCAAACCCGCCCTGTTCAGCGCCAACTCCGAAGGCGCCTGCCCGACCTGCAACGGCGCCGGCGTCATCTACACCGACCTGGGCATGCTGGCCGGCGTCGCCAGCACCTGCGAGGACTGCGAGGGCAAGCGGTTCCAGCCCGCAGTCCTCGAATACCACCTCGGCGGCCGAGACATCAGCGAGGTCCTCGCCATGTCCGTCGACGAGGCCGAGACGTTCTTCAGCGACGGCGAGGCCCGCACCCCGGCCGCCCACACGATCCTCGACCGGCTCGCCGACGTCGGCCTCGGCTACCTCACGCTCGGTCAGCCTCTCACCACACTGTCCGGAGGGGAGCGGCAGCGGCTCAAGCTCGCCACCCGGATGGGGGACAAGGGCGGCGTGTACGTCCTGGACGAACCGACCACCGGCCTGCACCTGGCCGACGTCGCCCAGCTGCTCGGCCTGCTCGACCGGCTCGTCGACGCCGGGAAATCCGTCATCGTGATCGAGCACCACCAGGCCGTCATGGCCCACGCCGACTGGATCATCGACCTCGGCCCGGGAGCCGGTCACGACGGCGGCCGGATCGTCTTCGAGGGCACCCCCGCCGACCTCGTGGCCGCCCGGTCCACACTCACCGGCGAACACCTCGCCGACTACGTCGGCGCCTGACCGCCGTACCCCGCTGAGGCCCCCGGCCGCGCCGCGGGCCTCAGCGGGACAGGCCGGCCATCCGGGCCGGCGGCGCCGTGCCGGGTTCCACCAGGCCGCACTGGTACGCGGCCACCACCGCATGCGTCCGGTCACGCATCCCCAGCTTCGTCAGGACCCGGCTGACGTGCGTCTTGACCGTCGCGTCGCCGAGCACGAGGTGCTCGGCGATCTCCCGGTTCGACATCCCGTACGCCATGAGCACCAGGACCTCGCGTTCCCTCGGGGTGAGCCCGCGCATCTGGACCGGTGTGGGCAGCCCCGGGTCGGGCCGGGAGGCGAGGTCGTCGAGCAGCCGCCGGGCGACGGCGGGATCTAGCCACGCCTCCCCGGCGGCCACCGCGCGGATGGCCGACACCAGTTCCTCGGGCGCGGCGTCCTTGAGCACGAAACCGGAGGCGCCCGCCCGCAGCGCGGCGTGCACCGCCTCGTCCACGTGGTAGGTGGTCAGCATGATGATCCGCACCGGCCGGTCGGCGTCGTCGATGAGCTTCTCCTCGGCCATCGACCTGGTGGCGGCCAGACCGTCGGTGCCGGGCATCCGCACATCCATGAGCACCACGTCCGGGCGCAGGCGGCGACCGAGTTCCACGGCCTGCGCCCCGTCGTCGGCCTCGCCGACGACCTCGATGTCCGGCTCGTTCGTCAGGAGCATCGCGAGTCCCGCCCGTACGAGCGGCTGGTCGTCGGCGAGCAGCACCCGGATCATGAAGGCTCCCGTCGTCGGCGGCCGTGACCGCGGCCCCACCACATGATCATCGGCGCCGGCGTCGGCGGCTAGCCGGATGTCGCACAGCGGACACGCGTTCACCCGACAGCGGGCACCCCGCCGTCACCCGGCGCCGCCACGAGATCGCCGCGCTGCGCGACCGGCAGCGTCGCGCTCACCCGGAACCCGCCCTCGGGACGCGGCCCGGCGACCAGGCGACCACCGACGCGTTCCAGCCGCTCGGCCAGACTGGCCAGCCCGTTGCCGGTCGACAGTCCCGCCGCCGTACCGCCCGGGTCGCGGCCGGTGCCGTCGTCGTCGACGCGCAGCAACACCACCCGCTCCTGCCACCCGAAATGAACGGTCGCGCAGGCCCTCCGCCCGACGTGCTTCAGCGTGTTCGTCAGGCTCTCCTGCACCGTCCGGTACGCCGCCAGCTCGATACTCGGATCCAGCGGCCGGGGGCTGCCGGACACGGACATCGTCACCGTCAGCCCCGCACACCGCATCGACGTCAGGAGCACCTCGATGTCGTCCAGCCGCGGCTGCGGGCCCGGCTCACCGCCGGCCGCCGGACCCGACTCGGCCCGCATCACCGCCAGCAGCCGGCGCAGCTCCGCCATCGCCTGCTGCCCGGCCTGCTGGATGTGCAGCAGCGCCTCCCGGGTCCGCTCCGGGTCGGAGGCGGTGAGCCGGGCGGCACCGGCGGCCTGCAGGACCATCACAGTCACCGAGTGGGACACCACGTCGTGCAGTTCGGCGGCGATCCGGCGACGCTCCAACGCCACCGCCTCGGCCCGGGCCAGCCGCCGCTCCCGTTCCAGCTGGGCCACCCGCCGCCGGTGCCGCCGCACCACCGAACCAGCCGCCCACGCGGCGGCGTAGATGAGCGCGAACATCAACGCGGTGACCACGAACTCCCCGGCCCGCGCGCCCGGGTTCGGTTCCACCCGGAACGAATCGAGCGCGCTGAGCAGGCTACGCGCGCACGCCGCCGCGTACGCCACCGCCGACACCACGAACGGCCGCAACGCCGCCACCGTGTACAGGGCGACGATCAGGCCCACCCACGGCCGGTAGTCGTGCACCAGGAACCACATCGCCACGCCGTGGGCGCACTCGAACACGAACACGGCGACCGGCGCGCGGGCCCGCCACCACAGGGCGCCGATCGACAGCACCGCGGCGAGCACCTGCAGCCACTGCCGGGCCGGGCCGACCGGCTCGCTCTGGATCACCACCGACGAGGCCGTGAACAGGTCGAGCAGGCACAGCACCGGCAGCAGCAGAAGATCGTGACGCCACCATCTCGCAGCCCGCGCCGGGCCGGACGGCGCCACCGCACCGGTCACCGTGGTCATCGGCGGCTAGGAGTCTTCGGCCGGGCAGCCGATCCCGAACAACCGGCAGGTCCAGGACAGCGGGGAGCCGTCGTCGTCACCGCCGCCGTCACCGTCCGGCGGCGTCGCCGCGCTCACCCGGTGCGTCGTCACCGGCGCCGCCGGACGGCCCGGCACACCCGGCCGGCCCGCCCCCACCAGCACCACCGACGGTACGACGTCACCGGCGGCGTCCGCGGCCACCCGCCACCGCCGGTCCGTGTCGTCGGCGAGCAGCGCCAGCACCCGGCGCACCGCCGACGCGTCGGTGCCGTACCCACCGGGAACCGCCTCGCCGGCGATCGACACCATCAGCAGGTCCGCCGGGTCACGGTGCAGCACCGACACCTCGGCGACAGTGAGCGGTCGCACCTCCGCGCCGCTGACCCCGACCAGACGCACCGCGTCACCGGACCGCGGCCGGCCGGCACCAACCGTCCTCAGCAGACAACGCCGGCCGTCCAACGCGACCCCACGCGCGACAGTCACCCACCCGGCCGGCCGCTGCGCCTGCAGGAGCACAACCGTCGGCGGCGACTGGACCTCGGTCATCATCAAGGACCTCCAGAGAACAGGAAAGGGCGGGCGAACAGCCCGCGTACGCGACGAATTCTGGCCGACACCGGGCCCGGCGGACGTCCCCGTACCGGGTGACATCCGGTGTCACCTTCCAGACGGACCCCCGGCGCCCGGCACCGGGCCGGGGAGGACCCCGAACCTCGCCCCACGGCCGGACGCCAGGACCGGCCGGCTACGACCACGATGGAACCAGTCCGGACGACGGCGACGACACACCGAACGCCCCGGACACCCATCCCGTCCGTCACGGCAGCGAGGTTTGCCATGCCCACGCCCGGTGCGTTCCTGATCGCCGACCCGGTCCACGCCGACTCACCGGCATACGTCGCCGACGCTGCAAGCCGGTTCCCGCTGGCCGACCAGACCCCGCCCGGCGGCTGGCGCGTCGCCGAGCACGGCGGCTGGGTCATGTGGCACCCGCCCCACGCGCAGCTGCCGCAGCAGGGCTGGAAGGTGCACGTGTCAGTCGGCCTCGACGACGCCGCCGACGTACTCGACCTGGTACGCGACCACTGCGTACGCCACCGCGTCGCCTTCAAGTTCCAGCGCAGCCGGCGACTCGCCCTGGTCAACAACGAGAAGTACGCCCACCGGGCCGGCAGCGGCAAACTCGCCGCCCTCTACCCGGCCGACGACACCGCCCTGCGCCGCACCCTCAACGACCTCGGCGCCCGGCTCGCCGGCTACCGCGGCCCGTACGTCCTCAGCGACCTGCGCTGGCACGACGGCCCGCTCTACCTGCGCTACGGCGGATTCGCCGAACTCTGGTGCGTCGACGGCGACGAACCCGTCCCCGCCGTCGCACGCCCCGACGGAACCCTCGTCCCCGACCGCCGTGAACCCGTCTTCACAGTGCCCGACTGGGCACCCGTACCCGACTTCGTCGCCGAACACATCGCCGCCGTCGACGCGCAGGCCGACGACGAACCCCCGTACCGCATCGAAGAAGCCCTGCACCACTCCAACGCCGGCGGCGTCTACCGCGCCACCGACCTGCGCGACGGCCGCACCGTCGTCCTGCGCGAGGCCCGGCCGCTGGCCGGGCTCGACGGTGCCGGAACAGACGCGCTCACCCGCCTGCGCCGCGAGGAGGACATGCTGCGGCGCCTCGCCGGCCTCGACTGCGTACCACGACTGCTCGACCGCCTCACCTGGTGGGAACACGAATTCCTGGTCGAGGAGTTCGTCGAGGGGGACACCCTGCAACACCACCTCGCCATGCGGCACCCCCTGATCCACCCCGACCCCACCGACCAGGAACTGGCCGACTACACCGCGTGGGCGCTCGACGTCGTCGACCGGGTCGAGACCGCACTGTCCCAGGTACACGCCAGGGGAGTGGTCTTCGGCGACCTGCACACCGCCAACGTCATGATCCGCCCCGACGGCCGGATCGTGCTCGTCGACTTCGAACAGGCGTACCTGGTCGACGAGGACTTCACCCCGTCACTGGGCGACCCCGGCTTCGCCACCCCGCGGATACGCCGCGGCCCGGCCGTCGACAGGTACGCGCTGGCCTGCCTCCGGCTCGCCGTCTTCCTACCGATCACCCAGCTCACCGCCCTGACCGACGAGAAGTTCGACGACCTGACGACCGCGGCCCGACGGTTCCCCCTGCCGGCCGGCTACCTCCAGCGCATCCGGGACGACCTGCACACCGCACGCACCGCGCCCACCACCGACGGCACCACCACGGCACCCGACCGCAGCCGCGTCACCCGCTTCCCCTGGCCCACCGGCCAGACAGCCGACCACACCCCGCTGCTCGAATCACTCGCCGCCGGGATCCGCGCCACTGCCACACCGCACCGCACCGACCGGCTCTTCCCCGGCGACCCCGGGCAGTTCCCGCACGGCGGCGCCACCCTCGCGCACGGCGCCGCCGGCGTCATCTGGGCACTGGTCAACACCGGCGCCGACTACCCCGAACGCGACGAACACCTCGACTGGCTCGTCCGCGCCGCACGGCGCCTACCCACCACACACCTCGGCCTCTACGACGGCCTCGCCGGCATCGCCGCGCTGCTTGACCGCACGGGACGCCACGACGACGCCGCGGAACTGCTCGACCGATGTCGCACCGGCCTCCACGACCGGTACGGCCCCGGCCTGCACAGCGGCCTCGCCGGCATCGGACTCGCCCTGCTCCGCACCGGCCGGCCCGTCCCCGACGACGCCCTGCGCATCGGCGACCGGCTCGCCCGCACCCTCACCGGCGACACGAAACAGCCCGTACCCGAACCCGCCCGCCCCGGACTGCTGCGCGGCTGGTCCGGCCCGGCCGTCTTCCTCACCCGGCTCCACGAAGCCACCGGCGACCCCGCCTGGCTACGCGCCGCCCGCACCGCCGTCCGCCGCGACCTCGAACACACAGTCCGCGACGACAAGGGCAACCTGCACGTACGCGACGGCGCACGACGGCTGTTCTACCTCGACGAAGGCAGCGCCGGCATCGCCGTCGCCGCACACACGCTGCTCCACCACGGCGAACGCCCCTGGCTGCGCGACGTCGTCACCACCGTCCGCCGGACCGTCGACGTCGAGTTCGTCCTGCTGCCCGGCCTCTTCCACGGCCGCGCCGGACTGCTCGCCACCGCCGCCCTGCTCGCCACCGCCGCCCTGCTCGCCGACGACCCACCACCGCACCGGCCGCGCGCCACGCGCCCCGTCGGCCTCGTCCGCGACGGCGCGGCCCGCCCCCACCCGGCGCACCTGACCCGGCTCGCCTGGCACGCGTACGCCCTCGACGGCCGGCTCGCGTTCCCCGGCGACACCCTGCTGCGGATCTCGACCGACCTGGCCGCCGGCGGCGCCGGAATCCTGTCCGCGATGCACGCCACGCTGCACCGCACCGGAGTCACACTGCCCTTCCTCGACGCGCCCACCCACGTCGCGTCCACCGACCGCCTCCTCGCCGCGAGCTGAACCGGCCGGCACCCACAGACCCCGTCGGAACCCACCGACGGCCCCACCACACCCGCAAAGGAGGTGAACCACCATGACGAAGCTCCTCAACCTGCAGGCCATGGCCACGCAGAACGGCACCCGCCACGCGGTCCCGCCGCAGTCCAGCAGCATCAGCATCGCCTGCTGCAACGGCTGAGACGGCAGTGGCGACAGGGCCACGGCCCCGGCCACACCTGATCCGCCTGGCGACCCGGGCGGGCGGCCCCCCGCCCGCCCGGGTCCGTCGTCAACCCGCCCCACAGCCGGTGCAGCCCTCCCGCCCGCCACCTCGCCTACGGAGCCCTCATGCCGCCCACCGGCCTGCGACACAACCGCGACTTCCTCCTGATCACCGTCGCCCGCACCGCCTCGAAACTCGGCACCCAGGTCACCGCCGTCGCCACACCGCTACTCGTCCTGATGACGACCGGCTCCGCCACCGACGCCGGCCTCGTCGCCTTCGCCGAAGGCATGGCCCTCGTCCTCGTACTCCTGCCCGCCGGCCTGCTCGCCGACCGCCGCGACCGGCGCATCCTCATGCTGTGCTGCGACGGCGGCGCGCTGCTCGCCGTCACCGGCGTCACCGTGCTCGCCCTCGTCGGAGACGCACCCGTCCTGCTGATCGCGCTGCTCGCCGCCGCCACCGCCGGCCTCGGCGCCGCGCTGCAACCCGCCGCCGCGGCGGCCACCCGCGCCGTCGTCCCGGCCCGCCACCTGCGTACGGCGACCGTGTTCAACGAGACCCGCAACGGCGTCGTCCACCTGGCCGGCCCACCGCTCGGCGGCTTCCTGTTCGGCCTCGCCCCGGCGCTGCCGTTCCTCGTCGACGCGATCTCCTACGCCGTCTCCCTCGTCGCCGTGGTCCTGCTGCGCGGCCCGCTCGGCCAGTCCCTGACCAAGCCGGGGGAGTCCCTGCTCCGGCAGGCGGTCGCCGGTGTCCGCTTCCTGTGGCGCCACCCCTCACTGCGGTTCACGCTGCTCAGCGGCGCCGTCCTGAACTTCGCGTTCGCCGGCGTGCTCCTGGCGATCATCGTGGTGCCGGTCCGCAACGGCGCCTCCGGCCTGTCCGCCGGAACCGTCATGGCGTGCGTCGGGCTCGGCGCCGTCGCCGGCTCACTCGTCGCGTCCTGGCTGACCGCCCGGATACCCACCCGCTGGCTGATCCTCGCAGTCATCTGGGCCTGCGGCGTGCTGACCGCCGCCATGGCCACCACCGACAACGGACTGGTCCTGGGCGCGCTGGCCGGCGCCTGCGTCCTCGTCGTACCGGCTGCGAACATCAGCATGCTGACCCTCCAGACCCTGCTGACCCCCGGCGACCTCCAGGGCAGGGCGAACGCCGCCACCAGCTTCATCGCGCTGATCGTGGCGCCGTTCGGCCCGGCACTGTCCGGTCTGCTGATCGACCGGGTACCGGCCCCGCTGGTGTTCGGCAGTTTCGCAGCGGTCATGCTGACGCTCGCCGTCGTCGCCGCCCTCGCGCCCGCCGTGCGCGCCATGCCCGATCTGCGGTCCGCCGAGGACGTGCAGGAGGCGGGGGAGGCCGAGCACCGCGACCCGCAGCCGGTCTGAGCCGGCGCAGGGGGAGGCGTCGACAGCGATTCCACTCCTCAGGGTTGGTCGGAAGCAGAGAGCCGCGTCGGTGTTGCGGGTGCCGACCACCGCCTCGAACATCGATCGTCGGCTGACCGGGCCGCAGCCTGGTCAACGACCTTGGTGCTTTCCAACCTCGATTACCATGTAACAGCCGCCGGTGAGGTGGCAGCCGCTCCGGCCCACTTCGGAGAAGCCGGTTCGCGGACGCGCGGCAGCCGGCCCCGCAACGGTCCGGCGCCCCGCCGGACCTGGATGCCCCGAACTGATTGTCCGACCTGGCGCCGCGAGTCCAGAAGGCGCTCGATTCGGACGAGGCGTCGTAGCCGACCGGTGGCCGGGTGGCGTCTCCATTTTGGATCGATCCGCAGGTAGGCTGCGGGCGTGTCCCAAGGCGAAGCCTTCGAACAGGTCCCCTCTTACCTGTGGCAGTACGCGCAGGACCAAGATTTCCTGGCCGACGCGGCCGGCGAGACGAAACGCTTCCTCACCGAGCTGGCGAGGGACGCCAGTATCGACGTTCACCTAGTGGCGGCGCGCCCCAAAACCCTGGCCTCGTACACGAAGAAATCAAAAAAAATCAAGGACGACGGAACACCGAAGTACACCGATCCGGCTGCCCAAATCCATGACTGCGTAGCGGCGCGGGTAATCGTCTACACCACCCGTGCCCGCAACGACCTGGCGGATCTCATCGTGAGTCGCTGCGCGGTCCGGGAACGGCAGAATCCCGGCGACATCAAGCACAACGGTTACGACAGCGAGCACATCGTCATCTCGGGCATCAAGGATACCGACATGCAGCATCGCTACGTGGCCCTCGCGAAGTACCTCGGTAAGTACCAAGGCCTAGAGATCCAGGTGCGCAGCGTGGCGGGTCACGCCTGGGCGGAGTACGAGCACGACATCCGGTACAAGTCCGGTGCGTATCAGGAGCTGACGCCCGGCGACAGGGGGCGGGTGGATCGGTACTTCGTCGAAGCTGGCGGGATGCGCCGGTACATGGACAAAATCTTCGACGAGATCGAGGAGTTCCTCCGGCCGCAGGACGCCAGCGATGCCGCACCGGCGGGCGAGCCCGTGGTTGGGGTGGACGAGCCGTCGCCAGAGGCGCTTAACCCGACTCCACTGACTCTAGGAACATTGGGCGAGTTCATTGCCGACCGCTTCCCAAGCGATGAGCCGGGCGACCCCCAGTCGCTTGCCGTTCTCATCGACCAGCTGACCGCGCTGGACGTGACCACCATCGGCCAACTGCAAGCGGCGCTCTCCGACCTCGACGAGGGCCAGGTTGCCCGGCTGATGGACTATCCGACTGAGACGACCGTGGTCCGAAGGTTGGACGACGAGTTACTCGCCGTCTTCCGTGACCGCTACGTGAAGGCCACCGAGGACGCCGACCGGCAGCAACTGCTGCGCCTGCGGCTCCGCCGTGTACGCGGCCGGTTCACGATCTACTCTTTGGAGGAGCCGGGCGGCACGCGACGACCCGTGGCCGCGGCGCGAGCCGTACGCGATCTAGTGAAGTTCGTCGCCGAGCGCGAGGGCATCGCGGCGACGATCATCAACGGTGCCGTCGGCGCGAATCAAAACGATGTGACCCCGGGGTATTTTCCAAGGGAGGTACAGACCTCTTCCGGCCCGGTGTACGTCGCGACGAATCTGACTCGCTCCCACGCCGAGAGCCTGATGGAGAAGTTGGTCGCACGGGCTCCCGGATCGAGCCTACGGGTCAAGCGGGCAGGTGACCTCCTCTTCGAGGCGCCTTCAGGGATCTCGGAAGCAGATTCCGTTTGAAGCTGCCCGTTGCCTGCCGACGTATGCGGTGGCCGCCGTCGCGACCGGAGCAGAGGCTCCGCCGGGCGCATCGCGGCATCTACTGCGAAAGCGCGCGGGCCGTGGGGCGGCCGTAACAATATCCGGTATGCGGCCGCTTCCTGGCCGCTGGCGGGAGCACGGAGAGTCGATCCGCTGCAGGCGCGGCTGCTGTTCGTGTGCGGCCGTGAGAGATACGCCGGTTCAGAGGTTCGACGATGAGCCTGACGCGCCCCACACCATGGGGCTCAAACTCGCGACCATCTCGTGCCGCATCTCGCAACCAGAGCCATCGAAACCTAACCACATCAGTACCCAGCCCGAACGGCGTCAACGACCGGCGTCCCTCTGCACCGCCAGGTCGTCCGCAGGCAAGTTCGCGTTGACCATGACCTGGCGGCGCTGAGTATCCAGGATCCGCATCCGCAGCTCCTCGGATATCCCCACGACGAACAACTCGACGCCGAACTCCGCAGCCGCCAGGGCGAGCCAACCCGAGATCGAGTCGCGCGCTTCATGACTCGCGAACGCGATGATCGCACGGGTCCTCTCCCAGCCAGGTTCCCGCTTGAGCAGAGCCAGCTTGAGCACGTCCTGCGCGATCTTCTTCGGCTGCGACCCCTTCAGCCTGCCCTGCCGGGCATATGCCTCGACCACGATCCCCATGTCCGATGTCGCCGCATCCACCTCGACGAATACACCACCAGACAGAGCAATTCGATCCGGCCTAGCTAAGACCACGCCCAAAGACACCGCAAGCCCCGCGACGATTTCTCCCTCAGCCCGGCGCTGTGTCTGCGAGTCGCTCTGATGCGAAGCACCTTCAGGCATGCCGCCGAGCATAAGGCCACTGAGCGGCACAGCGGCACAAGCTGGCTGGTACCGGATTGATTGCTTGCCGATGTCGACACCTCATGCGGTTCGGCCTGAGCCGCCGAGCGGGTCAAACCAAACCGACCACAACCAGAGCGCATGTCATCACCGGATCTAGCACCGCGGCAGCCTCCCCGCGGCATGGCTTAGCGCGCCTTCCTCGTCGCCCCGCTTGGGCGCCGGCCTCAACAGGTCGGCAATCACAGCGCGTTCTCGTGGAGGGCCAGCTTAGCTTCGGGCCCGCTCTCCGTAGGCACCGTCGAGCCAGTCGACCAAAGCGGTTGCCCGTACCCGCCACTCACCGGCAATGGTGTTGCCGGGCATGTGACCACTGATCATCTCCGCGATGACGGTCTCTTGCGGCACCCCGAGCATTCGCGCCACATCGGCAGCTGTCCAGACCTCGAGCACTGCGCCCGCCTCTGGTGTCAATGCGATTGCCGCCTGAGCCGCGGGGGAAGTTCTCGGCATTGCTTGGGCTACCTGCTGCGACGCCGGGGCCGAGTCCCTTTCCGCGCTGCGGCCACTACAGTCTTCGTCCGCCAGCGCACTGTCGTCAGCTGCAGTGTTGCGTGCAACGGGCTTGAAGTCCTCGGCTACCGGTCGGCGGGCGAGACGCGGGCCTATCAGCACGGTGGCTCCCACGCTGACGAGCCAAAGCTGGAGCACGAGACCAGCGCCGTCTACCGCGACCGCCAGTACAATCAGCCAAGCGAGGGCAAGGGCAGTGCACAACCATGGCGACCACGTCGGCCGGATAGCCGCATCTCGCGCCGTACGTACCACCGGTCCATAGTGGCTCACCACCGCATCGGCGGCACAAGCGACACGCATCGGGGATCGAGGTCTGGTCTACCGGCCCGTTACGCCGAAGCCAGATCGGACGTACTCTACGTGCACGTTGGCCTCCCGGGGGGTGGCGCATGCGAGGCGGGATGGCGCAAACACTGTGGGTGCTGTGCGTTGTTCTTTTGAACCACTACAACGAGGATGCGCCCGTCACCTACAACGGTGGCTCACATGGCGCTAAGCCGTACCGCTGCAAGTTGTGCAGGCGCATCGGTTTGACAACTGTCCCGAGGCCGCAGTGCTTCGGCCGACAAGGTGACGCCCACGATGCGGCGCCGATGGAGCGGATGCCGGAAAAGTGCCGCGACCAGGCCGTCAAGCTGATCATCAGGTGAGCTGGCCGGACCATGGGTGATGTGCTGGCGGTGCGCCTGGGGGCCCGTCTCGTCTTTGTCACGGTCGTTCCCAATGTCTTCATGCTGGGCGCGCTGGGATTCCTCCTTGCCGCAGGTGCTCCCCGCCGCAGACCGTCATGGGTGGCAGCCCGGGAGACCATCGACGGCATGTCATTTCGAGACGCGTTGCTAATCGTCGCCCTGCTCACCGTCGTGTCGTTGGCTACTCATCCCCTTATGCTTCCATTGATTCAGGTGGTGGAGGGGTACTGGTCGTCGCTCCCCGGTGGGCAGGAGTGGGAGAACTGGGGCAGAGAGCGCTACCGCCGGTTCTGGCACCTCGCCGAAACGATCGCCAAGGATACTGGGGAGCCGGAAAACCGGCGCACGGAGGCCTTGCGTCGGATGCGGTGGCTACCGGAGGATTCCGACAGGGTTCGAGCCACTGAGCTGGGCAACGTGCTCTACGCTGGCGAAGTCCGCGCCGGCGCCCGGTACCAACTCAGGACGGACGTTGCGTGGCCCAGGCTTCGTCGGATCATCCCGGAGCAGACCAGTGCCGCCGTAAATGACGCACGCAACCAACTGGACGCCTCCGTGCGATTTTGCGCCCTCGGCCTGCTGGCCACGGTGGCCAGTCTGCCGATGTTAATCCGGTACGACGTCTGGCTACTGTTCTCCTTCGGCCTATATCTATTCGCTTGGGGCAGCTACCGCGCGGCCGTGGCAGCCGCAAAACGGTTCTGCCAAGAGTTGGCGGTCGCGTTCGACCTGCACCACCTCGAACTCTGGGACGCGCTGTCGCTCGAGCGCCCTGCGCACCTCTTCGCCGAGCGCCACGCCGGCGACGACTTGTGCGAGGTGCTCGCCGGCGAGGAGCAGATCGGCGACGAGATGTACGAGGCGTTCAGGTACGTCGCGCCACAGGACCGGGCGCCCCAGCAGACTGACGGATCGAACACGGGCTGACGACGCCAGGGGCAATGGCTCGCATCCGGCGGACCCGAGGCCGCGGTGGTGAAGACCTCGGCGCCGTCGCTTGCCATAACGGCCGAGGCGAGCCGCTCCATGGCAGCGGCGATCACCTCGTCGATCGCGTCCGTCTAGTGCTCTGACCACGAAGGTTCGCGGTGTTCGATGACACGCCGTCCGGCCTGGCTGCCGGACGGCATCGCGGCCATCAAGCTGTGGCGGTGGCAGAACCCGTGCGCGTCCGGCGGCTCAGCGACCAGGAGGGTCAGCAGCTGCTGAGGATCACCCGTCGTGGTACCGGCTCGGCAGTCCGATTACGGCGGGCCATGGTCGTGCTCGCTTCAGCCGGTGGGAACACCGTGCCGGCGATCGCCCGGCTGGTGCAGGCGGATGAGGACACGGTTCGGCAGGTCATTCACCGGTTCAACGAGATGGGCATGGTCAGCCTGGACCCTCAGTGGGCGGGTGGCCGTCCCCGCCTGATCAGCGACGATGACGAGGCGTTCATCGTCGAGACGGCCAGCGCCCGCCCGGAAGCACTGGGGCGGCCGTTCACCCGCTGGAGCGTGCGGAAGCTCGCCGACTACCTCACCGGCCATGCCGCCCGCCGAGTTCGGATCGGCCGAGAGCGGCTGCGACAGATCCTGCATCAGCACAGGATCACGTTCCAGCGGACGAAGACGTGGAAGGAGTCCACCGACCCCGACCGGGATGTCAAGCTGGCCCGCATCGAGTACGTCACCGCGCATTTCCCGCAGCGGGTGTTCGCCTTTGACGAGTTCGGGCCACTGGTCATCCGTCCGCAGGCCGGTGCCGGGTGGGCGCCGTCAGGGCATCCGCAGCGGCTGCCGGCGAACTACCACAAGTTGCATGGGGTCCGGCAGTTTCACGGCTGCTACAGCGTCGGCGACGACCAACTTTGGGGTGTGGTCAGACGTCGCAAGAGCGCCACGAACACCCTGGCCGCGCTCAAATCGATCCGGGCCGCACGTCCGGACTGGGCGCCGATCTACGTCGTCCTCGACAACCTGTCCGCGCACAAGGGCACCAAGATCCGGGCGTGGGCGGCTCGGAACAAGGTCGAACTGTGCTTCACCCCGACGTATGCGTCCTGGGCCAACCCGATCGAAGCGCAGTTCGGCCCGCTGCGGACCTTCGTGATCGCCGGCTCCGACCACCCGAATCACACCGTCCTGACCCGCAAACTGCAGGCCTACCTGCGCTGGCGAAACGCCAACGCACGCCACCCCGACGTTATGGCCGCCCAACGCCGCGAGCGCGCCCGTATTCGCAGCGAACGCCAACAAGTCTGGCGACAGCCGACCACACGTGCTGCCTGAGCGTCACGCGCCGGTTGGCCGCCCCACCTCGCCAAGCGCATCCAGTAACCGCTGCCTCGCCTCCTGCAGCCGGACCGGGTAGCCCGGCCTGAACACCTCCACCAGCGAGGTCTCCAGCGCACCCGAGATGCGATACAGCGGTGACCACACCGCCCGGTCACGATCGACCAACTCGTCGAAATCGGCAGTGCCCATCATCCGATGAAGCCAGTCCGAGAACACCAACGCCTCGTCCCGGCTCAGCCCGATCATGAAGTCATCCTCCGCCACCGCGCCGAGGCTACCGTCCGCTCAACACCGCGAACGTTCGTGGTCAAGGCACTAGACATGGCCGGTGACGGTGCCGTCTGCGTTGACGAACGCGATCACGCCTGACTGCGCCGCAGCGACCTCGGCCATGTCGAAGAATCAGACAGTCGGGCGTGGGAGCGCGGCGTAACCGACTGGGACGGGAACCTGGCTGGCTCCCTGCTCCATCTCTGCGGTCGGCGCCGGAGTCTCCTCGACCCCAAAAGTTCCATACAGGCCGATGACGGCGGTGGCGGCGAAGCGGCTCAAGCGGCTGGTCGCCGACGGTCTGCTGCAGCGACGACCCCATCAGGAGCCGGGGGAAAAGGATCAATACGAATACCCGCTCACCGAACTGGGCCGCGACCTCTTCCCGTGCTCGTCCCCTGATGTGATGGGGGAGCGGCTCGGCCGGGACGGCGCGGGAACTGTCCACGCCGGCTGCGGTAGCCCGCTCAGCGCTCTGGTGAAGTGCGCAAACGCGACGAACTCCCGTAAGGGAAGCTGCCACCTCCAGCCGAGGATCTCTAGGTCGTGCTCCAAGCCAGGTGCGGCCGAGGGTCCCAAGCGGTGAGGCGCAGGTCGGCGAGAGATTCTGCGCCCGGGCGCGGATCTCCTCACGGACGCTACCGCCTGGCTCAGGATGAGCGCCGACAGCGATGCCTGATGGGCTTCGCCGCGGAGACGAACCCGCGAGTCCTGCCCGAGAGCCTCCGGTGGATCCGGTTCGATAATGTACATTATGTCAAGTAACGAAGAGACGGCCCTCCCCGGGCGCACCCGTGGCGGCTGATCGCCACGAGCGCCGGGCGTCCACAGGACGCCACTTCCTTGCGTAGCCCAACGCTGTTCATGCGCGGGCGCAGCGACATTCATTCGGCCACAGCGAGCGGCCGGGTTCACCTCGGGTGGTCAGCGCCGAGGCTGCGAGGCCGCTGGCCCATCAGCGCAGGTCTCGGTCACGCCGTTGTCCGCACGCGGCAACTCCGCATCCCCGGAGCACCCCCCGCGCGCAGCACCCACCGCCCAGCCGCGCGGCCCCGTCCGCTCACCACCCCCGGCTCCGTCGATCATGAAGTTGGCGGCAATCGGTGTCCGCTTTGTCGCCGCCAACTTCATGATCGACGGCATGAGCAGCGGCGGGGGCGGCGGCCGGATTGGGAATCCGCCACTCTCCCCCGGGCGGGCACTTCTGGCGGGAACGCGAGAATCATGCATAATATGTCTTATGCATGACAAACCGGACGGAACGGTACCGGCTCTGATCGAGGAGTTCCTCACCGCCCGGGCCACCCGT
This sequence comes from Micromonospora sp. C28ISP2-4, assembly GCF_030519385.1. Taxonomy (NCBI): domain Bacteria; kingdom Bacillati; phylum Actinomycetota; class Actinomycetes; order Micromonosporales; family Micromonosporaceae; genus Micromonospora; species Micromonospora sp. C28ISP2-4. The sequence continues at coordinate 369,445 of NZ_JAUMKG010000004.1, read as the reverse complement.
AAGCCCTCCCCCCACACCCTGGCTGCGTACCGGAGGGATCTGACCGCTGTCGCCGCGCTGGTGGCGGCGGACGGTGACGCCGCCACTCCCCTCCCCCTGGACCGGTTGGCGGTCAGCGCCCTCTCCCCCCGGGTGATGCGGGCGGCGTTTGCGAGGTTCGCCGCTCCCCGCGCCGCCGCGTCGGTCCATCGTGCCTGGTCGACCTGGAACAGCTTCTTCACGTTCCTGGTCGCCGAGGGTGTCGTACCGGGAAATCCGATGCCGGCGGTGGGGCGGCCCCGCACGCCGCTCCCCCGGCCCAAGCCGCTGCGGGGCGAGGACACGCCGGAGGAGCTGCTGGCGGCGGTGGCCCGGGCGGAGGGCCGGCAACGTGATCCGTGGCCGGAGCGCGACCTGGCGGTGCTGGCGCTGGCGTTGTGCGCGGGGCTGCGGCTGTCGGAGCTGCTGGCGCTGCGGGTGTCGTCGGTGGCGGGGCGCGACGGCGAGCGGCGGGTGGACGTGGCGGGTAAGGGCGGGCGGCCGCGTACGGTGCCGATCGAGGACGCCGTGGACCGGGTGCTGGCCGGCTATCTGGACAGCCGGCGGCACCGGTTCGGGTCGCGCAGCGTGCGGCCGGACTCGCCGTTCCTGGTGGACCGTCAGGGTGAGGCGTTGCGCCGGGGTGGGCTGCAGTACCTGGTGGAGTCGTGTTACCGGCGGGCGGGCATCGGTGACCGGGTGCCGCGGGGCGCCCGGTTGCACGCGTTGCGGCACACGTTCGCGACGCGGTTGGCGGAGGACGGGGCGAGCGCGGCGGAGATCATGCGGTTGCTGGGGCACGCGTCGTTGGCGTCGTCGCAGACGTACATCGAGGTGACGGCGGGTCAGCAGCGGGCGGCGGTGGCGGCGAACCGTACCAACCGGGCGTTGTCGGGGTTGACGCCGCCGCGGTGACGGCCGCGCGGCGGTCGGCGCGAGGGGTGGTGCGCTGGCAGGATCGGCCGGATGCGGGTGGGTGCGGCGCGTGCGGTGGCGGTCGGGTGGGTGCGGGAGCGGATGCGCGTCGATCCGTCGATCGAGGGGGCGTTCTTCAGCGGGTCGACCGTGGGGTTGCCGGAGGACGCGGTGCTGCCGGTGTGGTCGGACGTGGACGTGTTGCTGGTGTGCCGGGAGCCCGGCGGGAAGGTGGGCAAGTTCGTGCACCGGGGGGTGCTGCTGGAGGTCAGCACGACCACGTGGGCGCAGTTGGGTGGCCCGGAGGACGTGCTGGGGTCGTGGGTGTTCGCGCCGATGTTCCGTACCGATGGGGTGATCGCGGATCCGTCGGGCCGGTTGGCCGCGGTGCGGGAGCGGGTGGCGGCGGGGTTCGCGGATCCGGTGTGGGTGGCCGCGCGGTGCGCGGGGGTGCGGCGGCGGATCGAGGCCGGGTTGCGGGCGGTCGACGCCGAACCGCCAACCGCGGAGCAGGTGCTGGCGTGGGTGTTTCCGACGTCGTTGCTGGCGGTGTGGCCGGCGGTGGCGGGGTTGGTGGATCCGACGGTGCGGCGGCGGTACGTGCGGGCGGAGCGGGTGTTGTCGCGGTTCGGGTTCGCGGATCGGTATTCGGAGCTGCTGGACACGCTCGACGGCGGCGGGGCGGGCGTGGACGCGGCTCGGGTGCGGGAGCATCTGGACGGGCTGGCGGTGGTGTTCGACGAGGTGGCGCGGCTGCCGCGGGAGGGGTTCGCGTTCGGGGCGGATCTGGGTGCGGCGGGGCGTCCGGTGGTGTTCGACGGTGCGGCTGAGCTGATCGCGGCGGGCCGGCATCGGGAGGCGATGTTCTGGGTGCTGGTGACGTACGCGCGGTGTCATGTGGTGTTGGGCGCGGTGGCGCCGGAGCGGGAGCGGGCGTTCGGGGCGGTGCTGGCGGATCTGGGGGTGGCGTCGGCGGCGGATCGGCGGCGGCGGGCGGACGGTTTGCTGGCGGCGTTGCCGGGGTGGCAGGCGGTGGTGGATGCGGTGGCGGCGGAGGCTGTGGCAGGCTGAGGGGGAACGCGACTGGCGGCACGGGGATGGGTGAACCATCGGGGAGCTCGTCGTGGGGGTCGACCGCCTGGGCCTCCGCGGGCGAGGTGTCGTATGTCTTCTGCGCGGTTGTTGCCGGGTGCTCCGGTGGCGGAGCGGGTGTTGTCGGAGGTCGCCGCGTCGGTGGCCGAGTTGCGTGCGGCGGGGGTGACGCCGGCGCTGGCGACGGTGCTGGTGGGTGACGACGACGCGAGCGCGGGCTATATCCGGATCAAGCAGCGCCAGGCGGCGGAGCTGGGTTTCGCGTCGCCGCACGTGCATCTGCCGGCGGCGGCGTCGCAGGCGGATCTGCACGCGGTGCTTGCGGATTTCAACGCGGACAGGACGGTGCACGGGGTGCTGGTGCAGTATCCGATTCCGGGTCACCTGGACTACGACCGGGCGTTGGCGGTGCTGGATCCGGACAAGGACGTGGACGGGATGCATCCGGTGAACATGGGCCGGTTGGCGTTGGGGTTGCCGGGTCCGTTGCCGTGTACGCCGGCGGGGATCGAGGCGTTGCTGGCGTTCCACGGTGTGCCGGTGGCGGGCCGCGAGGTGGTGATCCTGGGGCGGGGTGCGACGTTGGGCCGGCCGTTGGCGATGTTGCTGGCGCAGAAGCGGCCGACGGCGAACGCGGCGGTGACTGTGGTGCACACGGGGGTGGCGGACTGGCCGCGGTACACGCGGCGGGCGGAGATCCTGGTGGCGGCGGCGGGGGTGCCGGGGATCGTGCGGCCGGAGCATGTGCGTCCGGGTGCGGTGGTGGTCGGTGGTGGGGTGCGGTACGAGGGGCGGCGGTTGCTGCCGGACGTGGACGAGTCGTGTGCCGAGGTGGCGGGGGCGATCACGCCGCGTGTGGGTGGGGTGGGTCCGACGACTGTGGCGATGTTGTTCCGCAACGCGGTGGAGGCGGCGCGGCGGCAGAGCGGTCTGGGTTGAGCGTCAGCCGAGGTCGACGACGAGGGGCCGGTGGTCGGAGATGGTGGCCAGCGGGGTGTGGACGGCGGTGACGGGTGGGAGCCGGTCGAGGGCGTGCCGGTCGGCGAGGATGTGGTCGAGCTGGACGCGGGGTTGCCCGGCCGGGTAGGTGGGGCGGCGGGCCAGGGGTTGCCAGCGGGTGAGCGCGGCGGCGGGTCCGGCGGGCAGGTTGAGGTCGCCGAGCAGGATCCGGGGTGCGGGCAGGGTGCGCAGGACGCGGATGACGCGGCGTAGTTGCCAGAGGTTCCAGCCGGGCACGAAGGACAGGTGGGTGGCGGCGACGGTGAGGGGGCCGTGGGGGGTGTCGAGGACGGCGGCGAGCACGACGCGGGGTTCGTCGCGGAGCAGGACGAGTCCGCCGCCGGGGCCGGGTGCGTAGATGGGTGAGCGGACGGGGGCGGCGCGCAGGCGGGTGACCTGCCAGGAGCGGACGGGGTGTCGGCTGATCAGGCCGATGCCGTAGAGGGGTTCGCCGTGGCCGTCGTCGTCGTGGGTGAGGGGGCGGAACTGTTCGCCGGGGGTGCCGACGACGGCGGCGGCGAAGCGGTGGTGGTCGGCGTGCAGGGCGCGGGCGGCGACCGCGGTGAGGTCGAGTTTGCCGCTGCGGGTCTGGTCGCGGTCGACTTCCTGGAGGGCGAGGACGTCGGCGTCGAGGTCGGTGACGGCGGCGGTGAGCCGGTCGGGGTCGACGAGCCCGTCGGTGAGGGAGCGGCCGTGCAGCAGGTTGAAGGTGGCCAGGCGCACCTGGACACCCTACGTCGTCGTGGGAGTCTTGCCGGGTGCTGAAACTGTTGTGCTGTTCGATGCTGGTGTTCGTGGCGGTGGGGTCGGCCGGGATGTGGTTGCGGCGTCGCCGGGGGCGGTGAGGCTGGCCACAGGGGGCCCCGTCGCTGGTGGCGGCGTGGGCAGAATGCGGCTGTGGATGCCCTGTCGTTGACGACGTTGTTGAGCGCTGCCCTTCTGGCCGGGTGGGTGGACGCGGTGGTGGGTGGCGGCGGTCTGTTGTTGTTGCCGGCGTTGCTGGTGGCGGCGCCGGGTGTGCCGGTGGCGACGGCGTTGGGCACGAACAAGCTGGCGGCGATCTTCGGTACGTCGACGGCGGCGGTGACGTACGCGCGGCGGACGAAGCTGGACTGGGCGGTGGCGGGTCCGGCGGCCGGGTTGGCGGTGCTGACGGCGGGGTTGGGTGCGGCGTTGGCGGGTGCGGTTCCGGGTAGCGCGTACCGGCCGGTGGTGCTGGTGGTGCTGGTGGCGGTGGCGGTGTTCGTGCTGGCGCGGCCGTCGCTGGGTGTGGTGGCGTCGCCGCAGCGGCGGACTCCGGCGCGGGTGGTGGTGGCGGTGGCGGTGGCCGGTCTGGGCATCGCGCTGTACGACGGGTTGATCGGGCCGGGTACGGGCACGTTCCTGGTGCTGGCGTTCACGGCGATTCTGGGTTCGGATTTCGTGCACGCGTCGGCGATGGCGAAGGTCGTGAACGCGGGTACGAACCTGGGTGCGCTGGTGGTGTTCGGGTTGACCGGGCACGTGTGGTGGGCGCTGGGTGCGGCGATGGCGGTGTGCAACGTGGTGGGGGCTGCGGTGGGCGCGCGGATGGCGTTGCGCCGGGGTGCCGGGTTCGTGCGGGTGGTGCTGCTGGTGGTGGTGCTGGCGCTGGTGGCCCGGTTGGGTTACGACCAGTGGACGGCGGGCTGATCGCGGTGGCGGTGCGGGCGGAGCACGACCGGGCGGTGCTGGCGGGCCTGCTGGGCCGGGATCCGGTGTTGCACGCGTACCAGTTGGGTGATCTGGACGATTTCTTCTGGCCGTACACGTCGTGGTTCCGGCGTGGCGACCAGGTGGTGTTGCTGTATCACGGGGTGGAGTTGCCGACGTTGCTGGCGTTCGCGGCACCGGATCGGGTGGCGGATCTGGCCGGGTTGCTGGCGGAGGCGGCGCCGGTGTTGCCGGCGCGGATGTGGGCGCACCTGTCCCCCGGTCTGGAGGCGGTGGTGTCGCGCTGGTTCGTGGTGTCGGAGGCGGCGGCGCATCACCGGATGGCGTTGACGGATCCGGGCCGGCTGGCGGCGGTGCCGGCGGTGGGTGAGCCGTTGGGGCCGGCGGACGCGGCGGAGCTTTCCGGGTTGTACGCGGTGGCGTATCCGGGGAACTGGTTCGACGCGCGGATGCTGGAGACGGGCCAGTACGTGGGTGTGCGGGAGCGTGACCGGCTGGTGGCGGTGGCGGGGGTGCACGTGTTCTCGCCGCGGTGGCGGGTGGCGGCGCTGGGGAACGTGACGACGCATCCGGACGTGCGGGGCCGTGGGCTGGGTGCGGGTGTGGTGGCGGCGTTGTGCGCCCGGCTGCGCGCGTCGGTGGATCACGTGACGTTGAACGTGCGGGCGGACAACGCCGCGGCGGTGCGGTTGTACGAGCGGCTGGGGTTCTCCCGGGTGGCCGGGTTCACCGAGTGCGCGTTGACGTCAGCGGCCGCGGCTGGGTGAGTCGAACCGGCCGGCGCGGATCTCGCGCAGGGCGCGGCGGCGGGTGTCGCCGCGCAGGGTGTCGACGTAGAGGCGCCCGCGCAGGTGGTCGGTCTCATGTTGCAGGGCGCGGGCGAGGAAGCCGCTGCCGGTGACGGTGAGCGGCTCGCCGTGCTGGTCGTAGCCGTGGGCGGTGGCGTGCAGCGCGCGGGGTGTCGGGAAGTACAGGCCGGGGATGGACAGGCAGCCTTCCTCGTCGTCCTGGAGTTCGTCGGACACCTCCAGGGTGGGGTTGACCATGTGGCCGCGGTGGCCGTCGGCATCGTAGACGAACACCTGGGCGTTGACGCCGATCTGGGGTGCGGCGACGCCGGCGCGGCCGGGCGCGCCGAGCAGCGTGTCCATCAGGTCGGTGACGAGGGCGCGCAGTTCGGCGTCGAAGCTGGTGACGGGTTCGCTGGGGGTGCGCAGCACGGGGTCGCCGATGATCCGGATGGGGCGCATAGTCATGCCCGGAAGGCTATCCGTTGCTTACCGTTCGCGGGTGTCCGGTGGCGTGTCCAGCAGGCCGGTGTCGGCGATGCGGTCGCGCAGGGGCCGGCGGCGCAGGGCGGCCAGGACGGCGTACAGCTCGTCGGCCAGGGGCACCGGCAGTTCGGTGTCGAGGTGACGCATGGCGGTGCTGGTGGCGGCCCATTCGGCTTCGACAGCGGGCAGCAGGGCGCGGGCGCGGCCGGTGAGGGTGACGATGCGGTGTCGGGCGTCGGCGCCGGGGCGCAGGTCGACGAGGCCGGCGCGGCGCATCTGGGCGACGGTCTGGCTGGCGGCGGAGTGGGTGACGCCGACGCGGGCGGCGAGGTCGCGGATGGGCAGCGGACCGTCGGCGACGAGCGCGCGCAGCACCGGTGAGTAGCGGGGCCGGTAGTCGGTGAGACCGAGCCGCTCGTGGACGGCGGCGACATCGCCGTCGAGGACGTCCAGGACGTGGCGTAGCAGGGTGCCGAGCGCGTCGCGGTCGGGAGCGGTCACGTCCACTAATGTAACAGCGCTGTTGTATCTGACCCCGGGAGGCCATTGATGTATCCGCCGATCGAGCCGTACGCCCACGGCATGCTGGACGTCGGGGACGGGCAGCGCGTGTACTGGGAGACGTGCGGCAACCCGGACGGCCGGCCGGCGCTGGTGGTGCACGGCGGGCCCGGCTCCGGGGCGGGCGCGTCGTGGCGGCGGCTGTTCGACCCGGCCGCGTACCGGATCGTGTTTTTCGACCAGCGTGGCTGCGGGCGCAGCACTCCCCCGGCGTCCGATCCGGCGACCGACCTGTCGGTGAACACCACCGGGCATCTGCTGGCCGACATGGAAGTGCTGCGCGCGCATCTGGGGATCGACAGGTGGCTGCTGTGCGGCGCGTCGTGGGGGTCGTCCCTTGCGCTGGCGTACGCGCAACGGCATCCGCAGCGGGTCAGCGCGCTGGTGCTGTTCAGCGTGGTCGCCAACACCAGCCGGGAGATCGAGTGGGTGACCCGGGACATGGGTCGGGTCTTCCCGCAGGAGTGGGCGCGGTTCCGCGACGGGGTGCCCGAGGCCGACCGCGACGGTGACCTGTCGGCGGCGTACGCGCGGCTGGTGAACGACCCGGACCCGGCGGTGCGGGAGCAGGCGGCGCGGGACTGGTGCGACTGGGAGGACGTGCACGTGTCCCTCGCGGGCGGATACGCGCCGAGTCCCCGGTTCGCCGACCCGGAGTTCCGGTACGGGTTCACCCGGCTGGTGACCCACTACTTCGCGAACCGGGGTTTCCAGCCGGACGGGCAGGTGCTGCGCGACGCGGGTCGCCTGGCGGGCATTCCGGGGGTGCTGGTGCAGGGCAGGCTCGACGTCAGCGGTCCCCCGGACATCGCGTGGCTGCTGACCCGGGACTGGCCGGACGCGCGGCTGGAGATCGTGGAGTCCGGCGGGCACGGCGGCGGCCACGGCATCGGCGAGCGGGTGGTCGCCGCCCTGGACGAGTTCGCCGCCGGCTGAGGCGTCACGCGGGCCTTCGCCGCGCGAACCGCCGGAGGCCCGCCGGCGCCCGGAGCCGCCGGAGCCGGGCTGCCGGAGCCGGGCCGGCGGACAGCCCGTCAGCCGGCGAGCAGGGCGCGGATAGGGGCAGCCTTGGCGGCGGCCTCGGCGACCTCGGCGGCCGGGTCGCTGTCCCAGGTGATGCCGCCCCCGGCCCACAGGTGCAGCAGGTCCCCGTCGGCGGCGGCGGTGCGGATGGTCAGGCCCAGGTCGAGCCGGTCGGGCCCGACCCAGCCGAGCGCGCCCATGCCCGCGCCGCGTCCGACCGGCTCCAGCGCGGCGATGCGCGCCAGGGCGGCGTGTTTGGGCGCGCCGGTGACCGACCCGCCGGGGCACACCGCGCGCAGCAGGTCGGCCAGGCCCAGACCGTCGGCGGGCGCCGCCGACACCGTGGACTCCGCCTGCCACAGGTCACACCAGCGGCGTACGGCGAACAGCTCGTCGACGCGCACCGAGCCGGTGCGGGCGACGCGGGCCAGGTCGTTGCGTTCCAGGTCGACGATCATGACGTGTTCGGCGCGTTCCTTGGCCGAGGCGAGCAGGTCGCGGCGTCCGGCGGGGGTGGCCGGGCGGGTGCCCTTGATGGGGCGGGTGACCAGCCGGCCGTGCTCGACCGCGACGAGGGTCTCCGGGGAGGCGCAGCCGAGCGCCCAGCCGGGGCCGTGCAGGGTGCCGCCGTAGCGGGCGCCGGGCAGCGCGGCGAGGCGGGCCAGCGCGGGCAGCGGGTCGCCGGTGTAGCCGGCGGCGGTGTGGCCGACGACGTTGACCTGGTAGACGTCGCCGCGGGCGATGGCGTCGCGGACCGCGCCGACGGCGGCGGCGTGCGCGGCCGGGGTCCAGCTGTCGCGCCACGGTCCGAGCCGCCAGGGGGCGAGGACCGGGCGCGGGGGTGCCGGCGGGCGGTCGGTGTGGTGGTAGACGACCACTACCAGGTCGGGCAGCGCCGGTGCGGGACTGGGCGCGCCGGGCGACACGCCGATGGCGTACGCGCCGGCGGCGGCGGACAGGTACAGCGCGGCACCGCACACTCCCCCGTCGGGGTCGTGGCGGCCGGGGCGGGACAGGTCGTCGCGGTCGATGCCGTGCGCGGCGAGGAAGCGTTGGGCCAGGTCGGCGGGGTCGCCGCCGTCGCCGATCGACCAGTGCAGCCGGGCGGTCTCGACGAGCCGGCGGCGGCATCCGGGCGGCGCGCCGGGAACATCGACCTCCACCTGTGGGAGCGCTTCCACGACGTCTGGGCGGTTCCGGGTCATCCGTTCAGCCCATTCTGGGTGAACATGACGCATCCTTGCTCGTTGCCGCTCAGTTTTCCTTGGTACTGTGCGTCACTGGTCATGTGAACCATGACACAGTGCCCCCACAGTCCGGAGAACCCGATGTGTCAGCACCAGCCCACCTGCCCCTCCGCCGACGCGACCGACCGCGAGGCCGCCCGCGTTCTTGCCTGCTTCCCTGAGCAGGGCTGGAGCCTGCTCTGCAACGGTGTCATCGTCTTCGAGGACACCGGTGAGCTGCTCCCCGACGGGCGCACCATCGCCCCGCACCGGGGTCCGGCCCGCCACGCCCTCGTCGCCTGAGCGATCACGCAGCGTCAGTGAGCGTACGCGCCGGTCACGACCGTCCGGCGCACCGGCCGGGGCGGGGAGAGCCCACCGCCCCGGCGTCAGCCGCTCAGTCCTCGAACGCCTCCGGCGCGGGGCACGAGCAGACCAGGTTCCGGTCGCCGTACGCCCCGTCGATGCGCCGAACCGGAGGCCAGTACCGGCCCGCCCGGTCCACACCCGCCGGGTAGGCGCCCACCGACCGCGGGTACGGGTGCGCCCACTCGTCGGCGGACACCATCGCCGCGGTGTGCGGCGCGTTGGACAGCGGGTTGTCCCCCGCCGGCCACTCCCCCGAGCCGACCTTGTCGATCTCCGCCCGGATCGCGATCATCGCGTCGCAGAAGCGGTCCAGCTCGGCCAGGTCCTCGCTCTCGGTCGGCTCCACCATCAGCGTCCCGGCCACCGGGAACGACATCGTCGGCGCGTGGAAGCCGTAGTCGATCAGCCGCTTCGCCACGTCGTCGACGCTCACACCGGTGGCCTTGGTCAGCGGCCGCAGGTCCAGGATGCACTCGTGCGCGACAAGGCCCTTGTTGCCGGCGTACAGCACCGGGAAGTGGTTCCGTAGCCGCGCTGCCACGTAGTTCGCCGCCAGGACCGCCACGCCGGTGGCGCGGGCCAGCCCGTCGGCGCCCATCATCCGCAGGTACGCCCACGGGATCGGCAGGATCCCCGCCGAGCCGTGGTTCGCCGCCGAGATCGCCGGCCGCCCGTCGGCGCGCGCGCCCAGCGGGTCACCGGGCAGGAACGGCGCCAGGTGCGAACGCACCGCCACCGGCCCCACACCCGGGCCGCCGCCACCGTGCGGAATGCAGAACGTCTTGTGCAGGTTCAGGTGCGACACGTCCGCCCCGAACCGGCCCGGCTTGGCGAACCCGACCAGCGCGTTGAGGTTCGCGCCGTCGACGTACACCTGACCGCCGGCGTCGTGGACCTTCGCGCACAGCTGCGCGATGCCGGTCTCGTACACGCCGTGCGTCGACGGGTACGTCACCATGATCGCGGCGAGCGCGTCCCGGTGCTTGTCGATCTTCGCGTCGAGGTCGACCAGGTCGACGTTGCCGTCGGCGTCACAGCCGACCACCACCACCCGCATGCCGGCCATCACCGCCGACGCGGCGTTGGTGCCGTGCGCCGACGACGGGATCAGGCACACGTCGCGGTGGCCCTCGCCACGCTCCCGGTGGTAGGCGCGGATCGCCAGCAGGCCGGCCAGCTCACCCTGCGACCCGGCGTTGGGCTGCACGCTGACCGCGTCGTAGCCGGTCACCTCGGCCAGCCAGCCCTCCAGCTGCGCGATCAGCTCCCGGTACCCGGCGGTCTGCTCCTGCGGCGCGAACGGGTGCAGGTGCGCGAACTCCGGCCAGGTGATCGGTTCCATCTCGGTGGTGGCGTTGAGCTTCATCGTGCACGACCCCAGCGGGATCATGCCGCGGTCCAGCGCGTAGTCGAAGTCGGCCAGGCGGCGCAGGTAGCGCAGCATCGCCGTCTCCGAGTGGTGGCTGTGAAACACCGGGTGGGTGAGGAAGTCAGACGTGCGGGCCAGCCCGTCGGGCAGGGTCGCGTCGGCGTCGCCGTCGAATTCGTCGACGCCGAACGCCGCCCACACGGCGGCGAGGTGCGCGGGCGTGGTGGTCTCGTCGCAGGAGACGCCGACCCGGTCGGCGTCGACCAGCCGCAGGTTCACGTTGCGCGCCGCCGCGGCGGCCACCACGTCGGCGGCGCGGCCCGGCACGGTCGCGGTGACGGTGTCGAAGAACGCGACGTCCGCGACCCGCACGCCGCCGGCGCGCAGCCCGGCCGCGAGCCGCGCCGCCGCCTCGTGGGTACGCCGGGCGATGGCGCGCAGCCCGTCCGGGCCGTGGTAGACGGCGTACATGCCGGCCATCACCGCGAGGAGCACCTGCGCGGTGCAGATGTTGCTGGTCGCCTTCTCCCGGCGGATGTGCTGCTCGCGGGTCTGCAACGCCAGCCGGTACGCCGGGTTGCCGTCGGCGTCGCGGGACACCCCGACCAGCCGGCCCGGCAGCATCCGCTCCAGGCCCGAACGCACCGCCAGGTAACCGGCGTGCGGCCCGCCGAAGCCCATCGGCACGCCGAAACGCTGGGTGGTGCCGGCGGCGATGTCGGCGCCGATCTCGCCCGGCGGGCGCAGCAGCGTCAACGCCAGCAGATCCGCCGCGACCGTCACCAGCGCGCCCGCGCCGTGCGCCGCCTCGACCAGGGCGCGGTGGTCCCGGACCGCGCCGGACGCGCCCGGGTACTGCAGGTGCAGGCCGAAGAACTCCGCCGGCAGCTCGTCGCGGTCGACGTCGAGGACCCGCACCTCGATGCCGAGCGGCTCGGCGCGGCTGGCGATCACCGCGACGGTCTGCGGCAGCGCGTCGGCGTCAACCACGTACACCGGGCTCTTGCTCTTGGACGCGCGGCGGGCGAGCGTCATCGCCTCGGCCGCGGCGGTGCCCTCGTCGAGCATCGAGGCGTTCGCGACTGGTAGCGCAGTCAGACCGGACACCATGCTTTGGAAGTTCAGCAGCGCCTCCAGCCGGCCCTGGCTGATCTCCGGCTGGTACGGCGTGTACGCGGTGTACCAGGCCGGGTTCTCCAGCACGTTGCGGCGGATCACCGCCGGGGTGTGCGTGCCGTGGTAGCCGAGGCCGATCATGGACACGGCGACTGTGTTGCGGGCGGCCAGGGCGCGCAGCTCGGCGATGGCCTCCCGCTCACTCGCCGGGGCGGGCAGGTCCAGGGTGCCGTGCCAGCGGATCACCTCGGGGATCGCGGCGTCCATCAGCTCGTCGACGGAGCCGTAACCGACTGTGTCCAGCATCCGGCGTTCGTCGTCGCGGCCGGGGCCGATGTGCCGGTCGGCGAACTGCTCTGCGGTCATGCGCTGCGCTCCTTGGTGGGGCGAGGTCGACGGGTCGGCCTCCCCCTGAGTCGCGCTGACGCGCTCCACAGCGCCTGCCCACGTGGTCCTTTTGCCTGAGAGGTTCCGGGGAGAATCTGCCCCTTCGGCGCCGCCGGGTCGACGGTCTCTCCCACGTGGGTGGTACCGGCACCCCCAACGCTACCAGCGGGCGTGTTTCCGGCTCATGTCCCGGGGGTTGATCACACCGGCGCCGGAGCCGCCGCCACCCGGTCGGCCAGCGCGCACAGGGTGGCGCCCAGCGGGGCGTCCAGCCGCAGCGCCGCGTAGGTGTCACCGCGGGTGACGCCCTGGTTGACGATCGCCACCGGGATGCCGTGGCGGGCCGCCCGCAGCACGAACCGCCGCCCCGACATCACCGTCAACGACGACCCGAGCACCAGCAGCGCCCGGGCCCGCTCGACCAGCGCGAAACAGTCCGCGACCCGCGGGGCGGGGACCGTCTCACCGAAGAACACCACGTCCGGTTTCAGCATGCCGGCGCCGCAGAGGCCGCAGTCGACGGTGCGGAACCCGGTCACCGCGTCGTCGGGCAGGTCCACGTCGCCGTCGGGGTTGACGCGCGCCACCCGCGCGTCGAAGCCCGGGTTCGCCTCGGACAGGCGCCGGTGCAGCTCGTCACGGCCGGTGGCGTTGCCGCAGTCCAGGCACGTCACCTCGTCGAGGCGGCCGTGCAGCTCGATCACCCCGGTGGCGCCGGCGGCGGTGTGCAGCCCGTCGACGTTCTGGGTGATGATCCCGCCGAGCAGCCCGGCCGCCTGCAACCGGGCCACCGCCCGGTGCCCGTCGTTCGGTGCCGCCCGCGCGATGGTCTGCCAGCCCAGGTGGCTGCGCGCCCAGTACCGCCGCCGCGCCAGCGGATCCCGGGTGAACTCCTGGTACGTCATCGGGGTGTGCCGGCGCGCCGCGCCGCTGGGCCCCCGGTAGTCCGGGATGCCCGACTCGGTGGACAGGCCCGCGCCGCTGAGCACCACCACGTCCCCGGCGGCCACCAGCCGCGCCAACTCCTCGAACGCCTCACTCACCCGTCCATGGTCCCTCGCCGCGCCGCCCGCCGCCCCTCCCCCGCCCGCCTCGCCCGGTCGATCATGAGGTTGACGGTGGTCCGGCCCGGCGTGTCGTACCGCCAACCTCATGATCAACCAGGTCGGTCGCCCGGCGGGGCGCGGCTTGCCGGGCTAGGTTGAGCGCATGCGCGTCGTCATCGCCGGAGGGCACGGAAAGATCGCCAAGCTGCTGGAGCGGGAACTGGCCGGACGCGGAGACACAGCGGTCGGGCTGATCCGCAACCCCGACCACGCCGCCGCGCTGCGCGCCGCCGGCGCCGAACCGGTCGTGTGCGACCTGGAACAGACCGACGTCGACGCCCTCGCCGCCCACCTGGCCGGCGCCGACGCGGTCGTGTTCGCCGCCGGCGCCGGACCCGGCAGCGGCGCCGCCCGCAAGGACACCGTCGACCGGGGCGCCGCCGTGCTGCTCGCCGACGCCGCGGTCCAGGCCGGGGTACGCCGGTACCTGCTGGTGTCCTCCATGGGCGTGGACGCCGCGCCGGCCGAGGGCACCGACGACGTGTGGGCAGCGTACCTGCGGGCCAAGAAGGCCGCCGAGGACGACGTCACCGCACGGGACCTCGACGTGACGGTGCTGCGGCCCGGCCGGCTCACCGACGACGAGCCCGCGGGCCGGATCACCCTGGCCCGGCACGTCGAACCCGGCGCGATCAGCCGCGCCGACGTGGCCCGGGTGCTGCTCGCCCTGCTGTACGCCCCGGCCACCGCCGGGCACACCCTGGAACTCGTCGGCGGAGACAGCCCCATCGCCGAGGCGATCGACGCCGTCACCGCCTGACCCACCGCGCACGTCCCGGCCCGCCCGCCGCGGCGGACCGGGACGCCGGTCAACGCTGGTGGCGGGACAACGCCGGCTGCGGCGAGCCCCCGCCGCCCTGCGGCAACTCCCGGGCGATCCGCTCCATCGTGCGCGACAACTGCTCACTGCCGTCGTCGAGATGCCGGGCCGCCGCCTGCATGTGCGAAATCATCATCTCGCCGAAGATCCGCAACGCCTCCCGCGTCGCCACCGAGTCGTCGAAGCCGCTCCCGGCCGCGCTGCGGTACTCCGTCACCGCCCGCTCGGCCTCCCGCTTCGCCTCCTCCGCCGCCGCCCGCATGTAACTCTCGTACTGCGTACGGGCGTACTCGGCGACCCGCCGGGCGTAGTCGTGGGCCTGCGCGATGATCTGCTCGGCCTCCCGCTGCGCCGCCGACAACAGGTTGACCTCCTTCGCCGCCGGCGCCACCGCCTCGGTACTCGGGATCACCCCGTGCCGGTGCAGCTCCAGATGGTCGTTGAGCCGCTCGTTCTCCGCCCGCAGGTTCGCCACCTGCGCCGCCAGCAGATCCAGCTCGTCGGCCACCTGCAACCGGAACCGGTCCACATCGGTCTGGTCGTAACCGCGCCGGGTGAACGCCGCCGACCCGAACTCCCACCGCCGGACCCGGTCCGAGGTCAACCGCACCTGCACCGGACCGGACACCTGCTGCGCGTCGTAACTGCTGATCGGACCCGCGCTCACCGGCTCACTCCTCGCGCTCACCGGCCCACCTCCGTTGTTGCCGGCCCGTCCGCGCCGGTCATCGTCCGCCACGCCGGGCCGTACCAGTGCTTGCCGTAACCCTCGTGATGCACCTGACCCGGCTGGTATCCGGCGCCGGTCAACGCCGCCACCGAATGACCCACCATCTCGTCGGACCCGCACACGTACACGTGCCGCGACCGCCAGTCCCCATCGGCGAGCACCCGGTCGGCGATGCGCACCGACTCGCCCGGCCGGGCCGGATCCGCACCGGCCACGTACGACACCCGCAGCCACGGATGCGTCGCCGCCAGCTTGTCGATCGCCTCGCTGTCGTAGAACTCCGTCCGCGACCGGGCACCCACGTACAGGTCCACCCGCCGCCCCGAACCCTCCGCCGCCACCTGCTCCACGAGCGCCTTCACCGGCGCCCAGCCGGTCCCACCGGCCAGCAGCAGCAGATCCGACGACCCGGCCTGCCACAACGTCAACCGGTCACCCACCGGCGACGCCAGATGGATCTGGTCACCGGCCGCGCACCCGTACACCAGACGCGACGACACCACACCGCCCGGCGCGGCCCGCACGTGCAACTCCACAGTGCCGTCCGGACGCGGCGCGTTCGCCGGCGAGTAGTACCGCCACGACCGCACCGCCGGATGCGACACCCCGATCGACTGGCCGGGCGTGAACGGCAACAGATACTGCGGGCGTACGGTCAGCACCGCCACGTCGAAGGTGCGCTGCTCGTGCGTCAGCACCTCCGCCACCCACCACGGCGGCGACTGCGCCTCCGCGGCCTGCGCGCCCTCGGTCATCACCTGCGCCACCAGCCCGTACGCGGCGGCCCAGTCCGCGGCCAGCTCCTCGGTCCACGCCTCGCCGCAGAAGTGCCGCAACGTCGCCAGCAGCGCCTCACCGACCGCCGGATAGTGCTCCGCGCGCACCGCGAACTTGCGGTGGTCCGCGCCGAGGTCCCGCAGGAACCCGACCAGCCGGTCCACCTGGTCCACGTGGGACACCACATGCCCCAGCGCGGCCACCAGACGGTCCCGCTGCCCGGCCATGTTCGTGGGGAACATCTGCCGGGTCTCCGGATGCGCCAGAAACAGCGTCGAATAGAAGTAGAGCGGCACCTGGTCGCCGTGCCCGGCGACCAGGGACCAGCTCTGCTTGAGCCGTGCGACGTCCACGCTCAGGCGTCCCCCGCCGACACGACCTGCTCCCGCACCTGCCCGAGCACGACCTGCACGTCGGCGATCACGTCCGCCGGCACACCCAGCTCCACCAGGGTCGCCGTCAGGTGCTCACCGACCTTCGCGTAGTGCCCACCGGTGATGTTCAGCGGCTGGTGCGCCTCGGCCAGCCCACGGCCCGCGTACTCGTTGGGGCCGCCGAGCACCACCGCGAGCATCAGGGCCAGGTGCCGCCGCTGCTCCACCATGTCCACGTCGGCGAAGTAGCCGGCCAGATCCGGATCGGCCAGCACCTTGTCGTAGAACAGCTCCACCGCGGCCTTCACCGCGGCCGCGCCGCCGATGCGCTCGTAGTGGGAGATCGGGGTGGTCTCGCTCGTCACCGTCATGCTCGGTCCTTCCACCAGGGGTCCGCGGGCAGCGCCGCGGCAGGGGCTCGCCGTCCGGCGCGGCGTCACACAGCGTTCCGCCGTGACGTCGACACGCCGACGACCGGAACGGACCATAGCGCGCCCGCCACGACACTTCACGCCGCCCCTGTCCGGATCCCGAGAACTGTCGATCACGGACAGTCAGCAGCCCGGCCGCAGCCGGTGGACACACCGCAACCGGTCGCACACTCGACGTCAATGCGCCCGACGTACCGTCCTTTTCGGACATCACGCGCACACATGCCGTGACCTGCGCCGACTCCCACCCGGCCCGGTCCACACCGTCCACCCGCCTCAACCACCGGGCGGAGACCACACCCCGTCACCAAAACACGAATCGCGCCGCACCCTTTTCGGGCGCGGCGCGATCCCGTCAACGAGACGCGACGCAGGTCACCCCGCCCGGCGCCGGGCCCGGCGCGCCGCCAGCTCGTCACCCACCGACTCCGCCTCCGGCTCCACCGCCGGCACGGCCGGCTCCTGCCCACCCACCGGCTCCGCCGGCAGATGCGACAACGAACCCTGGATCTCCTTGAACGCACCACCGATCGCGATGCCGAACACCCCCTGGCCGCCCTGCAACAGGTCGACCACCTCCTCCGGCGACCGGCACTCGTACACGGTCGTCCCGTCGGAGATCAACGTGATGCCCGCCAGATCGTCCACCCCACGCGACCGCAACGCCTCGATCGCCTTACGGATGTTCTGCAACGACACCCCGGCGTCCAGCAGCCGCTTCACGACCTTCAACACCACCAGGTCACGGAACGAGTACAACCGTGACGTCCCCGAACCCGACGCGTCACGCACACTCGGCACCACCAGCGCCGTACGCGCCCAGTAGTCCAACTGCCGGTAACTGATCCCCACCGCCGAACATGCGGTCACACCCCGGTAACCGACCTCGCCGTCACCGGCCGGATCGGCCCCCACACCCGCCTGCTGTTCCGCACCCGGACCAGGATCCCGCGGCTCGTGCATCCGGACCAACCTCCCCGCGCCCGTGGCGGTGCCGCGCCGACTCCCCGTACGCGCACCACTCGACACGGCAACCCTAACGCCGCCCCCCGGACTACACCCGCAGGAGACACCGCGACACGCCGCGCCGGCCACCGCCACGCCACCCCGGCCACCCGGCCGGGACACCTCAACCCGCGAAGTCCTCCGGACGCACCTGCTCCAGGAACTCCCGGAACTTCTCCACCTCGTCCTCCTGCTCGTCCGGGATCACAATCCCCGCCTCGCTGAGGACCTGCTCCGCACAACGAATCGGAGCACCCACCCGCAACGCCAACGCAATGGAGTCACTCGGCCGCGCCGACACCCGCACACCGTCACCGAGCAGCAGATCCGCGTAGAACACGTTCTCCTTCAACTCGGTGATCTCCACCGCCCGCAACGGCGCCTGCAGCGCCGCCAGCACATCCCGAAGAAGATCGTGCGTCAACGGCCGGGCCGGCTTGACCCCCTGCTGCTCGTAAGCGATCGCCGTCGCCTCGACCGCGCCGATCCAGATCGGCAGATAGCGGTCCCCCTCGACCTCCCGCAGCAGGACGATCGGCTGGTTGCTGGGCAACTCCACCCGAACTCCGACCACGCTCAGCTCGCGCACCGCCGCCTCCGTGTCGTCGTCACCTTGCACCGCGCCCTTCCCTGCACGGTACACGGACCAGGACACGGGAGTCCCACGCGCTACGTGCACCACGCCTCGCCGGACGGGCATACCCCGGCAAGCCTACGACACGCTCCACCGACCAGATCTTTCCGCGCCCACCCACGACGAAGGGCCGGGCGCACACCGCACCCGGCCCCTCGCACCGACCTCACCGGCCCAACGTCGACCGCAGCCCCACCCGCACCAACGCCGCGTGCAACCGCTGCGACAACGCCACCAACTCCCGCGCCGTCTCCGCCGCCCGAGCCCGCGCCGCCGGATCACTCTGCCGCGCCAACGGCGCCACCAACTGCGCGAACAACCCGACCTCACGATCCGCCGACGACCGGTACGCCCGCAGATGCCGAGGCTCCAGCCCGTACGCCGCCAGACCCGCCACCGCACTCGCGATGATCAACGCGTCCGCGTCGTACCACCCCGGCGGATCCGGCACCAGCACACCCAGCCGCTCCAACTCCGCCAGCGTCGACTCGTCCACCCCACTACGGGCGATCAGACCCGCCCGGTCCAGCCGCACCTCCGACGACTCGGCCGACTCCGCCGGCTCCCGGCCCGGAACCTCACCACCCGGACCCACAGCCACCAGATTCGGCCGCCCCCG
The DNA here is from genome assembly GCF_030519385.1 of Micromonospora sp. C28ISP2-4. Classification (NCBI taxonomy): domain Bacteria; kingdom Bacillati; phylum Actinomycetota; class Actinomycetes; order Micromonosporales; family Micromonosporaceae; genus Micromonospora; species Micromonospora sp. C28ISP2-4. Next base: position 350,908 of record NZ_JAUMKG010000004.1, on the reverse strand, counting down.
CCCCGGCGACGGACCAGACCCGTCCCACTGGGCCAACTGCTCCCGGATCACCCGCAACGGCAGATACTGATCCCGCTGCGCGGTCAACACGAACCGCAACCGCGCCACATCGTCCCAGCCGTACTTCCGATAACCCGCCGGCGTCCGCTGCGGCTCCACCAGGCCCTCGGCCTCCAGGAACCGCAACTTCGAGATCGTGACGTCCGGAAACTCCGGCCGCAACTGCGCCAGCACCTCGCCGATACTCATCAGCGCAGGCGCCCGCGCCGCCCCGGACGGCGTCGAAGCCGCAGGCTCGTTCACCCCCGGCCGGCCTCCTCCTCCGGGCGCGGACCGGCGATGAACACCACCCGGAACTTGCCGATCTGCACCTCGTCACCGTTGCTCAGCGTCGCCGCCTCGACCCGCTCACGATTCACGTACGTGCCGTTCAGGCTGCCCACATCCCGCACCGTGAACGTCCCACCGTCACGGTGGAACTCCGCGTGCCGACGCGACACCGTCACGTCGTCCAGGAAGATGTCACTGTCCGGGTGCCGCCCACTCGTCGTCACATCGTGGTCCAACAGGAACCGGGCGCCCGCATTCGGACCCCGGCGAACCACCAGCAACGCCATACCCGGCGGCAACGAGCCGGACATGCGGCTCGGCACCACATCGGTGTCCGGCCCCTCCAGCACTTCGTCGAGCGAACCGAGATTGAGCGTCGAAGTGACGTCGAGCGGGGGGAACTCGTCGTCTGGGCGCGTCATGGGACCACCTCACGGATCTGTTCGGTCGGCGTCAGGGAATGGCGGGTCTGGCCGCCGGGCAACACCACACCCGGCGGCTGGCTCCCCGTGCCCGGGAAGGCGCATTCCGCAACGCTCAAACTATTGGTTCTCGGTCGACTGGGCGAGCCTAGCCAGCGCCGAAATGCAGGGCAACCGGACGCGCGGAACCTCGCCGCCGCCCGGAACAGCACGAACTCAGCTCTCGGTGAGCTCGCGGTACGCATCGGCGGTCAGCAGACCCTCGACCGCCGCCGGATCGTCCGGAGTGATCTCCACCAACCACCCCGCACCGTACGGATCCGTGTTGATCACCTCAGGGGTGTCGGCCAACGCCTCGTTGCGCGCCGCCACCGTACCGCTCAACGGCGCGTAGATCTCCGACACGCTCTTCGTCGACTCGATCTCGCCCAGCGACTCGCCCGCCGCCACCACCGCACCGGGCTCCGGCAGCTGCACGAACACGATGTCACCCAGGGCGTCCTGCGCGAAGTGCGTGATACCGACGCGGACGGCACCACCGTCACCAGCGACCACCCACTCGTGCTCGGCGGTGTACCGCAGATCCTCAGGAATCACCAGCTGCGTCCTTCGTCATCGGTGCACCGGAGAAACCGGCGCGGCCGCGACCGGTCACGAGACCGGCCGGGCGTGGTCCAGCTTGATCGGCGCGTGCAGCTGCGAAACCTCCACAACCTCACGATCCTCGGAGGTCACGTTACCGCCGCCGTCCCGCACCGATGCGACCACCCCGCCCGGAATGTTCAACGCCGTACGCATCGTCGCCGGATCACCGATCACCATGATCGTGAACGGACCCGTCAACCGCCGCCCGTCCACCACCAGCGCACCGTCGGGCCCGTCCACGAAATACGTCGACGCGATGATCCGCGCCGCCGTACCGTCCGCACCCTGGATCTGCATCGCCTCCGCGCCCGCACCCCGCAGCTCCTGCACCGCATCCAGGATCCGCGTCGACGACACCGCCTTCGCCGGCCCCGAGAACCGCACCTCAAGACCCGGACCCACCGCCGGCAACGTCCCCGCCAGGATGCCCAGTTCGTCCGCCCGCCGCGTCGCCTCCTCCAGCGCCGCCTGCCGGCCCTGCTCACCCGACCGCAGCTGCCGCTGACTCTCCTCCAGCAACTCGATCTCCTGGCGCAGCCGCCGCTCCCGCGAATCCAGATCCGACGAGATCCGCACCAGGTCCTCCTCCCGCGTCGCCGCGAGCGTCGGATCCGTCGACGTCGTCTTGAACTGCACCACCAGCGTGAAACCCAGCAACGCCAGCAACACCGCGATCATCGCGCCCGCCGACGAGAACCGTCGCGCCGCCGACGGCGTCCCGGCACCGGCCGTCGCACCCGGCTCCGGCTCGGACTCCGGCACCGCCTCCCGCTCCGCGGGCTCCGCCTCGTCCGGCACCGGCTCCACAGGCGCCAACGGGCTCAACTCGTCCGGATCGGGCGCGTCCGGGCGCGGATCCGGCTCACCCGCCGGACCCGACGGCCGCGCCGGCTCCCCCGGCTGCGGCCACCCGGTACCCGTTTCCCTGTGTTCCTCGCTCATCGCCACAAACCTACGCCCGGAACAGGTGCCGGCGGATCGCCGCCACATTTCCGAAGATGCGCACCCCGAGCACGACCACCACACCGGTGGACAACTGACCGCCCACGCCCAACTGGTCACCCAGGTACACGATCAGAGCCGCCACCAGCACGTTCGAGATGAACGACACCACGAACTGCTTGTCGTCGAAGATCCGGTCCAGCTTCGCCCGCACCCCACCGAACACCGCGTCCAACGCGGCCACCACCGCGATCGGCAGATACGGCTGCAACGCCGCCGGCACAGTGGGGTCCAGATACACCCCGAGCACCACACCGGCGAGCAACGCCAGCACCGCGATCATCGGCCACCTCCCGAGGGGCTGGAAGAACCACCCGGGCCGGACGACCCGGGACTCGACGAACCGGCACCACCCGAACCCGACGGGCGCACACTCGCGCTCGCACTCGGACTGGGGCTCGCCGGAGGCTCGGCGTAGCGTAGCCGCGGCTGCGGCGCCGCCGGCAACGTGAGGTCCTCGACCCGCTTCACCCCGAACGACAGACCAGTCGTCCGCGCCACCTCACGCATCAACGCCGCCGCACGGCTCTCGTCGAACCGGTCCCGCATCGACCTCGGCCCGATCGCCTGCACCTCGTACGGACCCGTCACCGGCCGGTAGTCCACCAGGATCGCCTCACCCGCCGACCGGATCGTCGACGTCGCCGTCAACCGCTGGCCGTTCACCGCCACCGCCTCGGCGCCCGCCGCCCACAACGCGTTCGCGACCTTCTGCAGATCCGAGTACAGCACCCGGGACGGGCCCGCGTCCCCGCCGGTCACCCCGTCCTGGTCCGCCGCCGCGTCGGCCAGCCGCACCACCACGCCGTCCCCACGCACCCGGGCCAGGCCGGTACCCGCCTCCAGCGTGCGCAACCGGGACGCCTGCGAACCGCTCAACGTCGCGTCCCGCTGCCGGCCGACCTCCTCACGCAACTGCTCGGCGCGCTCGGTCAACCGGTCGGTCTCCGCCTCCCGCCCCTTGATCTCGGCGACCAGACCCGCCCGCGCCGTCGCGCGGCTCGGCTCCTCAGCCATCGTCTCCCGGTACGCCACCGCGAACAGGAAACCGATCAGCGCCAGCACCACCAGGCTCACCGGCCGGCCCAGCACCTGCCGCACCCGCGAGATCGAGCCCGTCGCCCGGCGCGCCGCCGCGTCCCCGTACCCCGGATCCAGCGGATTGCGGAACAGCTCCGTCAGGAAGTCCGGCGCGTACACCCGGTTCGACGGGTCGCGCTCCTTCTCCCCGTCCCGCCGCGGCGGCGTGGTCATGCCGCCGCCCCGGTACGCCGCGCCCGCATGGCCCGCACGAGGCGGCTCGCCTGCACCACGTACATCGCGCCGGCGACCCAGTAGAGGACCAGGCCCCACCAGGCCAGCCCCCAGCCGATCGCGCCGGCGGCGGTGCCGATGTCCGGCGCCGCGTCGGCGAGCAGCAGGATCGGGAACGCCGCCAGCAGCAGGAACGTCGCGGTCTTGCCGACGTAGTGCACCGGCGGCGGGCCGTAGCCGTAGCGCCGCAGCACCCCGAGGGACACCAGCAGCAGCAGTTCCCGGGCCAGCAGCGCGCCGGTGAACTGCCAGGGCACGACCTCGCGGGCGGTGAACGCCAGCAGCGTGGCGAGGATGTAGAGGCGGTCGGCCAGCGGGTCGAGCAGCTCCCCGAGCCGGCTCACCTGGCCCAGGCGGCGGGCGATCCAGCCGTCCACCCAGTCACTGGTGCCGCCGACGGCGAGCACGGCGATGGCGGCGACGTCGGCCCGGACCACGAGGAACAGGTAGAGGAAGATCGGCACGCCGACGAGCCGGACGAAGCTGATCAGGTTGGGCAGCGTGAGGACGCGGTCTCCCACGACCGCGGCGGTCCCGGAATCCGGTTGCTCCGCTGGAGCCGGCCGACGCGACACCGAACCCTCCCTTCGCAGCACGGTCCGGCAGCCGGATGAACGGCCGCTGGAGGGACGTGCGCGTTGCCGGCCGGTCAGACGCCGGCGCCCTCTGTGATCCCGGGCTGGGACCTCCCCGTCGCGGCCCGCCCTCGTCGTGATCACGGGCCGCTCAGTTGCGCTGCCACTATATCGGGCTCGCCGTTCTCCCCCGGGCGCCCGCTGCGTCGTTGCTCAGTGGTGTCACGGTGGGGACCGTCACAACCGCTAAGGCATCCTAGGACACTAGTCGAGCGGTGAACGGCGGCGGGCGTCGGTGTGAGGCTCAGGCGGTACGGGCGGTGGAGTCCGACCCGGCCTGCGGGGCGGTCGCCGACGCCGCCTGGCTGAACGCCACCAGCGCCAGCAGCAGCTCGTGCTGCACCCGGTTGGGCATCCGGTCGAGCACGGCCTGCACCGCCCGGTGCCGCCTGTCCTGGAGGTCGCGCAGCAGCGTCTCCGCCGCCGCGGTGGGGATCAGCCGCACCTCCCGCCGGTCACGCGGGTCCGCCACCCGGCGCAGCAGGCCGACCGCCTCCAGGCGGTCGCACAGCCGGCTCGCCGACGACGGGACCACGTCCAGCAGCTCGGCCAGACGGTTCACGTTGGTGTCCGGATGCGACACGATCAGCGACAGCACCCGCAACTGCGTCGGCGAGACGCTGACCGTGTGCCGGGACGTCGCGGAGTCGAGCACACCGATGAGCGCCTCCGCAGCCGATTCGATGGCCGCGGCAAGATTCGGAGGTCGCTCCACTCGCTGTCCCCTGCGATCGTCCCGCTCGTGTCCGCTCCGCCGCCCCCGTCACTGCCCCGTCACGTCGTCGGACCGGCTGGAGCCGCGCCAGTCCAGGCAGACGACGACCGCGTCGTCACGGAGATCCGCGTCGGCATGGTACGCATGCAGTTCGCGCATCACCGTACCAACTGCCTCGGTCGCCGGCTGCAGCCGAGTCGACCGCATCGCGCGCGCCATCGCCCGGACGCCGTACGGCTCCTGCCCGTCCGGCTCCGCCGCGTACACCCCGTCGCTGACCACGAAGAGACGATCGCCCGGCTCCAGAGTGAACTCCTGCACGTCGTAGCGCGTCTCGGCGAACATGCCCAGCGGCAGTTGCTGCTCCAGCGCGATCGGCGTGACGCGGCCCCCGCGCAGCCGCAGCAGTTGCGGCGAGCCGGCGTCGACCGCCCGCATCACGCCCCGGCGGCTGTCCAGCTCCAGCAGCAGCGTGGCCACGTGGCGGCTGCCCCGGTGCTGGTAGTAGATGGTGTCCGAGGCCAGCTCCGCCTGCTCCACCAGGCTGCCGCCGGAACGCCTGGCGTTGCGCATGGCGTTCACAGTCATCGCCGTGAGCATCGACGCGGCCAGGCCGCCGCCGGTGCCGTTGAGCACGGTGAGGGTGAGCCGGTCGCCGTCCACCGACCAGTCGAAGTGGTCACCGCCCACCGTGTACGCCGGTTCGAGCTGACCGGCGAGCAGCGCGTCACCGAGCCGTACGCTGCGCCCCGGCAGCAGGTCCCACTGCATCTCGGCGGCCATGCTCAGCCGCTCGCGCCGCCGGGCGCGCCGGTAGCGGTCGGTCTCCCGGTCGGCCGCCCGGATCGCGACGGCCAGTTCCCCGGCGGCGTCACGGGCGGCCTCCACAGTGGCCGCGTCCGGGTCGCCGGGCAGCTCCACCATCAGCACACCGAGCCGCTCCCCCCACACCGACAGCGGCAGGTAGGCGCGGCAGCGGCCGTCCTCGACGATGTCGAGCACCGGCTCCTGGCTGCTGAAACAGCGCTGCGCCACGGTGTGGGCCACCAGCGGGCCGCCGTCGGGGACATCCGGGTCGAGCACCGGCCAGAGTCCGCTGGCGCGGTAGTCGGCGACGAACACCTCCGCCCGCGCGGCCCCGAGCGTCTGGCGCAGCACCGCGTCCGCGGTCTCCGCCAGCTGGTCGGGTGGCGCCGTGCGCAGGGCACGCGACACCGTTCCGGACGCGTCCGGCATGCTCATCCTCCGATGACGACTATTGCTACAGGGCAAACATCATACGAAGGCCGCCCGACGGCGAACGCCCCGCCTCGGCCGGGCGTGACGGGACCTGCTCAGCCGGCCGGGCGCAACGCCAGCGCGCCGTGGAACGCGTCCGGCACCGGCTCGGGCTCACCCGCCGGCCGCCACCGCGCCACCGGCACGATGCCGTCGTCGGTCGGCTGCCAGCGACCCAGCAGCGGCGCGAACCGCTCGGGCGCCCGCATCCGGAACGCCGGGCCCATCATGGCCAGCGCCTCGGGGTGCCCGGCCAGCTCCTCCGTGTCGAAGTCGATCGCCAGCCGGCTGCCGGGCGCCACCGCCTGGTACAGCTCGTCGAGCGTACGGGCGAGCGTGTCGTCGTCCAGGAACGCCGCCAGCCCGAGGAAGACCACACCCACCGGCCGTCTCCCCCAGCCCGGCACGAACCGGTGCAACTGCGCCCGGTCGACGGTCCCGATGTCGGTGGCGTCGCCGTAGCCGTACCCGGCCCGGTTGCTGTCGGCGAGCAGGCTGCGGCCCAGCCGGACCGTCTCCGGATCCACGTCGGTGTAGAGGACCGTCGCCTCCGGCGCGACCTCGTGGACGTTGCCGCAGGTGGGCACGCCCGCACCGAAGACCAGGAAACCGTCGATCCCGTCGGCGGCCATGGCCCGCACGGTGCGCCCGAGGAAACCGCGCAGCGACCGGAAGATCGCCGCGCAGGGCCCGTACGCCGCCTCGAACGCGGCGGCCGCGGCGACGTCCACCGGGCGGTGGTGCCGGCCGCCGAGCCAGTAGTCGATCATGCGGGCGGTACTCGGTCCGTCCGGCTGATCCATCGACGGGGCTCCTCCCCTGGGCGCTGCAGCCAGCGTACCCACCGGGCGACCCCGGCGGTATCGCCCCGGGCCGCCCACCCGGACCGCGATACTGGCCGCGGCAGCGCCGGCCACGAGGAGGTACTGGTGAACTCGGCGAACGGGGCCGCGGTGGTGGTCGGGGTGGACGGCTCCGAACCCGCCACGCGGGCGGTGCGCCTGGCGGCCCGGGAGGCGCGGCGGCGCAACCGCCCGCTGCGGGTCGTGCACGGTTTCATCTGGCCGCTGCTGCGCGTACCGGTCTCCGCGCCGGCCGGGTCACCACCCGGCGCCGGACTGCGCAACCAGGCCGGGCAACTGGTCGCCGACGCGGTCGCGGTCGCCGAGGCGGAGTCACCCGGGCTGCGCGTCACCGGCGAGATCATCGACGGGGAGGCCGCAGCGGTGCTGCTCGGCGAGTCCCCCACCGCCGCCGTGATCGTGCTCGGCGACCGGGGCCTCGGCGGATTCGCCGCGCTCGTGGTCGGGTCGGTCGCGGTGCAGGTCGCCTCGTACGCCGACTGCCCGGTGCTGATCGCGCGCGGCACCGGCCACGCGGACGGCCCCGTCGTGGCCGGCGTGGACGGCTCCACGCTGTCGCGCGCCGCCGTCGAATTCGCCGCCGAGACCGCGTCCGCGCGGGGCGCCCCGCTGCACGTGGTGCACGCCCGCCCGGCGCCGCGCGGCCGGGGCGACGCGACGCGGGCCGAGGAGGACGAGCGGGTGCTCACCGAGGCGCTGGCCGGGATCGGCGAACGGTGGCCGGACCTGACCGTGCACGCCGAGGCGGTCCGCGCCAAACCGGTCGCGGCGCTGACCACGGCGTCGGCCGAGGCCCAGCTGGTCGTGGTGGGCCGGCAGGGCCGGGGCGAACTGGGCGGGCTGCTGCTCGGCTCGGTGAGCCAGGCGATCCTGCACCGCTCCGCCTGCCCCGTCGCCGTGGTCCGCCCCCCGGACTGAACGGCGACCCGCGCCGCCGGCTGGGCGGCGCTCCGGCCGGGCGGGGTCCGCGCGCAACGGTTGGTCCCGGCCCGGGCGGGTAGACGCCTACGGTCAGCCGACAGCGATCCGGAGGAGGCAGAGATGCCAGGACCACGGCCGGGCAGCAACGCGTACGACAAGCAGCGGGCACGCCTTCGCGACCTCGTCGAGCAGTCCGGACGGGCGGCCGACAAGGAGGCGAACCAGGTCGCCAACCGGATCCTGCAGGACGACCGGGGGCAACGGGGCGTGGTCCGGGGCGAACGGACCTACGGCCCCAAGGGCAACCGGGAACCGGGTGACCCGAAGTGAGGACGGCAGCGGTTGTCGACGGCGCCATCGCGGGCGCCGTCGGCAGCGCCGTCCTCAACGCGGTCTCGTACCTGGACATGGCGTTGCGGGCCCGCCCGGCCAGCAGCACCCCGGAGTCGGTCGCCGGACGGCTGGCCGACGTGACGCACGTCGACCTGGGCCCCGGCGACGAGGCGGCGAACCGCCGCTCCGGTCTGGGGCCGTTCCTGGGGTACGCCATGGGCATCGCCGCCGGGGCCGGATTCGGCGTCCTCGCCGCGCGCCGGCGGATTCCGTTGCCGCTGGCCACGGTGCTGCTCGGCGGCGGGGTGATGGCCACCTCCGACGGCTCGATGACGGTGCTCGGCGTGACCGACCCGCGTACCTGGCGGCGCAGCGACTGGATCTCCGACCTGATCCCGCACCTGGCGTACGGGCTGTCGGCCGCAGCCACCTGGCGGCGACTGCGGCCGACGTCGGCTCGCGGTTAGCTGTCGCTCTCGTCGTCGGCGACCGGCTCACCGGCCGGGCCGTACGGCGACACCTGCCCCTTGGGGACGGGCCGTCCCACGTCGCCGTTCGAGGTGCCCTTGTTGCGTGGATGCCCACCCGCCGTGACGGCCGTCTTGCGGCTGTCCTGGCTGGTGGCGCCGAGATCGTTCCGGCGCAGTTCCTCCTGCTGCGGCTTGACCACGGGTCTCTCCTTCCCGGTGGAGCGCACGGCCGTCGACCGCGCACCCGACCCGCGTACCCGTCGCCGCCGCGCGCATTCCGGATCGGCCCGGGGGTCTGGCCGGGGCCGGGGCGGGTAAGCCGGATGGATGCCAGACGATCGCAACGTCGCGCGCGCCCTGCTGGACCGGCAGTCCCGCACGTACGCGGAGGAGGCCGGCATCGCACTCGCGGACCGGCCCGGCCCGCTCTACCAGCTGCTGGTGCTCACCACGCTGCTGAGCACCCGGATCCGGGCCTCGGTGGCGGTGGCCGCCGCCCGGGAGCTGTTCGCCGCCGGCTACCGCACCCCGCAGGCGATGGAGGCGGCGAGCTGGCAGGACCGGGTCGACGCGCTGGGCCGGGGCCACTACCGGCGCTACGACGAGCGGACCGCGACCATGCTCGGCACCGGCGCCCGCCTGTGCCTGGACCGCTGGCACGGCGACCTGCGCCGGCTGCACAAGGAGGCCGGCGCCGACCGGGCCGCGCTGCGCCGGCTGCTCACCGAGTTCCCCGGCATCGGCCCCACCGGCGCGGACATCTTCCTGCGGGAGGCGCAGTCGGTGTGGCCGGACGTGCGCCCGTACGCCGATCGGCGCACGCTCGCCGGGGCGCGGCGGCTGGGCCTGCCGGCGAGCCCCGGCGACCTGGTCGGGCTGGTCGGCGAGGCCGACTTCGGCCGGCTGGCGTCGGCGCTGGTGCGGGTGGCCCTGGGCGAGGAGTCGGCGGGCGAGGTGAGCCGCAGCGCCGCGACCGCGCACTGAGCCGGCGGCTACTTGGCCGGGCCGGGTTTGGTCAGGTTCCAGGCCAGCAGCGAGGCGAGCAGCGCCAGCAGCACCACGCCTCCGGAGACGCCGCCCTCCCCGCCGCTGTCCCGGCTTCCGGTGAAGCCGAAGTAGATCACGGCCAGTCCGGCCAGCACGGTGACGAACGTACGCATTCCTCGGTCCTTCACGCCCGCACCGTACGACCGGCGGCGCCGGCCGGGACGGGAATCGGGCGGCTGTCCCCCGTCCGGGTGTCAGTCCGGTGTGCGGCCCACAGCGGGGCCGCGCAGCCGGACCCGGCGGATCGCCCGTCCCGCCACCTCGACCACCTCGACGGTGAGGCCGGGCAGCCGCACCCGCTCCCCCGGGCCCTCGGGCAGCCGGCCCAGCCCGGCCAGCACCAGCCCCGCCACGGTGGTGTACTCGCGCGACAGCGGGAACGACACGCGCACGCCCACGTCGGGCAGGTCGTGCAGCGGGAAGTCGCCCGGCAGCAGCAACCCGCCGTCCGGCTCCCGCTCGGCGCTGTGCACGTCCCGGTCGGTCTCGTCGTACAGCTCGCCGACCACTTCCTCGAGCAGGTCCTCCATGGTGACCAGGCCGTCCACGCCGCCGTACTCGTCGACCACGAGGGCGAGCTGCTCGTGCCGCTGGCGCAGCTGCCGCATCGCGTCGGCCACCGGCAGCGTGCCCGGTAGCAGCACCGGCGGCCGGGCGCGGTCGCCGACCGGCGCGCCGCCGGCGTCCACCAGGTCGCGGATGTGCACGGTGCCGCACACGTCGTCGAGCCCACCGGGGCCGATCACCGGCGCCCGGGACCGGCCGGTGGCCGCGAGCCGGCGCATCGCCTCGGCCGCCGGCAGGTCGGCGGGCAACGTGGTCACGTCGCGGCGGGCCACCAGAACCTCGCGCAGCGTACGGCCGGCGATGTCGAACGCCCCGGCGAGGATCTCCCGCTGCTGGGCGGACAGCCCGCGCTGGCTGACCAGCATCTCGCGCAGTTCGTCCTCGGTCACCTCCTGCCGGCTGGCGCGCGGGTCACCGCCGGCGAGCCGGACCAGCAGGTCGGTGGAGCGGCCGAGCAGCCACACCGCCGGGCGGGACAGCCGGGCCAGCAGGTCCAGCGGCCCGGCGCTGATCAGCGCCCACCGTTCCGCCGTCTGCATGGCCAGCCGCTTGGGTGCCAGCTCCCCCACCACGAGCGTGAGGAACGTCAGCAGCAGCGTCACCAGGAACACGGCCACCGGGCGGGCGGCCCCGCCGAGGAACCCCAGCGGCCCGACGAGCGGCTCGGCGAGCGTCACCGCGGCGGCGGCCGAGGCGAGGAACCCGGCGAGTGTGATGCCGAGCTGGATGGTCGCCAGGTAGCGGTTCGGTTCGCGGGTGAGGCGGCTCAGCCGCGCCCCGGCCCGCCCGGAGCGCGCCAGTCGCCGCAGCTGCCCCTCCCGCAGGCTCACCAGCGCCATCTCGCTGCCGGACAGGGCGGCGTTGACCAGGATCAGCACCAGCACCAGCGCGACCTGCCCGCCCATCAGTCGGTCTCCAGGTCGTCCAGCGAGATCGCGTGCGTCATCAGCCAGCGGGCCAGCGCGGCCATCCCGAACAGCCACAGCGGCGCCGACTCGGTCGGGCCGTTCGTGGCGAAGATCGCGAAGCGCAGGTCCGGGGCCCGGTACGCCTCGATCCGCCACTTGTGGTTCTTGTCCCGCCAGACCGCGGAAGGGTCCATGGCGTCACGGTAGGTGACCGGGACGGCCGGGCGACGCCGGTTGGCTCAGCCGGGCGGGCGGACCACCTCGCGGGCGTCGTCCGGGAGCCGCCGGGTGGCGCCGCGCCGGTCCAGCAGTTCCAGCAGCGGCACCGCCACCCGGCGGGTGGTGCCGAGCGCCTGCCGGGCGGCGCTGAGCGTGAACGGCTGCGGCAGCCCGGCGAGCACGCGTACCGCGTCGTCCGGGGCACCCGGCAGCAGCACCACGTTCTCGGCGAGCCTCAGCAACGCGCCGGCCCGTACCGCCGCGCCGATCTCGCGGGGGCCGAGCCCGAGGTCGGCCAGGTGGTGCGCCTCGGGGGCCTGGAAGGGGCGGTCGCCGTACTCGTCCCGGACCCGGTCCACCGCGCGGGCCACCGGGTCCGGCAGGGTCTGCTGCCCGGCGGCGGTGACCAGGCCGTCGCGCAGCCGCAGCGGCGGGCGCAGCAACGCCGTGACCAGGGCACGGTCGGGCAGGTCGAGCCGGTGGCGCAGCACGTCGACGGGCACTCCCGCGGCGAGCGGATGCTCGCCGGCGTACCGGGTCACCTCCTCGGCGAGGCGGCGGCCCAGGTCCCGCCAGTGCTCCGGGTCGGCCAGCCACTGCCCGGCCACCGGCGTCGTGGTCGGCGGCACGCCCATCCGGGTCAGGTCCCCGGCCCGGACGAGCCGTCGCCGGCGCAGCTCCCCGGCCAGGTCGGGCCGTCCGTCCAGGCCGGCCAGCACGGCCGCGCGGGCGGCGGCCGCACCCCGGCGGCGCAGCGGCGGCGGGTTCACGTCCAGCACCGTCACGCCGCCCGCGACGTGGTGCCGGCCGGGGTCGCGCAGCAGCGCCCGGTCCCCGATCAGCAGCGGCAGCGGGCGGGCCAGGCGCAGCCGCACCGTGTCCGGGCCCAGCGGCCGGACCCGGACGGGCACCGCCGCCGAGCCGGCGTGCAGGGTGAGCGTGGCCGGCAGGTCGGCGGCCGGATCGCCGGACAGCCGCACGTCGAGCAGGTCGGTACGCCCGAACCGGCCGGGTGTGAGCAGCGCGTCGCCGCGCCCCACCCGGTCCCGGGACAGGCCGCGCAGGTTCACCGCGACCCGGGCGACCGCCTCGACGGCGGGGTGCGCGACGCCGAGCGAGTGCAGTCCGCGTACCCGCACCGCCTCGCCGGTGGCGGCCAGCTCCAGCTCGTCGCCGACGCGCAGCCGGCCGCCGCCGAGCGTGCCGGTGACCACTGTGCCGCTGCCGCGCACGGTGAACGCCCGGTCCACCCAGAGCCGCACCGGCGCGTCCCGGGCCGGGTCGGGCAGCCGGGCGGTGAGCCGGTCCAGTGCGGCGCGCAGCTCGGGGAGCCCGGCGCCGGTGACCGCGGAGACCGGCACCGCCTCCACCTCGCCCAGCGAGGTCGCGGCGATCTCCGCGCGGGCGCGTGCCGCCGCCGGTCCGGGATCGGCCAGGTCCGCGCGGGTGACGGCGAGCAGCCCGTACGACACACCCAGCGCGTGCAGCGCGGCCAGGTGCTCGGCGGACTGCGGCATCCAGCCCTCGTCGGCGGACACGACGATCAGCGCGGCCGGGACCGGGCCGACACCGGCGAGCATGTTCGGCACGAACCGCTCGTGCCCCGGTACGTCGACGAACGCGACAGTGCCGCCCGACGGCAGCGTGGTCCAGGCGAAGCCGAGGTCGATTGTCATGCCCCGGCGGCGTTCCTCCGCCCACCGGTCCGGTTCCATCCCGGTCAGCGCCCGCACCAGCGTGGACTTGCCGTGGTCGACGTGCCCGGCGGTCGCCACCACCCACATGCCGGTCAGTCCCCCACGCTCAACACGGCCGCGCGGACCCGGTCGTCGGCGCCCTCCGGCACGGCGCGCAGATCCAGCAGGAGCCGGCCCTGCAGGACCCGGCCGAGGACCGCCGGGTCGCCGGTGCGCAGCGGCTCGGCGTACCACTCGGGCAGGCTCAGCGCCCACGAGTCCAGCTCCACGCCGGGTGCCCCGCCGCCGCCCACCACAGCGGCGCTGGGCACCACCTCGGCCTTGCAGCCGTCCTCACCGAGCCGGTCGCGCAGCCGCTCCAGCCGTTCCCGCAGCCGGGCCGGGTCGGCGTGCAGCGCGTCCCGGGTGGGCGTGGTCGGCGCGTACAGGGTCGCGGCGAGCGCGGCGAGGGTGAGCTTGTCGACCCGCAGCGCCCGCGCGAGCGGGTGCCGGCGCAGCCGCTGCACCAGTTCGGCGTCGCCGAGCAGCAGACCGGCCTGCGGGCCGCCGAGCAGCTTGTCGCCGCTGGCGGTGACCAGGTGCGCGCCCGCGCGCAGCGTGGTGGCCGCGTCCGGCTCGGCCGGCAGCAGCGGATCAGGCGCGAGCAGGCCCGAGCCGATGTCGGCCACCACCGGCACGCCGAGCGTGGCCAGCTCGGCCACCGGCACCGCCGAGGTGAAACCGGTGACCACGAAGTTCGACGGGTGCACCTTCAGCACGAACCCGGTCTGCTCGCCGATCGCGGCTTCGTAGTCGGCGCGCGTGGTGCGGTTTGTGGTGCCCACCTCGCGCAGCCGCGCGCCGGTGCTCTCCAGCAGGTCGGGCAGGCGGAACCCGTCGCCGATCTCGACCAGCTCACCGCGGCTGACCACGATCTCCCGGCCGGCGGCAAGCGCGGTCGCGGCCAGCACCAGCGCGGCGGCGCCGTTGTTCACCACGTGCACCGCCCCGGCGTCGGGCACCGCCGCGGCGAGCGCGTCCAGCGCCTCCCGGCCGCGCCGGGCCCGCCGCCCGGTCCGCAGGTCCAGCTCCACGTCGGTGTGCCCGGCGGCGGCGACCAGCGCGTCCACGGCGGACGGTGCGAGCGGGGCACGGCCCAGGTTGGTGTGCAGCACGACACCGGTGGCGTTGAGCACCGCCCGTGGCGTACGGCCGGGCAGGTCGGCCAGCGCCGCGTCGCGTACCTGATCGGGGGTCAGCTCGCCGCGGCGGGCGCGGTCCTGCGCGCTGACGATCGCGGCCTTGACCCGGTCGCGGCCGAGCGTGCCGGCGGCGGCGGCCAGCGCGGGATCGGCGAGCAGCGCGTCGGTGCGCGGCACCCGCCGTCGCGGGTCGACCTCACGCATCGCGCACTCCCGGGAACGGTTTGGCGGAGACGGACGGGAATCGAACCCGCCTGGCCCGGGTCCCGGACCACACCGGTTTTGAAGACCGGGAGGGGCACCAGCCGCCTGAACGCCTCCACGCAGCAGTCAACCACAGCGGACGGCAGGCCGCCCGGGGAGGTGTCAGTCCTGGTCGGCGGCCCGCCGGTCGGCGCGTTCGCGCTGCGGCACGACCGTGTAGCGCGGGTCACGCGCCGAGGCGACCCCGCCGTGGAAGATCCCGAACCGGGTGCACACCGACGCGGCGATCAGCGCGCCGCCGGAGAGCGCGGACAGCACCCGGCTGCGCCGGCCGACCAGCGCGCCGAGGACACCGGCGGCGGTCAGCGCCCGGCCCGCGCGCAGCAGCTTCCCGGGCGTGCCCTGCGTGTAGGGCTCACTGAGCAGGCCGAGCCGGTTCTCCACCCGGTGCGAACCCCACAGCTCCATCGCCGCGCCCGCCACCGCGAGGCGACGCGCCGGGCCGGCCTGCGCGCAGGGCGCGGCCGCCAGCCCGACACCGGCGCCGCTGGCCAGGGCGCTGCCCGCGAAGATGGCCGGCAGTTCCGGGTACGCCTCGTGCCACGACGGCACCGCCGTGTCCGCCAGCAGCACCCCGGTGTACGTGGCCAGCGCCGGCGCGGCGACGGCGGCCACCACACCGGCCGCGTGCCCGGCCGGGGGCAGCAGCCGGCGGCCGAGCCCCAGCACGCCGCGCTCGGGCAGCAGCGGGGCCGCCTCGGCGACCGCCGCGACTCCGGCGGCCGGGCCGAACACGCTGAGGATCCAGGTGCCCACCGACATCGGCGAGGTCACCTTCGCCACCCGCAGCATGTGGTGGAAGCGCGACGGCCGGCCCAGGTCGTTGATCAGGAAGTACGTGCTCGCGCCGACGCCCGCGAGCGCGGCGACCCGGCCGGCGCGGCGCAACGCGGGACGGCCGGTGAGCTGCCCGCCCGCCGCCAGCAGCGAGGAGCCGGCGGCGAGACCGCCGGTGAACAGGTACGCGGCGATGTCCCACCGCCAGACCGGCGGTTTGAGGACGGGCCGGCCGTAGTAGGAGGTGAACTCGGCCGGCGGGACGTTGAGCTGCTCGCCACCGCCCTTGTCGCCCCGGCCGCGGCGCCGGCGCGGTGCCGCGTCGCGGGGCGGGTGCGGAGCCAGGCCGGCGTCGCGGGAGCCCGCGTCGGTGCGGCCCACGCCGGGACCGGCCGCGGTGGCCCGGCTGCCGTTGCCGTGTTCCGCGGCGCTGCCGCTGCTCAGCCGATCGACGCCGCCGTGCGGCCCGGCGGCGTGCGGGCCGACGGGGTGCGGGCCGATGGCGTCGGGGCGTTCGGCGGACAGGCGCTCACGGAAGCGGCGGAACAGGTCACCGACCGGGCGGTCCGGGCTCACGACGATCCTCCGACGAACGCGGCCACGGCAGCCGCCGCCATGGCCAGGGCGGCGAACCCGGCCCGCTTCCACATCTTCGGCAGGTCCCGGGTGGTGACCACCGGGTCCGGCGGCAGCCCGTACACCTCCGGTTCGTCCAGCAGCAGGAAGAACGCGCCGTCGCCGCCGACACCGTCGGTCGGGTCGTGGCCGTACAGCCGCGCCTCGGGCACCCCGTGCTCGTGCAGCGCGGTGACCCGCCGGGCGGCCCGTTCCCGCAGCTCGTCGAGCGGACCGTACTGGATCGACTCGGTCGGGCACGCCTGCGCGCAGGCGGGCGTCATGCCCGCGCCGATCCGGTCGTAGCAGAGCGTGCACTTCCACGCCCGGCCGTCGCCCTTGCGCTGGTCGATCACGCCGTACGGGCAGGCGGAGATGCAGTAGCCGCACCCGTTGCAGATGTCCTCCTGCACCACCACCGTGCCGAACTCGGTGCGGAACAGCGAACCAGTCGGGCACACGTCCAGGCAGGCCGCGTGCGTGCAGTGCTTGCACACGTCGGACATCATCAGCCAGCGGAAGTCGGTACGGGACTCCACGCCGGTGGACCGCCCGGGCGGCTGGGTGCCGGGCATCCCGAGGAACTCCGGACCGGCGGCCATCCGCGCCGCCGCCTCCGGCTGCCCCGTCGGCAGGCCGGGGTTCGTACCGGTGTCGGCGGCAGTGACCGCGCCTGCCGCTGCGGACCCGGGGCTGGTGGCCGGGCCGGTCGGGTCACCGGCGAACGGCGGCGTGCGGTGCCCGGCCGGGCGGGGCTGCTCGATGAACGCGACGTGCCGCCACGAGTTCGCGGTCAGCGCGCCGGTGTTGTCGTACGACATGCCGAGCAGGTCGAACCCGGAGTCGGGGACGCCGTTCCACTCCTTGCAGGCCACCTCGCACGCCTTGCAGCCGATGCAGACGCTGGTGTCGGTGAAGAAGCCCATCCGGGGCGGCGCGGCGACCCAGCCCGCGTCCGGGGCCGGGTCCAGCGGGCCGTACAGGCTGTTGGCGTCAGGCATGCGGTTCCCCGTCCTGGTGCGCGGCGGGCGACTGCTCGTCGGTGCTGCCGGCGGCGTCGTCCCCGCCGGCCGCGTCGGTGGTCACCATCGGGACCTTGCGGTCCGCCGTCATCCCGGCCCGCCGCTGGTATTCGCCGACCAGGTCGAGCAGCGACGGGCCGGTGGGCCGCCGCCCGGGCCGGATGTCACAGGTGCCGACCTTGCTCTCCTGGATGAGGACGTTCGGGTCGAGCGTGATGCCGAACAGGTCGTTCGCCGAGTCGCCGGTGACCAGACCCTCGCTGCCGAAGTGGTACGGCAGCCAGACCTGGTGGATGATCCGGCCGTCCACCCGCAGCGGGGTGAGCCGATCGGTGACCAGCACCCGCGCCTCGATCACCGCCCGGCCGCTGATCAGGTGCGCCCAGCCCAGGTGCGCCAGCCCGATCTCGCCGGCCAGCTCCGGGGACACCTCGACGAACATCTCCGGTTGCAGCTCGGCCAGGCGCGGCACGGTACGGCTCATCCCGCCGGCGGTGTGGTGCTCGGTGAGGCGGCTGACCGTGAACACGTACGGGAAGACCTGGCTGTGCGGCTCCGGCGGACTCGGGTTCATCCGGTTGATCGGGTGCTCGTAGATCTTGCGGGTCGGGTTGGCCTGCTGACCGTAGAGCGGGTTGCGCATCGGCGACTCGGCCGGCTCGTAGTGCGTCGGCAGCGGGCCGTCGAGGACGCCGCTCGGCGCGTACAGCCACGCCTTGCCGTCGCCCTGCATGACGAACGGGTCGTCACCGGCGAGCGCGGCCGGCCCGGAGGCGCCCTCGGGCGGCCGGTACGACGGCGGCTTCGTCTTCTCGAAGTCCGGCACGTCGTACCCGGTCCACTCGCCGGCGTCCGGATCCCACCAGACGTACTTCTTGCGCTCGCTCCACGGACGGCCGTCCGGGTCGGCGGAGGCGCGGTTGTAGAGCGTGCGCCGGTTCGCCGGCCACGCCCAGCCCCACTCGGCGGCCACCCAGTCCTGCTCGTGCCGGGACCGGCGGCGGGCCGCCTGGTTCACCCCGTCGGCGTAGACGCCGGAGTAGATCCAGCATCCGATCGCGGTGGAGCCGTCGTCGCGGGCCTCGCCGAAGGCGTCGAGCGGGCGGCCGGTTGCCACCTCGTACCCGTTGATCTCCTTGAGCACCGCCTCGGCGCTCGGCTCGGCGTGCGGACCGTGCGTCGGGTAGTCCCAGGCCAGGTCCAGCAGCGCCCGGTCGCGGCGCTCGGTGGAGCCGGCCAGCTTCTCCCGCAGCACCCGGCCGAGGTGGTAGAAGAACCACAGCTCGGAGCGGGCGTCGCCCGGCGGGTCGACGGCCTTCTCCCGCCACTGCAGAACCCGCTGGGTCTGGGTGAACGTGCCCTCCTTCTCCACGTGCGAGGCCGCCGGCAGAAAGAACACCTCGGTACGGCACTCCTCCGGCACGATCTCGCCGGTGGCGATCTCCGGACCGTTCTTCCAGAACGTGGCGCTCTCGATCATGAACAGGTCCCGGACGACGAGCCAGTCCAGGTTGGCCATGCCCAGGCGCTGGGCCCGGCCGTGCGCCGAGCCGACCGCCGGGTTCTGGCCGAGCAGGAAGTAGCCCTTCACCCTGCCGTCGATCATGTTCAGGACCTGCTGGTACGTGCCGTGGTCGCCGGTCATCCGGGGCATGTACCCGTAGCAGAAGTCGTTCTCCGGCGTCGCCGCGTCACCCCAGTACGCCTTGAGCAGGCTCGCCGCGAAGGCCCGCGAGTTGCCCCAGAATCCCTTCTGGCCCGGGTGCCGGATGCTGTCCACCCACTCGTCGAAGGTCGGGTGGTCGGCGTGGTGCGGCATCGGCAGGTAGCCGGGCAGCAGGTTGAACAGCGTCGGGATGTCGGTGGAGCCCTGGATGCTGGCGTGCCCGCGCAGCGCCAGGATGCCACCGCCCGGCCGGCCCATGTTGCCCAGCAGCGTCTGGATGATCGAGCCGGTGCGGATGTACTGCACGCCGACGCTGTGCTGCGTCCAGCCGACCGAGTAGACGAGCGCACCGGTGCGCTCCCGGCCCGAGTTCTCCGTCCAGGCGCGCGCCAGTTCGAGGAACTTCTCCTCCGGGATCCCGCAGACGCGGGCCACCATCTCCGGCGTGTAGCGGGCGAAATGGCGCTTCAGGATCTGGTAGACGCAGCGCGGGTGCTGCAACGTCTCGTCCCGGGGCGCCTGCGCCGGCACCGGCTCGCCGTGCGACTCGTGCTCCAGCCCGGAGGCCGAGTCGCGTTCCTTGCCGGTGCCCCGGACCTTCGCGTTGTCCTCCTGGCCCTCGTACTGCCAGCTCGCGTGGTCGTACGAGCCGGTGTCCGGGTTGTAGCCGGAGAACAGGCCGTCGAGGTCCTCGGTGTCGGCGAACTGCTCGCTGACGATGTTGGCCGCGTTGGTGTACGCCAGCACGTACTCCCGGAAGTCGAGCTCGTTCTCCAGGATGTAGCGCACCACGCCGCCGAGCAGCGCGATGTCGGTGCCCGCCCGGATCGGCAGGTACGTGTCGGCGAGCGCGCTGGTGCGCGTGAACCGCGGGTCGACGTGGAAGACCTTCGCCCCGCGCTTCTTCGCCTCCATCACCCACTGGAAGCCCACCGGGTGGGCCTCGGCCATGTTCGAGCCCTGGATGACGATGACGTCAGCGTTGGCGAGGTCCTGCTGGAAGTCCGTGGCGCCGCCGCGACCGAAGCTGGTCCCCAGACCGGGGACGGTGGCGGAGTGTCAAATACGGGCCTGGTTCTCGATCTGGAGTGCCCCCATCGCCGTGAACAGCTTCTTGATGAGGTAGTTCTCCTCGTTGTCAAGCGTCGCGCCGCCGAGGCTGGAGATGCCGAGCGTCCGGTTCAGCGGGCGGCCCTCGTCGTCGACGTCCTCCCAGGTCTCCGCGCGGGCGGCGAGGATCCGGTCGGCGATCATGTCGAGCGCGACGTCGAGGTCCAGGTCCTCCCACTCGGTCGCGTACGGCCGGCGGTAGCGGACCTTGGTCTGGCGCAGCGGGCTGGTCACCAGGCTCTTGCTGGCAGAGCCCTTCGGGCAGAGCCGGCCCCGCGAGATCGGGCTGTCCGGGTCGCCCTCGATCTGGGTGACCCGGCCGTCCTTGTGATAGACGCGCTGCCCGCAGCCGACCGCGCAGTACGGGCAGACCGAGCGGGCCATGCCGTCGGCGGTCTCGGTGCGCGGGGCCAACTCGGCGGACCGCGCCGACTGGGCGGCGGCGCCGCGACCGAGCGGGTCGGTGCCGGTGAGTTGCCGGTAGACCGGCCACCCCTGGATGAAGGTCTTCAGACCCACCCGGGCACCCCCTCCGCGTCGAGAACGGCTCACCTCTGCCCGTAACCCTAGGCCAGCCGCCCGGGGCGTGCGACTCGAGCCCGCAGACAGAACCGCCCCGGCCTGATGGCCGGGGCGGTTCTGGGCGTCGGTGTGCATGTCGCCTCTCGGCGAGTGGCGCAACGCGGCTCCAGCCGAACGGTATTCCGCGAAGGCAATTTAGGTGAGGCCCGGGGACACTGGACACACCGACGCTCTGCACAACGGTACCGGGGTCACGGTTCTTCCGCTCGTTCGTCGTGACCCCGGTCACCGCCGGGTCAGCTGTTCCAGTGCTGGGCGACGAGGTCGGCGGCCTGCTGTTCCCACTGGGCGTAGTGGTCGGGGTAGGCGGAGACCTGGACGGTCTGGGCGGCGTCGGTCAGGGGCATGTCGCGCCAGCCGTCGACCTGCTTGAGGCCGGTGAGGAACGCGGTGGTGGAGTATTCGGGGTCGGTGATCTGCTCGACGGTGCCCCAGCCGCTGGAGGGGCGCTGCTGGAACAGGCCCTGGGAGTCGTGGTCGTTGCGGTCGCCGAGGTGGCCGAGGTTCTCCAGCTTCGACTCCTGCAGGGCGGTGGCGATGGACACGACGGCGGCGCGTTCGTCCATGCCGGCCTTCTTGGTGGCGGCGATGATGGCCTTGACGTTGGTGGTCTGCTCGTCGTCGAGGTCGATGTGGGACTGGGTGCCCTGCACGCCGTGCGGGATGAGGGTGGTGGTGTCGAGCTTGCCGGTCTGGGTGGTGACGGCCGTGTCCCGCACCGGGGTGGTGGTGTCGTGGTTGAGGGGGCCGGCGGCGAGGCCACCGGCGACGGTCAGGCCGGCGATGCCGAGGATGCTCTTGCGCAGGATGCTGTTCATGATGGGGGCTCCGTTCGGGGGTCGACGCCCGCGCCGAGGGGGTTCGGTGCGGGTGCGAGCACCGTCAGGCGCTCAAGGAAGTCTTGGGGGTCCGGCGCGCTGCTCACGCGACTCCGCACGGGGGTGCCCGGGGGGCTTTTGCGGGGCTGGCTGCTCGCGCCGGAGACATGTTCAACGACCGCCGGCCCGGCGTCATTCCCGGGACGCCGCCGCCCGCCTCACGGGGTGCGGGGTGCTGCGGGGGTGCTGGTGTGGTCGTTCACCAGGTATAACGCCCCGCCGCCGTCCCGGATTCCGCCGGCCGGGTGTCCCCGACCACCCCGAAACCGGACAGCGCCGCCCAGCCCTCGCATCCACCACCGACCGCCCAGCGCCCATCACCCGCTCGGCGCCCGCCGCCAGCACCCGCCGCCCAGCGCCCCGGCTACCCGCCGCCCAGCGCCCCGGCGCCCGCCGCTCAGGGCCCCGCCCACCGGCGCCCGCCGGCCAGCCCTCAGCGCCCGGCACCCGCCGCCCAGCCCTCAGTACCCAGCGCCGCGTCCGGCGTCCGGCGGCGTCGATCATGAGGTTGACGGCACTTCGTGTCCGGTTCGTCACCGCCAACCTCATGATCGACGCGGCGCCCCGGCGCGGCCGACAGCGACCCGGCGAGAGGCGGACCCCCACCTACCCGGGCTGGGGGATCCGGGCGGTGAACCTGCACGGCCGGGCCGCCCAGACGGAACAGTGCGAGATCTTGGTACGCCGCCGCCCCCAGAAGGGCGGAAACGTACCAAGATCTCCATCGGGCGGCGGCCAGAGAACCAGCACATGGCGGACGTCAGCCGGGCACCCCGGAGAAGCCCACCACGCCCCTGCGCATCAACCACCACGGGCGACCTTGGAAGGAAACGGCCCCCATAAGGGCCAAAAACTTCCAAGATCTCCGGCGGAGTGCCCCGCGAGGTGAACAAGGCGAGCATCGCGACGGGCGATCATGAGGTTAGCGGCACGTGCCGACCGTTTTGTCCGGTCCAACTTCATGATCGACGGGGCGAGGGGGGCCGGCGGGTGAGCGTCGGTGGCCTGCGGGCGCGGGCCGGCTGCGGGTGGGGCGGGCGGGCACTCAGGTGGGGCGGGGAGGGTGCGGTGACGGCGTCTGTGCGGGACGGACGGGGGGAAAGGGGCCGGGTTGGGGTTACCCTGATGCCATGTCGGTCACCGCGCACGCGTACCTCGCCCGCCCCGGGCGACCCGCTGTGGTGGCGCGCACCCTGGACGAGCTGACCGGTCCGACGACCGGCATCGTCGAGCTGCCGGTGCACCTGATGTGGAGCAGCGAACGCGCGTTCGACCTGGGCGACCCGGACGAGTTGCTCTGGATGTACGAGAACGTGCTGCGTGAGACGACCCGGGTGGAGGATCTGCGCGAGCTGATCCACGCGGGCACGCTGCGCCGGCTGTGGCCGCTGCTCAACCTGCCCCGGGGCGTACGCCTGGCCTGGGAGGGCCGGCACCGGAGCCTGCGCCCGGCGTGACCCACCCGCACGACTTCTACCGGCAGGTGGCCCGGGTGGCGCTGGCCGCGGCCGGCCCGCACCGCTTCGTGCTCGGCGGCGGCGTCGCGTGGGCGGCGCACGGCCTGGTCACCCGCCCCACCGAGGACGTCGACCTCTTCGCCGACGTGGAGGGCGCCGCCGCGGCGGCGGCCGACGGGGTACGCGCGGCGCTGGAACGGGCCGGTTACCGGGTGGCCGAGGTGGACCCGGGTGGGCTGGGTGAGGTGTTCGACGGCTTCGACCGGGACCTGCGCGACTTCGTGGTGAGCCGGGACGGCCGGCAGATCCGGCTCAGCCTGGCCCGCCTGGACCGGCACCGCAGCCCGGTGGTGATGGACCTCGGCCCGGTCATGGACGTCCGGGACCTGATCGCCAACAAGACCGCCGCGCTGGTGAACCGGCGGGAGGTACGCGACTACATCGACGTGTCCGCCGCGCTGGACCGGTACACGGTCGCGGAGCTGCTGGAACTGGCCCGGCAGGTCGACCCGGCGCTGGACGACGAGGACGTGCGCGCGGCGGGCCGCTACCTCGACGGGCTGGCCGACCGGCGGTTCACCCGGTACGGCCTGGACGCGCCGCGCATCGCCGAGGTACGCCGCCGGATGGCCGCCTGGCCCCGCTGAGCAGCGGAACCAGACGACCGAGCCGCGACGCGCCGGACGGCCGAGCGGGCGGACCAGTGAAGCAGCCGGCCGGACGGCCGGACCGGACCAGTGAAGCAGCCGGACCGGACGAGACGGCTCACTTCGTCGGGCGGCCGCCCGTGACGCCGAGGATCTCGCCGGTGACGTAGCTGGACTCCTGCGAGGCGAAGTAGACGTACGCGGGCGCCAGCTCGGCCGGCTGACCGGGACGGCCCAGCGGCGTGTCGGTGCCGAACTCCTTGACCTTCTCCTCCGGCATGGTGGCCGGGATCAGCGGCGTCCAGATCGGGCCGGGCGCGACCGCGTTGACCCGGATGCCCCGGTCGGCCAGGTTCTGCGCGAGCGCCTTTGTGAAGTTGGCGATGGCCGCCTTGGTGGTGGCGTAGTCGAGCAGCTGCGGCGACGGGTCGAACGCCTGGATCGACGACGTGTTGATGATCGTCGAGCCTTCCTTCATGTGCGGCACCGCGAACTTGCAGAGCCAGAACATGGCGT
The DNA here is from genome assembly GCF_030519385.1 of Micromonospora sp. C28ISP2-4. NCBI lineage: Bacteria > Bacillati > Actinomycetota > Actinomycetes > Micromonosporales > Micromonosporaceae > Micromonospora > Micromonospora sp. C28ISP2-4. The sequence goes on along the minus strand of NZ_JAUMKG010000004.1, from coordinate 326,827 downwards.
ACACGTTGGTCTTGAAGACCCGGTCGAACTGCTCGGTGGTGATGTCGAGCAGGCCGTTGTCCTGCGACATCTGGAAGGCCGCGTTGTTGACCAGGATGTCGACGCCGCCGAGGTCGCTCAGCGCCTGGTCGACGAGCGCGCGGCAGTTCGCCTCCTCGCGCAGGTCGCACTGGACGGCGACGCCCTTGCGCCCGGCCTGCTCGATCAGGCCGACGGTCTCGCGCGCGTCCTTGGCCTCCTCGTCGCCGAGGTAGGTGACGAGCACGTCGGCGCCCTCGCGGGCGAAGGCGATCGCCACGGCCCGGCCGATGCCGGAGTCGCCGCCGGTGATGACCGCCCGCTTGCCGGTGAGCCGGTCGCTGCCCCGGTACGACTCCTCGCCGTGGTCGGGCTTCGGCCCCATCTCCTGTTCGGTGCCGGGCGGCGTCTGCTGCTGCGCCGGCTGTCCCTCGCTCTGTCCGTACTGCTCGGCCGGGTGCTGCTGGGTGAACTGGTCCTCGCTCATGGATCCGCCCCTACCCCGGTGACGGGCGCGAAAACAGCAGCCTGTGACCGGAGGGGAAACAATTCGGGCCGCTGTGGCGCACGCGACATCTGGTGGTTATGGTGCGCAACGGCGCCCACGAGGCGCGTACCCCATTTGGAAAGGCACCTCATGACCTCCTCCTCCGGCGCCTCCCGGCGCCAGGTGCTGGCCGTCGCGGCCGCCGCCGCGACCGCTCCTCTGCTGGCCGGCGCGCCCGCCGAGGCGAAGCCGAAGCCGAAGACCTGGGACCTGACGATCCTCGGCACGTCGGACACCCACGGCAACGTCTACAACTGGGACTACTACTCCGACGCGGAGTTCGACGACAGCAAGCACAACGACGTCGGCGTCGCGAAGCTCGCCACGCTGGTCAACCAGATCCGCGCCGAGCGCAAGGGCAGGGCCACGCTGGTCCTCGACGCCGGTGACACGATCCAGGGCACGCCGCTGGCCACCTACTACGCCAAGCAGGAGCCGATCACCAGCACCGGTGAGACGCACCCGATGGCCCGGGCCATGAACGTGCTCAGGTACGACGCGGTGACGCTCGGCAACCACGAGTTCAACTACGGCCTGCCGCTGCTGGCGACCTGGATCGAGCAGCTCGGCTTCCCGGCGCTGGCCGCGAACGCGCTCAACGCCAAGACCGGCAAGCCGGCGTTCCTGCCGTACGTGATCAAGGAGGTCCGGCTCGGCGGGCACGGCGCGCCGAAGCTGCGCGTCGGCATCCTCGGCCTGACCAACCCCGGCGTGGCCATCTGGGACAAGGGCAACGTCGAGGGCCGCCTCGTCTTCGCCGACATGGTCGCCACCGCCGCGAAGTGGGTGCCGGAGATGCGCCGCCGCGGCGCCGACCTGGTCGTCATCTCCGCCCACGGCGGCGACAGCGGCACCTCCAGCTACGGCCCGGAACTGCCGAACGAGAACCCGACCGCGCTGATCGCCGAGCAGGTCCCCGGCATCGACGCGATCCTGTTCGGCCACGCGCACAACGAGGTGCCGGAGAAGTTCGTCACCAACCTCACCACCGGCGAGCGGGTCCTCACCTCCGAGCCGTCGAAGTGGGGCCAGCGGCTGACCCGGATGGACTTCACGCTGACCCGGGAGAAGGGCCGCTGGACGGTCACCGCCAAGTCGGCCACCACGCTGAACACCAACACCGTGGTCGAGGACCCGGCGGTGCTCGCGGCCGTGCGCGGCCAGCACACGAAGACCGTCGAGTACGTCAACCGGGTCGTCGCACAGTCGAGCGTGGAGCTGTCCGCCGCCGAGTCGCGGTACAAGGACACCCCGATCCTGGACTTCATCAACCACGTCCAGACCGAGGTCGTCACCGAGGCCCTGGCGGGCGGGGAGTACGCGGGCCTGCCGGTGCTGTCCATCGCCGCGCCGTTCAGCCGTACCGCGGTGTTCCCGCAGGGCGACGTGCGGATCCGCGACGTGGCGGGCCTCTACGTGTACGACAACACGCTGGAGGCGGTCGTGCTGACCGGCGCCGAGGTGAAGGCGTACCTGGAGTACTCGGCGAAGTACTTCAGGACCTTCCCGGTCGGCACCACTGTCGACGTGGAGAACATCAACGACACCACAGTGCCGGACTACAACTACGACGTGTTCTCCGGCGTCGACTACGACATCGACATCGCCCGGCCGGTCGGCCAGCGGATCACCCGCCTGGTGCTGGCCGGCACCGACACCCCGGTCGCGGCGGACGCCCGGTTCGTGGTGGCGGTGAACAACTACCGGCGCAGCGGCGGCGGCAACTTCCCGGGCATCGTGAAGACCCAGGTCTACAACGCCCAGCAGGAGATCCGCCAGCTGCTCATCGACTGGGCGCAGGCCAAGGGCGTCATCGACCCGGCCGACTTCTTCGTGCCCAACTGGAAGCTGGTACGCGAGGGCGTGCCGGTCTTCTGACCGTGACGCGACGGGGTCCGGGCGGGTGTCCGGGCCCCGTCAGCCGCCCGCGCGCAGGTGCCACTCCGACTCGCCGCCGACCGGGTCCGGCCGGTCCGGAGGGAACTCGGTCTCGGTGGCCTCGATCCGCTCCTCCGGGCGTACCCGGGCCGGCAGTTCGCCGAAGCGGACGTGCCGCAGGAACGCGTACTCCTCGTCGGTGAACGACTCGGCCGGTTCGCTCATGACCGCATTGTGCGCCTGCCCGTCCCGCCTCCGCATCAACCGCTTCGGCACGGGTAAGCCGCCGCGACGACCGACGGCGACGAGGTGGAGGCGACACGAGATGCGCGCAGTACGGATGACCGCACCCGATGTGCTGGAGCACACGGAGGTGCCCACGCCGCAGGCCGGCCCCGGTGAGGTGCTGCTGCGCGTCGGCGCGGTCGGCGCCTGCCACTCCGACCTGCACATCCTCGACGCGCCGGCGGGCGTGTTCCCGATCCCGATGACGCTCGGGCACGAGATCGCCGGCACCGTCGACACGGTCGGCGCCGGGGTGGACGGCTGGTCGCCGGGCGATCGGGCCGCTGTCTACGGGATCATCGGCTGCGGCCGGTGCCGGGCCTGCCTGCGGGGCGAGGAGAACCGCTGCCGGGTCATCCCGGTCGGCGGTGTCGGGCTCAGCCGCGACGGTGGGCTGGCCGAGTACGTGGTGGTGCCCGCGTCCCGGCTGCTGCCGGTCGGCGACATGGACCTGACCCAGGCGGCGCCGCTGACCGACGCCGGGCTGACCCCGTACCACGCGGTGGAGCTGGCCCGGCCCCGGCTGCGGCCCGGCACCTCCTGCGTGGTGATCGGCATCGGCGGGCTGGGACACATGGGTTTGCAGATCCTGCTGGCCACCACCGCGGTACGGGTCATCGCTGTGGACACCAGCACGGCTGCGCTGGACCTGGCCCGCCGGCTGGGCGCCCACGAGGTGGTGCAGGCCGGCCCGGACGCGGTGGAGAGGATCCGCGAGCTGGTCGGGCCGGCGCCGGACGGCGCGGACGTGGTGCTCGACTTCGTGGGCGCGCAGCCCACGATCGACACCGCCCGGCAGGTGGTCGCCACCGGCGGTCAGATCCTGCTGGTGGGCCTGGCCGGCGGCACGCTGCCGGTGCGGCCGGTCGCCGACGAGCCGCCCCCGGTGCCGCTGGAGACAGGCGTGGTGGTGCCGTTCTGGGGCACCCGGGCGGAACTGCACGAGGTGATCGCGCTGGCCCGCGCCGGCCGGCTGCACGCCGACGTGCAGACGTTCCCACTCGCGGAGGCGCCCCAGGCGTACGAGGCGCTGCGCCGGGGCGAGGTGCGGGGGCGGGCGGTCATCGTCCCCTGAGCGGGGGCAGCCGGTCGAGCAGCGCCAGGCCGGCGCGTACCGGCCGCCGGTCGAGCAACTCGGCGAAGCTCGCCCGGCCCTGGCAGAACCGGACGAACATCCGCCAGCCGGGCGGGCTCGCCAGCATCGCGTGGAACACGTCGGGCCGCCGCTCGAACACCTCCAGCAGCCGGTGCCCGGCGCGCATCTCCGGCGTCAGCCGCCGGTCGACCTCCCGGGCGTACGCGTCCAGGTCACCGGCGGCCACCGCCTCCCCGGCCAGCCGGCCGGAGCGCAGCGCGTAGCTGATCCCCTCGCGGCTCCACGGTTCCAGCAGCCCGGCGGCGTCCCCGGCGACCAGCACCCGACCGTGCCGCAGCGGGGAGTCCCCGGTGCGGCAGCGGGTCAGATGGCCGGAGTCGTGCTCCGGCGTCAGCCCGGTCAGCCCGAGCCGGTCGGTGAAGTCGCGCAGGTAGGCGCGGGTCCGCTCGCCGTCGCCCCGAGCGGCTATGACACCGACTGTCAGACGGTCGCCCTTCGGGAAGACCCACGCGTAGGAGCCGGGCAACGGCCCCCAGTCGAGCAGCACCCGGCCGCGCCACCGCTCCCGCTCGGCGGCGTCCACCGGAAGTTCCAGTTCCAGCCCGAGGTCGACCTGGCGGAAGCGCACCCCGACGTGCCGCGCGGTCACCCCGGACGAGCCGTCCGCGCCGATCACGGCCCGGGCGCGTACCGTCTCACCGCCGGCCAGGCGCAGGCGTACCTCGTCGGGGTCCTGCTCGATCGCGCGGACCGCGCCCCCCTCGCGCACCTGCGCCCCGGCGGCGACGGCGGCGGCGCGCAGCCGGTCGTCGAACTCCTCCCGGCGGATCATGGTGACCAGCGGCGCCGGGTGCCGGCGGGTGAACGCGCGTCGCCCGTCCCGGGTGAACGTGACCCGGTCGACCCGGTCGTGGGCGGGCACTTCGACGCGGTCGTCGACCTCGGCCAGCGACGTGCCGATCAGGCCGCCGCCGCACGTCTTGTAGCGGGGATGGGTGGCCCGTTCGACGACGAGCGTGCGCACGCCGGCCCGGGCCGCGGCGTGCGCGGCGGAGAGTCCGGCGGGCCCGCCGCCGACCACGACGAGATCCATGATCACGGGTGCAGCCTAGGGCACCGCCGTGCCGCACCGCCCGGTACGACAGTCGTTCGGGTGAGCATCATCGCCGCCCGTCCGGGTAACCGCCGGTCGCCGGCCGTCCGCGGGTCGGGCGGTCCACGCCGAGGAGGGAAGCGATGCCTCAGGTCCAGCTGTCTGCGGTCGAGGAACGGGTCTACCAGGCGGTGTCCGCGCTGGAGGTGCAGGGGCACGTCCCCTACCCGGACCTGATCGCCCAGGAGACCGGGATGACCGAGGAGGAGCTGCGCGAGCCGCTGCACTCGCTCACCGAGCGGGGGCTGCTGCACCGCGAGGACTCCCCGATGTCCGGCCTGGACTTCGGGCCACGGTGGTGCGCGCGCCAGATGGCGTGACCGGGTCGTTTGCCCCACCGGGCACCGGGTAGCGATCGGAGTCGGGTGATCGACGGTCAGTGGGGGGCACGATGATCGAGGGCCGGTCGTCGACGCCGGTGCCGGACACCGGGTACGACGACCGGCGACGCTGGCGCGCGCTGAGCGTCGGCCTGATCGCGGCGTTCATGACGCTGCTGGACGTCAGCATCGTCAACGTCGCGGTGCCGTCGATCGACCGGGCGTTGCAGGCCACGCCGAGTGACCTGCAGTGGGTGCTGTCCGGGTACGCGCTGACGTTCGGCCTGGTGCTCGTACCGGCCGGGCGGTTCGGCGACGCGCGCGGGCGGCGTACCGCGTTCGTGGTCGGGGTGGGCCTGTTCACGTTGACCAGCGCGCTGGCCGGGCTGGCCCGTTCGCCGGAGTGGCTGGTCGTCGCCCGGCTCGTCCAGGGTGCCGCCGCCGGTGTGGTGAATCCTCAGGTCAGCGGCATGATCCAGGAGTTGTTCCGGGGTGCCGACCGGGGCCGGGCGTTCGGGCTGCTGGGCGCGACCATCGGCATCTCCACAGCCGTCGGTCCGCTGCTCGGCGGGCTGCTCATCCAGCTGGGCGGCGAGGAGCACGGCTGGCGGTGGGTGTTCTTCGTGAACATCCCGGTCGGGATCGTGGCGATGCTGCTGGGCTGGCGGCTGATTCCGACCCGACCGGCCGGCAAGGCCGACCGGCATCGGCTCGACCCGCTCGGCGTGCTGCTGCTCGGCGCCGGCGTCACGGTGATCCTGCTGCCGCTGGTGCAGCGGGAGCAGTGGCAGGGCCCGGGCAAGTGGCTGCTGATCCCCGTCGGCCTGCTGCTGCTCGCCGCGTTCGCGCTCTGGGAGCACCGGTACGCCCGGCGCGCCCAGCCCCTGTTCGACCTGCGGCTGTTCACGGTGCGCTCGTACACGCTGGGCGCCCTGATCGGCCTGATCTACTTCGCCGGGTTCACCGCGGTCTTCTTCATCTTCACGCTCTACCTCCAGATGGGCCTCGGCTACAGCGCGCTCGTGGCCGGTGTGGCCATCACGCCGTTCGCGCTCGGTTCCGCGCTTGCCTCCGCGCTCGGCGGCCGGGTGGTCACCCGGTACGGCCGTCCGCTCGTCGCGATCGGGCTGCTCGCAGTGGTGGCCGGGCTGGTCGCGACCGACCTGGTGCTGGCCGGCGGGCCGCACGAGAACGTGCCGCTGCGGACGGCGCTGCCGTTGCTCGTCGCCGGGCTGGGCAGCGGCCTGGTGATCGCGCCGAACCAGACGCTCACGCTGTCCGAGGTGCCGGTGCCGATGGCGGGCAGCGGCGCCGGGATGCTCCAGACCGGGCAGCGCATCGGGTCGGCCGCCGGCATCGCCGCGGTGGGCGCGCTGTTCTTCTCGACGCTCGCCGAGGACCGCGGCGACTGGAGTACGGCGTTCCGCCACTCACTGCTGCTCGCCGCCGGGATCGTCGTGCTGGCGCTCGGCGCCGCCGTGGCGGACATCGTGCTCGGTCACCGGCGGTCCGTGGGCCGCTCCTGATCGGCGGGCAGCAGCACGGTGGTGAGCAGCCGCCGGGTGCGGCCGAGGGCGGGTAGGCACTACGAAAGGCCGGCACCCGGATCGGGTGCCGGCCTTTCGGTGGCTCTTACTTGTTCCAGTGCTGGGCGACGATCTCGGCGGCCTGCTGCTCCCACTGCGCGTACGCGTCGGGGTAGGCGCTGACCTGCACGGTCTGCGCGGCCTCGGTCAGCGGCATGTCCTGCCAGCCGTCGACCTGCTTGAGGCCCTTGAGGAACGCCAGCGTCGAGTACTCGGGGTCGGTGATCTGCTCCGGCGTGCCCCACCCGCTGGACGGCCGCTGCTGGAACAGGCCCAGCGAGTCGTGGTCGTTGCGGTCACCCAGGTGACCCAGGTTCTCCAGCTTCGACTCCTGGAGCGCGGTGGCGATCGAGATGACCGCGGCACGCTCGGGCAGGCCGGCCTTCTTGGTGGCCGCGATGATCGCCTTGGCGTTGGCGAGCTGCTCGTCGTTCAGGTCCACGTGCGACTGCGCGCCCTGCGGGCTCGCGCCCTGGACCGCGACGGCGGCCGGCTTGGCGGTGTCCGCCGCGTGGGCGGCGACCGGGCCGGCGAACACGCCACCGGTGAAGGCCAGGCCGGCGATACCGAGGATGCTCTTGCGCAGGATCGTGTTCATGATGGGCTCCGTTCGGGGGTCGACGCATCCGGGGGTGGATGCGTGGGCACCGTCAGGCGCTCAAGGGGATCTCGGGGGTCCGGCAGCGCGCGGCGTGCCGGGTGTGCAACGACCGGCCGGCCGGGGTTGTTCCCCCGGGGCGCTCGGCGGCGCCACTCCGGTCGCGCACCGGGTTACAACGCCACCCGCCCGCCACCGATTCCGCCGGTGGAGTGCCGCCCGCCACAGCCGAACCGGACAACGCGGCACGGTCGTGACGGGGAGACGGCCGGCCCCGGACGGGCCGGCCGCTCTCTACGGGCGTCGGGTCACCAGACCTGCTGGACGATGTCCGCCGCCTGCTCCTCCCACTGCGCGTACGCGTACGGGTAGGCGGACACCTGGACCGTCTGCGCGGCGGTGGTCAGCGGCAGCTCATGCCAGCCGCCGACGTTCTTCAGCGCGTTGAAGAACGCCTTGCTGGAGTACTCCGGGTCGGTGATCTGCTCGGACGTGCCCCAACCGGACGACGGGCGCTGCTGGAACAGGCCCTCCGAGTCGTGGTCGTTGTACGCGCCGAGGTGACCCAGGTTGTACAGCTTCGACTCCTGCAGCGAGGTCGCGACGCCGATCACGGCGCCCCGCTCCCCCACGCCCGTCTCCTTGGCCGCCTCGACGATGGCCTTGGCGTTGTCGAGCTGCGCGTCGTCGAGCGGGATGCGCGACTGCGCGCCCTCGACGCCGTGCGGCACGAGCTTCTCCTTGGCCGGCCGGTCTGCCCTGGTCGGCACCTTGTCCAGGCCGGTGGTCTGGCCGGGCTTCACCGCCTCGGTGGACGTCTTCTTGCCGGTGGCCAGGTCGATCGCGGCCTTGGCGCCCGCGTGCGGCCCGCTGGTGACCGGCGCGGCCACGGCGACGGGGCCGACGGCCAGGCCGCCCAGTACGGCCACCCCCGCCACGCTCAGCGCGGCGCGGCGGTTACGGGAGACGGCGGCGGTCTTCGCGACGGCGGTCTTCGCGATGGCGGGGAGCCATCGAGTGAAGTGCTGCTTCACGATGGTTGCCCTTTCGATCGTTACGACGCGCTCCGGGGTGAGCGCCCCTCGAGGGACTACCGCCGGGTAGGTGTTTGGGCTCCGGCGGTACGGGGGACACAACGAGCCCGAAGTGTCGGTCATTCCGTAAATGCCGGGCAGCGCCGAGGCTGCGATCCAGGTCACCCGCGGACTGCGGCAGCAGGGCGGCGCAGGCGCAGACCGGGAGGAATCAGGCCGGGGCGCCGAATCGGACCAGCACGTGCCAGAGCTGCTTGAGGTGCTGAAGCGTGACCGCCGCCGGTCCCCGGTCGGCCCAGCGCTGCGGCTCGCGTACCACCGACGCGGCGGCGCGGCCGACGAGCGCCGCGTCCAGCGGCTCCCCCGGACGGGCGAACTCCGCGGCCACCCGTGCGGCCAGCGGCGGGATGTCGGGGCCGCGGAACTCGGCGTCCACGCCGTCGACCGGCAGCACGAAGCCGGGGTGGAAGCGCAGCGCCAGACCGTGCCGCGCGGCGATCCCCTCCAGGCGGCGTCCCACGTCCGTGCCGCGGAACGACGGGTCGGCCACGAGCGCCTCGACGTCGCGGGCGAGGTCGATCTCGCCGTGCACCTGCGCCTCGATGTAGTCGTCCAGCGCCCGGCCGACCCGCCCGGACTCCCGTTCCCGGCGGCGCAACAGCGTCCGCAGCAGCGTGCCGGTGTCCATGCCGGCCACGCCCAGGGCGACACCGGTCCCGGCGGTGGCGGTCAGCAGCGCCGCGAACACCGGCTCGAAGACGTCGGCGGTGCCGAACTCGGTGGGCTCGACGTGGCTGTCACCGAAGGTGAACGTCGCCCGCGCCAGCACCTCCGGGCGCAGCCGCAGGTGGCAGGACCCGAACCGGGGGCACGCGCCGTCGGCGTGGTCGAGCAGGTTCAGGCCGCCGTACTTGGGGCGCTCCGCCGGGAGCACGCCGGGACGCTGGTACGCCCCGCCGAACATCGCCCGCTCCCAGACGTCCCGGTCGCCGCCCGGGTACGCGGTCAGCCCGCCGTTGGAGATGCCGGTCTCGAACTGGCTGCGGTAGACGCCCTCCCCGTCCAGCGCCTCGACCACTGTGCGGCCGTCCCGCAGCACCCGGTCCGGGTGGAAGTTGAGCGTCAGCCGCCCGTACCCGGTCACCGCGGCGACCACCTCCTCGTACCGGTACGTGGCGCCGGACGCGGCGAGGTGATCGGCGATGACGGCGAGCGCCGCCGGGCGGTCGCGCAGCGCGACGTCGCGGACGTGGCGCAGCGCGGCGGACTGGGCGTCGGTGAGGGTGGCGACGGGCACGGGCCCGAGTATCACCGGACCCGGCGGCGCGCGGCCACACCGTTTCCGCGCCCGTCCACAGCGGACGGACGCCCGTTGGCGCCGGGCGCGGGCGGCCCGGGAGACGCCGCGCGGGCCCGGCCGGAGCAGTCCGGTCCGGGCCCGCGCGGATGCGGGGTCCTCAGTGGCCCCGGGCGATCCACTCGTCCAGGTGCGGCGCCTCGGCCCCGATGGTGGTGTCGTCGCCGTGCCCGGTGTGCACCACCGTCTCCGGTGGCAGCGTGAACAGCCGGGTACGGATCGACTCGACGATGGTGCCGAAGTCGCTGTACGACCGCCCGGTCGCGCCCGGCCCACCGGCGAACAGCGTGTCGCCGGTGAAGACCGCGCCCAGGTCGGGGGCGTAGAGGCTGCACGCGCCGGGGCTGTGGCCGGGCGTGTGCAGCACCCGCAGCGTGGTCCCGCCGACGGTGAACGTCTGCCCGTCGGTCAGCTCGCCGTCCGGCGCCGTGTCCGGGTGCACCATGTCCCACAGCACCCGGTCGGCCGGGTGCAGCAGCACCGGCGCGCCGGTGGCCCGGGCCAGCTCGGGCGCGACCCGGACGTGGTCGTCGTGGGCGTGCGTGGCGATGATCGCCAGCACCCGCCGGTCACCGATCACCTCGCGGAGGGCCGCCACGTCGTGCGGCGCGTCGAGGACGACGCACTCGGCGTCGTCGCCGATCACCCAGACGTTGTTGTCCACGTCGAACGTCTGGCCGTCGAGCGAGAACGTGCCGGAGGTGACGGCGTGGTCGACGCGGGCGGTCACGGGAAGACCACCACCGAGCGCAGCACGTCGCCGTGGTGCATCCGGGTGAACGCCTCCTCGACCTGGTCGAGCGCGATCTCCTCGGTGACGAACGCGTCCAGGTCCAGCCGGCCCTGCCGGTACAGCTCGGTCAGCATGGGGAAGTCGCGGCTGGGCAGGCAGTCGCCGTACCAGCTGGACTTGAGCGCGCCGCCGCGCCCGAAGACGTCGGCGAGCGGCAGGTCGACTGTCATCTCCGGCGTGGGCACGCCCACCAGCACGACGGTGCCGGCCAGGTCGCGCGCGTAGAACGCCTGCTTCCAGGTCTCCGGACGGCCCACCGCGTCGATCACCACGTCGGCGCCGAAGCCGCCGGTGGCGGCGCGGATCGCCTCCACCACGTCGTTCTCGGAGGCGTTCACGGTGTGGGTGGCGCCGAACTTGCGCGCCCAGTCGAGCTTGCGGGAGTCGGTGTCCACCGCGACGATCGTGGTCGCGCCGGCCAGGGCCGCGCCGGCCACCGCCGCGTCGCCGACGCCGCCGCAGCCGATCACCGCTACCGAGTCGCCCCGGGTCACGTTGCCGGTGTTCATGGCCGCGCCGAGGCCGGCCATCACGCCGCAGCCGAGCAGGCCGACCGCCGCCGGCCGGGCCGACGGGTCGACCTTCGTGCACTGCCCGGCGTGCACGAGCGTCTTCTCGGCGAACGCGCCGATACCGAGCGCGGGCGTCAGCTCGGTGCCGTCGGTGAGCGTCATCTTCTGCGCCGCGTTGTGGGTGGCGAAGCAGTACCACGGGCGGCCGCGCCGGCAGGCCCGGCACTGCCCGCAGACCGCGCGCCAGTTGAGCACCACGAAGTCGCCGGGCGCCACGTCGGTGACGCCGTCGCCCACCTGCTCCACGATGCCGGCGGCCTCGTGGCCGAGCAGGAACGGGTAGTCGTCGTTGATGCCGCCCTCGCGGTAGTGCAGGTCGGTGTGGCAGACGCCGCACGACTGGATGCGGACCACCGCCTCGCCCGGCCCCGGGTCCGGCACCACGATGGTGGTGACCTCCACGGGCGCGCCCTTGCGCCGCGACACGACTCCCCGGACTTCCTGGCTCACGGTGCCTCCTTCGTTACGTGCGTCTGCACCCAGAACCTACCGCTGATCATGACCCGCGAACCAATGAAGCCCGGCGGATTGTCCTGGTCATGACGGGGTACCCGGTGTGCCGGTTCTACCAGGTGGGACGGGAGTGATCATGAGGCTGTCACATGCGCCGCTGCGGGTCGCCATCGGCGCGTACATCCTGAACTCGGGGCTGGGCAAGCGGACCCTGGAGGGTGAGGCCGCCGCGGGCGTGCACGGCATGGCGGCCGGCGCGATGCCGCAGCTGCGGCAGATCCCGCCGGACCGTTTCGCCATGCTGCTGTCCCGGGGCGAGATCGCGCTCGGCGCGGCGCTGCTCACCCCGTTCGTCCCGTCGCTGCTCGCCGGCGCCGCGCTCACCGCGTTCGGCGCCGGGCTGGTGCAGCTCTACCTGAAGACGCCGGGCATGCGCGAGGGCACCAGCCTGCGGCCGAGCCAGGCGGGCATCGGCCTGGCCAAGGACGTGTGGCTGGTCGGCGCGGGGCTGACCCTGGTGCTCGACTCGCTGGTACGGCACCGGCACCGGCCCTGACCGGACCGGGCCGGACGCCCGCGAACCGCCGGGCCGCCTGCGTACTCAGGCCGCCGCCGGGACCGCGGCGGCGGCCCGCTCGGCGGCGAGCCGGCGACGGGCGGCGTTGCGGTAGCGCAGCACCTGCGCCGCGCCGAGCGCCCAGAGCAGGAACTGGACGGCGAACGCCCAGCGGAACGCGGACAGCGGCGGCGCGTCGTGCCCGGCCGGGGTGGCCAGGTCGAGCACCACGCCGACGGCCAGGATCAGCACGATCGAGGCGGCGAAACCGCCGACGTTGACGATGCCGGTGGCGCTGCCAATGCGGTGCACCGGGTTGAACGAGCGGGCGTAGTCGAACCCGATCATCGAGCCGGGGCCGTTCACCGCGAGCACCACCACGAGCGCCACCAGCAGCGCGTGCGGCGCCCGGCCGGGCCAGGCCAGCACCACCGCCCACATCCCGGCGGTGGCGGCGGTGATGGCGAAGACCAGCACCGAACGGTGGAACGGGTAGCGGGCGCACAGGTGCGCGAGCACCGGCCCGCACACGAGCGTCACCATCGTCATCACGGTGAGCAGCCCGGCCGCCGCGGTGGGCGAGAAACCCTGTCCCTGCACCAGGAACGGGTAGCCCCACAGCAGTGCGAACACCGAGCCGGAGAACTGGGTGACGAAGTGCGTCCACAGGCCCAGCCGGGTGCCCGGCTGGGCCCATGCCTCGGCGAGCCGGCGGCGCACGGTGGCCAGGTCGGGCGCGAGCGCGGTGGCGTGCTCGGCGTGCGGGGTGTCGCGGACCGCGACGAGGACCAGCAGCACCACAGTCGCGCCGAGCGCCGCGGCGGTCAGGAACGCCGGCGTCCAGCCCGCGCGGTGCAGCAGCAGCACCAGGGGTACGGCGCCGAGCACCGCGCCGAGCTGGCCGACGGTGCCGGTGAGCTGCACCAGCAGCGGATTGCGCCGGCCGGGGAACCAGAACGCGACGATGCGCAGCACGCTGATGAACGTCATCGCGTCGCCCAGGCCGACGAGCACCCGGGCGGCGACCGCGAGCGGCACGTCCGCGGCGACGGCGAACATGAGCTGCCCGGCCACCATCAGCGCGCCGCCGGCCAGCAGCAGGCGGCGCGAGCCGTAGCGGTCCAGCAGCACCCCGACCGGGACCTGCATGACGGCGTAGACGGCGAGCTGGGCGACGGAGAACGTGGCGAGCGCGGCGGCGTTGATGTGGAAGCGGTCCGCCGCGTCGACCCCTGTGACGCCGAGCGAGCTGCGGTGGAACACGGCGGTCAGGTACGCGGTCAGTGCCACCGCGTACACCAGGGCTGCGGGCCGGCGGGGCGCGCTCACCGCAGCGTTCCGAGCATCCGCGCGGCGGTGTCGATGTGCGCGGCGACCGCGTCGTGCCACGCCTGCGGGTCGTCGCCGTCGAGCGCGGCGAGCTGGCCGGCGTGCTCGGTGAGGGCGACCTCGGCCCAGCCGGGCGAGAGCCGGAAGCTCGCCTCGCCCATGCGCAGCTGCCGGTCGCGCAACCGGTGGTACAGCTCGGCCAGGATCTCGTTGCCGGCCGCCTCGACCACGGCGGCGTGGAATGAGCGGTCGGCGGCCATCAGAGCGGTGATGTCACCGGCGGCGTGCGCGCGGCGCATCTCGTCCAGCCGGCGGGCCAGGTCGGCGCGCAGCTCGGCGCGGCGCGGCCAGACCCGGTCGGCGGCGTGCAGCTCGACCAGGCGGCGGGCCTCGATGACGTCGGCGATCTCCCGGGCCGACACCGGCCGGATCAGCGCGCCCCGCTTGGGGTAGAGCTTGACCAGCCCTTCGCTCTCCAGCCGCAGCAGCGCCTCCCGGACCGGGGTCCGGGACACGCCCGTCGCCTCGGCGATCTCGCCCTCGCTGACGAGCTGGCCGCCCGGGTAGACCTGTTCCAGGATGGCCTGCTTGAGGTGCCGGTACGCCCGCTCGGCGGCGGACGGCGCAATCCGGCTGGGATGCGTCATGTATCTAAGCTTGCTCCCCCGGCCGGCGGGACGGTCCGGCGCGGGCCGGGACAGTGGCGAAGGCCACGGTCAGGCCCACAGCTCCCGCAGCAGCGCCTCCACCTCGGCGGTCCGCTCGATCTGCGGCATGTGCCCGGTGTCGCGGAACAGGTGGCTGCGCGCCTTCGGCAGCCGCGTGCGGGCGTACGTCAGATGCGCGGCGGGCAGGACCAGGTCGCGCTCGCCCCAGACGAGGAGCGTGGGCAGGTCGAGCGCGGCCACCGCGTCGAGCAGGTCGGCACGCCACTGCGGGCGTACGCCCCGCCAGGTGCCCAGGTCGCGGACCAGCTCCCGCATCACCCGGGCCGCGTGCGGCTGACCGGCCGCCGCCAGCGCGGTGGCGATCCGCTCGTCGGTGACGTACGCCGGGTCGTAGAAGATCGCCCGCTCGGTACGCCGGGCGATCTTCGGGTGCGGGCGCAGCAGCAGCGGCGCCAGCGGGCGGATCGCCAGCAGCCGCAGCGCCACCGTCACCTCGCGGCCGAAGCCGGCGCTGTTGAGCAGCGCCAGGCTGGCGGCGCGCTGCGGCGCGTCGGCGGCCAGGCGCATGGCCACCGCTCCGCCGAGGGAGTTGCCCACCAGGTGGGCCGGGCCGGTCACCCCGGCCACGTCCAGGAACCGGGCGACCGCCGCGGCCAGGGCCGGGAGCGTGTGCGGGCCGTCCAGCGGCGCGGAGCCGCCGTGCCCGGGCAGGTCCACCGCGAGCACCAGGTGGTCGCGGGCCAGCGCGGTGTGCAGGGCGGTGAAGTCGTCGAGGGTACGGCCGATGCCGTGCAGCAGCACCACGGGCGGCCCGTCGCCGCTGATCCGGCACCGGGTACGGCGTCCGTCGACGGTGCGCTCGTCGGCCGGGGGCAGGACGAGCGTCACGCCTGGCGTCCGGGTTCCGCCGCGGCCTCCTCGCCGGCCCGGGGAGACGGCACCGGCACGGCGGCGTCCGCCGCGACGGGGGACGCCTCGGCGGCCGGGGCGGCGGGGCGGGCCGGGCCGGCGGGCGCGGCGGCGGGCCGGGCCGGGCGCATGCCGAGGGCCAGCACCTTGCCGTAGCCGGCGGGGGCGACGCGGGCGAGCAGGTCGGGCAGCTTCGCCGACCAGCCGATCAGCACCCGCCCGCGGCGTCGCTGCGCGCCGCGCAGGATCACCTCGGCGGCTGTGGCCGGGTCGATGGTGAGCAGCTTCTCGAACTGCTTGCGCCCGGCCTCGTACTCCTCACGGGAGACCCCGCTGCCGACCCGGGCGCTGGCGGCGATCCGGGTGCGGATGCCGCCCGGGTGCACCGATGTGACGCCGATGCCGTCGTCGACCAGTTCGTGGCGCAGCGCCTCGGTGAAGCCGCGCACGGCGAACTTGCTCGCCGAGTACGCGGCCTGCCCGGCAGGCGCGATCAGCCCGAACAGGCTGGACACGTTCACCAGGTGGGCGCCGGGCTCGGCCTTGAGCGCGGGCAGCAGCGCGTGGGTCAGGCGGACCACCGCCCGGAAGTTGATCTCGATGACCCAGAGGAACTCCTCCAGGGTGACCTGGTCGAAGCGCCCGCCCAGCGCCACGCCGGCGTTGTTGATCAGCAGCCGGATCCGGGGATGCGCACTGTGGATCTCGGCGGCGACCCGGTCGGTGGCCTCGGCGTCGGCCAGGTCCACCAGGTGGGTCTCCACCCGCCGATCCGGGTACGCGGCCCGGATCGCGGCGACGGTCGCGGCCAGGCCGTCGGCGTCGCGGTCGAGCAGCACCAGGTCGGCGCCGCGCCGGGCCAGCCCGTGGGCCAGCGCCGCGCCGATGCCGCCGGCCGCGCCGGTGAGCACCGCCGTGCCGCCGGGAAAGACGAGGTCACGCATCGGTTCCTCCGGAGCTTGTCGTGGCGGCCGAGGCGGTGGCGGGCGCGCCGGCGCGGGCGAACCGCACCCCGTCGGTGAGCGGGCCGTGCCGCATCAGGCGTACGTCGCGGGGATAGTTCTGGTGCAGCCGCCACGGGGCCTGCGGCCCCTGCTTGGGCAACTGGTCCACGGCGCGCAGCACGTAGCCGGACTGGAGGTCGATGATCGGCACCAGGTCGTCGGTGTCCGGGGCGAGCGGCGTGACGATCTGCTGCCCGGTGTCGTCGAGGTGGCGCAGCAGCCGGCAGACGTACGTGGCGACGAGGTCGGCCTTGAGCGTCCAGGAGGCGTTCGTGTAGCCGATGGTCATGGCGAAGTTCGGCACGCCGGACAGCATCATGCCCTTGTAGGCCACCGTCGATGCGAGGTCGACCTCGGCGCCGTCGACGTTCAGGGTCATGCCGCCGAGCGCGAGCAGGTTGAGGCCGGTGGCGGTGACCACCACGTCGGCGGGCAGTTCCTCGCCGGAGGTGAGCCGGATGCCGTGCTCGGTGAACGTGTCGATGGTGTCGGTCACCACGGACGCGCGGCCGGCGCTCAGCGCGGCGAACAGGTCCCCGTCCGGCACCACGCAGAGCCGCTGGTCCCAGGGGTTGTAGCGGGGCGAGAAGTGCCTGTCGACGTCGTACCCGGACGGAAGGCGGCCCTTCGCGGCCCGGCGCAGGAACCGCTTCACCACACCGGGGGCGCGGCGGCTGAGCTGGAAGTTGGCCACGCCGAGCGCGACGTTCTTCCACCGGGCCACCGCGTACGCGGCCTTCGGGGGCAGCCAGCGCCGCGCGGCGTCGGCGAACGGGTCGCGCGAGGGCAGTGCGATCACGTACGTCGGTGAGCGCTGGAGCATGGTGACGTGCTCGGCCCGCTCGGCCATGGCCGGGACCAGTGTGACGGCGGTGGCGCCGCTGCCGATCACCACTACCCGCTTGCCGGCGTAGTCCAGGTCGTCGGGCCAGTGCTGCGGGTGCACGAGCGTGCCGGCGTACCGCTCGACGCCGGGGAACCGTGGCGTGTAGCCCTCGTCGTAGCGGTAGTAGCCGGAGTTGGTGAACAGGAACCCGCAGGTGACGGTGACGTCCTCGCCGGTGTCGTCGCGGTGGGCGTGCACGGTCCAGCGTGCGGTGGCGCTGTCCCACTCGGCGCGTACCGCCCGGTGGTGGAAGCGGATGTGCCGCTCCACGTCGTACTCGCGGGCGGTCTGGCGCACGTACGCCCGGATGGAGTCGCCGTCGGCGATGGCCTTCGGGTCGGTCCACGGCTTGAACGAGTAGCCGAGGGTGTACATGTCCGAGTCGGAGCGGATGCCCGGGTAGCGGAACAGGTCCCAGGTGCCGCCGATGGCGCCCCGGGCCTCCAGTACGGCGTAGGTCTTGCCGGGGCATTCGCGTCCGAGGTGGACGGCGGCGCCGATGCCGGACAGGCCGGCCCCGACGATGAGGACGTCGACGTGGTCTGCGGCCATCGCTTCTCCCGTTCGCACCGGCGGTGGACCGGACACTATCCATCGCCGTCGACCGCAGTCAACACCGTGTCGAGTCGAATCGACACGGTGTCGAGCGGGTGTAGCATCAGCCGACATGACGACCGCCCGTACGCCGGCCGGCGCCGCGCCGACGCGCGGACGGCGAGCCGGCCGGTCCACCGGCGACGAGCGGGAGACGGCGATCCTGGCCACGGCCGAACGGTTGCTGACCCAGCGCCCCTTCGCCGACATCTCCATCGACGACCTGGCCCGCGGCGCGGGCATCTCGCGGCCCACGTTCTACTTCTACTTCCCGTCCAAGAACGCGGTGCTGCTCACGCTGCTCGACCGTGTCACCGAGGAGGCCGACGCCGCCGCCGGTGGCGTGTTCGAGCGGCTCGCCGAGGATCCGCGCGCCCACTGGCGGGAGCTGATCGCCCGGTTCCACGCCACCTTCGGCGGGCACCGCGACGTGGTGCTGGCCTGCGCCCAGGTGCGCGGCACCAACGCCGAGGTGCGGCGGCTCTGGGCCGAGGTGCTGGAACGCTGGGTCCGCGCGGTGCAGGCCGCGATCGAGGCCGAACGCGCCCGCGGCGCGGCCCCGGACGGGCTGCCCGCCCGGGACCTCGCCATCGCGCTGAACTCGATGAACGAACGCGTCTGGTACGCCACGTTCGCCGGGGACGGCCCGGCGGTGGCCGAGCGGGACGTGGTCGACGTGCTGCTCGACGTGTGGCTGACCGCGATCTACCGGACCACCACGCCGCCGGTCACGCCGCCGCCACTCACGCCGTCCGGCGGAACTCCATGACCCAGTTGGTCTCCCAGGTGCGCTCACCGTCGGTGGAGAACGCCTGCTCCCACCGGCAGGAGACCGGGGTGATCGCCGACCAGAGGAACCGGCAGCGCACCGGCCGCCCCTCGTCGGTGTCGTCGGCGTAGAACTCACCGACACCATCGGTGAACCGGCCCACCACAGGCGGCAGCTCCAGCACGCCCCGCGCGCTGTGCATCCAGTAGATCGACCACAGCCCGGTCGCCGGGTTCAGGATGCGCACCGAGGCGCCGGAGAAACCCCGGCTCGGGCAGCGCATCTCGTCGAAGCTGCCCGCGCCGCCGAAGAACGAGCGCGCCTCACTGACGCCGGCGAACTCGTCCCAGTCGTCGCCGCCGACGTGCCGCTGCCGCAGCCGCCGGTTGGTCACGTCCCAGACGCCGGCGAGGAAGTCGAAGTCGCCCATCAGCGGCCCACCGGCCCCTCGGCCCGGGCGTCGGCAAGGTAGCCGGCCAGGTCCGGCCGGTCCGGCGCGAACACGTGCCGGATCCAGGCGGCGCGCTCGTGTTCCAGCACGCCCAGTTCCCAGACGCAGCCGACGCCGCGGCGGGTCAGGTCGACGAAGTGCGCCGGGTCGTCGTCCGGGCAGTCCAGCGCCGGCTGCCCGGCGATCGCGATCCGGCACTCGACCACGTTGTCGAAGAACCAGCTGTAGGCCAGCAGGTACGCCCCGGTGTCCGCGCCCCGGTGCAGCACCACCCAGCTCGCCGGCGGGGTCGTGCCGTCCGGGCCGGGCAGCAGCGCCGGCAGGTACGCGTACGCGGCGTCGACCACCCGCGGTTCGAGGCGGCGGTCCGGCTGGTCGATGTGGTAGCGCTTGACGTGCCGGCCGCCGACCTCGACGGTCCCCGGCACTGTCAGCTCCTTGTCGTGAAAAGCCATGCGGGCACGCTAGGACCGCTCCCCTGACAGCTACTGTCAGTGGAATGCGGGCCAGTCGACTCCTGTCCATCCTGCTGCTCCTGCAGGCGCACGGCCGGCTGACCGCCGCCGACCTGGCCGCCCGCCTCCAGGTGTCGGCGCGCACCGTCTACCGGGACGTGGAGGCGTTGCACGCCGCCGGCATCCCCCTGTACGGCGAGGCCGGACACGACGGCGGCTACCGGCTCGTGGAGGGCTGGCGGACCCGGCTGACCGGGCTGACCGCCGGGGAGGCCGACCGGCTCCTCTTCGCCGGGCTTCCCGGGCCGGCCGCCGAACTGGGCTACCAGTCGGTCGTCGCCGCCGTGCAGCTCAAGCTGCGGGCCGCGCTGCCCGCGCCGCTGGCCGACCGGGCGGCCCGGCTGGAGCAGCGGTTCCACCTGGACACACCGGGCTGGTACTCCGACGGTGACCCGTCGCCGCACCTGACCGAGGCCGCCGAGGCGGTGTGGCGGCAGCACCGGGTCCGGGTGCGCTACCGGGGCTGGCGGGGCGAGACGACCCGGGTCCTCGAACCGTACGGGCTGGTGCTCAAGGGCGGGCGCTGGTACCTGGTCGCCGCCCGGCCGGACCGCGCCGACCCGGCCACCTACCGGGTCAACCAGATCCTCGACCTGACGCCGCTGGGCGAGCCGTTCGAGCGGCCGGACTTCGACCTGCCGGCCTGGTGGCGCGCGCACGTGGTGGAGTTCCGGGCCGGGCTGCACCGCGACGAGGCGCGCATCCGGCTGTCGCCGCGCGGGTTCGCCCGGCTGCGCGAGGTCGGCAGCGACGTGGTGGTGGCCGCCGCCGAGGCGAGCGCCGGCCCGCCCGACGCCTCCGGCTGGGTGCACGCGGTCATCCCGATCGAGTCGCTCACCCACGCCCACGGCGACCTGCTCCGGCTCGGCGCCGAGGTGGAGGTTCTCGCCCCCGCCCCGCTGCGCGCCCGCCTGGCCGAGACCGCCGCCGCCCTGGCCGCCCTCTATCCTCCGCCCACCCCGCCCGTCCCCCTTTGATCAAGGAGTTCGTGTCCGTCGACGAGATCGACCCGGCGCGAACTCCTTGATCAAAGGGGCGGGGTCCGGTGTGCGCCGGCCACCGTGGAGAGCGCTCGGTCGATCTCGGAGGGCGGGGTGGCCGCGTACCCGAGGACCAGGCCGGGTGGTTGCGGGCGCTGGCCGTGCCAGGACAGCGGGTGGACCTTGACGCCGCGGCGCAGCGCCGCCGCCGCGAGCGCGCGGTCGTCGACGTCGCCGGGCAGCGTGACCATCAGGTGCAGCCCGGCCGCGGCACCGTGCACCACAGCCCCCGGCAGGTACGCGCGGACCGCCCGGACCATCGCGTCCCGGCGACGTACGTGCCGGTGGCGCAGCAGCCGCAGGTGCCGTTCCAGCGCGCCGGACTCCATCAGCTCGGCCAGCACGAGCTGTGGCAACGCCGCGTTGCCGAGGTCGGCCCCACGCTTCGCGGCCACCACGTCGGCGTGCAGCGCGGGCGGCACCAGCATCCACCCGATCCGCAGAGCCGGCGCGAGCAGCTTGGAGATGCTGCCGACGTAGCAGACCCGGTCCGGCGCCATGGCACGCAGCGCCGGCACCGGCGGACGGTCGTAGCGGTGCTCGGCGTCGTAGTCGTCCTCCACCACCAGGCCGCCGCCCCGTGCCCACCGCAGCAGCCGCCGGCGCCGGTCGCCGTCGAGCACCACGCCGGTCGGGAACTGGTGCGCCGGGGTGAGCAGCACGGCCGGCGCGCCGGAGCGCTCCAGCTCGTCGACGCACAGTCCCCGGTCGTCCACCGGGACCGGCGGTGTCGCCAGCCCGGCGTAGACCAGGTGCTGCCGTACGCCGAGGGAGCCGGGATCCTCCACCGCCACGGTGTGCGTGCCCCGGTCGTGCAGCACCCGCGCGAG
This sequence comes from Micromonospora sp. C28ISP2-4, assembly GCF_030519385.1. Lineage (NCBI taxonomy): Bacteria > Bacillati > Actinomycetota > Actinomycetes > Micromonosporales > Micromonosporaceae > Micromonospora > Micromonospora sp. C28ISP2-4. The sequence continues at coordinate 305,586 of NZ_JAUMKG010000004.1, read as the reverse complement.
CAGGCCGAGCGCCTGGGACACCCCGGCCACGATCACCACCTCGGCCGGGTCCGCGCGGACGCCCCGGTTGCGGGCCAGCCAGTTCGCGACGGCCAGTCGCAGCGCGGGCGTCCCGGTCGGGTCGCCGTAGCCGAGCGCCGCGGGCGTCATCCGGTGCAGCACGGCCCGCTCGGCCCGCAACCAGGCCGCGCGGGGAAAGGCCGCCAGATCGGGTACGCCGGGAGTCAGGTCCACCTGCGCGGGTACGGCGCGCAACTCGTCGAAGGCGTCGACGCCGGGCCGGGTGGCGAACACCTCCGGTGCTCTCCTCGGCTCGGACGGCCGCGTGACCACGGCGGTCGGCGTGGCGACCACCACCGTTCCGACCCGGCCGCGTCCCGCCACCTGCCCGTCCTCGGCGAGCCGCTGGTACGCCTCGGTCACCACGCCGCGGGAGACGCCCAGCTCGGCGGCGAGCACCCGGCTGGCGGGCAGGCGGGTGCCCACCGGCGCCCGGCCGTCGGCGATCGCGGAACGCAGCCGGGCGGCCAGCCAGTCGGCGCGGCCACCGGGCGGCGCCTCGCCGACGTCGAGCTGGAGGAAATCCGCACCGGCCGCTTTGGACTCCTCGGGAACGACGTGTTTGGCCCTGTCCATCGGGCCATTATGGTCGCAGGCTGGACCGCATGACAGTCGCCTTCCTGCTCACCTCGCTCGTCGTCGCGATCACTCCGGGCACCGGGGTGATGCACACGCTCGCCACCGCCGTGACCGCCGGACGCCGGGCCGGCCTGGCCGCTGCTGCCGGCGGCACGCTCAGCCTCGTCCCGCACGTGATCGCCGCGGTGACCGGCCTGGCCGCCCTGCTGCGCGCCGGCACCCCGGCGTTCCGCGTGGTGACCTGGCTGGGTGTGGCGTACCTGCTCTGGATGGCCTGGTCGGCGCTGCGCGACCGGGGCACGTTCGCCCTCGACGGTGACCGGCCCCCGCGTCCCGCGGCGGCCGTGTTCCGGGACGGGGTGCTGCTGAACCTGCTGAACCCGAAGGTGACGGTGTTCTTCGTGGCGTTCCTGCCGCAGTTCGTACCGCCGGACGCGCCCGCCGCCACAGTGCGCATGCTCGCCTACGGCCTGGTGTTCATGGCAGTCACGCTGCTGGTGTTCGCCGGGTACGCGCTCCTGGCCGGTGCGCTGCGCCGCCGCGTGCTGTCCCGGCCCCGGCTGACCGGGCTGCTGCGGCACGCCTTCGCCGGCAGCTTCCTCGTCCTGGGCCTCGGCCTCGCGTTCACCGCCTAGCCCGCCCTCACCGCCCAGAAGGAGCCTTCCCGTGCGTTTCCGTCACTCCCCCGAGATCTGGTCGGCCTTCCCCGAACTGACCTGCGGCGTCCTGCACGCCACGGGCGTCACGCCCGACGTCGACGTGGTGCCACGGCTGGCCGGTTACCTCGGCACCGCGCGGGACCGGCTCGCCGCCGGGTCGGAGGGTGGCTTCCCGGAGATCCAGGCGTGGCGTCGCGCGTTCACCCGGATGGGCTGCCCGCCGACCCGCTACCGCTGCGCGGCCGAGTCACTGCTGCGCCGGCTGCGGCGGGACGGGGACGTGCCCCGGCTGCATCCGCTCGTGGACCTCGGCAACGCGCTGTCCGTCCGGTACGCGGTGCCGGTCGCCGTGCTCGACCTGGCCCGGATCGACGGCGACCTGACCGTGCGCCCGGCCGACGGCACGGAGCACTACCTGGGGCTCGGCGGGGAGAGCGAGCACCCCGCGCCCGGCGAGGTGATCTTCGCCGACCGGGGCGGACACGCGCACGCCCGGCGCTGGTGTCACCGGCAGAGCGGCGCGTCGGCGGTACGGGCCGGCACCACCGAGGTGCTCGTGGTGATCGAGGCGATGCACGAGGGCGCGGCGCCGGCAGTGCGCCGGATGCTGGACGAGCTGGCGGCCGCGCTGGTCGAGCAGTGGTGTGTGCCGTCGCGGACGGCGCTGCTCACCGCGGACGCGCCGGAGTTCGCCGTCCCGGTCCGGACGGGCTGACCCCGCCGGCGTGATGACGACCGGTCGGGCGGCGTGGCGGCTGCCGGTCGCGCGGCGTGGTCGCCGACGCGCAGGTTTCGGGCGCACGGCGACGACGCTGGTAGCCGACCGCTCGTGGTCAGGCGTCGGGGTCGGTCCGGTCGCGCGCCATCAGCTCGTCGAACTCGGCCGCGGTGATCTCGCCGGTGCGCAGTCGGCGGGCGTTGGCGGCGAACCGGGCGATCGCCGCGCCGCGCGGGTCCGGCTCGGTGAGCAGGCCCGCGTCGGCGGTCAGAGCGCTCGCGGCACCCGCCACGTCGTGCGGATCGGCCACGTCGACCGGCTCGCCGTGCAGCTCCCGCAGGGCGTCGGCGAGCCGCGCGTCGGCGGCGTCGCCGGTGCCCCACAAGCGCCGGGCCAGGTCGACGGTGCGGCCGAGCGAATCCTCCCCCACCCGTTCGGCGCCTATCTCGGCACGCATCATGCGCAGGAAGCGGAATGTCACGGCATCGGAGTCATCGGCGATCACGCCCGTACCCTAGCGAGCGGGTCCGACGAAACCGCCGGGCGAGCCGGGGTCGTCCGGCCGGTTGAGGCCGCCACCCGCGGGTAGTGCGCGGACATGCCCGAACGATACGAGGACTACGACCGCGTCGCGATCGTCACCGGCGCGGACTCCGGCATCGGCAAGGCGTGCGCGGTGGCGCTCGCCGAAGCCGGTTACGACATCGGCATCACCTGGTACGGCGACGCGGCGGGCGCCGAACGCACCGCCACCGAGGTGCGCGCCACCGGCCGCCGCTGCGAGACCGCCGAGCTGGACCTGACCCGTCTCCCCGAGGCGGCGGCGGTGGTCGACGAGCTGGCCGATCGGCTCGGCGGCCTGGGCGTACTCGTCAACAACGCCGGCACCGGCCTCTCCGAACCCTTCGTGGACGTGAGCTGGGATAAGTGGCGGGAGGTGCTCGCGGTGGACCTGGACGGGCCGTTCCTGTGCTCGCAGCGGGCCGCCCGGCTGATGCGCGCCGCCGGGCGGGGCGGCCGGATCATCAGCATCACCAGCGTGCACGAGCACGCACCCCGGGTCGGCTCGTCGGCGTACTGCGCCGCCAAGGGCGGGCTCGGTCTGCTCACGAAGGTGATGGCGCAGGAACTGGCCGCCGACGGGATCACGGTGAACGCGGTGGCGCCGGGTGAGATCGCCACTCCGATGACCGGGCAGGAGGACGTCGACCCGTTCACCCAGGAGCGTCCGGGCGTGCCGGTGGGACGTCCCGGTGACGCCCGCGAGGTGGCGGCGGTGGTGGCGATGCTTGCCTCACCGGCTGCGGCGTACGTGACGGGGGCCTCGTGGGCGGTGGACGGGGGGATGCTGTTGATGGGTCCGCAGGCTTCTGCTCTTTCCTCTGATTCCTGGCGGTCCGTCTGAGGTCCGTGCTCGGGAGGTCACCGTTCAGGGCCGGGGCGACCGTGCCGCCAGGCGGTCAGGAGTTATTCGGGCACGGTCGCCCCCGGCCGCGTCGTGGGTCAGGGTCGTTCGTTGCTGCCGGGTTCGAGGGCGGCTTCCGTGGGCGCGTCGAGCGGTGCTTGCTGCTGCTCCGGGTAGTGGCAGGCGGTGAGCTGCCGGCCGCCGTCGCGGGTGACCAGCGCCGGTTCTTCGGTGGCGCAGTGGTCGGTGGCTTTCCAGCAGCGGGTGCGGAAGCGGCAGCCTGATGGTGGGTTGAGTGGGGTGGGGACGTCGCCGGTGAGGCGGATGCGTCCGGCGGGTCCGAGTGCGGTGACGTCGGGGATGGCGGACAGCAGCGCCCGGGTGTAGGGGTGCTGGGGGCGGGTGTAGATGGTGTCGCGGTCGCCGATCTCGACGATCTTGCCGAGGTACATGACGGCGACGCGGTGGCAGAAGTGCCGCACGACGGCGAGGTCGTGGGCGATGAACACGAATGCCAGGTCGAGGTCGCGTTGCAGGTTGATGACCTGCGCCTGGATCGACACGTCCAGCGCGGAGACGGGTTCGTCGGCCACGATCAGTTTCGGTTTCAGCGCCAGGGCGCGGGCGATGCCGATGCGCTGGCGTTGCCCGCCGGAGAACTCGTGCGGATACCTGTTGTAGTGCTCCGGGTTCAACCCGACGAGTTCGAGCAGTTCCTGGACCCGTTTCTTCACCCCGCCGGGCGGGGTGATCCGGTTGACCTGCAACGGCATGGCCACGATCCGCCCGACCGTGTGGCGGGGGTTCAGCGACGCGTACGGGTCCTGGAAGATGATCTGCAGGTCCTGCCGCAACGCCCGCAACTCACGACGCCCACCGTGGGTGATGTCCCGCCCCGCGAAGGTGATGCTGCCGGCGGTGGGTTCCAGCAGACGCACCAGCATCCGCCCGGTCGTGGTCTTCCCACACCCCGACTCCCCCACCAACCCGAGCGTCTCCCCCGCACGCACGTCGAAGTCCAGCCCGTCGACCGCCCGCACCGCACCCCGCGCACGCAGACCCTGCCGCACCGGGAAGTGCTTCGTCAGCCCCCGCACCGACAGCAACGGCTCAGCCGCCTCCCCTGATGCCGCCTCACCGCGCCGCGCGCCGACGGCCACGCCGGTCGTGTCCTGGCCGGTGTTCATCTCGCCACCCCCACCTGCGCGACCTCGTCGCGGTAGATCCGCTCCCGCGCGGCGACCGGCAGATGGCAGGCCACCAGATGACCCGCCACCCCCGCCGTGACCAGCTCCGGCACCTCCGTGCGGGAGCGGTCGCCGTTCACCCCGGACCAGCGGCACCGCGGATGGAACGCGCACCCCGACGGCAGGTTGATCAGCGACGGCGGGTTACCCGGGATGGGCAGCAGGTCCGCGTCGGCGTCACCGTGCAACGACGGCACACTCGACAACAACCCCCACGTGTACGGATGCTGCGGCGCCCGCAACACCCGCTCCACACTCCCGTGCTCCACCGCCCGACCCGCATACATCACCAACACGTCATCAGCCACCTGCGACACCACACCCAAGTCGTGGGTGATCAACACGATCGCGGACCGGAACTCGTCCTGCAGATCACTGAGCAGGTCCAGGATCTGCGCCTGCACCGTCACGTCCAGGGCGGTGGTCGGCTCGTCGGCGATCAGCAGGTCTGGGTCGTTGACCAGCGCCATCGCGATCATCGCCCGCTGCCGCATCCCACCGGAGAACTCATGCGGATACTGATCAAACCGCTTCGCCGGCTGCGGAATCCCCACCCGCCCCAGCATGTCCACCGCCCGCGTGCGCGCCTCCCGCCGACCCGCCCTCGGATGATGCACCCGATATGCCTCCGCGATCTGCCGCCCCACCGAGTAGTACGGATGCAACGCCGACAACGGATCCTGAAAGACCATCGCCATGTCCCGGCCCCGCAGCCGCCGCACCTCCTCCTCACCCGACCCGACCAGCTGACGCCCACCCACCCAGATCTCCCCCGAGACGGCCGTCCGCTTCGCGTTGTGCAGACCGAGAATCGCCAGCGACGTCACGCTCTTACCCGACCCGGACTCCCCCACGATCCCGAGCGTGCGACCCCGCTCCACCGCGAACGACACACCGTCCACGGCCCGCACCACACCGTCCTCGGTGTCGAACCGCACCCGCAGATCCCTGACCCGCAGGTACGGGCCCTCGCCGCTACGCGGCACCGGAAGCTCCACCATGTCCGTCCCCTCCCTCAGCTCAGCCGGACCCGTGGGTCGATCACCGCGTACAGCACGTCGACGACGATGTTGGCGACCACGATGAACACCGCTGCCAGCAGCACCGTCGCCATCACCACCGGCAGGTTGAGGAACTGCACCGCCTCCACAGTCGCCTTGCCGAGACCCTGGAGGCCGAAGATGGTCTCGGTGATGAACGTGCCGCCGAGGCTGGTGCCGATGTCCAGCCCGGCGATCGTGACGATCGGGGTGATCGCCGCCCGCAACGCGTGCCGGGTGTGCACCTTCCGGGCGGGCAGCCCCTTCGCCCGGGCGGTACGGACGAAGTCCTCCGACAGCGTCTCCAGCATCTGGGCCCGGGACAGCCGGGCGTACAGCGCGGAGTTGAGGAAACCGAGCGTCATCCAGGGCAGCAGCAGCCCGCCCGCCCAGCGCAGCGGGCTCTCGGTCAGCGGGGTGTAGCTGGGGAACGGCAGCAGCCCGGTGGAGTAGACGAGCAGGTAGAGCAGGATCAGCCCGAAGAAGTAGACCTGCATCGACGCCCCGGCCAGCGTGACGCCGATCGCGGCGCGGTCGAACGCCGTACCGCGGCGTAGCGCCGACACCATGCCGAGCGAGACGCCGAGGCCGAGCCAGAGCACGGCGCCACCGAGGACGATGCTGAACGTCACCGGGGCGCGCTGGGCGACGATCTCGGTGACCGGCTGGTTGTTGCGGAACGAGTAGCCGAGGCAGGGCGCCGGGCAGTCCTGCCGGAAGTCACCCTCGCCGTAGGTGCGGCCGGCGAAGACGCCGTGCACGAAGTCGGCGTACTGCCGGGGCAGCGGCTGGTCGATGCCGAGGCGGCGCTCGACCTGCGCGATGTCCTCGGCCGTGCAGTTCTTGCCACACATCACCTTCGCCGGGCTGCTCGGCACCGCGAAGAAGAGGACGAACGTGACAAGGCTGATGACGACCAGGGTCAGGGCGGCGACGAGCAGCCGCCGTACGACGAAACGGAGCACGGGAGCACCTCCCCCGGGGTGGGCGCGGGGACGGCCGCCGTGGCAGCCGCCCCCGCGCGGCTGTCACTTCTTCACGTAGATGCCGTTGAGCGAGATGATCCCGAAGGCGTCGCTGAGGAAGGCGTTGCCGACCTTCGAGCCGTGCAGCTCGTAGGTGGCGTCGTAGTAGCAGGGCACGACCGGGGCGTACTTCTCCATGATCATGCGGTCGAGCGCCATCCAGCCGGCGTCCTGCTCCGCGGCCGGCAGGTCGCGCACCCGGTCGATCTCCGCGCTGACGGACGGTTCGTTGAGATACGACAGGTTCTGGTTGCCCTCGGCCACGATCTCCCGTCCGTCGTAGACCGGCGGGATGACGGTCGAGCCGGTGGGCCAGTCCGAGCCCCAGCCGGTGAGGTAGAGGTCGTACGGGTTGCCCTTGCGGCCGACCTCGTCGTAGTAGCTGCTGTTGTCGATCGGCTTCATCACGATGTCGAAGCCCATGTCGGTGAGGTTCTTGCGCAGCGCCTCGGCCTGCTGGGTGCGTAGTTCCAGGTTGGAGTGGGCGAGCACCAGCTTCGGCCGCTTGCCGGCGAGCAACTCGGCGGTCTTGGCCTTGTCGCCGGTGACCGGGGCGTTGAACAGGTCGTACGGGACGAACCCGGCGGTGGTGGGCGACATGAGCGTGGTGGCGGGTGAGCCCGCGGCCTGCCCGCCGAGCACCTTGAGCAGGGCGTCCTTGTCGACGGCGTAGTTCAGCGCCCGCCGTACGCTCAGGTCGGTGACCCGCTGGGTGTTGATGCTCAGCACCCAGTTGTACTGCGTCGGGCCGCGCACCACCCGGTCGGCGACGCCCGCGCCGGTGGTGCGGGGCAGCACCGACGGCGGCACGTCCGACCAGCTCAGCGCCGCCTGGTCGGCCGGCCCGTCGGCGACCAGACGCTCCGCGATCTGGGCCTGCTCCAGGCCGAACGTCATCCGGATCGCGTCCGGGTACGCGTTGCGGATCGGGTCGGTCGCCGGATCCCAGTTCGGGTTGCGTTCCAGCTCCAGCGACACGTCGCGCTGGTAGGACTTCACCCGGTACGGCCCGGACGAGAACGGCCGCAGGTCGTAGTTCGCGCGGGTGTCCTTCGCGGCGGGCACCGGCGCGCTGGTGGGCAGCGCCGCGGCGTACGGCAGGTCGCAGTGCGGCTGCGGGAAGGTGAACCGGATGGTCCGGTCGTCGGGTGTGGTGACGCCGTCGGGCACCGGCTTGCCGCCGTCGTACGGTCCCTTGTAGGTGGCGTTGTACGCCCCGCCCGGGTACAGCCACTGCTGGATGTAGTGCGGGCCCTCGTTGAGGTTCGCCGCGAACGACCTGGCGATGCCGTGTGCGACGTCCTTGCTGGACACCGGCGTGCCGTCCTCGTACTTCACGCCGTCGCGCAGGGTGAACTCCCAGACCTTGCAGTCACCGTTCACGTCCTTGCCGGGGTTGGTGGCCAGGTCGCCGACGAGCAGCAGCTTGCCGCTGCCGTCCTCCTTGTAGCCGTTGAGCGCGCGGTAGAGCAGCCCGCCGGCGACCTGCTGCACGTTGACGTAGTTGCGGGCCGGGTCCAGGTGCTCGAAGTCGGCCGGCTGCATGACGGTGAGGGTGCCGCCGCGGGTCGCCCCGTCGACGTCCTTCGCCGGGCCCTGGTTGTCGGCGGCCTCGTACGAGACAGATCCGCTCTGGGTCTTGGTCTTCTGGTCGTCGCCGCCCCCGCCGTCGTCGGTGGTGGGGCTGCAGCCGGCGGCGGCCAGCGCCGCCGCCGCGAGGACACCTGTCAGTGTCCGGGTTCGTGCGCGCACGGTTGCTCCTTCCTGCCCGGCGGCCCCCGCCGGCCGGGCACTGATGGCCGTGGGGACTACCGGGTGGAGCGGGGGTCCAGCGAGTCGCGCAGCGCGTCACCGAGCAGGTTGAACGCCAGGACCAGCAGGAAGACCGTCAACCCGGGGAACAGGGTGTACCAGGGGTCGCTCGCGACGTAGCCGATGCTGTTGAAGATCATGCGGCCCAGGTCGGGCGTGGGTTCGGTGACGCCGATGTTGACGAACGCCAGCGCCGCCTCGATGGCGATGAACTGCGGCACCATCAGCGAGACGGTGACCAGGATCGGCGCCCAGATGTTCGGCAGCAGCTGCCGCAGCAGGATGTGCGCGGTGCCGGCGCCGGCGGCCCGGGCCGCGTCGACGAACTCCCGCTCCCGCAGCGAGATCACCTGCCCGCGGACCAGACGCGCGGTGTACGTCCAGCTGAACAGGCCGAAGGTGGCGACGATCAGGGCCACCCGGAAGGCCGGCGACGGCGCCTCCCGGTCGGAGTAGAAGCGGTCCTGGAGGATCGGGATGACCGCCAGCGCGAAGATGAGGAACGGGAACGCCAGCGTGAGGTCGATCAGCCAGTTGACGACGCTGTCCAGCCAGCCTCTGGCCCATCCGGCCAGCACACCCACCGCGACACCGATGCCGCATGCCAGCAGCGCCGAGGTGAACGCGATGAACAGGGACGTCCGCAGGCCGTAGACCAGTTGCATCAGGATGTCCCGGCCACTGCCGGGTTCGAGCCCGAGCCAATGGTCGGAGCTGATTCCGCCGGCATACCCGATCGGCATTCCGAAATCGTTGAGACGGTCCACGAACTTGTCGGTCGGGTCGATTCCGGTGAGCCGTCCCAGCAGCGGCGCGCCGAGCGCGACCAGGGCGGCGACGGCGAGCGTGACGGCACTGGCCTTGGCCGTACGGTCGCGTTTGAGCCGCAGCCAGGCGAGCCGGCCGGGTGACCGGCCGACGAATTCGCCGGGCCGGCCGGGCGGGCCGGGAACGGCCTCGACGTCGGGGCCGGGGGCGGCCGGTGGGTGCGACAGTTCGCTCATGAGCAGTCCTCCCGATGGGGACGAAAACGCCCTGCCACCCGACGGTAATGCGCTTCCGGGCACCGAAAAGAATCGTTCCGATAACGGCCGTTCCGGTTGTCGAGCATTGACAACGATCCGGCGTACGGAATGCATCGGCGCAATAACGGCGCTATTCGGTTGTCAGCCTTTCAGGCAGGCGTGTCGCGAATTCGGAATGCGTTGCCGCGAGGCATTCAAGCGGTTGTCAGCCGTTCGGGCATTCCCGTACGCCGGTGTCACACCGACGGTCCGCGCGGTCGGCCGGTGCAACCCTTCGTGACTCTTCGCGTTCACACCGTCCACCTAGGGTTCTCGGCGGTCCGGTTCGCACGACGTGCCGGGCCGCCCACCGGCCCTCACCCGGGCCCCGACGGAAGGACCACCCATGCCCTTCGCCCGACGTACCGCCGCTGCGGCCCTGGCCGCCGCGCTCGGCGGCCTCGCCGCGCCGGCCTCCCCCGCGGACGCCGCCCCGCGCCCCGGCCCGGAGACCCCCTCGGTGCTGCTGCTCACCGTCGACGACGGCACCGCCGTGCGCGCCGCGGTGCTGACCTGCGGGCCCACCGGCGGCCTGCACCCCGACCCGATCACCGCCTGCCGGCTCGTCGCCCGCGTCGACGGCGATCTGGACGCGCTCGACATGGACGGCGCGCCGTGCACCTCCCAGTACGCCCCGGTCGTCGCCCGCGCCGCGGGCTTCTGGCAGGACCGTCCGGTCTCCTACACCCGGACGTTCGGCAACCCCTGCCTGATGCAACGCACCACAGCCGCCCTCTTCACCTTCTGACCCTCCCCTCCCCACCCCTTCGCGTCGATCATGAGGTTGGCGGCGTTTCCGGTCCGATTTGTCGCCGTCAACCTCATGATCGACGGGGCAGGTGGGGTGGGGGCGGGGTGGGTGCGGAGAATGGTGCGGGTGGACGGGGGTGCTGTGGACGGGCGCGTGGTAGGTGGCGGGCGGGAGTTGCGGGCAGACTGTTCGCGCTGCGCCGGGGTGTGCTGCGTCGCGCCGGCGTTCACCGCGTCGGCCGACTTCGCCATCGACAAACCCGCCGGGCGGCCCTGCCCGAACCTGGGCGCCGACTTCCGCTGCGGCATCCACACCGAGCTACGGGAACGCGGCTTCCCCGGATGCACGGTGTTCGACTGCTTCGGCGCCGGTCAGCACCTCACCCGGCACACGTTCGCCGGCCGCGACTGGCGCGCCGACGCGGCCACCGCGCAGCGGATGTTCGACAGCTTCGCGGTGCTGCGGCCGCTGCACGAGCTGCTGTGGTACCTGACCGAGGCGGTACGCCTCACCGCGCCCGGACCGCTGCGCGACGAGCTGACCGCCGCGCTCGACGAGACCGGCCGGCTCACCGACGGCACCCCTGACGAACTGCTCGCCCTCGACGTCGGCGCACACCGGGACCGGGCCAACCGCCTGCTGTCCCGCGCCGCCGAGCAGGCCCGCGCCGGGCGGGCCGGCCCGGACCGCCGGGGCGCGATGCTGATCGGGGTGGACCTGCGCCGTACCCCGCTGACCGGGGCGAACCTGCGCGGCGCCTGCCTGATCGGCGCCGACCTGCGGGGCGTACGCCTCGGCGCCGCCGACCTGACCGGCGCGGACCTGCGCGGGGCCGACCTGCGCGGCGCGGACCTGGGCGAGTGCCTGTTCACGCACCAGTCGCAGCTCGACGCCGCACGCGGCGACCACCGGACGGTGCTGCCGCCGGGGCTGCGCCGCCCGCCCCACTGGTCCCTGACGCTGAACCCGGCTCGTCCCCGCCCACGCCGGCGCCGCTGACCCCACCCTCGGCGGTGATCAAGGAATTTGTGTCCGGTTCGGGGCCGGATCGGGACACGAACTCCTTGATCAACGCGAGATGGCCGGGGCCGGGTTTGGTGGGGGTGGGGTCGGGTAGGCGGCGCGGACGGCTGATGACCGACGGGAGGGCCACCGGTGGGGTATCGGGCACGCGACGGTGAGGAGCCGGTCGACCCGGCGCACGCCGAGGACGAGGCCGGGCAGGTTCCGCTGGTGCAGACCGCGGCGGACACCGACGTGCCGGCGCCCGCTCCCGGCGCGCCGGAGCCGGACGAGGTGACCGAGGACGACGGATCCGGCATGGCGGGCGGGGCGTCCGGCAGCAGCTCGGGCGGCTCCTCGATGCCGACCCACCCGGACGCCGCCCGCGGCCGGGACGCGGCCGGCTGAACGGGCGCGAGCCCCGAACGGGCACAGGCCACCGAATCGACGCGGGCCACCGGACGGCTACCGGCCACCGACCGGGCACAGGCCGCCGAACGTTTGCCGTCAACCGCTGCGGGCAGGAGTGCGACATGACCAGTGAACAGTCCTTCGGCCGCGCGGCCGGCGACGAACCCGACGGCGCGACCGCGTACGAGGCGTCCCTGCGCCCGCCGGGCGAGTCCCTGCACACCACCGACGACACCGGTGACGACTTCGCCGACCTGCCCGCCGAGGACCGGCGGTCGGCACGGGAGGTCAGCCGCGCCGGTTACGACGTGGAGGCCGTCTCCGGCACCGGCGATCCGTCCGAGGAGCCGGAGGAGATCGAGGAGGGCCGGCCGCTGCGCTGACGCCCGCGCGGGGTGGCGGCCGGGCCGGCGCCCCGCGCCTCGGTCATGCCCCGGTTCGCCAGCGCGTCCGCGCGCTCGTTCTCCGGGTGCCCGTTGTGGCCCTTCACCCACAGCCACGTCACGTCGTGCCGGGAGCAGGCCGCCTCCAGCGCCTGCCACAGGTCGGCGTTCTTCACCGGCTGCTTCGCGGCGGTCAGCCAGCCGTTGCGCTTCCACGCGTTCAGCCAGCCGGTGATGCCGTTGCGCACGTACGTGCTGTCGGTGTGCAGCCGTACCGTGACCGGACGGGTGAGGCTCTCCAGCGCCCGGATCGTGGCGGTCAACTCCATCCGGTTGTTCGTGGTCGGGGTGGCCTCCCCGCCGCACAGCTCCCGCTCGTGCCCGCCCCAGCGCAGCACGGCGCCCCAGCCGCCGGGCCCGGGATTGCCGCTGCACGCGCCGTCGGTCCAGATCTCCACGACCCGGCCGGTCTCCGCCTCCGCCATGCCCGGCAACCTACCGGGTACGCGGGCACGCGGGACCACCCGACCCGCCGCGCCCGGCTAGCGTGCGGGCATGACCACTCCCCCGGAATTCGCCACGCTCTGCAACTTCCGTGACCTCGGCGGCTGGCGGACCGGCGACGGCCGCACCGTCGCCCGGGGCCGGCTCTACCGCTCCGACTCGCTGGCCAAGCTCGCCGGTGCCGATCTGGACCGGTTCGCGGGGCTCGGCGTCCGCACCGTGATCGACCTGCGGTATCCGTGGGAGATCGCCGACCGCGGCCGGGCCCCGGAGAGCCTCGGCGTGACCTGGCACAACCTGAGCATCGAGCACCGCCCGTACGTGCAGGCCGACATCGACCCGGACGTGGACCCGTGGCGCTACCTGGCCGACCGGTACGCCGAGGTGGCCGAGGACGGCGTGGCCGAGCTGCGCCGGGCCCTGGAGGTGATCGCGTACGGCGAGCACCCGCTGGTGTTCCACTGCGCCTCCGGCAAGGACCGCACCGGGCTGCTCGCCGCGCTGGTGCTGTCAGTGCTCGGTGTGGACGACGACCAGATCGCGGCGGACTTCGCGCTCACCGAGCACGCCACCGACCGGCTGGTGGCGGAGTGGCGTGACCGCAACGGCGGCGCGACGCCGGGTTGGCCGGCGTACGGGCGGGCACCGGCCGAGATCATCCGGCTGGTGCTGGCCGACCTGCGGGCCGCGCACGGTTCGGTGCACGGCTACGTGACCGGCCGGCTCGGCGTCGACGCTCAGACGATCGACGCGCTGCGCGCCCGCCTGCTCACCGGCGACACGAACCCGCTGCCCACCCAGGGCACCCCCGGCGGTACGCCGACGCCGGCCGCCCGCTGAGCGACGGCGACGGCCGGCACCGAAGGTTCGCCGACCTGCTCGGCGCGCAGCCGTCGGCCCGGTCACAGCGCCGCCGACGAGCACCGGTGCCGACGACGAACCGGCACCGCCGTGGCGGCGAAAAGCGGACGACGCCGATGCCACTGTCTGGCACGCTGCGTGGTCGTGGACACGCGGTGGGACGGCCTGCGGGCCGAGGTGCGGGCGACGATCGACGAGCTGGTCTCCTCCGGCCGGGAGGCCGGTGTGCAGGTGGCCGCGTACCTGGACGGGGTCGCGATCCTCACCGAGCAGGCCGGTCCGGCCGACACCGCCACGGGCCGGCCGATGACCGCCGACACGCCTGTGCACGCGGTCTCCACCGGCAAGGGACTCACCGCCACAGTGGTGCACGTCCTGGCCGAACGGGGACGGCTCGACTACGACATGCCGCTCGCCGCGGTGTGGCCGGAGTTCGCCCGGCACGGCAAGGACGGCATCACCCTGCGGCATGTGCTCACCCACACCGCCGGCCTGCCCGCGCTGCCCTCCGAAGTCACTCCGGAGGACTTCACCGACTGGACGCGCATGTGCGAGCTGCTGGCCGGCGCGCGGCCGCTGTGGGCGCCAGGCGAGCGGCTCGCGTACCACGCGTGGACGTGGGGCTGGCTGCTCGGCGAGGTGGTCCGGCGGGTCACCGACGCGCCGGTGTCGCGGGTGCTCGCCGAGGAGGTGTCCGGGCCGCTCGGCGTGGACCGGGAGCTGTTCCTCGGCGTACCGGAGGCGGACCTGCCCCGGCTGGCGCGGCTGGAGGACGCGGGGCTGTCCGCGCTGATGACCTGGGCCGGGGCCAACCTGCCGCACTTCGACGCGGTCGCCCCGCCCGCGGTACGGCCGGACACCGTCATCGGTTCCCGGCCCGACGTGCTGCGCGCCGACGTGCCGTCGGTCGGCACGATGAGCGCCCGCGCGGTGGCCCGGATGTACGCGGCGCTGCTCGGCCCGGTCGACGGGGTGCGGCTGATCTCCGCCGAACGGATGCGGGAGGTGTCCGCACCGGCGGTGCGCGCGCAGGAGTGGGTGTTCGGGCAGGAGAGCACGTTCGGGCTCGGGTACGCGGTCGAGGCCGACGGATCGTTCGGCACCGCCGGCAGCGGCGGCAGCCTCGCGTTCGCGTACCCGGAACTGGGGTTGACCGTGGCGGCGGTGCGCAACCGGCTCGGCGCGGGCGACGGCGACCCGATGGAGCAACTGCGGACGCTGGTGCGCGACCGCGTCGCCGAGGCGACCGGCCGCCACCGGCTGTCTTGAACAGCGACGCGGGTCACGTCAGCGCGGCGCGTCTCGGAGAGCCGGGAGAAGGTCGCCGCGGATCCAGGCCCGCAAGGTCGTGGGCGTGGTGGTCACCACCGAGCGCTGCTGCTCGGGCACGAAGTCGTCACGCAGGCCGGTCGACATCCCCAGCACGGCCCGGGCCGTCGCCGGGGGCATGCCGACGGCGAGGAACTGCTCGTACCTGGCCTCGTCGGCGATCCGGTCGACGACGACGTCACGCCCGAGTTCGTCGGTGAGAATGGCGGCGACCTGGGACCAGGTCAGGTCGTCGGGGCCGTGGACGGCCTGGACGCGACGGCCCGCCCAGTCGCAGTTGAGGAGGGTCAGGGCTGCCACCTCGGCGATGTCGCGTGGGGCGACCCAGCTCATCGGGACGTCGACCGGGAGCACGGTCTGGAGCCGGCCGGACTTCACCGACTCGATGTCGAGGAGCAGATTCGTGAAGAAGTAGCCGCATCGCAGATGGGTGACGTCGACGCCGAGGGCGTCGAGGGCCACCTCGGTGGCGGCCAGGCCGTCGATCTCCCCTGCGCCGTGGCGCTTCTCCGCGCCCACGCTGCTCTGGAACACGACCCGGCCGATGCCGTTGCGGGTGACAGCTGTGGTGATGGCCTCGGTGGCGCGGGCGTAGTCCGCCAGCGGATCAGCGGAAGCCGCGGGCGGGTCGACCCAGTAGACCGCGTCGACACCGCGGGTTGCGGCCAGGACCTGGTCCGGTTCCCGGGAATCGGCCGGCGCCACCTCGACGTGCCGCGCCAGCTCGTCCGGCACGCTCTGCGGGTGGCGGGCCAGCAGTAGTGGCCTGACGCCGGCTCGGACCAGCATCCTCGTGACGTGGCGGCCGACGTTGCCGTTGGGCGTGGTGACTGCAATTCGCACGGCGAGTCCTTCCCGAAGATGTCAGGAGACACGCTAGGCGGGGATGCGGCCCGTTCCTGGCCGCATCTGCGCGGACCATGGGGAGGTGGACACCCCGTCGAGCCGGTCGCTGCGGTTGCTGTCGCTGCTGCAGAGCGGCCGCGAGTGGAGCACCGGCGAACTGGCATCCCGGCTGCAGGTGAGCGAACGCACGGTGCGCCGTGACGCCCGGCGTCTCCGCGACCTGGGCTACGACGTGCGCTCACGGCCCGGTCCCGGCGCCGGCTACCGCCTGCGCCCGGCCGTGCGGATCCCGCCGCCGCTCCTCAGTTCCGACGAGGTCTCGACCATCATCACGAGCCTGCTCGTGCTCGAGGCGTGGATGCCCGACGACGCGGCGGTCGGCTCGGCCCGCGCCAAGCTGCAGCAGGTGCTTCCGCCCGGCCTGCGCCACCGTGCTGAAGCGACAGCGATCTCCACCCAGATCCTCCACCAGGACCCGGCACCGCTGGACTGGACACTCGCCGGCTCCCTCACCGACGCCGTTGCCGCCGGCGCCCACGTCCACTTCCGCTACGTCGACCAGCACGGCCACGAGTCCCGGCGCACCGTTCAGCCTTACCGGCACCTGCTACGCCGGCGGCACTGGTATCTCGTCGGGTACGACATCGACCGCGACGGCTGGCGGATCTTCCGACTCGACCGCATGCACTCGATTCGCACCGTCCCGGGGCCGTACCGGCCCCGGGCCTTTCCGTTCGACTCGATCGACCACTGGCTCACCACCGACTTCGGCAGGGGCGGCCGGCCGTCCGCCCCCGCGCCCGCCGATTCGCCCGGCCGCCGGACTCCGCCGGCGCCCCGACGCCGCTAGCGGCGCAGCCGCGCCCGCAGCCGGCCTGCCGCGTCGCCGAGCACCGCGACGGTCATCGGCAGCAGCGGGCTGGACCGCATCACCGCCAGGTCCTCGGCCGGGCTGGTCACGCCGTCGAGGAACCGCAGCACCCGCTCCGGCGGGTTGCGGTCGAACAGCCGCTCGAAGAACTCGACCCCGCCGACGTGCCCCCGGTCCAGCGCGCGCAGCGCGACCGCGTCCATCCACAGGTGTCGCAGCGGGTACGCGGGCGCCGGCACCGGCGGGCGTCCGGCGGCCAGCGCCCGGGCCACCTGGTCGGCCTGGCGCAGCATCGCCGAGAACGTGAAACCGGTGGACGGACGGGTCGCCCCGCCGGCGGTGCCCAGCCGCACCACCCGAGGGCTCGGGCGGGACTCGAACGGGCCGTCGGTCATCGGGATCACGCCGTCCTCGACCTCCCGCACCCGCAGCGTGGACAGGTCCAGGCCGAGCAGGCCGGCGTACCCGCGCAGCGCCGTGTCGTAGCCGGCGTCGTCGAGCAGCTCCGGCCCGAACTCGGTGTACTCGACCAGCGCGAACCGGTCGTCGACAGGCAGCACGTACCCGAAGGAGACCCCGCGTTCCGGCTGCGGCGTGCGGAAGTCCATCAGCACCGCCCGCTGCGGGTCGAACGTCGGCCGGTCGGCGGCCAGCCACCAGCCCCGGAAGTGCTGCAACCAGCTGGTCCGCCCCGGCCGCTTCGGCCGCCGGGGCCGCGAGTCGAGCACCCAGCTGGCCCGCACCAGGTCCCGGCCGTCCGGGTCGCGGACGACGACCCGCTCACCGTCGTCGTGCAGCTCGCCCGCCGGGGCGCTGATCCGGACCGCGTCCAGCCGCCGCTCGGCCTCGGCAGCCCGGTCGTAGACCGGGGCGGAGCGCAGCATGCCGTACCGCAGGGGGTCGAGCGTGAGCACGCGGCGGCCGGCGGGCGTGACCACGTCGACCTGCGACCAGCTCGCGCTCAGCAGCGGGTCCAGGTCGTCGCCGGGCAGGCCCCAGAACGCCCAGGTCCGGTCCTGGCCGCGCTTGTGCACCGGGTCGACCACCGCGACCCGCAGCCCGGTCACGTCGTGCCGGTCCAGCGCCGCCAGTACCAGGGACGCGGCGCCGCCGCCGCCGACCAGCGCGAGGTCGACGTCGACCGGGAAGGATGCGTGCATCCGGCCACGCTGCCACATCGGCGGGCGCCGCCACCGGCCGACCCGCTCAGGGCACCGGGGCGGGCCGCTGCGGGGCCGGCTCGGCGTAGGCGGCGGCCACCGTCGCCCGGTCGAAGACCCGCCACGTCGCGGCGATCACCGCGACCGCCACCACCAAACCCACCCAGTACGGCGCCGTGATGCCGAACCGGGCCGCCACCACACCGCCGAGCAGCGCGCCGACGCAGTTGCCGCCCGCCGCGACGAACAACGTGGTGCTGCCGACCCGGCCCATCAACGCGGGCGGGGTGAGCCGCTGCCGCAGCGAGTTCGCCACGATGTTCCACAGCGCGCTGTGCGCCCCGAACGCGAACAGCGCGAACCCGACCACCACCGCGCTGCGGGAGGCGGCGAGCGCCAGGTGCAGTCCCGCCTCGACCAGCAGCCCCGTCCGCACCGTCCAGGTGGGGGTGATCGCGGCGATCAGCCGGTCCCCCATCAGCGAGCCGAGCACTCCGCCGGCCGCCATGCAGGTGAACAACGCGCCGTAGCCGACCGAGCCGAGACCCAGCCGCTCGGTGGCGAGCAGCACCAGCACCGCCACCGCAGCGGTGAGCGTGACGTTCAGCAGGCCGATCAGCACCGTCATGGTGCGCAGCAGTCGCTGCCCCCACAGCCAGCGGAACCCCTCCGCGACCTCAGCCCGCACCGAACGCCGCTCCTGAAGCGCCGGCCCGCCCCGGTACGTCCCGGCGAGCAGTCCGACCAGGACGGCGGACAGCGCGTACGTGCCGGCGTTGAGCGCGAACGGCAGCGACGCCGCCAGCACGAACAGGAACCCGCCGAGCGGGCCGGCGATCATGTTCTGCATCACCTGGGTACCGCCGCCGAGCCACCCGTTGGCGCGTTCCAGCAGCGAGCGCGGCACCACCGCCGGCAGCACCGCCTGCGCGGCGGTACGGAACACCACCTCGCCGGTGTTCACCACGAACAGCACCGCGTAGAGCAGCGCGATCCCGGCCCGGTCGGCGAGCATCGCCACCGCCAGCGCGGCGAGCGCGGCGACGCGTACCCAGTCGATGAGCACCATCAGCCGCCGCCGGTCCACCCGGTCCGCGAGCACGCCGCCGGGCAGCGCGAACAGCAGCCACGGCAGCCACGACACCGCCGCCCCGGCCGACACGACCAGCGGATCGTCGGTGATCGACGCCACGTACAGCGGTGCGGCCACCGTCGCCGTTCCGCTACCCAGCGCGGACAGCGTGCTCGCCGTCCACAGTCGGGCGAAGCGCCCGCCGAGCCGTTCCCCCGTCACGGCGAGGCAACCTACCAGCGACGACGCGCGCCGCCGACCGGTTTATCCGGCCCGGCGGGTGTTGAGGCGGGCCGCCTGCCGGTTGAGGTGGTCGCGTTCGGCCAGGCTGGACGCGTGGCGGGCCGCCTCCGCGTACAGCCGGGCCGCGGTGTCCGGGTCGCCGTCGCGTTCGTGCAGGTACGCGGCCACCGCCGTGTAACGCGGCAGCGTGTCGTCGAGCGCCGCGAGCGCCGCCAGCCCGGCGCGCGGGCCGTCCGCCTCGCCGACCGCCACCGCCCTGTTGAGCCGCGCGATCGGGCTGCCGGTCAGGCGCACGAGTTCGTCGTACCACTCGACGATCTGCACCCAGTCGGTCTCGGACGCGGTACGCGCGTCGGCGTGCAGGGCCGCGACGGCGGCCTGGGCCTGGAACTCGCCCAGCCGGTCGCGGGACAGGGCGGTCTGGAGGATGCCCACGCCCTCGGCGATCAGCGTGGTGTCCCACCGGCTGCGGTCCTGCTCGGCGAGCGGCACCAGGCTGCCGTCGGGCGCGGTCCGCCCGGCCCGGCGGGCGTGGTGCAGCAGCATGAGCGCGAGCAGCCCGGCCACCTCCGGGTGGTCGATGGCGGCGGCGAGCTGCCGGGTGAGCCGGATCGCCTCGGCCGCCAGGTCCACGTCGCCGGAGTAGCCCTCGTTGAACACCAGGTACAGCACCCGCAGCACGGTGGCCACGTCGCCTGGCTGGTCGAACCGCACCCCGGACACGGTGCGCTTGGCCCGGCTGATGCGCTGCGCCATGGTGGCCTCCGGCACCAGGTACGCGTGCGCGATCTGCCGGGTGGTGAGCCCGCCGACGGCCCGCAGCGTCAACGCGACGGCCGACGACGGGCTCAGCGACGGATGCGCGCAGAGGAAGTAGAGCCGCAGCGTGTCGTCCACGGCGGACACCGGGCCGGGCGGCGGCTCCTCGTCCACGAGGTCCTCGCGCCGGCGCCGGGCGGCGTCGGCGCGGGCCACGTCGAGGAACCGCCGCCACGCCACTGTGACCAGCCAGCCGCGCGGATCGCGGGGCGGGTCGGCCGGCCAGACACGCAGCGCCTCGATCAGCGCGTCCTGTACGGCGTCCTCGGCCGCCGCGAAGTCGACTCCGCGGCGGACGAGGACACCGAGCACGCCCGGGATGAGGCTGCGGAGCGCGACCTCGTCCATCGGACGGGTCACTCCGTGATGGTGGGCGGCGCGGTCAGGAACGGGCGCAGCTCCAGCCACTCGTGGATCGGCTTGCCGCCCTGCCCGGGCGCGGCCGACAGCTCGGCGGCCAGTTCGAGCGCGCGGTCGTAGCTGTCCACGTCGATCACCATCCAGCCGGCGATCAGGTCCTTCGTCTCGGCGAACGGGCCGTCGGTGACCGGCGGGCGTCCCTCGCCGCCGTAGCGGACGAACGTGCCCTCCGGGGCGAGCGCCTGACCGTCGACGTACTCGCCGCTCTCCTGGAGCCGGGCCGCGAACTCCTGCATGTAGCGCACGTGCGCGGAGATCTCCTCCGGCGTCCACTTGTCGATCTGCGGCATGTCGCTGACCGGGGTCGGGCCGCCGCGGTAGTGCTTCAGGAGCAGGTACTTCATGTGTGTCTCCTCGTGGAGGGTGCGACCCATTCTGGCCGCGTTCACTCCGGGGACGAAGCAGCCCGTTCGTTCTCGACATCGGTGGCGGAGGAATTTTCGGACGCGGGGGTCACGTCGCGTAGAGCGTCCTAGGAGGCTAGTTTCAATGATCCGGGCCGCCCACCCCCGTCGCGGCGGCCCGGACCGTCAGCGGGCGGTCCGGCGCGGGCCGTCCGCGCGGGCCGTCAGCGGACGGCCCGCCGCAGGCCGGTGATCAGCACCGCGCCCGCGACCAGGTGCAACGCCACGAGCGTCAGCGTCGCCGCCCGGCCCGCTCCCCCGCCCACCGGCCCGAGCAGGGACACCAGCAACACGAGGCCCGCGACCACCGTCCAGGCGGTCCGGGCGCGGCCGGTGAGCCGCTCCAGCAGGGCCAGCAGCGCCCAGCCGGCCAGCCCGGCGAGCAGCGTGCTCACCACCACGGCCACCGGTGTCACCCGCTGCTCACCGGAGCCGGTACGCGCGGTCAGCTCCACCCCGGCCACCGGTACCGCGACCAGCCAGCCCAGCAGCGTGGCGGCGGCGGCCGCGAACACCGTGAGCAGGCGGTCCCGGCGGCGGTTCGGGCGGGTGGCGACGGTCGGCATCGTGTTCTCCATGGGTGGTTCCTCCACATCGGACGACTGCCGGAAACGCTAGGTCCGGCGGGCCGTCGCGCGGATCGGGCCGTGGAGCGGTTCGCGGCTCCGTCGCCGGAACGACCACCGGGCCGGATCTCCGTCTGGCGACCGATGAGAAGCGGCGGCTCCGCGGCCTAGCATCCGGACATGAGGTGCGCGTCCCGGTCCCGGTTCCTGCTGCTGCTCGACGGCGGCATCGCCACCCTGAGCCTCGCCGTCAGCCTGCTCGCGCTGCTGGCCTCCGACGCCGGCCCGGCCACGACCGGCGCGACCGCCGTCGCGGCCGGCCTCGCCGCGGCGCAGGCGAGCTGTCTGCTGTGGATCAGGCGCCACCCGGGGTACGCCCTCACCGTCGCCGCGCTCGCGGGCGCCGGCCTGGAGGCGCTCTGCCCGCAGCTCGGCTGGCTCGGCCTGGTCGCGATCCCGATGGCGTACGTGGCCCGGCTGCGCCCGCCCCGGTACTCGCTCGTCGCGCTCGCTCTGCTGCTCGCGCCCACGCCGTGGAAGCTGGTCACCGGCGGCTGGCGGGACCTGCTGCTCGCGGTGACCGCGCTGGGCCTGAGCTGGACGCTCGGCGAGTTGCAGCGGGGCCAGGCGCAGCGGCGCTGCGAGCGGGAACGGCAGGTGCGCGCCGCCGAACGCGAGCGGATCTCCCGGGAACTGCACGACGTGGTCGCGCACCACGTCGCTGTCATCGCCGTCCAGGCCGCCGCCGCCGAGGACGTGTTCGACGAACAGCCGGAGCAGGCGCGGGCCGCGCTCGCCGCGATCGACACCGCGGCCCGGTCGGCGCTCACCGAGCTGCGGGCCATGCTGCACGCCCTGGCCGCCGACGACGGGTCCGGCCCGGACGGGCCGCAGCCGGGGCTGGCGCAGCTCGACGCGCTCGCCGACGCGGTACGGGCGGTCGGCCTGCCGGTGACGCTGCGCCGGGACGGCGACGGCGACGCACTACCGGGCGGGGTGCAACTGTCGGCGTACCGGATCGTGCAGGAGTCACTGACCAACGCGCTGCGCCACGGGCACGCCACCCACGCCGACGTCGACGTCCGCTACCGCGACGGCGTGCTGCGGCTGGAGGTCGTCAACGACGGCCCGGCACCCGCCCGCCGTCCCGGTACGAGCACCGGGCGCGGCATCGTCGGCATGCGGGAACGGGCCCGGCTGCTCGGCGGCACGCTCGACGCCGGCCCGCTGCCGGCCGGCGGGTTCCGGGTCCACGCACGACTGCCGGTCGGGGCGAACCGGTGACCGTGCGGGTGGTGGTCGCCGACGACCAGGAGCTGATCCGCGCCGGGCTGCGCACAGTCCTCGACGCGCGACCCGACCTCACCGTGGTCGGGGAGGCCGCAGACGGCGTCGAGGCGGTCGCGGTCGCGACCCGCACGAGGCCGGACGTGGTGCTGATGGACGTCCGGATGCCCCGGCGCGACGGCATCGCCGCCACCCGCGACCTGGTGGCCACCGGCAACCCGGCCCGCGTGGTCATGCTGACCACGTTCGACCTGGACGAACACGTCTACGCCGCGCTGCGCGCCGGGGCGAGCGCGTTCCTGCTCAAGGACACCCGCCCGGCCGACCTCGCCGAGGCGGTACGCGTGGTCGCCCGGGGCGAGGCGCTGCTCGCACCCACAGTGACCCGGCGGCTGCTGGACCGGTACGCCGACCGGCTGCCCGCGCCCGCCCCCACCGGCGACGTGCTCGCCGCGCTGACCGCCCGCGAGCGGGAGGTGCTGACGCTCACCGCCCGGGCACTGTCCAATGCGGAGATCGCCGCGCGGCTGCACCTGAGCACCGCCACCGTGAAGACCCACGTCTCGGCGATCCTCACCAAGCTGGGCCTGCGCGACCGGATCCAGGCGGTGGTGCTCGCGTACGACACCGGGCTGGTCAGGCCGGAGCCGCCGAGCCGGTAGCCCGGAACCGGACAGCGAGCCCAGACGTGGCGAACCGGGACGGTTCGCCGCCCGGCCTGGCCCGGCATGTCCGCCGTCTCGTGGCGGCAGGGAGCACACCGGACGGCAACGAAGATTTCTCAATTACCCCCTGTGACCGCCGCAACCCTCTTAGTGTTGGCCACACCGGTGCTCGTCACGGAGTTGGCCACCCGAACGACGTCCCACGCCTACAGCGGACGAAAAGTGAGGGAAGACGCGGATGAAGGCACAGTCATTTCTCGGATCGGCGGCGTTCGGCGTGGGCCTCGGCGCACTGCTGCTCCCGGCCGCCGCGCTGGCGGACACCAGAGTCTCACCCGCCACCACCCCGGTCGGCGGCACCGTCGTGCTGACCACCACGTGCAACCCGAACGCCGGTGACGCGATCTTCCGGGTCACCGGCCCGGACCGGGACCAGAACGTCCGGTCCACCACGGCCGCGGCGGGCGGTGGCCTGAGCGCCGAACTGTTCACCGCCGGGTTCACGCTCGGCACGTACACGGTGGCCACCACCTGCGGCGACGGCAGCGACGGCGGCAGCGCCACGTTCACCGTCACGCCGATCGGCGGCGCGCAGGCCGGTGGCGGCGGACGGGACGGCGACACCGGCGTGCTGATCGCCGGCGGCGTCCTGGCCGCCGGGGCACTCGCCGGCGGCGCGTACGCGGTCATCCGCCGGCGCCGCGCGGGCGCCGTCGCCTGACCGGCTCGTCGAGCGGTCCGCCCGCGCCGGAACATCCGGCGCGGGCGCCGCGTCCCCGTCGCACGGAGGTGGGATGCTGTCGGAGTCGCAGCGCCGGTCGCGCCTGCACACCGCCGTCGTGGTCACCGCCGTCACCGTGGCCGCCGCCACCGGCACCGGGCTGGTCTCGGCCGGGCTAGGCACCACGTCGGCGTCACCACCGCAACCCGGTGCCTCCGCCGCCCCGGCGACCGAACGACCCGGTACGGCCGGCCCGGCCCTCCCCCGCGCCACACCGGTGCGGGTCACCATCCCGCGCATCGGCGTCGACGCCGAGATCGTCCCGGTCGCCACCGACGCCGACGGCGCGCTGGAGGTGCCGCCGCTGGAGCACCCGGAGGTCACCGGCTGGTACCACCCCGGTCCGGCGCCCGGCCAGGCCGGCAACGCGGTGCTGGTCGGGCACGTCGACTCGCAGCACGGCCCGGCGGTCTTCTTCCACCTCGGGCGGCTGCGCCCCGGCGACACGATCCGGGTTCTGCGGGCCGACGGACGGACCGCGACGTTCACCGTGGACGGTGTCGGGGCGTACCCGAAGGAGCGTTTCCCCACCGCGAGGGTCTACGGCGGCGACGCGGCGGCGCGGCTACGGCTGATCACGTGCGGCGGGCGGTTCGACCCGAGGACCGGGAGCTACCCGGACAACATCGTCGTCTTCGCCACCGCGACCCGCTGACGCTCAGCCGGCCAGGTGGGCGAGTTCCGCGTCGAGCAGGTCCGCCAGCAGCTCCACCCGGCCCGGATCGTTGTCGGCGGTGATGTTCCGGCTGGGCATCTCGACGGTCATCAGCAGGTAGAGATACAGCCGGTAGAGCCCGAGCCGCCGCCGCGCCCCGGCGTCGAGCGGGAACGGCGCCGCCGCCCGGTAGGCGCGTACCAGCGGGTCGTCCGGCTCGTCCTCGGCGCGGCGGAACAGCAGCGGCGACACCAGATCCATCAGCGGGTCGCCCCACAGGTACCGCTCGCCGTCGACCAGGCCGCTCAGGCGCGGAGTGCCGTCCGGCCCGTCGACGGCGAGCACGTTCCCGGCCCAGCCGTCGAAGTGCAGCAGCGCCGGGCGGTCGACCGCGTCGAGCACCGCCGCGTGCCGGGCCACCAGCGCCCGGATCCGGGACGCGGGCACCGGCAGCGGCACCGACCAGTCCGCGGCGTCGGCGAGCATGTCGTCCACCATGGCCGGGTAGGCGTCCCGCCACGTGCCGGCCGAGGCCCGGTCGCCGTCGTAGCCGTACCGCTCGCCGGTGACCGTGTGCAGCGCGGCGAGCGCGCGGCCGAACTCCGCGCGCAGCGGCCCCACGTCCGCGCCGGCCTGGGTCAGGTCCCAGAGGGTACGACCTGGTAGCCGCGCTGTGAGCAGCCAGTCACCGAGGCCGGGGTCGGTGCCGTGGTGCAGCAGCGCCGGCGTCGGTACTCCCGGTGCGCGGTCGGCCACCAGACGCAGGTAGTGCGCCTCCGCGCCGATCATGTCGCGCTCGTAGCGCAGCAGCGGCACGTTCGGCGGCGGACCGACCTTGAGCACCACGTCGCGGCCGTCGGTGAGGCGTACCCACCAGACGGCGGCGAAGCCGCCACCGCTCAGCGGGCCGCAGCCTTCCACCTCGGCCTCGGGCCCGAGCGAGGCGGCGAGGTAGCGGCGGACCTGAGCGGGGTCGAGGACGCGCTGAGTAGGGCTCACACTCATGGTCCGGGGAGCGTAGCGGGTTGAGGTGTAAGGAAGGGCCCCCTGTTAACGCCTCCGGTAGAGGAAGGGCCCCTTCTTAACACCTCCCCGGCGCTTGGGAGAATCGTGCAATGGCGAAACGGGGTGAACGTCCGGCGGCCTGCCCGTGCGGCACCGGCCGGCCGTACGCGGACTGCTGCGCCCCGGTCCACCGGGGCGAGGCGACGGCGGCGACCGCGGAGGCGCTGATGCGGTCCCGGTTCAGCGCGTTCGCGCTCGGCGACGCCGCCTACCTGCGGCACAGCTGGCACTCCACCACCCGGCCCGCGCGGCTGGAGCTGGATCCGGGCACCCGCTGGACCCGGCTGGAGATCGTGGAGACCGGGCAGGGCGGGCTGTTCGACAGCGCCGGGACGGTCCGGTTCCGGGCGCACTACCGCGAGGACGGCCGGGCGGGCGTGCTGGCCGAGAACAGCCGCTTCGCCCGCGAGGACGGCCGCTGGGTCTACGTGGACGCGCTGCCCGATTGACACCTCCCCCGCCGCGACGCGTGCGGCCCGCGGCGGCGGGTGTTAACAAGGGGCCCTTCCTCTACCGGAGGCGTTAACAGGGGGCCCTTCCTTTCGCTCAGGCGGGGCGCGGGGTGGGCTGGGCCAGTTCGGCGATCTCGCGGGGCAGCTGGGACAGCGCCCGGTTGAACTGGGCCGGCCCGACCACCCGGTGCAGCGCCTGCAGCACCGCCCGCGCGCCGCGCTCGGCGTCGGACGGCGTCGCACCGGAGCGCTCGGCGACCCGGCGCAGGAACTCGTCGTACCCGAAGACCTCGGGCTCCTCGACCCGGGCGCGGGCCAGCAGCGGGCGCAGCTCGTGCGCGACGTGCGCGGACAGGTCATCGGCCTCGCCGCCACTGATGCGTTCGGCGAGCGTGCGCAGCGTCGCCTCGGTCAGCGCGCGGGCGGTCTCCACCGGCACGCCGGCGCGGGCGGACACCCGCGCGTAGAACTCGGGTTCGGCCATCGTCGGTCCTCCCGTCGCAACGGCAGCGTGGCTACCCGCCGCCGGCCACGGCAAACACGGCCGCCGCCCCGGCTCACCCCGGCACGGTCCAAGCCCCACGCCGCGGTTCCCGGCGGGCACGGCTCAGGCCAGGGCCCGCGCCGCCGGTCAGGCCAGGGCCCGCGCCGCGGAGACGATCGCGCCCACGCCGATACCGGCGCGGTCGAGCTGCTGGGCGGGGGTGCCGGAACCGGGCAGCCCGCGTACGGCCAGGTGGTTGACCCGGGCCGGCTGGCCCAGGTCGGCGAGCGCCTCCAGCACGGCCGAGCCCAGGCCGCCCTCCGGATAGTGGTCCTCGACCACTACCAGCCGCCCGCCGGTCTCCACGACGGCCTCGGCCAGGCGCTGCCGGTCCACCGGCTTGATCGAGTACAGGTCGATCACCCGCGCGTCGATGCCCTCGCGGGTCAGCTCCTCGGCGGCGGCGAGGCACAGGTGCACAGTCACGCCGGTGCCCAGCAGCGCCACGTCCCCGCCGTCGCGCACCGTCCGGCTGCCGCCGATCGGGAACGGCTCGCCGTCGTCGTAGAGCACCGGGTACTTGCCGCGCGTGGTGCGCAGGTAGCTCACGCCCGGCTGGTCGGGCATCTGGGCGACCAGGGCCGCGCAGGAGACCGCGTCGGCCGGGCACAGCACAGTGGAGCGGGGCACCGCGCGCAGCGCCGCGATGTCCTCCAGCCCCATCTGGGACGGGCCGTCCGGGCCGATCTCCACCCCGGCGTGCGAGCCGACGAGCGCGATGTCGGCGCGGGACACGCCCGCCATCCGGATGAAGTCGTACGCCCGGGACCAGAACGCGGCGAACGTCGCCGCGAAGGGCCGGTAGCCGCGCACCGCCAGGCCCACCGCCGCGGCGGCGAGCTGCTGTTCGGCGATGAACATCTGGAAGAACCGATCCGGGTACGCGGTGGCGAAGCGCTCCGCCCGGGTGGAGTCGCTGACCTCGCCGTCGAGCGCGACCACGTCGGGCCGGGCGGCGCCGAGGGCGCGCAGCGCGTCGCCGTACGCGTCCCGCGTGGCCACCTTCGCCCCGCGCTCGTACTGCGGCAGCTCGGGTGACCGGATCTCCGGCGCGGCGGCCCGCGGCGCGGGCGGTGGCTTCGGTCCGGCGACCCGGATGCGCCGGGGGCCGCCGAGCGCCCGCACGGCCCGGTCGGCCAGTTCCGGGTCGAACGGCTTGCCGTGCCAGGCCGGGTCGTTCTCCACCTCGGGCACGCCCTTGCCCTTGACGGTGCGGGCCAGCACCACAGTCGGCCCGGTGGCGTCGCGTGCCTGCCCGTACGCCTCGTCGATCGCGCCCAGGTCGTGGCCGTCGACCAGGATCGCCTGGCAGCCGAACGCCTCGACGCGCCGGCGGTAGGTGTCCAGGTCCCACTCCAGCTCGGTGGGGCCGCGCTGGCCGAACCGGTTGACGTCCACGATCGTGGTGAGGTTGCGCAGGCCGTAGTGCCCGGCCTTGTCCAGCGCCTCCCAGACCGAGCCCTCGGCGGTCTCGCTGTCGCCGCACAGCACCCAGATGTGGGCGGGCGACCGGTCGAGGTACTGGGCGGCCAGCGCCACCCCGACGCCGACCGGCAGGCCCTGTCCGAGCGAGCCGGTGGCCACGTCCACCCAGGGCAGCACCGGCGTGGGGTGGCCCTGCAGGCGCGACCCGGACCGCCGGTACGTCTCCAGCAGCTCCTGCTCGCTGATCGCGCCGGTGGCCCGGAACACCGCGTACAGCAGCGGGGAGGCGTGCCCCTTGGAGAGGATCAGGTGGTCGTTGCCGGGGTTGCCGGGGTAGGACCAGTCGTAGCGCAGGTGCCGGGCGACGAGCACGGCGAGCAGGTCGGCGGCGGAGAGGCTGGACGTGGGGTGCCCGGAGCCGGCCGTCGTGCTGCACCTGATCGCGTCCACCCGCAGTTGGGCGGCCAGCTCCGCCAGCCCGGTCAGGTCCTCGTCGCGCAGTGTGCGCTCTGCTTCCAACGTCACAGCGATCGTCCCCCGGGCTCGCCGAACTTCCGGACCAACGCTAGGCCGCGAACGCGACCATTGGTCCCTTTTCTGGCGATTCACGCTCGACCGGTGAGCAGCCACAGCGCCACCAGCAGGTACGGCAGCACGGCGAACGCGAACGCCGCCGGGTTGCCGACGGCACCGGCGAGCAGCCCGTACCCGCCGTAGAGGGCGACGACGGTCAGGTCGGTGGCCATCCCGGCCAGCGAGGTGACGGTGGCCCGGGCCGGCCCGGCGATCCGGGCCTGGAGCCGCACGTCGGCGAGCACGGTGGCCAGCTGGAACGCGGCGAACGCCGCCGCCAGCAGCAGGAACCCCGCCGGGTGACGCAGCAGCGCCCCGGCCGCCGTCGCGCCTGCCGCGAACACCAGCAGACCGGCGTACCCCCGGTGCGACAGCCGCTCGCCCAGCGGCGCGAGCAGCCCGCCCACAGTCATCCCGGCCCACACCAGCAGGAGCAGCAGTGGCACGCCCGCCTCGGCCATGCCGCTGTCGGCGGCCAGCAGCCCGGTGTACTCGTCCAGCCCGCCCCAGATCGCGGTGACGGCCGCGACCAGCAGCACGGCGGCGCGGACACGGCGGTCGGCCCGCACCTCGCGCAGGCCCAGGCGCAGGCTGTCCAGCCAGCCGGGCTCGTCCTCCGGCTCCTCCCCCGGCTCGTCGCCCGCGCCCCGCCCGTCGGGCGCGGCGCCCGGGAGCGGCGCGGACGGTGGCCGGCGGTGTTCCGGGAAGCGGGCCGCGACGGCCGCCGCCAGCAGGCACGTCGCCACGCTCGCCGCGCCGACAGCGAGGTAACCGCCGAGCGCGAACACCGGCCCGGCGAGCACCCCCGAGCCGACCGCGCCGAGCACCTCGGCGGTGCGGGTCCGGCCGATCAGCCGGGCGTACCGGTCGACCGCCCCGAGGCGTCCCAGCTCGGTGAAGACGAGCGCCTCCAGCGCGCCGGAGCGCAGCGCGCCACCGGCGCCCCAGAGCAGGAACCCCACGGCGAACGCCGGATAGGACGGCACCAGCACCCAGAGCGTGAACCCGCCGGCGGCCAGCAGCGGCGCCAGGCAGAGCAGCAGGCGACGCGACACCGCGTCGGCCCACACGCCGGAGGGCACCTCCAGCACGATGCCGGCGGCCGCCCAGAGCACGAACAGCGAGGAGATCTGCCCGACCGACAACCCGGTGTCGGCGAACAGCAGCACGTAGAGCGGGTAGAGCAGGACGAGGTCGGTGAGGAACGCGTACCCGTAGAGCGTCGCCGCCAGACGGCGGGTCGCTGGTACGCGGGCAGGAGCGACGAGCATGGAACCTTCCCACGGGACGTGACGGACACCGGTCGGAATGCACGGTGTCCGCGGCGGCCCGCGGACTCGTCGTTCAGGAAGGCATCAACATCGCCAGGTCATGCCGGGATCCTATCCGCCGCGATGCGCCCGGGTGGTCCCCCGGCGGGCACGCGATCGGGGCGGGACCGTGCGGCCCCGCCCCGGTTCGTCTCCGCTGTTCGGGTCAGCGGCGGAACTTGTCCACGTCGGCCTGCGGAATGACCATGGTGGCCTCGCTGTCCGCGGCCTGCTCGGCAGTCGGCTGGCGCGGCGTGGTCGGCTGGGTGCGCTCGGAGTCCGCGTACGCCGGGATGTGCTGCGTGGCCTCCACGCCCGCCTGCGACGGCACCGGCTCGGTGGCGTCCGCACCGGCGGCGGCCGGCTGGGCGCCCGGGTAGGCGGGGACCGGCTGCGTGCGGTCCGCCTCGGCGTCGCGGCTCACCGGCTGGGTCAGCTCGGAGTCCGCGTACGGGCCGGTTGCGGCGAGCCGGGCCTCGACGTCACGCCGCCCGGCCTGGTAGGCGCGGGCGTGGGTGGCGATGGTGCGCGACTCCTCCTCGGCCCGGGTCAGCCAGTTCTCCCAGCGGCTCTGCATCGGCCGGACCAGCCCGCCGCCGACGCCGACGACCAGGATGCCGCCGACGGTGGCGAGCACCGCGATCAGCACCGGGGTGGTGACGGTGGTGGCGACGCCGATCTGGTTGAGCGCGGCGATGACACCGAGACCCAGGATGAACACGGAGGCGAGGTTGGCCAGGACCCGACCGTACGAGAGGCCGCCGAGCGCGCTGGAGATGATGTCCTTCACCGCGCGGGCGATGGCCGCGGCGACCACCACGATGACGATGGCGACGAACGCCCGGGGCAGCCAGGCGATCACACCGGCGATCAGGTCGGAGATGGGGTTCGGGCCCCAGATGCCGAACGCGAGCTGGAGCGTGACCAGCAGCACGCCGTAGTAGGCCAGCTTCGCGACGATGTCGCTGGCGTCGTACTTCGAGCGGGCCAGCGCGGTCTTGATCCCGCCGCGCTCGACGGCCCGGTCGAAGTGGACCCGCTCCAGGACCTTGTCCACGAGCTTCAGCACGGCCTTGGCGATCAGCCAGCCGACGACAAGGATCGCGACGAACGCGACCGCCTTGGGCAGGAACAGCATCACCGAACGGAACGCGTCGCCCACCGCGTCCCCGAAGTTGTCTCTCATCGAAGGGCCTCCACGCAGACAGTCAGGGTGTTCCCGGGCCTACCCGATGCCGTCGGCGCGGAAACCCGGCCCCGGCGCCGCACGGGCCACCCGGGGGCAGTCGCACGGGGCGGCGGACGGCCGGGCGGGCGGGCGGCAGGCCATGGCGGTGGTCCTGGTCGGACAGACGGCCGGCGGGCGGTGACGGGCGGGCGCCGATTGTCGTGGGGCGGCGCCCTCTCACCTACCCGTCCATTATCTCACGAACGCCTTTCTCGGCTACCACGGGTAGTGGCTCGGGGGCCGCGCGGTGACCGCTACGGTGCAGCCATGCTCACTCGTGAGGAACACTTCGTCCGTTCTGGGCAGATTCGGTTGTGGACCGAGCGTTTCGGTCACCCCGACGACCCCACCGTCCTGCTGGTCATGGGCACCTCCACGCAAGGCATCGGCTGGCCCGACGAACTCGTGGCGGCCCTCGTGACCAGCGGCCGGCAGGTGATCCGGTTCGATCACCGGGACACCGGCCGATCCGACTCCGTCGACTTCGCCACGCATCCGTACGCGCTCGCCGACATGGCAGCCGACGCGGTCGCCGTTCTGGACGGTCACCGCGTCACAGCCGCGCACGTCGTCGGGATCTCGCTCGGCGCGGCGATCGGGCAGTGGCTCGCCGTGCACCGGGCGGCCCGGGTCCGCACGCTGACGGCAGTGGCTTCCTCCCCGATGGGGAACGACCCCGGCCCGGCGTGGACGCGGGCGATGGGAGGCGAACCGGCCGCGGCCGGCGAACTGCCACCGCCGACGCCACGGTTCCTCGACCACCTGATGGACTCGGCGAAGGCGCCGCGCACGACGCCGCAGGAGCGCATGGACGCCGACGTACAGACCTGGCGGGTGCTCAACGGCGATGTCCTGCCCTTCGACGAGGCCGCCGCGCGGCGGTTCGTCGAACACTGTTACGACCGCGCCGACGACATCACCGCCGCCTTGAACCACGATCTGGCCGGCCGACGCTGGGACGACGACCGGCGGGCCCCCCTGTCCCGCATCACCGCCGCGACCCTCGTCCTGCACGGCAGCGAAGACCCGCTGTTGCCCCCGGCCCACGGCGAAGCCGTCGCCGCGCAGATCCCCGGGGCGCGCCTGGAGATCGTGCCCGGCATGGGCCACCACCCGTTCTTCGCACCGGGGCTCACCGGGCGGATCGCCGGCTCGGTCATCCGCCACACGACCTGACCTCCGGCGCAGCGGCCCGCCCGTCGGCGCGGATGTCCGTCGGCGACGTCAGCGGCGGCGGGCGGCCGGGACGCCACCGGGCGGGGCAGCGCGGAGCAGCCAGACCGGGTTGCTCGCGCCGACGATCCCGCCGTCGCGGTCGCGGACCTGGATGCGTACGTACGTGCCGGCGCCGACGCGCACCGGCAGGTCGTGCCAGCCCTGCCGCAGCTGCCGCCAGGGGACCTGCCCGACCCGGACCGCCGGTGTCGGGTCCGCGACACCGGCCCGGTCGACCTCGCCGGTGACCGTCTCCAGCGTGGCCCCGGCCGGCAGGTCGGTGGCGCGCAGCCGCACCGTGACGGTGTCCTCGGCGAGCACGGCGAGCGCGCCCATCGCGCTGCGGCCACCCAGTTCCAGGTCCAGCGCGCCCCGGTAGCCGGCCAGGTCGGCGAACCACGCCTGCCCGGCGCGAAGCGCCGCGACCAGGTCGTCCCGGCCGGTCGAGGCCGCCCACACGGAGGTGATGTTCCGGTCCCGGCCCGCGCGCCAGTCGGTGCCGTCGTGGTCGTCGGTGACCCCCACGGCGGTGAGCGGGATCGCGTTGCGGGCCGCCACGTCGTACGCCCAGAGGTGGTCCTCTACCGGCCGGCGTCCGATCTCGATCAGGTCGACGCCGAGCGCGTTGCGGCTCACCAGCAGGCGGGCCAGTGATTCGCGGCGTTCGGTGTCCAGCGGGTGGTTCCAGCACACCACCCCGCCGTGCGAGTGCAGGAACTCCACCATCCGCTCGGTGGCGTCGACGTCGTTGTCCCGGTACGGCGGGGACGGGAAGCGCGGCAGCGTGCCGTCGCCGCCGAACCAGTTGAGGTGCCGCACCATCGACACCTCGTACGCGCGGTGGTGGGTGACGCCGGAGTACGCAGCGGCGTAGCCGCGCAGCACCTCGGCGCGCAGTTCCTCGCCCGCCTGCCCGGCTCGGCGGGCCCGGTCGAAGACGAGCCGGTCCACCAGGTACGCGCCGCGCGCGCCACCGGACACGGTCACGCCGAAGCGCAGCCCGCGCAGCGAGTTGTCCCCGGCGACGATGCCGGGCCAGAGCCGGCGTACGTCGGCGAGCAGGTCGAACGTGTGCCGCCGCCAGGCGCCCGCCGGGGCGGGCAGTTCGACGGTGCCGTGGCGGCCGTCCACAGTGTGCCGGACCGCGTCCACGCCACCGAGGCGGTAGCGCAGCACGAGCTGCCCGGCGGGCCGGCCGGGTCCGGCCGGGTGGTGCGACAGCGCCACCTCCACGGTGAGCGTGGCGTCCCGGCCCGCCGCTTCGGGGCGTACGTCGAGGTGCAGCTTCGTGTCGGAGATGTTGGCGGTGTGCGTCCAGTTCCACGCCTTGCCCGCGTACCAGTGGGTGCCGGAACCGGCGGCGGTGAGGCGCAGCGCGCGACCCGGGCCGTCGAGGGCGTCCGGCGCGTCCACGAAGTCGGCGGCAGAGGCGGACAGCCGCCCCTCGGTGGCCGGTTGCCAGGTCCAGGCCAGGCCGCCCTCGCGTTCCTCCGGGCCGTCGAAGTGGACGACCCGGCGGTGGTCGTGGGCGGCGACCCGGAAGTCGTGGTCGGTCCACCAGAGCACGTCGACGCCGTTGCGGCGGGCCTGGTCGAGGTGGGCGGCGTAGCTGGCCACGCCCTCGCTGAACGAGGCATGCAGGTGCATCGCCATGCTGACCGGCCGCCGGCCGCGCGGCGGGGGCGGCGGCCGGTCGTTCGTGGCGGCCAGCCCGACCGGCACGCCGATCCCGGCGACCACCAGCCCGCCCGCGGCGACGAGCACGCTGCGCCGGTCCAGCCGCCCGCGACCCGCCATGCCACTCCCCCCGTTCCGCCGGGGCCAGCGTACGGGTGGACGGTCAGCGCGGGGGTACCGCCACCCGGGCGGCGAGCGGGCGTCCGGCCAGCCGCCGGATCGCCAGGTACGCCTCGCAGCCGAGGCACAGCCCGAACGCGGCGTTGAGGAACGCCGCCGCCAGCGCCGCACCGGTGGCGGCCAGGCCGAGCGCGGGCAGCCCGGCGAACCAGCCGGCCGCGCCGACGGCGCTGAAGACCAGGCCGACGACCTGGGCGAAGCGCACCGGCGCGACCGGCTCCAGCTCCGCCGGCGGGTTCAGCCGGGGCGCCACCAGAGCGCGGAACAGCAGGCCGTAGGGGCCGACGCGCGGGTTCAGCGCGGTGAGCGCGAACACGACGGCCTGGGCGAGCAGGAGCAGCCCGGAGCCGGTGACGAGGACGATCGCGAGGACGACCGTGGTGAGGACGGCGGCGAAGCGCGGTCCCCGGGGATCGAGCAGCATGGGGTGGGTCCGCTCGTGCGGGGGCGGTCGGTCAGTCGGGACGCGCCGCCGCACACAGGCTCGTGCCGAGCCGGCCGTGGTCCACCACCCGGCGGCGGATCAGCCGTACGCCGGTCATCGCCCGGCTCCCACCGTGAGCGCGGCGATCAGGTCGTCGCGGTCGGGCACGCCGGCGGCCCGGCGCACCACGCGCCCGGCCGCGTCCACCACCAGCACGGTCGGGGTACGCCACACGTCCAGTTCACGGGCCACGTCGAGGTGTGCGTCCACGCCCACCTCCAGCACCGCTACCCCGTCGAGACGGGCGGCCACGTCGGCCAGCACCCGGCGGGCGGCCCGGCAGGGCGCGCAGACCGGGGCGGAGAACTGCACCAGCGTGACCTCGCCGGGGCGTACGCCGAGGTCGGTGAGGGTGGCCCGGTGCGGCGCGTCGGCGGCCGATGGGCGCTTCCGGACGGCGCGCAGCCGCCCGTCGTGGCGACGGCGCCACCAGCCGAACGCGGTGGCGGCCGCGAGCACCGCGACGAGCACGAGGATCCCGCTCAGACTGGGCGACTGCACCGGCCCAGGCTGCCACGACAGGTCGCGGAAGGCCATGGTCCGTCCCGGTCAGCGGACGTGAGATCGCCTACTCCGGCGGTAGGAGCGTTCGGCGCGCCGGCCGGCGAACGTCGCTTTTGTCCTCTGGCGCACCGCGTGAGCTTGGCAATATTCTCCACCACGCGCACAGTCTTTGCAGTTCCTTTACATTGCCCGGCGCCGGTCGGGCCATCGAGGAGGCGAGATGCACTTCGACCACCCCGAGCTGGACCGCCGTACGCTGCTGCGGGCCGGCCTCGGCGCCGCCGCGGTCGCGGTCGTCGGCAGCGAACTCGCCCTGCCGGCCGCCGCGCACGCCGCGCCGAGCGCGGACCTCGACTGGATCATCAGCTGCGACGAGTGGGCGGCCCGCCCGCCGGCCGACCCGCTGTCGGTGAGCGCGATCCCGACCAACAAGATCATCGTGCACCACATGGCGTTCCCGAACGTCACCGACTACTCCGAGGAGCACGCCAAGCAGCTCGCCCGCGACTGCCAGGACCTGCACATGGACGGCAACGGCTGGTCCGACACCGGGCAGCACTTCACGGTGAGCCGCGGCGGCCACGTCCTGGAGGGACGCCACGGCAGCCTGGACCGGCTGGTCGCCGGCGACCGCCAGATGATCGCCGCGCACTGCCCGGGCGAGAACGGGCGGGCCATCGGCATCGAGAACGAGGGCACCTACGTCACCGAGACGCCGCCGGAGGAGCTGCTCGACGGGCTGGTCCGGCTGTGCACCGCGATCTGCCGGCAGTACGGGCTGCACGCCCACGACATCTTCGGCCACTGGGACTTCCGCGCCACGCTCTGCCCGGGCGCGATGTTCTACCGGGAGTTCCCGGCGCTGCGCCGCGCGGTGTTCAAGGAGCTGGGCACCGACCTGGGCGACGTGCCGGCCCGCCGCTGGCCGGACATCTGGCGCTTCGTCGGCGGCCCGGTGGTCCGCGTCGCGCAGTACCTGCTGACGTTCCACGGCTACACCGTGCCGGTGACCGGCGTGTTCGACGCGGCCACGGTCGCGGCGGTGCAGGACTGGCAGGCGCGCAACGGCATCCCGGTCGACGTCGACGCCACGCTCACGGCACCGACCTGGGAGACCCTGTGCCCGGAGCTGGACCAGAAGTCGTCGGGCGTTCCGGTGGCCGCCGCGCAGTTCATGCTCGCCTCCAAGGGCTACGCCGAGGTCACCGCGACCGGTGAGTACGACCACGCCACCCGCACGGCGGTGAAGGACCTCCAGCGCCTGCACGGACTACCGCCCAACGGCAAGATCAGCACCACTACCTGGTGCGCGCTGGTGGGGGGTGTGGTGCGCCAGTCGTTCCACAAGCACTGACGGCGCACCGGCGGGGAGAGCGGTGGGGTGGCAACGGCGCCACCCCCACCGCGTCGTTGCGGGCTGGATCGCGGTGAAACGTCGGCCTTGACGACTGGTGAACGACGGCTATCCCGGACGGCAGTGGTGCGCAGATCATTGCCCGCAGATAGATATGAGTCATTCTCACCTCCGGGCAGGACGCCCGGGCACGGAGGCCGAGACGCCGTCAGCCGGGCGTACCGAACGGCCCTGCTCCGCGTCCCCGGAGGATCGCCATGCCACGACCCGCCATCCGCGCCCGCCTCGCGGCGCTCACCGCCGCGGCCCTCACCGCGAGCGTCCTGACCGTCACCCCGCCGTCACCGGCGCTCGCCGCCACCACGTTCACCCCCGACGACTACTGCCTCGGCCAGTGCGCCGACATCCTGCCCCCCGGGCAGAACGGCAACGCCACACTCGCCGGCATCCTGGCCCACCAGGCGCTCGGCACCCGGCCGGCGCACTCCAGCGACCAGCTCGACGAGTACGCCAACCTCGTCTACAACTACGCCGGGCTGACCGACGAGCAGATCGCCCACTTCTACAACGACGCCTCGTTCGGCGTCCCCGACGCGCAGGTCGAGAGCAGGATCTCGCCGCGCTCGGACGTCACCATCGTGCGGGACAAGGCCACCGGCGTCCCGCACGTCACCGGCACCACCCGCGCCGGCACCATGTTCGGCGCCGGGTACGCCGGCGCCCAGGACCGGCTCTGGGTGATGGACCTGCTGCGGCACGTCGGCCGCGGCAACGTCACCTCGTTCGCCGGCGGCGCCCCCGGCAACCGGGAGCTGGAGCAGAGCGTCTGGGCCAACTCGCCCTACACCGAGGCGGACCTCCAGGCCCAGGTGGACGCGCTGCGCCTCAAGGGCACCCGGGGCCAGCAGCTCTACACCGACGTCGCCGACTACATCGCCGGCATCAACGCCTACATCGACAAGTCGATCGCCGACGACAACTACCCCGGCGAGTACGTGCTCACCGGCGCCGGCAAGCCGAAGCACTTCACCATGACCGACCTGATCGCCACCGCCGGTGTCATCGGCGGGCTGTTCGGCGGGGGCGGCGGCAGCGAGATGCAGTCCGCGCTGGTCCGGGTGGCCGCCCGGGCCAAGTACGGCCCGACCGAGGGCGACCGGGTCTGGACGGCGTTCCGCTCGCAGAACGACCCGGAGACCGTGCTGACGCTGCACGACGGGCAGAGCTTCCCGTACGGCGCGACGCCGCCCGGCGCCACCAGCGCGGTGCTGCCCGACGCCGGCACGGTCGTCGCCGAGCCGCTCGCGTACGACGCCACCGGCGGGGCCGCCACGCGCACCGGCAGCAGCGCCGCCACCAAGGACCTGATCGGCGGCCTGTCCAACCTGCGCTCGCACGGCATGTCCAACGCGGTGGTGGTCTCCGGCCGGCACACCACCACCGGCAACCCGGTGGCCGTGTTCGGCCCGCAGACCGGCTACTTCGCCCCGCAACTGCTCATGCTCCAGGAACTGCAGGGGCCGGGGATCAGCGCACGCGGCGCCGCGTTCGCCGGACTGAACCTCTACGTCCTGCTCGGCCGCGGGCAGGACTACGCGTGGAGCGCCACCTCCGCCTCGCAGGACCTGACCGACACGTACGCGGTGCCGCTGTGCACCACCGACGGCAGCGCGCCGACGCTGCGCTCCAACCGCTACCTCTACCGCGGCCAGTGCGTGGCCATGGAGGTCCTGGAGAAGCGCAACTCCTGGTCGCCGACGCTCGCCGACTCCACCCCGGCCGGCGCGTACACGCTGCGCGCGCTGCGCACCAAGTACGGGCTGGTGGCCTACCGGGGGCTGGTGAACGGGCAGCCCACCGCGTTCACCAAGCTGCGCTCCACCTACCGGCACGAGGCCGACTCGGCGATCGGCTTCCAGGCGTACAACGACCCGGCGGCGATGGGCAGCGCGGCGGCGTTCCAGGCGTCCGCGGCCAGCGTCGGGTACGCGTTCAACTGGTTCTACGTCAACTCGACCGAGGCGGCGTACTTCAACTCCGGCTCCAACCCGGTCCGCCCGTCCGGGCTCGACCCGAACCTGCCGGCGAAGGCGGAGCCGGCGTACGAGTGGGCGGGCTGGAACCCGGACACCAACGACGCCACCTACGCCCCGGCGTCGGCCCACCCCCAGTCGGTCAACCAGGACTACTACGTCAGCTGGAACAACAAGCAGGCGCGCGACTTCGGCGCGGCCGACGGCAACTTCAGCTACGGCGCGGTGCACCGGGGTCAACTGCTCGACGGTCCGGTGAAGGCGGCGATCGCCCAGCGCAAGGTCGGCCGCGCCGACATCGTCCGGATCACCGCCGAGGCGGCGGTGACCGACCTGCGCGGTCAGCAGGTGCTCGGCGAGCTGCTGCGGGTGCTGGACAGCACGCCGGTCACCGATCCGGCGCTGGCCGCCGCGGTGAGCAAGCTGCGGGCCTGGCAGCAGGCCGGGTCGCGGCGGGTGGAGACGTCGCCCGGGTCGAAGGTCTACCAGCACGCCGACGCCATCCGGATCTTCGACGCCTGGTGGCCGCTGCTGACCTCGGCGCAGTTCCGCCCCGGCCTCGGCCCGGACCTGTACGCCGCGCTCGTCGACGCGCTCGAAGTCAACGAGGCGCCCTCGGGCGGCCAGAACGGTGCCCGCGACGGCACCGTGAACTGGGCGTCGCAGGGGCAGGCGCACAAGGGCTCGGCGTTCCAGTACGGCTGGTGGGGTTACGTCGACAAGGATCTGCGTGCCGTGCTCGGCGACCCGGTGGCCGGCGGGCTCGGACGCACGTACTGCGGCAACGGCAACCTCGGCGCGTGCCGGCAGGCGCTGCTCGACACGCTCGGCCAGGCCACGGCGGCGCCGGCGACCACCGTCTACCCGGGAGACTCGTCCTGCGGGGCCGGCGACCAGTGGTGCGCGGACTCGATCGCCCAGTCCGGGCTCGGCGGCATCACCCACCCGCTGATCGCCTGGCAGAACCGGCCCACCTACCAGCAGGTCGTCTCGTTCCCGGCGCGCCGGGGCGACACGGTGACCAACCTGGCGCAGGGCCGCACCGCCACCGCGTCCAGCACCCAGTTCCTGACCAGCAACACCCCGGCCAAGGCGGTCGACGGCAGTCTCGGCACCCGGTGGGCCAGCAGCTACAACGACAACCAGTGGCTGCGGG
Source organism: Micromonospora sp. C28ISP2-4 (assembly GCF_030519385.1). Lineage (NCBI taxonomy): Bacteria > Bacillati > Actinomycetota > Actinomycetes > Micromonosporales > Micromonosporaceae > Micromonospora > Micromonospora sp. C28ISP2-4. The sequence goes on along the minus strand of NZ_JAUMKG010000004.1, from coordinate 265,747 downwards.
TGGACCTCGGCTCGGCCCGGACCATCAGCCGGGCGGTGCTGCGGTGGGAGGCCGCATACGCCACCGGCTACCGGATCGAGGTCTCCGGTGACGGCAACTCCTGGCAGCCGGTGTTCAGCACCACCACCGGCAACGGCGGCGTCGACAACGTGACGTTCGCCCCGGTCGCCGCACGACACGTACGGATGTACGGCGTCACGCGGGCCACCTCGTACGGCTTCTCGCTCTACGAGTTCGAGGTCTACGGACGGTGACCGCACGCGACCGGGCAGGTCAGGCACATCCGTTCGAACATGTGTGCGAGGATGGCGGGGTGTCGAGCGAGGCCACCATCCTGCACGCCGACCTGGACGCGTTCTACGCCTCGGTCGAGCAGCGCGACGACCCCCGGCTGCGCGGCCGTCCCGTGATCGTCGGCGGCGGCGTGGTGCTCGCCTGCAGCTACGAGGCCAAGGCCCGGGGCGTACGCAGCGCGATGGGCGGCCGGCAGGCGCGGCGGCTCTGCCCGGACGCGGTGGTGGTGCCGCCCCGGATGGCCGCGTACACGGCCGCCAGCCGGGCCGTGTTCGAGATCTTCCGGCACACCACCCCGCTCGTCGAAGGGCTCAGCATCGACGAGGCGTTCCTCGACGTGGGTGGGCTGCGGCGGCTCGCCGGAGCGCCGGCCGCCGTCGCGGCCGGCCTGCGCGAGCGGGTACGCCGCGAGGTCGGCCTGCCGATCACCGTCGGCGTGGCCCGGACGAAGTTCCTCGCCAAGGTGGCCAGCGGGGTGGCCAAACCGGACGGGCTGCTGGTGGTGGAGCCGGAGCGGGAACTGGCGTTCCTGCACCCGCTGCCCGTCGAACGGCTGTGGGGCGTCGGCCCGGTCACCGCCGCGCGGCTGCGCGAACGCGGCATCCGTACCGTCGGGCAGGTGGCCCGGCTGGACGAGCCGGCGCTGGTGTCGCTGCTCGGCGCGGGCGCCGGCCGGCACCTGCACGCCCTGGCGCACAACCGCGACCCCCGGGCGGTCCAGGTGGGCCGCCGCCGCTCCTCGATGGGCGCTCAGCACGCGCTGGGACGCGGGCCGCACTCCCCCGCCGACCTGGACGCGGTGCTGGCCGGGCTGGTCGACCGGGTCACCGGGCGGATGCGCGCCGCCCGCCGCACCGGCCGCACGGTGACGCTGCGGCTGCGCTTCGCCGACTACACCCGGGCCACCCGGTCGCACACGCTCGACGAGCCGACCGCGCAGACCGGGCCGCTGCGGGCCGCCGCCAGTGACCTGCTGCGGGCCGCGCTGCCGCAGATCGCGGAACGTGGCGTGACGCTGCTCGGCGTCTCGGTGGGCAACCTGGGCAGCGGGCACACGCAGCTCGCCCTGCCGTTCACCGCCGAACCGGGCCCGGCGCTGGACGCCGCCGTCGACGCGGTACGGGACCGCTTCGGCTCCCGGGCGCTGACCCGCGGCGTGCTGCTCGGCCGCGACCCGGGCGTCGAGATGCCCCGGCTGCCGGACTGACCGCCCGGCCTCCTCCTGGAGTAGGAGACACGCTCCGACCCGTGGCCGCGAACGCGGCCTGTGGGCGGGCGCGACCGGCCCGGCGCGTCACGAGCATCTACAGGCATGACTACCCTGCGGAACCGGGCGGCCGGATGGCACCGCCCCCTGATGCTCCTCGTCTCCGCGATGGCGGTGCTCACCGTCGTCGCCGCGGTCGGCGTCGTGGCCGACCCGCGCGTGCTGACCGGCGCGCCCATCTGGCTCAAGCCGCTGAAGTTCGCGATCTCGTTCGTGCTCTACGGCGTCACGCTCGCCTGGATGCTGTCCCTGCTGCCGCGCCGCAGCCGGGCGGCCGAGCGGGCCGCCACAGTGATCGTGGCCATGTCCGTGGTGGAGATGGCCGTCATCGTGGCTCAGGTGCTCCGCGGCACCACCAGCCACTTCAACGGCACCACCACGCTGAACGCGGTGTTGTTCGACGTCATGGGCGTGGCGATCACGGTGCTGTTCGCGGCCCAGTTCGTGCTCGCGGTCGTGCTGGCCCGCCGGTCCCTTCCGGACCGGGCCGGCGGATACGCGGTCCGGCTCGGCCTCGCCGTGTCCCTGCTCGGCATGCTCGTCGCGTTCCCGATGGTGGCGCAGAGCCCGGCCGGCGCGCCCGCCGGGATCAGCGGAGCGCACAGCGTCGGGGTGCCCGACGGCGGTCCGGGGTTGCCGCTGCTCGGCTGGAGCACCACCGGCGGCGACCTGCGCGTCGGGCACTTCGTCGGGATGCACGCGTTGCAGGCACTGCCGCTGCTGGCGATCCTGCTCGACCGGTTCCTCGGCGCCCGGCTGGACGAGCTGACCCGGGCCCGGCTGGTGCTCGTCGGCGCGGCCGCGTACGCCGGGCTCACGCTGCTGCTGACCGCGCAGGCGCTGCGCGGGCAACCGCTGCTCGCGCCGGACGCGCTCACGCTCGCCGCGGCGGGGGTGCTGGTGGTGGCCACGGCGACGGCCACCACGCTGGTGCTGGGCCGCCGGACCCGGCGTACCGGTGTGGTGCTCGTCGGATGAGCGCCGCGGTGTCCGGCCCGGCGGTCCACCTCGGACCGCCGGGGCGGCCGCGGCCGGCGAACGCGGTGGCCTCCGCCCGCTCCGGTTGCCTAGGCTGACGCGGTGAGCTGGGTCGGTCGGTTGTTCGACGCGCGTGACACGCTCCCGCGGATCCTGCTGCTGGACCTCAGCGGCGTCGGCTACCTCGTCTTCGGCCCGCACGGGGACTCGGCCGCCACCGGTACGGAGTGGGCGCTGGCGGTCCCGGCTTTCCTGCTGGCGCTGCTGTGCCACCGCCGGCCCCTGGTGAGCCTGCTGATCCAGTCGGCCCTGCTGGTCGCCGCGCTCGTCCTGGCCGACGACGTGACGATCAACCAGGTCGGTGCGAGCTGGGCGCTGCTGGAGCTGACCATGCGGGCCACCCGGCCGCGCACGGTCTGGCTGGGTGCCGGGCTGCTCGCCGCCGTCGACCTGACCGACCTGATCGGGCTACCGGTCCGCGCGGTGTTCACCGGCCTGTTCGGGCTGGCCGTCACAGTCGGCCTGCCGCTGCTGCTCGGGCTGGTCGTGCGGACCACCCGGGAACTGGGGCGGCAGGCCGAGGAGCGGGCCGAGGCGGAGCGGCGCCGGCGCGAGTCGGAGAGCCGGGCGGCGCGCGCCGACGAACGTGGCGCCATCGCCCGGGAGCTGCACGACGTGCTCGCCCACCACGTCGCGTCGATGGTGCTGCGGGTCGGTGTGGCCCGGCACGTGCTGCCGGACCTCGATCCCCGGGTCGGCGAGGTGTTCGACGACGTGCACGCCACCGGCACGGCCGCGCTGACCGACCTGCGGCGGCTGGTGGCGGTGCTGCGCGACCCGGACGGCGTACGCGACGACGCCGCCCTGACCGCCATCGAGCCGTCGGCGCTGCCGGCGGCGCTCGGCGCGGCGGTCGACCGGGCCCGGCAGGCGGGCGTCGTGGTGGAGGCCGACGTCGACCCGGCGGTCGGCACGCTCGACGCGGTACGCGGCCAGGCGGTGCTGCGACTGACCCAGGAGGCGTTGACGAACGTGGCGAAACACGCCGGCGCGGCGGCCCGGGCCCGGCTGACCGTGTCGGTCGAGGACGGCGCGGTGCACTGGGCGGTGACCGACGACGGGCGCGGCGCCGCGCCGGCCGTGGTGCCCGCCGGCGGCGGCCACGGCATCGTCGGGATGCGGGAACGCGTCGAGGTGCTCGGCGGGCGGCTGGAGGCCGGGCCCACCGGGTCCGGCTGGCGGGTCCGGACCGTGCTGCCCCCGGCCGGGCCGGCCGACCACACGCCCCGGCCCCGCGCGGGCACGCCGGAGCCGGCGTGATCCGGGTGCTGCTGGTCGACGACCAGCACCTCATCCGGGCCGGCCTGCGGATGCTCTGCGACGCCCAGCCCGACCTCGAGGTCGTCGGCGAGGCCGACAACGGCCGGGACGCGGTCGCCCTCGCCGCCCGGCTACGCCCCGACGTGGTGGTGATGGACCTGCGGATGCCCGGCGTCGACGGGATCACCGCCACCAGCCGGATCCTCGCCGACCGGCCGGCCACCCGGATCATGGTGCTCACCACGTTCGGCGACGACGACCACCTCTACCCCGCGCTGACCGCGGGCGCCTGCGGGTTCCTGCTCAAGGACGCACCTCCGGCCGACCTGCTCGACGGCGTCCGCCGCGCCGCCGCCGGCGACAGCCCGTTCAGCCCGGACGTCCTGCGCCGGCTGGTCGACCGCGCGGTGCACGCCCGCGCCGGCGCGCCGCGGCGTACGGCCGACCTGACCGCCCGCGAGCGGGACGTGCTGGACCTGGTCGCCGACGGGCTGTCCAACACCGAGATCGCCGACCGGCTGCACATCGGTGTGACCACGGTGAAGACGCACATCACCAGCCTGATGACCAAGACCGGCAGCGCCAACCGGGTACGCCTGGCGCTGTGGGCGCGCGGCGGCTGACGCAGGTCACTCCTCGATCGCGCCGCCCACCGCCCGTAGATGCGCCCGGAACGTCAGCGCCGGGTCGGCCTGCCGGGCCGTCAGGTACGCGCCGAACCCGACCTGCGCGCGCAGCGACTCCCCGGCCCGGATCCGGTCGGCCTGCCGGCGCTCGGTGTCCCGGATGGACTCGGCCAGGTCGAACAGCTCCCCGGCCCGGTCGGCGGGTACGAACAGCACCCCGTCGTCGTCGGCCAGCGCCAGATCCCGCGGGCCGACGGTGAACGGCCCGACCCGGGCCTGCTCCAGCGCCCCGGCCGGGCGTGGGTCCAGCTCCAGCGGGCCGCTCGGGGTGGCGCCGAGACTGAACACCGGCAGCCCGACCGCGACCAGGTCCGCCGTGTCCCGGTGCGCGCCCCACACCACAAGTCCGGCGAGGCCGGCGGCCCGAGCCTCCAGCACCACGAGGTCGCCGACGCAGGCCCGGTCGGTGCGCCCGTCGTCGTCGACGACGAGCACGTCCCCGTCGGCGGCCTGCTCGATCGCCTCCAGGAAGACGTCCACGCTGCCGGCGTGCCGGGCCGGACGGACCCGGCCCGCCAGGCGCCGCCCGGGCAGCACCGGGACGACCGCGGCCGGGGCGCAACGGACGGAAACGCCGGCGCGCAGGCAGGCGTCGGCGACGTGGGCGGTGGTCAGTGCGGCGAATCGCGCGGCCGGCGCGTCCTCACGGATGTCCATGCGCCGACGCTAACCAGCCGGGCCGGCCCCGGCAGGTGCCAGTCGACGTCCGGTGGCCTGCGGCCGGGCCGGACGCAGACGGGCGGCCGGCCGGACGCAGACGGGCGGCCGGGCCGGGTCAGGCGACGCGGGTCGGTGGCCGGAACATGTCCGGGCGCCGCCCCGGCGCGCCGCGCCCGGCGGGCCGGCGCGGGACGGGCCGGCTCATCCGGGCCCGGACCGGCGGGCGCGCCTCCGCCTCCCCCGCGCCGGCGGCCCGGCGCACGGTGCCGTTGGCGTCCTCGGGCCGGCAGCCGGTGGCCCGCAGCAACTCGCTCTGCCCGGTCCGCAGGTCGCTGATCATCGCCTCGCCGTAGGCGCGCACACCCTGCGACCACGCGCGCCCGGCCAGCTCGGCGCCCTGCCGTACCAGTTCCCGGGTGCGTTCCAGGTCCGCACCGGACTTGCAGGCCCGCTTCAGCTCCCGCACCGCGTCGCCGAGGCGGACCACCGCGTCGGGCAGCGCGGGCGGGACCGGCTCGTCGTACTGCAACGCGGTGGCGGAGCGGCGGGCGATCGAGCGGGCGTACAAAACCAGCCGTTCGAGGTGCCGGGTCGCATCGGCGTACCTGCGGAACTGGGCCCGGCGATGCCAGCGGGCGGGCGCGATGGTGACCACCTCCTCGGCCCCGCTGAGCGCGTCGTTGAGCCGCCCGATGTCCGGTTCGATCCCGCGCAGGTCCTCCAGGGCGCGCTGGGCCGCGTCGGCGTCGCGTCGGGTCAGCGCCCACGCGACGGCGTCGAGTTGCTCGGTGAGCCGGGCGACCACCGGCTCCACCGCCCGGTCCAGCACCCGGATCGGGTTGACCGGCAGCAGCAGCGCCACCACGAACAGGCCGACGAGGCCGCCGACCAGCGCGTCGAAGATGCGGGGCAGCTCCAGGCCGGGCTGCACCGGCGCGAGCGTGGCGATCAGCACCGCCGTACCGCCGGCCTGGCCGACGAGCGCGCCACCGCGACCGGCCACCAGAAGCGCGGTGGCGATGGCGAGCGTGACCACCAGGCCGGTCTGCCAGGATCCGCTGCCGAGCACTGCGCGCAGCAGGTCGCCGACCACGATGCCCAGGCCGACGCCGACGAGCAGCTCGAACGTGCGCCGGGCGCGCTGGCCGATGGCGGTGGCGATGGTGCCGACCGCGGCGGCGGGGGCGAAGACGTGCGCGCCGGGACCGAGCAGTTCCTGGGCGAGCAGCGCGGCGAGCGCCGCGGCCAGACCGGCCTGCGCGGAGATCACCACGGTGATCTCCAGCTGGCGCAGCCGGTTCCGGCCGGCCGCGCCGCCCTGGACGCGGGCCCGGGAGAGCGCGAGACCGCCCCGCTCGACCGCCCGGTCCAGTGGCGAGCGGACGGTGTCGTCGGCGCGGCGGTCGGTCATGACGGCGGTTACCCGGCCCCGGGCCGTTGAATCGTCGGCCGTGCCCCCGCGCGCCCTTCGGAGTCAGCGGCGGTACGTGCGGTCGAGCAGGTCGAACAGCGCCGTCCAGTGGCGCTGCGTGGCCTGCTCGTCGTACATCGGGGTGTCCGACTGGGTGTAGCCGTGGCGGGCGCCGGCGTACACCTCGGAGCGGTAGGTCACCCCGGCGGCGTCCAGCGCTTTCTCCAGCGTGGCGATCTGCTCGGCGGTCATCGACGGGTCGGCGTCGGCGTGCCCGAAGTAGAGTTCGCCGGTCACCGCGCCGACGGCCAGGTGCGGGCTGTCCGGCGCGTCGGTGACCACGCGCCCGGCGTGGAACGCGGCCACAGCGGCGATCCGGTCCGGGAGCGCCTCGATCGCGCGCAGCGCGTTCGTGCCGCCCATGCAGTAGCCGGTGATCGCCGCCGGGCCCCGCGCGACGTCCGGGCGGGTGGCGAGGAAGTCCAGGTAGGCGGCCGTGTCGCGGGCGACCGCCTCGGGCGTCAACGCGGCCATCATCGGTCCGATGCTCTCGAACAGGGCGGCCCGGCGGCTGTCGTCGGCGAGCGCGCCGAGGTCGATCAGCGGGGCGCGCCCGGCGCGGTGGAACAGGTTGGGGGCGAGCACCACGTAGCCGCGGCCGGCGATCGTGGCGGCCATCTCCGCGACCCGGGGCCGCAGCCCGAACGCGTCCATGAACAGCAGGACGGCCGGAAAGGGCCCGCCGCCGGACTCCGGCGTGGCCAGGTAGGCGTCGGCCGTTCCGTCGGGGGTGGGCACGTCCACGATCGTCGGCTGCACTGCCGGGCCTCCTCGCTGCGGGTTCCGGGCTGCACGCTACCCCCGCTCCGGCGGCGCCGGCGCCTCGGGCTCGCGGCCCGTTTGCCGACGTCCAGCGTGGGAATCCGGCCATCCCGGCGGAGGAAGGCGGCGAGATGGACCAGGATCAGTTCATCGGCGCGGTGGCCCAGCGGTGCGGCGCGTCCGCGGAGCAGGCCACCGCGATCACCCGGGCGACGCTCACCACGCTGGCCGAGCGCATCGACGGCGGGGAGGCCCGCGACCTCGCCGACCGGCTGCCGGAGGCGCTGCGGGCGTACGCGTTCGGCCCGGCCGAGGCCGCCGAGCCGTTCGGGCTGGACGTGTTCGTGGAGCGGGTGAGCGGACGGGCCGACGTCGACGTGGACGCGGCCCGGGACGGGATCACGGCGGTGTTCGACGTGCTGCGCGACGCCGTCGACCCGGCCGCGTACGCCCAGGTCGTCGGGCAGCTCCCGGCCGAGTACGGCGACGTGGCCGACCAGAGCGCGCCGTACGTGCGGCGCACGGCGTGACGGGGACGCGATGAGCGAGGACGCGCTGCGCCGGCCGCCCGAGGCCGACGCGCAGGAACAGCGGCAGGACGAGACACTCGTCGGACCGCCCGACACGGTCGGCGCGGCAGTGCCCGAGGCGGCCGAGGCGGACCTGGCCGAGCAGGGCGTGCTGCGCCCGCCGAGCGACCGGGCCGGCCTGGGCGAGTCGGTGCGCGACGACCTGACCGCCGCCGACGCGGTGGAGCAGAACCAGGAGATCCCACTGCCCGACGAGGAGCACTGGGCCTGACCGGTCAGTGATCCGGGCTGTCGGCCCGGGCCATCAGGCGCAACGCGTTCGGGTCCAGGCCGATGCGGACCGGCGTCTGCCCGTACGGCTCGCCGTCGACCTCGATGCGGGCCGGCCGGTCGGTCTCCAGCCACAGCTGGCGTACCGCCAGGAACGGCTCCTCGCCGAGGGTGCGGCGGTGGCCGGCGGCCGCGTTGCGCGCCGTCTCGCGCAGCAGCCCGCGCCGGGTCGGCCCTCCCACCGGGTACGCGACCAGCAGCCGGTCGTCGGCGGTGGCGTCGGCGGTGATGGGCCGGCCGGCGTGGAAGCCGCCGTTGGCCACGTACACCTGGTGCGTGGTGAAGGTGTGCTCGCGGCCCTCGGCGCGGACCGTCACGGCCAGCGGCCGGTGCCGGGCCAGCAGCCCCAGCCCGGTCATCGGGTACGCGAGCCGCCCGACGGCCCGTTTCAGCCCCGGCGGGGCGGCCTGCATGATGTCGGCGGACAGCCCGATCCCGACGTGGTTGGTGAACCGGGTGTCGCCGATCAGGCCCAGGTCGACGTCGATGACCTTGCCGTCGGTGAGCACCGCGATCGCGGCGTCCAGGTCGAGCGGGACGCCGACGGTGCGGGCGAAGTTGTTCGTGGTGCCCAGCGGCAGCAGGCCCATCGCGACGTCCCGGTGCGCGAGCAGCCGGGCCGCGGCGCCGACGGTGCCGTCGCCGCCGCCGGTGACCAGCAGGTCCGGCCCGAGGTCGGCGGCCTCGGCGAGCACCCGGTCCAGCTCGCCGGGCCGGTCCACCGGGTACGCGCCGAGCAGCGTGAACCCGGCCGCGCGCAGGCGGGCGTGGACGGTGTCGTAGAGCCGCCGGCCGCGGCGGGAGTGGGCGTTGACCACGAGCGCCGCCCGCCGTCGTTCCCGGATCGCCGTCGACAGCTCCTGCTTGGTCCGCACGTTGCGACCCTATCCGGCGGCACCCGGCCGGACCCGGCCGCCGCGTCGGCCGCCGCGCGCGGGTGGACGGCGTCGGTTATCGTCGCGGCGGCCGCGATCGTCGATCTTCGAGGTGGATGTCCAGATGAGCCAGCCCGCAGTGCCACAGGCGACAGCGCCGGTGCCCCCGCTCACGCAGCCGTACCGCCCGGCCCACGCGCTGATCGGGCTGGCGCTGGTCGTCCCGGCGGTGATCGCCTGGGTCTGGTCGTACGTCCTGCCCACGCTGTCCACCGTGGTCCGCAGCTTCGAGGCCGACGGGCCGCGTCGCTCGGGCGAGTCGGTCGGCACGGCGAACTACGAGGCGGTGTTCACCGACGGGGTCGCCGGGCAGATCGGGTTCGCGTTGCTGCTCGGCCTCGTTCCGCTGGCGGTGGCGCTGCTTGTCGCGCCGCTGCTCGCGGTGCTCGCCGACCGGGCCGGCCGGGCCGCCCGCCTGGTGACCCGGGGCGTGCTCGCGCTGCCGCTCGCCGCGTACGCGCCGGTCGCCGTGCTCCTCGGGCTACGCGCCGATCGCATCGAGGCGGGCACCCTCGCCCGGGATCTGCAGTCCCCCCGGATGTTCCTCGCCTCCACGCTGGCGCAGGTGACGTTCGGTCTGGTCGTCGCGGCGGCCGCGACGCTGTACCTGAGCGCCCTGCACCGCCGCGAACCCGGCCACCGGCCCGCGCCCGCCATGCTCGCCGTCGGCGGGCTGCTCGCCCTGGGCGTCCTCGCCACCGCCCTGCAGACGTACACCGCACCGGCGGTGCTGACCGCCGGCGGCCCGCGGGGCGACTCCGCCACTCCGGTGTTGGCGACCGTGCAGGGCGCCTTCCGGACGATGCGCTTCGGTCTCGGGTCCGCCACGTCGACGCTGCTGCTGGTGCTGCTCGGGCTGCTCGGGCTCGCCGCGGTGGCGCTCGTCCTGGCCACCCGGCTGCGCATCGAGTTCGACGGCTGGCGGGACCGGCCGGCCACCGGGCTGCCAGAGTCCTCCGCCGAGCGCCGGCCGCTGTTCGTCGGCCTGCTCGCGGTCGCGCTCCTCGTCGTCGTCGGCGTGACCGTCTGGGCCCTGGCCCCCTGGCTGGGCAACCTCTCCTCCGACACCGGGCGTCTGCCCGCCGCGATCACGACCTCGACGGTGCTCGCCAACACGTGGGTGCCGCCGCTGCTGTCCACGCTCGTCGCGGTGGCCCTCGCGGCGCTCGCCGGGTTCGGGATCGGCGCGCTGCGCCCGCTGGGGCGTTACAGCGAGCTGCTGCTGGTGCCGTTCGCGCCGTGGCTGTTCGTCGGCGTCGGCCCGCTCGCCATCGCCGGATTCGAGCGCACCCGGGAGTTGGACCAGATCGGCTCGTTCCTCGGCCTGATCCCGCCGGTCTGGCTGTCGGTGCCCGCGCTGTTCGCGTTCACGCTGCTCTTCCGCGGCCAGCACGCCCGGTGGCGCTCCGGCGGCGGCGCCGGCCGTACGCTGCTCCTGCCGGCGCTGCCGATGCTCGCCGTGACGGCGCTGCCGACCTGGCTGGCGCACGCCCAGCAGCCACTGTGGGCGATGCTCGTGGGGCAGGGCCCGGACAGCATGACCGCACCGGTGCTGGTGCAGATGCTCGCCGACCGCCGCTTCAGCCCCGACGGCGGGCTCCCGCTGGGCCTGGTCCTGCCGCTGCCCCTGCTGGTGCTGTTCGTGCTGCTGTTCGCCGCGCTCATGATCGGCTACCTGGATCGGCTCGCCGTCCGGGTGGGGCGGCAGACCGGCGCGGACGCGCCGCCCGCCGGGGCGGACGAGCCCGTCCACAAGGTCACCGCATAGGGAAACCCCCGATTACGGCCGGTGACGACGCGCCTAGCGTCGGAGCCATGGCAGCTGACGCGCTCACACCGGCCCGGACCGCCCGTACCCGCCGCGACGGCGGGCTCCCGCGAGGGCTGATCCTGCCCCTGCTGCTGCTCGCCCTGCTCGCGCCCGCCGGGTGCGACTCCGGCGACGGGATCCTCGACGGCGGGTCGGCCGACACCGCGGCGGGCGAGGACGGCGGCGACGTGGACGCGGGCGCGGTGGACGAGGTGCGGCCACCGTGCCCGTTCACCGCCGCCCAGGTCTCCGAGCTGGTCGACCGGAAGCTGCGCGACGAGGGGAACTGCTCGTTCGGCGACGGCGTCGCCCAGCTGGCGGTCACCACCGCCTCCGTCACCGCAGGCAAGGCCACCTACGACTACCAGTACGACCAGGCCGGCCAGCAGTACGAGAAGGTCGTCGACCTGGACCGGGGCGAGCGGGGCTACCTCGCGGTCAAGGACGTCCGCGGCGAGGCGGTGCTGATCGACGGCAAGGGCACGTACACGGTGACCATCAGCAGCTTCGGCGGCGGCACCGCCGGCAACGAACAGATCCTGCGCCGTACGCTCGACGCGATCCCGGCCTGAGCGGGGCAGACGTGCGAACCCGCCGACTGGTCGTGCTCGCGTTGACCGCGACCCTGCTCACCGCGTCTGCCGGCTGCGGCGACGACGAACCGCCGGCCGCCGGTGGCGCTCCGCCCGGTGCGGCCACGCCGGTCGCGGAGCCGACCGGGGAGGCGCCGGCCGAGCCGAGCGCCGGACCGGTGGACGACGCCGCCGCCCCGCAGGCGTGCGCGCTGGTGTCGAAGGCCGACGCGGAGCGCCTCGCCGGCACGCCGCTCGACGAACCGGTGGCGGCCGGGCAGTCGTGCACCTACACCGGACCGGTGAGCGGGCCGACCGCCCAGGTCGAGGTGTTCGTGGGCGAGGGCGCCAAGAAGTACCTCGACATCGAGCGGCAGCTCGGGCACGAGATCCGCGAGCTGGCCGGGACGGCCGACGAGGCGCTGCTCACCTATGAGGCGTTCTTCCTGCGCAAGGGTGAACTGTGGGTCGCGGTGCGGCTGATGCGGCTCAACGACCCGCAGGAGAACCGGGCGCCGCTGGAACGGCTCGCCCGTACCGTCGCCGGGCGGATGTGACGGCGGCGGTGCGCGGCCGGCGGCTGCTCGCGGCCGGCCTGGTGGTGCTGCTCGCGCTGACCGGCTGCGGCGGGCCCACGCCCGGTCCGGCGGACGAGGGCGACGGCGGGCACCCCCGGTACGGGCAGGCGCCGGCGCCGGGCAAGGACGTCACGCTGCAACCGGACGTGGTGCTCGTCGGGGGCGGCAGCCGGACCGTGCGGTCGGTGAGCCCGGACGGGCTGACCTGGCGGCTCGATCCCGGCGCCCGCCACGCCGACCGGCTCGCGCCCGGCCGGGTCATGTTCCTCACCGGACGCGGCGTGGGCCGGGTGCTCGACGTGGCCGAGTCCGGCGGCGACCTGGTCGTCACGATCGGACCGGTCACGCTCACCGAGGTGATCCGCGACGGCACGTTCGGCGGGGACGACGTCACCCTCGACCGCCCGACCGTCTACGTGGCGGGTGAACCCTCGTGGACCCGGGACGCCGCGGCGGCCGGCGGCACGCTGGGCCGGTCGCGCCCGCTCGCCGTCGCACCCGCGCAGCCGCCACCGGCGCCGGGCGGGCAGGCGGCCGCCGGCGCCCACGGCTACCGGGTCCGGACGTTCTGCTGCGCCGGTGGCGTCGGCACGCACTTCACGTACGACGACGGCGGCCTCCGGCTGGCCGGCACCGTGACGCTGACCGTCGGACGGCCCACCGCGTCGTTCCACCTGGCCGTCGGCGCCGGCAAGGTGACCCGGGCCGAACTGGAGATCGGTGGCGGCTTCGGCATCAAGGTGGACTTCACCGCCGGCATCGACGGCGGGCAGAACCACAGCCGCACGTTCCCGGTCCCGGTCGACATCGCGTTCCCGATCGGGCTGGTCGCCGGCCTGCCGCTGTCGTTCACGGTGAGCCAGACGCTGGAGGTGGCCACCGCGTTCGGCGCGCGCCGGGGCACGTTCCGCGGCGCCGGTGAGTACGCGCTCGCCGGCAAGCTGGGGCTCGGCTACGCGGGCGGCCAGGTGGGCTCGCGCGTGACGGAGGGCTTCGCGCGCCGGGTGAGCCTGCTCGACTCGCTCACCGGCGTGCCGGTCGGCGTGATGGGCCTGGTCGTGCGCCACGGCGTCCGGTTCACCATGGGCATCAGCGCGTTCCTGTTCACCGCCGGGATCTGGTTCGAGCTGATCGCCTCGTACGGCGCCACCATCGGTTCCGCGCTCGGCGCCCCGTACGCGCTGTGCCGGGGCGTGGGGCTCGGTGTGCACGCGCGGTTCGGGATCGGCTACCGGATCCTGGAACCCGTCGTCCAGGTGATCAACAAGTTCCTCAGCCTGCTCAGCCCGTCCCGAGCGCCGCGGATACCGCCGATCGTGGCGTCGGGCGGGCCGAGCTGGAGCGCCGCCGTCTACCGCAACCAGGAGGTGATCCCGCCCGTCTCGATATGCGGACAGGTTCCCGGCTAGGCCGCGCCGACGCTGGGTTCGCGGGCGCGGCTGTGCCACCATCCCGCCATGGACGCCGCACTGGTCGGCCGCGACGCGGTCGTCGAGCGGGTGTGGCGTGCGCTGGCCTCCGGTACGCCGGTGCTGCTCGGCGGTCCCAGCGGCATCGGCAAGACGGCGCTGTGGCGCGCGGTGGTCGCCCACGCCGGGCGCACCGGCTGGCGGGTGCTGTCCGCCGCGCCCACCGAGGCCGAGACCGCGCTGCCGTACGCGGCTCTGGCCGACGTGCTCCGCCCGCTCGCCGACGCGCTACCCGGGTTGCCCGCGCCGCAGCGGGTCGCGGCCGACATGGTGCTGCTGACCGGTGAGCACGACGGCGCGGTGGACGAGCGGGCGGTGGGTGCGGCGACCCGGACGCTGCTCGACGCGGCGGTCACCGATGCGCCCCGGGTCCTGCTCGCGGTCGACGATCCGCAGTGGCTGGACCCGCCGAGCGCCCGGGCGCTGCGGTTCGCGCTGCGCCGGCTGACCCGGTGGCCCGCCGTCCTGGCCACCCACCGCACCGGGGACAACCCACCGGTGCCGGTGCCGCTCGGGCTGGACGACGACCCGACCGGCCGGCATCCGCTGCTGCGCGCCGACGTACCCCCGCTCACCCCGCCCGACCTGCACCGCGTCCTGGCGGCCCGGCTCGGCGGCACGCTCAGCCGTCCGCTCACCGACCGGCTGGCGCGCGACGCCGACGGCAACCCGCTGCTGGCGATCGAACTGGCCCGGGCGGTGCTGCGGCTGCCCCGCCCGCCCGCGCACGACGAGGATCTGCCCGTACCGCCGTCGCTGCGCCTGCTGCTCGCGGAGACGCTGCGGGCGCTGCCCGGCCCGAGCCGGGACGCGGTGCGGCTGGCCGCGCTGCTGACCGTACCGACAGTGCGGGACCTGGCGGCGGCGGGCGTGCCGCCCGGCGGGCTGGACGCGGCCGAGGACGCCGGGCTGGTCGTGGTCACTCCGAGCCGGATCGACTTCGCGCACCCCCGGTACGCGGCGGCGGTGCGTGAGAGCATCCCGGCGGGCGCCCGGCGGCGGCTGCACGCGCTGCTCGCCGGCGCGGTCGCCGACCCGGACGAGCGGGCCCGGCACCTGTCCCGCTGCACCGTGGCGCCGGACGCCGCCGTCGCCGCCGACCTGGCCGCCGCGGCGGCCCGGCAGCGGATGCGCGGCGCGTCCGCGCTCGCCGCCGACTGGTACGCCCGGGCGGCCGAGCTGACCCCGCCGTCCGCTACCGCCGACCGGAACCGGCGTCGCCTCGACGCGGTGCAGTGCCGCATCGACAGCGGCGACTACGCGGCGGCCGGGCGTGCCGCCGAGGCGGCGGCCGGCGAGCTGACCGGCGCCGAGCGGGGCGAGGCGCTGTTGTTGCGCGCGCTCGTCGCGTGGTGCGCCGACGACCTGGTCACCGCCGTCCGGGTCGCCGAGCAGGCGCTCGCCGCCGCCGGGCCAGAGGGCCACCTGGCCGGGCGGATCCACACCCACCTGACCATGTTCCACGACCAGCCGGAGCCCGCCCGCCGGCACGCGCGGGCCGCGATCGCCCGGCTGTCCGACCGGGACGAGCACCGCCCGCTGCTCACGGCCGCGCTGCTGCTGCTGTTCTTCCACGAGGTACGCGCCGGCGGCCCGGCGCCCACCGACCTGCTGGACCGGGCCCTGTCGCTGGAGGACGGTGAGCCGTCCTTCCTGGCCGGTTCGGTGCCGGCGATCTGGTGGAAGTCGGTCGACGACCACGACCGGGCGCGGTCCCGGCTGCACGTGATGCTGGATCTGGCGGTGGCGCGCGGCGACGATCCGCTGCGGCACGAGGTGCTGACCCACCTGGGCGAGACGGAACTGCTGGCGGGGCGCTTCGCCGAGGCGGGCACGCACATCGCCGCCGCCCGTGACCTGGGTGAGCAGCTGGGCACCGGGCTGGTGGGCGAGAGCTGGCTGGCCGGTGTGCTCGACGCGCACCGGGGGCGGCTGGCGCAGGCCGCCGCCGCAGCCGCCGGGCTGCGCCGCGAGGACGACCTCGGTGACGCGTGGACACGGCGACTGCACCACCAGCTCACCGGGCTGGTGGCGCTGGCCTCCGGCGAGTGGGCCAGCGCCGCGGCGGCGTACGGCGCGCTCGCCGCCGACCTGGACGGGTCGGGCATCGCCGAACCGCTGGGGCAGCGCTTCGAGCCGGACTGGATCGAGGCGTGCGTGGGCGCCGGTGACCTGGACACCGCGCACGCCGCGCTGGACCGGCTGGCGCGGCGCCACAGCAGGTTGCCGCGCCCGTGGACGGCGCTCGGGCTGGCCCGCAGCCGGGTGCTGCTGGCCGGGGCGACCGGGGCGGATCCGGGCGCGGCGCTGGACGCGCTGACGCAGGCCCGGGCCGCGGTTCCGGAGGCGGTGCTGCCGCTGGACCGGGCCCGCTGCCTGCTCGCCGCCGGCCGCACGTACCGGCGGGTGCGGCGGCGCCGGGAGGCGCGGGCGGCGCTGGACGCGGCGGTGGCCGAGTTCGACGCGCTCGGCGCGTCCGCGTTCGCCGACCGGGCGCGGGCGGAGCTGGGCCGCATCGGCGCCCGCACCCCGGCCCCGACGACGCTGACCGCCACCGAGGAGCGGGTCGCCCGGCTCGCCGCCCGGGGCCAGACCAACCGGCTCATCGCCGACGCGCTCTACATCAGCCCGAAGACGGTGGAGGCCAACCTGGCCCGGGTGTACCGCAAGCTGGGCATCGCCAGTCGCGCCGAGCTGGGCGCGGCGATGGGCCGCCCGCCGGGCGACTGAGTCGCTCAGGACGCGGCCAGGGCGCTCAGGCCGCGGCCAGCCCGTCCAGGTGCGCGCCGAGCAGTTCCAGGGCGCGCGCGGGCGGCATCCGCTCGGGGTGCAGCAGCGCGTGCAGCGCGAGCCCGTCGAGCAGGGCGTGCAGCCGGGCGACCGACCGCCACGTTCGCCCACGGCCTCGCCGCCGCGTACCTCGGGTTCTCGGTGGCGTTCGGGCACAGCATGGTGCGCTGGGCCGACCAGCGCTTCGCGCACCGGTTCGCCGGCGGCCCTCCCCCGCGCCGGGCCCCCCGGTACGGCATGGCTCGGGCCCGGCACGAGTGGCGCGAGTGGGGCAAGGGCATGATCGGCTGGGCGGTCGCCTGCGCCGTGCTGCTCGCCGGCATCGCCGTGGTCGGCGACGGCGACCGCACCGCCGAGCTGTGGGCGTGGACCGGCCGGCTCACCGTGGTGATGGCGGGCTGGCTGGTGTTCTGGCCGGTCGCGTACACCGTCTTCCCGAAGCGGGCACCGCGCGACGCGTGAGGCTCACCCCTTGCGCCCGCCCGTCGCGATTCCCTCCACGAAGTGCCGCTGCGCCAGGAAGAACAGGATGATCATCGGCACGGTGGCGATCACGCTGGCGGCGAGGACGATCTCCCACTGCTGCTCGCCGCCGTAGCCGAACCGGTCCAGGATCACCTTCAGCCCCCGGGGCAGCGTGTAGAGCTGCTCGTTGCGCAGGTAGATCAGCGGCTTCACCAGGTCCGTCCAACTCGCCTTGAACTCGAACACGAACGCCACCAGCAGCGCCGGGCGGACCAGCGGGAACGCCATCCGCCAGAACAGCTGCGGATAGCTCGCGCCGTCGACCCGGGCCGCCTCGAAGTACTCCCGGGGCAGCGACAGGAAGAACTGGCGCAGCAGGAAGATGTAGAACGCCGAGCCGAACAGGTTGCCCGCCCAGAGCGGCACCTGCGTGTCGACCAGGCCGAGCCGGTTCCAGATCAGGTACGTCGGGATCATGGTGACCGCGAACGGCAGCATCATGGTGGCCAGCACCAGGCCGAAGAGCAGGTTACGGCCGGGGAACCGGAAGTACGCGAACCCGAACGCGACCCAGGCGCTGGACAGCGTCGCCGCGGCGGCCGCCGCCACACCCACCACCAGGCTGTTCGTCAGCCAGGTGACGAGCGGCATCGCCTCCCACGCCCGGGCGTAGTTGTCCGGCGCGAACGGGGTGGGCAGCAGGCCCGGCGCGAAGACGTACTCCCGTGGTCGCAGCGACGCGCCGACCAGCCAGACGAACGGCAGCAGGAAGACCACGGCGGCGGCCACCAGGGCGAGCACGAACAGCGCCCGCTGCCAGCGGGGCCGGCGGCCCTCGTCCGGCTGCGGCGCCGGCCCGGGCGCGGGCACCGGCGCGACGACGGCGCCGGCGGCCGGCGGCTGACTCGTGGTGGTCACCGGTCCTCCCCCTCGTAGTAGACGAACCGGTTGCCGAGCTTCACCTGCACCAGCGTGATCACCAGGATGATCAGGAAGAGCAGCCAGGCCATGGCAGAGGCGAAGCCCATGTGCAGGAACTGGAACGCCTCCCGGAACAGGTGGATCACGTAGAACGACGCCGCGTCACTGCTGAACGAGCCGGCGGTCTGCCGGTTGCCGAAGTACATCGTGTAGACCTCGGTGAACATCTGCAGCGACGCGATGGTGTTGACGATCAGCGTGAAGAACAACGAACCGGAGATCATCGGCAGCGTGACGTGCCGGAACCGCGCCCAGGCGCCGGCGCCGTCGAGCTGGGCCGCCTCGTACAGGTCGCGCGGCACGCCCTGCAACGCGGCCAGGTAGATGATGACCGTGGAGCCGAGGCTCCACAGGCTCATCAGCACGATGCCGGGCATCACCCAGTCCGGGTCCGTGGTCCAGCTCGGACCGTCGATCCCGACCAGCGCCAGGCCGCGGTTGATCAGGCCGTCCTGGGTGTTGAGCAGCAGCAGGAACAGGATGCCGACCGCCACCGCCGGCGTCATCACCGGCAGGTAGAACACGGTACGGAAGAAGCCGGAGAGCCGGCCGACGCGCTTGAGCAGCAGGGCCAGCCCGAGCGAGATCGCCATCACCAGCGGCACGTGCAGCGCGGTGTAGTAGACGGTGTTGCCGAGGCTCCGCGCCACCTGCGGGTCCGACATCAGTTGCCGGTAGTTGTCCAGCCCGGTGAAGCGCGGTGAGTTGATCACGTCGTACTCGGTGAAGCTGAGCCACAGGCTGGCGATCATCGGCCCGGCGGTGAACGCCAGGAACCCGACGATCCACGGCGCCAGGAACAGGTACGCCCAGCGGGCCTCCCGCCGGGCCAGCGACGCGCGGCGCCGCCGGCCCGGTACGGCAGGGGTGACGGTGGTGGTGGCCATGGCGGGCTAGTCCGCTGCCTTGTCCAGCGCGGCGGTCGCCTCCCGCTGGGCGCGGTCGAGCGCCTGGGCGGGCTGCTCCTGACCGGACAGCACCCGGTTGACGGCGTCCGTCCAGGCCTTGTCGAACTCGGCGCCGGCCGGCGAGGCGGGCATCGCGAACGCGGCGTCCTGCGCCTGACGGATGGTCTGCACCGCGTCGTCGAAGCGCTTGTTGCCGGTGGGCTTGTACACCTCGTCGAAGATCTTCTTGTCGGCGCTGGTGTTGCCGGTCCAGAGGCCGGTGAAGGGCAGGTTGGCGGCCTTGCGCGCCTCGGCGCGGGCCCGCGCGGCGGCCAGCCAGGTGTCGGTGGCGGTCATCTGCTTGACGAACGCGCAGGCGGCCTCCGGGTTCTTCGCCCCCTTGGTGATCACCCACGCCTGCCCGGAGGACAGGCTCAGCGGCTTGCCCTGCCGGTCCACGAACGGCTTGACCACCAGTTCGGCGTCCGGGCTGTTCTTCGCGGCCTGGTTGAGGAACCACTCCTCCATCGGCCACGCGGCGATCTGGTTCTTGGCGAGCGGGTTCTGCGCGCCGAAGAAGTCGAACGTGTCCCGGAACGACTTGAACTTCCCCCAGCCGCCCTGGGCCTGGATCAGCCCGACACCGGTGGTGAGCGCCTCGACCACCTTCGGGTCGGTGAGGTTGGCCCGGGTGCCGTCGGCGGAGATCATGTCGGCGCCGTTGGCCTTCGCCCACATCGGCAGGAACTCGGGGATCTTCGGGTCGATGCCGATGCGGCTGAGCCGGCCCCCGGACACGGCCGCGAGCTTGGCGTTGAGCGCGGGCAGGCCCGCCCAGTCGGCCAGGTTCACCTCGTCGGCGCTCAGCCCGGCCCGCTTGAGCAGCGCCTCGTTCAGGTAGAGCACGCGGACCTGGGAGAACTCGGGGATGCCGTACACGGTGCCGTCGAGCGTCACCTGCTCGCGCGCGGACTGCCGGTACTGCGCCATGTCGATCCGCTGCTTCTCGACGCAGTCGGTCAGCGGCTGGATCGAGCCGCGCTCGGCGTACGTGCCGATGAGCTTGCGGTCCATGTAGACCAGGTCCGGCGGGTTGCCCGAGGCAACCGCTGACAGGAACTGCTGCTCGTCGAACGCGCCCTCGGTGACCGTCAGCCGGACGTCGCCGTGGTCGCGCTTGAACGCGTCCACCCGGGTGGTGGCGATCTCGTCGGAGAGGCTGAAGCCCATGGTGCTCAGCGCGCCGCTGCCCTTCGCGCCACCGCCGCCGGAGTCTCCTCCCCCGCCGACGCCGCCGCAGCCGCTGATCGCCAGGGTCAGCACCCCGGCCAACGCGGTCGCCCGCAGTTTCCGTGACATCGCCACCTCCCGTGATCGCGCCGGCCGCTCTGCCGGGCGCGACCTGCACTTCTCCGGTGGGTGCGGCTTTCAAACCGGTTGATGCGTACCGGTTACCTTCGACCGCGGCGGCGGGTGGCGGCTCACCGGACGCGGCGGCCGGCGCCGGCGCTCAGCCGGCGGGCGCGTCCGGCCAGGCGGCGCCGGCGCTCAGCCGGCGGGCGCGTCCGGCCAGGCGGCGCGGACCAGCGCGGGCAGCACCTCGCCGGCCGGGCCGCGCAGGTTCACGGCGCAGATCGCGTCCAGCGGCGTCGGCACCGGGTTCACCTGCACCACCGGGGCGCCGAGCCGGGCCGCGACGAGCGGGATCTCGGCGGCCGGGTGCACGAGCGCGGAGGTGCCCACTGTCAGCAGCAGATCGCAGCCGGACGCCGCCTCGACCGCCGCGTCGAGCGCGGCCGACGGCAGCGCCTCACCGAACCAGACCACCCCGGGTCGCACCGGCGCCCCGCATCCCGCGCACGCGGGCGGGGTCAGCGGCCCGTCGTGCGGTTCCGTCACGTGCGGCACCGGCTCGCCGTGTGGCACCGGCCCGACGTGCGGCACCGGTGGATCGGCGGGCGGCGGCAGGTCGGACGGCAGCGGCGCGGGCCGGGCGCAGGCCGAGCAGCGGGGCGCGAACAGGCTGCCGTGCAGGCGTACCGGGGCGGGCACGCCGCCGCGCTCGTGCAGGTCGTCGACGTTCTGCGTGATCACCACCGTCTCCGGCAGCCGGGCCTGGATCGCGGCAACCGCCAGGTGCCCCGGATTCGGCCGCGCCCGGCGCACCCCGTGCCGGCGTGCCTCGTACCAGCCCCAGACCAGCGCCGGGTCGACCCGGAACGCCGCCGGGGTCGCCAGCTCCTGCGGGTCGTACCGCTGCCAGAGCCCGGTCTGGGCGTCCCGGAACGTCGGCACGCCGCTCTCCGCCGACATGCCCGCCCCGGTGAACACCACCGGCCGCCGCGCGGCGGCGAGCAGCCGGCCCGCCTCGGCCAGCTCAGGCCCGGTCACACGTCCACCGTCAGCCGCACGTCGACCCGGTCACCCAGCTCGATCCCCTCCGCCCGGCGCGCCGCGACCCGCAGCGGCACCACGTACCGGCCGTCCTTCGGCCACAGCGACGTCCGCCAGTCGGTGCCACCGATGCGGACCGTCACCGGGATCATGCCCCAGCCGTAGGTGACCGACGCCGAGGCCGCCTCGATCGCCGCGCTCTGCTCGTCGGGCACCGTGACGAAGTGGTACGGCGCCGGGCCGCGCCAGAACCACACCTCGCCGCTGAACGCCAGCTCCATCCGGTCAGGATAGGGGCCGGGACCGACGCGAGCGCAGCAGCCGGAGCCCGGCCGCCGTCACCCAGGCGAACAGCGGGAACACGGCGACGCGTTCCATGCCGCCCACGCCGATGCCGGCGTCCACCCGGGACAGGAACAGCACGGTGCCGGCCAGCCCGAGCAGGCCCAGGAGCGCGCCGGCGGTCCGCAGCTCGCGCAGCAGCGCCGACCGGCCGGCGAGCGCGGCGGCGAGCATCGCGGCGTTGCCGAACGCGAAGACCAGCAGCGCGCCGAGCACGTGCAGGTTCTCGTCCACGTCCGCCGGGTAGAGGCCGGCCAGCACGTACCCGGACCCGGCGGCCACGATCGACGCGACGGCGACAGCAGCGGCGCGGCCCGGGCGCAGCGCCCGGTGTGCGAGCAGCGCGCCGAGCGCGAGCAGCAGCCCGGCGCCGACGAACACGGCGTTCATGGCCGGGTGCCACGGCGAGCAGACCGGGCGCGGCCGGCTGGTGTCCCACACGCCACAGGTCACGTTGCCGAGGTCGCTGACGTTGTGCTCGGCCCAGCTGAACCCGGGTTGCTCCCAGGCCAGGCCGACGATGACGTTGGCGACCAGGAACGACGCGGTGGCGAGCAGCCAGCATGCGGCCGCGAGGCGGTTTCTCATCCGCCGAGTGCACCGTGTCGGGGCGGCCCGGCGCACGGGGCGTGGCGGGCCGGTTCCGGGTAGGGCCAGACCTACCCGGAGAGCGGGGTCCAGCCGGCTGGGCCGGGCGGCGTGGCCTGGCTAGCGTCGGGCCATGACAGTTGATCACGGGCT
The DNA here is from genome assembly GCF_030519385.1 of Micromonospora sp. C28ISP2-4. NCBI lineage: Bacteria > Bacillati > Actinomycetota > Actinomycetes > Micromonosporales > Micromonosporaceae > Micromonospora > Micromonospora sp. C28ISP2-4. The sequence goes on along the minus strand of NZ_JAUMKG010000004.1, from coordinate 243,485 downwards.
GGCCGCCGCGCTGCGCCGCCGCCACTACCTGCTCTCCGCATGGCCGTGGCGGGCCCTGGCGTACGCCGTCACGACCCTGCCCTTGGCCGGCGCGGCGGCGCTCGGCGCGACGGTCGTCGCCGCGCCGCTGCTGCTGGTGGCCGGCGCGCTGCGGCGGGGCCGCCCGGTCGACGCCGGAGTGCTGGCGGCGCTGGCCGTGGTGGCACTGGCGGTGGTGGCGCTCGCCCCGCTGACCGGCGCGCCGGTGGCGGCGGTCGAACGGTGGCGCCTCGGCCTGGTCGACGACCGCCCGGTGACCACGCCGAGGTGGCGAGGGCTCGCCGCCCGTTTCACCACCGCCACCGGATGGCGGGAGGCCGCGTACCTGGCCGTACTGGGTGCGGCGGTGCCGCTGGCGTACGGGGTGTTCGGTCTGCTCGTGCTGCTGGACGCGGCGCTCGTCGCCGGCCCGTGGCTGGCCGGCGGCGAGGACCGGATCGTGCTGGTCTGGGCCACTGTCGACTCCCCGGCCGAGGCGGTGCCGTACGCGTTCGCCGGTGTGCTGGCGGTCCCGGCGCTGGTCTACCTGGCCGGGCTGCTCGTCGCGGTCCAGGCGGCGGTGACCCGCCTGCTGCTCGACGACGCACCCGCCGGGACGGCCCTGCGCGAGGTGACCCGGTCCCGTGCCCGCCTGGTGAGCGCCTACGAGGCGGAGCGGCGCCGCATCGAGCGGGACGTGCACGACGGCGTGCAGCCGCGCCTGACCAGCCTCACCCTCCAGCTCGGGCTGGCCCGCCTCGACGTGCCGGACGGCTCCCCGGCGGCGGGGCCGCTCGCCGCGGCGCACGAGCAGGCCAAGGAGCTGATGGTGACGTTGCGCGGCATCGTCCAGGGCATCCGCCCACAGCAGCTCACCGAACTCGGCCTGGCCGCGGCCGTCGGCGACCTGGCCGGCCGGTCGGTCGTCCCGGTCACCGTGCACGCCGACCTGACCCGCCCGGTGCCGGAGCTGGCCGAGACCACCGCCTGGTACGTGGTCTCGGAGACGCTCGGCAACGTCACCAGGCACGCCGGCGCCACCCGGGCGCAGGTGCGGCTGACCCGTACCGACCGCATGCTGGTGGTGGAGGTGCGCGACGACGGGCGGGGCGGGGCCGACCCGGCGCGCGGCACCGGCCTGACCGGGCTCGCGGACCGGGTCGCGGCGGCCGACGGGCGGCTGCTGCTGTCCAGCCCGCCCGGTGGGCCTACCCTCGTGCGGGTGGAGTTGCCGTGCCGGCCGTGACCCGGGTCGTCCTGGCCGAGGACGAGGTGCTGCTCCGGGAGGGCCTGGTGGGCCTGCTGACCCGGTTCGGCTTCGCGGTGGACGCCGCCGTCGGCTCCGCCCCGGAGCTGCTCGACGCGGTCCGCGCGCACCGGCCCGATCTGCTGGTGACCGACATCCGGATGCCGCCGCAGCACCGCGACGACGGCCTGCGCGCGGCCGTCACTCTGCGCGCGGAACGCCCGGACCTCGCCGTGGTGGTGCTCAGCCAGCACGTGCAGAGCGGGTACGCCGCCGCGCTGCTCGACAGCGGCGACGGCCACCGGGTCGGCTACCTGCTCAAGGACCGGGTGGCCGACGTCGCCGAGTTCGCCGCGACGTTGCGCCGGGTGGCGGCCGGCGGCACCGCCGTCGACCCGGACGTGGTGCGGCACCTGCTGCGCCGCCCGCGCGACCCGCTCGGCGCGCTGTCCCCGCGGGAGCGGCAGGTGCTGGGGCTGGTCGCCGAGGGCCACTCCAACACCGCCGTCGCGGCCCGCCTGCACGTCACCGAGGCAGCCGTGGGCAAGCACGTGGGCAACATCCTGGCCAAGCTCGGCCTGCCGCCGGACGACGACACCAACCGGCGGGTGCTCGCCGTGCTCGCCTACCTGCGCGCGGCGGGCTGACCGGGCGCTACAGGCTCATCGGCCCCGGGTCGGTGGCCAGCGCCCGGAACCGCTCGCGCGGGTCGGACACGAGCCGCCGTTCGGTGAGGTCGAGCAGGCCGCCGACGCCGGTCACCGAGGCGACCGGGGTGCCGTCCGCGCGGGTGAACTCCTGGCCGATCCGGAACGTCTTGCCCTCGCCCCAGTGGAACTCGCAGGTCACGTCGACCTCGTCGCCGCCGCGCAGCTCCCGCAGGTAGCGCACCGTCACCTCCAGCGCGACCGGCCCGACGCCGCCGGCGAGCAGCCGGTCCTGGCCGACGCCGGACGCGCGCAGGCACTCCCAGCGGGCGTGCTCGGCGTACTGGAGGTAGACCGCCTGGTTGAGGTGCCCCTGCGTGTCGAGTTCGTAGCCGCGCACGGCGACGCGTACCCGGAACGGATCTGCCATGCCGGCAGCCTAACCAGGGGCCCCGACAAATCGGCGTGCGGTCCGCGCCGCGGGGCCCTAGCCTGCCCGGCGTGACAGTGGAGATCGTGACCTTGGCGCAGCGGCCCGACCTGGCGCCACTGCTCGACACCGACTTCGACGGCGCCTGGCCGCCGTTCATGCTCTGGGATCCGATGGGCGCGCTCTACTACGGCGTCGTGCACGAGCTGTATCCCGAGTTCGTCTTCGCCGCCGTCGACCCGGCCGAGCCGGGCCGGGCCGTCGCCCGGGGCTACGCGGCGCCACTGCGCTGGACCGAGGACGAGCTGCCCGACGGCGGCTGGGACCGGGTGATCCAGCGGGTCACGCTCGGCCGGCTCACCGGGTCCGAGCCCAACCTGGTGTCCGCCCTGGAGATCTGCGTGCGCCCGGACCGGCGCGGCGGCGGCGTGTCCGGGCTGATGCTCGCGGCCATGCGCGCGGCAGTGGCCCGGGCCGGCTTCGACACGCTCGTGGCGCCGGTGCGCCCGAACGGCAAGGCCGCCGTCCCGGACGTGCCGATGACCGAGTACGCGGCCCGGCGCCGCCCCGACGGGCTGCCGGCCGACCCGTGGCTGCGGGTGCACGTACGGACCGGCGGGGTGATCGAGCGGGTCGCGCCCCGGTCGATGACTGTGACCGGCACGCTCGCGGACTGGCGGCGCTGGACCGGGCTGCCGTTCGACACGTCCGGGCCGGTGACCGTGCCGGGCGCGCTGACGCCGGTGCTCGTCGACGTCGACCACGACCACGCCGCGTACGTTGAGCCCAACGTGTGGGTGCGTCACCGGCTCTGACCGGTCAGGCCGGCCAGGCGTGCCCGATCCCGTCGAGCAGCAGGACCACACCCTCGGTGGCCGCCTCCCGGTCCCGGGAGATCTCCCGGTACTCCGGCGAGGTGGACCAGCGCTCGAAGTCCTCGCGGCTGTCGAACGACAGCAGTACCGCCTTCTGGTGCGGCCAGTCGCCCTCGACCACGCGGGGGGCGGTGTCGGCGGCGAGCAGCTTCCCGCCGTAGCGGGCCAGCACCGGCGGGAAGGCGGCGGCGTACCTGTCGTAGCGCGCCCGGTCGTGGACGGTGAGCTGTGCGAGGGCGTAGACGGTCACCGGCTCAGGCTACCGACCGCCCGAGCGCTCCGGCCTCGTCCGTCGGGCCGGATCCCGCGCCTTCGCGAGCTGTGTCGACTGTCCGGTGTGCGCTAGCCGTCATGACCCTGACCTGGGAATAGTGATAGCAGGTCCGCGCGGCGCGGGGAAAGAGGTGGGGCACCATGAGCGAGCAGGAGACCCAGCCCGGGGCCATACCCGGGCCCCGGAACGCACCGGAGGGCCTGCCGTTCCCGCCCGCCACGTCGGTTCCCCGCGCGGTGTGGCAGGTCCGCGTCCGCACCAAGCTCGACGACCTGTACCAGCAGCTCGCGGTGCTGGCCACGCGCAACCCCGAGCAGGCCGCGGCACTGCGTGCGCAGCTGTCCGGCGTGGAGGCGGTGCTCGGGCGCAGCGGCGTCATCGAGTGGCTGCGCGGCGGCAACCTGGAGTACGCGTGGCAGACGATCCACTGGGTGGAGCGGGCCATGGTGGGGCTGCGCTCCGCGGACGAGCTGACCGGGCTGCTGCCCGCGTACCGCAGCGCGGCGGCGCAGATGCTGCCGGCCGACGACAAGGTGCTCACCGACCTCGACACCGTGACCAGCGGGGTGCCCGCGGATCTGCTGCGCGCCCGGGTGCAGGCGCTCCTGCAGCGCTGCCACGCCGTCTCGGACGAGTTCCACGAGTCGGCGCGCCGGCTGCGCAACCGGATGCTGGGGCTGTCGGTGTTCGCACTGGTGGCGGAGGTCCTGGTGGTGCTGGTGCAGTGGCGCAGCCACGACGTACGGCTGCTGGAGGCGCCGACCGACGCCGGTGGCGTGCCGGCCTGGCGGCTGCTGTTCTTCGTGCTGATCGCCGGGGCGCTCGGGGCGTTCCTCAGCGCGCTGCCCTCGATGATCACCTCACGGTCCGGTGGGCTGCCCTACAAGCTGCCGTTCCAGCAGGGGCTGCTGAAGCTCGCGATCGGCCCGCTGGTGGCGGTGGTCGGCATCATGCTGGTCATCGGCGGCCTGGTGGAGACCAGCGTGAGCAGCACCGCCGCGCTGCTGGGCCTGGCGATCGTGTTCGGCGCCGGGCAGCAGGCGGTCACCGCGTTCGCCGACCGGCGGGCGGCCGAACTGCTCGGGCCGGCGGCCAAGAGCTGATGCCGCACGGCGGCCTGTCCGGCCTGGGTAGCCTGATCCCATGATCTTCATTACCGCGAAGTTCCGGGTCCGCCCGTCCGACGCCGACCGCTGGCCGCAGATCGCCGCCGACTTCACCGCCGCGACCCGGGCGGAGCCCGGCTGCCTGTGGTTCGACTGGTCCCGCAGCCTGGACGACCCGACCGAGTACGTGCTGGTCGAGGCGTTCCGCGACGACGAGGCGGGCGCCGCGCACGTGCAGTCCGAGCACTTCCGGACCGCCCAGCGCACGCTGCCGCCGCACCTGGCCGAGACGCCCAGGATCGTCAACGTGACGGTGCCGCAGCAGGACTGGTCGCGCCTGGGCGAGATGGCCGTGCCCGGCGACGCCTGAGCTGAAGAATTCCCACGGTTTGCCACTCAGGCATTGAAGCTTGTTTTCACCTCCCGTTACCCTCGGCGGAAAGATCCACCATCCACCGTGGAGGAGCTGAAGCATGCGCAAGCTGATGGCGGCGCTCGGCGCCGGGGCGATGACGGCCGCGGGCCTGATCGCGGTCGCGACACCGGCCCAGGCCGCGGCCTGCACCCTGGTGCAGTCGGAGATCTACAACGGCGCGAACCTGATCGCCTGGTCGCGCGGCCTGGACGGCTGCTCGGGCGACGTCTACTGGGAGATCCAGTCCGGTGACGGCGGCACGTGGCAGGTGACCGACAGCGGCACCACGCACTACGACGACCAGGTCGTCAGCTACTACGGTGACGTGGACCTGCCGTGCTACCTGCGGGTGTACGCGGCGTTCGGGGACCAGGAGCGGCTGACCCGGCCGGTGCGCAACAACAACTGCGCGGGCTGACCACCGGCCGGGGCGCGTCGGGCGCCCCGGCCGCACCGCCGGTCAGGGGATGGTCAGGCCGTACGCGGCGAGGACCTCCAGGATCGGCTGGTAGTAGCTGGTGCCGCCGCTCGTGCAGTTGCCGCTGCCGCCGGAGAGGACGCCGATCACGGTGCCGGTCGCGGCCACGTAGAGCGGGCCGCCGCTGTCGCCCGGCTCGGCGCAGATGTTCGTGCGGATGAGCCCGGTGACGCTGCCCTCGGCGTAGTTGACTGTCGCGTTCAGCCCGGTGACGGTGCCGCACCGCACGCCCGTGGTGGCGCCGCTGCGGCATACCGCCTGCCCGACGTACGCGCTGCCGGCGGCGGTGACGGTGACCTGCCCGGGATAGGTGTGGATCGCGCTCGGATGGGAGACGGCGCCGGTGTAGCGGACCACGCCGTAGTCGTTGCCGGGGAAGCTGCTGCCGGTCCGGCTGCCCAGCACGGTGGTGCGGGCGCTGTCGGCGTACCAGGTGGCGGCCAGGCGGGTGCAGTGCCCGGCGGTCACGAAGTACCAGGTGGTGCCGCTGCGCACGTTGGCGCCCAGTGAGCAGCGCCCGCCGCCGCCGTAGATCGCCTGGCCGCCGGCGATGAGCGTGCGCAGCCGCCCGGGTTCGTGGCGCAGCACGGCGCCGGCCCGGTCCGCGGTGCGTCGCAACGCGGCCAGTTCGCGGCCGCGTACCGTGTCGTCGGCGGTCACAGTGAGCCGGCCGGCGGCCGGGTCGTACCCCCAGGCGGTGCCGGGCGTGCGGATCGCGGCGAGCGCGGCGGGGCCGGGCGGCGGCGCGCCGGCCCGGGCGACCGCCGGGGTGCCGGCGAGCAGGGCGGCGAGGACGAGTACGACGAGCGCGGGCCGGCGCATCCTCCAGGACCTCCTCCGTCGTCTACGGTCGATTCGCCAAGCATCGGTCCGCAGGCGCGATCGACTCAAGCGGCAGAACCGGCGGCCCCCGAAACTTCCGGAGCGCCGCGGGCGGTACGGGCGTGCCCGCAGGCCGTGCCCGCACTCGGATCCCGCCCGCCCACCCGCCGCCGCGTGCCCGGATGTCGACGTATCGAGGTGATTAAGTTTTCGGAACGCTTCCGGTAGGCTCCAAGCAGAGATTCGCTTCGATCCACTCACGATGTGCCGGGGATTCGCTCCCCGACCTGACGCGGCCACCGGGCGGCCGCGCGGAGCCGACGTCGTGGCGGGCGGTGGCCGAGGCGAGCCGATCCCATTGACAGGCTAGGAGAGGCGTTCAGATGGACAAGTTGCTCGCCCGCGGCAGCGGGAGCGCGGCAGCCCGGTCACGCCCGCGAACCGCTGTGGTCGCGATGGTGGCGGGGGCCGCGGTGGTCGCCGCCACGATAGCGGCGGCGACCAGCGCCAGCGCCGGCACGACGCTCGGCGCGTCGGCGGCGGAGCAGGGCCGCTACTTCGGCACGGCGGTGGCGGTGAACAAGCTGTCCGACAGCACGTACGTCGGCATCCTGAACCGCGAGTTCAACATGGTCACCGCCGAGAACGAGATGAAGTGGGACGCCACCGAGCCGTCCCGGAACCAGTTCAACTTCAGCGCCGGCGACCGGCTCGTCGCGCACGCTCAGGCCAACGGCATGCGGGTACGCGGCCACGCGCTGCTCTGGCACCAGCAGCAGCCCGGGTGGACGGGAAGCCTGTCCGGCAGCGCGCTGCGCGAGGCGATGATCAACCACGTCACCCAGGTCGCCACCCACTACCGGGGCAAGATCCATTCCTGGGACGTGGTGAACGAGGCGTTCGACGACGGCAACAGCGGCGCCCGCCGCAACTCGAACCTCCAGCAGACCGGCAACGACTGGATCGAGGCCGCGTTCCGTGCCGCCCGCGCCGCCGACCCGGGCGCCAAGCTCTGCTACAACGACTACAACACCGACAACTGGACGTGGGCCAAGACCCAGGGCGTCTACAACATGGTGCGGGACTTCAAGTCCCGGGGCGTGCCGATCGACTGCGTCGGTTTCCAGTCGCACTTCAACAGCGGCTCGCCGTACCCGAGCAACTACCGCACCACGCTGCAGAACTTCGCCGCGCTCGGCGTCGACGTGCAGATCACCGAGCTGGACATCGAGGGCTCGGGCAGCAGCCAGGCCACCACGTACGGCAACGTGACCCGGGACTGCCTGGCCGTGCCGCGCTGCAACGGCATCACCGTCTGGGGCATCCGGGACACCGACTCCTGGCGGGCCAGCGGCACCCCGCTGCTGTTCGACGGCAGCGGCAACAAGAAGCAGGCGTACACCGCCGTGCTGAACGCGCTCAACGAGGGCGGCACCCCGCCGCCCACCACCGCGCCGCCGACCAGCACCCCGCCCACCTCGGCGCCGCCCACCAGCACGCCGCCCACCAGCGCACCGCCGACGACTCCCCCGCCGACCGGCGCCTGCACCGCGACGTTCACCACCAACCAGTGGCAGGGCGGCTTCGTCACCAACGTCCGGATCACCGCGGGCTCCAGCGGGCTCAACGGGTGGGCCGTGTCGCTCACGGTGCCCTCGGGCTCGGCGATCACGAACACCTGGAGCGCCCAGGCCAGCGGCACCAGCGGTGCGGTGACGTTCCGCAACGTGGACTACAACCGCCAGGTCGGTGCCGGTGGCACCACCGAGTTCGGATTCCAGGGCACCGGCACGGCGCCCTCCGGCACACCGGCCTGCGCGGCCGGCTGACAGCCGGCGCGACCCGGCACGGGAGCACCGTGCCGGGTCGCGTCCCCGGCGGGCACCGGCCGGCGACCGTACAGTGGGGTAGGTCCTGTTCCACCGTTTCGCCGGAAGGACCACAGTGAACCGACGCATCAGGACCGCCCTCGGCGTCGCCCTGACCGCCGCCCTCGTCACCACCGCCGCCCCGGCCCCCGCCACCGCCCACGACCGCCGCCCGAGCGTCAGCGCGCTGCCCGACGGCTTCCAGCCGGAGGGCGTCGCCGCCGCCGGCCGGTACGCCTGGTTCGGGTCGCGGGCCACCGGCGAGATCTACCGCGCCGACCTGATCACCGGAGCCGGTAAGCAGATCAGCCCCGCCACCGGCACCCCCTCACTCGGCCTGAAGGTCGACCCGCGGGGCCGGCTCTTCGTCGCGGGCGGCACCGCCGGCGACGCCCGGGTGATCGACACGCGCACCGGCGCGGTGCTCGCCCGCTACCGGTTCGCCGACGCCCCGACGTTCGTCAACGACGTGACGCTCACCCGCGACGCCGCCTGGTTCACCGACTCGAACCGGCCGGTGCTCTACCGGCTGCCGCTGGGACGCGGCGGCAAGCTGCCGCCCGCCGACGGCTTCACCACGCTGCCGCTGACCGGCGACTTCCAGCAGATCGGCACCGGCGTCAACCTCAACGGCATCGCGCCCACGCCGGACGGGCGCGCGCTGATCGTCGTGCAGTCGAACACCGGCACCCTGTTCCGGGTGGACCCGGCCACCGGCGTCACCACCGCCGTCAACGTGCCGGGCGCCACCTTCCTCAACGGCGACGGCCTGCTGCTACTCGGCCGCACGCTGTACGTGGTGCAGAATTTCCTCAACCAGGTCGCCGTGGTCGACCTGAACCGCTCCGGCACGGCCGGCGTCGCCCGCGGCGTCATCACCGATCCGGGCTTCGACGTGCCGACCACCGTCGCCGCCGCGCTCGGCCGGCTCTACCTGCCGAACGGCCGGTTCACCACCCCGCCGACGCCGACCACCCCGTACACGGTGGTCGCTGTCGACCCGCGCTGAGCCACGCCGGCCGCCACCCGGACGGGTGGCGGCCGGCCCGGCTCACTCCTCCATCTCCGGGCCGAGCAGCCGGATCTCCTCGATGTCGATGGCCGCCTGGAGCTGGCGCAGCACCGTGTCGTCGATCTGCCTGGTGTTGCGCAGCCGGGTGATCTCCTGCCGCTTGTGGTCGAGCACCCGCAACCGCAGCCGCCGGGCCATCTCCCGCTCCCTCGCCGCGTCCTCACCGCCCGGGTCGCGGACGTCGGCCAGATGATCCTCGTAGTCGGCGCGCAGCCGGTCCACCGTGTCCTGGGTGGCGCCCACGTCACTGGCGGCCCGGGGCAGCGCCTCCAGGGCGGCCTCGGTGGCCCGGATCCGGGCCCAGCGCACCTCGTCGTCGCGTTCCCGGTCGCCGTCAAGGCCGGCCCAGCTCACGACGGCGGGCAGCGTGGTGCCCTGCACCAGCATGATCAGCACGATCACCACGACGGTCACGAAGATGATCAGGTCGCGTTCGCGTACCGAACTCCCGTCGTGCATGGTGACCGGCACGGCGAGCGCGGCGGCGAGCGAGACGGCGCCGCGGAACCCGGCCCAGCCCACCGCGGTACGCATCCGGCCGTCGAAGCGCCGCGCCCGGCTCGACTCGCGCCGGTCCACCCGTTGCAGCACCGACACCGACAGGTGCACCCAGACCAGCCGGATCACCACCACGACCACCGCGACGAGCGCCGCGATGCCGAGCGACGCGGCCGGCGAGTGGCTGGTGATGCTGCGCAGCGAACGCGGCACCTGCGTGCCGAGCAGCACGAAGAGACCACCGTTGACCATGAACGTGGACAGGTCCCAGAAGGCGAACGCGGTGACCCGGGAACGGGCCCGGATCACCCGGGGCGCCGCGTAGGACAGCAGCAGTCCGGACACGACCACCGCGAGCACGCCACTGGCGTGCACCGCGTCGGCGAGCAGGAACGCGACGAACGGGGTGAGGATGCTCAGCCCGCCCTCGCGCATCGGGTCGTCGACGTGCTTGCGGATCAGCACCACGACCACGCCGACGAGCAGGCCGGCGGCCACCCCGCCGAGCGACTTGCCGACGAACTCGCCGGTGAGCGTCAGCGCGTTCGGCACCGTCCCGCCCGCTACCACACCCGCCGCCACGGCGAACAGCACGAGCGCCGTACCGTCGTTTACCAGGCTCTCCGCGCGCAGCGTGGTGAGGATGCCGCGCGGCATCCGCTTGGCCAGGCCGGCCACGGCGGCCGCGTCGGTCGGGGCCAGGACCGCGCCGAGCACCCACGCGGCGGCCGGCTGCACGCCGAGGGCCTGCGCGGTGTACGCGACGGCGACCATCGTGACGATCACCAGCACGACGGCGAGCCCGACGATCACCGTGAGGTTGGCCCGGATCTCGCGGAGGCTGATGACCAGGCTCTCCCGGTAGAGGATCGCCGGGAGGAACAGCACCAGCACGACCTCGGGTTCGAGGATCAGGTTGTCGAACGGCGGCAGCAGGCCGATCAGCGCGCCCATCGCGATCAGCAGGACCGGCGGCGCGACGCTGTAACGACCGCCGATCGTGGTGCCGACGAGCACGGTGGCGCCCAGCACCGTGATCAGCACGAGTGCTTCCACGCCGTACCCCCGTCACCGTCCGCCGGGAATCACGGTGCCCTACGGCGGCGGCCGGGCGGGGCGGAACGGGTGATCATTACTCGAAGCGGGCCGGGTCGCCGGCGCCGCGGCGCAGGATCTCCGGCTCGTCACCGGACAGGTCGACCACGGTGGTCGGTTCCAGCCCACAGTCACCGGCGTCGACGACGGCGTCGACGAGGTGGTCGAGCCGTTCCTTGATCTCCCAGCCCTGCGTCATCGGCTCGTCCTCGCCGGGCAGCAGCAGCGTGCTGGTCAGCAGCGGCTCGCCGAGTTCGGCGAGCAGCGCCTGGGTCACGGTGTGCCGGGGCACGCGTGCCCCGACCACCCGCCGCCGCGGGTCCTGCAACCGGCGCGGCACCTCGGCGGTGGCCGGCAGCAGGAACGTGTAGCTGCCCGGGATGACGGACTTCACCTGCCGGAAGACCGCGTTGCTGAGCTTGACGAACTGGCCGAGCTGGGCGAAGTCGGCGCACATCAGCGTGAACGGGTGCCGGTCGTCGAGCCGCCGGATCTCCCGGATCCGCTCCACGCCGTCGCGGTTGCCGATCCGGCAGCCGAGCGCGTAGCAGGAGTCGGTCGGGTAGGCGATCACCCCGTCAGCGCGCAGCAGGTCCACCACCTGCCGGATCACGCGGGGCTGGGGGTTGTCCGGATGCAGGTCGTAGTACCTCGCCACGCCGGCCAGCCTATGTCGGCGCCCCGGGCGGGCGCAGGTTTGGCCGGGGCGGTTTCCGGAAACAGGTGGGGGCCGTTCACGACAGGGGGACCGAATCATGTCCGAAGCCAGCACAGACCGCGTCGCCGACCGCCCCGCGGAGGTGACCGATCCGCTGCTGTGGGACCTGGCCGCCGCGGTGGCCGACGCGCACCAGCCGGACGCCGAGCGCGTCTGCGCCAGCCCGAGCTGCGCCGGGGCCGCGTGGCCGTGCGCGGCCTGGAACAACGCGCAGGCGGGGCTGAGCGCCGCCCGGACGCCGCGGCAGTCCGCCGCGCCCCGGCAGCCGGCCACCTCGCCGCAGTCCGCCTCGCCGCGGCCGGTCGACGGCGGGCAGCCGGGCGCCGCGCAGGCCGGTGCCGCGGATGAGCGGGGCACGGCCTCGGCGCGGACCGGCGTACGGAACCTCGCCGCCACCGCCGCCTGACTCAGCGTAGGCGCACTGCTCTTCGCGCCGCCCCCGGCCGCCTCGGTCGGGGGCGGTGCCGTCGCGTGCCGTCGAGGCTGGTCAGCGCGCTTTACAGGGGTGCCGGGGAGTCCTCGGTGGGCATGGGAGAGCGCTCTCTTTCGTAACAAGACATTGACGGATCGGTAACCCGAACCTTAATGTCGCTCCCCAAGAGAGCGCTCTCACGACTGCCGGACCACCACTCCGCACCCCCGCCTTCTCCTCGTGAAGGGGACCTCCATGACCCATCTGCGGGACTTCTCCCCCGACCCCGTACCCCCGACCGCGCCCGCCCCGTCCCCGGCCCGGCGGCGCGGTCTGCGGGCGACCGCCCTCGTCGCCGCGTCGGTGCTCGCCGCCGGCCTGCTGGGCGTCGTGGTCGCCGGTGGCGGCACGGCCACCGCCGGCGCCGTCGGCGCGGGCAGCTACACCGAGACGCGGCCGGCCGGCGCCCTGCTGCCAAAGGGCTGCGGCGCGATCAGCACCAACCCGCGCATCTTCACCACCGCCGACGCGCCCACCGGCGCCATCCCCACCAACGACTGGTGGTCGTCGCTGATCTGGAAGCGCAACAACTGCACGGGCAGCGAGGTCCTGCACGCCCACCCGCTGGCGTTCAAGGCCGAGAACAACGGGCTCGGGCTGTCGTACACCACCACGCCCGCGATCAGCGGCACCGCGACCGGCGTCGGCGAGTTCCACTACCCGTACACCGAGGACGTCCGCGTCGGGATGCCCGGACTGTCCGCGCCGGTGGTCAAGGCCGCCGGCTGGAGCGACTGGACGGTCACCGCCGACTGGAGCGACGGCAGCCGCACCATGCGCGCCACCATCGGCCACGGCCTGCCGTTCAGCTACTACACGGTCAGCGGCGGCACCGCGCAGCTCACCACCGCCGGGACGCCCACCGTCTGGCGCAACTCCGGCGCCACCATCGGCTTCACCGTCCGCGGTCACGACTACGTCGCGTACGCCCCGACCGGCGCGACCTGGACCGTCAACGGCACCGGCATCAGCTCGACGCTGGCCGGCAAGGGGTACTTCTCGGTCGCGGCGCTGCCCGGCGGCGGCGACCGGGCTTCCCTGGCCGACACCTACGCCCGGTACGCCCACGCCCACGTCACCGGCACCCGGATGAGCTACAGCTACGACCCGTCCGCCGGCACGGTGCGCACCACGTACGCGTTCACCACCACGCCCCGCGAGGGCAGCGAGACGAAGACCGTGGTGGCGCTCTACCCGCACCAGTGGCGCAGCCTCACCGGCGCGACCCCGATCTCCCCCACGTACGTCTCCGCGCGCGGCGCCATGCGGGTGCTCACCGGCGTGCCGTCGTTCACCACCACGATGCGCTTCACCGGCGTCCTGCCCGAGGTGCCCGCCGTCGGCGACTCCAGCGGCGCGGACCTGTCCACAGTCACCGGCTACCTGAACGCCGAGCAGGGCAACCCGGAGGGCGTCAGCGGCCCGGACACCTACTGGGCCGGCAAGGGGCTCGGGCGGGCCGCCCGGATCGCCGAGATCGCCGACCATCTCGGGCAGACCTCGGTCCGCGACGCCGCGCTGACCGCCATGAAGAACCGGCTGACCAACTGGCTCACCGCCGGCTCCGGCGAGACCGGCCAGCTGTTCTACTACGACCGCAACTGGGGCACGCTGATCGGCTACCCCGCCTCGTACGGCTCCGACGAGGACCTCAACGACCACCACTTCCACTACGGCTACTTCATCGCCGCCGCCGCCACGGTCGCCAAGTTCGACCCGGGCTGGGCCGACGACAGCCGCTACGGCGGCATGGTCGACCTGCTCATCCGCGACGCCAACAACTACGACCGCGCCGACAGCCGCTTCCCCTACCTGCGGGACTTCGACATTTACGCCGGGCACGACTGGGCCTCCGGCCTGGCGCCGTTCTTCGCCGGCAACAACCAGGAGTCCTCCTCGGAGGGGATGAACTTCGCCAACGCGCTGATCCAGTGGGGCCAGGCCACCGGCGACACTGCCGTCCGCGACGCCGGGGTCTACCTGTGGACCACCCAGTCCGCGGCCATCTCCGAGTACTGGTTCGACGTGTACGACCAGAACTTCCCGGCCGCGTTCGGGCACAAGACCGTCGGCATGGTGTGGGGCGACGGCGGGTCGTACTCGACCTGGTTCTCCGCGGCGCCGGAGATGATCCAGGGCATCAACATGCTGCCGATCACCGGCGGCCACCTCTACCTGGGCGACTTCCCGGAGTACGTCAAGGCCAACTACGCCGAGCTGGTCACCAACAAGGGCGGCCCGCCCACGGTGTGGCAGGACATCGTCTGGGAGTTCCTGGCCCTCGGCGACGGTGAGCAGGCGCTGCGCAACTTCCGCGCCAACAGCGGGTTCACCAGCGAGGAGGGTGAGAGCAAGGCGCACACGTTCCACTGGATCCGCAACCTGGCCGCGCTCGGCACGGTGGACACCTCCGTCACCGCGAACCACCCGCTGGCGAAGGTGTTCGTCAAGAACGGCGCCCGCACCTACGTGGCGTCGAACATCACCGCCCGGCCACTGACGGTCACGTTCTCCAACGGCACCACCCTCGTCGTGCCGGCCGGGAAGACGGCCACGTCCGGGGCGTACACGTGGAGCGGCGGCAACGCCACCGGCGGCGGAACCGTGCCGACCGGCAGCCCGTCGACGTCGGCGCCCAGCCCCACCCGGACCACCGCCAGCCCGACGCCGACCTCCGCGAGCCCCAGCCCGACGGGTACGGGCAGCCCGCTCAAGCCGGTCCGGTACCTGCGCTCCGGCGGCGGTCTGGACGGCACCGCCGGCACGAGCGGCACGGTGACCGTGGCGGCGGCGAACGGCAACCACGACGGCACGCCGACCAACCCGCAGGTGTTCACCGCCACCGGGCTGACCGGCACGTACACCGGCGGGGCGACCGCGTTCGACCTGGCCGTCGACGCGGGCACCGCGGTCGGCAACGGCGTCCAGATCCGGGTCTCCTACGACCTGACCGGAAACGGCAGCGTCGAGCGGGTGGAGACCTACCGGTACTTCGCCACCGATCCGGTTCCGGGCGCGGAGCGGTACCGGCAGACCCAGGGCCTGCTCTCGTCCACCGGCACGCTGGGCAACCTGTCCGGCGGCACCGTACGCGTCGAGGTGTGGAACGCCATCGGCGGCGCGCCCACGACCCTCGGCGTCGGCAACAACTCGACGGTCACGCTGCCGTACGGCTCCTGACCGGCGGTTCCGGCGCCCCGGCCGCAGCGGCCGGGGCGCCGGTTCGCGACCGGGTCACGGCCAGCGGGTGGCGGTGCTCTCGAACAGCTCGCTGTCGCTCGCCACCGGGATGACGCACAGCAGGTGCCCGCCCGGCGCGCGCAGCACGTGGCAGTCGAGCCAGCGGGACACCGGCGTGGCGCCCAGCCCGCACAGCCGCTCGACCTCGGCGGCCACGTCGTCGGTCTCGATGTCGAGGTGGTAGCGGGGCGCGTCGCCGACCGACTGCACGGCGGTGACCAGCCCGGGCACCACGTCGGACAGGCCGGTGAACTCCGGTTCGCCCGGATCGGTGCGCAGGTCCGCGCCGAGTGCGGCGGACCAGAACGCGGCCGCCTCCCCCGCCTCGTCCCGCGGCGCGTCGATGATCAGGGCGTACAACCGCGATCGATGCATCGGCCGAGCCTAACCACGACCGCCGTCGCCGGCAGCCCCGTGAGGTCAGGCGGTCACGTGGGCGCTGTCGCCAGCGGTCGCGGCGAAGGACGTGCCGCTGACCATCCGCGCCGCGTCGGAGGCGAGGAACACCACGAGCGGCGCGACGTCCTCCGGCTCCACCCACGGCACGCCCAGCGGCGTCTTCGCCCGCAGAGCCCGGATCGCGGCTTCCTCCACCTCGGCCAGGTCACCGGAGGCCGGCTTCCCCGCCTCGGCCAGCGCCTGCACGTAGCGGTCCCGGTGCCGGGTCAGCGCGGTGTCGACCAGGCCCGGGATCACCGCGTTCACGGTCACGCCGTGCGGCCCCAGTTCCAGCGCGGCGGACTTGACCAGGCCGATCAGTCCCCACTTCGACGCCGAGTACGCGGACCCGTTCGTGGTGCCGTGCTGCCCCTGGGTGGACGACGTCACGACGATCCGTCCGCCACCGCGGCGTACCAGCAGCGGCGCGAAGACCCGCAGCACGTTGGCGGCGCCGGTGAGGTTCACGTCGATCTGGTCGTGCCAGTGCTGGTCGGTCATCTCCAGCAGCGGCGCGAACGCCTGGATGCCGGCGTTGGCGAACAGCACGTCCACGCCGCCGTGCTCCCGTTGCACCGCCTCGGCGACCGCGCGGACGGCCCCGATGTCGCGCTGGTCGGCCACGTGCGCCGACCAGCGGGCGCCCGTCGCCGTCACCCGCCGGCCGGTCTCGGCCAGGTCGTCCGGGGTGGCGGGCGGGAGGTCCAGGATCGGGCTGACCGGCCCGGCGACGTCCATCCCGGCCACGTCGGCGCCCGCCTCGGCCAGCGCCACCGCCGCGGCCCGGCCGATCCCCCGCGCGGCGCCGGTGACCACAGCGACCCGCCCCGACAAAATCCCGGCCGACATCGTTCCCCCTCCGCGGGCGCCGTCCGCGACGCCCTCTTCGCACGGTATGCCCGCCGGGCCGTCCCGTGCCGGGGTTCGCCCGGTCAGGCCCCGGGCCGGGGTTCGCCCGGTCGGCCCCCGAGCCGCGCCCGCAGCCACGCCGGGTCGGGATTGACCACCGCCCCGTCCGGCAGCACCACCGTGGGGACCGTCTCGTCGCCGCCGGTCACCGCCCGGACGGCGGCCGCAGCCTCCGGGTCGCGCCAGATGTCCACCCAGTACGCCCGCCGGGCCCGCCCGCCCAGCCGCAGGCGCAACCGGAGGCAGTACGTGCAGCCGGGCCGCCAGTAGACGACCGGCCGGCCGTCGTCCGCACTGCGCCGACGCGCCTGCGCCGAGGTCAGCGACCGGGGGAAGGCCAGCGGTGAGAAGAGCGCCGCCACCACGGCGAACGCCAGGAAGCCCAGCACCGACGAGACCGGCGTGTCCTGACCGGCGCCCACCGCCACGCCGACGGCCAGCATCAGCGCGGCGAGCCGCCAGCTGCGCATCAGGCGGTCACCTCCGCCAGCAGCTCCAGCAGGTGCCGGTACGGCTGCCCGGTGGCCCGCGCCAGCCCGATCTCGCAGGTCCGGTTCACCGAGGCGTACCCGTCGAAGGGGCGTGCCGCGACGGCGGCGGCCTCGGCCCGGGTGGCCGAGGCGGTCAGCTCCGGGTGCAGCAGCCCCCGGTCCCCGGCGAAGCCGCAGCACTGCCAGCCGTCCGGGACCACCACCTCGTCGGCGACCGCCCGGGCCACCGTGAGCAGCGCGTCGTCCAGGCCGAGCCGGACCGACGAGCAGGTCGGGTGCAGTGCGAGCGAGCCGATCCGGCGGCGCACTGTGAGCCGGGGCAGCAGCGTGCCGGCGGTGTACGCGACCGCGTCGACGACCCGCACGTCACCGGCGCCGTCGAGCAGCCGCTCGAAGCCCTCGGTGCAGGACGCGGCGTCGCTGACCACTGGCAGCGCGCCGTCGCGGCTCGCCGCGCGCAGCACCGGCGGGACGCGGTCGCGCACCGCCCGGTAGCCGTCGGTGAGTCCCTTCGAGGACCACGGCGTGCCACAGCAGAGGTCACCGATGCCGTCCGGCACGAGCAGGCGTACGCCGGCCCGCTCGGCGAGCGTCAGCAGCGCGGCGGCGACCCCGCTGCCGCCCTGCGCCGGGGCGAACAGCGTGCCCAGGCAGGAGGGTACGAACACGGCGTCCGGGTCGTCGGCCGGGTGGGGGCGGCGCGGGGTGCCGCCGCGCGGCAGGTCCCGCTGCCACCGCGGCACCCGGTCGGCGCCGAGCACCGCGCGGGCCGCCCGGGTGGCGGCCTCGGGCAGCGCGGGCGGCAGCGCCCCGGCCAGGTCGAGTCCCCGGGCCATGCCCCTGGTGGTGGCGCCCCAGCGCCGGGCCGCGCCGCGCCAGGCGGTACCCGCCGTGCGGCCGTGCTCCTGTGCGCGCAGCCGTTTCACCAGGTCGCCGGTGTTGATCAGCACCGGGCAGGCGGTGGCGCACATGCCGTCGACCGCGCAGGTCTGCACCGCGTCGTAGTCGTAGTCGTCCGTCAGCTCCCGGGCCAGCGCGGTGTCGCCGGCGGCCCGCGCGGCGGCGATCTCCCGGCGCAGCACGATGCGCTGCCGGGGTGTGGTGGTCAGGTCGCGGCTGGGGCAGACCGGCTCGCAGTAGCCGCACTCGACGCAGCGGTCCACCTCCTCCTCCACAGTCGGCACGGTCTTGAGGTGCCGCATGTGGATCTCCGGGTCGTCGCTGAGCAGCACACCCGGGTTGAGCACGCCTTCCGGGTCGCAGAGCGTCTTCAGTTCGCGCATCACCTCGTACAACTCGTCGCCGAACTGGCGGCGCACGTACGGGGCCATCACCCGGCCGGTGCCGTGCTCGGCCTTGAGCGTGCCGCCGTGGCCGAGCACCAGGTCGACCAGCTCCTCGGTGAAGTCGGCGTAGCGCGCCGGGGCCTGGCCGCCGTCGAACCGCTCGTTGAGCATGAAGTGCAGGTTGCCGTCCTTGGCGTGGCCGAAGATCACGCTGTCGGCGTACCGGTGCCGGTCGAACAGCTCGGCCAGCGACGCGCAGGTGCCGGCGAGCGCCTCGACCGGCACGGCGATGTCCTCCAGCAGCGCCGTGGTGCCGGACGGACGGGCGCCGGCCACGGCCGCGTACAGGCCCTTGCGGATGTGCCACAGCGCGGCCCGGGCGGCCGCTTCGCCGCTGAGCCGCGCCGGGGCGCTCAACGGCAGGCCGGCGAGCACCCGTCCGGCGTCCGCGACCCGGTCGGCGAGCGCCTCCGGGTCGGACTCCTGCCACTCCACGAGCAGCGCGGCGTGCTCCCGCACGGCCAGGCCGCGCAGCGCGGCGTCCGCCTTCGGGTCGCGCTGGGCCACCCGCAGGGCGACGGCGTCGAGCAGCTCGACCGCCGCCGGCCCGGCGGCCACCAGCGCCGGCATGGCGGCCATCGCCGCGCCCAGGGAGTCGAAGACCAGCAGGCCGGTCGCGGCGTGCCGGTGCACGGGTACGGTGCGGAACGTCGCCGAGGCGACGAACGCGAGCGTGCCCTCGCTGCCCACCACGAGCCGGGTGAGCAGGCCGGCCGGGTCGTCGTGGTCGAGGAACGCGTTCACGCCGTACCCCATGGTGTTCTTCATGGCGTACTGGGCGCGGATGCGGCGCACCGAGTCGGGATTGCCGCGTACCCGGTCGCGCAGCCGCAGCAGCCCGGCGTGCAGGTCCGGCTCGGCGGCGCGCAGCCGGGCGTCGGCGTCCGGTGCGCCGGTGTCCAGCACGGTGCCGCTGGGCAGCGCGAGGACCAGCGACTCCAGCGTCCGGTACGTGTTGAACTCGGTCCCGCAGGTCATGCCGCTGGAGTTGTTGGCGACCACGCCGCCGACCGTGCACGCGGACTCGCTGGCCGGGTCGGGGCCGAGCTTGCGGCCGTACGGCGCGAGCCGCGCGTTCACCTGCCGCAGCACCACCCCCGGCTGCACCCGCACCCGTCGTCCGTCGTCGAGCACCGTCAGGTCGCGGAAGTGCCGCCGCACGTCGACGAGCAGCCGGTCGGTGACCGCCTGGCCGCTGAGGCTGGTGCCGCCGGAGCGGAACGTCAGGGCGGTGCCGGTGCGGCGGCTGTGCGCCAGCAGCGCGGCGACCTGGCCGGCGTCGGACGGGGTGATCACCGCGCCGGGGTGCAGCAGGTAGTGCGAGGCGTCGTGGGCCATCCGCAGCCGGTCCGCGGCCCGGGTCGCCACGCCGCCGGGTACCACCGACTCCAGTCCGGCCCGCGCGGACGCGCTCAGCTCCATCATGATCACCGCACCTCCCCCGGCCCACAGTAGTCACGCACGGCGGGGCTCAGTCCGCGGTGATCCGGTCCAGCACCCGCCGCTGGAACGCGCGGGCAGCCGGACCGGGCGGCGGCGTACCGCCGAGGCGGGCCTCGATCGAGGCCCGGATCAGTGCGGCGTCCGGGTCGTCGGCGGCCACCCGCAGCCCGGCGTCGACCTTGCCCAGCCAGACGCCGTCGCGGTGGCGCACCAGTGTCCGGCAGGCCCCGAGTACCGCGTCCTCCGCGCCGGGGGCCGGTTCGTCGCCGGGCGGGGTGGGCAGCGCCAGCCACCAGCGCAGCGCGTCCGCGAGCAGTGCCCGCAGCGCCTCCGGGGACGGGTCGGCGAACACCTCGGCGGCGGGCGGGCCGAGCAGCGCCAGGCCGGACTGGCGCAGGATGCTGCGGTCCAGCGCGTACCAGAACCGCCCGTCGGCGGCGGGCCGGTCGGCCGGCTGGTAGGTGGCGCGGAACGGCATGGTCGCGCCGGTGTTCAGCTCGACCTCGAAGCCCGGCTCGGGGGTGCCGGAGGCGGCCACGTCGCGGCGGTAGACCACGAGTTCCAGGCCGCGCGCCGGGCACGGCAGCGACTCGTGGCGCAGCCGGTCCACGAGCAGGCGCTTCGCCGCCTCGGGCAGCGGCGCGGCGACCAGCAGCGCCACGTCCACGTCGCTGCGCCCCGGCTGGTACGCGCCCAGCCCGACCGACCCGGCCGCGTACGCGCCGACCAGGTCGTCACCGAGCACGTCGCGGGAGCAGCGGACCAGTTCGGCCAGGTAGTCGCGGATGTCGTCGCGCATTACGGCATCCTGCCCCGGCCCGGTCGCGGTCAGTCCGCCGGGTCGGGACAGCACACGGTCAGCGCGCCCGGCACCACCTTCACCTTGAGCCGTTTCGCCTTGCCCCGGGCGCCGCCGTCCAGCTCGTACGTCTTCGGCGCGTCGAACCGCACCTTGATCTTGCGACCGCGGGTGATCCGGACGAACGGCGACTCCTCGGAGCGCCCGGCGGCCATCCGGCCCAGCGTGCGCGCCCAGTCCACGGCGCCGCTGGCGGTGGAGACGCCGACTTCGAGGGCCCCGTCGTCGGGGCGGGCGTCGTCGAAGGCCGGGATGCCGCCGGTGATGGTGCCGACGTTGCCGAACAGCACGCAGCTCGCCTCGTCGTCGAACCAGTCGGCGCCGTCGACCCGGATCCGGGTCCGTACGCACTCCCCGCGCACGTGCCGCAGCCCGGTCCAGACGTACGCGATCCGGCCGAACCGGCCCTTGAGCTGCCGGTCGGCGTCGCGGATCAGGTCGCCGTCGAAGCCGGCGCCCGCCATCACCGCGAAGTGCTCGCCGTTGATCCGGCCCAGGTCCAGCTCACGCCGGCGGCCGTGCAGCGCGATCCGTACCGCCTCGGGCAGGTCGACCGGGATGCCGAGGTTCACCGCGAACAGGTTGGCGGTGCCGGCCGGCAGGATGCCCATCGGCACGCCGCTGCCGGCCAGCGCGTCGGCGCACCGCTGCACCATGCCGTCGCCGCCCCACACCAGCACCAGCTCGGCGCCGGAGTCCAGCGCCGCGCGGACCCGCTTGGGCGCCTTGCGGCTCTTCGGCACCTCGTACCAGAGCAGCCGCCCGACCCCGGCGGCCACGAGCCGGGAGCGCAGCTCGTCGAGCCCGCCCCCGAACGTCTTCTTCCGGTGGGCGACGACAGCGACCACTCCGGCCGGGGGCGCGGCGGGAGCGGGGGCGGTGTCCGGGCGTTCGGCCGTGCGCGTGTCCATGGTCCGGCTGGTACCCGGACGCCGCGGATCCCACGCCTGCGCCCGGCGCGACGCGCCCGATCCGGATCAACGGCGTACTGTGCCCGGGCCGCCACGTTCGGTACAGTGCGGGACGTCGATCCGTGCCGCCGGGCGCGGGTCCGAAGGGTGCGGGATGTCGGTTCGGACCGGGTGGATGGCGCGCTGCACGCTGCGCCTCGGCCTGCGCCTCGGCCTGCTGCTCGGCGCCGTGGCCGTCGTCTGGGGCGCCCACGAGGCCGCATTCGGCTCGGCCGCCCACGCCGCCGACCGGGAGCCGTCCGGTCCGCTCACCGCCACCGTCGGGGTGCTCACCCACACGCTCGGGACGGTGCTCGGCCTGCCCGTGTCCGGAACCGACGACGGCGGCGCGCCCCCTTCCGGGTCCGGCGACGCCGCGGCGGTACCGGCGACACCCGCCGCGCCCGCGCCTGCTCCCGCCGCACCGGTGCCCGCGCCCGACGCAACCGCGTCGAAGCCGGGTACGCCGCCCTCGCCCGGCGCGGGCAGCCCGGCGGCGCAGCCGGCCCCCGCGACGCCGGTCACCGGCCGGGTGGTCGAGGCGGTGGTGACGCCGGTCCGGGACCACGTGCTCACGCCCGTCACCGGCGGCCTGCACCCGGTCACCGACCCGCTGCGCGACCACCTGCTGGCGCCCGTCGCCGAGGGTCTGCGCCCGGTCACCGACCCGGTCAAGGCAGGCGTGCTCGACCCGGCGGCGGACCTGCTGTCCCCGGTCGTGGAGCCGCTGCGCCCGATCCTCGGCCCGGTCTGGCGAGGGCTGGAACCGGTGCTCGACCCGCTGGACCCGGTGCTCGATCCGCTCAGCCCGGTGACCGATCTGCTCGACCCGCCGGCCGCGCCGGAACCCGGATCACCGCCGGCACCGGGCGAGGCCGCGCCCGGGCCGGCCGATCCGAGCGTCCCGGCCATCCCGGTCGACCCGGCCGCGGCGCCGGCTCCCGGGCGTGTGCACGACGCGCCGTCCCGCTCCGCCGGGCCGGTCCTCGCCGCCCCGGGCGCGCGCACCCTCACCGTCGTCGTCGGCACGCGGTGGGTCGACGCCGTACGCGGCCGGGCAGCGGCGGCGGTCGGCCCGGCGGCGCACGTCACGACCAGGCCCGCGCTGCCGCTGCCGCTCGACGGCGTCACCCACGGCGGCGGCGCCGTGCACAGCGAGCCGGCCGACGCGGACGCGAACCGCTGGCGGCCGCCGGCGCTGACCCACGGGTACGCGCGACCGGCGGCCGACCCGCTGCCGCCGTCCCGCACGTCGCGCCCCGGCACCAGACCCGCCTGAGCGGACTCCACAGGCACCACCTCCGATCCGGAGCACGGGCGTGTCCCGCCCGACTGCCGCATACGCGGCGGCGCTGCCGTCCGGCGCCCACAACCGACCCGATCACGCCTGGAACACAGGAGTTCGTTCATGAGCACAGCTCTGCCCGTCGTCCGCGCCCGGTGGTGCGACATCGGCCGGATCGCCGATCTCGTCGCCGAGGCCCTCGCGCCCACCGCGCTGGCCGCCTGGCTCGTCCCCGACACGTCCCGCCGCCTGCCGGTCCTCGCCGCCGTGGCGCGGATCTGGACCGAACACGCGTTGCTGTTCGGCGACGCGTTCCTGCTGCCCGACGGCAGCGCCGCCACCGTGTGGTTCCACCGCTACCGCCCGCTCCCCTCCCCCCACCGGTACGCCGACCGGCTCGCCGGCGCCGCCGGGCCGGACGGGGACCGGTTCCGCCGCCTCGGTGCGGAACTGGCGGCACGCCGCCCGGCCGAGCCGCACAACCATCTGGCGCTGCTGGCCGCGCCCCGGGGCGGTGCGACGCAGGCGCTGTCCGCGGCGCAGCGCCGGATGGACACGTTGAGCCTGCCCACGTACGCCCACCCGTGCGCCGGTGAGCAGGAGGAGGAGCTGCTGCGGCGGCTCGGCTACGCCGAACGGGAGACGTTCGCCGCCCCGGACGGCACGCCGGTGCGGTCGTTGTGGCGGTCGGCGCCGTTCCACGCGGGCGGCAACGACAGGTGGCGGACCCGCCGGGCCGCCCGCCGGGAACGCGACGACCGGACCGCCGGGTGGGCGGCGCGCTGACCCGGTGAGCCCCCGGGCCGGGGCGGCAGCCGCCCGCCCCGGCCCGGACCGCGCCACACCTTCCGGGTTCGTCGGCCGGTGCGGCCGTCGCAGCTCGGTTAGCCTGCGAGCCGGGCACGACTCAGCCGAGCAGTCGGAGGTAAAGCGTGCGGAACAGCGGATCCACAGCGGAACCGGGCGGCGCGGCCCAGGTGCGTCCCAGGCGCAGGCGGCGGCGTCTGCTGGTCGTCCTCGCGGTCTGCACGCTGCTGGCCGGCTGCGGACTGGTCGCCGGCGGCTACTACTTCGACAGCGTGCCGACGCCCAGCGACCTGAAGCTGCCCGAGTCCACCACCGTCTACTACGCCGACGGGCGTACGCCGATGGCGAAGCTGGGCGCGCAGAACCGCACCATCGTGCCGTACGACCAGATGAACGACTCGGCCAAGCAGGCGATCGTGGCGGCCGAGGACCGTACGTTCTGGACGAACCAGGGCATCGACTTCAAGGGTGTGCTGCGGGCGGCCTGGGCGAACGTGAGCGGCGGGCAGCGGCAGGGCGCGTCCACCCTCACCCAGCAGTACGCGCGCATCGCCGCGGACCTGCGCGGGGTCACCTACTCCCGCAAGCTGCGCGAGGCGGTGATCGCGTGGAAGCTCGACGACGCGTACTCCAAGGAGGAGATCCTCGGCTTCTACCTGAACACCGTGCCGTTCGGGCGGGGCGCGTACGGCATCGAGGCGGCCGCGCAGACGTACTTCGGCAAGACGGTACGCCGGGACGCGCCCGCCGCGCGGCAGCTCACGCCGGCCGAGGCGATGGTGCTCTGCGCGATGGTGAAGCAGCCGGAGGCGGACCCGGCCGACCCGGAGGGCTCGCCCGGCTACGACCCGCGCCGCAACGCGCTGGCCCGGCAGAACTCGATCGACAGGTGGAACTACATCCGCGACGGCATGGTCAAGCTCGGCTACCTGACGCCGCAGCAGGCGGCGGATCTCGCGTACCCGGACACGGTCCGGCCGATCGACAAGGACGCGGGCCGGTCGGACCTGGACCGGCCGACCGGCCTGGTGGTCAACCACGTGCTCGCCGAGCTGCGCGAGACCGAGCCGTTCCGCGGCAAGCCCGACGAGGTGATCCGCGACGGCGGCTACCGGATCGTCACCACCATCGACAAGCGCGTGCAGGACGCGGCCGAGGCGGCGGCGGACATCCGCCGCGACACCGCGCCGCAGGCGGTCCGCGGCCAGCCGGACAACTGGCAGGCGGCGCTGGTGGCGGTGGAGCCGGGCACCGGCCGGGTGCTCGGCTACTACGGCGGCGACAAGGGCTCGGGCGCGGACTACGCCGGCTGGTACTACGACGAGAACGGCGAGACCCGCGGGTTCGGCCAGCATCCGCCGGGGTCGTCGTTCAAGGTGTACGACCTGGCCGCCGCCGTACGCGACGGGATCTCGGTGAAGCAGCGGTTCGACTCGCCGGAAACCAAGGAGTTCCCCGCCTCGGGGCGCACCAGGGGCAGCGCGGCCGGGCCGATCCGCAACGCCGAGCGCGCGCCCTGCCAGCCGGACTGCGCGCTCTGGGAGGCCACCGTCTCCTCGCTGAACGTGACCTACTTCGAGCTGACCGAGAAGCTGGGCACCGACAAGGTGATCGAGATGGCCCGGCAGGCGGGCGTGGAGTCGATGTGGGAGACGGTCCGGGGCAATCCCCGGCCGCAGCGTGTCGACCTGCGCAGCGATCCCGCCGACGAGGTGGCGAAGCGGTTCTCCACCGAGGTCGGGATCGGGCAGTACGGGATCACCGTGCAGGACCACGCGAACGGGATGGCGACGTTCGCGGCCGGCGGCAAGCGTGCCGACGCGCACTTCGTCCGGTCGGTGACAAAGGACGACGAGCAGGTGTGGACCGAGCAGCTGCGAACGACGGACCTGGGCCTGGACCGGGAGGCGATCGACCAGCTCGACTGGACGCTGCGCCGGGTGCGGGCCGCCGAGCTGGGCAACGGCTGGGACTCCGCCGGCAAGACCGGCACGTGGCAGGCCGGGCAGAGCACCACGCAGAACGTGCACACCTGGATGGTCGGCTGGACCGGCGCGCTCGCCTCGGCCGTCTGGCTGGGCACCACCGACGGCAAGCCGCTGCGGACGAAGGGCGGCAGCTACGAGGTGTACGGCTCGACCGGCGCCGCGCCGATCTGGCGGCAGTTCATGACCCGGGCCACCGCGGCGATGAAGCTCGACCCGGGCAAGTACCGCTTCGGTGAGCCGAAGTTCCCCGGCGAGACCCCGGAGCCGACCCGGTCGGCGCCGCCGCCGACGACCGCCGCGCCCACGCCGCCGGAGTCGGAGTCGCCGAGCCCGAGCCCGGACCGGTCCAGCCGGAGCCCGGACCCGACCGGGCGGCCGACCTCGCGGCCGACGCTGACGCCGTCGCTGCCACCGCTGCCCACCGTGTCGCCGACGCGTACCCGCGGCCCGCGCTGACCCAGCCGGGCGGCGGCGCGACCGCCGCCCGGCCTCGCGCGCGGCGGCCTCGCGTCTATGCGCGCCATTCGCACACAGCGGCAACGTCCGCAATTTGCACGGCCATCTATCCATCGCTGGCGATATTCGCCCTGATCAGTGCCTATTGAAGATCATGGTTGCCTGAATCGACGTGCGCGGCGACACGCCCGACTGCCAGTCGTTGCCCAGGTCACCCATTGCTCCGGGCTCGGGCGGCGTGTGATTGTGCACCAGCGAGCCGCCGACCCCCGGCGACTCGCGACGGTCGATCTGTCGACCCGGAGCCACGCCGGCAGCTCCGGTGACCGGCCGTCACCCTGCCTCGCACCACCGCGCCGCCCGTCCCCACCGGGCTCCGTGCGGCGCGCCTGTAGAACAGGAGCACACCCCCGTGAAACTCTCACCTCGCCTCGCCGCGCTCACCGGCGCGGCCGCGGCCGGCCTGCTCGCCGCAGGCACCGCCGCCGCCGTGCAGGCCGCGCCACCCGGACCCGCCGCCCCCGACCCGGCGCAGGCCCGGGCGACCGCCGCCGACTCGGCCCGCGCGCTGGTCGCGAACCGCCCCGCCTACCTGCAGGCCGGCTCCGACGACGCGTTCGTCCAGAAGCCGGTCATCTCCTCCGAGGGCACCCAGTACGTGCCCTACGAGCGCACCTACAAGGGCCTTCCGGTGGTCGGCGGCGACTTCGTGCTCGCCACGGACGCGGCCGGCAACCTGAAGTACGCCTCGGTCGCCCAGCAGCGGCCCATCGGTGCCCTCGCCACCACTCCCGCGCTGACCCGGGGCGCCGCCGCGAAGACGGCGCGCGCCCAGCTCAAGACCGTGAACGCGGTCGAGGGCACCACGCTCGTGGTCTACACGCTCGGCGCCGCACCGGCGCTGGCCTGGGAGACCACTGTTCGCGGCACCGGCGCGGACGGCCCCAGCCGGCTCACCGTCGACGTCGACGCCCGCACCGGCGCGGTCCTGCGCAAGCAGGAGCACGTGGTGCGCGGCACCGGCACCGGTGCCTGGAACGGACCCAGCCCGCTCACGCTCAACACCACCCAGTCGGGCTCCACGTACACCATGAAGGACCCGACGGTCACGAACCTGAGCTGCCAGGACGCGGCGAACAACACCACGTTCAGCGGCTCCGACGACGTGTGGGGCAACGGCACCGCCACCAACAAGGAGACCGGCTGCGTGGACGCGTTGTTCTCCGCGCAGACCGAGCACAAGATGCTCTCCCAGTGGCTGGGCCGCAACGGCGCCAACGGCAACGGCGGCTACTGGCCGATCCGGGTGGGCCTCAACGACCAGAACGCCTACTACGACGGCAGCCAGGTGCAGATCGGCAAGAACACCGCCGGTCAGTGGATCAGCTCGCTGGACGTGGTGGCGCACGAGATCGGCCACGGCATCGACGACAACACCCCCGGCGGCATCTCCGGCGGCGGCACGCAGGAGTTCGTGGCGGACACGTTCGGCGCGGCCACCGAGTGGTTCGCCAACGAGCCGTCCAGCTACGACGCGCCGGACTTCCTGGTCGGCGAGAAGATCAACCTGGTCGGCTCCGGCCCGATCCGCAACATGTACAACCCGTCAGCGCTCGGCGACCCGAACTGCTACTCCAGCAGCATCCCGTCGACCGAGGTGCACGCCGCGGCCGGCCCGGGCAACCACTGGTTCTACCTGCTGGCCAACGGCAGCAGCCCGACCAACGGGCAGCCGTCCAGCTCGACCTGCAACGGCAGCAGCGTGACCGGCCTCGGCATCCAGAAGGCCATGAAGATCATGTACAACGCGATGCTGCTGAAGACGTCGTCCTCGTCCTACCTGAAGTACCGCGTGTGGACGTTGCAGGCGGCGAAGAACCTCTACCCGAGCAGCTGCGCCGAGTTCAACGCGGTGAAGGCGGCGTGGACCGCCGTCAGCGTGCCGGCCCAGTCCGGTGAGCCGACCTGCGCCGGCGGCACCCCGACGCCCACGCCGAGCACCACGACCACCCCGCCGTCGGGCGGCTGCTCCGGCAACAAGCTCGCCAACCCGGGCTTCGAGTCGGGCAACGTGAGCTGGAGCGCCTCGTCCGGCGTCATCACCACGGACAGCGGCCAGGCCGCGCACGGCGGCTCGTACAAGGCGTGGCTGGACGGGTACGGCTCGTCGCACACCGACACGCTCAGCCAGTCGGTGACGATCCCGGCCGGATGCCGGGCGACGCTGAGCTTCTGGCTGCACGTCGACAGCGCGGAGTCGACCACCAGCACCGCGTACGACAAGCTCACCGTCAAGGCGGGCAGCACCACGCTGGCCACCTACTCCAACCTGAACAAGGCCACCGGCTACGTGCAGCGGTCCTTCGACATCTCGTCACTCGCGGGCACCACGGCGACCATCTCGTTCAGCGGCGTGGAGGACAGCTCGTTGCAGACGTCCTTCGTCGTCGACGACACCGCGGTCACAGTGAGCTGACCGTGGCGTGGCGCGGCCGGTCGTCGTCCTCCCGGCGGCCGGCCGCCTCCTCGTGTCAGGCCGGCGCCGCGTCGCGCGTGGTCGGCGCCGCGTCGCGCGTGGTCGGCGCCGCGTCGCGCGTGGTCGGCGCCGCGTGCGGGGCGGCGCCGCGTCGCGCCGGGGCGCGTGCGGTCGGGTCAGGCCGGGCGCCCGGCCCGGGACGGGGTGCCGCGGTCGCGGTGGATCCGCGCGGCCGCCTCGTGCATCGCGCGGCCGAACAGCTCGGCCTGATCGCCCATGCTGCCGAGCCGGGCGGCGAGCGCGTCGGCGTCGGCCCGCGCCGACGCGCTGACCCGGTCGTCCAGCTCGGACAGCGCGGCGTTGGCGGCGGCGACGAGATGCCCGCAGAGGACGTCGAGGGGCTCACCGGCCAGCTCCGGGTCGACCGTCACGGAATCCAGCCGGCCACCCTGGACGGCGACCGCGCGGACCCGCCCGCCGGCGGCAGTGCCCTCGGCCCGGAGCAGGTCGCCCGGCTCGCCGTCGGCGTGCGCCGAGGCCCGGGAGCGCATCGCGGTGAGCGCCTGCTGCGTGCGGGTCAGCAGCTCGTCGAGGCTCGCGGCCGCCGAGAACGGGTCGTTGGTCATTTCCGCGCCTTCTTCACGTCTTAGCCGAGCACCGTGACCCTAGCAACCGGCTCCGACGAATCGCGGTCACCCGCTGTCGCGGGCCGCGCCCCGGCACCGCGAGCAGGCCGGACACCGGCGACGCGGCGTGTCGCGGACGGAGCGAACGCCCGGCCGGACGGGCCGGCCGGGCGTTCGAGGGCCACTCAGCGCAGGCGCAGCCGCTGACCGGGGAAGATCAGGCCGGGGTCGTCACCGACCACTGCGCGGTTGCGCTCGTGCAGGGCACGCCAGCCGCCGTCGACGTGCTGCGCCACGGCGATCTCCGACAGCGTGTCCCCGCGCCGGACCACGTACGTCCCGGCGCCGGTCGCGGGTTGTGGCGCCGCCTTCGTCGCGGGCCGCTGCGGCGCGGCCTTACGCGTGGCCGCCCGCTTCGGGGCGGCCTTGCGCGGGACGGCCTTCGTGGTGGCCCGCTCGCCGGCCGCGGCCGACCCGGAGCTCGCCGAGCCGCCCTTCCTGCCGCAGACCGGCCACGCGCCGATGCCCTGCCCGCGCAGCACCTTCTCCGCGACGGCGATCTGCTCGGACCGGCTGGCCAGGTCGGCGCGGGCGGCGTACTTCTTGCCGCCGT
Organism: Micromonospora sp. C28ISP2-4; assembly: GCF_030519385.1. Classification (NCBI taxonomy): domain Bacteria; kingdom Bacillati; phylum Actinomycetota; class Actinomycetes; order Micromonosporales; family Micromonosporaceae; genus Micromonospora; species Micromonospora sp. C28ISP2-4. The sequence goes on along the minus strand of NZ_JAUMKG010000004.1, from coordinate 213,524 downwards.
AGCCGTTCCAGGTGGCGCGGGAGAACTGGAGCCCGCCGTAGTAGCCGTTACCAGTGTTGATCTTCCAGTTGCCGCCGGATTCGCAGCGCGCGACCGCGTCCCAGTTGACGCCCGCGCTGGCCGGAGCAGCCGGGCCGAACAGGGCCGCGGCGCCGACGGCGGCGCCGGCCACCACCGCTCCGAGCGCGGTACGGCGGCTTCGGGCTGAGTATTCAGTTGCCATGTGGATTCCTCCACGCCGACGAGGTGAGCTGTCGGGTTCGGGCCGAGGAGCCCGGCCGCCGGTGGCGGCTTCACCCCGAGGTGACGATGCACCGTGGAACGTGTGGTTCCCCCGCTCCCGCGCGAGGTTCGGTTACCGGGGCCGGCGGCGGGATTTGGCGTTTCCGGCACGCGGTGTCCGCGTCTGCGAACGAAACCGACGCTAGGAGCGTTTTGCGACGATCGTCCACTTCTTGTGACGCTCTTCACCCGGCCGGGCTACCGGTGACGGCGCTACGGTGGCAGGGCCAGGCAAGATCACGGGAGGGCGGGACGGATGACCGATCACGGACACGAGCTGACCTTCGGCGGGTTCCTCACCCCCGCCGCCGGGCAGCCCGACCAGGTGGTGGCGCTCGCCCGGCTCTGCGAGCAGGTGGGGCTGGACCTGGTCACGTTCCAGGACCACCCGTACCAGCCGGGCTTCCTGGACACGTGGACGCTCATGTCCTACGTGGGCGCCGCCACCGAGCGCATCCGCCTGGCCGGCAACGTGCTCAACCTGCCGCTGCGCCAGCCGGTGGTGCTGGCCCGCAGCATCGCCAGCCTGGACCTGCTCACCGGCGGCCGGGTCGAGCTGGGACTCGGCGCGGGCGCGTTCTGGGACGCGATCGAGGCGACCGGCGGGCGGCGCCTGTCCCCCGGCGCCGCCGTCGACGCCCTCGACGAGGCGATCCGGGTGATCCGCGAGGTCTGGGACACCGACCGGCGCGGCATGATCCGCGTGGACGGCGAGCATTACCGCGTGGTGGGCGCCAAGCGCGGTCCGGCGCCCGCGCACCAGGTCGGCATCTGGGTCGGCGCCTACAAGCCGCGGATGCTGCGCCTGGTGGGCCGCGCCGCGGACGGCTGGCTGCCGTCCCTGTCCTACCTGCCGAAGGGCCCCGACGAGCTGCCCGCCCTGAACAAGCTGGTCGACGAGGGCGCGGAGGCGGCCGGGCGCGACCCGGCCGCGATCCGCCGTATGCTCAACGTGACCGGCACGTTCGCCCGCTCGTCGGCCGGCTTCCTGGCCGGGCCGCCGGAGCAGTGGGTGGAGGAACTGGCCGGGCTCACGCTGGAGCACGGCATCACCACGTTCATCCTCGGCAGCGACGAACCGCGCGCGATCCAGATCTTCGGCCAGGAGGTCGCGCCCGCCGTGCGGGAGCTGGTCGCCGCCGAGCGCACCGCGCCCGGCGGTGGCGACGACCGCGCGGCCCCCGACGAGCAGACCGCCGCCGGCCCGAGCACGCTCGGCGTCACCCCCACCCCCGACCCGGGGGTACGCCTGAGCGCGCGCCGCCCCTGGGACGAGTCCACCCGCCCGAGCGCCCCGCCGCCACCGGCCGGACACGTCTACCCGGCCCGGGGACAGGCCGCCGGGCAGCACCTGGTGGACGTGCACGATCACCTGCGCCAGGAGCTGGCCCAGGTGCGCGACCTGCTGGAACAGGTCAAGCAGGGCTCGGTCACGCCGGGTCGGGCGCGGGCCGCACTGAACGAGATGACCATGCGGCAGAACAACTGGACGCTCGGGGCGTACTGCGCGGCCTACTGCACCATGGTCACCCAGCACCACGGGCTGGAGGACGCCTCGATCTTCCCGCACCTGCGCCGCTCCGAGGCCGGGCTGGCAGCGGTGCTGGACCGCCTGGAGGAGGAGCACGTGGTGATCCACGGGGTGGTGGAGAGCGTGGACCGGGCGCTCGTCGAGCTGGTCCGCCGGCCCGGCGACTTCACCGGACTCCAGGAGGCGGTGGACCTGCTCACGGACACGCTGCTGTCGCACCTGTCGTACGAGGAGCACCAGATCGTCGAGCCGCTGGCCCGGCACGGATTCTTCCCCGGCCAGCTGTGAGGTAGCTGACTTCTGTAACCCTAAGCCAGAGGGTACCGTCGACGCCATGACGGACCTCCTCGCCCAGCGTGACTCCTGGTCCACCGCCAACTGCTCGATCGCCCGGGCGCTGGAGGTGGTCGGCAACCGCACCACGTTGCTCCTGTTACGGGAGGCGTCGTTCGGCACCCGCCGCTTCGACGACTTCGCCCGGCGGGTCGGCGTCAGCGAGCCGGTGGCCGCCGCACGCCTCAAGCAGCTCGTCGCCGACGGGCTGCTCGACCGGCGTCCCTACCGCGAGCCCGGGCAGCGCACCCGCGACGAGTACGTGCTCACGGCAAAGGGAAGCGACCTCATCCCGGTGCTGGTCGCGCTACGGCAGTGGGGCGACGCGTACGCCGCCGACGAGGCGGGCCCGGCGGTCCGGCTGGCCCACGACGAGTGCGGCGCGGCCGTGCACGCCCAGCTGCGCTGCGACGCCGGGCACGACGTACCGCCCGGCGAGCTGGCCGTCCTGCCCGGTCCGGGCCTGCTGTCCGCCTGACCTCTTCCCCACACCTCGGAGCGAGACATGAAGATCGCTGGAAGCACCGCCCTGGTCACCGGCGCCAACCGCGGCTTCGGCCGGCACCTGGCCGCCGAACTCGTCGCGCGCGGCGCCACCGTCTGGGCCGGCGCCCGCGACCCGGACACCGTGGACCTGCCCGGCGTCACCCCGGTACGCCTCGACATCACCGACCCCGCTTCGGTGGCCGCCGCCGCGGAGCGGGCCGGTGACGTGACGCTGCTGGCCAACAACGCCGGCGTGAGCACCGGCACCGACCTGCTCGACGGCGACCTCGAGAAGATCCGGCTGGAGCTGGAGACGCACTACCTCGGCACGCTGTCGGTGGTGCGCGCGTTCGCACCCCGGATCGCGGCGAACGGCGGCGGCACGATCCTGAACGTGCTGTCGGCGCTGTCCTGGTTCACGTTCCCCGGCGTCGGCGCGTACGGCGCGGCGAAGGCCGCCGAGTGGTCGATGACGAACGCCCTGCGCCTGGAGCTGGCCGGCCGGGGCGTCCGCGTCGCGGGCCTGCACGTGGGCTACATGGACACCGAGATGGCCGCCGCCGTACCCGGACCGAAGGCCCACCCGGCCGACGTGGCCCGGCTCGCGGCCGACGGCATCGAGTCCGACAGCTACGAGATCCTCGCCGACGACGTCGCCCGCCGGGTCCAGGCCGGCCTGTCCGGCGGAGTGGCCGCGCTCTACCCCGGAGTGTAAGGAAGGGCCCCTTCTTAACGCCTGGGCGTTAAGAAGGGGCCCTTCCTTACATCTAGAGGGCGCGGGCGAGGCGGTCGGCGAGGATGCGGGTGAACCGGGCCGGGTCGGCCAGCTCGCCGCCCTCGGCCAGCAACGCCATGCCGTAGAGCAGCTCGGCGGTCTCGGTCAGCGCGGCGGTGTCGCCGCCCTCCCCGTGCGCCTTGCGCAGCCCGGTGACCAGCGGGTGGGCCGGGTTCAGCTCCAGGATCCGCTTGACCCGCGGCACCTCCTGGCCCATCGCCCGGTACATCTTCTCCAGCGTCGGCGTCATGTCGTGCGCGTCGCCCACCACGCAGGCCGGCGACGTGGTCAGCCGGGTGGACAGGCGCACCTCCTTGACGCTGTCGGCGAGCGCTCCGCCCAGGAACGTGAGCAGGTCGGCGTACTCCTGGCGCTCCGCCTCGGCCTTCTCCTTCTCCTCCTCGGTCTCCAGGTCCACCTGTCCCTTGGCGACCGAGCGCAGCGTCTTGCCGTCGTACGCGCCGACGCGCTCGACCCACACCTCGTCCACCGGGTCGGTGAGGATCAGCACCTCGTAGCCCTTGGCGCGGAACGCCTCCAGGTGCGGTGAGTTCTCGATGGTGGCCCGGTTCTCGCCGGTGGCGTAGTAGATCTCGGTCTGGCCGTCCTTCATCCGCTCCACGTACGCGCGCAGGGTGGTCGGCTCGGCCGGGTCGTGGGTGCTGGCGGCGCGGACCAGTTCCAGCAGCGTCTCGGTGTTGTCCGGGTCCTCCAGCAGACCCTCCTTGACGACCGCGCCGAACTCGGTCCAGAACGTGCGGTACGACTCGGCGGACATGTCCTTGAGCGTGGCGAGCACCTTCTTGACCAGTCGGCGGCGCACCGCGCGGATCTGCCGGTCCTGCTGGAGGATCTCCCGGGAGATGTTCAGCGACAGGTCGTGCGCGTCCACCACGCCCTTGACGAAGCGCAGGTAGTTGGGCATCAGCGCGTCGCAGTCGTCCATGATGAACACGCGCTTGACGTAGAGCTGCACACCCCGGCGGCCCTGCGGGGAGAACAGGTCGAGCGGGGCGTGTGACGGCACGAACAGCAGCGCCTCGTACTCGAACGTGCCCTCGCCGCGCATGTGGATGGTTTCGAGCGGGTCGGCCCAGTCGTGCGCGACGTGCCGGTAGAACTCCTTGTACTCGGCCTCGTCGACCTCGTCCCGCGAGCGCGCCCAGAGCGCCTTCATCGAGTTGAGCGTCTGCTCCTCGCGCGTGGTGGCGCCGTCCTCACCGGGCTTGTCGAGAGTCATCCGGATCGGCCACGAGATGAAGTCGGAGTAGCGCTTGACGATCTCCCGGATCGTCCACTCGGCGGTGTAGTCGTGCAGGTTGTCCTCGGTGTCGACCGGCTTGAGGTGCAGCGTGACCGAGGTGCCCTGCGGTGCGTCGGCGACCTCCTCGATCGAGTACGTGCCCTCGCCCGCGGACTCCCAGCGGGTGCCGCCGGACTGCCCGGCGCGGCGGGTCAGCAGCGTCACCCTGTCGGCGACCATGAACGTGGCGTAGAAACCGACGCCGAACTGGCCGATCAGCTCCTGGGACGCGGCGGCGTCGGCGGACTCGCGCAGCTTGCGGAGCAGTTCGGCGGTGCCGGACTTGGCGATGGTGCCGATCAGGCCGACCACCTCGTCGCGGGACATGCCGATGCCGTTGTCCCGCACGGTGAGCGTACGGGCGTCCTTGTCGACCTCGATCTCGATGTGCAGGTCGGAGGTGTCGGCCGACAGTTCCTTGTCGACGAGCGACTCCAGCCGCAGCTTGTCCAGCGCGTCGGACGCGTTCGAGATCAGTTCGCGCAGGAAGACGTCCTTGTTCGAGTAGATCGAGTGCACCATCAGCTGCAACAGCTGACGGGCCTCGGCCTGGAACTCCAACGTCTCGACCCCGTCGCTCACACCGACTCCCTTCCCTCTGGCGGGCCTACGGCGGAAAGGATACGAGGGGTGATCGAGACGGCACGCACCGGCCGCCCCCGAGAACCACTGGTACAACCAGTTGACGAGTTGATGTGTCCGGGGCCACACTGCTGCGCATGACCTTCGATCCCGCGCCTCGTGTCTCGGTCTCCGACCACGTCTTCGGCCGGCTTCGTGACGCGATCGTGTCCGGTCGCTACGCGCCGGGCGAGACGCTGCCCGGCGAGCGGGAGCTGGCCGCGGCGTTCGCCGTCAACCGGCACGCGGTCCGGGAGGCGCTGCGCCGCCTGCAACAGCTCGGCCTGGTCCGGGTCAGCCAGGGCGGCGCCACCCGGGTGCTGGACTGGCGGGTCCACGCCGGGCTCGACCTGGCGCTGTCCCTGGCGCGCTCCGGTGACGTACTCCCGGTCGAGACGCTGGTGCGCGACATGCTGGAGATGCGGGCCTGCGTCGGGATCGACGCGGCCCGGCTCTGCGCCGAGCGCGCGGACGCGGCGGTCGTCGCCGCCCTGGTCCGGGCCGCCGAGGAGTACGGCGACCTGGCCCCCGACCTGGACCTGATGAACGAGGCCAACATCGCCATCTGGCGACTGGTCGTGCGCGGCAGCGGCAACACCGCCTACCAGCTCGCGTTCAACAGCCTGGTGGCCGGCACGTTCGCGGTCGGCGACGTCCCCCCTGACGCCCGCGCGGCCGAACTGCTCGACGTGGCCGGGCACCGCCGGCTCGCCGCGTCGGTGGCCTCCGGTCAGGGCGCGGCGGCGGCCCGGCACGCCCGGGCGCTGCTGACCGCGCCGGTCACCACCCCCACCACCCCCACCACCGGAAGGGAAGCGCGCGCATGATCCCCGCCGTGCTGTACGCCGTCCCGGCGTTCCTGCTCCTGATCGTCGTCGAGGCGGTCTCCTACCGCTTCCTGCCCGACGACGACGAACGCGGCTACGAGCTGCGCGACACCACCACCAGCCTGTCCATGGGGCTGGGCAGCCAGATCATCGGCTTCCCGTGGAAGCTGCTCACGGTCGGCCTGTTCGCGGCGCTGTGGACCGTGGCGCCGGTGCACCTGTCCCCCGGCGACTGGTGGACCTGGGTGATCCTGTTCTTCGCCGACGACCTGGCCTACTACTGGTTCCACCGCTCGCACCACGAGGTACGCGTGCTCTGGGCCAGCCACGTCGTGCACCACTCCAGCGTCTACTACAACTTCTCGACCGCGTTGCGGCAGAGCTGGACGCCGATGACCTCGCTGCCGTTCTGGCTGGCGCTGGCGCTGCTCGGCATCCCGCCGTGGATGATCTTCCTCCAGCAGTCGGTCAGCCTGCTCTACCAGTTCTTCCTGCACACGGAGCGGATCAGGGTGCTGCCCCGGCCGATCGAGTGGATCTTCAACACGCCGTCGCACCACCGGGTGCACCACGGCTCGAACACCGAGTACCTGGACCGCAACTACGGCGGCATCCTGATCATCTGGGACCGGCTGTTCGGCACGTTCGAGCCGGAGCGGGCCACCGCGCGCTACGGGCTCACGAAGAACATCGGCACCTACAACCCGCTGCGGGTGGCCACCCACGAGTTCGCCGCGATCTGGTCCGACGTACGCCGGGCCTCCTGCTGGCGGCACCGGCTGGGTTACCTGTTCGGCCGTCCCGGCTGGCAGCCGGCCCGATGAGGCGGCTGCTGCCCCTGTTCGGGCTGGTCGCCGCCGTCGAACTCGTCGGGGTCGCGCTCGACTCGACTGTGCTCCAGTGGCTGGCCAAGCCGCTACTCGCGCCGGTGCTGCTGGCGTACCTCTGGACGCAGCGGCGCCGGATCGACGCGGTGGCGGTCGGCCTGGTCGCCGCCACCGCGGGCGACGTCGCCCTGCTCCTGCCCGGAGACACCGCGTTCCTGGCCGGCATGGGCTTCTTCCTGGTCACCCAGATCGCGTTCATCACCGCCTTCGTCCGGCACCGACGCGCCCGGGTCGTGGCGTGGGCCGGTTACCTGCTCGCCTGGGCCGGCGCGAACGCGCTGCTGTGGGGCATGCTCGGGCCGCTGCGGCTGCCGGTGCTCGGCTACAGCCTGGCGCTGTGCCTGATGGCCGCCGCCGCGACCGGGGTGTCCGCGCGGGTCGCTGCGGGTGGGGCGTTCTTCCTCGTCTCCGACCTGCTCATCGGCGTCGGCGCGGCCGGCGTGGACCTGCCCGGGCGGGGCCTGCTGGTGATGGTCACCTACTGCGCCGCGCTGCTGCTCATCACCACCGGCTGGGTGGCCGCGACGCGACCGGCGACCGGCTCGCAGCCGCCGCCGGCGGGTACCCTGCTCGCGTGGCCAGGGAGAACGGGCGCAAGCTGATCGCCTCGAACAAGAAGGCGCGGCACGACTACGACATCCTCAAGACGTACGAGGCGGGCATCGTGCTGGCCGGCACCGAGGTCAAGTCGCTGCGTGAGGGGCGGGTGTCGCTTGTCGACGCGTTCGCCCAGGAGCGCGACGGCGAGATCATGCTGTACGGCCTGCACATCGCCGAGTACGGCTTCGGCACCTGGACCAACCACGCGCCCCGGCGCACCCGCAAGCTGCTGCTGCACCGGGTGGAGATCGCCCGGATCCTGGAGAAGCTGCGCGACGGCGGCGTCACGCTGGTGCCGCTGTCGATGTACTTCGCCGACGGCTGGGCCAAGGTGGAGCTGGGCCTGGCCCGGGGCCGCCGGTCGTACGACAAGCGCCAGGCGCTCGCCGAGCGGGACGCCAAGCGGGAGATCGCGCGGGAGATGGGCCGCCGCCTCAAGGGCCGGACGGCCGGCCGCCGAACCTGATCCGCCTCGTGTTGCGGACAGTACCTGTCCGCTGGTTCCGGCAGGCTGGACGCGACCGATCACACGCGCCGCCGTTTCGCCGGCGGACCGGACGGAAGGCGAGCTGACATGGCCCGCGATGTACAAATCACCATCGACTGCGCCGATCCGGCGAAGCTGGCGGCGTTCTGGGCCGAGGTCCTCGGCTATCGGGTCCAGGGCCCGCCGGAGGGCTTCGACTCGTGGGAGCAGGCACTGACCGCGATGGGGGTTCCGCCGGAGCGGCACAACGACGCCTCGGCCGTGGTCGACCCGGAAGGCTCCGGTCCGCGATTGTTCTTCCAGCGGGTGCCGGAGTCCAAGCGGGTCAAGAACCGGGTGCACCTGGACGTCCGGGCAGCGCCCGGGCTGACCGGCGAGGCCCGGATGGCGGCGCTGGAGGCGGCGGCCGACCTGCTGGTCCCGCTCGGCGCGACCCGCGTCGAGCGCTACGAGCCCGGCCCCCCGATGGACGCAGGGCACCTGCTGATGATCGATCCGGAGGGCAACGAGTTCTGCCTCGACTGACCCCGTCAACCAACAATGCTTCTTGTACATTGTTTCTTGTGGGTCTAGCCTGGCGGCATGACCGACGGGACCGGCAACCGGCGCGTGAGCGACCCGCGAGCCATGCGGGCGCTGGCCCACCCCACCCGGCTACGGCTGCTCGGCGAGTTGCGCCTACGCGGCCCGCAGACGGTCGGCATGCTGAGCGAGCGGACCGGTGAGGCGGTGGGCTCGGTCAGCTACCACGTCGGAAAGCTGGCCGAGCACGGCTTCGTGGCCGAGGCGCCCGAGCTGGCCCGGAACCGGCGCGAGCGGTGGTGGCGGGCCGCGCACGCCACCACCGACTGGGATCCGCTCGAACTGCTCGACGACCCGGAGCGCCGGCTCGCCGGCAACATGCTGCGCCAGGCCGCCATGCAGCGCTACGTGGACCGCTACCAGGCGTACCTGGATTCCGAGGCGAGCCTCGACCCGGCCTGGGTACGCGGCACGACCAGCAGCGACATGGTGCTGCGCCTGACGCCGGAGGAACTGGTCGAACTGCGCGACGAGTTGTCGGCGCTGGGCCGGCGCTGGCAGGAGCGCGGCGCACCCGGCCGGCCCGGCGCGGAGATGGTCACGCTGATCTGGCAGGCGTACCGGGGGCCGCAGTGACCCGCGACCGCCGGCCGCTGGCCGGACTGCTGATCGGGCACGCCGTCTCGCTGACCGGCAACGTGCTCACGCTCATCGCGCTGCCGCTCTACGTGCTGGCCGAGACCGGCTCACCGGCCGCCACCGGGCTGGCCGGCGCGTTCGCCACCGCGCCGGTGGTGCTCGGCGGCGCGTTCGGCGGCGTGCTCGTCGACCGGATCGGCTACCGGCGCTCCAGCGTGCTCGCCGACGTGATCTCCGGCGTGACGATCGCCGCCGTACCCCTGTTGCACGCCACCGTCGGCCTGCCGTTCCCGGCGCTGCTGGCCCTGGTCTTCGTCAGCGGGCTGCTGGACACACCCGGGCAGACCGCGCGCACAGCCCTGCTGCCGGAGGCCGCGGAGGCGGCCGGGGTGCCGATCGAGCGGGCGGTCGGCTGGGCGGAGGCGACCTCGCGCGGCGCCCGGATGATCGGCGCGCCGGTGGCCGGCCTGCTCGTCGGCGTGTTCGGCGCGCTGCCGGTGCTGGCCGTGGACGCGGTGACGTTCGCGGTGTCGGCGCTCGTGGTGACGCTGCTGGTCCCGCGCGGCCTGAGCCCGTCCGGCGACGGGAGCGAGCCGGAGACCGGGGGCTACTGGCGGCAGTTCGCCGCCGGGCTGCGCTTCCTGGTCCGCGAGCCGCTGCTGCGGGCCATGGTCCTGCTGGTGCTGGTGACCAACCTGTTCGACGCGGCCAAGAGCCAGGTGCTGCTGCCGGTGGTCGCCGACCGGGAACTCGGCGGACCGGCCGCGTTCGGCCTGCTGGTGGGCGTCATGGGTGGTGGCGCCCTGGTCGGCTCGCTGGTGTTCAGCGCGATCGGGCACCGGCTGCCCCGCCGGGCCACGTTCGTCACCGCGTTCGCGCTCTGCGGCGCGCCGCCACTGTGGGCACTCGCCGCCGCGCCGCCGCTGCCGGTGGTGGTCGCCGTGGTCGCGGTGGCCGGGCTGGCCGCCGGCTCGCTCAACCCGCTGATGGGCGCCGTCGAGCTGGAGCGGGTGCCGCCCGCCATGCGGGCCCGGGTGTACGGCGTGATCGGCGCGGGCGCGTGGGCGGCGATGCCGGCCGGCGCGGTCGGCGCGGGATTCGCCGCCGATCGGTTCGGCACCACGTCCACACTCGTCGTGATGGGCGCCTGCTACCTGCTGGTCGTGCTGACGCCGCTGCTGGGCGGCCCGTGGCGGGGCATGCGACGGCCCGCCGTGGTGCGGCAACGCGAGCCGGAGCCCACGTCGGAGCGCCAGCGGGAAGCACTCTCTTGACATCGACCGACTTCGTTCATACCTTCATCGAAGTCTAATTGTATGGTTTGTTAACCGTTGGGCGGGGCCGGCCGCCGTTACGGAGAACGGCCACCACCCCCGCAGGAGGCGCCCCGTGCGCACCATCCGTACCCTCGCCGCACTGGCGGCGACGGCCGTCGGCCTCACCGCCGCCCTCGCCCTCGTCCCCCACTCCCCCGCGATCGCCGCCCCCGGCGCGGTCACCTGGTCCGACGACTTCAACGGCCCGGCCGGCGCCGCCCCCGACGCGAGCAAGTGGCGCTACGACATCGGTGGCGGCGGCTGGGGCAACAACGAGCTGCAGTACTACACGAACAGCACCCGCAACGCCGCGCTCGACGGCAACGGCAACCTGGTCATCACCGCCCGCAGGGAGAACCCGTCCGGCTACTCGTGCTGGTACGGAAGCTGCCAGTACACCTCGGCCCGGCTGCTCACAAACGGCACGTTCGCCCAGGCGTACGGGCGGTTCGAGGCACGCATCAAGGTCCCGCGTGGACAGGGGCTGTGGCCGGCGTTCTGGATGCTGGGCAACGACATCGGCACGAACCCGTGGCCCGGCAGCGGCGAGATCGACATCATGGAGAACGTCGGCTACGCGCCGTCGACCGTCTGGGGCACGCTGCACGGCCCCGGCTACTCCGGCGGCAGCGGCGTCGGCGCGTCCACCTCACTGCCGGGCGGCCAGGCGCTCGCCGACGCCTTCCACACGTTCACCGTGGACTGGGCGCCGGACTCGATCACCTGGTACCTCGACGGCGTCGCGTACTCCCGCAAGACGCCCGCCGACATCGGCGGCAACCGCTGGGTCTTCGACCACCCGTTCTTCATGATCATGAACGTGGCGGTCGGCGGCAACTGGCCCGGCTCGCCGGACGGCAGCACCACGTTCCCGCAGACCATGACCATCGACTACGTCCGGGTCCAGGCCTGGGACAACGGCGGCGGGGGCACCGGCGGGCAGATCGTCGGGTACGGCGACAAGTGCGTCGACGTGGCCGGCGCCAACACCGCCAACGGCACCCCGGTTCAGCTCTGGACCTGCAACGGCACCGCCGCCCAGCGCTGGACCTGGAACGCCGACGGCTCGGTACGCGCGCTCGGCAAGTGCCTCGACGTGGCCGCCGGGTCCATCGCGAGCGGCGCCAAGGTGCAGCTCTACGACTGCAACGGCACCGGCGCACAGAAGTGGGTGTTCAGCGCGGCCGGGGACATCGTCAACCCCCAGGCCGACAAGTGCCTGGACGCCACCGGTCCCAGCTCGGCCGACGGCACCCGGCTGCAGATCTGGGACTGCACCGGCGCCGCCAACCAGAAGTGGCGCCGCTGACCGGCGTCCCGGCCCGGGGCGGGCGGCGCACCCCGCCCGCCCCGGCGCACCCGCACCCGCACCCGCACCCGCACCCGCACCCGCACCCGCACCCGCACCCGCGATGTTGCACTTTCGGCCCGAGTCGCGCCCCGAATGCCCCGTTCGCCCGGGCACAAAGTGCAAGATCGCGGGCAGGGGTGCGGCGCCGACGAAGCCGGTCCACTTGTGATCAAGGAGTTTGTGTCCGGGGCGGACGCGGATCGGGACACAAACTCCTTGATCAACGGGAGGTCAGGGAGGGGTCAGAAGGGGGCGTCCACGGACAGGCGGCGGACCTGGGTGAGGTAGGGGTCCAGCTCGCCGACCTCGAACCGGCACGTGCCGATGACGTGCCAGAACTGGCCGCCCGGGTCGCCGTCCAGCTTGTACCGGCCGTCCGGGCTGACCGCCGCCCAGCCGTCCGGCAGACCGATGAGCGTGGTCCGCAACTGGGCGTGCTCCGGGTCGGCCACGTCCCACAGCCGTACCGTGCCGTCGTCACCGGCGCTGGCGAGCAGGCTGCTGTCCGGGCTGAAGTGCACCGACCAGACGCGTCGCGTGTGCGCGGCCAGGGTGCCGTGCAGGCGGCCGGTGACCGGATCCCAGAGCCGGATCACCAGGTCGTCCCCGGCGGTGGCGAGCAGGTTGCCGTCGGGGCTGAACGCGCAGGACCAGAGCCGGCCGTCGTGTTCGGTGAGCACCAGGCGCCGCTCGCCGGTGACCGCGTCCCAGATCACCGCCGTGCCGTCGTTGCCGGCGCTGGCGAGCAGCGTGCCCTCGCTGTTGAAGCCGACCGAGTAGACCCGGTCGGTGTGGTGTTCGAGGGTGAGCCGGCAGGTGGCGGTGGCGGCGTCCCAGAGCCGTACCGTCTGGTCGTCGCAGCCGGTGGCGATGGTCTCGCCGTCGGGGCTGAACGCAACGGTGCGCACGCGCCCCCGGTGCGGGGTGAGCGTGGCGAAGTGCCGGCCGGTACGGCGGTACCACAGGCGTACCGTGTCGTCGTCGTTCGCGGTGGCGAGGGCGTCGCCGTCGGGGCTGAACGCCACCGCCCAGACGTGGTCGGTGTCCACGTTGAGTTCCCGCTCGTCGGCGCCCGTGTCGGTGTTCCACAGGTGCACGCCGCCGTCGCCGCTGGGGGTGGCCACCAGGGGCTCCTCGGGGCAGAACACCACCGACAGCAGCCGGTCGGCCGGGCTGGCGAGCTGCCGCAGCAGGCGGCCGGTACGCGGCTCCCAGAGCCGGATCACGCCGTCGTTGCCGCAGGCGGCGAGCACCTCGCCGTCGTCGCGGAAGGACAGCGCGGTGACCCGGCGGCCGTGCCCACGCAGCGTGTGCTGGAGCTGCCCGGTGCGGACGTCCCACAGCCGGGTGGTGCCGTCGTTGCTGCTGGTCGCCACCTGGTTCTGGTCCGGCCGCCAGACCACCGGCCAGACCGAGCCGCGGTGCCGGGTCAGCTCGTGGCGCACCTGCCCGTCGTCGGTGTCCCAGAGCTGGATCGCGCCGTCGCTGGCGGCGGTGGCGAGCAGGCTGCCGTCACCGTTGAACCGGACGCTGTAGATCGCGCCGCGCTGCCGCCCGAGCACCCGTACCGGCCGGCCGGTCTCGGTCTCCCACAGCCGCAGCGCGCCGTGCGTGTCGCCGGTGGCCATCAGCGTGCCGTCGGGGTGGATGTCGAGGGCGTACACGTCGGCCTCGTGGCCGCGCGGCGCGCGCAGCAGCTCGCCGTCGGCGGCCCGGCGGATCCAGATCCGGCCGTGCTGCCCGACCGCGGCCAGCAGCCGGCCGTCCGGCGAGTGCACCACCCGGTAGACCACCTCCGGCTCCTGCACCTCGAACGCCAGCTTGCCGGTGGGGATGTCCCAGCCGCGGACCGTGCCGGCACTGTCGGCCACCACGATCCGCCGTCCGTCCGGGCTGAACGAGGTGCCCCAGATCGGCGCGGAGTGGCCGGGCCACTCGTGGCGCAGCCGGGCGCCGCGGGTGTCGTACAGCCGCACCACGCCCGCCGCGTCGCCGACCACCAGCCGGCCCCGGCGGCCGTCGGTGAGCAGCGGCCACACCCAGCCGGTGAAGACGTCCTCGATGACGTGCCGCACGTCGCCGTGGTCGGCGTCCCACAGCCGTACGGTGAGGTCGGCCGAGCCGGTGACGAGCTGGTGGGAGGCGGCGTCGTAGCGGACCGCGTACACCCGGGACCGGTGTCCCTGGAGCGTGCGCACCGGCAGCCCGGTGGCGGTGTCGCAGAGCAGCACACCACCGTCGTCGCTGCCGACGGCGAGCACCGCGCCGTCCGGGCTGTACGCCACCGGCACCGGCAGCCGGCCCACCTCGAAGCCGTAGCCGACGCCCACCGCCGGCGGGGCCAGGCCCGGCGCGACCGGCCGGCCCGGCGCGACGACGGCGCCGCGCAGTTCCGGGGCGCGCAGCAGCGCCGGGTCGGCGCTGACGTCGATCAGCGCGGTGCGGTGCCAGCTGCTGCCCGCGACGCGCGCGCCGCGCAGGTCGGTACGGAACAGGCGCGCGCCGGCCATCTCCGCGTCGCGCAGGTCCGCCCCGGCGAGGCGGGCCTGGTCCAGGCGGGCGCCGCGCAGCCGGGCGTGCTCCAGCCGCGCCTCGGTCAGGTTGGTCGCGACCAGCCGCGCGTCGGTCAGGTCGGCGCCGGTCAGGTCGGCACCGGCGAGTTCCCGGTGCGACAGGTCCTCCCCGCGTAGCACCGCGCCCCGCAGGTCGGCCCGGTCGGGCAGGCGCAGCCGGGCGGACAGCCGCAGCGCGTTGGCGCGCAGCGTCTCGCCCGCCGACTCGTCGCCGAGCACCCGGGCGGTCCACGCGGTGCAGCGGGCCGGGTCGGCGAGGTCGCCGAGGAACTCCACGGCGAGCGCGGACAGCGACCGCACCGCCAGCGCGGCCGGCTCCTCGCCCCGGTTGATCTGCTCGGCCACCCCCTCGGCGACGAGCCACTCCATCACCGAGGTGTGGATGAACCCGAACAGCCCGTCGTCGGTGCGGACCAGCAGGCTGCCCGCGCCGACCGCGTGCGCCGCCTGCGGGCCGGACAGCCGCGAGTCGGCCCGCCCGGCGAGCCGGCCGGTGGACTCGGCCAGCTCGGCCAGGCGCAGGTATGCCTCGCCGCTCTCCCAGAGCTGGAACGCCAGCCGGCTCACCGCCTGCCACAGCTCGGGCCGGCGCAGGCTCACCGGGGCGCCCGGGATGCCCTGGGTGCGGCGTTCCTCGAAGTCCAGCCAGGACTCCAGGATCTCCCGGTAGAGCGCGGCGGCGCTGAACGTGCCGCCGGCGCCGGCGACGGCGGCGAGCCGCCCCTCGTCCAGGTTGGCGATGAAGCCGAGCATGCGCGGGTTGCGGGAGAGTCCGAGCAGATCCTTCACGCCGGCGAGCAGGTCCATCCGCTCGCGGGCGGCCCGCTCGTCGCCGCCGTACCGGTTGCGCAGGAACGCCTCGATCTGCCCGGGGGTGAAGTCCTCCACCGCGAGTACGCGCCGGTGCGGCAGCAGGCCGACCCGCTCGCCCAGCGCGGTCAGCACCTGCGAGTTGGTCTTGAAGTGCTGGGTACGGCTGCTCACCACGATCTTCGCGTTGCCCTCGGCGGCCTGCAGCAGCGTCTCCAGGTGGTCGGCCGCCCGGTCGTACGTCACCCGGGCGACCAGCTCGTCGAACCCGTCGAACAGCAGCACGATGCGGCCCTGGCGCAGCATGTAGCGGAACGCCTTGAGGTCGATCACCTGCTCGCCGTGGTTGGCCAGGTGCGCGGCGACGAGGCCGTCCACGGAGTGCGCCTTGTCCAGCGCGCGCAACTCGACCAGGATCGGGATGAGGTCGGGCGCGGCGGTGGGCAGCCGCCGGGCCACCTCCCGCAACGCGAACGTCTTGCCCCGCCCGAAGTCGCCGAGCACCAGCACGAACCGGCCGTCCGGCGCGGAGACGGTCTCCAGCAGCTCGTCCACCACGTCGTCGCGTACGCGCTGGTCGGCGCCGACGAGGTGGCGGTAGCGCTGCGGCACGTACTGCCCGGGCGGGTAGAGCCGGTCCGCCTGGAGCCGGGCGGTCTGCGCGGCGACGTACTCGCGCAGGTCGAGCAGGCCCTGGAACTCGGTCAGGTGCAGCACGCGTACGCCCCGGCGCTGCGCCTCCTCGGCCAGCCCGCGCGGCACCCGGTCGCCGTCGTAGACCAGCTCGGAGGCGATGTCCGGGTCGGTGGCGTGCACCCGGCGGGCGAAGACGTCCACGTCGGCGGCGGTGGGGGTGCCCACGTGCGCGCCGACGCGCTGCTGGCGGACCACGCCGTCGGAGCGGTAGCTGATGTACAGGTGCGGTGGGTCGGTGCCGACGCGGCGCACCACCACCCGGTCGTAGCGGGCCTCACAGACCTCGGCGAGCCGGTCCAGCAGCCGTTGCACCGGGGCGACCGGCGCGGCGGCCGCCGCCGCGCCCTGGGTGGCCCCCTCGACGGCGACCGGGCGGCGCGGGTCGGGCACCTGGGCCGGGCCGGACGCGCCGAAGGTGGCCTCCGCGTGCGGCCAGGACACGGCGGTGACCGTGCCGCCGTCGAGCCGGTCGTCGCGGCCGAGCACCCAGCGGGTCATCCCGTCGCCGCCGAGCCGCAGCACCTGCGCCCGGCCGTCGCGGGGCGCGGCGGCCAGCGGCACCACCGGGTCCACCCGGGCCGACGGCGCGGCGTCGGAGAGCAGCAGGTTGAGCATCGGCCCGACGAGCCGGTTGACCGAGCCCCTGTCGCGCAGCGACACCGGGTCCGGCGGAACCTCGTCGGCGTACGGGCTGCGCGCCCCCGGGGCGTGCGCCATCGCGCCCAGCCGCAGCCAGCCGGACTGCTGGTAGTGGCGCAGCCGCTGCGCGAACCAGCTGGACTGCGCCTCGCCGAGGAAGCCGTACCGGTCCTCCTCGCGGTGGGTGATGGCGATGGTGGAGTTCAGCCCGGCCACCACCACCCGCAGGTCCGGCACCGGGAACAGCGTCCAGGGCTGCTCGCTGTCGAAGATCCGGTCGTCGAGACCCTGGTAGAGGTCGTCGAACAGGCGCGCGTAGTGCCGCCACTTCGGCCAGTACGGCGGCTGCGGGTCGACGTCGTCGGCCTCGCAGGTGGCGAAGTACGCGCGGCACGCGGCCATCGTCACGTCGCGCGGGCCGGGCACCACGACGAGCCGGTGCGGTTCCAGCCCGAGCAGCACCCGCAGGCCGGTGAGGAAGCTCAGCGCGTCGGAGAACTCCCGCGGACTGCCCGACTCGGTCAGGTTGCCGGCGACGACGAGCAGGTCAGGCCGGGGCACGCCGTCGTTCATCAGCAGCGTCAGGTCGCCCATCAGGTGTTCCTGCACCTCGCCGGGGGTGACCGGCGCGCCGGGGGTGATCACGCCCCGGCCGAAGCGCGGCCCGGCGACCTGGAGCACCGTGACGGTGTCCCGGGCGGTCGGTGGCGCCGCCGCGGCCGGCGGGAACGGCGGCGGGTTGATCGGGGTACGCCGGGCGCGGCGGGGCGCGGGCGCTCCGGCGGCGGGCGCGGCGAGCACCCCGTGCGGGTCGGCCGGGTGGTGCGGGAACGCCGGCTGCCGCATCGGCTTGGCCCGGCCGTCGAGCGCCTCCCGGATGCGGTCGAGCACCCGGTTGCGGGCCTGCACCGGGTCGTCCACGCCGACCAGGTCCACATAGGTGATGGTGGCGAGCAGGCCGTCGATCGGGCAGTCCTCGACGCGTACCGTGACGAGCTTGTTGCCGGTGCCGTCCGGGTCGGCGCGCAGCGCGGCCTGCCACTCCAGCTTGCCGTAGGTGGAGTGCAGGTAGCGCTCCGACAGCACCGCCACCACCACCTCGGCCTCACGGACGCCGCGGTCCATGAAGTCGATGAAGTTGGTGCCCGCGACGAAGTCCCACGCCTGCAACAGCGTTCGATAGCCGGCCGCCTCGAACTCCCACGCCAGCCACGTGGCCCAGCGTTCGTCCGCGGGCGAGTAGCTGATGAAGAAATCGATGGGGCGGTCGGACCGGGTGGGGTGCGCGCCTACAACCACATGGTCATTATGGCCACCGACGGTCAACAGATCGACACCCTCGGCAGCTCGGATCGCGACCGCGTCGGGCCCCTGTGCCCGCGCCGGCATGTGCGAGGATCATCCCTCGTGGAGACCCCCGGCGATCCGCCGAACGCCGTGCCCGACCGTTCCCGCTGGGGCCGCCTGCACGTGCTGGACTGGATCGCGATCGGGCTGGCCGTGCTCGGGGTGGTGTGCGTGCTCACCGGGCTGCTGCCCCGCGCCGACGCCGAGGGCACGATGCGGCGGATCGTCCCGATCCTGATCTTCCTCGGCACGGTGGTGGTGCTGGCCGAGCTGACCGCTGTGGCCGGGGTCTTCGACGCGCTGGCGACCCGGGTGGCGGTGACCGCGCGGGGCAGCTTCCGGGCGCTGTTCTGGCTCTGCGTCGGCTTCGCCTCGGTGACCACGATCGCGCTCAACCTGGACACCACTGCGGTGCTGCTCACGCCGGTGATGATCGCGCTGGCCCGGGCGCTGAACGTGCCGCCGACGCCGCTGGCCATGACCACCGTGTGGCTGGCGAACACGGCGAGCCTGCTGCTGCCGGTGTCCAACCTGACGAACATCCTGGCCAGCGACCGGGTGGGCCTGGACCCGGTGCCGTGGGCGGCCCGGATGTGGTGGCCGCAGCTGGTCGCCGTCGCGGTGACCGCGCTGCTGCTGTGGTGGTGGTACTGGCGTCCGGCGCGTGCCGGGGCCGACCCGTTCGTCCCGCCGCCGCCGTACGTGCCGCCGGACCGGGTGCTGTACCGCACCGCGCTCGCCGCCTGCCTGCTCTTCGTCGCCGGGATCCTCGCCGGGGTGGAGATCGGCATCGCCTCCGGGGTGGCCGCCGCGATCCTGGTCGCGGGCTTCGCGGTGCGGGCCCGGCACCGGTTGCGGCTCGCGCTGGTGCCGTGGCGGCTGCTGGTGTTCGTGACCGGGCTGTTCCTGGTGGTGCAGACCATCGGGCGGTACGGCCTGGACACAGTGATGGGCACGCTCATCGGCGCCGACCCGGGCGCGGAGGGGGCACTGCGGGCGGGCGCGGTCGGCGCGCTGTTCAGCAACGTGGTCAACAACCTGCCCGCGTACCTGGCGGGCGAGGCGGTGATCGCGGCCGACCGGCACACCCAGCTGCTGGCGCTGCTGATCGGCACGAACGTGGGTCCGTTGGCCACGCCGTGGGCGTCGCTGGCGACCCTGATCTGGTACGAGCGCTGCCGGGCCGCCGGGGTGGCCGTGCCGCTGGGCCGGTTCGTGGCCACCAGCGCCGCGCTCGCCGTGCTCGCCACCACCGCCACCGTCACGGCGCTTCTTGTCGGTCCCGGCGCCTAGCATCGCGACCATGAGCAACACGCCAGAGATCGTCCGCCGCTACTTCACGCTCGCCGGCCAGGCCGACGAGGAGCCCTACCTCGCGCTGTTCGCCGACGACGCGGTGGTCGAGGACGAGGGACGCACCCACCGTGGGATCGACGAGATCCGCGCCTGGCGCAGCGGCACGCCGCTGGTGTCGTACGAGATCACCGACGTCGAGCAGACCCCGGCCGGGACCGTGGTGACCGCGACGATCAGCGGTGACTTCCCCGGCAGCCCGTTCGCCGGCCTGCGGTTCCGGTTCGAGGAGTACGACGACACGCACATCCGCCGGCTGCGCATCGCCCCCTGAGCCGGGGCGGGAAAACCGCTAAGGCGCGGTCCCGGCCGCTGGCTACCGTGGCCCGCATGACCGCCGCGCCGACGCTGCACTTCTGCACCGACCCGGGCGAGTTCCTCGCCGCCGCCGAGGCGTACCTGGCCGCCGATCCGGTGGTCAACACGGTGGTCGCCACCGTCGCGCGCCGGATGGCGGCCCGCCACGCCGAGGGCGTCGCGCTGCCCGAGGGCGACTGGTGGCTCGTGGTCCGGGACGCCTCCGGGGCGGTGGTGGGCGCCGCGATGCGTGCCGCGCCGTTCCCGCCGCGACCGCCGTTCCTGCTGCCGATGCCGCGGGAGGCCGCCGTGGCGCTGGCCCGGGCGTGGCACCGGCGCGGCGAGCGGGTCCGCGCGGTGAACGGTGCGCTGCCCGCCGCGCGCGCCTGCGCCGACGAGGTCGTACGCCTCGACGGCGGCCGGGTCGAGGTCGCCCAGCACACCCGGCTGCACCTGCTCGACCACCTGACGCCGCCCGCCCCGGTGCCCGGTGCGCTGCGGGTCGCCGGGCCGGACGACGTCGACCTGGTCGCCGCGTGGTTCGGCGAGTTCATGGCCGACGCCGACGAGCAGGCGGGCCGCCCGCGCGGGACGAGCGCGCACGAGACGCCCGACCGTGCCGAGCTGCTGCGCCGGATCCGGGACGGGCGGGTCTGGTTCTGGACCGACGGGTCGGGTGCTCCCGTGCACCTGACCGCCGCCAATCCGCCGTCGTTCGGTGTGGCCCGGGTCGGACCGGTCTACACGCCGCCGGAGCAGCGCGGACGCGGCTGGGCCGGCAACGCGGTCGCGCAGGTGTGCCGGCTGCTCACCGCCGAGGGCGTGCGGGTGTGCCTGTTCACCGACCAGGCCAACCCGGTGTCGAACCGGCTCTACGCCCGGCTCGGTTTCCGGCCGGTGGTCGACATGGCCAACCTGGTCGTCGCCGGCTGACCCGGCTGCCTCACGCCTCGGCCGGCTGAAGTCGCCGTCCGGTCTCCGGGGCGTCCAGGCTCGCCGACGCCAGCAGCGCCAGCTTCTCGGCGTCGCCGGACCCGGCCTCGGGGTGAAAGACCACGACCATCAGCGTCTCGGCGCCACCGATGGCCAGCCGCTCCCGGTTGAGGGTCAGCTCCCCGAGCTGCGGGTGCCGCATCCGGATCGGCCCGCCGCTCTGTCCCCGTACCTCGTGCCGGGCCCAGAGCTGGCGGAACCGGGCGCTGCCCAGCGACAGCTCGCCGGTGAGTTCGATGAACCGGGGATCGTCGACGTCGGTGCCCACCGCCTGCCGCAGGTTCGCGACGAGACATTCGGTGAGGTCCTGCCAGTCCGGGTAGCGGGCCTGCTCGGCCGGGTCCAGGAACATGTCCCGGAGCTGGTTGCCACCGACGGCGAGCCGGGGCGACAGCGCGCGGGCGAGCCGGTTCGAGGCCAGGATGTCGAAGTACCGCCCCTCGATGTACGCGGGCTGGGCGAGGGAGTCCAGCAGCTTGAGCGCGCCCGGCGGCGGGGTCTCCTTCGGCGACCGGCGGCGCCGCCGGGGCTGCTCCGCGACGAGGGTCAGCAGGTGGGCCAGGTGGTCGTCGTCGAGGCGCAGCACCCGGGCGATCGACTCCAGCACCTGCACCGACGGGCGGCGGTCCCGGCCCCGCTCCAGCCGCAGGTAGTAGTCGGCGCTGATGCCGGCCAGCATGGCGACCTCCTCGCGCCGCAGCCCGGGCACCCGCCGCACTCCCCCGTCCGGGATGCCCGCCTGCCGCGGGGTCACCAGCTCTCGCCGCGCCCGCAGGTACGCGCCGAGCGCGTTCGTCGTCTCGCTCACCACACCACCGTACGGCGCGGCGACGCCCGCAGAGGGGGCCCTGTCAGGACCCCGGTTCGACAGGGCTCTGGCCGGTGCGGAGGGCCGTTCGTAGCGTTCCCCACGGCCGTCCGGCCCACGTACCGCGAGGAGAGACATGACCGTCACACTGATCACCGGCGCCAACAAGGGCATCGGTTTCGAGACCGCCCGGCAGCTGCTCGACCTGGGCCACGTCGTCTATGTCGGCGCGCGGGACGTCGAGCGCGGCGAGAGGGCCGCGGCGACGCTCGGCGCGCGGTTCGTGCAGCTCGACGTGACCGACGACGCGTCGGTCAGCCGGGCGCTGGCAGCGATCGACGCGGCCGAGGGCCGGCTCGACGTGCTGGTGCACAACGCGGGAGTGCTCGACGAGGCCGTCAGCGGCCCGACCGCCCTGCGTGTCTTCGACACGAACGCGGTGGGCGTCGTCCGTGTCACCGAGGCGGCGCTCCCACTGCTGCGCCGGTCGCCGAACCCCACTGTGGTCACGGTGTCCAGCAGCGCCGGGTCGTTCTGGGCGACGACAAACCCGGACCGGCCGGAGTACGGCATGCCGGCACTGCTCTACGCCTCGTCCAAGGCGGCGGCCACCATGCTGACCCTCCAGTACGCCAAGGCGAACCCGGGAATCCGGTTCAACGCGGTCGAGCCCGGCTTCACCGACACCGACATGACCGCCGCGATGGCCGGCGGCCGGTCGCCGCGGGACAGCGCCCGGGTGATCGTACGGCTGGCGACGCCGGACGCGGACGGACCGACCGGGACGTTGCAGGACGAGCACGGCGAGCTGCCCTGGTAGGACGCGGCTCAGCCGGCGGGGCCGAGCGCGCGGCGGCGGACGCCGGCCGAGGTGGCGGCCCGGCCGGCCGAGCGTCGTCGCGGCGGGCGGCCTGACGCGCCACCGGTCAGGCGTGGCGGGCGCGATCCGGCTGGTGGAACTGCTCGAACATCACCTCGTAGCCGTCCGGGTCGAGCCCGTAGAAGATCCGTGCCCAGCCCACGTCCTCCGGCTCCAGCGTGACCGGCAGCCCCTCGTCGCGCCACAGCGCGTACGTGGCGTCGAGGTCGGCGGTGGGCACGGTGAGCACGACACCGAGCCCCGGCGGCCCGGCCTTGACCTGGCGTTCCCGATCGCTGTCGTGGTGCCCGTGGTGGTGCAGGTCGGACAGGATCAGCCAGGTGTGGCCGAACGTCAGGTAGCGCAGGTCGGGCTGGTCGGGCTGCGGGATCTGCTTGAAGCCGAGTCGCAGGTAGAGCCGGTGGGAGCGGTCCAGGTCACGGACCCGGAGCCCGAGCTTGAGCTGTCTGGCGGCCATCCCGCCGAGGTTAGCGGACCCGGGGTCACCAGCCGACCGAGCCGAGACCGACCGGGGTGAGGCGGCGTACCTGCGGCTCGATCCACTGTGCCGCGGTGACCAGTTTGACCAGCCGGTCGATGGTCTCCGGTGGCCCGGCCACGAAGCTGCGCCGGTCCGCCGGGCAGCCGTACCTGTCGTCGAACGTGCCGCCGTCGAGCGCGCGTACCGCCATGCCGGCCTCGACGGCGAGCAGCATCCCGGCGGGCAGGTCGACCGCCTCGGGGCGGTAGCCGACGATGCCGTCGATGTCGCCGCGGGCCAGCATCACCCAGGACAGCAGCGGTGCCCACAGTTGCAGCACCCGGCGCGCGCTGGTGTCGAGCACCACCTTCAGCGCCCGGGCGGTGCTGTCGTCCCGGCGTACCTCGTGCCCCTGGGTCCAGGCCAGCACGGGCGCGGACGGCACCGGACGGTGCGCGGCCCGCAGCGGCCGCGCCGCCGGGCCGGACGCGTGCACGAACGCGCCCCGGCCGCGCACCGCCGACCAGGTCCGGCCGGCGACCGGGTCGTGCACCACGCCGAGCACCGGCGAGCCGTTGTCGCACAGGGCGATCCCCACCACGTACGCGGGCAGCCCGATCGCCACGTTGTTGGTGCCGTCGAGCGGGTCGACGAGCCACGCCCAGGTGGTGTCCGGGGCGTACTCGCCGCCCTCCTCGGCGATCACGCCGTGCTCCGGCCAGCGGGCCCGGATCCGGTCGACGATCAGCCGCTCGGCGGCCAGGTCGAGGTCGGTGACCAGGTCACCGGTGTCGTTCTTGGCCCGGGCGTGCACCTCCCCCCGGGTGCCCCGGCGCAGCAGGCGGCCCGCCGCCTGGGCGGCCTCCACCGCGAACCGGTGCGCGTCGCGCAGGTCGGGCCCGCCTCTGCTCGGCTCCACGTCCATGGCTCCTCCAGCCAGTCAGCCCCGTGCCACCAGTCGCGCGATCTCCCGCGCCATCCGCGCGGTCTCCGCCGCGTCGCAGCGGTCCCGGCGTACCCGGTGGCTGCGCCCGTCCACCGCGCCGAGGCTCAGGTCGCACGCGCCGGGAGTGGTCCGGCCGAGCGCCACTGTCACGGCCGGCTCACCGGCGTCGACCTCCGAGGTGTGGAAGCCGCCGGCGCGCAGCGCGTACGAGTCGCCCGCGGAGTGTGTCTCCACCGCCGCGGTCATCGCGGTGACCAGCCGGTCGGTGGCGGCCATCTCGTCCACCTCACCGAGGCTGTGCACCTCGTAGATCCGCCAGGCCGGGTCGGCCGGCGCGTCGTCGACCTCGATCAGCTCGTTGCGGACCGTGCCGTGCAGCACGTGGCTGAGCAGGTCCCAGCTGTGCGAGTGCATGGTGGAGGTGGTCGGGCGCACCGGCGGCGGGTCGGCCGGCCAGGCGTGCACGCAGATGCCGTCCGGTCCGTCGCGTTCCACGGGCAGGCAGGTGAAGCCGAGCGGGTGCCGGACCGCGCGCAGCGGCCGCCGCCCGTCGGCCACGTCGCCGAGCACGTCCAGCACCCAGCCGCGCAGCATCTCCGGCCGGGTGCCCCGGTCGATCTCCCGTTCGAGGTCGGCGTAACTGGTCATGAGTAGGGGTTCCTCGCCTGGACGGCCTTGCCGATGATGTCGGCGACCTCGCGGTCGCCGAAGGACCGGGGCAGCGTCAGGCCGAGGGCGGTGAACAACCGCCGTACCTGCTCGACCGACGGCTCGTCGTCGAGCTTGACCTGGGCCGCCGCCTCGATCGGCACGCGCCGGCTCTGCCGGCGGCTGTAGTCCAGCTCGATGTTGAAACGGTTGTAGTAGACCTCGCCGCGGTCGATGCGCAGCGCGGGCGTCTGCGGGTTCTCCTGGGTGATGACGACGCAGGACGAGGAGAGGTCGTAGCGGAACGTGGTCATCTGCGCGGAGAGCCGGACGTCGACGGTGAGCAGGCCGGATCGTTGCAGGTGCCAGCAGGCGGCCAGCACCGTCGCGTACGACTCCTTGCGGGTGCGGTCGACGGTCCAGGGCTCGCCCGGCGCGTCCGGGTCGAGGCTGCGCCGGAACCGCGCGTACCGCTCGCACACCTCCTCGTCGGTCGGGTCGATGATCTCGATCGCGACGGTGAGCGTGGCGTTGCGCCGCCGGGCGTGCTCCAGGCAGTCCGGCAGCGTGACCGCGCGCAGGAAGGTGCCGGTGCCGCCCTTGAAGCTCCACTGGTCGGTGTGCCGCCGCGCCTCGGCGAGCGCCTGCCCCACCTCGCTGCCGTGCAGCACGCGCACCATGGAGACGCTGTCGATGGCCTCGCGGGCCCGGTTCAGCGCGCCCTCCGGGCCGGTGATCTCCTGCATCTGCGGCACCAGGTCGGTCAGCCGGTCACGGGTGTCCGAGATGACCTGGCGGACCTCCCGCTCGGTGGTGCGCCGGCGCAGCCGGTCCCGCAGCATCGCCTGCGCGAGCAGGCCCAGGACCAGCAGGATCGCGCTGTTGACGACCTCCTGGTCGACCGCGTTGGTGAGGCCGAGCACGGACACCGTGAGCGCCAGGACGAGGCCGATGAACGCGTCGAGATTGGTCACGACCCAGGCGAGCAGGCGCGTCATGACATCCCCCGGTCGACGACGGAACCTCCATGATAGCCCGCTGTCAATGTCGCCATCACGCCCTGTTCTGCGGCGGTGGCGGTGCGCCGTGGCGGCGGGCGGCGCAGATCAGCGAACCGCCGAGCCCCGGTGCGGCGCGGGCCAGCCGGCGCGAGGCCACCCACCGGCCGCCCGGCAGCCGCCAGCCGACCTCGTTCGACCGCAGCGCCACCGGCGTGAACCCGGCCCGGCGCAGCGTCCGGCGCAGCAGCGAGGCGGTGAACGGGCGGATGTGCAGCCACAGGTACGGGTGCAGCGGGTCGACCTGCCGCGGCGCCCGGCCGGCCAGGAACGCCAGCCGGTCCTGCACCGGCGCCAGGTTCGGGGTGGTGAGCACCAGCAGGCCGTCGGGCGCCAGCACCCGGTGACACTCCCGCAGCAGCGCCAGCGGGTCGTACACGTGCTCGATCAGCTCCCCGGCGAGCAGCCCGGCGAAGCTGCCGGCCCGGAACGGCAGCCCGCGGGTGGCGTCCAGCCGGACCGGCAGCGCCCGCCCGCCGGCCGACGCGTGGGCCGTGCGCAGCGCCGTCTCGGCCATGTCCGCGAGCACCACCGGACCGGGCAGCGCGGCCGGGTCGAGCATGCCGCGCGGCCCGCAGCCCAGTTCCAGCACCGGCCCGCGCCGGGTCACCCCCTCGGCCATCAGCCGGGCCGCGACCGCGCGGCGCACCCGGTGGTACGGGTCGTCGACGTACCCGTCGACCTCGGCGCCGTCGTGGTAGCGGTGGTGGTTGGCATGCCTGCCGTGCGCCTGCGCGCGGTGCGACGACGTCCCGGTCGGCGGCTCGGCCATCACCCCTCCACAGCGGACGCCGGCCCCTTCGGCGGCGTCCGCTCCAAGCCTCGCACCGGTCGCGCCCGGCGGCGCGGATCTCCACCCCGCCGGGCGTGGGCGGGAGTCAGATGGCGCGGGCCCAGTCCAGCCGCGTGCTGTCGTCGTACTCGTCGCCGGGGATCCACCACTGCTCGCCGAAGCCGCTGGTGGACACGATGATGTTGCCGCCGTCGGGGTACTCGTTCTCCGGCGGGATCGACAGCGCCGCGCAGTAGCGGCCGTCCGGGGAGAACACCGGCGACAGGTAGAACCGGGGCTCGTCGGTGAGCTTCTTCAGGCCGGTGCCGCCGATCCGCACCGACGCCAGCGACTGGTTCAGCGTCTCCAGGTCCGGATACCAGCGGTCGGTGCAGAACACCACGCGCCCGGAGTCCGGCGTGAAGACCGGCGAGAGGAACATCTCGCCCGCCACCGGCGTGTAGATCGGCCGCGCCGTGCCGGTCGCGAGTTCGAGTACGCGCAGTTGCCAGCCCTGCGAACGGCTGCGCCACCTCACGACGATCATCGAGCCGTCCCGGGACCAGTCCGGGTCGGTCATGGTGTGCCCCTCGACCAGCACCCGGGTGCCGCCGGTCGCCACGTCGACAGCGATCAGCCGGTCGTTGTTCTCCCCGGTGACCAGGGCGATCTCGGTGCCGTCCGGCGACCAGGTCGGCGCGCCGTAGTGGACGCCGAACGGGTCGGCGAGCAGCGTACGCTTCTGGCCGGTGATCCGGTCGTACACCGCCACGAACGGCTCCAGCGTGCCGTCGCCCGAGCGGGCCGTGTTGACCCACGCCACGTACCGGCCGTCCGGTGAGGCCTTGGCCTGGTCGCCGTTCGACAGCAGCTCCCGCGGCGTGGTGCGGCCCGGGTCGATCTGGAGCACACCCCAGCCGACGCTGACCAGCCACGACCCGTTCACCGCGTCGGCGGCGGACGCCGGTGCGGCGGACGCGACGGCGGGCCCGGCGGCCAGCCCGGTCGCGGCGGCGAGCCCGGTCAGCGCGGCGGTGCGCAGCAGGGCACGACGATTCATTGCGGTCATTCGACAACCCCCGTGATAGACGTGGCCCCCACCCTCGCGAGTGGATCGACGCACCGGAATCGGACGACCGGGCGCTTCACGTTCGGCTGCTCGTCCATCACCGGCGGTGAGCCCGGAGCGGCCCGGTACGCTCGCCCCGATGACCTCCGACGCGCTGCGCCGCGCACTCACCGAACCGGGCGACCCGCCGCTGCTCCCGCTGCCCGGCGTGGCGGTCGAGCTGCTGGCCGCCCTCGCCGCCCCGCCGCGCCTGGGCGCGCACCTGCGGCTGGTGCACGACGTCGCCTGGCACCTGACCGCCGCGTTCACCGACCGCTTCGGCGCGGTGCCGTTCGACAGGCAGGCGGTGCTGTTCGGCGCGGCCGTGCACGACCTCGGCAAGGTCGAGCATCCCGCCGAGCTGACCGGCCCCGGGTCGGCGCACGAGGAGGCGGGCTACCAGTTGCTGCTGCGCTTCGGCGTACCGGAGGAGCGGGCCCGCTTCGCCGTCACCCACGCGGCCTGGCACTCCCCCGGCGTGCAGCTGGAGGACCTGCTGGTCAGCCTCGCCGACAAGGTGTGGAAGGGCCGCCGGGTCACCGACCTGGAGCAGCTCGTGGTCGACCGGCTCGCCGGCATCACCGGCCAGGAGCGCTGGCAGACGTTCCTGGACCTCGACGACGTGCTCGCCGAGCTGGCCGCCGGCGCGGACCGCCGGCTGGCGTTCCAGGCCGAGCATCCGGTGTACGGCTGACGCCACGCCCGACCCCGGCGCCGGTGCGACGATGAGTCCGGCGCCGGCGGGCGGTCTTCCCTGAGTCGGTGTTCTCCGATCTCCGGGAGGAAGCATGAACACCAGCGAAGCGAGGGGCCGGGTACGGGCGTTCGTCACCGTGTCCCTGGACGGCTACGTCACCGGCCCGGACGACCACGCGGGCCAAGGCCTGGGCGTCGGCGGCGAGCGGCTGCACCACTGGGTGATGGGCGGGCCGTGGACCTACGACACGCCGCGCGAACCCGGTGCCGGCATGACCGACGAGGACCGCGCGTACTTCGACGAGATGCTCGCCGGCACCGGCGCCGCGCTGTGCGGGCGGGGCATGTACGACGCCGCCGGCGCGTGGGGCGGCCGGAACCCGTTCCAGGCTCCTCTTGTCGTGCTCACCCACCGCACCGCCGACCAGCCCGACCCGAGCGCAGGTTTCCTCATGGTGGACGGGTTCGACGAGGCGCTGGCCGCGGCCCGGCGCACGGCCGGTGACGGCGCGGTGGTCATCGGCGGGGGTGCCGACGTCATCCGGCAGGCGCTCGCGGCCGGCGTGGTCGACGAGCTGGGCCTGTCCACCGCGCCGGTGATCCTCGGTCGCGGGAAGCGGCTGTTCGAGGGCTTCGACCACGACGTCGACCTGGAGATCCGCGCCGTGCACCACTCGCGGTACGCCGTGCACGTCCGGTACGCCGTCGGCCGCCACCCGAGCGATACCGATTGACTTTCGATAGGTTCCGCGCGATAGTCGATGCATGCTTACCGCTCAACGCGCGGTCACACCACTCCGCGCATTCCTGGTCCTGCTGTTCGCGATCCTGGTGCTGTTCCAGACCATGTCGCTGCCCGGGCAGTTCGCGCACATGGCGCGCGAGAACCCGGACATGGCGTACCTGCGGTGGCCCGCCACCGCGGTGACGATCTTCTGGGTGCTGTGCGTGCAGGTGGTGATCGTCTGCACCTGGCACCTGCTCACCCTGGTCAAGAACGACCGCATCTTCACCGAGGCGTCCCTGGGGTGGGTCGACGGGATCGTCTGGGCGGTCGCCGCCGCCTGGGTGGTGCTGGTCGGCGTGTTCCTCTACGTGGGCTTCAACGCCGACGACCCCGGCCTGCCGCTGCTGCTGTTCCTGCTGGTCACCGGCGTCAGTGTGCTCGGGCTGCTGATGGTCGTCCTGCGCGCGCTGCTGCGCCAGGCCACCACGCTGCGCACCGACATGGAAGCGGTGATCTGATGCCGATCGTCGTGCGCATCGACGTCGAACTGGCCAAGCGCAAGATGAGCGTCGGTGAGTTCGCCGAACGCGTGGGGCTCACCCCGGCGAACGTCGCAGTGCTCAAGAACGGCCGCGCCAAGGCCGTCCGGTTCAGCACCCTGGAGGCCATGTGCCGGGTGCTCGACTGCCAGCCCGGCGACCTCCTCGAATGGGTCGCCGACGAGGAGGAACGATGAGATATCTGGCCGCCGCCGCAGCCCTGCTCGCCGTCGCGCTCGGCGTCGCCGGCTTCGTGTACGGGGAGGCCGACGACTCCCCCGGCCTCCAGCTCCTGTCCGCGCTGCTCGTCATCGGCGCGGTCGCCATCGGCGTACGCGTCGCCCGGCGTACCCGGTAGGGCCGGCGCCCCCTCGACACCGGCCCTGCCGCTCAACCCTTCACGCAGACGACCTGCTTGAGGTGGGCGACCACCTCGACCAGGTCGTCCTGCTGCGCCATCACCTCGGTGATGTCCTTGTACGCGCCGGGGATCTCGTCGACCACACCGGCGTCCTTGCGGCACTCCACACCGGCGGTCTGCGCGGCCAGATCCGCGGTGCTGTACGTCCGCTTCGCCTGCCCCCGCGACATCCGCCGCCCGGCGCCGTGCGACGCCGAGCAGTACGCGTCGACGTTCCCCTTGCCGCGCACGATGTACGAACCGGTGCCCATCGAGCCGGGGATGATGCCCAGGTCCCCCTTCCCGGCCCGGATCGCGCCCTTGCGGGTCACCAGCACGTCCACCCCGTCGTAGCTCTCCTCCGCCACGTAGTTGTGGTGGCAGGAGATCGGCTCGTCGTAGCCGACGTGCGGGAACGCGTCCCGGACCACCTGGCTCAGCAGGGCGAGCATGACCGCCCGGTTGCGGCGGGCGTACTCCTGCGCCCACCACAGGTCCCGCCGGTACGCCTCCATCTCCGGCGTGCCGGCGAGGAACACCGCGAGGTCCCGGTCCGGCAGGTCGGTGTTGTGCGGCAGGCCGCGCGCCACCGCCATGTGCCGCTCGGCCAGCTCCTTGCCGATGTTGCGGGAACCGGAGTGCAGCATCAGCCAGACCCGGCCGTCGTCCGCGCCGCCCTGCTCCAGGCAGACCTCGATGAAGTGATTGCCGCCGCCGAGCGTGCCGAGCTGCCGCTGCGCCCGGGTCTGGAGGTGGGCCACCTTCCGGTCCAGCGTCGCGAACCGCCGCCAGAACTCGTCCCAGCCCGCCTGCTCCAGCCCCCGGACCCGGCGCGGGTCGACCGCGTCGTCGCGCATCGCGAAGCCCACCGGGATCGCCGCCTCGATCGCCGACCGCAGCGGCGCGAGGTCGTCGGGCAGGTCGGCGGCGGTCAGCGAGGTCCGCACCGCGGACATGCCGCAACCGATGTCCACGCCGACAGCGGCCGGCGACACGGCCTGCCGCATCGCGATCACCGAACCGACGGTGGCGCCCTTGCCGAAGTGCACGTCCGGCATCACCGCGACGCCCTGCACCCACGGCAGCGCGCCGATGTTGCGCAGCTGCCGGGCCGCCTGCGCCTCGATCGCGTACGGGTCGGTCCAGACCCGGACCGGTGCCCGGGTACCGGCCAGCGGGGTGAAACCCATCGTCGTCTCCTTGCTCATGTCCGTCTGAGATAGGTGCCCCGGACACGAAGAACCGCCCGGCTCCGGTGTCGGGGCGGGCGGTTCGCGCGGATCGTCGCGCCGGCGCTAGACGCGCCACCACCCTGGTTGCCACTGCCGTCGCCGGCCCGTGCCCGGTTCGGACAGCAGGACACCGGCGCGCGGCGCGAGCCGCTCGGCGCGGGTGCGGTTCTGCTGCGACACGGCAGGCTCCCTGGTGGATCGGATCGACGTTGCCCGCTCACGGTACGGCGGCCGCGCACGGGCGGCAATGCGATATTCCTTCGGCGCGTCGGTGACGGCGGGGGCGACGACCGACGCACCCGCACCGCGGTTCCACTGTGCCGGGTGTGCCGGCGGCCCGGCTGTCAGCCGGCGTGCGCCACCGGGTGGCGCCGCATCTCCTCCATGAACGGGTAGCGCGCGGTCAGCTCGGCCAGCGTGATGCCGACCCGCCACGCGGCGGCCACCTGCGCGACCTGGAGCAGGTCGGTGGCGTCGCCCCGGGCCTGGACGTCGCCGTCCACCCGCAGGTCGATCATGAAGTAGCGGGCCTGGGAGCCGAGGCTGACGCAGACGACGCCCCGGGCAGAGGTCATCTCGGCGCAGGTGAACCGGCTGCGTCCCTGCTCGGGCGCGGTCACCTCGCCGACGTCGAGCTGGTGCGCGGCGGCGGTGGCCACGAGCGCGGGGGCGAGACCGCCGGGCTCGACCAGGTCCGGGTAGAGGCGCACACCCAGTGCGGCCGACACGTCGCTCATGACTGACTCCCACTTCCTCGTGACAGAGACCAGCAGCGCGCAGGTTACGGGTGTGTTTCCGGCACGCACGGCCATCCTGTCCCGCGCGACCGCTCCGGGGCAATAGGAACGCCCCCATCGAACACCTCCGAGGTAGGCTGCCGCCCCATGGCGCTGATCCGGTGTGACTTCTTCTCCGAGGCGCTCGGCGTGGGCACCTCGATGACGGTGCTCCTGCCCGATCGCGGCGCGGCCGGGATCGGCGTGCCGGGCGCGACCGCCGACGGTGACCCGCCGGTGCTCTACCTGTTGCACGGCCTGACCGACGACGACACCGTGTGGACCCGGCGCACCTCCATCGAGCGGTACGTGGCACCGCTGGGGCTGGCCGTGGTGATGCCGCAGGTGCAGCGCAGTTTCTACTGCGACGAGGCGCACGGCAACCGGTACTGGACGTTCCTCAGCGAGGAGCTGCCCGAGGTGTGCCGGTCGTTCTTCCGGCTGTCCAGCCGCCGTGAGGACACGTTCGTCGCGGGCCTGTCGATGGGCGGCTACGGAGCGGTGAAGTGGGCGCTGCGCCACCCGGACCGGTTCGCGGCGGCGGCCAGCCTGTCCGGCGCGCTGGACGTGACGCGTCGCCGCCACCATCCGACCCATCCGGTCGACCCGGCGGTGTGGCACACCGTCTGGGGTGACGGCCCGGTGCCCGCCGACGACGACACGGTGGGGCTGCTGGAGCGCTCCGGCGACGACCTGCCCGCGCTCTACGTCGCCTGCGGCACCGAGGACTTCCTGTACGAGGACAACCTTCGGTTCCTCGACGTGGCACGCAAGCGCGACGTGCCGGTCACAGTCGACTTCGGTCCGGGTGACCACGACTGGGCGTACTGGGACGCGCGGATCTCCGACGTGCTGGCCTGGCTGCCGCTGCGCACGCGCTGACGAGGTGAGCGCGTGCGCCGACCGCGCCGGCTCAGACGCCGACGGTGCCGTCGATCGCCTCGCGGATCAGGTCGGCGTGCCCGTTGTGGCGGGCGTACTCGTGCAGCATGTGCAGCATGACCAGGCGCAGCGAGACGTCCTCGCCCCAGCGGGCCTGGTGACCTGTCACGTCGAGCGAGGCGGCCTCCCGCTCGATGCGCCGGGCGTGCTCGACCTCCCGGCGCCACGCCTCGAACGCCTCCGCCGCGTCGGCGTCGCGGGCGTCGTACGCCTGCTGGAAGTCGCCGCTGTCCGACCACACCAGCGGCACGTCCTCGGCGGCGATGACCCGGCGGAACCAGGTGCGCTCCACCTCCGCCATGTGCCGGACCAGGCCGAGCAGCGACAGCGTGGACGGCGGCGACGCCGGCCAGCGCAGCTGCTCGTCGGTCAACCCCTCGCACTTCAGGGCCAGCGTGGCCCGGTGGAAGTCGAGGAAGGCGCGCAGCGACTCCCGCTCGTCGGCGAGCAGCGGCGGGCCGATCCGTTCGGTCTCCATGAGCGCCAGCCTAGCCACAATCGATCATGGTGGAACGACCGCGTCACCGCAGTGACGAACCGGCCACCGGGAAGTCGAACCAGGTGTCCGGGTACGGCTCGTCGACGTATCGGTAGTGCCACCACTCCAGCGGATAGTTCTCGAAGCCCTGCGCGGACATCAGCCGTCGCAGCAGGTCGCGGTTGCTCCGGGCGGTGCCGCTGATCCGCGCGTCGGCGGTGTGGGCGCGCGGGTCGAAGCAGTCGAACCCGGTGCCCATGTCGATCGAGTCGTCGGCGAAGCGGCGGCCCGCCGGCTCGGTACAGGGCACGAGCGGCTGGCCGGGCGTGTACGCGGGCTGCGCGGCGGCGGAGACCGGGACCAGGGTCAGGTCGACGGTGCTGCCCCGGCTGTGCGCGGTGGGCGCGCCGATGTAGCCGTCGGCGAACAGCCGGTCCTTGGGTACGCCGGGGTAGAACTCCCCCTTCATCCGCTGCTCGCCGGGGAGTTTCGCCCAGGCGACGAAGTCGTCCGCCGCGCGCTGCGGGCGGTAGCAGTCGTACACCTTGAGGCTGTGCCCACCGGCGAGCGCGGCGGTCTGCACCCGGTGCAGCGCCTGCGCCGCCGGTCGGGTGAGCAGGCAGCGCGGTTCGGCGTACCCGTCGATCGGCCGGCCGACGAAGTTGTGCGGGCCCGCGTACCGGATGTCGGTGCGGACGGTGGGGTCGACGGTGCTCAGGTCCACGAAGTCCGCCGGGGCGCGCGGGCCGGTCGGCGTGGGTGACGGCGGCGCGGACGGCGACGGGGACGGCGCCGGCCGCTGGCAGGCGCCGGCGAGCAGCGCGGCCGTGACGGCCAGGACCGCCGTCGCGCGTCTGCCGGTGCCCACCCGCCGTGTCTACCAGCCCGCGTGGGCCGGCATCGGCGGAACCGGTGGTCAGCCGCCCAGCACGGTACGGAGGAAGTCGACGGCGGCGGCGTCGTCGTCGATGCCGCCCGCCTCGTGGCCGTTGAACCGCCACACCGTCAGGTCCTTCTCGCCCCGGTACTCGTGGTAGGCGGCGTAGACGGTGGACGGCGGCGTGATCTCGTCCATCAGCGCGACGGAGAACCGGGCCGGCACCGTGGCGCGGCGGGCGAACGCGACGCCGTCGACGTAGCCGAGCGTGCGCAGCGCCTGCTCCTCGCGGTCCCGGTGCACTGCCAGGTAGTCGCGGATCTCCCGGTACGGCGTGGCGTCGGTGATCGTGACGGCACGCGGGATGTCGCAGAGGAACGGCACGAGCGCCACCGCCGCGCGTACCCTCGGCGCCAGCGCGGCGGCGGCGAGCGCCGCGGCGCCGCCCTGGCTGTGACCGAGCACGGCGATCCGGTCCGGGTCGACCGCCGGCAGCTCGCACGCGGCGTCCACGGCTCGGACCGCGTCGGTGAGGAAGCGCCGGTAGTAGTACCGGTTCGGGTCCTCGATCCCCCGGGTGGCCATGCCCGGCGCCTGCGGTCCGGCGGCGGCGACGTCCGGCGTGTCGCCCCGGCTCCACCCCGAGCCCTGCCCGCGCGTGTCCATCTGCAGGTGGGCGAAGCCGGCGGCGGACCAGAGCAGGTTCTCCAGCGCGTGGCCGCGACCGCCGCCGTACCCGACGTACTGCACGACGGTGGGCAGTGGCTGCGTCGCGCCGCGCGGCACCCGCAGCCAGGCGCGGATCGGCTGTCCGGCGAAGCCGGGGAACGTCACGTCGAAGACGTCGACACCTGTCAGCGGCGTGGGCAGCGGTGTCGCCGACACGGGGTCGCCGCACGAGCGCGCCTGTGCCAGAGTGTCAGCCCAGAAGGCGTCGAAGTCCGCAGGCTCGTGCAGGTCGCTGCGGTAGGTACGGAGTTCGGCCTCGGTCAGGTCGGTGAACACGCCTCGGAATTCCTCGTCGTTCGTCGGGGATGGACGGCGAGCCGTCGGAAGATGGCGGGCGCATTTCCGGAAGGTTTCCGCAACTCGTGCGAACGCTAGGGCCGGTCCGGCCTGTCGTCAAGCCCTGGGCGTACGGCAAGATGTGCGTGGGGCGGGACGGTCTACCGGTCGGTTCCGGCAGCCGGCGAAGGGAACACGGGTGAGCGCGGACGACGAGCGCAGGGTGACCATCACCGCGATCGCACGGGAGGCCGGCGTCTCGGTCCCGACCGTGTCGCGCGTGCTCAACGGGCGTTCCGACGTCGCGCCGGACACCCGGGAACGGGTCGAGGAGCTGCTGCGCCACCACGGCTACCGGCGCCGGGGCAGCCGTACCGTGCGCCGGGCGGACCTGGTCGACCTGGTCTTCAACGACCTGGACAGCCCGTGGGCGGTGGAGATCATCCGCGGCGTGGAGGACGTCAGCCACGCCGCCGGGGTCGGCACCGTCGTCTCGGCGATCCACCGCGAGTCCAGCTCCACCCGGCAGTGGCTGCACAACCTGCGCGCCCGCGCGTCCGACGGCGTGATCGTGGTGACCTCGCACCTGAGCCCGGCCGTGCAGGCCCAGCTGCGGCGCCTCAACGTGCCGGTGGTGGTGGTCGATCCGGCCGCCGGCGTGGCCGCCACCGACGTGCCGGCGATCGGCGCCACCAACTGGACCGGCGGTCTGGCCGCCACCGAGCACCTGCTCAAGCTCGGCCACCGCCGGATCGGCTTCGTGGCCGGCCCGCCGCACCTGCTGTGCAGCCGGGCCCGGCTGGACGGCTACCGGGCCGCGCTGGCCGCCGCCGGAGTCGCCGCCGACGACCGGCTGGTGCAGCCCGGCGACTTCTACCACGCCTCCGGGTTCACCGCCGGTGGCGCGCTGCTCGACCTCGACGACCCGCCGACCGCCATCTTCGCCGCCAGCGACCAGATGGCCTTCGGGGTGTACGAGGCGATCCGCCGCCGCGGGCTGCGGGTCTGCGACGACGTGAGCGTGGTGGGCTTCGACGACCTGCCCGAGGCGCGGTGGGCCTCACCGCCGCTGACCACTGTGCGCCAGCCGCTGGTGGAGATGGGCCGGCTCGCCGCGCGCACCGTGCTGCGGCTGGCCCAGGGCGACGAGATCGACTCGCCCCGGGTCGAATTGGCGACCGAACTCGTCGTACGGGACAGCACCGCTGGGCCCGCCTGCCGCTGATCCGGGCCGCCCCTTTCAGTCCTGTTCCGGAATTTCCGGCTCCCGCAGGGCCGACCCGGCCGACATGGCGACGGCGGCGGCGTTGCGGCGACGCCGGGCCAGCAGCAGCGCTCCCCCGGCCGTCAGCACCGCGCCCACCGCCACGGTCACGCCCGCGCCGGGCCGCGGCCCGGGTGCCGCCCCGCCGCCGGTCAGACCGGCGTGCCCGGCCAGGGCCGAGGCCGCCCCGCCCGCCGCGGGCGCCGACCGGTCCAGTTCCCCCGGCTCGACCAGCCGTCCCACCGAGGCGTCGCGCGGCTGCGCGAACCCCCAGTCCAGCAGCGCCGCGCCCTGCTGCCAGCCCCGCTGCGTGGTCACCTCGGCGCCCAGCAGCGTCACCACCAGGCGCCGCCCGCCGCGCTCGGCCGCGCCGACGTACGTGTGCCGGGCCAGGTCGGTGAAGCCGGTCTTGCCGCCGAGCGCACCGGGGTAGTGGTCCAGCAGCATGTTGTCGTTGGAGATGGCGAACGCCTTCGCCCGCTGCGCCGGCTGGGCCGGTATCTGCGCGGACCGGGTGGCGGCGTACCTGCGGAACGCCGGGTCGGCGAAACACGCCCGGGCGATCAGCGCCAGGTCGTAGGCGCTGGTGAACTGCCCCGGGCCGTCCAGCCCGGACGGGGTGACCGCGTGGGTCTGCCGGGCGCCGAGCCGGTGCGCCTCCTCGTTCATCGCCCGTATCCCGCCGGCCAGCCCGTCCGGGCCGCCGCCGAGCCGGGCGAGCGCGTTGGCCGCCTCGTTGCCGGAGCGCAGCAGCAGGCCGAGCCAGATCGTCTCGATCCGGTAGCGCCCGCCCTCGACCAGCCCGGCCGCCGAACTGCCCGGTTCGACAGCCAGGTCCCCGGCGGTGACGGTGACCTCCCGGTCCGGGTCCAGCCGGGGCAGCATGGTGGCGGCGAGCAGGAGCTTCTGCACGCTCGCGGGCACGCCGTACTCGTGCGGGCCGCAGCCGCCGAGCACCGCGCCGCTGTCCAGGTCGGCGACCACCCAGGAGGTGGCGGTCACCGCCGGCGGCGCGCTCGACGCGGGCGGGACGACAAGGCCCGAGGTGTCGAGCGCGGCGCCCCCGACGGCCCGGGCGGCCGGATCGGGCGCCGGCGGCGGCTGCGGTGGCCGGATCGACGGGGCCGGCACATTCGGGCAGGGCGGCGCGGCCGGCAGCCGGCGTACGGGCACGCGGGCGGCGGCCACCGCCGGTGTCACCGGCGCCGGCAGCAGCAGGGCGGCGGCCAGCGCCACGAAGGGTCCCCAGGTCCTCATGACCCGGACGCTAGCCACGCCGACCCGAACGGGTCACCGGGTCCGGGATTCGCGTTCCGGCGCCCCAGGCGCGCGGTAGGGTGCCGCCGGGTCAGGCGCGGCGGCGTCCCCGGCGGCGGGATCGGCTCCGGCGGGCGGCGAGCACCGCGGCCACCCCGCCCACCGTGAGCGCCAGCAGACCGGCGACCGGCACGATCACCCGCCAGTCCCCGTCGCCGATGCGTTGCAGCGCCGTCCCGGCCGGCCCCCGCCACGGCGGGGAGGCGGTACGGGTGGGCTCGGCGGCCGGTGCCTGCCGGGGCTGCGCCGCCTGGGCTTCCCGCTCGCCCGGCTCGACCAGCCGGCCGACCGAGGCGTCCCGGGGCAGCCGGAAGCCCCAGTCGAGCAGCTGGGCGCCCTGCTGCCAGCCGCGTACCGGACGGGCCTCGGCGCCGAGCAGCGTCACCACGAGGCGGCGTCCGTCCCGTTGCGCGGCGCCGACGTAACTGTGGCGGGCCAGCTCGGTGAAGCCGGTCTTGCCGCCGAGCGCGCCGGGATAGCGGTAGATGAGCTGGTTCTCGTTCTGGATCTGGAACCCGCCCTTCTTCAGCGCGGGCTGGGCCGGGATCTGCGTGCGCTCGGTGAGCGCGTACCGGCGGAACGCGGCGTCGGCGAAGCAGGCCCGCGCGATGAGCGCCAGGTCGTACGCGCTGGTGAACTGGCCGGGACCGTCCAGCCCGGACGGCGTGACGGCGTGCGTCTGCCCGGCGCCGAGCCGGCGGGCCTGCTCGTTCATCTCGGCGACGCCGGCCTGTGCGCTGCCGGCGCCGAGGCGGGCCAGCATGTTCGCGGCGTCGTTGCCGGACTGCAGCAGCAGTCCCAGCCACAGCGTCTCCACGCTGTAGCGGCCGCCGACGAGCAGGCCGACGGCCGAGCTGCCCGGCTCGATGTCGAGGTCGGCGCGGGTGGCGACGGCGACCTGCTTGGGGTCCAGCCGGCTCAGCATGGTGGCGGCCAGCAGCAGTTTCTGGGTGCTGGCCGGGGTGCCGGGGACGTGTGCGCCGCACGCGCCGAGGACCGCACCGGTGTCCAGGTCCGCCACCAGCCAGGTGGTGGCGGTGACCGCGGGGGGCGCGGGGCTGCCCGGTGGCACGACCAGCCCGGTGCCGGCCAGCGCCTCGCCGCCCACCGCCGCCTGTTCCGGTGTCGTGGCCGGGGGCGTCGGGCGGGGCGGCCGGCTGACCTTCGGAGCGGGCAGGCGCGGGCAGGGAGCGGTGGCGGCGGGTGTCGCGGCCGGGGCGGCGGCGGATGTCGCCGGTGTGGCGGCCGGGGCGGCGGCGACCGGGGCGGGCGCCCCGGCGGCGAGCAGGGTGACGGCGGTGGCGGCGGCCAGGACCCGGGCTGTCATGAGAAGGCACCCTACCGAGCCCGATGATCAGGTCCGGACGGCTCACCGGTGTCGTGACGCCGTGGCGGTCGGGCGGCCCCGTGCGGTGACCGGCGCGGGTGTCAGCGCACGCCTCGCAGCCACCACCGCTGCCACGGCGTCTCCACCGCGCGCCGGTGATAGCGGGACCGGACCCAGGCCACCGCCCGCGCGGGCGGCAGCCCGTCCAGCACGGCGAGCGCGGCCAGCGCGGTGCCGGTGCGCCCGACGCCGCCGTGACAGGCCACCTCGACCCGCTCCCCCGCGTACGCGCGCCGCCGCGCCTCCCGCAGCGCGTCCAGGGCGTCGGCGCGGTCGGACGGGATCCAGAAGTCGGGCCAGCGGACGCGCCGGGCCGGCCACTCCGGCTCCGGACCGGGCGCCAGCAGCAGGGCGAAGTCGGCGGGCGAGGCGGGCCCGGCGACCCTACGTCCGCGTACGGTGGCACCCCCGGGCAGCGTGAGCAGGCCGGCCTGATCGGTCCACGGTGTCGCGTCCATGGCTCATTGTGTCGTGTCACCCGGACACGTGAGTGCCCGCCGGACGAGGTCCGGCGGGCACTCACGATCGAGCCGGGTCGTCCCCGGCGCGCCCCGGATCAGCCGAGGCGACGACGGCGCCAGGCCATGGACGCCAGCAGCAGCACCGCACCGGCGGCGGCGAGGCCCCCACCGAGCTTCAGCGGCGTGCCGATGCTGTCACCGGTCACCGGCAGACCGCCGTGGTGCGGCGACTTGGTCGGCCGCGGCGGCAGGACGGTGCCGGTGGCGCTCGCGATCCGCCCGGACGTCAGGCCGGTGGCGGTGAACGTGTACCGACCCGGCCGGGTCGGCCGGTAGGTGACGGTGAAGTTGCCGTTGGCGTCGGCCGTCACGGTGAACGTGGTCGGCGCGGGCTGAGGCTGGGCGCGGTTGGGCGTGTAGGCGACGGGCGCCATCGCCACCGTGCTGCCGTCGCTGCGCCGCGCGGTCCCCTCGGCCGGGGCGGCCGCGGGCAGGCCCGAGATCGCCACGTCGATCCGCACCGTCTCGTTCGGCGCGAAGTTCGAGCCCCGCAGGGTGAACGTCTCGCCGAGCCGGATGGTGGTCGGTGAGACGGTCAGCGACGCGACCTCGGGCGGGTAGACCGGGGGCTGCGGCTGCGCCGCCCCGGCCGCGGTCGGCACGGCCGCTACGGCCAGGCCCACCGTGAGCGCCATGATGATGCGGGATAGCCGCATGATGGATTCCCTCCTACTGTTCACAGCTTGGTGCGTTGACTACTTGGGTGGTCCATGGGGTGACGGTGGGCGTGTGCACCAGCTCGGCCGTCCCGGCGCCGGTCTTGCCGGTGAGCACCGTGACGTCGAGCGTCCGGGTCTGCCCCGGGCGGGCCTCGACCTTCGCCACCGCCACCTGGCGGCGGCCGTCCGTGCCACTGCCCATCGCGGTGTCCCGTCCGTCAAGCCGGCCGGTGAGGACCGCGCCGCCGGTGGGCGTGTGCACGGAGACGAAGGTGCGTGCGGTGTACTTGTCGCCGGCCAGAGCCAGTCCGGTGACCGACTTGCTCAGGCCCGACTTCGGGGCGGTGGAGTGCACCGTGACCCGCAGCCGCAGCTCGCGGCGCCCGTCCGGGTGGCATTCGCCGACCGTCACGGTGGCCGAGAACCTGAGGTAGTAGCCGAGCTTCGCGCCGCTGCCGTCGTTGAGGAACACGCCGACGGTCGGCACGGAGTCCTTCTCCGGGAGCTGACCGGCCAGCCGGCTGCCGGCCAGTGCGCGTTGCTCCTCAGATCGGACACTCCAGAACAATATCCGACGTTCATTGATTGAACGGGTAAAAACGGTCAAAAGTGCACGCGGGTCGACCGTCTTGGTGAACAGGGTGTCGAAGACGCCCGAGGCCGCCTTGGTGAAGTACTCGTCCTGGTCCTTCGTGTCCAGGTCCCGGTACGAGTCACTGAGGAGCGTGCGTACGGCGGTGGCGGCGGCGAGCGACGGCCCGTCCGGCACGTTCACCGGTCCCACCACGCCGAGCAGGTACGACAGGACCACCGGGTCCACCGCCAGCACGCCGTCCACCGTGGTGCCGGTCCGGCGACGCACCATGTCCCGGTAGAGCGCGGCGGCGGCCGGGAAGTCCGGGTTGAGGTTCACGTCCGCCGGATAGACGCCCGGCAGGTCGCCCCAGAGCCGCTGCGCCTCCGCGTCGACCTTGAGTGGCGGGTCGAAGAACCGCAGGTCGGAAGAGCTGCCCTGCTTCACGAGGCGAATCCGTCCACCCTCGGCGCGCAGGACGGCGTACGCGCCGAACATGCCGCCCGTGGCGCGCAGCTCGGCCGGGTTCTGCGAGACCAGAAGATAGCTGCGCGGCCCGTCCGCGCCGAGCAGTGGCGGCAGCAGCCGCGCGCCGCGATCAGCCGCCGAGGTCAGCTGGCCGAGCTGGTCCAGCTCGGTGCGCAGCGCCGTGACCGCGTCGCGTACCTGGGTCACGAGGTCGCCGGTGGGCACCTTCCGCAGCCGGTCGGCGGTCGTGCGCACCGCCTGGTCGGCCGCGGAGACCTCGGCCGAGACGGCGCGCAGGCGGGCCAGGTCCAGCTTGCCCTGCTTCGGCACCAGCGAGGCGAGGTCGACGCGCAGCAGCGTGGGGAACGCGAGCCGGGCCAGGTCGTCCACCGCCACCGAGATCTTCCGTACCGCGGCGAGGTTGTTCCCCGCGTACGGGGTCTGCTGGCCGACCCACCACACCGGGTCCCCGGTCTCTCCGCGCGCGGCGGCGGCCTGCTCCTGCAACGCGGCGAGCGTGCGCTGGGCCCGGGCCACGTCGCCGTCGAGCACCTGGGCGCTGAGTTCCCGGGCCAGTCCGGCGGCATTGACCAGATGGGCGCGGGCCTGCCAGCCCCGGAACGCGACCCAGCCGCCGGCGCTGAGCAGCACCGACACGACGACCAGGCCGGTCAGCAGGATCCGGCGGACCCGAGCGCGCCGGCGCCGGCGCGAGCGGCGCCGCCGGACGGGCGTGGCACCAGGTCCGGTCACGGATTCCCCCTACGTGTCGGTCGAATCGGACACAATTCGCGATCGAGTGCTTTTTAGCACGAGAAAGTGCCTGTTCGAGGCGTTATTCGACACTCTGATGAATTAGGTGCTGTGTGCGAGTTTTGTTCGGTTCGGCGTCTGCTCGGCCGCCTCGTGCAGCAGCGCCTCGATCCGGTCCACACCGGCCCGCATCGACATGTCCCGCAGGTACGCGTCGCGGCCCCGCCTGCCCATGTCGAGCCGGGCGGCCGGTGGGATGGCGGCAGCCAGCCAGAAGCGGTCGGCCAGCGCCGCCCAGTCCTCCGGCGGGCAGGACAGACCGGCACGGGCCCGCTCCACCACCTCCGCCGTCTCCCCCGCGGCGGAGGCGACCACCGGCGCGGCGCAGGACAGCGCGGCCTGGAGCTTGCCGGGCACCCGGCCGCGCAGCTCCGGCAGGTCGCGCTGGGCCACGAGCTGGTAGTCGGCGGCGGCGTAGAGCTGCGGCATGTCCACGGCGGACCGTCGTTCCAGGAACCGGACGTTCTCCGCGCCGAGGTCGGCGGCGAGCCCCCGCACCCGCCGCTCCTGTGGGCCCGATCCCACGAGCACCAGGTCCATCCGGTCGCCGAGCGCCGCCGCCGCGCGGACCGCCGTCTCCAGATCCTGGCGCGCGCCGATCGTGCCGGCGTGCATCACCACGCAGCGGTCGTCCCGGCGGACCAGCCGCCGCACCGCCGGGCCGGCCTGGGTGGGGCGGAAGATGCGCTCGTCGGTCCAGTTCGGCGCCGTGCGCACCCGGCCCGGGTCTGCCCCACCGGCGCGGACCAGATCCGCCATGGACGGCGAACCGACCGCCACCACTGCCGCCTCCCGGTAGAGGCGACGGGTCGCGGCCCCCAGCCGCGCCGGCCACCCGCTGTCCCGCTCCGCGCGCCCGTCCCGCTCGGTCCACACGTCCTGCACGTGCAGCACGGCCGGCGTACGGCCGAGCAGCCGCAGCAGCCCGGTGGCGGCGAACGTGACCGCCGGGTGGCCGTAGACGTAGAGCACGTCGACGTCGCGCAGCAGGCCCCGGCCGGCCAGCGCGGCGCTGCCGGCGAAGGACAGCCAGGTCGCGGTGCGGGCACGGGCGGAACCGTCGCCCGCGGCGTACCGGGGCACCCGGCGCACGGTCAGCCGCTCGCTGTGCGTCTGGTGCCGCCAGCGCTGCCGCCAGCCGGGATACACGTGGCCGCCCGGGTAGTCCGGGAAGCCGGTGAGCACCCGTACCTCGTGGCCCCGGGCCACCAGTTCCTCGGCCAGGCTGCCCGGGACGAACGCCGGCTCCGGCGGGAAGTGGTAGGTGAGGATGCCGACCCTCATGACCGCTCTCCCGGCGCGGCTTTCCGGACGGCCGGGCGCCGCACCGCGTACGATTCCCGCATCCCCTCTGCGTCCGGCCGCGACCGCCGGAAGAACGCCGTCGCGGCACCCTCCGTCGCGACCGCGCCGACGAGAGGGGTGCAGATGGTCGACGAGGTGCTCTTCGTCTGCCACGCGAACATGTGCCGGTCACCGATGGCGGAGTTCATCGCCCGCCGGATGCTGGCCGGCCTGCCGCTGGCGGTGGCCAGCGCGGGGACCGACGCGATCGACGGGGCGGCGATGCACCCGTACGCGGTCGAGGTGACCGCGGCCACCGGCGCGGACCCGGCGGCCTTCCGGACCCGCCGGCTGCGCCCGGAGCACCTGACCGGTGCGGCGCTGGTGCTGACCGCTACCCGCCGGCAACGCTCGGCCTGCACGGCGCTGGCGCCGGCGGCGCTGACCCGGACGTTCACGCTGCGGCAGTTCGCCCGGCTGGCGGCCGAGGCCCGCCCCGCCGAGGCGGAGGCGGACGCGGGCACGCCGTTGCGGGCCGCGGTGTCGGCCGCGGTCCGCGCCCGGGGGCGGCTGCAACCCGCCGCCCCCGACGCGGAGGACCTGCGCGACCCGATCGGCGGCTCGCCGGCCGACTTCCGGCGCTGCGCCGAGGAGATCGAGCGGTCGATCCGGCCCGTGCTCGCGCTCATCGCGACAGCCGGGTGAGTTCCTGCGTCCGGTCGCCCACGGCCTTCGCGCCCCGGCGGGCGTCGGCCCGGTCGGCCGGCACGGAGGGCGCCGCGGGCGGCACGACCACCTTGTACGCCTCGTACTGGTAGGCGTCCGACTTGGCCACCTTGGCCATGTTGAGCACGCAGCCGAGCAGGCGCACCGAGACCGAGCTGAGCGCCTGCGCCGCCGCCGCGACCTGGCTGCGGGAGGTACGCCCCTGCTGGGTGACCAGGAGCGCGCCGTCGGCCTGCACGGCCACCACCACGCCGTCGGTGACCGCCAGCAGTGGCGCGGTGTCAATGACCACGATGTCCGCCGAGTCCCGCAGCGCGACCAGCAGGTCCGCCATGGACTTGGAACCGAGCAGCTCGCTCGGGTTGGGCGGGGTGGCGCCGCTGGGCAGCACCAGCAGGGACTTCTCGCCCCAGCGCTGCACCACGTCACCGACCTGGACGTCGCCGACCAGCACGTCGGTGAGGCCGACGCCGCCGTCGAGCCCGAGGTAGTCGGCGACCTTGGGGCGGCGCAGGTCGGCGTCGAGCAGCAGCACCCGCC
Organism: Micromonospora sp. C28ISP2-4; assembly: GCF_030519385.1. Lineage (NCBI taxonomy): Bacteria > Bacillati > Actinomycetota > Actinomycetes > Micromonosporales > Micromonosporaceae > Micromonospora > Micromonospora sp. C28ISP2-4. The sequence continues at coordinate 168,951 of NZ_JAUMKG010000004.1, read as the reverse complement.
AGCCCGCCTCGGCCAGCGCGATGGCGGTGTTGCAGGCCATCGTGGTCTTGCCCTCGCCCTGCAGCGCGCTGGTCACCGCGATGACCCGGGCCGGCTCGTGCACGTCCACGAAGCGCAGGTTGGTCCGCAGCTTGCGGACCGCCTCGGCCCGGGCCGAGGTGGCCGCGTCGCCGACGATCAGCGGCGCCGAGCGCGCGCCGGTCTCGTAGGGGATCTCGCCGAGCAGCGGACTGCCGGTGACCCGTTGCAGCCCGGCGCCGTCGCGCATCCGGACGTCGGCCACTCCGCGCAGCACGGCCAGGCCGACGCCGGCCAGCAGGCCGAGCAGACCGCCCAGGACCAGGTTGCGGGTGGGCTGCGGCGAGACCGGGTTGGAGGTGACACGGGGACCGCTGACCACCTCGATCTTGATCGGCGGGGCCTTGCCGTCCGGCGGCGTCTCCACCTTGCGAACCAGCTCGGTGAACTTGGTCGCGAGCATCTCGGTGGTCTTCAACGCCCGGGTCTGGTCGGTGTCGGTGATCGTCGCCTTGAGCAGGACCGTACCGGCCGTGGCGGTGGTGTGGATCCGGCTGCGCACCTGGTCGGCGGTGAGGCCGAGCGGCGCGTCGGCGACCACGCTCTGCGCCAGCCGGTCGCTGGTGAGCAGGTCACCGTAGGACTTCACCCGCTGCTGGAGGAAGAGGCTGCCCTGGTAGGCGTCGGTGACCCCCTGGCTGGGCGTGGTGACGAAGAACGTCACCGAGGCCTCGTACCGAGGCGCCGTCCGGACCGTCACCAGCGCGGCGGTGCCCAGGCCGAGCATCACCGTCACCAGCACGATCCACCAGTGGCGTCGGACCAGGCGCAGGTAGCCGAGAACGTCCATCACGCTCCCCCTCGCGACACGCCGGTCTGCCGATGAAACTGCACGAAAGCCCCCTAAAAACCCCAGTCGCCGTGCCAGGATCGAATCGCCTATTCACGACGTTACGTGACTGGACGACAGTAAACGACCGAACAGGCACAGACGGTCTATTCCTTTCAATACGGATAGGACACAGAGGGCAGCCCATGGATCGTGACGCGATCACAGCCGTTCGACCGCCCGGCCGGATCACCCACCGCGCCGCCACCCTTTCCCTGTTAACGCTGGACACGGCCGCGTGGTGCGGAGGATTTCTCGGCGCGGCCTGGACGCGGTACGAGTTCGACCTCACCGCCGCCGCCAGCGCCCGTACGCTCGGCCTGGCGCTGGCCTGCGCCGCGCTGTACGCCGCGCTCACGCTGCTGCGGTCCCGGCTCTACGGCCGGTATCCGATCGGCAGCGCCGGCGACGCGCAGGGCCTGGCCGTCACCGTCGCGCTCGTCACCGCCGCCGGATTCGTCGCCGTCCTGCCGTGGACGCAGCACCCGGTCCCGGCCAGCACGCCGCTGGTCGGCGGCGCGGTGGCGCTCGTGGTGATGGCGGGCGCCCGGGGACTCTGGCGGGCGCACGCCGACCGCCGGCCGCCCGCGGCACGACACGCCGAGCGCTGCCTGATCTACGGCGTGGACGCCGCGAGCGAGCGGCTCGTCCGGGTGCTGCTGCACGACCCGGACAGCAGCTACCGGCCGGTGGGCCTGCTCGACGACGCACCCGACAGCCGCGGCCTGCGGCTGGAGCGGCTGCGCGTGCTCGGCGGCCGGGAGCAGATCGCCGCCGCCGTCCGGGCCACCCGGGCGAGCACCGTCATCTTCTCGATGAGCGGCTCCGACCCGCAGCTGCTGCGCGACGTGCGCACCCGCACGCTGGAGGCCGGGGCGGCGTTCAAGGTCCTGCCACCGGTACGCGAGGTGCTCGACCGCCCGGTGGCTGCCACCGACGTCCGCGACCTCCAGCTCACCGACCTGCTGGGCCGCGCGCACCGGGTGGCCGAGCTGAGCGTCGAGCGCGGCGGGCTGGCCGGGCGCCGGGTGCTCGTCACCGGCGCCGGCGGCTCGATCGGCTCGGAGCTGTGCCGCCAGATCGCCCGCTGCGAGCCCGACGAGCTGATGATGCTCGACCGGGACGAGTCCGCGCTGCACGCCCTGCAGATGTCCCTGCACGGCCGAGCCCTGCTGGACGGGCCGGAGCTGATCCTGGCCGACATCCGCGACGCCGAGGGCATCGCCCGGGTGATCGCCGACCGGCAGCCCGACGTGGTGTTCCACGCCGCGGCGCTCAAGCACCTCACGCTGCTCCAGCGCCATCCGGGTGAGGCGATCAAGACCAACATCATGGGTACGCTGAACGTGCTGGAGGCGTGCCGGGACGTGGCCGAGTTCGTGAACATCTCCACCGACAAGGCGGCCAACCCGGCGAGCGTCCTCGGCTACTCCAAGCGGATCACCGAGCGGCTCACCGCGTACCACGCGCAGCGGCTCAACGGGCGGTACCTCAGCGTCCGGTTCGGCAACGTGCTCAGCAGCCGCGGCTCCGTGCTCACCGCGTTCCAGGCGCAGATCCGGGCCGGGGTGCCGATCACCGTCACCCACCCCGACGTGACGCGCTACTTCATGACCGTGCAGGAGGCGGTGCACCTGGTGCTCCAGGCCGCGACGATCGGCCGGGGCGGCGAGGCGCTGGTGCTCGACATGGGCGAGCCGGTCCGGATCGCCGACGTGGCGCGGCGGCTGGCCGCCGAGGCGGACCGCCCGGTGGAGATCGTCTTCACCGGTCTGCGCCCGGGCGAGAAGCTGCACGAGCACCTGTTCGGCGCCGACGAGGTGGACAGCCGGCCGCTGCACCCGCTGATCTCCCACGTCCCGGTGCCCGAGCTGGACCCGGACGAGATCCGCGGGCTCGACCCGTACGCCGACCCGGACGAGCTGATCAAGCGGATGGCCGCCTTCTGCGACCCGGCCGCGGTGTCCCTGCCGGCGCTGCCCGGGCAACGCTGACCCGTCGGCGGATGGGACGCCCCGACCACGTGATGAGACGGGCGTCCCATCGGCACGGCTCGGCTCGCCGCCGGTGGCGGCGCCCGTTAGGGTTGGTCCCGGTGTGCCGGGAAGCCTGGTCGGCGATGGTTCCGCCGACCCCAGCTTCCGAACGGACGCCGCATGCCCGAGCACACCCCGCACCGGTCCCGCCTGCTGTCCCGCCGCTCCTGGCCGGAGGCCCGCTTCCTGGCCGACGTGCTGCGCACCGAGACGGTCGGCGGCGGCCTGCTGCTGCTCGGTGCGGTGCTCGCCCTGATCTGGGCCAACTCGCCGTGGCGGGCCGCGTACGCCGAACTGAGCCACTGGGTGCCCTGGCCCGGCGGCGCCGGCCTGCACCTGGACCTCGACCTGCGCACCTGGGCCGCCGACGGGCTGCTGGCGATCTTCTTCTTCGTGGTCGGGCTGGAGCTCAAGCGCGAGTTCGTCGCCGGTGACCTGCGAGACCCGCGGCGCGCGGCGCTGCCAGTGATCGCCGCGCTCGGCGGCATGATCGCGCCCGCGCTGATCTACCTGGCGGTGACACTCGGCGCCGGCGGCGCCGGCCTGCGCGGATGGGCCATCCCCACCGCCACCGACATCGCCTTCGCGCTCGCCGTGCTCGCCGTGGTCAGCTCCCACCTGCCGCAGGGGCTGCGCGCGTTCCTGCTCACCCTCGCGGTGGTCGACGACCTGTTCGCGATCACCATCATCGCGGTGTTCTACACCGCCGACTTCCAGCCGCTGCCGCTGCTCGGCGCACTGCTGCCGATCGCCGCGTTCGGGCTGCTCGTGCAGCGCCGGCGGACCTGGTGGTGGGCGCTGATCCCGCTGGCGGTGGCCGCCTGGACGCTGGTGCACGCATCCGGCGTGCACGCCACGGTGGCGGGCGTGCTGCTCGGTTTCACAGTGCCGGTGCTGCGCGGCCGCGACGGCGCGCCCGGCCTGGCCGAGCGGCTGGAGCACCGCTGGCGGCCGGTCTCCGCCGGCCTGGCCGTGCCGGTCTTCGCCTTCTTCGCCGCGGGGGTGACGCTGGTCGGCGTGGACGTGGGCAGCGTGCTGGCCAACCCGGTGGTGATCGCGGTGGCCGCCGGGCTGGTGCTCGGCAAGGTGATCGGCGTGTTCGGGTCGACGTACCTGCTCGCCCGGTTCACCCGGGCCGAGCTGGACGAGGAGATCACCTGGGCCGACCTGCTCGGGCTGGCGCTGCTGGCCGGCATCGGCTTCACCGTGTCGCTGCTCATCGGCGAGCTGGCGTTCGGCGCCGGCAGCCCGGAGGAGGACGGCGTCAAGGTCGCGGTGCTGCTCGGCTCGTTGATCTCCGCCCTGCTCGCCTCGGTGGTGCTGGTCCGGCGCAACCGGGTCTACCGGCGGATCAGCGAACGGGAGAGCCGGGACGCCGACGGTGACGGCGTGCCGGACGTCTACCAGGAGGGCCCGGCCTGAACCGGTGCGTCGGGCGTGACCACACGGTCACGCCCGCCGCGCGGCGGTACGCCTCAGCGCCGTCGCTCGGCCGGGCGCGGCTCGCGCTTGGGCTCCGATTCCTCGAGCGCCTCGGCGGCCGGGCCGGTGAGGTCGTCACCGGGCACGGCCACCTCCTCGGCGCGGTCCAGCTCGTCCTCACGCCCGCCCGGCGGCGGCTCCGGCGCGGTGGCGCCCCCGGCGAAGCCGTACTCGTTGGGCTCGTCGTGCCTGCTCATGGGCGGAACCTCCCGGTCGTGCGATTCGTCCTCCGCCGGGCGGTCACCGCCACGGCGCTCACCCGGGCTACTTACCCACCGGAGCGCTCTCCGATCATCGGGCGCCACCGCGCCACTCACGTCGGTTCCGCTCAGGTCAGCTCGGAGACCGCCTCGAAGATCAGCCAGAGGCCGCAGATGGCGAACAGCACCGCCGCGCCGTAGCGGATGGCCCGCTCCGGCAGGTGCCGGCCGAGCATCCGGCCCACCAGGATCGCCAGCGCGTCCGCGGCCACCATGCCGAGCGTCGACCCGAGCCAGGTGCCGAACCAGCCGTACTTGGTGGCCAGCGTGATGGTGGCGAGCATGGTCTTGTCACCCAGCTCGGCCAGGAAGAACGCCACACCCACGGCGATGACCGCGGACCGGCCGCCGCGCTCGGCCTTGCGCTTCTCCTCCTCGGTCAGCTTGTCCCCGCGCAGCGTCCAGGCGCCGAAGCCGAGGAACGCCAGACCGGCGATCAGCGAGATCCAGTCGGTGGGCAGGGCGGCGTTCAGGCCGTACCCGATGGCCACCGAGGCCAGGTGGACGACGGCGGTGGCGATCGTGATGCCGATGAGCACCGGCACCGGCTTGAACCGCGTGGCGAACGTCAATGCCATGAGCTGGGACTTGTCACCCAGCTCGGCGACGAAGATGACGCCGAAGCTGACCACCAGCGCGACGAGGAAACCCTCCATGTGAACCTTCCCGATCAAAGCCGGGAGGAGGAACGGGGGCGCCCTCGACCCGGCTGCGACAGCCTGAGTCGAAGGTCTCGCCCGCCCCGGGGACCGGGGCCGCGTGGCCGGATGCGGAACGCACCAGTGTGTCGACCACGACATTGGGGGCTACTCCCCTTCGCGCCGCCCAGCCTAGCCGATCACCGGCGGACCCGGTCACCGGGTGCGGGCGGGGCCGCGGCGGCGCTCAGTCGGCCCGGGCCAGGCTCACCCCGAACAGCCCGTCCGGGTCGGTCCAGAACGCCCGCCGGTCGAACCCGGCGGCGGTCAGCTCTGCCGCGACGCCCTCCGGCCGGAACTTGGCCGACACCTCGGTACGCAGCTCCTCACCGGCGGCGAACACCACGTCGGCGTCCAGGACCCGCACCCGGGCCGGGTGCTCGGCGCGCAACCGCATCTCGATCCACTCCCGCTCGGGGTCCCAGACCGCCACGTGCCGGAACGCGTCGACGTCGAAGTCCGCGCCCAGCTCGCGGTTGATCACCCGGAGCACGTTGCGGTTGAACTCGGCGGTCACGCCCGCCGCGTCGTCGTAGGCGGGCACGATCACACCCGGGTCCTTGACCAGGTCGGTGCCGACCAGCAGCCAGTCGCCGGTCTCCAGCGCCGCGCGCATCGCGGTGAGGAACTCGGCCCGCTCCACCGGCAGCAGGTTGCCGATCGTGCCGCCGAGGAACGCCACCAGCCGCCGGCCGCCGGTGGGCAGCCGGTCCAGGTGGCGGGTGAAGTCGCCGACGATCCCCCGCACCCGCAGCCCCGGGTACGCGGCCGCGATCTGCTCGGTGGACGACCGCAACGCGCTCACCGAGACGTCCAGCGGCACGAAGGTGCCCAGGTCGCCGTGGCGGGTGAACGCGTCGAGCAGCAGCCGGGTCTTCTCCGACGAGCCCGAGCCCAGCTCGATCAGCGTCTTCGCGCCGGTCATCGCCGCGACGTCGTCGGCGTGCGCGGCCAGCACCGCCCGTTCGGCCCGGGTCGGGTAGTACTCCGGCAGGCGGGTGATCTCCTCGAACAGCTCGCTGCCCCGGGCGTCGTAGAACCACTTCGGCGGCAGCCACTTCGGCGTCGCGGCCAGCCCGGCCCGTACGTCCTCCCGCAACCCACGGTCGAGGTCCTGCTGCTCCAGGTGGATCTCCAGCGGCTCCGCGCTCATCGAGTGTCCTCTCTCGCGGTGGGTACGGATCGTCAGGCGGCGGTCGTCTCCCGCACGTCGAGCCCGCCCGTGGTCGCCACCACGAGCCGGCCGTCCGGCACGGCCCGCCAGGCCGGGTCGTCGTCGAACGGTTCGGACGCCAGCAGCACCGAGTCCGGGCCGCGGCGCACGGACAGCGCGTGCCCGGCCGTGCTCGCCACCACCGTCGTACCGTCGGTGAGCAGCAGGTTCAGCCGTGAGCCGGGAGCGGCGGCGGCGACCGCCGCGACGGTGTCCGCCACCGCCTCCTCCGGCGGCGCGCCGGCCCGCAGCCGGTGCCGGACCAGCGCCCACAGCAGCGCCGAGTCGGTCGGCACGTCGAGCGTGACCAGGTCGCGGACGGGCAGGCCGGCGGCGAGCGGGACCAGGCTGTCCGGCCAGCCCCGCACCACGCCGTTGTGGCTGAACAGCCACCGCCCCTCCGCGAAGGGCGCCGCGGCGGTCTCGTGCAACGGCATGCCGACCGTGGCGGAGCGGACCGCGGCCAGCACCGCCCGCACGCGCGTCACGGCGGCCAGCTCCGGCAGCGTCGTGTCGCTCCACATCGGCTGGGCCCGCCGGTAGCGGACCGGGTCGCCGCCGTCCGGGTACCAGGCGACGCCGAAGCCGTCGGCGTTCACCGTGCCGCCGCCGCGCATGTCACGCGGCGCCCACGACTGGCGCAGCAGCCCGTACGGCGGGTCGAACAGCAGGCTGGACAGGAGCACTGGTGGACCGAGGTACGCGAGGTGACGGCACATCGGGCCGGCTCACTCCTCCGGTCCGGCGTCACGGGCGCAGCGGAACCCGCTGAAGATCTGCCGCCGGATCGGGTAGTCCCAGTTGCGGAACGTGCCCCGGCAGGCGGACCGGTCGGTGCCGAACGAGCCGCCCCGCAGCACCCGGTGGTCGTCGCCGAAGAAGACCTCCGAGTACTCCCGGTACGGGAACGCGGTGAAGCCCGGGTGGCCCCGGAACGGCGAGGAGGTCCACTCCCAGACGTCACCGACGAGCTGGTGCACACCCAGCGGCGAGGCGCCGGCCGGGTACGCGCCCACCGGCGCCGGCCAGAGGTGCCGCTGGCCCAGGTTGGCGTGCTCGGTGGTGGGGTCCTCGTCGCCCCACGGGTAGCGCCGGGACCGGCCGGTCGCCGGATCCCAGCGGGCCGCCTTCTCCCACTCCGCCTCCGTCGGCAGCCGCTTGCCGGCCCACGCCGCGTACGCCTGCGCCTCGTACCAGCAGACGTGCACCACCGGCTCGTCGTCGCGCACCGGCGACCAGCGGCCGAACCGGCGGTACGCCCAGCCGTCCCCGTCGCGCCGCCAGTGCATCGGCGCGCTCAGGTCCGCCTCGACGCGGTGCCGCCAGCCCGCCTCGCTCCACCAGCGCGGCTCGTCGTACCCGCCGTCGGCGATGAACGCCCGGTACTGCCCGTTCGTCACCGGGGCGGCGTCGATGACGTACGCGGGCAGGTCGACGGTGTGGGCCGGGCGCTCGTTGTCCAGCGCCCACGGGTCGGTGGAGGTGCCCATGGTGAACGGCCCGGCCGGCACCCGTACCTCCCCGCCGACCCGGGCGCAGGGCTCCGGTGGGGGCGGCGCGTCGAGCACCGGGGCGCCGGCGCGCAGCTGGTGGGTGGCGAGCATGGTCTCGTCGTGCTGCTGCTCGTGCTGCACGATCATGCCGAACGCGAACCCGTCGGCGACCAGGGGACGCTCGGTGAAGCGGATGCCGTCGAGCAGGTCGAACACCTTGTCCCGCACCGTACGCACGTAGGCGCGGGCCTCGGCCGGCGGCAGCAGCGGCAGCGCCGGCCGGTCCTTGCGTGGTTGTTTGAACGCGTCGTAGAGGTCGTCGATGTCGTGGCGCACCGGGTCGCGGCCGCCGACGTCGCGGACCAGCCACAGCTCCTCCTGGTTGCCGACGTGCGCCAGGTCCCAGACCAGCGGCGACATCAGCGTGGAGTGCTGCCGGACCAGGTCGTCGTCGTCCACCGCGTCGGTCAGCAGGGCGGTACGGGCCCGGGTGCGCTCCAGTTCCGCGGCGATGCGGTCGCGTAGTCGCTCGGCGGTGGTCACCGGTGTCCCCTCTCCGCGGCGGCGCGGTGCCGCCGGATCGCTTGCTGGATCTCGTCGTGGATGCCGGCCGGCAGGTCGAGCCGGGGCAGGGCGGCCAGGGCCAGGTCGAACAGCGCCGCCGCGGCGGTCGCCAGCGGGCGCTCGGCCAGCCCGCACCGGGCCGCCGCGCGCCACCGGTCGGCGACCGGCGTGGCCGCCGCCAGCGCGTCCCGGGTGGTGGCCGGGTCGGCGAAGATCGCCGCCAGCACCGCCAGCGGCACCGTCCACTCCGGGCCGGGCTGGGTGTCCAGGTAGCGCAGCTCCAGGTAGCCGCGCGGGCGTACCGGCGGGAACAGCGTGCTGAGGTGGTAGTCCAGGTCGTCGGTGGTGGGCGGGCGGGGCAGCGCCCCGGCCAGCCAGTCGGCGAACGTGACACCGGGCGGCGCGGTCCAGTCCGGGCCGTCGCCGCGGACGCAGAGCAGCGGCGCGGTGAGCGCGTACCCGGTCCAGGCCGTCACCGGGTCCTCGTCGGCGTGCTCGGGCGACCAGACCGGGCGGGTCCGCGCCGGGTCGATGGCCAGCCAGGTGGCCATCCGGGCGGAGGCCCAGCCGGTACGGCGCCCCGCGTGCCGGTCGGCGGTGGCGAATGCGGCGAGCAGCGGCGGGCCGACGGCGTGCGCGGCCGCCCACCGTTGCGCCAGATGGTCCGGCTCGCCCGCGTCCAGGCAGATCTGGAGCCCGGCGGTGCTGTACATCATCGCCCGTCCCGCCGGGCCACGGCGGTCGAAGGCACACCGCATGGCCCGGTAGCGCGGGGTCTCCACGACCGGCCGGGGAAGGCGCCAGGGGTCCATGCCGCTGCGGCCGAGCACCAGGCCGGCGGCGTCCAGCCGGGCCCGCAGTTCGGCGACGTCGGCCTCGGTGGCCAGGATGAGCGCGGCGACCGACGATCGCGGTGTCGCGGAGATCTCCACCTGCCCGCCGGGCTCCACGGTCACGGCGCCGCCGCGCCGGAGCTCGTCGGCCGGACTGGTGGGGTCGAGGGTCACGGGGCTGTGCCGCCCCAGCGCCTCGCGTAGTCGCTCGCGGTCGACCGGCCGGGCCGGGTCCGCGGCGTCGTGCACGGTCCATTCCAGTTCGACGCCGACGAGTGCCGGTGGCCCGGTCTTGAAGCAGATCCGGGCGAGGTGGCCGCGGGCCGCCTCCTCGTCTCCCAGGACGACTGCCCGGTCCAGATCCGGCGACATCACCATGGGACGGCTCCTCCTCGGCGATGGGCGACGACGTCGTCGCGACGCGCCCGGCCGGGACGGCACGGGACGCCGCCCCACCATCCTCTGTCTAGCAGACGAGTTCCGCGTGCCCGGAGAGATGAATTTTTGTCCGGAATCTGATTGCGGCGCGGCTGCTCAGTCGTCCGCCGCCGGGCCCGGGTGCGAGGGCTCCGGCGCGTCGCCCGGGTCGTCCGCGGGCAGGCCCAGGAGGTTCCGGCAGTAGCTCTCCACCTGCTCCGGGCCGCCGGCGGCAGCGACCAGGTCGGCGTAGCCCGGCTTGGTGAGCACCTTCTCCCGCTGCCGCTCCGGCTTGGCCAGGTAGGCACGGCAGTGGCCGGCCATCTGCGCCCCGCCGGACGGGGGTGCGGGTCGCCGGGCCGCGGCGCTCGGCGTTCCGGACGGCTCCGCCGTCGTCGAGGGAGCCGGTGGCGACGTCGCGCCGGGCGCGTCGCCGGCCGGGGTGCTCGGAGCCGGCCGCGACGGCCCGGTGACGGCCGGGCCGTCGCCGGTCGGTCCGTCGCCGGTCGGTCCGGCGCTGCTGGGCCCGGCCGTCGTCGCGGGCGGGAGCACCGGCTCCGGTTGGCGGTCCAACCGCACGGCGGCGAACGCCACCCCGGCGACCGCCGTGGCGGCGAGCCCGGACAGCGCGGCGGCGATCCGCAGGCGCCGGCGCGGGCGCGGCGCGGCCACCGCTGCCGGCGCCGGGGCCGGGGCCGCCCCGGCCGCCGCGCGGGCCGCCCGGAAGGCGGCGAGCGCCCGCTCCTCCCCGGCCACCTCGCCGGGGGCCGCCGGTCCGGCGGCGGCGGACAGCAGCCGGGTCAGCGGGTCGGCGTCGGCCCCCGGCGGCGTGCCGGCGCGCGCGGCGTCGAGCAGGCGGTCGGACTCCGCCCGGTCGGCGGGACCGCCGGACCGGCGAGCATGCATGCCGTCGTCTCCCCTCACGTCAGCCCTCCGCCGGCTCGGCCTCGGGCGCGTGCGGCACCTGGCGGTCGGTACGGGGACGCGGCGCGACGGCGTCCCGGGCATCGTCCGGCGCGGCCTGCGCCGCCGAGCGCTCCAACATCGCGGCCAGCCGGCGCAGGCCCCGGTGCGCAGCGGTACGCACCGCGCCGGCCCGCCGGCCGAGCACCCGCCCGGCGGTCTCCGCGTCCAGGCCGATGACGGCCCGCAGCATCACCGCCTCGGCCTCGGCCGGTGGCAGCGTACGGATCAGCGCCAGCGCGCTCTCGGTGGCGATGGCCTCACCGGCCCGGTCGGCGGTGTCGGCGTCGGCGGCCAGGTCGTTGAGCGCCTGCACGGGCACCGGCACGGAGGGACGCCGCCGCTGTCGGCGCAGATGGTCCATGGCCCGGTTACGGGCGATCGTGACCACCCAGGCGCGGAACTCGCCGCCGGTGAACGACGGCAGGTCGCGGGAGATCTGGAGCCACGCCTCCGAGGCCACGTCCTCGGCGTCGGCGCCGACGAGCGCAGTCAGATAGCGCAGCAACGCGGGTTGCAGGCTGCGGTAGAGGAACCGGAACGCCTCCTCGTCGCCCGCCTGCGCCCCGGCGACCGCCTCGTTCAGTTCGGCCGTCACGCTCGCCGTCCCGCCGCAGTGGCAGCCGGACGCCGGGCGCAAACGGGAGCCAGTGGCCACACCGCCATCCGCACTCCCCCCGGTGAGCTGATCAGGCACGCGCACGAGCGTGCGGTGCGCCTCGGACGATGCCGCGCGGCATCGGGCGTCGGCGGGACATACCGTACCGGCGTCCGGGGGCGGCCGGGAGTCGGGCCGACACCGGGACGGGCAAGGTGCGTCGGCAAGGCATGGAGGGCCGGAAAAACAGAGAGAAATGTCTACCCCTGTTTCCGGCGTGTCGAGGTAACACCGAGTGCCGGCGTGACGCTCCCCGCAGCGGGCCACGCCGGTGCGGCGCGGTCGCGAGCGCGGGGACGCGTGACTTTTCTGGCCGATCGTACCGGGTCGATCACGATCAGCCGATCGGCGCCCCGGTCGCCGGACACCCGGCCGAACAGCCCGGCCGGACGGCCACGGATATCGCGGGAAATACTTCGCGCCTGCTGTGGGTACGGTATGGGGGTGCTGTCCTCAGACGTCGTACTCAGCGGTCGGTACCGCCTGGATGACCGTGTCGCCACCGGCGGCATGGGCGACGTCTGGCGTGCCACCGACCTGGTCCTCGGTCGTCCGGTCGCGGTGAAGGTGCTGCTTCCCGCCCTGGTGTCCGACCCTGACTTCATCGCCCGGTTCCGCGCCGAGGCGCGGATCATGGCCTCCCTGCGCCACCCCGGCGTGGTCCAGGTCTTCGACTGCGGCGAGGACGACCTGCCCGGCGGCGGCCGGGCCGACTACCTGGTGATGGAGTTCGTCGCCGGTGAGCCGCTGTCGCGGCGGATCGAGTCGGCCGGGTGCCTCGAGGTCGCCGAGACCATGTCGATCGTGGCCCAGGTGGCGCAGGCGCTGCACGCGGCGCACGGCCGGGGCATCGTCCACCGGGACGTCAAGCCGAGCAACCTGCTCGTGCAGGACGACGGCACCGTGGTCCTGGTCGACTTCGGCGTGGCCCGCTCCACCAACGTCACGAGCATCACCAGCACGAACGCGGTGCCCGGCACCGCCCTCTACATGGCGCCGGAGCAGGCCGCGGGCCGGCCCGTCTCGGGCGCCACCGACGTGTACGCCCTCGGCGCCGTCGCGTACTGCTGCCTCACCGGCAGCCCGCCGTTCACCGGCGACAACCCGCTCCAGGTGGCCGTACGCCATCTCGACGACGAGCCGCCGGAGCTGCCGGCGGAGATCCCGGCGGCGGTCCGGGAACTGGTGTCGCGGGCGCTGGCGAAGGATCCGGCCGACCGCTACCCGACCGCGGCGGCGATGGCCGACGCGGCGCGGGCCGCGCGCACCGACTCGCCGAACGCGACAGTGGCGCTGCGCGGCGCGGCGGGTCCGGCGCGGTCGCGGGACGACCAGCCGGCGGTCCGCCAGGGCGCCGCGGTGGCGACGTCGCCGCGGCGGAGCCGGCGCGGCACGCTCGTCGGGGCGCTGGGCGCGGTGCTGGTGGCGATGGGCGCGCTGGGTGCGCTGGTGGCCGCCGCGAACGACACCGCCGAACCGGCTACGAAGATCGACAAGACGGCGCCCGCGGTGGCGCCGAGCGACCGGGCCGCCGAGCCGGTCGTCGACGAGCCGTCGGCGGACGACGACTACACCTACCGTCCGGTCGGTCCGGGCGGTAGGCCGTCGGCCACGCCCTCGGCCACGCCGAGCGCCTCCCCGACCCCGTCGGCCCAGCCGAGCGTGACCGACGAGCCGGCCCCCACGGACGAGCCGAGCAGCACGCCGTCCAGCGCGCCGACGACCACGGAACCGGTCACGCCGACGACGACCCCACCGAGCACGCCGCCAGCCGAAGGCGGCGGCGGTGACGACGGCACCACTGGGCAACAGGCCACCCAGCCCTGACCCACGGCGCCCACGAGCCGGCCCCGCCCGCGGCGGAGCCGGCTCGTCCGTGTCCGGAACCGGCCGGTCAGTCCGCGCCGAGCGACGCCACGACCGGCCGGGACAGGGCGCGGCGGGCCGGCAGGACCGAGGCGAGCAGCGCGGCCACCACCGCCACGGCGACGATCAGCCCGATCCGTCCCCAGGGCAGCACCAGCGTGAAGTCGCCGCCGATGCGGGCGACCACTGCCATCGCCCCGGCCGCCGCCCCGGTGCCGAGCGCGATGCCGAGCAGCGTGCCGACGAGCGCGGTGAGCACCGCCTCGACCGCCAGCACGCCCCGCATCCCGGCCCGGCTCAGCCCGACCGCGCGCAGCACCGCGGTCTCCCGGGTGCGTTCCACGACGGACAGGCTGAGCGTGTTGGCGACCCCGACCAGCGAGATCACCACGGCCAGGCCGAGCAGCGCGGTGACGAACCCCAGCACCAGGTCGACGGTGCCGGTGAGCATCTTCTTGTACGCGGCCTGGTCCATCACGTTCACCGTCGGGTAGCGGGCCAGCACCGACTCGACAGCGGCCCGGGCCGCGTCGACGCTCACCCCGGCGGCCGGGTCCACCTCGGCCAGATAGCCGCGCTCGGCGGGGAACATGGCGCTGAAGTCGGTGTCGACCACGTCCACGAGGTGACCGGCGGGCACCGGGCTGCCCGCCAGGACCGGCTCCTCGTCGGCCACCACCGCGACGACCCGGAACGGCCGCCCGGCGAGGGTGATCGTGGAACCTGCCGTCCAGCCCCGGGCCGCGGCCAGCTCCCGGTGCACCAGCACCGCTCCCGGCCCCAGGTCCGCCGGGTCGCCGGCGTCCACGGCGGACAACGTGCGCCGGACCAGCGCCGGATGCGCGGCGCGCAGCTGCACGTCGCCGACCACCCGGCTGCGCTGCTCGTGCACCACGCCCAGCTCGGGCCGGGCGGCCAGTTCGCCGGCGAGCGTGGCCGGCAGGTCACCGCCGATGCCGGTGACCAGGAAGTCCACCCCGATCCGGGCGTCCACCGCGCGTTCGATACCGGACTTGACGCTCGCCGCGCCGACCACGAAGGCCGAGACCAGCCCGATGCCGATCACCATGGCCGTGGCGGTGGCGGCGACCCGGCGCGGGTTGCGTACCGCGTTCGACACGGCCAGCCCGCCGGTGGCGCCGAACGCCGCGCGCAACGGCCCGCCGAGCACCCGTACCAGTGCCGGTACCAGCACCGGGCCGAACGCCACGATGCCGCCGAAGGCCAGCAAGCCGCCCGCCGCGACCAGCACCACCTGGCCGGTGGCCCCGGCGCCGGCCAGCGCCGCCACACCGGCGGCGAGCGCCAGCGCGCCGACCGCCAGCCGGATCCGTCCGGCCGGGCGGACCGGGTTGATCGCCGCGTCGGTGAGCGCTGCCACCGGGGCGACCCGGGTGCCCTGCCAGGCCGGCAGCGCGGCCGACGCCACGGTGAGCAGCGTCCCCAGCCCCAGCGAGAGCAGCAGGGTACGCGGGGTCAGCGTGAGCCCGCCGCCCAGCGGCGCGCCGGTGCCGGCGAGCAGGAGGCCGAGGCCACCGGCCACCGCCGCGCCGGCCAGCACTCCGACCACGGAGGCGAGCAGGCCGGTCACCGCCGCCTCGGACAGCGTGGCCCGGTAGATCTGCCCCCGGGTCGCGCCGACCAGGCGCAGCAGCGCGGTACGCCGGGAGCGCTGGGCGAGCACGATGGCGAAGGTGTTGGCGATCACGAAGCCGGCCACCACCACGGCGACCGCCGCGAACGTACCCAGCAGCATCCCGAACTGCCGCAGGTCGCGTACCGCGTCGTCGACCGCCGCGTCGAGGACGGCGTCCCGGTCCCGGACCGTCACGTCCGGACCCACCACGGCGCGGATCCGGTCGGCCAGGGCCGCCACGTCCACACCGGGCCGCGCCGCCACCATGATCCGGCCGTAGCCCTTCTCGCCGCTGACCGTGAGCGCGTCCGGGCCGGTCAGCCCGATGTACGGGCCACCGACGTCCCGGGAGCTGCCGTCCACGTCGACGGCACCGACCAGTGTGTACGGGCGGGCCGCGCCGTCCCGGCCGCCGATCGACACCGGGCCGCCCACCGTGAACCGCTGCTCGGCGACGGTCCCGGCGTCCAGCACCACCTCACCGGGGCGCTGCGGCAGCCGCCCGGCCACCACGTCGTAGGACTGCAGGGCCGCCTCGGTGGGGATCGCGGCGAGCACGGCGTACCCGAGCACGGGACGGCCGTCGGCGCCGACCACACCGGCGGAACCGGTCAGCTCGCCCGCGGCGGCGGCCACCCCGTCGACGGCGCGAACCCGGTCCACGAGCGCCGGGGGCAGCGGATCGGTCTCGGCGTACGCGGCCAGGTCGGTGTGCCTGTCGAACTCACCGGCCCGCTCGTACGCCCCGGCGCGCATGCCGTCGGTGAACATCAGCGTGCCGGCGACGAACGCGACGCCGAGCACGATCGCCAGCGAGGACAGCAGCAGGCGCAGGCCGTCGGCGCGGACCTGGCGCAGGGTCAGGCGCAGCATCCCGCTCACCGCCCCGCCGGGGCCACGGCCGGGTCGAGCCGGCTGAGCGCGTCCCGGACGTCGCCGACCGTCGGCTCGTGCAGCTCGTCGACCAGCCGGCCGTCGGCGAGGAAGACCACCCGGTCGGCGTGCGCGGCGGCGGCCGGGTCGTGGGTGACCATGACGACGGTCTGGCCGAGCGTGTCCACCGCCTCGCGCAGCAGCCGCAGCACCTCCGCGCCGGAGCGCGAGTCGAGGTTGCCGGTCGGCTCGTCGGCGAAGATCACCCACGGCCGGGTGATCAGCGCGCGGGCCACCGCGACGCGCTGCTGCTGCCCGCCGGACAGCTCGGCCGGGCGGTGCCCGAGACGGTCGGTCAGGCCCACCGCGGCCACCACCTGACGCAGCCACGCCGCGTCCGGCCGGCGGCCGGCGATCGCCAGCGGGAGGACGATGTTCTCCTCCGCGGTGAGCGTGGGCAGCAGGTTGAACTTCTGGAAGACGAAACCGATCCGGTCCCGGCGCAGCCAGGTGAGCCGGCGGTCGTCGAGCCGCGTCAGGTCGGCGTCACCGATGTGGACCGCACCGGCGGTCGGCCGGTCGAGGCCGGCGAGGCAGTGCAGCAGGGTGGACTTGCCGGAGCCGGAGGGGCCCATGACGGCGGTGAACCGGGCGGCGGCCAGGTCGAGGTCGACGCCGTCGAGCGCGACGACGCGGGACTGCCCGGCGCCGTACTCCTTGCGCAGCGCGCGGGCGGCGAGGGCGACGCCTGTGGTCGGTGTTGCGGACACGGTGGTGCTCCTGTCGGACACGGTCTGAAGACCCTTCCGACGCTAGGTCCGGCACCGGCTCGTTGATCTCCACCTGCGCGCTCGACCTCGGTGCGACCACGGTCGTCCCCCACCGGGGGAACCCGTACGACCTGGGACGTACGTCCGGTCAGCCGCCGGGCGTGATCAGACCGCTCTCGTACGCCAGCACCACGGCCTGGACGCGGTCGCGGAGCTGGAGCTTGGCCAGGATCCGGCCCACGTGGGTCTTCACCGTCGCCTCCGCTACGTGCACCCGGGCGGCGATCTCGGCGTTTGACAGCCCTTGCGCCACCAGCAGCAGCACCTCGCGCTCCCGTTCGGTGAGCTGGGCCAGCCGGGGGTCCGCCGCCGGTGCGGGGCCGAGCTGGCCGGCGAACCGGTCGAGCAGCCGCCGGGTGATCGACGGGGCCACCACCGAGTCGCCCTGCGCCACCACCCGGATCGCCGCCATGAGCTCCTCCGGCGGCACGTTCTTGAGCAGCAACCCGCTCGCCCCGGCGCGCAGCGCGGCGAACGCGTCGGCCTCGGTGTCGAACGTGGTGAGCACCAGCACGCGCGGGCCGCCGCCGGCCGATCGGGCGCAGATCCGCCGGGTCGCCTCCACCCCGTCCATGGTGGGCATCCGCAGGTCCATCACCACCACGTCGGCCTCGACCCGGTCCAGCACCCGCAGCGCGTCCGCGCCGTCGATGGCCTCGCCGACCACCTCCAGATCCGGCTGGGAGTCGAGCACCATCCGGAACCCGGCCCGCACCAGCGCCTGGTCGTCGACGATCATCACCCGCACGGTCACGCCGCCGCGCTCCCTTCCTCGGTGCCGGCCGCTGCCGGCAGTGGCAGCCGCGCCTGCACCCGCCAGCCACCGGCGAGTGTGGGGCCGGCGGTGAGGCTGCCGTCGTACACCCCGACCCGTTCCCGCATGCCGACCAGGCCGTGCCCGCCGGACGGCGCCGGCCGGACCACCGGAGCGCCGCCACCGTCGTCCACCGCCCGGACCACGACGGCGTCCGCGGCCCACTCCAGCGTCAGCTCCACCGACGCGCCGACGCCCGCGTGCTTGAGCGCGTTGGTCAGGCTCTCCTGCACCACCCGGTAGACGGTCAGCTCCAGGCCGGGCGGCAGCACCCGGGGCGTGCCGGCGCCGCCGCAGGTGATCCGCAGCCCGGCGGCACGGAACCGGTCGAGCAGCGCGGGCAGCTCCACCAGCGCGGGTCGCCGGTGTGCCGGCTCGGCAGCCGGCTCGTCCGCCGCCGGCGGCGACTCCGGGCGGTCGGGTTCCCGGAGTACGCCGACCAGCCGCCGCATCTCCTCCAGCGCCGCCCGGCCGGTGTCCGCCACCACCTTGGCCGCCTCCCGGGCGGTGGCCGGGTCCCGGTCGAGCGTGAACCGCACCCCGTCCGCCTGCACGATCATCACGGCCATGCTGTGGGCGACCACGTCGTGCAGCTCCCGGGCGATGCGGGTGCGTTCCTCGGCGACGGCGGCGCGCGCCTCCGCCTCCCGTTCCCGCTCCAGCGTGGCGGCACGTTCCTCCAGGCTGAGCACGTAGAGCCGGCGGGTCCGCAGGTTCAGTCCGGCCAGCCAGACCGCGCCGACGATCAGGGCGTAGAAGAACGCACCCATCCACCAGGGCCCGGTGCCGGGCGACTGGAGCGCGGCGAGCACGCCGCCGATCACCGCGACGATCCCGGCCACGATGCCGTCGCGGAGCTGGTCGGCGTACTTGACCACGCTGTAGAGGGCGACCAGGACGGCGACGTCGTAGCTGAGCGGGCCCCAGCCGGCGATCACCTGGACCAGCGCGAGCGCGGCCACCAGGGCGCCCACCACCGACGGGTGGGTACGCCGGAAGAACAGCGCCGCCGCCATCGCCAGACCGACCGCGGACGCCGCGAGCCCGGTCAGCCCGGCGAGGTACCCGGACAGCACGAAGAACACGACGAGCCCGCAGACGGCGGCGTCGAACGCGACGCCCCGCAGCGGACGACCGAGGATCAGGCGGTTCACGGTCCCCCAGCCTAGGCCCGCGCTCCGGCCTCCCCCGTCCCGCTACCAGGTCAGGGGGCCAGGAGGGCCTGCATGCGGGCGATCTCGGCGGACTGCTCGACCGCGACAGCGGTGGCGAACTCCTGCATCGGCTGGTCGACGCCGACCTTCAGCAGGTCGGTGGACATGACGATCGCGCCCCGGTGGTGATCGGACATCATCTGCACGAACAGCCTGTCGAACGCCGCGCCGCGCGCGTCCGCGAGCCGCCGCATCGCCTCGGCGGACTGCATCCCGCGCATGGTGCCGTGATCGTGCCCGGGCACGTCGGCGGGCAGGTCGCGCGTGCTGAGCCAGGCGCGCAGCAGGCCCACCTCCGGACCCTGCGCGGCGCGGATCCGCTCGGCCACGGCGCGGATCCGCGCGTCGGCGGCGCGTTCGGGCGCGAGCGATGCCATCTCCAGTGCCTGCTCGTGGTGCGGGATCATCATCCGGACGTACCAGACGTCGAGGCTGTTGAACCGCGGCGCGGTGGCGCCCCGGACCTGCTCGGCGGGCCGTGTCGCGGCGGGCTCCCCCGGCCGCCCCGGCACCACCACCGGTGGCGCCGACCCGGCGGCGCTCGCGCTCGGCTCGGCCACCGCGACGGTTCCGGCCGCCTCCGGGGTACGGGCGTCGTCGCGCCCGGTCAGCGTCAGCGCGCCGACCACCACGAGGGTCACCAGTGCTGTGACGCCCACCCACACTCGCGCCTGCCGGCTGGTCATACGACGCCTCCTCCGGTCAAGGTGACAGCGATCCTATCCATAGACGAAAGTTCCCTAGTGTGACCCAGCTCACATTGATGGGCGTCGTCAATAGGTAAGGTGTGGCGAATCATGACCCCCTTTCGAAGGGTGTTGCCGATGATCAACATCCGCACGTCCCGCATCCGGATCGTCAGCCTGGCCGCCGCCGGCCTGCTGCTCGCCGGCGTGTTCACCGCGCCCCCGAGCAGCGCCCAGGAGATCCCCCGCGCCCAGGCCGCGCCGGCCACCGTGGACAACGCCGTCCCCGGTGTCGACGAGATCTCCAGCAGCCCCAACCTGCGTCAGGTGGCGAACCTGCCCAAGCAGGCGCCGTTCGACACCACGGCCGCCCTCGGCACCGACATCGCCTTCCAGGGGCGGTACGCGTTCGTCGGCAACTACGACGGGTTCGTCGTCTACGACGTCTCCCGCCCGAACCGCCCGACGATCGTGTCGCAGGTGCTCTGCCCCGGCTCGCAGAACGACATCTCGGTCCACGGGAACCTGCTGTTCCTGTCGACCGACTCCTCCCGCAGCGACGACTCCTGCGCCAGCGCCACCCAGCCGGCGTCGGTGAAGGAGTCCTGGGAGGGCATCAAGATCTTCGACATCCGCGACAAGCGCAACCCGCGCTACATCAAGTCGGTGGAGACGGCGTGCGGCTCGCACACCCACACGCTGGTGCCCGGCAAGGACAAGCGGAACGTCTACCTGTACGTCTCCTCGTACAGCCCGCGTGCCGAGTTCCCGGACTGCCAGCCGCCCCACGACTCCATCTCCATCGTCAAGGTGCCGGTGAAGAACCCGACCACGGCCTCCGTGGTCGCCACGCCGAACCTCTTCCCGGACGGCGGCTACCCGGGCGTCCCGGGCCAGTCGTCGGCCACCACCGGCTGCCACGACATCACCGCGTACCCGTCGAAGGACCTGGCCGCGGGCGCCTGCATGGGTGACGGCATCCTGCTGGACATCTCCAACCGCGAGGCTCCCCGGGTGATCGAGCGGGTCACCGACGCGGAGAACTTCGCGTTCTGGCACTCGGCCACGTTCAACAACGCCGGCACCAAGGTCGTCTTCACCGACGAGCTGGGCGGCGGCGGCGCGGCCACCTGCAACGAGGTGGTCGGCCCGAACCGCGGCGCGGACGCCATCTACGACATCACCGGCCGCGGTGACGCGCGCAAGCTGGAGTTCCGCAGCTACTACAAGATCCCCCGCGTCAACACGGACACGGAGAACTGCGTGGCCCACAACGGCTCGCTGATCCCGGTGCCCGGCCGCGACATCATGGTCCAGGCCTGGTACCAGGGCGGCATCTCGGTGTGGGACTTCACCGACTCGCGCAAGCCCAAGGAGATCGCCTACTGGGAGCGCGGGCCGCTGGACGCCTCTCAGCTGCGTACCGGCGGGTCCTGGTCGGCCTACTGGTACAACGGCCACATCTACTCCAGCGACATCCAGAAGGGACTGGACGTGCTGGAGCTGCGTGACCCGCGCACCTGGCTGGCCCAGTTCCTGCTGGTGCCCGAGCTGAACGTGCAGACCCAGGCCGGTTACCTGAGCTGGTGACCCGCTGACCGCCGCCGGGCCCGGTGCTCCCCTCGGGGGCGCCGGGCCCGGCGCGTGCGGCGGCCGCAAACCCCTGGCCGCATCGGCTGCCGCGGGCGATCCTGTCCTCTGTGAAGCGGTACGTGAGCGACCCGCTCGACGGCGCCGACGTCGTGCTCGTCGGGCTCTTCCCGGCCAAGGACAAGGACTACGAGGCCCGCCTCGACCGGCTCGCCGCCGTGGCCGAGGAACGCGGCGCCCGGGTGGTGGGCCGGTTCGTGCAACGTCGAGGCGTCTCCGACCGGTGGCACGCCCGACCCGGCGGAGCTGCCCGCATGTCCCAGCCGTTCTCCCGCCGGACGCTGCTGACGCACGGCAGGCTCCGCGAGGTCGCCGAGGCGTGCCGGGAGGCCGGCGTCGACGCCGCCATCTTCCTGAACACCCTGACGTCGGTCCAGCGGACCGTGCTCGCCGACGTGCTGGGCTGCCTCGTGATCAGCGGCGACGACCTCAGCCGGAGCGGTCCCCCCGGCCCGGATCAGCTCATCGGCAGGCGGTAGTCGCGGGTGCCGCCGCCCGCCGTCACCACCCGCACCTCGCCGCTGCGCAGCCCGTACGTCACCGACCAGCGGGTGTGCGACTGGCGTACCGCGTTCAGCAGCCGCAGCGCCCCGGTCGTGTCGACCACCCCACCGGTGCGGTCCAGTTCCTTCGCCAGCACTCCGTACCTGTGGTCCTGCCGCAGTTCCCGGTCCGGCACACCCACGGCCGGCACGTTCGTCAGCGCCTGCCACGGGCCCTGTCGCCGGTCCACCGTGAGCTTTCCGTCGACGAACTCCACCACCGCTGACGCCCCGGTCACGTCGGCCAGCAGGTAGTGCAGCGGCGGCCCGCCGTCGAAGTCCAGGTTGTAGCGCTTGAACACGGCGACCGCCTCGTCCACTGTGGCGGCCGAGTCGAGCACCAGGCGCAGGATGCGCACCGAGCCCACCTTCGGCAGCCCGGGCACCGGCTCGGCCCGTGCGCCGTCGTCGGCGGCCAGCCCCACCGCGAGGCCCCGCTCGTTCATGCCGTCGAACGGCAGCAGCGGCGCGTCCAGCAGCCGCCGGTCCCCAGTCGGGTCGGCGGCCACGCCCAGGTACGAGATGTCGACCAGCGAGATCGAGGCGTACCCGTCCGGCGGGTCGGTGCGCAGCACCAGCGCGGGGTTCGGCTCCCAGTCGAAGTTGCGGGCGAACAGCGGCCGGTCCCGGTCGCCGAGGGCGGCGAACAGCGAGCAGCCGAACGGGCTCGGCGGCGTCGACCCGGCCAGCCCGGCGGTCGGGTCGTAGTCGCCGTCGTACGTCATCTCGTACATCGGCAGGTCGTCGATCTTGCGGAGGCTGGCCAGGGTCCGCTCGACCTGCCCCGCGTCCTGCCGTGAGGCGGTCGGTGAGCCGGCCGCGGCCGGCGGGCCGGACCGGCGGGTCTCCCCGCAGGCCGTGCCGAGCAGGAGCAGCGCGAGCCCGCCGGCGATGAGGGTCCTCCGCATGACAGCGACGCTAGAAGAGGCGTCCGCCGATGTCCATCGGGGACCCGGTCAGCTCCGCACGACGGCGAACATCCAGCAGCCGTACACGACGTTGCGGCTGTGCAGCAGGTCCACCGCCGGATCGGTGAACAGCTCCGCGATCACCGCCTCCGGGTCGCCGCCGTCGTGTCGCCGTCCGCCCACGATGCGGCCCCGGCTGTCGTACGCGCGCAGCACCTGTTCCCGGCCGCGCCACTGCGACGGGTACGCCGTCACGTCGTCCGGGCCGGCGCAGGCGGCGGCGTGCGCGAACACCGGTCCCACCTCCCGGTACGGGCCGGGTGGCAGCGGCGGGGCGTACCCGAACAGCAGCAGCGCCTCGTCCGGCCGGGCGTCGCGCAGGCAGCAGCGCAGCGGCTCGCCGCCGGTGGCGTGCCGGTGCTCGGGCGGCTGCCCGGTGGCGTCGCGGCCGGTGCGCCGCAGCTCGGCGAGCGTCCCGGCGGGCAGCGGGCGGATTCCGAAAGCGGTACGGGTGGTCGTCACGGTCCCAGCCTGGCGCGGCGCCCGCCGCGGCGCTGGCGGTGATCGGACCTGGCATTCGGGTGCCGCGAAATTGCCGGCCGAGCGGGCACCCGCGGACCGCGTCCGGTGCCGACAATGGCCGGATGGACGTCGACGACTACCGGACCCACTCCCCGTACAGCGATCCCCGTCACCATGCGTCGCTGCTCGACGCCGTGCCCGCCGACCTGCCCACCGTCGCGGCGACCGCCCGCAACGTGATCGTCCACTACCGCGCCGGTGGCGTGGAGCTGCCGGACGTCCGCCGGGCCGAGGTGAACCTGCGCTGGATGGACCGCATCCTCGACGCCGACCAGTCCCGGTTCCCGCTTCCGCTGACGGCCGAGCGCCCGGCCGCCGAACGGGTCGCCGGCTGCTGCCGGGACCACACGCTGCTCACCGTCGCGGCGCTGCGTCAGCACGGGATCCCGGCGCGCAGCCGGATCGGGTTCGTGAGCTACTTCGTGCCCGGCTGGCACCACGACCACGTGCTGGCGGAGTGGTGGAACGGCGAGCGCTGGGTCTGGTCCGATCCGGAGCTGGACCCGGCCGGCGACCGGCCGTTCGACGGCTACGACATCGACCCGGAGGCGGGGCACTTCGACTCGGCGGCCCGGGTGTGGCTGGCGTACCGGGCGGGGCGGATCGACCCCGACACGTACGGCGTGGACCCGTCGCTGCCGATCCGGGGCGACTGGCTCATCCACGACTACGTGCTGCTGGAGCTGGCCCACCGGCACAAGGACGAGGTGCTGCTCTGGGACGGTTTCGGGGCGATGACCGAGGACCTGACCGGTGCCGACCTCACGCTCGTCGACGAGGTCGCCGCGCTGCTGGTGGCCGCCGACCGCGGCGACGCCGCCGCCGAGCGGGAGCTGGCCCGGCGGTACGCCTCGGACGCCCGGTTGCGTCCGGGCCCGACTGTGCACTGCCTCGACCCGGTCTCCGGCGTGGCCGCCGACGTCGACCTGCGACGCTGACCGGGCTCAGCCGGGCAGGGGCGCCTCGTCGCCTCGGGTGCGGCGCGGGTTGACCAGCCGGCGGACCATCGGCGCGGCGTTCCAGCGGGCCGCGCCGACCAGGTCCCGGGCGTGTTCCAGCACCGTGTAGTCGGGCCGGGCCATGCCCTCCGCGATGGCCCGGTCGAGGTCGTTGCCGCAGCGGGTGAGCACGCTGTCGAAGTCGCGGCGGACCGGTTCGAGCAGGTCGTAGCCGAAGGACCGGTGCAGCCGGGCGAACAGCGGCTTGTAGAGGCGGGCCCGCTCGTGCAGCCCCGACGAGTACGACATCGGGTTCTTCGGCCGCTGCCGGACGTAGGAGGGCAGCACGTCCGCGAAGGCCCGCCGGACGATCCACTTCTCCTGCCCGTCGCGCAGTTTCACGCTCAGCGGCAGCCGCATCGCCAGCTCGACGACACTCAGGTCGAGGAACGGCACCCGGGCCTCCACCCCGTGCGCCATGCTGGCCCTGTCCACCCGTTGCAGCTCGGTCCGGCACAGGTTGCGGATCTTGTGGAGGAACAGGCGGCGGGACCGCTCCGGCCCGACCCGGTGGTACATCGGGTACCCGCCGAACAGCTCGTCCGAGCCGTCGCCGGTGAGCACCACCCGTACGCCCAGCTCACGCAGCCGCCGGAAGATCGGCACCGAGACGACAGCGTTGATGATGTCGCCGTACTCGGTCAGCTCGGAGATCCGGATGGCCTCGCGGACGTCGGCGAGCCGGATGTCGCGCGGGCGCAGCTCGATCACCTCGTGCGGTACGCCGAGGTCGGCGGCGAGCCGCCGGGCGTACGCGACGTCCGGGCTCTCCGGCACGCCGATGGTGACCGCCACGCAGTCCGGGTGCAGTTCCCGGGCGTGCAGCAGCGCCAGCGAGCTGTCCAGGCCGCCGGAGAGCACCACGCCGACGGTGAGGTCGGTGTCGAGCCGGGCGCGCATCGCGTCGGTGAGCGCGACGCGGACCAGCAGTGCCGCCTCGTCCGGGTCGTCGATCACCGGCAGGCCGTCGCCGAGGGTGAGCAGGTCGACGTGCGGGCCCAGCCGGACCGGGCGGCCGGGCTCGACCCAGCCGTGGTGGCCGGGCGCCACCTCGCCGATCGGCGCGCCGTGCCCGACCAGCGCCTTGACCTCGGAGGCGAGGTGCAGGCAGCCGGGCAGGCGGGACCAGTACAGCGGTTTGACCCCGAGCGGGTCGCGCGCCAGGTACGCCCGGCCGGTGTCCCGCTCGACGATCACGAACGCGTACTCGCCGCGCAGCCGGCGTACCGCGTTCCCGCCCCACTGGTGGAACGCGGTGAGCACCACCTCGGTGTCGCCTGTGGTGCGGAAGCGGTGCCCGAGCCGGGTCAGCTCGGCGCGCAGCTCGTGGTGGTTGAAGATCTCGCCGTTGAAGCAGAGCAGGTGCCGCTCGTCCGGCGACATCCACGGCTGGACGGAGCGTTCCCGGTCCACGATCCTCAACCGCCGTACGCCGGCGAGGAGGCCGTGTTCCTGCCGGGTCTCGGTGACCTCACCGCGCGGCGCGAGCGCGGCGAGCATCCGCCGGAACGTGGCCGGGTCGGCGTCGGGGCCGATGCTCAGCGCGATGCCGCACACCGGGTCACACCCCCATCTCGGCCTCGTACGCCCGCCGGTACCGGCGGCGGGCGGCCGGGGCGAGGCACACGTGCCAGGCCTGTCCCTCGTCGACCACGTTCACCTCACCGGCGTCCTGGCGGGCCAGGAGCAGCCCGGCGAGCACCGGGCGGGCGCCGAAGCGGTCGTACCACTCCAGTTCGACGTCGGCGGCCCAGCCGAGGCAGTGCCCGCTCGGCACCAACGCGGCGTACCCGAGGCGGCGCAGCCGGTACTGGTGCTCGGCGCTGCGGGCCAGGCTGGTCACCCACAGCGGCGGGGTGCCGTCCGGCGCGACAGCTGTGAACTCCCGGGCCAGGTCGTTGAGGAAGGCGATCATCTCGCGGCGGGCCCGGGGGAACAGCAGCCCGGCGGTACGCGGGGTGGCGTCCGGGCGCAGCCGCCGCCGGACCGCCCGCAGTCCGCGTCCCACCACTGTGGCGGGCTGTTCCTGGTAGCGGAACTCCAGCAGGCCGCGGCGGCGCAGCCACTCCAGGTCGACCAGTTCGGTGCTGGCGCGTACCTGGTCGTCGGTGAGGAACGTCGGGCTGTCCCGCCACCAGAGCACGTCGACGCGGGAGAGGAGATAGATCCGGACCAGCGCGGTGAGGTCCTGCGCCGAGCTGCGCGCGTTGGGCTGGTAGCGGGCCATCTCCAGCAGCAGCGTCTCCCGGGCGCCGATCAGTCCCTGCGGGGTGGCGTCGAGGACGGCGGCGATGGCCGGTTCGCGCAGCCGCTGGTCGAGCAGCACCTGGCGGGCGGTGGTGGACGGCGCGTCGGCGAGCGCGCCGACCTCTACCAGGAGTTCCGCCACCGCCGCCCGGTACGCGGACAGGTCCGGCCCGGCACCCGCGCGCCGGCCGCCCGCGGGCACCCGCCGGGCGGGAGCGGTGGACGTGGCGGCGGGACCGGGCTGGCGACCGGGGCTGCGGCTGGGCACTCGCATGGTCTCCGTCCCCTCTCGGTCAGGACACGGCGTGATTGGGCCTGCACACACCGTAGTGAGCCGAGAGGGTGCCAATCGTCCCATCTCCCCCGAAGTGCCCGATCAGGTGGCGGACGGCTGCACCAGCGCCTGCACCTCCTCGTACCCGGGCGGAGCCGGCAGGCCCGGGTCGCGCCCGGCGCCGATCGCGTCGGTCAGATGCAGCGCCGCGCCGAGCGCGGCCCGGAACAGCAGCGAGCCGGTGCTGACCCGGGCCACGCCGAGCCGTCCGAGGGCGGCCAGGTCCGGTCCGCCCGGCCGGTACAGCACGTTCAGCGGCAGCCCCACCTCGCCCGCGAGCACGCCGACCAGGTCGTCGGGTGCGCCCGGCACGAACAGGCAGTCGGCGCCTGCGGCCCGGAACAGCGCGGCCCGCCGCCGCGCCTCGCCCAGCGGCGCCGGCACGCCCAGCCACCAGGCGTCGGTGCGGGCGTTGACGACCATCTGCGGTACGGCGGCACGGACGGCCGCGATCACGGCGGCGACGTGCTCGGCCGGGGCCAGGCGCCCGTCCGGGCGGCCGTCCTCCAGGTTCACGCCGACCACGCCGAGCGCGGCCAGCTCGCCCACGAACCCGGCGACCTCCGCCGGATCGTCGTGGAAGCCGTCCTCGACGTCCACCGTCAGCAGCGTCGGCAGGTCCCGCAGCCGGTACGCCAGCTCCAGCGTCTCGGCCCCGGTGGCGCGGACCGCGTCCGGCCGGCCGGCGGCCGCCGCCACGCCCAGGCTGGTGGTGCCGATCGCCCGATGGCCCCGGGCGGCGAGCGCCGCGGCGGAGGCGTGGTCCCAGGCGTTCGGCAGCAGCAGCGGGTCGCCGGGCCGGTGCAGCTCACGGAACGCGCGGTATTCGTCGGTCGTCACACGATCACCTCGAGTCGGGTCGTCAGGGCGTCGGAAATCGGGGCAGCGGGACGGCAGCGGCGGCGCAGCACGCCGACCACGCCGGCGGCCAGGGCGAGCGCGTGCCGCTGCCCGGGGCAGTTGCGGGGACCGGCGCCGAACGTCAGCGCGGCGCGCGCCCGGTCGCCGCGAAAACGGTCCGGCTCCGGAAAGGCCGCCGGGTCGCGGTTGGCCGCGTCGAACCGCAGCAGCAGCCGCTCCCCCGCGCGCACCACCTGGCCGCCCACGCTCAGCGCGTCGGTGGCGACCCGGCGGGTGACCCGCACCGGCGGATCGAGGCGCAGCACCTCCGCGAGCAGCGCGTCGGTCCCGAGCCCGTCCGGCGCGGCGAGCCCGTGCCGGACGGCGGCCACGATCAGCCCGGCAGTGGCGTCGGCGGCCTGCACCAGCAGCCCGAGCCGGTTCGCTGTCACCTCGGCCGGAGCGGGCGGCGACATGGCCAGCAGCGCCGCCACCGCCGCGTCCGCCCGCCGCACCGCCGCCGGTTCGGCGCCCGGGTGGTAGGCGGCGGCCACCGCCGTCACCTCCGCGACGGCCGCCGCCGGGTCGGCCAGGCCGAGCCGCTCCGCCAGCACCACGAGGGGTACGCGCCGAGCCAGGTCACCTGTCACATCCACCCGGTCGCCGCCGTCCTCGCCGGTCGCGGCGCGGTCGAGAATTCGCCCGGTCAGCCGTTCCGCTGCCACGCGCAGTTCGTCCGGGTCGAGCGCGTCGAGCGCCGCCACCCCGACGGCTCGCCGCGCGGCGTGCCGCTCCGGCGGACTGAACCGGCTGACCGAGCCACGCAGCCAGGCCAGCCCGCCCTCGTGCCCCTCCTCGGCGGGCGGCACCACGCAGCGGGGATCGGTCAGGACGGAGACGACGTCCGCGTACCGGGTGACCACCCAGCCGCCGTCGCCTGAGGTCGGCTGCCCGCAGGGCGGTGTGCCCGGAGCAGCCGTGATCGTTGGTGAATCCATCACCCGACCGTAGGGCGACGACAGTTCGGTCCGGACCGAACGATCCGGCCGGGCACATCGGACGGTCAGGCGCGGGCCGGACCGGTGCCGCGGGACGCGGGCGGGTCAGGCGCGAGCCGGACCGCTGTCGCGGGACGCGGGCCGGGCCAGCAGCGCCGGGTCGAGCGCGAGCGCCTCGGCCAGCGCCTCCCGGCCGGTCGGGGTGAGCCGTACCGCCCGTCCGGTCCCCCGCGTCGTCCAACCGAGGTCGAGGAAGCGCCCGCACAGCGCCGCCCCGACCGCTCCGGCCAGGTGGGGACGCCGTTCGGTCCAGTCCAGGCAGTCGCGCACGAGCGGCCGCCGCGTCGCGCGCAGCGGTTCGACGGGTACGCCGAGACCGGCCAGCCAGGTCACGCCGGCGCCGGTGAGCGCCAGGCCGCCGGAGCGGTCGAGCACACCGCTGTCGAGCAGGGCGTCGTACAGCAGCACGCCGAGCCGCCCGGCCAGGTGGTCGTAGCAGGTCCTGGCGTACGCCAGGGCGGCGCCGGCCGACGCGGCGCGCAACGTGCGGGGCGGGGTGACCGGTGCGGGCGCCCGCGCGGCCAGGTCCTCGACGAGCTGGGCGACGCCCGGGTCGGCGAGGCGGACGTACCGGTGGCGGCCCTGCCGCTCCTCGACGAGCAGGCCGCCCGCCACCAGCCGGGTGAGGTGGTCGCTCGCGGTGGACGCGGCGACCCCGGCGGCGCGGGCCAGTTCCCCGGCGGTCCAGGCGCGGCCGTCGAGCAGGGCGAGGCAGAAGCCGGCCCGGGTGGGGTCGGCGAGAAGCGCAGCGAACCCGGCGAGTCCGCGGCCGTCGGCGCCAGTGGTCATCGGCCCATGCTGACACGGGCACGGTTCGGGCCGCGACGAACGGTCCCGGGGTTCTTTACAGCGCTCTCTCCAACGTTGTAGAAACGGTGGCACCGCACCTCCGTCTACTCCCGAGGGCAGGCCCGATGGGACACCTCCGCCGCGGCGGCGCGCTCGCCGCCGTACTCACGCTTCTGCTCGCCGGCGCGGCCCCCGCGTCCGCCGGCGCGCCCGACCGCTACCGCAACCCGGTCTCCGCCGGGTTCGCCGACACCTTCGCCGACCCGGTCGTGGTGCGCGGCGACGACGGACTCTGGTACGCCTTCGGCACCTCCGACCCGCTGCGCGAGGGCGAGGGGCGCGCGCATCGCGTGCCGATCGCCCGCTCCGCCGACCTGGTCGACTGGGCCTACGTCGGCGACGCGTTCGCACCGGACCAGCGGCCCGCCTACGCGGCGCCCGGCACCGCGTTCTGGGCGCCGGACGTGCGGCGGGTGGCGGGCCAGTGGGTGATGTACGTGACAGTCACCGACACAGGCGTCTCCAACGACACGTTCGACACCGCGGTCGGCGTGGCCACCGCGCCGAGTCCGGCCGGACCGTGGACGTTCGCCGACACGCCCGTGGTCGCGCCGCGCCCGGGCGCCGGCGGCGGTTACCTGTGGACGATCGACCCGAGCCAGCTCACCGGCGCCGACGGCCGCCACTGGCTCTACTACGGCAGCTACTACGGCGGCATCTCGGTCACCGAGCTGTCCCCGGACGGGCTGCGCGCGGTCGGCACCTCGACGCCGGTCGCGATCGACAACAAGTTCGAGGGCGCGTACGTGCTGCGCCGCGACGGCTGGTACTACCTGTTCGCCTCCACCGCGAACTGCTGCGCGGGCCCGGCCACCGGCTACTCCGTCCAGGTCGGCCGGTCCCGTGACCCGCGCGGCCCGTTCACCGACCGCGACGGTCAGCGCCTCGACGTGTCCCGGGCCGGTGGCACGCCCGTGCTCACCCAGAACGGCAACCGCTGGATCGGCACCGGGCACAACGCCGCGCTCACCGACCTGTCCGGGCAGGACTGGATCGTCTACCACGCGATCGACCGCGCCGACCCGTACCTGGACGAGCCGTTCGGCGTCAACGAGCGGCCGATGCTGCTGGACCGGCTCGACTGGATCGACGGGTGGCCCACTGTGAACGCGGGCGCCGGTCCCTCCGATACCGCCCGGCCCGCGCCCGTCACCACCGGCCGGATCGACGCCCGCTTCGCCACCGCCGACCTGCGCGGCTGGCGGGCCGAGCACGGCCGCTGGCAGGCCACCGGCGGGGTGCTGACCGGCAGCGGCACGCTCACCTCGCGTACCCGCATCGGTGGCGACCTGCGCGCGGAGACCGACCTGCGGCTGACCGGCGCGACCACCGCCGGGCTGCGGGTGGGCGGCGTGGACGTCCGCGTCGGGCGCGGCCGGCTCACGGCGGGCGCCGCGTCCACCACGCTGCCCGCCGGCCTGGACCTGCGCGACCGGCACAACCTCGCGATCGAGGTACGCGGACAGCAGCTCGTCGCCACGCTCAGCCCGTCGCGCCTCGGCGACCCGGTCGCCCGGGTGACGGCACGGCTTCCCCGCCCCGCGACGGGTGAGGTGTCCGTGCGCGCCGAGGGCGGCCCGGCCGAGTTCGACAACGTCAGCGCCGCACGGCTGTACCGACCGGCGCGGCACACCGCCCCCGACCCGCGCGTCGGTCCGGTGCTGCGCGGCTACTCCGACGAGTTCACCGGCGGGCTCGACCCGGCCTGGCAGTGGGTACGCCAGGACCCGGCCGCCACCGTGTCCGGCGGCGCGCTGCGCTGGCCGGTCCAGGACGCCGACCTGTCCGGCACCGGCAACACCGCAGGGGTGCTGCTGCGCGACGCACCGGCCGGGAACTACGTCGCCGAGACGAAGGTGACGCTCGACCTGGGCGAGGACAGCGTGCGCAACTACCAGCAGGCCGGTCTGGTCGCGTACGTCGACGACGACCGGTTCGCCCGGCTGACCCAGGTGGCGATCTGGAACACCCGGCAGGTCGAGTACGGCTACGAGCTGCCGTTTGCCGGTCAGCCCGTGTACGGCGGCAGCATCGTCGGCACCCCCGGCACCACCACCTGGCTAAGGCTCGCCCACCGGGTCGACCCGGTGAACGGCGAGCACGAGTTCCGGGCCGGGTCCAGCCGGGACGGGAAGCGCTGGACGTGGGGCGCGGTGTGGACCTTCCCGGCCGACACGACGCCCCGGATCGGGCTGGTGGCGCACGGGGGCGCGACACCGGCGGTGACCGCCGAGTTCGACTACCTGCGCTTCCACCGCTGAGGTGCGGGGCCGTCCCCTCCCGTGGGGGCGGCCCCGGCTCAGCCGCCGGAACGGGGGCAGGCGGTGCTCAGCTCGCTGACCGTGCGCGTGTCGCCGTCGTAGCTGCGCGCCGCCACGAACGCACCGGCCGGCGGGTGCGCCCCTGCGACCGCCCGGGCCCGGCGCCGGTCCGCCGCGCCGAAGCGCAACGCCAGGCTCAGGTGCGGAATCCAGCGACCGGGCAGGTGCCACGAATGGCCGCCGGACGCGTCGGCGAGCACGTCCCAGACGGCGCCGTGCAGCGCGACGAGCTGCGGTGTCGGGCGGACCAGCCACACCAGCGGCGCGCTGCCGTCGAGCACCGCCACCCGGCCCAGCCGCACCGGCAGCGGCAGCGCCGCGTCGCAGAGGTCGGCCAGGCGCTGCTCGGCGCCGGGCGGGAACTCCTCGACCGAGGCGAGCGTCAGGTGCGGCCGGTTCGTCGGGTGCGTGTTGCGGGCCAGGCTGGGCAGGCCGGCGGCGGCGAGCCGGTCCCAGGCAGCGCGAACCGCCGCTTCCAGCTCGGGCGAGCAGAGCAGTTCGACCGTCCGCACGTGATCAGGCTAGTCGGCGTCAGCCGCCCACGACGCCCCGTACGTCAGAGCCAGCCGGCCTCACGCGCCCGCCGTACCGCCTCCGCCCGGTCGGCGGCAGCGAGCTTCTGCACGCAGGCGCTCAGGTGGTTGCGGACCGTGCCGGCGGCCAGGTGGGTCCGCCGGGCGATCACCGCGACCGGGGTGCCCAGCTCGGCCAGCCGTAACGTCTCCAGCTCACGCGGCGTCAGCGGGCACTCGGGCAGCGTCAGCGCGTCGGCCGCCAGCGCGGGGTCGACGTAGCGGGCGCCCGAGTGCACCCGGCGGATCACGTCGGCCAGCGCGCCGCCGGGGGCGCCCTTGGCGAGGAACCCGCGTACCCCGGCGGTGAGCGCGGGCCGGAGCTGGGCGGGCCGGCCGTGTCCGGTGAGGATCACCGGGGCGCAGCCGGGCAGCGCCCGGGTCAGCTCGGCGGCGACCTCGACGCCGCCGGGCGGCGGCATCTCCAGGTCGAGCACGGCGACGTCCGGGCGGTGGGCCAGCGCGGCGTCCAGGGCGCTGCGTCCGTCGTGGGCGTGCGCCACCACCTCGATGTCCGGTTCCAGGTCGAGCAGCGCGGCGAGCGCGAGCCGGATCAGCTCCTCGTCGTCGGCCAGCAGCACCCGGATCACGGCGTCACCGGCACTGTCGCGACCAGGCTGAACACGCCGTCGACGGCGTGCGCCCGGACCCGGCCGCCGGCCGGTGCCAGCCGGTCGGCCAGGCCACGCAGGCCGCCGCTGAGCCGGTCCGGCC
Organism: Micromonospora sp. C28ISP2-4; assembly: GCF_030519385.1. Taxonomy (NCBI): domain Bacteria; kingdom Bacillati; phylum Actinomycetota; class Actinomycetes; order Micromonosporales; family Micromonosporaceae; genus Micromonospora; species Micromonospora sp. C28ISP2-4. Next base: position 135,893 of record NZ_JAUMKG010000004.1, on the reverse strand, counting down.
CGCCGTCGTCGCGGACGCCGTCGTTGCTCACGGTCAGCGTCACCACGTCGTCGGTCCGGGTGATCTCGATCCGGCACCAGCCGGCCCGGCTGTGCCGGAGCACGTTCGTCCCGGCCTCGCGCAGCACGGCGGCCAGGTCGGCGGCGATCGGCGCGGGCACCTCACCGGCCGGCGGGACCACAGTCGTGCGTACCCCGCTGGAACGCAGCACCTCCCCCACCGCGGCGGCCTGCTCGGCCAGGTCGACGGCGCGGTAGCCGTGCACCGCCGCCCGTACCCGGGTCAGCGCCGTACCGGCCAGCCGCCGGGCCTGCGCCGCCTCCCGGGCGGCCCGGGCGGCGTCGCGCGGCGCCAGCCGCTCCGCCAGCTCCGCCTTGAGCGCGATCACCGTGAGGTCGTGGCCGAGCAGATCGTGTACGTCCCGGGCGAAGCGCAACCGTTCCTCGGCCGCGGCGAGCCGCGCCTGGGCGGCCTGCCCCTGCCGGGCCTCGACGAGTAGGTCCCAGAACCAGACCTGAACCCAGGTGAGCGCGGCGATCCCGGCGCCCACCACGCCGGTGACCAGCAGCGCCGTGGTCACCGGCCCGCCCGTCGACCAGGTGACGGCGGCGGACACCGCGAGGACGCCGCCCGCCGCCACCGCCGCGACTGCGGGCCGGAACAGCAGCGGCGTCATGCCGACCAGGGACGCGCCCAGCCACGCCCAGGTGGGCCAGGATCCGGCCGCGACCGGGCCGAGCAGCGGCAGGCTGAGCAGCGCCGCCACCGTGAGCGCGGCGTGCCGGCGACGGCGGGCCGGTACGGGCAGCCACGGCGTGACGGCGGCGTGCAGCACCGCGATCTGGGCGGCGGCGAACGCGACCAGCCCGGCCGCGCCGAGCGCGACGCGCACCGGGTCGGGCTCGCGGATCAGGCCGACGACGGGCAGCAGCAGAGTGGTCCACACGTTGGTGGCCAGCGACAGCAGCGTGACCCGCCGGGCCCGGCGCAGCCGGTGGTCGGCGGAATCGACTGTCATGCCCGCCGATCCTAGGGCGTGCACCCGCTCGCCCACCCCTGGGAAATGTCACGGCCGAACCATGCGATCCGCACGGTTTCCCGATGACTGACGCGCCTTCTCCGGTGCGCCGGACGGCGGCAGGGTCGGGGCATGACGGAGATGACTGTGGGCGTACCCCGGCGGTGGGCCGGGTGGGCACGGACCCGGCACCTGGCCGGGATGGTGGTGGCGATGGTGGCCGGGATGGTGCTGCTCGAGCCGCTGTGGCGGGTGGGCGCGGATGTCCTGGGCGGCGCGGCGGTGCTGGCGCGGCCGGACGTGGGCGCGCTGGTGATGGCGACGAACATGGCGCTGGGCATGGCCGCCTGGATGTGGCACCGGGGGGACGGCCCGGCCGCCACCGCCGAGATGTCGGCGGCCATGTACGTGCCGTTCCTGCTGCTGCTCCCGCCCTGGTGGGCCGGGTGGGTCGGGGACGACACGCTGCTGCTCGGCGGTCACCTGCTGATGGTCCCGGCGATGCTGCTGGTGGCACTGCGCCACCGGCACACCGCGGCCGCGCCGCCGCGCCGGCATCCGCTCGCCGCGGCGGTGGCGCGGGGATGGCCGGCCGGGCTGGCGCTGCTCATGACCGTGGACTTGTGGTTCGCGCCCGGCGTCTTCGCGCCGTGGACGCTCCTGGTCCTGCCCGCCGGTTACCTGCTGATCGGCACGTGGCGCCGGCAGTGGGGCGACCGGCGCGCGCTGGCGGCCCAGCTCGCGGGAGCCGCCGTGTGGGGCGGCCTCGCGGTGGTGGCGATGACCGCGCCCGCCGACCTCGCCGGGGTGCTGGTGGGCGTGGGCTGGCTCGTCCACGCCGCCTGGGACGCCTGGCACCACCGCACCGGCGCGGTGGTGCCGCGCGGGTACGCGCTGTGGTGCGCGGTGTTCGACGTCGGGGTGGGTCTCACCACGCTGCTGGCCGTCCTGTCCCGGTGATCCGGCGGGGGCACGGGGCTGCGCCGGATCACCCGGAGGGGACGGCACGGCGTGGCGTGGCGAACGTTTACCCCGGTCGCCGCGACCGCCGTGCGGCGGTGATGAAAAACTTGCCGGATGAGCGCCGCACCGACCCCGACCGACCCTGCCATCTCCGCCGACGCCGAGGACGCCATCGCCTTCGCGGACCTCGGGTTGCGCGACGAGTTGCTGGGCGCGCTCGCCGCGCTCGGCTACGAGGAACCCACCCCGATCCAGCGGGAGGCGATCCCTCCGCTGCTGGGCGGACAGGATCTGCTGGGCCAGGCGGCGACCGGTACGGGTAAGACCGCCGCGTTCGCCCTGCCGCTGTTGCAGCGGATGCAGGTGGGGCGGCCGGACGGCGACCCGGTGTCGCTCGTGCTGGTGCCCACCCGGGAGCTGGCCGTGCAGGTCTCCGAGGCGTTCCACCGCTACGGCAAGGAGCTGGGCGCCCGGGTGCTGCCGATCTACGGCGGGCAGCCGATCGGCCGGCAGCTGCGCGCGCTCGACCACGGGGTGGACGTGGTGGTGGCGACGCCGGGCCGGGCGCTCGACCACATCGCCCGGGGCACGCTGCGGCTGGGCGCGCTGAGCACCGTGGTGCTGGACGAGGCGGACGAGATGCTCGACATGGGCTTCGCCGAGGACATCGAGGCGATCCTGGAGCACGCCCCGGCGAATCGGCAGACCGTGTTGTTCTCGGCCACCATGCCGGCCCGCATCGACGGGCTGGCCCGGCAGCACCTGACCGACCCGGTCCGCATCCGGATCGAGCGGGAGCGGCCGGTGGCCGGGGAGGCGCCCCGGGTGCGGCAGAGCGCGTACATCGTGGCCCGGGGGCACAAGCCGGCCGCGCTGGGCCGGGTGCTGGACGTGGAGTCGCCCACCGCGGCGATCGTGTTCTGCCGCAGCCGGGAGGAGGTGGACCGGCTCACCGAGACGATGAACGGCCGCGGCTACCGGGCCGAGGCGCTGCACGGCGGGATGAGCCAGGAGCAGCGGGACCGGGTGATGGGCCGGCTGCGCGCCGGCACGGCGGATCTGCTGGTCGCCACCGACGTGGCCGCCCGCGGACTGGACGTCGAGCAGCTCACCCACGTGGTCAACTACGACGTCCCGTCGGCACCGGAGTCGTACGTGCACCGGATCGGCCGGGTCGGCCGGGCCGGGCGGGAGGGCGTGGCGATCACGCTCGCCGAGCCGCGCGAGCACCGGATGCTCAAGACCATCGAGCGGGTCACCGGGCAGCGGATCGCCATCGACAAGATCCCCACGGTGGCGGACATGCGTACCCGGCGGCTGGAGCTGACCCAGGGCGCGCTGCGGGAGAGCCTGCTGGAGGACGACCTCGACCCGTACCGGGTGATCGTGGAGTCCCTGACCGACGAGTTCGACCTGGTCGAGGTGGCGCTGGCGGCGGTGAAGCTGGCGCACGAGGCGACGTCGCCGGGCTCGGACGACGAGGAGGAGATCCCGCAGGTTCCGGTCCGCGCTCCGCGCGAGGGCCGGCCGGAGACCGGCGGACGGGGCGAGCGCCGGGGTCCGGGCCGCCCGCGTACCGGCGGGACCACCCAGGTCTTCATCGGGCTGGGCCGGCGGGCCGGGGTGCGGCCGCAGGACCTGGTGGGCGCGATCACCGGGGAGACCCGGATCAACGGCCGGGACATCGGCTCGATCGAGATCGCGGACCGGTTCTCCCTGGTCGAGGTGCCGCAGGGGGTGGCCGACGAGATCATCGCAGGGCTGCGGGGCACCACCATCAAGGGCCGCAAGGCGACGGTGCGCCGGGACCGCGACGGCGACGGTCCGGGCGAGCGCCGCGACCGGGGGTACGAGCGGCGCGACCGCCGCTGAGCCCGGCGCGGCCGGCTTCCGTGGCGGTCGGCCTGGACCACAGCGGGCGGACACGACGACGCCCCGGCCACCGTGCGTGCGGTGGCCGGGGCGACGGTCGTCAGGCCGCGGCGAGCGCCGGACCGTCCAGCGACTCCGTGTCGATCTCGACCGGGCGCAGCGCCAGCGCGAGCACGTCCGCCACGTCGGACAGGGTGTGCACGGTCAGCGCCTCCCGCACCTCCGCCGGCAGGTCGTCCAGGTCCGGCTCGTTGCGCTTCGGGATGATCACCTCGGTGAGGCCGGCCCGGTGCGCGGCGAGCAGCTTCTGCTTCACCCCGCCGATCGGCAGCACCCGGCCGGAGAGCGTCACCTCGCCGGTCATCCCGAACTCGGGCCGTACCGGCCGTCCGGTCACCAGGGAGGCCAGCGCGGTCACCATGGTGATGCCGGCGCTCGGGCCGTCCTTGGGTACCGCGCCCGCCGGGACGTGCAGGTGGATCCGCCGCCCGGCCAGCGCGTTCGGGTCCAGGCCGTACCGCCGCCCGTTGGACCGCAGGTACGACCACGCGATGTGCGCGGACTCCTTCATCACGTCGCCGAGCTGGCCGGTGAGCGTCAGCCCCGGGTCACCCTCCATCGTGGTGGCCTCGATGAACAGCACGTCGCCACCGGCGCCGGTGACGGCCAGGCCGGTCGCCACGCCGGGCACGGCGGTGCGTTCGGCCGACTCCGGGGTGAACTTCGGCCGGCCCAGGTAGCGGGCCAGGTTGCCGGCGTCGACGTGCACCGGCGCGGAGTCCGTGGCGAGCGCGACGGCGACCTTGCGCAGGATCTTCGCGAGGGCCCGTTCGAGCTGCCGGACGCCCGCCTCCCGGGTGTACTCGCCCGCGATCAGCGCCAGCGCATCGTCGGCGATCGTGACCTCCTCGGTGGTCAGCCCGGCCCGTTCCCGCTGCCGGGGCAGCAGGTGGTCCCGGGCGATGGCCACCTTCTCGTCCTCGGTGTAGCCGTCCAGCGCGACCAGCTCCATCCGGTCCAGCAGCGGGCCGGGGATCGCCTCGACCACGTTGGCGGTGGCCAGGAACAGCACGTCGGACAGGTCGAGGTCGACCTCCAGGTAGTGGTCGCGGAACGTGTGGTTCTGCGCCGGGTCGAGCACCTCCAGCAGGGCCGCCGCCGGGTCGCCGGCGTAGCCGGCGGCCAGCTTGTCGACCTCGTCGAGCAGCACGACCGGGTTCATCGAGCCGGCCTCGCGCAGCGCCCGCACGATCCGGCCGGGCAGCGCGCCGACGTAGGTGCGCCGGTGACCGCGGATCTCCGCCTCGTCCCGGACACCGCCGAGGGAGACGCGGACGAAGGTGCGGCCCAGCGCCCGGGCGACCGACTCGCCGAGGCTGGTCTTGCCCACACCGGGCGGGCCGGCCAGGGCGAGCACCGCGCCGGAGCCGCGTCCGCCGACCACGCCGAGGTTGCGCTCCGCGCGCCGGTTGCGCACCGCGAGGTACTCCAGGATGCGGTCCTTCACGTCGGCCAGGCCGGCGTGGTCGGCGTCGAGCACGGCCCGCGCCGCGGCCAGGTCCGTGTTGTCCTGGGTACGCGTGTTCCACGGCATCTCCAGGACGGTGTCCAGCCAGGTGCGGATCCAGCCCGCCTCCGGTGAGGCGTCACTGGCCCGCTCCAGCTTGCCGACCTCGCGCAGCGCCGCCTCGCGTACCTTCTCCGGCAGGTCGGCGGACTCCACCCGGGACCGGTAGTCGGCGGAGCCGTCCGGCTCGTCCTCGCCGAGTTCCTTGCGGATCGCGGCGAGCTGCTGGCGGAGCAGGAACTCGCGCTGGGACTTCTCCAGTCCCTCGCGTACGTCGCTGTTGATCTGCTCGGTGACCTCCTGCTCGGCCAGGTGTTCCTTCACCCAGCCGACGAGCAGTTCCAGCCGGGCGGTGACGTCCGGCGCGGCGAGCAGTTCGGTCTTCTGCGTCAGGCTGAGCCAGGGCGCGTAACCGGCCGAGTCGGCCAGCTCGGACAGGTCGGTCATCCGCTCCATCGCGTCGATCACCTGCCAGGCGCCGCGCTGCTGCAGCACCGACGTCATGAGCGCGCGGTACTCGCGGGCGAGTTCCCGGGCGCGGCCCGCCGGCGCGGGCTCGTCGAGTGTGGTCGCCTCGACCCACAGCGCGGCGCCGGGACCGGGCACGCCGGAGCCGATGCGGGCGCGAGTCAGACCACGGATGACCGCTGCCGGCTCGCCGCTGGGCAGCCGGCCCACCTTCTCGATCGTGGCGACCACGCCGACGGAGCCGTACTCGCCGTCGATGCGGGGTACGGCCAGGAGTTCCTTGTCGCCGGTGGCGCGCGCCGCGTCGACAGCGGCCTGGGTGGTCGGGTCGAGGGTCACCGGGATGACCATCCCGGGCAGCAGGACGGCGTCGGTCAGAGGAAGTACCGGAAGAGTTGCCATCGAACACCTGCCATCACGTTGGTTGAGCGTGTCTGGCTCAAGTAACAAAACGTGTCCCTTGTTCCGGGTTGTGACCCACGCCACTACGAAGCGCCGCGTTCCCGCGCCCCGCGCCCAATGGCGGCACCCTTTACCGCGACCCGCCGAATGGAAACAGCCGACTATTGTTGCGGAATTACCGCGCGGTAGGTCAAACTCTTAGCCACACCCCGCCCGACACAGGGAGTAATGGCGATGGCAAGGAAAGTAATCACCGTTCTGACCGACGACCTCGACGGCGGAAAGGCCGATCGGACCGTCGAGTTCAGCCTGGACGGCGTGGCGTACACGATCGACGTCTCCGACGAGAACGCGGGCGTCCTGCGCAAGGCGCTGGATCCGTACATCAGCGCTGGCAGGCGAATCGGCCGGGGAGCCACCGAGGTCACCCGCGGCGCCCGCCGCACCACCCGGCCGAGCACCTCGGGAATGGACCGCGAGCAGAACCGCGCCATCCGGGAATGGGCCGCCAAGAACGGGTTCGAGATTTCCGAGCGCGGGCGCATCCCGGTGTCGGTGGTCGAGGCGTACAAGAACCGCTGACCGCCACCGGTTCACCGTCGGGCATCCCGGGGTCACGCTGAGAAATCGGTGTGGCCCCGATCGGCTTTCTTTGGTCGACGCTTTTCATCCGGCTGGATACCGCCGGCACGAAATTTCCTCCGGGATCGGCTCCCACCGTGCCCGTCCACGGGAACGGCAGCGGCCGCCCGGAGGAGTCCCCCGGACGGCCGCCGCCGTTCGCCCGCTCAGTTGACTCGGATGCGCACCACGTCGATGGCGGGGGTCTGGTTGGCCCGCTCCATCATCGGGATGCGGTGCGAGCCGTCGCCGGCCCAGACCGCGCACTGCGCCACGCCCGACTGCGCCAGGCCCGGGATCTGGATCAGCACGTCGTCCGGCTGGTCACCGCCCCGCCCGTCCTCGGTGGCCACGAAGAAGGCCGGCACGTCCTGCGGGTTCGGCGGCTGCCGGGTGCTGCCGAGCATCCGGCAGGCGGTGTGGAAGTGGCCGCGTACCAGGCCCTGCCCGTTGAGCAGCGAGCTCTCCAGGTAGTAGCCGCCCTGGCCGGCGGCGAGGAAGCGATCGCGCACCAGGTTCTTCGTGGTGACCCGGAGCGTGAACGGCTGGTTGCGCCGCACCTGGTTCGGGAACTGCGTGATCAGCAGCGACGGGTTGTTCGCCGCGGCGCCCACCTCACCGAATGCGGTGCTCACACACCGGTTGCCGTTCTGGAAACCGTCGTGGGCCTGGAGCTGGCTGCCGGAGCAGTCCTTGGCGAGCACGTTCAGGCCGTTGCCGCCACCGTTGTTCTGGCCACCGCCGTTGTTGTTCCCGCCGCCGTTGTTCCCGCCGGTGTTGCCGCCGTTCTGGCCGCCGTTGTTGTTGCCGCCGTTCTGGCCGCCGTTGTTGTTCCCGCCGTTCTGGCCGCCGTTGCCGGGGGTGTCGGTCACCGCGCACTGGGCGAGCTGGTCCAGGCCCTGCGGGCGCTGGGCGACCCGGCCGATGGCGGTGGCGATGCGGTTGAGCGCCGCGGTGCGCTTGTCCGCGAGCGGACGCAGGATCGCGTTGTTTATGAACTCGCCGCCGTTGCGGCCGTCCGCGGCGAGCCGCCGGTTCGCGTCGGCGATCTGCGACTCCAGCAGCGCCAGCGTGCGGTCCACCTCGGCGCGGGCCCGGCCGGGCACCTGCGGCAGCCGGCTCCGGACGTCCGGGCAGGCCACGGTCGGGGTGCCGGCGCCGGCTCCGCCCGCGTTGGTCTGCTGGCACTCGGCCGGTGACATCTGGCCGTCGCCCCAGTGCTGGCGCACCCAGCGGCCGTTCTGCCAGGTACGGGTGGTGCTGCCCTGGCCGTCCGGGGCGGTCGCCCCGGGGCTCGCGGGCACGCAGGACGCCGAGGCGGCGCGGGTGGTCGTCCGCCGGTCCTGGGCGGACGAGATCTGGGTGACGGCGACGATGCCGCCGAAGACCGCGAGCGTGCCGACAACCGCCAGCAACCGCTTGCTCCGCGCGTTACCGGATGACCGGCGCGCCCGTGTGGACCTGCGCATCGAATTGCTCTCCTTCTCGATCCGGTAGTTGACTGGTGATCCCGGCGGACCGACGAATTCGGGGTGTGAGATCACTGCGACGCTCGGTCGCACGTCAATGGCCGACGATGCCCTTTCCGCACCGTCTCCGCGCCGTCCGGGCGCGGCGGGGAAGATCTGCGTCCGTTCCCGATGAGGTACGGAGCGCCGTCGGCGAAGGTTCAACCGGAGATCGGAAAAAATCGAAACCCGCCGTCGGCGGGATGAGAACAGGTCAGTCGGCGCAGAGGTGGTCGAAGGCGAACCCGCCGTCGAAGGAGTCCCGCCGCGCCGCCAGCGCGCGTACCCGCCGGAGAAGCTCGTCGCGGTCCATCAGGGACGGCACGGCGCCGTCGAGGTCACGCAGCCGCTCCCCCAGCGCCACCACGGCCAGGTCCTCGGCGAGCCGCCCCGGTTCGACGCCGCAGGAGAAACCGCGCGAGGTCAGCCGTACCCGCTCCAGCAGGCAGCGGCCCGGCCGCACCTCGGCCCAGGCCCAGCCCTCCGCCGGGCCGCCGGTCCAGCGCACGTGCAGGCCGCGCAGGATCGGGTCGGTGATGCGGCCCGCCACGTACGCCTCGACCGCCTCGACCCGGGCCAGCGCGCCCAGGTCGTTCACCGGTCCGCGCCGGCCGTCCGGCAGCCGGCCGATGATGTCCCGGAAGCCGACAGCGTCGCCGCCGTCCGGGTCGGTGCCGTCGGCGTAGGCCCGCGCGTCCAGCACGTACCCGGCGAACCGGCGGGCCTGCTCCGCGCCGCCCAGCGTCGGCGACTCGACGCGCAGCAGCGGCAGGCCGACGGCGGCGCAGACCGCGTCGGTCAGCCGTTCGGACCGCCGCGCGGACGACCCGTCGGGGACCGGCGCGGTGAACCGCACCGCGAAGCGCGGCAGCCCGGTGTCCGCGGCGCAGACCACCAGGTCGAGCGACTCCCGCCCGGCGGTGCTCCACTGGCTGCCGGTGACCCCCGGCGGGCGGCCCTGCACCAGCTCACCGAGCCGCCGCCCGGCGTGACCGACGTGGCCGGCACGGACCAGCGAAGGCGCGACACCGGGCGGGACCGGTCGCAGCCAGGAGGCGGTCACGCTGCCTGTGCTCGTCATCTCGCCCCGATCCCTCTCGTCCGGTCGACGCCCGAGTGTAGGCGGTGCGGCACGACCGGACCGGCCGACCGGTGCGCTACCGCGCCCGTCCCTCTAGGCTCTGCCCGTGCCCAGCGGACGGACCCCGGAACAGTTCACCAAACGCAGTCTCGTCGCCGTCTCCCACGCCATCGAACGCGCCGCGCTCGCCGAGGCCGAGGACGGCCCGCTCGTCGTGCTCGCGCTGTTCCAGCGGCTGCCGTACTTCGCCCGGGAGCGCGAGGTCTACCGGCGCATCGCCGGCCGCGCCGCCGTGACGGTGGTGGCGATGGTCGACGGACCGCCGCCCGACCTGCCAGAGGGCGCCTACGGCGTGACGCTGGACGAGGCGGAGGCGCTGGCCCGGGAGTGGACCGTGGTGGCCCTGAGCCCGCGTTTCGGCGCCACCCTCGTCGCACGCGACCGGGCCGAAGTGGCGCCCGCGCCGACGCTGGAGTCCGGCCGGCTGTTCGAGGGGCGCTGGGGTTTCCGCCGCGACGAGGCGCTGCACGAGGCGATCCGGCTGCGCGAACAGCTCGCCGAGCGGCTGCCGGCCGCGGCACGTGGCGCGCTGGACGAGGCGATCGCCCGGGTGCGGGACATCCCGGCCGGGCCCGGCGAACCGCGCGCCGAGGCGGCACTGCGCCTGCTGGCCCGCCGCGGCGACCGGAACAACCAGCCGGTCGAGCCGGCCGAGGCGATGCTGGACGAACCCGGCCTGGCCCGGTGGTCCGGCGCGGACGGGGTGACCGCCTCCGGCACGCTGCCGGTGGCGCTGGTCGGCCTGCGGGTGGACGCGCCGCCCGGCTCACCGGAACGCTTCGGCCGCCGCGGTGTCGCCCGCGAGGGGCACGCGGTGCTCACCGCGATCACCGCCGTGCTGCGGCCCGTCGACCGCGCGCTGCGCGTCACCGAGAACGAGTTCCAGCTCCTCCTGCCGGGGCTCGACGAGCCGGCCGCGCTGGAGGTGGTACGCCGGCTGCACGACGCGATCGGCGCGCTGGCCCGGTCGTACCCGTTCATGGCGTACACCGTGCACGCGGCGGTCGGGGTGACCACCCGGCGGCCGCTGCCCACCGCGGACCTGCGCGCCGCGGTCGACTGGGCGGTACGCAAGGGCGTGCCGGTGGCGGGCCTGCCGACGGAGACCCCTGACGCCGTGACCGCGGCGGCCCGCTGACCGGCGGTCCGGCTCGAAGGGAGGAGACGCGGTGCGGGTGGTGTCGCTGGTGCCGTCGCTGACCGAGGCGGTCGCGGCCACCCGCCCTGAGGTGCTGGTCGGGGCGACCGACTGGTGCACCCATCCGGCCGGGCTGGACGTGGCCCGGGTCGGCGGGACGAAGTACCCGGACCTGGGCCGGGTGCTCGCGCTGGAGCCGGATCTGGTGCTGCTCAACGAGGAGGAGAACCGGCTGGCCGACGCCGAGGCGCTGCGCGCGGCCGGGGTGCCGGTCCGGGTCACCTTCCCGCGTACCGTGCCGGAGGCCCTCGACCAGCTCGGTGAGCTGGTGGTCGCGCTCGGCGTGCCGGCCGAGCCGCAGTGGCTGCGCTCGGCCCGCCGCGCGTGGGCCGCGCTGCCGGCGCCGGGACGCGTCCGCACCGCCGTGGTGCCCGTGTGGCGGCGGCCGTGGGTGGTGCTGGGGCGGGACACGTTCGCCGGGGACGTGCTGGCCCGGCTCGGTGTGCGCAACGGCTGGGCCGACGACGCGGAGCGCTATCCCCGGCCGAGCCTGGACGAGCTGCACGCCCGGGCGCCGGAGCTGGTGGTGCTGCCCGACGAGCCGTACCGGTTCACCGCCGACGACGGGCCGGAGGCGTTCCCGGGCGTGCCGGCGGCGCTGGTGTCCGGCCGGCACCTCACCTGGTACGGCCCGTCGCTGGCCGAGGCACCGGCGCTGCTCGCCGCCCAGCTCGCCACCGAGGGCCCCACCTGACCGGTGGGGCCCGGGCGGCGGCGCTCAGGCCACCGGGGTGGCGTGCACCGGGTCCAGCTCCATCAGCGTCGTGTCGTCCACGTCGTACCCGATCACGTTGTGCACCGCGACCACGCCCGCCACCTGGGCGGCGAGACGGCCGGCGAGCTCGACGGCGCTGCGCCGGTCCAGCCGCCCGTCCATGGTGACCTCGCCGCCGCGGACCTGGACGGTGACCAGGCCGTCGCGCACCGACAACACCCGGCGCAGCACCTCGTGCACGACCTCCTCGCGGATCTCCGCGTCGGTGCGCAGGTGTACACGCAGCAGGTCACCGCGGGTGACGATGCCGGCGAGCCGGCCCAGGTCGTCGAGCACCGGGAGCCGCTTGACCGCCTCGTGGTCCATCAGCCGGGCGGTCGCCACGAGCGACGCCCGCTCGTGGGTGGTGACCGCCGGGGCGGTCATCAGGTCCCGGGCGACGAGCGCGCCCGCCTTCTCCCGCGCGGTACGGCGGCGCCGGCCCTCGAAGACCCGCCGCTCGTCCGGGTGGCCGGACCGCTCCACCTTGTGCAGAAGGTCCGCCTCGGAGATCACCCCGAGCACCCGGCGGAACGAGTCCACCACCGGCACGCCGCTGATCCGCTGCCGGACCAGCACGTCGACGACCTCGCGGTACGGAGTCTCCTCCGTCACCGTCGCGACGTCCCTGGTCATCACGTCGGCCACCTGCCACGTCCTCATCACGACCTCCTCGTGCCGGGCCTCCACCTGCGACGGTAGGCGGCCGGCGGGCGCGCTGGTCAGGGGCGGCGGACCGGCGGTGACGGGCCGACCGGACCGGGTACGGACGGGACCTATGACCCGGTCACGAGGGCACCTCTCGGCCCTGCTCCCGGACGCCGCGCGGCGGTGGAATGAATGTGCCACCGGGAAGCGCGGTGCGAGGCACAGGAAGGGACGTGGAGACAATGACCGCGACAATCGAGCGGACCCCCGCCGTCAAGCGGACCCCCGCCGCCACCATCGCTCCGGCGGCGCACACCGAGACCACCCGCCAGAAGGCCACCCGGTACGTCTGGGCCGGTCTGCGGCTCGCCCTGGGCTGGGTGTTCCTCTGGGCCTTCCTGGACAAGATGTTCGGCCTCGGCCACGAGACCCCGGCGAAGAACGCCTGGATCAACGGCGGCAGCCCCACCGAGGGCTTCCTCGGACACGCCGTCGAGGGACCGTTCGCGGGCCTCTACCAGAACCTGGCCGGCGCGGCCTGGGCGGACTGGCTGTTCATGCTCGGCCTCCTCGGCATCGGTGCCGCCCTGATGCTCGGCATCGGCATCCGGATGGCCGCCGTCGCGGGTGGGCTGCTCCTGGTCCTGATGTGGACGGCCGTGCTGCCCCCGGCGAACAACCCCTTCATGGACGACCACCTCATCTACGCGGGCCTGCTGGCCGGCCTGGCCCTGGTGGGCGCCGGCAACACCCTCGGCCTCGGCCGGGTCTGGGCGAGGCTCCCCCTGGTCCAGCGTCTCCCCTGGCTGAAGTGACCAGCTCGCCCCGGGGCGGGCGTCGCCGAACAGGCGGCGCCCGCCCCCTTTCCTGTCCCCGCCACACCGTGTGCGGGGACCGGCGCGTATCGGCCGGTCGCGATCCGGCAGGATCGACAGTGACCACACCGTCAGCATCCGAGGAGACCCGCTCATGGACAAGCCCGAGGTCGGCCCGATCGAGGGCGCGCCGCCCGCCGATCTCGTCGTCGAGGACATCACCGTCGGCGACGGCCCGGAGGCCCGTCCGGGCCAACTGGTGAGCGTGCACTACGTGGGCGTGGCCCACTCGAACGGTCGCGAGTTCGACGCCTCGTGGAACCGGGGAGAGACGTTCGAGTTCCCGCTCGGCGGCGGCCAGGTCATCGCCGGCTGGGACCAGGGCGTCGTGGGCATGAAGGTGGGCGGCCGGCGCCGGCTCACCATCCCGCCGCACCTGGGCTACGGCGCCCGGGGCGCCGGCGGCGTCATCAAGCCGAACGAGACGCTCGTCTTCGTGGTGGACCTGCTCGGCGTGCGCTGAGCGCGGCACCGTTCACGTCGGGCCGTCGGCACTCGCGCCGGCGGCCCGACGCGTGCCCGGCCGACGCGGGGCGGCCCGGTTCGTGCTCGGGGCGCGCGGCGGCTCCGCTCGGGCTCCGGCCGCCCGGCGCCCTCTCGGGCTCAGGCCGCGCAGGCCACCAGGTCGTGGGAGCGGCCGGGCAGGTCGTGGGAGCGGCCGGGCAGGTCGTGGGAGCGGCCGGGCAGGTCGTGGGAGCGGCCGGGCAGGGATTGCGAGCGGTCGGAGCAGCGCACCGGGAGCACCCGGTGCAGGCCGGTCACCCGCAGCACCCGGGCCACCACCGGGTCGGGGTCGGTGAGCACCAGCTCGCCACCGCGGGCCCGGACCCGCAGGTGGGTGGCGACCAGCGCGCGGACCCCGGCGGCGGAGAGCAGCCGCACGCCGGACAGGTCGACCCGCAGCACCGGCCGGGCCGGCGCCGCCCAGAGCGCGGCCCGGAACGCCGTCACGGAGGCGATGTCGATCTCGCCGACCGGGCGCAGCTCGACCACGTGATCGTGCACGTCCATCGCCACGTGGAAGCGCTCAACGCTGTGTACCATGCGGCCAAACCTACCCGGCCCCACCGACATTTCCGGACCTCGCGGCCGGGGGTTCCGGGTACTGTCCGGGACCCGACCCCGAGCCGCCTCAGGGTCATCCCGCAGCCGCCACGCCACGCGCGGGAAGCGGCGAAACGCCGCCGGGGGCTGCCCCGCGCGACGCCGCCGGGCCACAATGAGCCGATGGTCGTCCCCCGCCCGCGCGCCCCACTGCTGATCCGGCCGGTCCGCGAGCCGGCGACGGTGCCGCCGCCGCTCACCGGCCCCTGGGCGCCCGCGGACACCCGGCTCGACCGGGCCGACCTGCTGCCCCTGCCGGCCGGCGGGCACGGCCCGGAGGACGTGGTGGTCGACGGCGACGGCCGGGTGGTCAGCGGCGACGAGGACGGCCGGCTCTGGTGGTGGCCGGCCGACTCCCCGCCCGGCACGCCGCCGACGCTGCTGGCCGAGACCGGCGGACGGCCGCTGGGCATCGAGTGCGATCCGGTGGACGGCGGGTTGCTGGTCTGCGACGCGTACCGGGGGCTGCTGCGGGTCGACCCGGCCGGCCGGGTGCACGAGCTGACCGGGACCGCGCCGCCGGTGCACCTGGCCGACAACGCGGCCGTGGCGCGCGACGGCACCGTCTACTTCACCGACTCGTCCGACCGGTTCCCGCTCTCGCACTGGAAGCGCGACCTGCTGGAGCACCGGCCCAACGGGCGGGTGCTCGCGTACGACAGGGACACCGGGCGTACCGAGGTGGTCGCGGACGGGCTCTACTTCCCCAACGGGCTGGCGCTGACCCCGGACGAGTCGGCGCTGATGCTGGCCGAGACCGCCACCCACCGGCTGCTCCGGGTGGACCTGCCGAGCGGGCGGGCCACGGTGCTCACCGACCTGCCCGCGTACCCGGACAACATCTCCGCTGTCGGCGACGGCACCTACTGGGTCGCGCTGCCCAGCCCCCGGCTGCGCGCCATGGAACGGCTGCTGCCACATCCCCGGGTGCGGCAGATCGTGGCCCTGCTACCCGGCGCGGTGCAGCCGCAGCCACGCCGCTACGGGCTGGTCGCGCTGGTCGACGGCACCGGCCGGGTGCTGCGCACGCTGCACGGCCCGAGCGGGGCGTACCCGATGGTCACCGGCGTGCGGCAACACGGCCGCCACCTCTGGCTGGGCAGCCTGACCGCGACCGGGGTGGCCCGCGTCGACCTGGAGTGAGCACGACGCGGGGCCGGCCCGCGCGGACGCGGGCCGGCCCCGTGGCCGTTCCTCCCCAGGTTCAGCCGCCGCTGTTGCTCCGCGAGGGGGCCGGGGCCGGTGACGACCCACCGGCCACCGCGCCCGGATGCGGCGTGGCGCTCTGCGTGGGCTTCAGCCCCGCCGGTACGGGAAGCGCGCTGCCCTTCGCGAACTCGTCCCAGCCGACGTTCCAGGCGGTGAAGCCGTTGCCCTGGTCGAGCTTCACCTCGGTGCCCTTGACCGTCACCAGGTCACCGACCTGCGTGAAGCCCATCAGCCAGTCCGCGGCGGTGGCCGAGACGTTGGTGCAGCCGTGCGAGACGTTCGTGCTCCCCTGGTCGCCCTCCGACCACGGCGCCGAGTGGATGAACTCGCCGCCCCAGGTCAGCCGCTGGGCGTCGTCGACGTCGACCACGTAGCCGCCGTTGGGCTCACCACGGGTGTCGAACGTGGTGTGCTCGTGCTTCTCCATGATCACCATGTTGCCGCTCGACGTCGGCGTGCTCGGCTTGCCGAGGCTGACCGGGATCTTCTTGAGCACCTTGCCGTCCTGGTAGACGGTCATCTGCTTGGTCTCGTTGTCGATGTCCAGCGTCACCTGGCGGCCGACCTTTGCGCTCGCGACCCGGTCGGAGTCACCGATCGCGTCCTTGCCGATGGGCAGCCCCTGCAACGCGCTGCGCACGCTGATCTTCGTGCCCGGCTTCCACCGGTCCGGCGCGCGGTACTCGGCCTGCTTGCCGTCGGCCACCCAGGACCAGGTGCCCGGCTGCGGCGGGTCGGTCTTCACGAACAGCCGGCGCTGCACGTCCGCGCGGGCCTCCTCCGGAATCGGCGGGTCGAATCCGAGCACGACCGGCATCGCCGTCCCGTACGTCTGATTCGGCCGGAAATACAATTCGCTGGTGACGGCCGGTTTGGTGGATTTGGCCATCGTCGTGAACGTCGTCTTCTGCGTGGCGGTCTTACCGGAGTCTCCGGTCGCGGTCACCTCGGCGGTGTACGTCCGGGAATTGGCGAGCGGCCGGTCCGGCACCCAGCCGGAGCCGTCCTCACGCGGCTGGGCCGGCACGGCGTTGCCCTTGTCGTCGGTCAGCTTGACGGCTGTCACCTTGCCGTTGCTGACCCTGGTACCCACCTCCGCGCTGATCGGCACGTCCCGGGTACGGTCGGCCGGCGACACGGAGACCGACGGCGGCGCGGCCTCGGCCCGCTTCGCCACCGACTTCGGGCCGGCGGTACACGCGCCGACCGCCAGTGGCGCGGCTGCGACGGTCATCGCGAAAAGCGTCAGTCGGCGCCTCGCAAACATATTTCGCCCCCCATTTCCGAACCCTCTCGCCCACATTCTGTAGGCCCGGGGTCGCGCCGTGGCACCTTCGGCGGAATTGCTCGGAAACAGCTGCGCGAATTGTGCCGGACACGTAATTCCCGTCCCAGCTTGCGCCCCACGCACCCTCCGCCCGGTTCCCCGCCGCCCCAGCCCGCCTCCCGCCCGCCTCTCGCCGCCTCCTGCCCGCCCCTCCTCCGTCGATCATGAAGTTGACGGTCTACGGCGTCCGGCTTGTCCCCGCCAACCTCATGATCGACGGGGAGGGGACGGGCGCAGGGAGGGCGACCGGGCGAGATCTTGGTACGAAACGTCCCTCATGGGGGCGCTTTCCTACCAAGATCTCGCCCGATCCCGCCCACCGGGACGTTCTCCCAGGACGGCAGCGCTGGACTCCGCACCACCGCCGCGATCTTGCACTTGCTGCCCGCGATATGCCCGATTCACACCCTTCTCCAGGGCAGCAAGTGCAAGATCGCGCGGGGCGGTGGGGACGCGAGCGGCCCCGGCCCCGTGTGGGGGCCGGGGCCGGGGGCGGCGGGGTCAGACGTTGGCGACCAGGAGGGCGGGCTGCTCGACGCAGTCGGCCACGTGGCGCAGGAAGCCGCCGGCCACGCCACCGTCGCAGACGCGGTGATCGAACGTGAGGCTGATCTGGGTCACCTTGCGGACGACGAGCTGCCCGTCCACCACCCACGGCTTGTCGACGATCCGGCCGACGCCGAGCAGCGCCGCCTCCGGGTGGTTGATGATCGGCGTGGAGCCGTCCACCCCGAACACGCCGTAGTTGTTGAGCGTGAACGTCCCGCCGGTCAGCCGGGCCGGTGGCAGGGTGCCGGCCCGGGCCGCCGCCGTGGTCTCGGCGAGCGCGGCGGCCAGCTCCCGGGTGGTCAGCCGCTGCGCGTCGCGCAGCACCGGCACGACCAGGCCCCTGTCGGTCTGCGCGGCGATGCCCAGGTGCACGCCCGCGGACTGCACGATCCGCTGGCCCTCGGTGTCGACGTGCGCGTTGAGCTGCGGATACCTCCGCAGGCCGCTGAGACAGATCCGGGCCAGCAGCGCCAGGATGCTCACCGGCGTCTCCGGGGTGGCCGCGTTGATCGCCGCGCGCGTCTCCAGCAGGCCGGTGGCGTCCACGTCGACCCAGATGGTCACCTCCGGGATCTCCCGGCGGCTACGGGAGAGCTTGTCGGCGATCACCTTGCGGATGCCGGTGAGCGGAATGACCGCGTCACAGTCACCGGCCGGGGCGAGCTCGGCGTGCGCGGCTGGGGCGTCCGGCACCGCCGCCAGCCGGGCCGCCGGAGCGGGGGCGGCCACTGCCGCGTCCAGGTCGGCCCGGCGGATCACGCCGCCCGGCCCGGTGCCGCGCAGCGACGCGAGGTCGATGCCGTGCTCCTTCGCCAGCCGCCGCACGATCGGCGAGATGACCAGCGGCGCCGCCGACGGTCCGCCGGTACGCGCAGGGTCGCCCATGCGGTCACCCGACGCGGCCGTGCCGCTCGGAGCCGACGAACCGGCCGGAGCCGGACCCGCCAGGGTCGGAGAGCCGGCCGGGACCGGAGAGCCGGTCACGGCCGCCGCACCGGACGCGGAGTCCGCCGAGGCGGGCGTGCCGGGCTCGGCGGCCAGCGCCAGCCGCGGACGACGCCGCCGCCGGCCCGTGCCGCCGTGGCCGGTGCCGTACCCGATCAGGACGTTGCCGGAGCCGGCCCGCTCCTCCTCGCGGTAGGTGGCGTGCGGGTCGGGGGCGTCGTCGAGCGGGGCGATGGTGATCAGCGGCTGGCCGACCGGGCGGACCTCACCGGCCGCGCCGTGCAGGGCCACGACCCGTCCGGCGTACGGGCACGGCACGTCGACCACGGCCTTGGCGGTCTCCACCTCGACCACGCTCTGGTCCACCGTCACCACGTCGCCGACGGCGACCCGCCACTCGACGATCTCCGCCTCGCTCAGCCCTTCCCCGAGGTCGGGCAGGAGGAAGTCCCGCGTACCCACAGCGGTGCTCATGCCGTGCCGACCGGGCATGCCCTCACGGCCCTCGCTCCGCTCGGTGCGTTCGCTCATGCCGTGCCGGCCGGGCATGCCCTCACGGCCCTCGCTCCGCTCGGTGCGTTCGCTCATGCCGTGCCGACCGGGCATGCCCTCACGGCCCTCGCTCCGCTCGGTGCGTTCGCTCATGCCGCCACCCACCTCGTGTCGGGCTGGTCGTCCCACTGGAGACGGGCCACGGTGTCCAGCACCCGGTCGACCGAGGGCAGGTGGGTGTGCTCCAGCATCGGCGCCGGGTACGGGATGTCCAGCCCGGACACCCGAAGCACCGGGGCGTGCAGGGCGTGGAAGCAGCGTTCCTGCACCCGGGCGGCGATCTCCGCGCCGACGCCGGCGAAGCCCTGCGCCTCCTGGATCACCACGCACCGGCCGGTACGCCGTACCGAGGCGGTGACTGTGGCGTCGTCGAACGGCACGATGCTGCGTACGTCGACGACCTCCAGGTCCCAGCCCTCCTCGCGGGCGGCCTCGGCGGCGGCGAGCGCCACAGGCACCGCCGGCCCGTACGCGATCAGCGTGGCGTCGGTGCCGGGGCGGCGCACCACGGCGGTGCCGATCGGCGCGGTACGGGCCGGCAGTTCCGCCTCGGCGCTGGTGAAGTAGAGCTTCTTGGGCTCCAGGAACACCACCGGGTCGGGGTCGTCGATGGCGGCGCGCAGCAGCGAGTACGCGTCGTCCACTGTGGCCGGCGTGACCACCTTCAGACCGGGGGTGTGCGCGTAGTACGCCTCGGACGAGTCGCAGTGGTGCTCCACGCCGCCGATGCCACCGGCGTACGGCACCCGGATGACGATCGGGACACTCAGCGCGCCGCGCGTGCGGTTGCGCAGCTTCGCCACGTGCGAGGCGATCTGTTCGAACGCCGGGTACGCGAACGCGTCGAACTGCATCTCGACCACCGGGCGCAGCCCGGACATGGCCAGGCCGACGGCGAACCCGACGATGCCGGCCTCGGCCAGCGGGGTGTCGAAGCAGCGCTTGTCGCCGAAGCGGGCCTGAAGCCCGTCGGTGATCCGGAAGACGCCGCCGAGCTGGCCGACGTCCTCGCCGAAGACGACCACGCGGTCGTCGTCGAGCATCGCGTCGGCGAGCGCGGCGTTGAGCGCCTTCGCCATGGTCATGGTGGCCATCAGGCGTCCCCCTCCGCGTCGGCGGCCAGCTCGGCCCGGACCATCTCGCGCTGCTCGACGAGTTGCGGCGTCGGCTCGGCGTACACGTGGTCGAACAGGCTCAGCGGGTCGACTGTCGGCTGGGAGTCCATCCGGCGGCGCAGCGCCGCGGCGTACTCCTCGGCCTCGTCGGCGACCGCCGCGACGGCGGCGTCGTCGAGCACGCCCCGGGCCCGCAGGTACGCCTCGAGCCGGGCGATCGGGTCGCGGTCGCGCCACGCCTCGACCTCGTCGGCGTCGCGGTAGCGGGTCTGGTCGTCGGCGTTCGTGTGCGGCTCCATCCGGTACGTGTGGGCCTCGACCAGGTAGGGGCCCTTGCCGGCGCGGGCGTGCGCCACCGCGCGCTCCAGCACCGCCAGGACGGCGACCGGGTCGTTGCCGTCGACCTGCTCGCTGGGTACGCCGTAGCCGACGCCCTTGTAGGCGAGGCTGGGCGCGGCGGTCTGCCGGGACAGCGGCACGCTGATCGCGTACTTGTTGTTCTGCACCAGGTAGACGACCGGGGCCTTGAACACGGCGGCGAAGTTGATCCCCTCGTGGAAGTCGCCCTCGCTGGTGGCGCCGTCGCCGATGAACGCCAGCGCCACCGTGTCGCGCCCCTGGTACGACTCGCCGTAGGCCAGCCCGGCGGCGTGCACGCACTGGGTGGCGAGCGGGGTGCACTGCGGCGCCGTGTGGGTGGCGGCCGGGTCGTACCCGCAGTGCCAGTCGCCGCGCAGCAGCGTGAGCACCTCGACCGGGTCGAGGCCGCGCGCGGTGAGCGCCATCGACTCGCGGTAGGTGGGGAACACCCAGTCGGTGTCGCGCAGCGCGAGGACGCCGCCGATCTGGCAGGCCTCCTGGCCGCGCGCGGACGGGTAGACGGCGAGGCGGCCCTGCTTGGTCAGCGCGGTGGCCTGCACGTCGAAGCGGCGGCCGACGACCATCCGCCGGTACATCTCGCGCAGCGTCTCGACCGGCGGCTCCGGGTAGTCGTCGCGGGCCGGCAGCGGGGTCCCGTCGGGTTCGAGCAGCCGGACCGGCTCCCGCTGCGGCATGAAGCCGGCCGACGGGTCGGGTACGGCCGGGGTGGTCTTCCGGCGGGTGCGCGGGGATGCCCTGCGGACCGCCTGGGGTGTGGTCGTCACGGCGGGGACCTCCTGGACGTGTGGTGGCCCTATGCTCCCGGTCGTGGATGATTGACTCAACATCCGGGATGAACGCGGGACGAATGGCACGGGAGGGCGGCTGAGGTGAGCCAGGAGACCGGCGCCACACCGGGCGCGGCGGGCGGAACGGGACGTTCGGCCGGGCCGCTCGACGAGGTCGACCGGCGGATCCTGCGCGAGCTGGTCCGCGACGCCCGGACGTCCATCCGTACGCTCGCCGAACGCGTGCACGTCTCCCGCACCAACGCGTACGCCCGGGTGGAGCGGCTGCTGCGCGACGGGGTGCTGACCGGGTTCACCGCGCGGGTCGCGCCGGAGCCGGCCGGGCTGGGCACCTCGGCGTACATCGCGCTGACCATCGAGCAGAACACCTGGCGGGAGGTCTCGGCGGAGCTGGCCCGGGTGCGCTACATCGAGCACGCGGCGCTGCTCAGCGGCGAGCACGACGTGCTCGCGCTGGTCCGGGCGCCGGACAACGCGACGCTGCGGGACGTGGTGCTGGACCGGGTGCAGAGCATCGCCGGGGTGCTGTCGACACGTACCTGGCTGGTGTTCGAGGAGTTCGACGGCACGCAGAGCCCCTGGGACTGACCGCCTCAGCGTTCCGGCGGCGACTCCAGCCCTTCGGCGTCGGCCCGCTCCAGCAGCGGTTCCAGCGAGTAGCGCCGCCCGTCCAGACCGGCGTGCGGGTCGCCCCGATCGGCGAACCGCGCGGGCATGCTGACCACGTCGAAGTCCTCCGGCCGGGCGTCGTCCAGCTCGGACCAGTCCAGCGGTGCCGAGACCAGCGCCGCCGGCGTCGGCCGGATCGAGTACGCCGAGGTCATCGTGTGGTCGCGGGCCATCTGGTTGTAGTCGACGAAGACCGGCCGGTCCCGCTGATCACGCCACCAGGTGGTGGTGACCAGGTCGGGCAGGCGGCGCTGCATCTCCCGGCCCAGCGCCAGCACGGCCCGCCGGCACTCGCCGAAGCTCCAGCGCGGCTCGATCGAGACGTACACGTGGATGCCGCGCCCGCCCGTGGTCTTCGGGAAGCCCTCCAGGCCCAGCTCGGCCAGGTACGCGCGCACCTCGTGCGCCACCGGCACCACCTGCGCGAAGTCGACGCCGGGCATCGGGTCGAGGTCGATGCGCAGCTGGTCGGGGTGTTCCACGTCGTCCTTGGACACCGGCCACGGGTGGAAGCGCAGCGTGCCCAGGTTTGCCGCCCAGATCACCACGGCCAGCTCGCTCGGGGCCACCTCGTCGGCGGTACGGCCACTGGGGAACGTGATGTGCGCGGTGCGTACCCAGTCGGGCGCACCGGCCGGGAGCCGCTTCTGGTAGAACGCGTCGCCCTTGTTGGTCTGCCGGGTGGCGACCTTGGCGCCCTCGAACACGCCGCGCGGCCAGCGTTCCAGCATGGTCGGACGGTCCCGCAGCGCGCGCAGGATGCCGTCGCCCACGGACAGGAAGTAGTTGACCACGTCCAGCTTGGTCAGCCCGCGCTCCGGGAAGTAGGGCTTGTCGGGGCTGGAGACGCGGACCAGCCGCTCCCCCACCTGGATCTCCTGCGCCGCCGTGGTCGCCACCGTCACACCGTAGCGATCCTGGCCGGTTGTGGGGACCGGCTCACCGGGACTCCGCCGTCACGGACAGCCGGATCCAGGCGTCCACCCAGGCCTGTACCGCAGGTTCGCCGGGGTCGGCGTCGAGCGACCCGGCCCGGCCAGGTCGTCCAGCGCCAGCAGCGCCCAGCGCAGACCGGCCGCGTCGAGGTCGCGCCGGACCGCCGCGAGCCGGGCGTCCACGCCGGAACCCAGGTGCGCGGCACCGGTCAGCAGCACGTCGGCGGCGAGCGTCACCGCCGCGTCCAGCGCCGGACGGTCCGGCGGCACCGCCGCCTGGCGGTGGACTCGCCGGCGGCGCACCCGCGTCGACTCGGGCGCCCGCCGCATGGCCAGCCGCGCCGACCTCGCCCATCTCGGGCCCAAGGGTGTCGCCGACAGCGGCCGCCGGCTGAGGCCCAGCCTCGCCGACGTCGACCGGCCCGACCCCGGCCAGCTCGGCGTGCTGATCGGCACCACCGTCGCCGGCGGGATGCCGCTGCGCCAGTCGTGGGAGGACATGGCCGTCGACATCTGGGGCCCTCGCACCGGCAAGGCCACCAGCCGGGCGATCCCCGCCATCGTCGCCGCCCCCGGCCCGACCCTGGTCACCCGCGTCAAGGGTGACCTCATCGACGCCACCCGCGACATCCGCGCCGCCCGCGGCACCGTGTGGGCGTTCGACCCGCAGCACATCCTCGGCACTGAGCAGGGCATGTGGTGGAACCCGCTGCGCGCCCGTCGCCACCACCACCGACGCCCGCCGCCTCGCCGAGCATTCGCCGCCGCCGAACGCGAGCCGGCGTCAGCCGCGACGCCTTGTTCGACCCCAGCGGCCGGGCTTCCCCGGGGGCTGGCACAGAACCGTCGGCGCTCCGGACGCTTTCGTCGTTGAATACCCGGAAGTCGCCGTCGCCGGGCTCGAACTTCCGCGCGCCGGGGAATCACGGCCAGTTGCCCGTCTCCAGGAGTTCAGCACGATGGCGGCGTTGTCAGGGCACCAGCGGAGAGGCTGAGGCTGGCGATCGCAGGGAAGTGCCGGCCGCGCGAGCAGCCGGAGGAGTCCGTCCGGCGCTGGCGACATCATCCGCTGCGCCCACCGCACCACCCTGCGGGCACCGGGCGAGCGTCTCCGCTCTCGCCGTGAGCCGGGTCGTCGGTTGTCCCCACATCGCCGTCTCAAAACCCAGTGTGTCGCAAAAATTACGAGGTTTTGAGAACTCGGTAGATGGTGGCGCGTGAGACGCCGTACCGTTGGGCCAACTCGTCGACGCCGAGCCGGCCGGTCTTCCGCAGGCGGCGGACCTTCTCCGCGTCCGCGGCGGTCAACGCCGCCGGTCGCCCGCCGGCCCGGCGGGTGCGCGGCTCGGGTGCCGCGTCCGCGTCGGACGGCCGCGGACCGTCGGCGGCCGGGCCGTCGATCGCCAGCAGCGTGCGCGTGCCGTCGAGGATCAGTCGCCGGAGCTTGGCGGGTGGCACGTCCCGGAAGATCACGACGGGATCGGCGAGCCCGGCGACCACCTGGGCTGAGCGCACCCGCTGGGCGAGCCCGGGGCGGGGGCCGCTGACGAGGGTGTTGGCCAGGGCGATGGCGGCCCGGAAGCGGTCGGCGACCGGCGCCTGCACGAGCAGGGTCATGTCGCGGACCAGCATGAGCAGCGTGTCCCGGTGGCGCAGGTGCACGTCGAGGAACGCCTCGATCGCCCGCCAGCGCACCGTTTCCGCATCACCGGCGGCCTCCGCCTCATTCAACGCCTGCTCCAGTTCGTCGAGCACCGGACCGGTCAGCTCGTGGAGCACCTCCTCCTTGGCGGCGAAGTGGTAGTAGAGCGCGGCCTTCGTGATGCCGACCCGGTCGGCGATCTCCTGCATGGAGGTGGCCCGGTATCCGCGCTCGGCGAACAGCGCCGCCGCGACCGTCAGGATGCGCTGCCTCGTCATGCCACTGCTCCCTACCGCAGGTAAGTACGGTTGCTATCATACTGACCATGGGTCAGTTCACTGCGGTCGACCTGTCCTTCCTGAGCGACGGTGGCCGGCGAGGCGGTCGCCTGTACCGGCCGGAGGGGTCGCATCCGGTGCCGTGCGTGGTGATGTGCTCCGGCTTCGGCAGCACCATGGACCGGCTCCACACCTGGGCCGAGGTCTTCGCCGCCGCCGGACTGGCGGCGTTGGCTTTCGACTACGGCAGCTTCGGACGGAGCGAGGGCGATCCGCGCCAGGTCGTCGACATCGACGGCCAGCTCGCCGACGTGCGGGCGGCGGTGGCCTGTGCCCGGGCCGACCGGGGCGTCGACGCCGACCGGGTCGTCCTGTGGGGCAACTCCCTGGGCGGAGCCCACGCGATCACCGCGGCGGCCGGCGACCCGCGGATCGCCGCCGTGGTGGCGCAGATCCCGTTCAACGGGTTCCCGCGCCGCGCCGAGGGCCGATCGACGGCTCAGAGCCTGCGGCTCACGGCGGCCATCCTGTGGGACGCGCTCCGGGGCAGGCTCGGCCTGACACCGCACTACATTCCACTGGTCGGCGAACCGGGCGAGATCGCGATCACCAACGCGGCCGCGGCCAAGGAGCACATCCGCACCCTGTCCGGCGAGGACTCGCTGTGGCGCAACCAGGTGGCGCCCCGCGCGACCCTGCGGATGATGCGCTACCGCCCCGCGGACGCGGCCGCGCGGCTGGCCGTGCCATTGCTGGTCTGCCTCGCCACCGACGACGCGGAGACGCCCGTGGAGTTGAGCAGCCAGCTCGCCGAGCGCGCGCCGCACGGGACGCTCAAGCTCTATCCAGGTACGCACTTCTCCTTCTACACCGACCCGCGAACGCGGCGGATCGTCGCGTCGGACCAGATCGCCTTCATCAGGGAAGCGCTCGGTCTTGCGTCCTAGCCGTCCCCTCCGCCGCTGCGGACAGGCCCGTGGCCGGGGCATCGGCAGCGGCGACCGGATCCGTCCCGACGGACACCCGGAGCTGAGTCTGTCCATAGAGCACAGTCCGATCGTCAGGATCAACTCATGCGCGTCCTGATCGTCTCCGCGCCCCTGATCGGTCACGTCTTTCCGCTCGTCCCGCTGGCCGTCGCGCTGCGCGACGCCGAGCACGGCGTGCTGGGGGCCACGGCTGCCGAGGGGCTGGACGTGGCCCGCTCGGGGCTGCCGGTGCGCGACGTGGCGCCGGCGTTCGACTTCGGGCGCATCGCGCGGGGGCGATGCTGCGTCATCCGCTGCTGGCCCGCGCCGAACTGGCCGGCCGGGGCGGCACCCGGGGCGCCGGGGCCCTCTCCGGCACGGTGAAGGACCAGCTCGCCGACGGTTGCGCCGCAACGTGCGTCCGCACGACCAGGGTGTCTATGACGGCGATCTGGCGACGGCTTGCCCGGTCGAGGGTCATGGGTCCGTGTTGCCAGGCTCATGCGGCGATTGCGACGCGGTTGCGTGCGACGAGCGTTGACACCCCGTGCCGGCCCGGCCAGATGGTCGGCGCCGGCGAAGGCGAGGCGAGCGTCACACCTCGCCGCCGTCACAGGCTGGCGGGCTGCCCTGTCTTGGAGGGGTGACAGGAAATACAACTCTCAGGAGCGCACGATGGATGCTCGTCTGAACCTCTTCGGCAGCCCGGTCGCGGGCAAGTCCCTGAAACACATCATCGCGGCAGGTAAGGCGCTCGCGGATTCGACGCTGCCGGCCGCGACGCGCGAGCTGGTGATGCTGCGCGCCAGCCAGATCAACGGCTGCGCAGTCTGCATCGACATGCACAGCAAGGACGCCGCAGCCGCCGGGGAAACCGCCGTCCGTCTCCACCTGGTCGCCGCATGGCGCGAGGCCACGGTCTTCACCGAGGCCGAACGCGCCGCCCTGGAACTGACCGAGCAGGGTACCCGTGTCACCGACGCCGCAGGCGGCGTCACCGACGAGGTGTGGGCCATCGCCGCCAAGCACTACTCCGAGGACGAACTCGCCGCACTGGTCACGTTGATCGCCCTCATCAACGCCGTCAACCGCGTCAACGTCATCACCCGGCAGCCCGCCGGTGACTACCAGGCCAGCCAGCACGGATAACGATCAAGGCACAGCCGGATGTCGCCCGGCGTCGGTGACGCCGCCGGGCACCGATCGTCATTCCGGTCTGAGGACCGACTTCCCACAACCCCTCATGGAAGAGATCTCATGAACCTGGCTTTGTGGATTTGCGCCGGACTGCTGGCCGTCGTTCTCCTCATCGGTGGTGTCGGCAAGCTGATCGTGCCTCGGGAAAAGATGGCCGCCATGCGCAATGCGGGATGGACCGCGGATTTCAGCGTCCCGTTCCTGAAAGTCCTCGGGGCCATCGAGGTCCTGGGGGCGATTGGACTGATTCTGCCCGCCGTGACCGACATCGCGCCGCTTCTGGTGCCGATGGCGGCGGTCGGTGTGGTGGTGTTGATGGTCGGTGCGATGGTCACGCACCTGCGACGTGGTGAGGCCAGGTCGGCGGTGGGAAACCTGGTCTATCTCGCCTTGGCCGCGTTCGTGGCGTGGGGCCGCTTCGGCCCCGAGTCCTTCACCGGTTGACCGGGTGGAAGCGGGCGGTTGAACGTCGACGTCGTGGACGCGGGTGTGGCGGAATGGCCGCAAGGCCCAGCCGGGTCGCTCGGGCAGACAGGTGGGCTCCGCCGGGAGCCTCGGTAAGCGAGTGGGAAGGGTTCCATGCCGGGATCAACCGATGAGAGAAGGGCTGCCGGTTACCGGCCGCTGCTCTTCTCCATCGCCTACGGGATGACCGGGTCCGTGGGTGACGCCGAGGACCTCGTACAGGACGCGTTTCTCGGCCTGACTCGCGCCCGTCAGGAGGGAACCGAGATCGTCGATCCGAAGGCATACCTGACCACGGCGGTGACGCGGCTGGGGATCAACTACCTGCGTTCGGCGCGGGTGAGGCGGGAGACCTACGTGGGCAACTGGCTGCCCGAGCCGGTCGTCCTGCCCACCGACAGGCCCGGGCCGGCCGAGCACGCCGAGCTGGCCGACTCGCTGTCGATGGCGTTCCTGGTGTTGCTGGAGGCCCTCTCGCCGGTGGAGCGTGCGGTGTTCATGCTGCGCGAGGTGTTCGGGTACGGCTACGCCGAGGTGGCGAGGGCCACCGGCAAGACCGAGGCGAACTGTCGGCAGATCTTCGCCCGCGCCCGGCAGCGCGTCGCCGCCGGAGGGCAGATGATCGCCTTCCGCTCGTCGCCTCCGGAACGGCGAGCGGAAGGCGAGCAACTCGCCCGCAGGTTCTTCGCGGCCGCCGCGGGCGGCGACATGAACGCCCTGCTGGGCATGCTCGCACCCAACGTGGCGCTGCACGTCGACACTGGTGGCAAGGCGCAGGCCTTCGGAAAGCCGCTGGCCGGACGCCTGCCCGTGGTGCGGCTGCTCCTCGGCGTGTTCCGCCGGGCCGGGATCCTGGGAGTTTGCCTCCGGCCAGCCTGGGTCAACGGCCGACCGGGCGCCGTCAAGTTCGATGCCGACGGCAGCGTCACCGGCGTGATCGAGCTCGACATCACCGACGGTATGGTCCAAGCGATTCACTCGGTGGCGAACCCCGACAAACTCGCTCACATTCGGTTGAATCCAAACGAAGCGTGAGTTCGGAGGTGGGCTTCCCCTGAGATGTGGACACTCTCAGACTGGATGTTGGTCCCGAGGAAGGGGCGTCTTTACCACTTCGGTCTTCTGACACGTAGGCCAGAAACACCCCGACTTGGCGGTTCTCGACCCGTCCGGCGGTGCCGGTGTACTGCCGCTGGACACCGACCGAGCACACCCCTTCCTTGAGGAACCCCGTCTCGTCGGTGACCAGCACCGCGTCGGGGTGGCCGAGCTGCTCGATCAGCCCGCTGGCCGGCGGCCTGAGCAACGCCGAACTCGCCGAGGCGCTGCACCTGTCCGAGGCGACGGTGAAGACGCACGTCGCCCGCATCCTCGCCAAGCTCGGTCTGCGCGACCGGGTCCAGGCGGTGGTGGTCGCCTACGAGACGGGCCTCGTCAGTCCCGGTACGCCGGAGGGCTGACCGGTCGGGCAGCGCCACGCGTCCGGCGCGGTTATCCCCGGTCGAGCCCGGGTACCGGGAGCCGCATGGCGGAGTTGGCATCGCTCTGGATCGTCCGGCACGGCGAGAGCACGGCGAACGTCGCGGCCACGGCGGCCGAGACGTCCGGCGCCGAGCTGATCGACCTCACCCACCGCGACGCGGACGTGCCGCTGTCGTCCACCGGCGAGGAACAGGCTCGGGCGACCGGCCGCTGGCTGGCCGGGCTGCCGGACGCGCGGCGGCCGGACGTGGCGGTGGTGTCGCCGTACCTGCGGGCGGTGCGGACCGCCGAGCTGGCCCTCGGCGGCACCGGGATCCCGGCGAGCGTCGATGAGCGGCTGCGCGACCGGGAGCTGGGCATCCTCGACGGGCTCACCGGCCACGGCGTGACCCGGCGCTACCCGGAGGAGGCGCAGCGGCGTACCCGGCTCGGCAAGTTCTACTACCGGCCGCCCGGCGGCGAGTCCTGGACCGACGTGGCGCTGCGGCTGCGGGCGCTGCTGGGCGACCTGCGCCGCGACCACGAGGGGGGCCGGGTGCTGCTGTTCGGCCACGACGCCCTGGTCTTCCTGCTGCGCTACCTGGTGGAAGGGCTCACCGAGGCGGAGCTGATGGCGCTGACCCGCGAGCAGGTGATCGCCAACTGCTCGGTCACCGGCTGGCACGCCGACGACTCCGGCCGGCTCGTGCCGGACGTGTTCAACGACGTCGCCCACCTGCACCGCCAGGGGGCGACACCCACCAGGGAGGACGAGGTCCATGCCGAGCCGGTCTGACGTGATCACCCCCGGGCTGTTGCGGGACTGGGCGCTGCCGGTGCCCACCGGCGGCAAGGAGGCGCGCGGCACCGTGCTGGTGGTCGGCGGTTCCCGGTTCACCCCGGGCGCGGTGCTGCTCGCCGGGGTGGCCGCGCTGCGGGCCGGCGCCGGCGTGCTCCAGCTCGCCGCGGCCGAGTCGACCGCCGCGGCGCTGAGCATCCAGGTGCCCGAGGCGCTCGTGGTCGGCCTGCCGGAGACCGACGACGGCGCGGTACGAGGCGACCCGGGCGACCTGCTCGGCGGGCTGGTCGCCGAGGCGGACGTGGTGGCCGTCGGCCCCGGCCTGAAGGACATCGACGCCACCGGGGAGCTGCTGCGCCTGGTCCTGGACGCGGCCGGCCGGGAGACCGCGCTGGTGCTCGACGCGTACGCGCTCGGTGCGCTCAGCCACGCGCCGGACCTGCTGGCCGGGTCCGGCCGCAAGGTGGTGCTCACGCCCAACCTGACCGAGGCCCAGCACCTGCTGGGCCGCGATCCGGGCGAGGACCTGGACGCCGAAGCGGTGGAACTGGCCGGCCGGTACGACGCGGTCGTGTCGCTGTACGGGCACATCGCGACGCCGGACGGCCGGGCCTGGCGGGAGGAGAGCGGGGACGCCGGGCTGGGCACCTCGGGCAGCGGCGACGTGCGGGCCGGGCTGCTCGCGGGCCTGCTCTCCCGGGGTGCCGACCCGGCGCAGGCGGCCTGCTGGGCGGCGTTCGCGCACGCGGTGAGCGGGCAGCGCCTGGTCCCCCGGTACGGGCGGATCGGCTTCCTCGCCCGGGAGCTGCTGGACGAGATCCCGTACACGATCGCCACGGTCTGACGATCCACTTCACGGGTGTGCGGGACGTGTAACACCCGGGTGCGCTGCGGCGCTGGTCCGGGCGAGGCCGGTACTTCGCCGTGCCTCCGCCCGGACCGCAGCCCGTTCAGGGGTGCGGTCCACCCGCACGAACCCCTGGGAGTCTGTGTGAACAATCTCCGTCGCAAGACACTCGCCGCGGCGTCCGCAGTGACGCTCGGCGCCGGGCTCGCCCTCACCGGCGGCACGGCGCCGGTCGCGGCCGCCGGACCGGAGACCTCGTATCTGGTGCTCGCCCCGCAGGGCAACGGCACCGCCAAGGCCGCCGCCCGCGTGGCGGCCGCCGACGGCACCGTGGTGGCGGCGTACGACAAGATCGGCGTGCTGGTCGTGCGCTCGTCCGCCCCGGACTTCGTCACCCGGGTGGCGGGCGCCGGCGTCGAGTCGGTCGCCTCCACCGCCGGCCTGGGCACCGCCCTGGACGAGGGCGAGACGGTCGAGGTGCCGGCCGCCGCCGTCGCCGCGGCCACCGGCGACCCGACCGCCGAGCCGCTCTACGACCTGCAGTGGGACATGGACCAGATCCGCGTCCCGCAGGCGCACGCGGTGACCGGCGGCAGCCCGTCGGTCGTGGTGGGTGTGCTGGACAGCGGCATCTCCAGCAGCCACCCGGACCTGGCGACCCAGATCGCCAAGGACAAGAGCGCCTCCTGCGTGGGCGGCGCCCCGAACACCGCCGAGACCGCGTGGAACCCCACCACCAGCGACCACGGCACCCACGTGGCCGGCACCATCGCCGCCGCCGTCAACGGCGTCGGGGTCACCGGTGTCGCGCCGGGCGTGAAGGTCGCCGCCGTCAAGGTCGTCAACGACGACGGCTACATCTTCCCGGAGGCCGCCGTCTGCGGCTTCATGTGGGCCGCCGAGCACGGCTTCCAGCTCACCAACAACAGCTACTACATCGACCCGTGGGAGCTGAACTGCCGAAACGACGCGCGGCAGCGCCCGGTGTGGAAGGCCGTGCAGCGGGCCCTGCGCTACTCGCAGTCCCAGGGCGTGCTGCACGTCGCGTCCGCCGGTAACTCGAACTACGACCTGGCCCACAAGATCACCGACACCGGCAGCCCGAACAACGGCACGCCGGAGGAGCGCGAGAACCTCACAAACGCCTGCCTCGACCTGCCGGCCGAGGCGCCGGGCGTGGTGACGGTCGCCGCCGTCGGCCCGACCGGTGAGAAGAGCTACTACTCCTCGTACGGCCAGGGCGTGATCGACGTGACCGCGCCGGGTGGCGACACCCGGTTCCGGACCCAGGGCGCCCGCTCGACGTCCGCCGACGGCATCCTGTCCACCACCTTCAACACCGCCACCCGCACCAACGGGTGGGGCTACAAGCAGGGCACCTCGATGTCCAGCCCGCACGCCACCGGCGTCGCGGCGTTGGCGCTGTCCGCGCACCCGGGCATGAGCCCGGGCCAGCTGGCCTCGTTCCTGGAGCGCACGGCGGTGGCGAAGGCCTGCCCGTCGGGCGTCTACAACCCGGTGCCGCTGATCCCGGCGGGCCCGAACGCGTACGACGCGACCTGCTCCGGCGGGAACCGCAACGGGTTCTACGGCGCCGGCGTCGTGGACGCGTACAACGCGGTGAAGTAACTCCGACCCGCGTGGACCGGGCCCGGCGTTATCGCCGGGCCCGGTCTGTTTGTCCTGGTCGGGCGGCGGGTAGGGGGGCAGCGTCAGCCGACTTAGGAGGTAACCGGTGTCCACCGACGCGATCGTCCTGCTCAAGGAGGACCACAAGGAGATCCGTCGCCTGTTCAAGGCCTTCCAGGAGGCCGAGGAGGGGCCGGCGAGCAAGCGCGGGAAGATCGTCACGCAGATCCTCGAAGCTCTGACGGTGCACACCTACCTGGAGAACGAGGTGATGTACCCGGAGGTCCGCAAGCTGGTGCCCGACGTCGAGGACGACATCCTGGAGTCGTACGAGGAGCACCACGTCGCGGACGTGCTCTGCTTCGAGCTGTTCACCATGGACGCCGACGACGAGCGCTTCAACGCCAAGACGACGGTGCTGATCGAGAACGTGCTGCACCACGTCGAGGAGGAGGAGCAGGAGTGGTTCCCGAAGGTGCGCGAGGCGCTCGGCCGTAACCAGCTGCAGGAGATCGGTCAGCGGATGCTCGACCTGCGGCCGAAGGCGCCGAAGACGCCGACCGCCCCGAAGGCGCTGAAGAAGTCGCTGGACGCCGTGGTCGCCTGACACCGGCCGCACGACGCGAGCGGGACCGCCCCTTTCCCTCGGGGCGGTCCCGCTCACGTAGCGGGCTCAGTCGCCCGAGCCGGGCTCGGCCATCTTGCGGTGCTGCTCGGCCTTCAGCCGATCCGGGATGATCTTGCCGGCGGCCACCTGGATCTTGTTGACCAGCGAACCGGCGGCGACCTTGTGCTCCCCCTTCATCAGCGCCTCGAACGCGTCCTCGGCCACCTTGCGGGGGTCGTCCTTGGGCCCCTGGCCGACCCGCGTGTCCTCCATGTCGGCCCGGTCGAAGAACTCGGTGTCGGTCGGGCCGGGCATCAGCGAGGTCACCGTGACGCCGCTGTCCTTCAGCTCGTTGCGCACCCCCTCGGCGAAGGACTGCACGAACGACTTCGAGGCGTTGTAGACCGCCTGGTACGCCCCGGGCATGGTGGCGGCGATGGACGAGGTGAACAGCACCCGCCCGGCGCCCCGGCGGACCATGTCCGGCAGCAGCAGCTTGGCCAGGTGCACCGTCGAGCGGACGTTCAGGTCGATCACGGTCAGTTCGTCGGCCAGGTCGGTGCCGCCGACGAAGTCCCCGCCCGCGCCGCGCCCGGCGTTGAGCGCCAGCGCGTCGACCGGGCGGCCCAGGCCGGTCACCTCCCCGGCCAGCCGCTGTACGCCCTCGGGCGTGGCCAGGTCCACCTGGACCGGGTACACCTCCGGGCCGCCGTCGCGCCGCAGGTCGCCGGCCGCGCGCTCGATCGCCGCGTCCTCGGCGGCGACCACCACGTCGTACCCGTGCTCGGCGAACTGGACCGCGAGCTCGTACCCGATGCCGCTGGACGCGCCGGTCACCACGGCGAGCGGCCGTCCGGTGCTCGGTGTGGTCATGGTCGTGCCTCCTCTCCCCGGGCCGGGTCGGGGCCGGCCCTCCCCCACGGTGTGCCCCGGTACGGGCGGCCCAACCCCGCAGGTCCCGGCCGGGCCGGTAGGATCGGCACAGGCCGTGACTGGCGCGTGGAGATGGAGCACCATCGGGGAGCGGCCTCGTCATGAGGACGCATGCCGAGCGCCTGGGCCTTCCGCACGTCACCTGGAGGTCGCATGTCGCGCAACGCCGAGTCCACCGCCTTCCGCAGCGCGCTGGAGGTCGTCCGCGGCGTCGAGCCGCGGGTCGCCGACGCCATCGCCGCGGAACTGGCCGACCAGCGCGAGTCGCTCAAGCTCATCGCCAGCGAGAACTACGCCTCCCCCGCGACGCTGCTGGCGATGGGCAACTGGTTCAGCGACAAGTACGCCGAGGGCACCGTCGGGCGCCGCTTCTACGCCGGCTGCCAGAACGTCGACACCGTCGAGGCGCTCGCCGCCGAGCACGCCCGCGAACTGTTCGGCGCGTCCCACGCGTACGTGCAGCCGCACTCGGGCATCGACGCCAACCTGGTCGCGTTCTGGGCGGTCCTGGCCGACCGGGTCGAGTCCCCCGCGCTGCGCAAGGCACAGGCGCGGCAGGTGAACGACCTCACCGAGGCCGACTGGTTCGCGCTGCGCCGTGAGCTGGGCAACCAGCGGATGCTCGGCATGTCGCTGGACGCCGGCGGGCACCTCACCCACGGCTTCCGGCCGAACATCTCCGGCAAGATGTTCGACCAGCGCAGCTACGGCACCGACCCGGCCACCGGCCTGATCGACTACGACCGGGTGGCCGAGGCGGCCCGCGAGTTCAAGCCGCTGATCCTGGTCGCCGGTTACTCCGCGTACCCGCGGAAGGTCAACTTCCGGATCATGCGGGAGATCGCCGACTCGGTCGGCGCCACCTTCATGGTCGACATGGCCCACTTCGCCGGGCTGGTCGCCGGCAAGGTCTTCACCGGCGACTTCGACCCGGTGCCGCACGCGCACATCGTCACCACCACCACGCACAAGTCGCTGCGTGGCCCGCGCGGCGGCATGGTGCTCTGCGGGCCGGAGCTGGCCGACCAGGTCGACCGGGGCTGCCCGATGGTGCTCGGCGGGCCGCTGCCGCACGTGATGGCCGCCAAGGCGGTCGCGCTGGCCGAGGCGCGCCGCCCCGACTTCGCCGACTACGCCCAGCGGATCGTCTACAACGCGCAGGCGCTGGCCGACGGGCTGCTGCGCCGGGGCGCCACGCTGGTCACCGGCGGCACCGACAACCACCTGGTGCTCATCGACGTGTCCGGGTATGGCCTGACCGGCCGGCAGGCCGAGCAGGCGCTGCTCGACTCGGGCATCGTCACCAACCGCAACTCGGTGCCGCAGGACCCGAACGGCGCCTGGTACACCTCGGGTATCCGCATCGGCACCCCGGCGCTGACCACCCGGGGCCTCGGCACCGCCGAGATGGACGCCACGGCCGAGCTGATCCACACCGTGCTCAGCCAGACCACGCCCGGCACCGGCCCGGACGGCGCGCCGTCGAAGGCGAAGTACGTGCTGGACCCGGCCGTCGCCGAGTCCGTCGGCAAGCAGGCCGCCGACCTGCTCACGCCGTTCCCGCTCTACCCCGCCGTGGACCTGGGCTGACAGCAGTGACGGCGGCGCCCCGGGAGAACGATCTCCCGGGGCGCCGTTGTAAGCGGGTCAGCGCAGCGGGCGCTTCAGGTGGTAGCGGTGGACCTCGGTGCTGCCCTGCACGTTGTTCACGTCCTCGGCGGCGGAGACCAGCTCCCACCCCTCCCGGCCGACCCGGTTGAGGTGCGCGATCGCGGTGTCGCCGTACGCCGTCACGTCGGTGCGTGACCCGTCCGGGCCGTACCACACGAACGAGACGTGGAAATTGCGACCCTGACCCTGATACCGACGAACGAGCAACGCGTACTCCCAGGCAACCATTCGTCCATTATCAACAGAGCGACGGCGTCAGGAAACACGCACTGTGGCGGCACCCTGACACTCCGGCGTCGCATCGCTCGCCATGGCCTCCGTGACCAGCGCGGCGAGCCGGTCCAGGCCCAGATCGATGGACTCCGGTGTGACGGCGCTCACCGACAACCGCAGCGCATTCACCGGTGTGCCCGCGTCGTAGAAGTGCGCCATCGGGGTCCAGAGCACGCCGTACTCGCGCGCCGAGCGGTGCAGCAGCGCGTCGTCGACGGCGAACGGCACGCTCACCACCACGAAGAACCCGCCGGCCGGGACGGTCCAGGAGACCGGGCCGCCGGGCGGGAAGCGCCGGGCCAGGCCGTCGACCAGGTGGCGCAGGTTGCGGGCGTACGCGGCCCGCTCCCTGACGTTCGCGGCCACCAGCGAGCAGTCGTGCGCGAGCAGCGCGCCGCCGATCACCGCCTGGCTGATCGGCGACGTGTTCACGGTGACCATGCTCTTGATCTTCGCGAGGTGGTCGGCGAGCGGGACGACGGCGCCGTCCGCCTCGCCCACCCGCTGGTCGGCCACCACGTAGCCGACCCGGGCGCCGGGTAGCACGGTCTTGGCGAACGAGCCGAGGTAGACCACCCGGCGGGCGGTGTCCAGCGCCTTGAGCGTGGGCCGCCGCTCGGTGCCGTCGGCCGGGAACAGGCCGTACGGGTTGTCCTCGATCAGCAGCAGGTCCTCCTCGGCGGCCAGCTCCAGCAGCCGCCGACGCTGCGCGGTGTCCATGCTGACCCCGGACGGGTTGGCGAAGTCGGGCATCACGTAGCAGCCCCGGGGCCGCAGCCCCTCCGCGCGGGCCCGGCGCACCCCGGCGCGCAGGTCGTCCAGGTCGACGCCGCCGGGCCCGCCGGCCACCGGGCGTACCGGCAGGTCGACCAGGCGGGCCGCGCCGGTGAGCCCGACGTACGTGGGCGCCACCGCGAACAGCACGTCGGCCGGGCCGGCCCGCAGCGCGCGCAGCACCAGGAACATGGCCTCCTGGCAGCCGACGGTCACCACTATCGACTCCGGATCGACGGTGAGCCCCTCGTCCACGGCGAGGTGACGGGCGATCAGGTGGTGCACGATGCCCTTGGTGCGGCCGTACTGCAGCAGCGTCCGGTCCACACCGGCCCGGTCCAGCCCGACCTCCTCGGCCAGGTAGCGCCGGAAGCGGTCCAGGTGCGTGTGCAGCAGCGCGGAGTCGAAGAACTCCTCGTACGGCCGCCCGGCCGCCAGCGACACCGCGTCCGGGTAGTGCTGCGCCACCTCGTTGAGGAAGTTCATCGAGTTCAGTGCCGGGTCGCCGACGCTGCCGTGCAGCGCCGAGACGGCCAGGTCGAGCGGCTCCACGTCAGACTCCGATCCGGGTACGCAGCCGCCGGGCCGAGGCCGGGTCGGGGCAGCCGCTGAGGATGAGGGCGTCGCGCAGTTCCGCCGCGAGCAGCGCCAGCGCCGCCTCGGCGCCCGCCCGGCCACCGGCCGCGAGCGCCCAGAGCAGCGGCCGGCCCAGCAGCACGCCGTCCGCGCCGAGCGCCAGCGCGCGCAGCACGTCGACCCCGCTGCGGATGCCGCTGTCCAGCAGCACCGCGCACCGCTGCTCGACCGCCTCGACCACCTCTGGAAGCACGGCCGCGCTGGCCGGGGCCGCGTCGAGCTGCCGGCCGCCGTGGTTGGAGACCACGACGGCGTCGACGCCGGCGTCCGCCGCGCGGACCGCGTCGCGCGGGTCCAGGATGCCCTTGACCAGCAACGGCACCCGGGTACGCCCCCGTAGCCACTCCAGGTCCGCCCAGCTCAGCGCCGGGGCGAAGACCGCACCGGTGTGCACCGCCACCGCCGAGACGCCCGGCGTGCCCTGGTGCGCGAGGTCGTCCCGGCCGCCGGGCAGGTTCGCGGCGGTGACGTGCGGCGGCAGCGCGAAGCCGTTACGGGCGTCGCGCAGGCGCCGCCCGAGCACCGGCACGTCCACAGTGACCATCACCGCCGCGCAGCCGGCCGCCTCCGCCCGGTCGAGCAGGTCGGCCACCAGGGCCCGGTCGCGCAGCCAGTAGAGCTGGAACCACACCGTCGCCCCGGTCGCCGCGATCTCCTCGATCGGGGTGCTGGACAGTGTGCTCGCCACGTAGGGCACGCCCGCCGCGCGGGCCGCCGCCGCGAGCGCCGGCTCGCCGTCGGGGTGCAGCAGCCGCTGGTACGCCATCGGCGCCACAGCCACCGGCAGCGCGGCCCGGCCACCGGGCAGCGTCGCCTCGGTGGACGGGTCGTCCACGCCGGCCAGCATCCGGGGCAGCACCGCCACCCGGTCCAGCGCGGCCCGGTTCGCGGCAAGCGCGGTCTCGGTGCCGCTGCCACCGTCGACGAAGTCCCACACGTCGGCGGGAAGCACGGCCCGGGCCGGCGCGGCGAACTCGGCCAGGCTCGCCGGCGGCACGAACTCGTCGGTCGCGTCGCCGGGCGGCTGCGCGTCCCGCGCCGGGGTGGCGGCCGGGTCAGCCATGGCCGCCCGCGCCAACCCTGCTCCCGGCCGCGTCCACCGTGTTCCCGGCCGGGTCTGCCGTGCCCCCGGCCGGGTCTGCCGTGCCCCCGGCCGGGAACACGCCAGCAGCGGATTCGCCCGTGCCGGACGTCGCGCCGGCCGCGCCGGACGTGCCGTCGAGCCCGAACGCGCGGCGTAGGAAGGCGGCAGCCCGTTCCTGGGCCTGCCGTCCGGCGTCGAACACGCCGGGCATCGCGAAGAACCCGTGCACCATGCCCGGATAGTCGTCCGTCTCGGTGGGCACGCCCGCCTCGCGCAGCCGTTCCGCGTACCGCAGGCCCTCGGCGCGCAGCGGATCGTGCCCGGCGGTGACCACCAGTGCCGGGGGCAGGCCGGAGAGATGCTCCGCGAGCAGCGGCGAGGCCAGCGGGTGGGCCGCGTCGCCGGGGTCGGCCAGGTAGTGGCCGCGGTACCAGCCGACCGAGTGCCTGTTGAACAGCATCGGGTCCTCGTCGTCGCCGGGCCGGTGCCCCGGCCGCTGGTCGGTGTTCGGGTAGACCAGCAGCTGGGCGGCGAGCCGGGGACCGCCGTCGGCACGCGCCAGCAGCGTCACAGCGGCGGCCAGGTTCCCGCCCGCGCTGTCGCCGCCCACCGCCAGCCGTTCGGCGTCGACGCGGAACTCGGCGGCGTGCGCGGCGAGGTGCCGCAACGCTGCGTGGCAGTCCTCCACAGCGGCTGGGAACGGGTGCTCCGGGGCGAGCCGGTAGCCGACAGTCACGGTCTGGGCGCCGGTGAGGTTGACCAGCCGGCGGCAGATCCCGTCGGCCGTGTCGACGCTGCCGAGCGTCCAGCCGCCACCGAAGAAGTAGACGAGCGTGGGCAGCGGTCCGTCGCCGTCCGGCCGGTGGATCCGCACCGGCAGCGGCCCGGCCGGGCCGGGCACCGTCGTGTCGCGTACCTCGGCGACCGGCTCGACCGCGCCGGAGCCGGCGCGGATCGCGGCGAGGTCGGCGGCGCGGGCCTCGGCGAGGGTCTGGGTGTAGAGCGGCACGGTGCCGGCGGCGGCCCGCGCGGCCCGCCACGCGACCACCTGCGGATCGAGTGTCATCCGGCCTCCCCGGTGGTGACGAACAGTTTGTCGATACCGCGCAGGAACAGGCTCCCGCTGTACGTGTAGGGCTGGGTGACGGCGAGCCGGGGGAAGCGCGCGAACAGGCGCGGCAGCGCCAGGCGGCCCTCCAGCCGGGACACCGCCGAGCCGAGGCAGAAGTGCAGTCCGACGCCGAAGGCCAGCGACGGCGGGCCGTCGCGTCGCGGGTCGAAGCGGTCCGGGTCCGGGAACCGGGCCGGGTCGCGGTTGGCGGCGGCGATCAGCAGCAGCACGTTGTCGTCACGGTCGACCGGGACGCCGTCGAGGTCGACACCGGCCGGTGCGGAGCGGGCCAGGAAGTGCACCGGACTCTCCATCCGCAGCACCTCCTCCACGCAACCGCGGGCCAGCGCGTCGTCGCCGGGCAGCGCGGCGGTCACGTCCGGGTGGTCCAGCAGCAGCGGCAGGCCGTTGCTGAACATGTAGACGGTGGTCACGAAGCTGGCGTTGAACAGCACGATCAGGTTGCTGATCAACTCCTCCTCGGTGAGGTCGACGCCGCCCGCGTCGAGCACCTCGACCAGCCCGCTGATCAGGTCGTGGCCGGGTGCGCGGCGACGGTGGGCGATCAGGTCCCGGTAGTAGACGCGCAACTCCTCGGCGGCCTGGTTGGCCCGGGCCAGCCGCTCCGGCGTCTTGCCGGAGACGTCCATGTACTCGTCGATCCAGTCGACCCGCTGCCGGTACCAGGACAGGTCGGCCGCGGGCAGTCCGATGAACTCGGCCATCACCAGCGCCGGGACCGGGTACGCGAAGTCGGCCACGAAGTCCACCTCGTGGCCGTCCGCGCCCACCTCGGCCATGTGGTCGAGACGTTCGGCGACGATCCGCTCGATCACCGGCTCCAGTGCGCCGAGGCGACGAGGGGTGAACGTCCTGGCGAACACCGCCCGCATGCGGGTGTGGTCAGGCGGGTTGACGAACATCATCGAGGTGAGGAACGTGCGCAGGATCTCCTGCTCCTCCCAGCCGGGCGGGAAGCCCTTGTACCAGCCGGGGTCGCGCAGGATCCGGTCCACCACGTCGTACCCACTGGCGACCGCGCTGACGGTGCTGTGCTCGGCCCGGGCCGGAACGGCGTTTATCGGCCCGTGCTCGTGCAGGGCCGCGTAGAAGGGATAGGGGTTCTGCCGGCCCTGCTCGCTGTAGAGCCCGGTCAGGATCTCGCTGACGTCCACTGTCTCTTCCTCCCCAGGAAACGGCGGCGGGGGCGGCGTCGTGTCGACCGCCGCCCCCGCCCGGTGTCACAGTCCGAGCAGCTTCAGTGGCACGGCGTTCGCCATGGCCGCAGCGCCCGTGTCGTTCGGGTGGATGTGGTCACCCGAGTCGTACGCCGGCAGCAGCCGGCTCGGCTGGGCCGGGTCCCGCATCACCGCGTCGAAGTCGACGACGCCGTCGAACTCGGCCCGGCCGGGCCCGCGCAGCCAGGTGTTGA
This sequence comes from Micromonospora sp. C28ISP2-4, assembly GCF_030519385.1. NCBI lineage: Bacteria > Bacillati > Actinomycetota > Actinomycetes > Micromonosporales > Micromonosporaceae > Micromonospora > Micromonospora sp. C28ISP2-4. The sequence goes on along the minus strand of NZ_JAUMKG010000004.1, from coordinate 95,477 downwards.
CGGCCTGCCGGGTGGCGTCCTTCTCCGGGGTCCACACGCCCGGCCCGCCGTTGCCCTCGTACGGCATGAGCGTGCCGGCGATGCTGGTCAGGCCGCGTGCCTGGACCTGCCGGTTGAGCTGGCGCAGCGAGGCGATGATCGCCTCCGGGCTGTCGCCGTTCATCCAGATGTCGTTGATGCCCAGGTGGGTGATGACGGTACGCACCCCGGTCTGCGGGAACACGTCCTCGTTGAGCCGGGCCAGCGCGTTCGGGCCCAGCTCGTAGTAGCCGGGGAAACCGCCCGCGCCGGGCTCGGTGCCCTCGTGGTTGAGCCGGTTGCCTGCCAGGCTGAGGTTGAGCACACCCGGCGTACGCGGCTCCGGGCGGGCGTCGATCAGCCGCTCGGCCAGCAGGTCCGGCCAGCGGCGGTCGGCGTTGACGGTGCTGCCGTTGCCGTCGCCGATCGAGTCGCCCAGCACCACGACCGAGCCGGGCGTGACCTTGCGCTCCACGTCGATGCCGGACAGGAACATCCAGCAGCAGTTGGGCCGGATGGTGAACCCGGCGCCGTCGGCCGCGGAGGTGAGGTCGGTGGCGCCGATGAAGTTGGTGACCCGGGACTGGCCGTGGAACGTCACCGGCCCGGTGAGCACCGGGAAGTACAGGGTGACCACCAGGTCCTCCTGCTCGGCCACCGGGAAGGCCACCGGGTCGCTGAGCAGCTCGGCGCCCTTGTTGATGGTCGCCGACCCGGCGCCGGAGAACGTCAGCTGGCGGACGCTTGCCGGGACGATGTCGGACAGGTCGTCGGGGGTGGCGGTGTTCGGCCGGGCGATCGTGGCGCGGCCGACCTGGACGGCCTGCTGGCCGTACAGGTTGGTCAGCCGCACCCGCAGGCGCGGCCCGCCGACCGAGGTCTGCACTGTCATCCGGATGCTCTGGTTGTTCAGGCCGGTCTCGGTCAGGCCCACGTTGTTCCCGCGGGTCACCGCCGCGGCCCAGGTTCCGGCCCACTCGGCGCGCCCGTGCCCGGCGCGGTCGTTCCCGGTCGGGCCGGCGCTCGCGGTGACCGCCGGGGTGGCGGCGATCAGCAGCGTTACGGCGGAAGCTATGACGTGCCATCTCTTCGGGGTCGGCATCGATCCTCCATGGTCGGCAGCCCCGGGCGTGACGCGGTCGGCGGCACCGGCCCGGGCGATGGACCGGAAACTAGCTTCCGGCCGTGACGAGCGTCAATCAACCTGATCGACATGATCAAATGCCCGGGGGACGTGACGCAGCGACGATCGGCTCTGTCCGCCGTGGACCGCGGCTGCCTAGGCTCGGGGCTGGCGGCGGTGCGGTCGCCGACCCTGGCACCTGCCGTCTTGTCCCGGCCCTGACCTGGCCGGACGCCGCTTGCGGACCATGATGGGGGCTGCCCGATGACCGACCGGCCGAACTACGTGCACGAGGCGCTGGAGCTGTTCGCCGGGTTCGGCGACCGGGAGGCGCTCGTCGGCGGCGGACGCCGCCTCACCTACCCCCAGGTCGCCGCGCAGGTGCGCGGCCTGGCCGCCGCGTTGCGCCGTCACGGGGTACGCCCCGGCGCGGCGGTGCTGGTGATGCTCGGCAACACCGTGGAGGGTCCGCTGCTGCAACTGGCCCTGCACCTGCTGGGCTGCCGGAGCATGTGGGTCGCCCCGGTGACCTCCCGCCGGGAGGTCGACGAGTTCGTCGCGCTGTCCGCGCCGGAGGCGTTCGTGCACGACCCGCGTGACGCGCAGGCGGTGGAGGTCGCGGCGGGCCTGTCCGGCGTACCGGTGCTCTGCCTCGGCCCCGGCGGCGCCGGTCCGGACCTGACCGCCGAGGCCGCCGGGCCGGCGCCGGACCTGCCCGCCGAGGTGCCCGCGCCGGAGTCGTTCCTGCAGACCAGCGGCACCACCGGCACGCCGAAGCTGGTGCACCACCGGGAGAGCTTCTACCGGCAGGTGCTCGCGCTCGCCGCCGACTTCCGGGGCGCCGGTTTCCCGCTGCTGCGGCACCTGTCGCACTCCCCCATGTGGCTCGCCAGCGGCCAGATCACCACGCTGTTCAACCTGTTCACCGGCGGCGTGCTGTTCCTGCGCGAGCAGTGGGATCCGGCCGCGTTCATCGCCACTGTGCACACCGAGCGGCTCACCTCCACGTTCGTCACCCCGCCGATGCTCTACGAGGTGCTCGACCACCCCGACCTGCCGGGCGCCGACTTCTCCGCGATGTTCATGTTCAACGTGGGCGCCGGGCCCGCCGCGCCGGCCCGGCTGCGCCAGGCCATCGCCCGCTTCGGCCCGTGCCTGCGCATCGTGTACGGGCTCAGCGAAGCGGTGGTCATCTGCGCGCTACCAGGGCTCACCGAGGACCCGGAGCACCCGGAGCGGCTGCGTTCCTGCGGCCGCCCGTACGGCGACGTGTCGGTCCAGATCCGCGACGCCGGCGGGCGGGTGCTGCCGGCCGGCGAGGACGGTGAGGTGTGGGTACGCACCAAGCTGAGCTTCGCCGGCTACCACGGCCAGCCGGAACTGACCGCCGAGACGCTCGTCGACGGCTGGGTCCGCACCCGCGACATCGGTCACGTGGACACCGACGGCTACCTCTACCTGGTCGACCGGTTGCAGGACCGGATCCTCACCCGGCAGCGCAGCTGGCCGATCTACTCCCGCCCGATCGAGGACGTGCTCGCCGGCCACCCCGAGGTACGCGCCGCCGCGGTGATCGGCGTGCCGGACCCGGTGGCCGGGGAGCTGCCGCACGCGTACGTGGTGCCCGCGCCCGGCGCCTCGGTGACCGGTGAGGAGCTGATCGCGCTCGTGGTCCGGGAACTGAGCGAGACCTGGGCACCGGGCGCCGTGGAGTTCGTCGACGCGCTGCCGCTGAACCGGTCCGCGAAGGTGGACAAGCGGGCGCTGCGGGCCCGGTACGCCGCCACGCACCCGGCCGGCGCCGACCCGATCGGCAGCCCGGCGTGAACCCGCGCCGGGAGTTGTACACCCTGGTCGGCGCCGACCTGCTGTCCAACCTCGGCACGCGGATCTCGGTGGTGGCCATCCCCTGGCTGGTGCTGGAGACCACCGGCAGCCCCACCAAGATGGGACTCGTCGCGGCGGCGGAGACGCTTCCGTACATGCTCTCCAGCGCGCTGGCGACCCCGTGGGCGGACCGGTTCGGGGTACGCCGTACCTCGGTGTTCGTGGACGCGGCGAGCGCCGTCGCGATGGCCGTGGTGGCGCTGGCGCCCTGGCTCGGCTTCGGCACGCTGCTCGTGCTCGTGGCGGTCGCCGGCGGGCTGCGCGGCATCGGCGACCGGGTCAAGCACGTGCTGTTCAAACCGGCGGCCGAGCGGGCCGGGGTGCCGCTCATCCGGCTCACCAGCGCCTACGACGGCCTGGCCCGGGGCATGACGCTGTTCGGCGCGGTGCTCGGCGGGCTGCTCATCGACTGGGTCGGGCTGACCCGGGCCATCTGGATCGACGCGGCCACGTTCGCGGTCTGCGCGCTGCTGATCGGCGTGCTGGTCCGCCCGCCCGCACCGGCGCAGCCCGCGCCCCGGGAGCCGTACCTGCGGGCACTGCGCGGCGGCTTCGCGTACCTGCGCACCGACCGGACGTTGATGACCATGCTGATCGTGGTCTCGGTGTCGAACATGTTCGCCAACGCAAGCGTCGCGGTCTGGATCCCGCTGTGGGTCAACGAGGTGCTCGGCGACCCGGCCGGGTTCGGTCTGCTGCTCGGTGTCTTCTCGGCCGGCGCGCTGCTGGGCAACGTACTGTTCACCGTGGTCGGCACGCGGCTGCCCGCCGGGGCGACGTTCGCGCTGGGGCTGACGCTCAGCGGCGCGCCCCGGCTGCTCGCGCTGGCGCTCAGCGAGAACCTGGTCGTGGTGCTCGTGGTGACGTTCCTGTCCGGCATCGGCATCGCGGCGGTGAACCCGCTGCTCGGCGCCGCGCTCTACCAGCGGGTGCCGGGCGAGCTGCAGACCCGGGTGCTGGGCATCTCCGGATCGGTGGCGTTCCTCGGCCTGCCCGTCGGCGCGCTGCTCGGCGGCTGGTCGGTGGCGCTGCTCGACCTGACCCCGGCGCTGCTGGTGATGTCGGTGGTCTGCCTGGTGCTGACCGTCGGGCCGCTGCTGCTGAGCCGCGCGTCCCGGCGCCCGGCAACCGAACCGGCCACGCCCACGCCGGTGTGAGCCGTCGTGTCGGGGGCCGGCGGTAGGGTCGGTGCCATGGCGACCTGGGACGACGTGCGGCGCATCGCGCTGGCCCTGCCCGAGACCACCGAGCGGCCCACCTACGACCAGGCGCCCGCCTGGCGCGTACGCGACAAGTCGTTCGTCTGGGAACGGCCGCTGCGCCGCGGCGACCTCGACGTGCTCGGCGACGCCGCGCCCGACGGCCCGGTCCTCGGCGCGCGGGTGCCCGACCTGGGCGCCAAGGAGGCGCTGATCGCCGACGACCCGGCTGTCTACTTCACCACGCCGCACTTCGACGGCTACCCCGCGGTGCTGGTGCGGCTCGACCGGATCGACGTGGACGAGCTGACCGAGCTGATCACCGAGGCGTGGTACGCACGCGCACCGAAGCGGCTCGCCACGGCGCACCGGGCGGAGAACGCGTGACCGGCCCGGTGGACGCGATCGTGTTCGACATGGACGGCACGCTCGTCGAGTCCCACCCGGTGGTGCCCGCGGCGTACCGGGCGGCGGTGCGCGCCGGGGGCGGGCCCTCGTACACCGACGCCGAGGTCATCGCCGGCTACTCGATCGGCTCCCCGGCGGACCTGTTGACGCACCTGCTGCGGCGGCCGGCCTCCGGCGACGACCTGGACCGCTACCACGCCGAGCTGGACGCGCTCGCCGGGCGGGTACGCGTCTACCCCGGCGTCGCGGACGCGCTCGCCGAGATCGCCGCCCGGGTGCCCGTGGGCGTGTTCACCGGCGCGAGCCACCGGGCCGCCGAGATCCTGCTCGACCGGGCGGGCCTGCTCGGTCACTTCGAGGTCGTCCTCGGTGGAGACCAGGTCGAGCGCCCGAAACCGGCGCCCGACGGCGTGGAAGCGGCCTGCCGGCGGCTCGGCGTGCCGCCCGGCCGTGCCGCGTACGTGGGTGACTCACCGCTTGACGTACGCGCCGCCCGGCGCAGCGGCGCGGTCGCGGTGGCCGCCGCCTGGGGTCACCAGTACGACCCCGACGAGCCGGCCGACCTCAGCCTGACCCGGCCCGGGGAGCTGCTGGCCCTGCTGCCCTGAGCGCGGCGGCCACCGCCTCCTCGGGCGAACCGGCCCGGACCGGGCCGGGCACCGGGTCCCCGTGGGCGTCCAGGATCCGCCACCCGCCCAGCACCACCACCGGGATGCCACCGCGCCGCATGCCGAGGGCCACCTCGCTGAGCGTCCCCCAGGAACCGCCGATCCCGATCACCGCGTCCGCGCTCCACACCAGGACGGCGTTACGGGCCTGACCCATGTTCGTCACCACGGTCGCGGACACCTCCGCCGTGCCGGGGTAGGTGCCGTCGCCGGGGCTTATCCCGATCACCAGCCCGGAACGCGCCCGTGCGCCCGCCGCGACGGCAGCCATCACCCCGCCGCCTCCACCGCAGAGCACCGCGATCCCGCGCTCGGCCAGCAGTTCGCCCACCCGCCGCGCGGCCGCGGTCTCGTCCTCGGTCGCCGCCTCCGGACCACACACCGCCACCTGCATCCGCATCCCTCCATTCCGGACGCCTGAGCCGTCCAAGTCGCGCCACCACTTTGCCCCGTCTCGGGGCGCGGCCGAACCCTTTTCCCGCGCACCTGGCTCGGCTAGCCTGCCGGTCATGCCATCGACGTTGACCGAGGCGACCGACCCGTGGTGCCTGCGGCCGGGAGAGGCCGCCGACCTGCTGCGCGGGCACCCGTGGCGCCGGTTCGTGGTGCTGGGTGACAGCGTCGCGGAAGGGCTGTGCGAGCCCGTCGACGGCTACCCCGACGTCCAGTGGGCCGACCGGATCGCCGCCGAACTGCGCGCCGTCCGGCCGGAGCTGGCGTACCTGAAACCTGGCCGGCTACGCGTCATGAGGTCCGGGCCAAACCCAGCGCTCGCCGACGCGCTGGCCTTCCAACCGGACCTGGCCCTCGTGGGTGTGCGGCGGCAACGACGTGCCCGGTCCGGCTACGATCCGGACGCGGTCGACGCCGAGCTGACCGCCATGATCATCGCGCTGCGGAGGCCGGGGCGGACGTGATCACGGTGGGCATGTTCGACGTGTCGCACAGCCCGGCCGTGCCGGAGACGCTGCGCGCGGCGCTGGCGAGCGGAGGGGCGTGGCCGGGTCAGGCACACTCCGCGTGGCCGAGCGCCCGGGCGCCGCACGTCCACCTGACCGACCATCCGCTGGTGTCGCCGCCGACCCGTCGCTGCACAGCAGCGACGGCCGCACGGCAGCGCCCGCAGCGACGCGGTAGCCACCGCCGAAACCCTGAGGGTCCTCCACCCACCTCCCCACCCCGACCTGCCTGGATCCGTCCGTTGATCACATGAGTTCGTGTCGGTGACACGCCTCCGGAGGACGCAAACCCTTGATCAACGCGCCGGGTGGACGGGACGGAGGCGAGGGGCGGGGGGTGGGGTGGGTGGGGTGGGTCAGTCGGTCAGAGGATGCCGGTCAGGGAGACGCCTCGGGCCAGGTTGAGGACCTCGTCGCAACCCGGGTAACCGACCCGGGCCAGCGCGCCCGATTCGGTGCGGTCGAACAGGTACGGGGCGAGGCTGTACGGGACGTCGGCGGTGACCGTCTCACCGGTCTCGATCTGCACGAAGTCCATCGCCACCCGGTCCGCCTCGTGGTAGCGCTGCAGGATGTTGCCGCCCTCGGCGATGGCCGCGCGCACCCCGTCCGCCCACGCGACGGCTGTCATCTCCCGGCCGATCAGCACCCCGTGCCCGGCCGAGCCGCCGGCCGGCTTGGCGACCAGGTCGGCCTGTTCGGCGAGCGCCCGGTCGAGCTGGTCGGCGGTGAGCGCCACGGTGTGCGGCACGTACCGGCGGATCAGCGTCCGGTCGTCCTCCGGCAGCAGGTCCAGGTCCTCCCAGAGCCACGCGTAGTTCAGCTTGTTGCTGAGCAGCCAGGCGGCGCTGCTGACGAACATCGGCAGCGTGCCGGCGGCGAGCGCGCCCGCCACCGCGTCCAGCCCGGGGCTGGGCGTGACCCGGTTGGGCACGAACAGCCGGAACAGCGCGTCGACCGGGGCGCCGCCGACGACCAGCCGGTTCTGCGCGTCCAGCGTGGCGGTGGCGACCGGGGCGATGACCAGGTCGATGCCGAACGGGCGGGCCTGGTCGATCAGCGGGGACAGGATCCGGATGAACGTCTCCGGGTCGTCCAGTCCCGGATAGTCGGCGTCGAAGTCCATCAGCAGCGCCACCCGGGCGCCGTCGGGCAGGCCGAGCGTGTCCCGGATGGCCACGAACCGCTGGTCCAGCAGCGAGGGCGCGGGCCGCGCCCCGTCGAGCAGGTCGTGGGCGCGGTACAGCTCGGCGTACCGCTGGATCACCGTGTCGGCGTCGAAGCCGCCGCCGAGGCTGCTGTCGATGTTGTACTCCACGATGCACGGCACGCCGCCGGAGAACAGCACGTCCGGCCGGTACGCGGCGAGCAGCCCCTCGTGCAGTTCCTCGTCCGGGTCGAGCAGGCGGGTCTCCCCGTCCGGCACGTCGAGCAGCAGGCGCAGCTGACCGGCGGTGCGGGCGCGACGCCGGCACGCCTCCAGGATGAGCTGGGCGATGCGGTCGCACACCTCGTTCAGCTCGCGGAACGCGTCGGCGGTGAACACCGGCGGGCGGGCCAGCCGCCACTGCTTGTTGTACGTGGCCCGGCCGTGGAAGATCTTCTCCCACGCCGCGGCGCCGGTGGTCACCATCGCGGTGCGGGTGGACTCGGGCAGGTCGGTCCACGCCCGGCCGAGCGGCGGCCACGTGTAGTTCGGGTCCATCGTTCATCCGTCCTTGAGGGTCAGTTGGATGGCGGCGGTGAGCTGGTCGCGGCCCGGCTGCACGGCGCGGTCCAGGGCGGGCGCGAAGGGCAGCACCGCGCCGTCGGGGCGGGTGACGCGCCGGGGTGGCGCGGCCAGCCGGACCCGCTCGACCACCGTGGCGATGATCTCCCCGGCGATGCCGCAGGAGCGGTTGCCGTCGTCGACGACCACCAGCCGCCCGGTGCGGCTCACCGACTCGACGAGGCCGTCCCAGTCGAACGGGTAGAGCGTGCGGGGGTCGAAGACCTCCACCGACGCCTGGCCGGCGAGTTCGTCGGCGACGGCGAGCGCGTCGTGCACCAGGTGCCCGACCGCCACCACGGTCACGTCGGCGCCGCCGCGGCGGACGATTCCCCGGCCCAGCGGCACCGGCGCCGGGTCGGTGACGTCGGCGCGCAGGTCCAGGGCGCCGGCCGGGGCGAAGACCACCACCGGGTCGTCGCAGCGGATCGCGGAGACCAGCAGCCCGTACGCGTCGGCCGGGGTGGCCGGTACGACTGTGGTCACCCCGACGTGGGCGAACAACGCGTACGGGTGGTCGGAGTGCTGCCCGGCCCAGCCGGTGCGGGAGCCGGAGCCGGGCACCACGTAGGTGACCGGCACCGCGCACTGACCGCCGGTCATCAGCGGGAACTTGTGCGCGTGGTTGACGATCTGCTCGAAGACCAGGAACAGCAGCGACGGGATCTGGAACTCCACCACCGGGCGGGCCCCGGCCAGCGCCGCACCGGTGGCGAAGCTGGTGAACGCCTGCTCGGACAGCGGGGTGTCACGGACCCGTTCCGGGCCGAACTTCTTCAGCAGGCCGGTGGTGACGTTGGCGGCGGCCACCCGGATGTCCTCGCCGAGCACCACGACCGACTCGTCGCGGGTCATCTCGTCGGCCAGGGCCCGGGTGAGCGCCCTGCGGTAGGAGAGCCGGGGCATCAGCCACCTCCGGTCCGGGCGGTGAGCCCGCTGGCGTACAGGTGGTCCAGGGCGGTCGCCGGGTCGGGGTGCGGCCCGGCGAGCGCGTACTCGACGGCGGCGTCCAGTTCCGCCTCGACGGCGGCGTCCACCTCGGCCCGTACCGCCGGGTCGAGCCGCGCGCCGGCGATGTCGACCGGATCGCGGGACCGGCCCTCGGCCACCTCCTGCGGCGGCCGGTAGTCGAGGCGTACCTGATGTTCGAAGGTGTGGTGGGCGTCGAAGCGGTACGTGCGGGCCTCGACCAGTTCGGGTCCGCCGCCGGCGCGCATCCGCGCGACGGCGGCGGCGGCGACCTCGCGTACCGCCTCGGGGTCCTGCCCGTCGACGGCGGCCGCCGGCATGCCGAACGCGGCGGCCCGGCCGGCGATGGTGCCGGCGACCGCGCCGTCGACCGGCATGGTGGTGGCGTAGCCGTTGTTCTCGCAGACGAACAGCACCGGCACGCGCCAGAGCGCGGCCAGGTTGAACGCCTCCAGGAGCATGCCCTCGTTCACCGCGCCGTCGCCGAAGAAGGTGGCGCCGACGATGTCGGCGCCGCGCCGCCGGCGCTCCCACACCGCGCCGGTGAGGATCGCGCCGGCGGCTCCGACGATGGCGTTGGCGCCGAGGACGCCGACGCCGAAGTCGGCGGCGTGCATCGACCCGCCCCGGCCCCGGTTGAGCCCGGTGACCCGGCCGCACAGCTCGGCCAGCATCCGGGCCGGGTCGGCGCCCTTCGCGAGCACGTGCCCGTGCCCGCGGTGGGTGCCGGTGACCAGGTCCTCGGCGGAAAGGGCCGCGCAGACGCCGGCGGCGATCCCCTCCTGACCGAGGTACGGGTGGATGCCGCCGACGATCTCCCCGGCGCGGACCAGCTCGATCGCGCGCTCCTCGAAGCGGCGGATCAGCCGGACCGTCCGGTAGAGCCGGAGCGGGTCGGAGCCGGTCACGCCGGACGGCCCTCCTTGACGGCGGCGAGGATGTCGTCCCAGAGGCGGGCGCGGGCGGCGAGCGCGGCGTTCACCGTGTCGGCGCACTGCTGCCACTTGGTGTCGTCGTCGCCGCACAGGTCGGCCAGCATCTGCATGGCCATCGGGGTGTGCTGCTCGCCGTCGACCTCGATGTGCCGCTCCAGGTAGTCGACGAACTTGTTGAGCCGGTTGCTGCGCTCGTTGACGGCGACGACCTGGGTGAACATCTCCGGGATGAGGTCCTCGCGGCCGAACGCGAACGCCGCGGCCTGGCAGTGCACCGGGGTGGTCTCGATGATCCGCCAGGTGGTGCCGGCGAACGCGGCCGACGCCGCGGGGACGCCCGCCGCGCCGAGCGCCTCGGTGACCGGGGTGCCGTCGCGCAGCAGGTCGACCAGCTTGTTCACGGCGGTGGTGTCGGCACCGGCCTCGGTCATGCCCTGCACGTACAGCTCGAAGTGGCTGATGTAGCCGTCGCCGAGCTCGTCGCTCTCCTCGACCATGACGATGTCGTTGATCAGGCGGCGGCTGCCGGTCGGTCCGGTGGGGATCCACGGCACCGTGACGCAGGTGAGCTGCCGCTGCAGCGACTTCAGCAGCGACATGAAGTCCCAGACGGCGAAGACGTGGTGCTCCATGAACGTGACGAGCGCGTCGTGGGTGTCGAGGTTGGCGTAGAGGGGGTGCTTGACCACCACGTCGCGGCGCTCGGTCACCGCCCGCTCCAGCCGCTCGATGCCCGGGTGCGTCTTACCCCAGTCGTACCGTGACATTGTCAGCCTCCCTGCTGGGCGCGGTCGCGCCAGATGACCGGGCAGTAATCGGGGTCCGCGTAGTCCGGCCGGCCCTCGTGGGTGCGGCGGACCAGCACGTCGTGGTTGTACGCGGCGAGCGTGCCGTCGGAGAGCGGATACTCCCGCCAGGCGTTGTCGCCGTCCTGCAGGTGCAGCGAGACGGCCCGGCGAGGCCGCCCGCTGACGTTGGCGCCGCTGCCGTGGTAGGTGCGGCAGTGGTGGAAACTCATGTGTCCCTTGGGGATCACCATGGGGATCTTGCGGATCTCGGCGCCGTTGTAGGCCGCGTTCTCGGCCAGCATGGCTTCGAGCTGGTCGCGGTCCCGGTCGGCGAAGTGCCGCACCACGGTGTCGTCGGCGCCGATCTCCCGCCAGCGGTGGGAGCCGTCGACCATGGTGATGGTGCCCATCTCCTCGCCGCAGTCGTGGAACGGGATGAACGCGGTGAGCATGTTCTCCGACGACGAGGACGCCCAGTAGTGCTTGTCGAAGTGCCAGGGCACGATGTTCGACGGCTCACCGGCGATCGGCGGCTTCCAGATCAGCGTGGACTGGAAGATGCGGATCTCGGTGGCGCGGGCCAGCCGGGCGGCGACCGCACCGATCAGCGGCTTGCGCAGGATGCGGGCGATGCCGTCGTGCTCGTGGTGGACGTAGTCGTTGTGCCGCTGCACGTCACCCTTGGACGGCTCCCAGTAGGCCAGCTTCGGCGGCCGTACCGGCAGCCGCCGGTCGCGCTCCCCGGCGTAGTACCTGTCGGTGGCGGCGACGAGTTCGTCCACCTCGTCGTCGGTGAGCAGCTTCTTCGACAGGTACCAGCCGTGCTCGGCGTAGTGCCGGACGTCCTCGTCGGAGGGCAGCAGCGCCTCCTCCTCGGCGGTCAGCCCGGGATCAATGGTGGTCATGCCGTGCCGGCCGGGCATGGCCTCACGGCCCTCGCTTCGCTCGGTGCGTTCACTCATGCCTTAACCCCTCCGGCCGCGGCGGCGGGGATCGCCCCCGCAGCGGCCAGCTCGCGTTCCTTGGCCTCGTAGAGCGCCTTGATGTTGCCGCTGCCGAAGGTGCGCGCCCCGCGCCGCTCGATGAGTTCGAGGAACAGGGTGCGGCGCACGTGCATCGACTCGGTGAAGATCTGCAGCAGCTGCCCGTCGTGGTCGGAGTCGACCAGGATGCTCAGCTCGCGCAGCCGGTCCACCGGCGCGTCCAGCCGGCCGACCCGCTGCTCCAGGCCGTCGTAGTACGCGCCGGGCGTGCTGGCGAACCGCACCCCGCGCCCGGCGAGCGCCCCGACGGCTGTGACGATGTCGTCGGTGCGCAGGCCCAGGTGCTGCACCCCGGCGCCGGCGTGCCAGCGCAGGAAGTCCTCGATCTGCCCCGGCCGGGCGCCGGTGTCCGGCTCCAGCAGCACGAAGGTGACGGTCCCGGACGGGCTCTGCACCACCTTGGAGTTCATCGCCTGACCGGCGACCTCGATGTGCTCGGTGAAGATGTCGGCGAAGCCGAACACCTTCTCGTAGTGCGCGACGGTCTCGTCGAGCTGCCCCGGCGGCACGCAGATCGCCAGGTGGTCGACCTCGGCGAGCAGCGTGTCCGTGCCGTCCGGCGCGGTCACCGGCTCGATCGCGCCGGGCAGGAACACGCCCGGGTCGCCGCGGCGCTCGACCAGGCGGTGCACCACGTCGCCGAAGCCGCCGACCTCGGCGACCACCACCTCGGCGTCCGCGCCGGTGAAGGTGCGCGGCGGGCTCAGCGCCGTCGCGCCGCGGTCGACCAGCTCCGCGTACGCCCCGGCGGCGTCGTCGACGGCGAGCGCCACCACGGCGATGCCGTCGCCGTGCCGGTGCACGTAGGTGGCCGCCGGGTGCTCGGCGGACAGTCCGGTGGTCAGCAGCAGCCGGATGCCGGCCTGGGCCAGCAGCAGCGAGCGCTGCCCGTCCAGCCCGGTCTCCGGACCGCCCTGCCCGCACAGCCGGAAACCGACCGCGTTGTCGAAGTAGAAGGCCGCCTGCCGGGCGTCCCCCACGTACAGTTCGAGATGGTCTATCCCGTTGATGGTCATGGGCTTCCCCTGTTCCCCCCGTGATCGCGACCCGGACGGACGCCCGGGACTGGAGTCCGGTCAGCCCGCGGCCGGGGTGGCGGCCCGGCGGGCCGGCCCGGAGAGCCGGCGCAGGAGCAGACTGACGTTCTGGCCGCCGAACCCGAACGAGTTCGTCAGCGCGTGGTCGGCCCGGGTGGGCCGGGGCACGGCGCGGACGTGGTCCGCCTCGCACTCCGGGTCCGGGTCGTCCAGGTGGTAGGTGGGTGGCAGCAGGCCACCGTCGAGCGCCAGCGCGGTGGCGGCGGCCTCCAGCACCCCTGACGCGCCGAGCAGATGCCCGGTGAGCGCCTTGGTGGAGCTGACCGGCACGGCGCCGGTGCCGAACACCTCGGCCAACGCGATCGTCTCGGCGACGTCACCGAGCTTGGTGCCGGTGCCGTGGGCGTTGACGTACCCGACGTCGGCCGGCCCGACCCCGCCTGCCGCCAGGGCCCGGCGCATGCAGGCGGCCGCTCCCGCGCCGTCCGGCCGCGGCGCGGTCGGGTGGTACGCGTCGGTGTTCGCCCCGAAACCGGCGACCTCGGCGTAGCCGCGCACACCCCGGCCGTCGGCGTGCCCGGCGCGCTCCAGCACCAGCAGCGCCGCGCCCTCGGCCAGCACGAAACCGTTGCGCCGCTTGTCGAACGGGCGGCTCGCCTCGGTCGGTTCGTCCCAGCCCCGGGCCAGCGCCCGGGCGTTGCCGAACGTGTCGGCGAACGTGCCGAACAGCGGCGCCTCGCTCGCCCCGCACACCACCACGTCGGCCTCGCCCGAGCGGATGAGGCGTACCCCGTCGGCGACCGCCTGGGCGCCGGAGGCGCAGGCCGTGCCGACCGACGAGCTGTACCCGCGGATGCCGTGCGCGATGGCGATCCGCGCCGAGGGCATGTTCGGCAGGATGCCGGTGAGCAGGTACGGGCTGACCGCCGCCCGGCCCCGGGCGGCCCGCGCCAGCACCTGGCCCTCCAGCGTGGACATGCCGCCCACACCGCCGACGATCACCGCGATGCGCTCCGGGTCGACGTCGCGGCCCACCTCGATGCCGGCGTCGGCGAGCGCCTCGGCGGCGGTGATCAGGGCGAGCAGCACCACCCGGTCGAGCACCTTCGTCTCCGGTCCGGAGGCGACGCTGCGCGGGTCGATGTCCGGCAGCACGCCGGCCACCTCCAGGCTGCCCGCCGCCGGGTGCCCCTCGGGTGGGCGGCGCAGCCCGGACCGGCCGGAGATCAACGCGTCGAACGTGTCCGCGGCGCCGCGACCGGCCGGGGTGAACAGGCCCATGCCGGTGATGACGGCGCTCACGACGGCGCCTCGGTCAGGTAGCGCTCGCGCAGCGCCACCTTGCGCACCTTCCCGGTGACGGTGACCGGGATGTCGTCGGCGCGTACCGGGACGATCTTGCGGAGCGTGGCGGCCACGTCCGCGCCGAGCGCGGTACGGATCCGATCGGTGCGGTCCGCGTCCGGGTCGGCCCCGGCGGCCAGTTCCAGCAGCACGTCCGTGGTGACGGTGCCGTCGTCCGCCTTGACGATCACCACAGTGCAGTCGGTCACGTCGGGGCAGGCGGCGAGGATGCGTTCCTCGGACAGCGCGGTGAAGAACCGCTTCCCGTCGCCGGCCTCGACCGAGTCGACCGCCCGGTCCAGGTGGTAGTAGCGGCCGTCGTCGTCGGCGTACACCAGGTCGCCGGTGAGGTACCAGCCGCGCAGCCGGAACCGGTACGTGGTGACCGAGTCGTTCCAGTAGCCGCGGAACAGCGACGGCGAGTCGATGCCGAGCCAGCCGACCTGCCCGGGCGGCAGCTCGTTGCCGTCGGCGTCGAGCACCGCGACCTTCGTGAACCGGTACGGGCGGCCCACGCAGCGGCCGTACCGGTCGGTGTCGGTGGTGTGGGTGATGTGGAACATCGAGTGGCCCATCTCGCTGGAGCCGAGCCCGTCGATGAACACCGAGCCGGGTACGCGGGTCACGCCGCCGCGGGTCACCACGTCCCGGGAGCCGACCGCGACCAGCCGCCGTACGTGCGGCTCGTGCGAGCAGTCGCCGGTGTTGAACCACAGCCGCACCGAGTCCAGGTCGTAGCCGGACAGGTCGAAGCGAGCCAGTTCGGCCCAGGTGACCGAGAAGCCGAACACGCCGTCCGGGCGCCACCGCTGGATCGCGTCGAGCACCCGCTCGCCGCCCTGCTCGGAGAGCAGGAACATCTCCGCCCGGTTGCCGAGCGCCTGGTTGACCATGAGCACTGTGGCGGTGTGCGGGGCGGGCAGCGCGTTGAGGATGCGTGTGGTGCCCTGCGCCTGCGGCATGGACAGCAGGTGCCGGGTGGCGGCGAACAGGCTGGCGTGCGAGTGCAGCACCGCCTTCGGCACGCCTGTGGTGCCGGAGGTGTGGGTGATCACGATCGGGTCGTCCGGGTGGTGCCGGTAGTGCGCCGGCGCGGCATCCGGGTCGCCGGTCCCGGCCTGCGCCGGTTCGCCGATCATCGGGGCACCCAGGTCGTGCCCGGCCAGCGCCTCGGCGTGCGCGGCGTCCGCGAGCACACCGGCGGCGCGCAGCCGGCGGATGTACTCGGCGGCGATCTCGGGACGCAGCCTGCCGTTCATCAGCGCCGGGATGGCGCCGAGGCGGGTCAGCGCCAGGAACGACAGCACCATGTCGGCGGCCGTACCGGCCCAGACCGCGACCGGGTCGCGTGGTTTCACCCCGCGTTCGTGCAGCCACGCCGCCCGGGCGGCGACCATCCGGTCGAGCCCGCCCAGGGTCAGCGGGGTCTCGGCCGGGTGGCCGTCGATCTCGGTGTCGAACGTGAGCCCCGGCCCGTCCGGGTCGGCGCCGTGGGCCAGCACCCGGGCGAGCACGTTGCCCGCGCCCAGCTCCGCGTCGGCCGCGAGCGCGCCGCGCAGTCCCTTCGTCCTCATTGACGTGTTCCCTCCCCCAGCAGCACCGCGGTCGCCTCGCCCGGCGTACCGTCCGGTGCCAGTTCGATCAGGATCAGCAACGCCTGTGCGGCGTCGCCGTCGTACAGCAGCAGGTCCGCCTCGGCCTCCCCCTCGGCCCGCGCGTCGCCGGTCGGGCTCAGGCACACCACCGGCCCGTCCAGTCCCCAGCGCGCCGCGACGTGCCCGGCCACGCTGTTCGGCACCGACTGGAAGAAGAACAGCGGCCCGATCCGCCCGCCCGCGTCCACAGTGGCGCGTACGTACGCCGCCCCGGCGGTGTCCCCGCCCGCGCTGACCAGCACCACGGCCGTCCGGTTGCCCGGCGGCAGCGGCCCGTCGGGGTACCGCCGCGCGAGGCACCGCTGCGCCACCGCCGCGACCAGCGGCGCGAACCCCGAGTACACGAACCCCGGCACCCCGGCGGGCCCCGAACCCTCGTCCCCGTCCTCGGGCCACAGTGCCTCCGCGAGCACCACGACTCCCCCGTCGCGCGATCTTGCAGTTGGTGCCCCGGGTGTGGGCGTTGTGCCCGTTTCGCCGGGGCCGGAAGTGCAAGATCGCGGGGTGGGGTGGGGGGCGGGGGTGAAGGCGGTCATGAGGTGCTCACCAGTAGGGCGGTGTTGGCGCCGCCGAAGGCGGCGTTGAGGGTCAGGGCGTGTCCGGTGCGCGCGGGGCGGGGGGCGTCGCGGATGACGTCCAGCGGGCACTGCGGGTCGGGACCGAGCCAGCCGGCGGTGACCGGCAGCTTGCCGTGCCGCAGGGCCAGCACTGTGACCAGCAGTTCCAGCAGCCCGGACGCCTCCAGCGCGTGCCCGTGCACCGACTTGGTGGAGCTGACCGGCAGCCGCCCGGCGTCCTCGCCGAACACCCGGGTCAGCGCCGCCGCCTCGGAGGCGTCGCTGAACGGGGTGCCGGTGGCGTTCGCGTTGACGTAGCCGATCGCGTCCGGTGCCAGCCCGGCCCGGCGCAGCGCCGCCTCGACCGCCCGGGCCAGCCCGAGCCCGCCCGGGTGCGGCTGGCACGGGTGGTACGCGTCCCCCGCCCGGCCCCACCCGGCCACGCTCGCCAGCGTCTCGGCGCCCCGCCGGGCCGCGGCGCCCGCCGACTCCAGCACCACGGCGGCCACCCCGTCGCCCAGCAGCAGACCCTTGCGGCCGGCGCTGAACGGGCGTACCGCGCCGTCGGCGGCGAGCGCCCGGCCGGCGTCGAACAACGCGTACTGGTCCGGTTCGACCAGGTAACCGGCCGCGACCACGATCCGCTCCAGGTCGCCCCGGCGGATCAGCGCCGCCGCGTCGGCGACCGCGCTGCTCGCCGACACGCACGCAGTGGTGTAGATCCGGGTACGCCCGCCGAGGCCGCACCGCGCGGCCAGGTGACCGGCGAGCGCCGGCACCGTCGGCTCGTCCCACCCGTTCGGTACGGGCAGCGAGTACGGCCCGCCGTGGGTGGCCAGGAACAGCGCCGACTCCGCCCGCGCGGCCCGGTCCAGCCCGGCGGCCCGGGCAGCGGCGTCGATCGCGTCGGTCAGCTCACCGGCGAGCGTGCCGACGTCCGGCAGAGTGGCCGCCACCGTCACCCGGCGGCCGGTGGTGTCGAAACGGCGCACCGGCCCGAACGCCGGGGTGCCGGCGAGCACCCCGGCCAGCAGCGCGTCGGCGCCCCTGCCGAGGGCGCTGAGCGCGTACGTGCCGGTGATCCGTACGGTCTCCCGCTCAGCCATCTGCGGGAGCGGTCAGCGAGCCACGGAACACCGCGAGCGCGTCGTCGACGGTGCGGATGCCGGCGAGTTCGTCGTCGCTCAGGTCCAGCCGGCGGTCGTAGCGCTGCTCGACCATGTGCACCAGCCAGGCGAGCTCCATCGAGCCCAGCCGGTCCGGCACCTGGTCGGCGGGGCTCGCGGTCAGTTCGGCGAGCATGCTCACCAGGTCAGCTCGCCCCAGGTCGGGCTGACCGGACATCAGGACTTGTCGCTGTTCGCGGCCACCCGGTCGGCGACCATCGTGGTGAACTCGCCGACCGTCATGAGCGCCAGCTTCTCCGACTCGTCGTCGGCGAACTTCAGGCCGTAGCGATCCTCGACGCGGACCGCGAGGTCGGCCAGGGCCAGCGACTCCAGGTCGACGCCGGAGGGGCCGAGCGTGGTGTCGTCGTCGAGCTCCTCCACGTCGTAGTTCATGTCGGCGAGCTGTTCGACGACGAAGGTGCGGACCTCGTCTCGCATGGATTCAGACCTCTTCTCCGTGTACCGGCTGACGGTGCCCGGTCGGGACACCGCGTGCGTGTGGACCGGCCGGCTCGGGCGCGCGGGTGGCGCGCTGCCCGGCCGGGGCGGGTCGGGATTCGGGGTGGACCGGACGTCCGGCGGGCGTCCGGTGGGTGTGCGGCTCGTACAGCGGGCCGGTCACGACGCCGCGTCCCGCAGCACCGGTACGGACCGGACCAGCTTTCCGGTGGTGGTGCGGGGCATCTGGTCGAGCAGGCGCAGCGTGCGGGGGCGTTTGAAGCCGGCCAGCCGCTCGGCGATCAGCTTCTCGAGCGTCTCCTCGGTCAGCGAGCCGTCGGTCTGGACGTACGCGGTGATGCCGTCGTCCCAGACCACCACCGCGGCGGTGACGCCGGGCAGCCCGGCGACACTGGCCTCCACCTCGGTCAGGTCGACCTTCAGGCCGCCCACCGACACCTGCGAGTCCAGCCGGCCCTTGATGGTGACCAGGCCGGTTTCCGGGTCGACCACCCCGGCGTCGCGGGTGTGCAGCCAGCCGTCGGCCCACCGGGTCGGGTCGGCCAGCCCGACGTACGGGTTGGCCGGGCAGCTCACCCACAGCTCGCCGTCGCGCTCGCGTACCTCCATGCCGGGGGCGGGCGCGATGGCCGGGGGGTGCCGCCCGTACAGGTCGGTGCCGATGACGCCGACCTCGGTCATTCCGTACATGTTGCCCAGCGGCACGCCGTAGCGGTCGGTGAACGCGTTCGCCACGGCGGCGGGCACCAGCTCTCCGCCGGTGGTCATGCGCTTGAGCTGGGGCAGCGGCCCGGCCGGTGTGGTGGAGGCGAGCAGCCCGATGTGGAACGGGACGCCGAGCACGGTGGCCGGGGTGTCCTGGGCGGCGACGGCGGCGAGGATCGCGTCGCCGCTGAGCCGTTCCGGCGGGCACAGCTCGACGCCGGCGTGCAGCCCGTAGAGCAGGCCGCCGACCAGGCCGAGCACGTGCACCATGCTGGGCAGCAGGATGATCCGCTCGCCGGGCAGCGCGACACCGTCGATGCGGGTGTAGCGGTACACCTCGCCGACCAGGTCGGCGGCGGTGCGGCCGATCACCTTGGACGGTCCGGTGGAGCCCGAGCTGAGCTGGATCACCGCGTGCGGGCTGCCCGCCGGGCGGTCGGAGTAGGCACTGACCCCGGCGGTGACGTCGACGAAGATGCGCAGCGCGCCGCCGCCGGATCGCACCGGCGCGACCACCACCTGCGGGCTGAGCCGGCGCAGCGCCTGGTCGACCTCGTGGTCGGTGAGCCGGTGGTCGAGCAGCACCGCCTGGGCGCCGGTACGCCAGGTGGCGAGCAGATGAGCCACGTACGCCAGCGACGGCGGCAGGCGCAGCGCGGCCGCGCCTCCGGCGCGCAGCCCGGCCCCGGTCAGCCGGTCCTGGGCCTCGCCGACGAGCCGGCGCAGCGTGCCCTTGTCCACCGGTTCCGGCAGGCGCAGGCAGACGTCGGTGTCGCGGCCGGTGAACAGGATGTCGTCCACCCAGTCCACCGTTGTCGAGGCAGGATCTTCCGCCACGGGATGTGCAGTCACGACCAGCCACCGTTCCACTGAGGAACTGGGCGGATCCGCCCAGCGGGTACGTCGTTCGGGGTATGGCGGAACCCTACGACGGCCCTCTTCCGCATCGCCAGATGCAAATGGCTAGATCCAAAACAGCGGCTGGGTGGATTGCTCAGGCTCGATCGGACAGGCAGGATCGAGGCCACGCCGGCAAGGTAGTCCGCCGGCCGCCCGATGCTGTGCGCGCGCGGTACCCGCGCGGACGGCGGGGAAGGCTACGCTCACGGCATGTTCCGTGCGGCCCGTCCCGGCGACTTCCCGCAGGTCATCCGCCTCTACCGGCAGCTGAACCCGGACGACCCGCACCTGAGCGACGGCTCCGACGAACGGGCCTTCGCGCGGATCCTGACCACCGAGGGGCTGCACCTGTTCGTGCTGGAGGTGGACGGCGCGGTCGTCGCCACCACGTACCTCAACGTGATCCCCAACCTGAGCCGGTCGGCGTCGCCGTACGCGGTCGTCGAGAACGTGGTGGTCGACGAGTCCCGGCGCGGCACCGGCCTGGGCAAGCGGATCATGGCCGCCACACTTCAGGCCGCCTGGGACGCGGGCTGCTACAAGGCGATGCTCATGACCGGGTCGCGCTCGCCCGCGACCCACGCCTTCTACCTGGCCTGCGGGTTCTCCGGGGACGCGAAGACCGCGTACCTGGCCCGGCCGTCGTGACGGTCAGCGCTCACCCGCCCGCTGCCCGCTGCCCGCTGCCCGCAAAGGATTCACCGGCGCCGGCACCGGGCACAGAGGTGCCGGTGGACACCACCGGTCCGCCCCCGAACGAGCGGAGGCGTCATGCGCTGGCTCTACCTGGTCCTGCTCCTCGTGCTGATCCTGGTCCTCGTCGGGTTGCGGGTGTGGCTCCCCCGGCGCGCCTTCCGGGCCGGCCGCTCCCTCCGGCAGCGCATCGACGGACGCGACTGACCGGCTTCGTCAGCCCTCCCCCGCCGGTGGGGGCGCGGCGCCGCGCAGCACCAGCGCGCTGTTGAACCCGTCGAAGCCGCGCGCGCCGACGAGCGCGATCCGGCTGCGCGGCGGGCGGGGCTGCCGCAGGAACGTCAGCTCGCAGCCGGGCGCCGGCTCGTCCGGGCCGGCCGAGGCGGGCAGCATCCCGCGCCGGAACGCCAGCAGCGCGGTCCCCGCGTCCAGCGCGGACCCGCCCTGGTGCGCCCGCCCGGTCAGCGGCTTCTGCGTGGTCACCGGCGGGGTCCGGTCGCCGAACACGGCTCGCAGCGCCGCCGCCTCGGCCCGGTCGTACGCTGGTACGCCGAGCGCGTCCGGCCAGATCACGTCCACGTCGTGCGGGCGTACCCCGGCACGCTCCAGCGCCAGCCGCAGCGCACGGGCGTAGTGGACCGGGTCGGGGCCGGTGGCCGGGTCGGTGGGCGCGGCGTCGTGGGTGGCGGCCCAGCCGGTGACCTCCCCGTAGACCCGGGCTCCCCGGGCCAGCGCGTGGCCCAGCTCCTCCACCACGAAGACCGCTCCGCCCTCGGCCGGCACGTAACCGCTCGCCGCCACGTCGAACGGCCGGTACGCCCGCTCCGGGTCGGACACGTCGCTGAGCAGCCCGGAGCGGAGCTGGCAGGCCAGCGCGTACGGGCTCAGCGGGCACTCGGTGGCCCCGGCGATCACCACCGGGGTGCCCCGGCGGATGGTGCGCACCGCGTGCGCCAGGCTGTCCAGCCCGCCGGCCGACTCGGACACGGTCACCCCGGACGGTCCCTTGAACTGGTGGCGGATCGACAACTGCCCGACGCTCGCGGCGTAGAACCAGGCGATCGACTGGTACGCCCCGACGGTGCGGCTCGGCCCGCCCCAGAGCCGTTGCAGCTCCCGCTGCCCGAACAGGTTGCCGCCCGACGAGCTGGCGAGCGTGACCGCCCACTTGTACGGGTCGGGCGACACCTCGGGCAGCCCGGCGTCGGCCAGCGCCAGCCTGGTGGCGGCGAAGCCGAGATGCGTCCACCTGTCGGTCTGCACCCGCTGCCGGGTGTCGCTGAACCCGGCCGGGTCGAAGCCGGCCACCTCGCCGGCCACCCGGGTCGGGTAGCGCTCCGGGTCGAACAGCGTGATCGGCCCGGTGCGCCGGGTGCCGGCGAGCACTGTTGCCCAGTGCGCCTCGGCGCCGATGCCGCTGGGCGCGACCACGCCGATGCCGGTCACCACCGCTCGGGCCGTCATGGTGCTGTCCTTGGTCGCGACTGCGGGGCTCGCAAACCCGGCTCACTCCTCGCGCTCACGGTGCTGTCACCGCGAGCCGGCGGAACACCATCGCGGACTGGAAGCCGCCGAAGCCGCTGCCCACCGACAGCGCCACGTCCACCGGCACCTCCCGGGCCTCGTTCGGCACGTAGTCCAGGTCGCACTCCGGGTCGCGGGTGGTCCAGTTCGCCGTGGGCGGGACCACGCCGTACTCGATCGCCAGCGCGCAGGCGGCCATCTCGATCGAGCCGATGGCGCCCAGCGAGTGGCCGACCATCGACTTGATCGAGCTGATCGGGACCCGGTACGCCGTCTCCCCCAGCGCCCGTTTGAACGCGGCCGTCTCGTGCCTGTCGTTCTGGCGCGTGCCGGAGCCGTGCGCGCTGACGTACGACACGGCCGCCGGGGCGAGCCGGGCCTGCCGCAACGCGTCGCTGATGGCCACCGCCATCTCCGCGCCGTCCGGTCGCAGGCCGGTCATGTGGAAGCCGTTGCTGCGGCTGGCGTACCCGGCGACCTCGCAGTAGACGTGCGCGCCCCGGCGGCGGGCGTGCTCGGCCTCCTCCAGCACCAGCACGGCCGCGCCCTCGGCGAGGACGAACCCGTGCCGGTCGGCGTCGAACGGCCGGGAGGCGTGCTCCGGGTCGTCGTTGTCCGGGCTGGTCGCGCCGATGGCGTCGAACGAGGCGACGGTGACCGGGGAGATCGGTGAGTCGGCGGCACCGGCCAGCACCACGTCGGCCTCGCCGTCGGCGACGAGCTGGTGGGCGTACCCGATCGCGTCGATGCCGGAGGTGCAGCCCGTGGAGATCACCTGCGCCGGGCCGTGCAGGCCGTGCCGGCAGGCCACGTCGGCGGCCAGGCTGCTGGGCACGAGCGCCTGGTAGAGGTACGGGCCGCCGAGCGCGTGGTCGACCAGCCAGTGCCGGCCGGAGTCGCTGACCCGCACGTACTCCTGCTCCAGCGCCATGGTCCCGCCGACGGCGGTGCCGAGCACCACCCCGGCGCGTTCCCGCTGCGCGTCGGTGAGGGTGAGGCCGCTGTCGGCGAGCGCCTCGGCGGAGCAGGCGAGCGCGAACTGCACGTACCGGTCGGCGCGCTGCCGTTCGGCGAGCGTGATGCCGGCGGCGTCGGGGTCGAAGTCGCACTCGGCGGCGATCTGCGACCGGAACGGCGACGGGTCGAAGAAGCTGATCCGCCGCGTCGCGGTGCGCCCCTCGGTGATCGTCTTCCAGAACCGGTCCCGGGTGGCGCCGCCGGGTGCGACGACGCCGATGCCGGTGACCACCGTGCGCCGGCCGGTCACGACGGCTCCCGTGGCGGCGGGGCCGCGCTCTCGGTGTCGACGTGGCCGAGTTCCGGGCGCGGAGCGAGCGGTCCGAGGTGGAACACCACCTCGGCGGGCTCGTCGCCGGTGTTGCGCAGCCGGTGCCGCACGTCCTTCGGTACGTAGAGCGCCTCCCCGGCGGCGACCGGGACCGGCACGTCGTCCAGGTCGACGGTGATCGCGCCGCGGGCGACGTAGAGGAACTCCTCGCTGTACGGGTGGTAGTGCTCGGCGATCCGCTCCCCCGGCGCGAGCGTGGCGACGCCCATGAATCCGGAGGTGCTGCCGACCGTCTTCGGACCGAGCAGCACCCGCAGTTCCCCGCCGCGGCGGCGGTCGGCCGGTACGTCGTGGACGGAGACCCGGGCGGTGGTGGTGTCGGTCATCGCGCGCCTCCCGCGTGCGCCCGCTCGATCTTCTCCTTGATCACGGCGAGCTGGATCGAGCTGTTGGTGTTGATCCGGTTGGTCATGCCGGCGTTGTCGACCGGTGCGTCCGGTTTCATCGCGAAGTCCTGCGTCCAGGTCATCCGCGTGCCGCCGGGGATCTCGTCGTAGCGCCAGTGGATGCGCATGTACTCGAACGGGCCGGTCTCGACGCGCCGGGCGTGCACCTCGCGGGTGGCCGGGTCGGCGGTGCGTTCGCTGACCCAGCTCCACGCCACGCCGTTCTCGTCGGGGTCCATGGTGAGCCGGAAGCGCACGGTGTCGCCGTCGCGGTGCAGGATCTCCGCCGTCGCGTACTCGGTGAACAGGTCCGGCCACCGGGCCACGTCGTTGGTGATCTCCCAGACCAGCGGCAGCGGCGCGGCGATCTCCACGGCGTTCTCGGTGTGCCCGGGCGGGTCCGCCTTGCGGGCCACCAGGTCGGCGACGCCGGCGATGCTGAGCTGCCCGGCCTGTTCGGGGATCTTCACCCGCCACCTGTCGGCCACCACCGCTGACAGTTCGAGCAGGGCCAGCGAGTCCATGCCCAGCTCCTCCAGGCTCGCGGCGGGCGCGCCGGCGGCGGCGTCCGGGTCGAGGCCGCAGTGCGTGACCAGGATGTCGGTGATCTCGCGGGCGAGCGGGCGGTCGGGGGCGACGGTCATGGGTTCCTCCAGGTGGTCGGGCCGGCGGCGGGCACGGCGCTGACGGGGGTACGGCCGCCCGGCTCGGCGCGCGGGTCGGGCACGACGGCGCGCGCCGGGGCCGCTTCGGCCGCGCCGTCGGCGGGCGGGGCGTCGGTCGGCGGGGCGTCGTCGGCGGGCGGGGCGAGCAGGCGTTCCACCAGGGCGGTGGTGTGCCGTGCGGCGCGGAAGGCCGGGTCGCGCAGCACCCGCCGGGCGAACGGGATCGTGGTACGCACGCCGGGACCGGCCACGTCGAACTCGGCCAGCGCCCGGTCGAGCCGGTCCAGCGCGGCGTCCCGGTCCGGCGCCCACACCGCCACCTTCGCCAGCAGCGAGTCGTAGTGCGGGCTGACCAGGTAGCCGGCGTGCCCGTGGGTGTCGACCCGGGTGAACGGGCCACCCGGCGGCCGGAACCGGTCCAGCCGGCCGGGTGCGGGCGCGAAGTCGCGGTCCGGGTCCTCCACGTTGACCCGGCACTCGATCGCCACGCCGTTCAGCCGTACGTCGGACTGGCGCAGCCGCAGCGGGGTGCCGAACGCCACGTGCAGCTGTTCCTGCACGAGGTCGATGCCGGTGACCATCTCGGTGACCGGGTGTTCCACCTGGATCCGGCAGTTGATCTCCAGGAAGTGACAGCGTTCGGCCTCGTCGACCAGGAACTCCACGGTGCCCGCGCCGGTGAAGCCGACCGACAGCGCGCCGCGCAGCGCCACCTCGGCGACCGTGTCCAGGGTGGCCTGCCGCAGCGCGGGCGCGGGCGCCTCCTCGATCAGCTTCTGGTGCCGGCGCTGCACCGAGCAGTCCCGGGTGCCCAGGTGCACGCCGTTGCCGTGGCCGTCGCAGAGCACCTGCACCTCGACGTGGCGGGCGTCGGCGAGGTACCGCTCGACGTACACCCGGTCGTCGCCGAACGCGACCTGCGCGGCGGCACGGGTGCGGGCGTACGCGCGGGGCAGCTCGGCGGCCGAACGCACCACTGTCATGCCGCGCCCGCCACCGCCCGCCGCGGCCTTCACGATCACCGGGTAGCCCACCTCGGCGGCCACCTCCTGCGCCTCGCCGACTGTGGGCAGCGTCCGGACGCTGCCCGGCGGCAGCGGCAACCCGGCCCGGCTCATCAGCGCCCGCGCTGTCGACTTGTCCGCGAGCGCGGCCATCACCTGCGGCGGCGGGCCGACGAAGACCAGCCCGTTCTCGGCGCAGATCTCGGCGAAGTCGGCGTCCTCGGACAGGAACCCGTAGCCGGGGTGGACCGCCTGCGCGCCGGTCTGCCGGGCCGCCTCCACGATCGCCGCCGCGTTGAGGTAGCTGCGGCGGCTGGCCGCCGGGCCGATCCGTACCGCCTCGTCGGCGAGCCGCACCGGCAGCGAGTCGGCGTCGGCGCTGGAGTGCACCACCACCGTGCGCACGCCGAGTTCCCGGCAGGCGCGCAGCACCCGTAGCGCGATCTCGCCCCGGTTGGCGATCAGCACCTTGTCGAACATCAGGAGTCCTGTCCGGTGACCGGTTCCAGGGCGATCAGTGGCTGGTCGTACTCGACGGGCTTGCCGTCGTCGACGAGCACCTCGACCACCCGTCCGGCCTGGCCGGCGGTCACCTCGTTCATCAGCTTCATGGCCTCGACGATGCCGACCACCTGGCCCGGGCGGACCAGGTCGCCGACCGCGACGAACGGCATCGCCCCGGGTTCGGGAGCGCGGTAGAACGTGCCGACGACGGGCGAGCGCACGGCCGGCCGGTCGGTCGCCGGGGCCGCACGTGCGGCGGGCTCGGCGGCCCCCGCGGGCAACGCCTCGGCCGGTTCGGCGGCGCGCTGCGCCGGGGGCGCCGGGTCGTGCCACTCGACCTCCAGCACCGATCCGCCGCTGCGCAGCCGCACCCGGCGTACCGGCCCGGCCAGGTCGGCGACGAGCTTGCGGGCCTGCCGGCGCAGCCCGTCGAGCACCTGCTCGGCCTCGGAGTCGGCCATCACGCCACCTCCGCCCGGCCACCGGCCGGGCCGGCAGCCGGGGACGGGCCGGCGGCGGCCGAGCGGGCCGCGCCGAAGCGGCGGAAGCGCTGCCGGCGGCGGCGGACCAGGGTGGCCGGCGGGACGGTGAGCAGTGGGGCGAGGTTCGCCGCGACCGCCCGGCGCAGCAGCTCGGCCGCGCCGCCCGGGTCGGCGTGCGCGGCCGGTCGCGGCTCCGGCACCAGTTCGTCGACCACGCCGAGGCGGCACAGGTCGGCGCCGGTGAGCCGCAGCGCGCGGGCCGCCTGCGGGGCGGCCGAGCTGTCCGGCCAGAGGATCGCGGCGCAGCCCTCCGGGCTGATCACCGAGTAGACGGCGTGTTCCAGCATGAGCACCCGGTCGGCGACCGCGAGCGCGAGCGCGCCGCCGCTGCCGCCCTCCCCGGTGACCACCGCCACCACCGGCGTGGGCAGCACGGTGAGCGCGAGGATGTTCTCCGCGATCGCCGCCGCCTGGCCCTGCTGCTCGGCGCTCACCCCCGGGTCCGCGCCGGGCGTGTCCACGAGCGTCACCACCGGCAGCCGCAGCCGCGCCGCGAGACGCATCAACCGCAGCGCCTTGCGGTGCCCGGCCGGGCTGGCCATGCCGAAGTTGCGGGTCACCAGCTCGGCCGTGGTGTGTCCCTTCTGGTGGCCGATCACCATCACCGGCCGGCCGTCGAGGCGGGCGATGCCGCCGACGACCGCCGGGCAGTCCGCGCCGAGCCGGTCGCCGTGCAGCTCCACGAACCCGTCGAACGCCGTCTCCAGGTAGTCCAGTGTGGTCGGCCGGCCCGGGTGCCGCGCCGTGCGTACCGTCTCCCAGGGGTCGCGGTCCGGGCGCGCGGTCGCGGCCGGGGCGGTGGCCGGCGGGCGCGGCGCGGACGACGGGTTCTCCGGGGCGCGGCGGCCCGCCTCGGCGGCGGCGAGCAGCGCGGCGAGCCGGCCCCGCAGCGCGTGCCGGGGCACCACCATGTCCACCTGGCCGTGCCGCAGCAGGTACTCCGCGGTCTGGAAGCCCTCCGGCAGCTTCGCGCCGGTGACCTGGCGGATCACCCGGGGCCCGGCGAAGCCCAGCCGGGCGCCGCTCTCGGCGAGCACCAGGTCGGTGTTCGTGGCGAAGGAGGCGGCCACGCCGCCGTACGTGGGATCGGTGACCACGCTGACCGTGAGCAGGCCCGCCTCCCGCATCCCGGCGAGGGCCTGGCTGACGGTGGCCATCTGCATCAGCGACAGCGCGCCCTCCTGCATCCGCGCACCGCCGGACGCGGTCACCAGCACCAGCGGGATGCCGTCGGCGAGCGCCCGCTCGGCGGTCCTGGTGATCAGCTCACCGACCGCGCAGCCGAGGCTGCCGCCGAGGAAGCGGAAGTCCATCACCGCCAGCGCCACCGGGTGCCCGCCCAGCCGCGCGGTGCCGCAGAGCACCGCCTCGTCCAGGCCGGTCGCCGTGCGGGCCGCGCCGAGCCGGTGCGGGTACGGCAGCTTGTCGACGAACTCGATCGGGTCGACGCGTACCGCCCGGTCCGGCAGCGGGACGAACGAGTCCGGGTCGGCCAGCTGCGCCACCCGGTCCGGCGCGTCCAGCCTCGCGTGCGAACCGCACTCCGGGCAGACGTCCAGGTTGCGGCGCAGCCGCTTGCGGTAGAGCAGCGACGCGCACCCGTCGCACCTCGACCAGAGCTGCTCGTCGCGCGGTGCGGTCGTGGTCACTGGGGCCGCCCGGCGGCGTCGTACCGGTGGGCCGGCGCGTCGTAGCGGTAGAAGCAGTGCGCCATCGCGTCGCGCGGCGATCGCCAGGTCGGCAGGTACGGCGAGATGTACGGCCGCAGCCGCTCGCTGATCCGGACGAACTCCGGATGCCCGCGGTTGTCCTCCACCGCGCCCTGCGCCGGCGTCTCCGTCTCCAGCAGATGGACGTAGAGGTCGTGCAGCCGGTACAGCGAGCGGTGCCGGACCCCGACCAGGCCGGGCAGCTCGGTCGCGTCGGACTCGGCGAAGATCTCGGCCACCCGGTCCTCGGCCGTCGGCACCACCTTGGCGACGATGAGCGAACGGTCCATTCGCGCCTCCTGCACGTCCCGGTGCGCGGCGAACCGGTCGCGCCGCACGGATTGCCACACGGTCGCGCCGGCGGCGTCTACCGGGCGTCAACCGGGCCCCATCGCGCCACAAACATGGTGACGCTGCGTTGACGCAAGCTGTGCGCAAGCTATGCGAAGATCACCTTCCGCTTCCCGGGCGACGACACTTCTTCGCAGATCACAGGCGTATTACCAAGCCCACTACGGACAGTCGGGTGAACGACCGATCGTTGACTGAGAGTAACAGGCGTTGATATTCTCCGTCTCGGTCAGCCCGGCCACGGTGGAAGTTCCCAGCCGTGGCGGAGGCGTTCCGACACCGGCGTCGCGGGCGGCGGTCCGGGCAATGCGAAACGGTCGGGACGAGGGTTCCGGTGCTGGGGGGTGCGCCGTGTCGGGTGGATCGAAGATGCCGACGGCGGGCGAACCCGCCCCACGGGTGTCACTGCACCTGCTCGGCGGATTCCAGCTGCTGCACGACGGCGCACCGGTGGTCGTACCCCGGGGGTTGCAGCGCGTCATCGCCCTGATCGGCCTGCGCCCGGCCGCGACCCGCAGCCACCTCGCCGGGCTGCTCTGGCCCGACACGCCGGAGGAACGGGCACTGTCGTCGCTGCGTACCGCGCTGTGGCGGCTGCGGCAGGATCCGTGCTGCCCGCTGCGCACCGACGGCGACACCGTCCGCCTCGGACCCACGGTCCGCCTCGACGTCGACGACCTGGTGGAGACCGCGGCGCTGGTCCGCGAGGGCGCCGTCCCGCGCGGCGCCGCCGGCGCCGGACGCCACGACCTGCTCCCCGGCTGGTACGACGACTGGGTGCTGCTGGAACGCGAACGGCTGCGCCAGCTGCGCCTGCACATGCTCGAGGAACTCGCCGGCAACCACCTCGCCGCCGGCCGGCACGGCGAGGCGCTGGAGGCGGCGCTGGAGGCGATGGCCGCCGAGCCGCTGCGGGAGACCCCGCACCGCCTGGTGGTCCGCATCCACCTGGCCGAGGGCAACGCGTTCGAGGCGGTGCACTCCTTCTACGTCTACCGCGATCTGCTCCTGCGCGAGCTGCGGCTGGAACCGTCCCCGGCGATGACCGCGCTGCTCGACGACACCCTCGCGCCGATCCGCCGGGCCAGCCGCCCGGACCCGCCGCCACGGCGGGCGGACCGGACCGCCAAACCGCCGCCGCGCGCCCCCACCGCACCGCCGCCACCACCATCAATGCCCCGGCGTACGCGGTGACGGCCAGGTGACAGCGCGAACTGCACCGTGAGGCCAGCACCGCGGCGGCGAGAGGGGTCACGATGAGTCGACTGTTGGTGGTCAGCCGGATCGTGCCAGGCGCGCAGGGACGGGTGGCGCAGATCTTCGCCGAGGCCGACGCCACCGAGCTTCCCCACCTCACCGGCGTCCGGCACCGGTCGCTGTACTACCTGCACGACCTGTGCGTCCATCTGATGGAGACCGTCGACGTCGCCCCCGGGCTGACCGCGGAGCTGCGCGACAACCCGCTCTACGAGCAGGTCAACAAGCGGCTCTCCGCGCACACCTCCCCGTACCTGCCGACCTGGCACTCCCCCCGCGACGCGGTGGCCGGCTGCTTCTACAGCTGGGACGCCGCCGGCACGCCTGCGCCCGACCGGATCCACTGACCGGCCACGGGCGACGGACGGGACGCCCCGGAACCACGCACGGCACCCAGGTTCCGGGGCGTCTCCCTGCTCCGCGAAGCCGCTCGACCCCGCTTCCGGCACACGCACGGTCATCCTCCGGCCACCGGCGGACACCGCCGGTCCCACCGTCGCGGCCCGGCCCCGGGCTGCCTGTCGTGCGCCGCGCGCGTGTGCGAAGCTGCCCCGAGTCTTTCGCCACCGTCGTGCACGTACATAGTAAGGAGGTTGGCCATGCCGTCGAGCTTCGGGCAGTGGCTGTTCGTGATACTGGCCCTGCTCATCGGATTCGGCGTGGGCTGGGTGGTCGTCGGCCGTCGCCGGTCCGGCGCCCCGGCGACGCCCACGGTGGAGACCGCACCCGAGGTGACCGCCACCGTCGACGAGCCGCGCCCGGTCGCGGTGGTCGACGAGCCCCCGGCGACCGCCACGGTGGCCGAGCAGCCCGCGCCCACCGAGACGGCGACCGCCGAGCCGGCGGTCGCCACCGCCGCCCGTACCGCCGACGAGCCGGAGACGTCGTCGGCCACCGGGTCCGAGCCGGTGTCCTCCCCCGCCGTCTCCGAACCGGCTTCCTCTTCGGTCGCCGCCGAGCCGGTCGCCGCCGAGCCGGTGGCCGAGGCCCAGCCGGTCACCGTGGCCGCCGACCCTACGGTGGACGAGCCGGTGACGGCGTCCACGGCCGCCGTTGCGGACGAGCCCGCCGCCACCCCGGCCCCCACCGATGTGGACGAGCCGGTCGCCGCTCCGACGCTCGTCGCCGAGTCGGAGCCCCTCGCGGTGGAGCCGGAGCGCGCGCCCGTCGCCGTGCCGGCGCAGTCGCCGCCCGCCGACGAGCCGGAGGCTCCGGCAACGACGTCGACTGCTGTTCCGGCCACGGCGGAGGCGGCGCCGTCGCCGGTCGAGACCGCCGAGCCGGTCGCGCCGGTCGCGCCGGTGGAGGCGGTCGAGACCGCCGAGACCGCCGAGCCCGCCGCGGCCGAGCCGGTGGCCGCGGCCCCGGCCGTCGTGCCCGCGCCGCGCGCGTCGGCCGAGAACGACGCCGCCGGGGACGCGCCGGACGACTTCCGGCGCATCCAGGGCATCGGGCCGAAGATGGCCGCCGCGCTCCAGGACGCCGGGATCCGCACCTACCGGCAGCTCGCCGAGCTGGACGAGGCCGCGCTGCGGCAGACCGTGAAGGCCGCCGGGCTGCGCGCCGCGCCCGGTCTCGCCACCTGGCCGCAGCAGGCCAAGGTGCTGGCCGGTGTCCCGGCCGACGCCGAGCGGGTGCTGCCGGCGAGCGCCGAGTAGTAGAGCATCCCCGTTCCGGGCCGGTGGTGACAGTGGTCGCCACCGGCCCGGCGCGTTTCGCGGGGCCGAGCCCGGACGTGCCCCCGGCTCGGCCGCCCGTCGGACGGCGGGCGCCACAGCAACCCCGGCCCGACACGACGACAGAGGGTGACCGACAGAGGCGTTATGTCGGAAAACCGACCAGATGGACAGAGGCGTCGCTACCGTCGGTGAAGGGCCGGGACGGCCCGCCGCGCGTACCGCCACCCGCAGGAGCGTCTCGTGTCCACCGCAGTGCCGGAGCCCGCCGGCCGGCGACCGCCGGTCCGCGATCCGGAGGCGCCGCGCCGGGTGACGCTGCTCGAACTCTTCTTCGACCTGGTCTACGTGGTCGCGCTCGCGTTGATCTCGCGCAACCTGGTCGGGTCGGTGACCTGGGAGCGGGCCGCCGAGTCGCTGGTCATGCTGATGGCGATCTGGTGGACCTGGGCGATCACCACGCTGGTCACCGACATCTACGATCCGCAGCGCACCGAGATCAAGCTGCTGATCGTGGCGGTGATGTTCGGCGCGCTGCTGATGACCACCGCCATCCCGGAGGCGTTCGGCTCGCGAGGGCTGGTGTTCGCCGGCACGTACGTGGCGATCCATCTCGGACGTGGGCTGTTCCTCATGCCTGCCGTGCGGCGGCACACGCAGAGCAGCCGCCGGGCCATCCGCATCTTCGTCTGGTTCGCCGTGTCGGCGGTGCCCTGGTTGATCGGCGCGCTCGCCGCGCACGGCACCGCCCGTCTGTGGTTCTGGGCCGGCGCCCTGGCCATCGACTATCTCGGGTTCCGGCTGGCGTACCCGGTCCCCGGCCTGGGCGCGGTGCCGGAGTCCCAGCGCAACGTGACCGCCGAGCACCTGTCCGAGCGGTACCAGCAGTTCTTCATCATCGCGCTCGGCGACGCCGTGCTGGTCGCCGGCACCGTGTTCAGCGCGCACCACTCCGAGGCGGAGAACCTGGCCGCCTTCGCCACCGCCTTCGGCACCACGCTGCTGCTCTGGCGCATCTACGTGCACAAGTCAGGTGAGCTGCTGCCGCACGCCATCGCCCGGGCCGCCCAGCCGAGCCGGTTCCTCAACACCGCTCCGTACACCCATCTGCTGATGGTGGCCGGGGTGGTGACCACCGCGTCGGGCTTCGACCTGGTCCTGCTGGAACCGACCGGCCACACGCCGCCGGCGTGGCTGGCGGTGATCCTCGGCGGGCCGGCGCTGTTCCTGACCGGCCGGGGCGCCTTCGAGTACGAGGTGTTCAGCCGCGTCTCGGCGTCCCGGCCCGGCGGGGTGCTGGCGTTGCTCACGGTCGCCCCGGCCGGGTTGTACCTCGCGCCGGTCTACGCCTCGGCCGGGGCGATGCTGGTGCTGGCCGGGGTAGCGTTCGCCGACTACCGCCGCAGTCGAGGCCGCCCGCCGGAGGAGCCGATGCCACCGCACTGAGGTAATCGGAATCGGCCGTGCCGGCACCGTTGCGCCGTTTGGCGGATCACCCGCACGGGGTACATGGCCTCCACCTCGAATCCACCACAACCCCAGTGGAGGCAACTGATGCGCGGCACCTCGATAGTCGGCGTCCTGGTCGTCATCTGGCTCATCATCGGCGCCATCGCCGCCGGTCAGCGCGGCTACTACGGCAACGACGAAACCAACTGCGCGGAGGCGGGCACGATCCTGGTCACCATCGTGGCCGGCCCGCTGAACTACATCGGCGCCAACCCGAAGGTGGACTGCAAGCTCCCCGAGCCGTCGAAGTAGGCGGCCACCCCCGTACTTTCCCCTCCCGGCCCGCGCCCGCCCGGCGAGCGCGGGCCGTTCCGTGCCCGGGGCGCGGCCCGCCACCACCCCTGGGCCGTCCTAGGAGGCTGGGTTCCGCCTGGTTTGGCTGCGGAAACCGTGGGAACGGCAGCGGTTCGCCGACGACGGAACGGAGAACCGGGCATGCGGATCGGCTACAAGCTCGCCTCGGAGGCGTTCGGGCCCCAGGAGCTCATCCGGCAGGCGGTACGCGCCGAGGAGGCCGGCTTCGACTTCGTCGAGATGAGCGACCACTACCACCCCTGGCTGGAGGTGCAGGGCCACTCCTGTTTCACCTGGAGCGCGCTCGGCGCGATCGCCGCCCGCACCACCACCCTCGGCCTCGCCACCGGCGTCACCTGCCCGTCGGTCCGCTACCACCCGGCGATCGTCGCGCAGGCCGCAGCCACCATGGCGCTGATCTCCGACGGGCGGTTCACGCTCGGGGTGGGCGCCGGCGAGCGTCTCAACGAACACGTCGTCGGGCAGGGGTTCCCCAGTGTCCGGGGGCGGCACGAGCGGCTGCGCGAGGCGTTGGAGATCATCCGGCTGCTCTGGCAGGGCGGCTACCGGTCCTATCAGGGCCGGCACCTCCAGCTGGAGGACGCCCGGGTCTGGGACCTGCCCGAGCAGCCGCCGGTGATCGCCGTGGCGGCGAGCGGCCGGGAATCGGCCGGTCTCGCGGCCGAGCTGGGCACCGGCCTGTTCGCCACCGAGCCGAAGTCGTCGATCGTCGACCAGTACCGCAACGCCGGTGGCGGAGGGCCGCGCTACGCCGAGGTGCCGATGGCCTGGGCGACTGACGAGGAGTCGGCGGTACGCGCGGCGAAGGAAACCAGCCGCTGGGCGATCACCGGCTGGAAGGTGATGAGCGAGCTGCCCAACCCGGTGAACTTCGACGCCGCCACCGCCTGGGTCGAGGACCACCACATCCGGCAGCAGTTCTCCGTCGGCCCGGACGCGGCGCCGCACGTGGAGAAGGCGCGGACGTACGTCGAGGCGGGCTTCGACCACATCGTGCTGCAGAACGCCGGGCCGGACCCGGACGGGTTCCTGGACTTCTGCGCCCGCGACCTGCTCGCCCGGGTCCGCGCGCTCGGCTAGTCGTCCGTGTCCGGCCGGCCCCGCGCTGGGCCGTCCCCGCGCTCGGCCGGCCCGCGGCTCAGCCCCCGACGTGGATGCCGGGGCGGCGGGTCGGGTCCGGCTCGGACTTGCGGATGATCTCCCGCACCACGGGCGGGGTGTCACCCCGGCCGAGGATGAGGTAGCGCAGCAGGTGCGCGATCGGGTTCCCCTCCGACCACTCGAAGTGGCAGTGCGGGCGGACGCCCGTCGCGTCGCGCAGCGCCAGCAGGATCGCGGCTATCGCGTTCGGCGCGGCCGGGCTGCTGGCGCGCAGGATCCGGTATCCGCCGGACTCCACGCCGTGCACCCGCAGCACCTGGCTGAACTGGGACGGGTCGCTCACGTCGATCTCCAGGAACAGCACGTCGGCGGCGCCGGGCACCGGGTTCATCGACCGTTGCGCCCGTTCCTTGACCCGGTACTCCTTGACCGACCCGCGCTGCCGCTTGTTGGCGATCAGGTGCAGCCGCCCGTCCCGGGCGACGGATTCGTCGACGAAGCGGCGGGCGGCCTCGTCGAACTCGATCCGCTCGGCACGCAGCTCGGTGGTCCGGGTGACCCGGGAGATCAGCGACACCGCGACGATCCCGGCGATGAAGAACCCGGAGATGGTGATGCCGTCGGGCTTCTCCACCACGTTCTCCGCCAGCGCGTACAGCAGCACGGCGGTGAGCAGCGCGAAGCCGGCCCCGGCGGCGCGGCTGCGGGCGCGCAGCGCCGCGATGGTCACCGCTATCGCGGCGGAGACCATCATCGCGAGGATGCCGGTGGCGTACGCGCCGGCCTGGGCGTTCACGTCGGCGGAGAAGGCGATGGTGATGGCGATGCTGATGGCGGTGTAGACCAGCACCACCGGGCGCACCGCCCGCCCCCACTCCGGCGCCATGCCGTACGACGGCAGGTAGCGGGGCACGATGTTGATCAGCCCGGCCATCGCCGACGCGCCGGCGAACCAGAGGATGAGAACGCTGCTGATGTCGTAGACGGTGCCGAACGCCTCGCCGAGGTGCTCGTGGGCGAGGAACGCCAGCGCCCGGCCGTTGGCCGGCCCGCCGGGGGCGAACGCCTCGGGCGGGATCAGCACGGTGGTCACGAACGTGGTGGCGATCAGGTAGACCGACATGATCAGCGCGGCGGCGGTGAGCAGCCGGCGGGTGTTGCGGATCCGGGCGTCGAGCCGCCGTTGCGCGTCCTCGCCGTCGCCGCGCACCAGCGGCATCATGCTCACCCCGGTCTCGAACCCGGACAGGCCGAGCACCAGGAGCGGGAACGCGAGCACGCTCGTGGCCAGGACGTCGCCGGGCCCGCCGGCGTCGGCCAGCCGGCCGGTCCAGTCGCCGAGCAGGCCCGGGTCGGCGACGACCTCGGCCACCCCGGCGACCACCACCACCGCGTTCAACCCCAGGAACACCGCCACCAGCGGGATGGCGACCTGCACGGCCTCGCTGAACCCGAGCAGGAACACGCCGCCGAGCACGAGAAGCAGCGCCACTGTGACCAGCACCGCCGCGGTGCCGCCGTGCGGGAACGACGCGGGCAGCACCGGGTTCTCCAGCAGGTGCACGCTGGCGTCGGCGGCGGAGAGCGTGATCGTGATGATCCACGAGGTGGCGACGAAGCCGAGCAGCACCAGCACGAAGACCTTGCCGCGCCAGAACGGCAGCAGCCGCTCCAGCATGGCCACCGAGCCCTGCCCGTGCGGGCTCTCCCGGGCCACCCGGCGGTACATCGGCAGCATCCCCAGCAGGGTGAGCGCCACGATCAGCAGCGTCGCCAGCGGGCTGAGCGCGCCGGCCGCCACGGCGGCGATGCCGGGCAGGTAGGACAGCGTGGAGAAGTAGTCGACGCCGGTCAGGCACATCACCTGCCACCACGGGTGGGACCGGGTCTGGTGCTCGCGGACCTCCGGGCCGACCGGCTCGACGCGGTGCGCGAACAACCACCTGTGCAGCCGGCCCGCCGGGGGTGCCGGCCGCGCCGGGGCCGCCACCCGTTCCGGCAGCTCCCGTGCGGCACGGCCGGACCGTTCGGCGTGTTCGCCGTGCCGGCCGGCCCGGGCCGCCGCGGCCGCGTGCGCCTCCCGCCGCCGCTCCCGGGTACTCCTGGGCCGCTCCGCGTCCCCCGCCTGCCCCATCTGCTCCCCTTCGTCCCTATGAAGACGGTAGGGGTTGTCCCGGGCACGGCCCGGCCGAACCGGTCAAAGATCCGGTCCGCGGACCACCGCGTCGCGCACCGCCGCCGGGTCGGCCACTGTCACGGTGACCGCCGGGTGCCGCAGCCACGGGCCGGGCAACAGCGCCGGAACCGGTTCGGCGAAGCGCAGGCAGACGCCGCCGGCCAGGCCGGCGCCGAAGGTCACCCCGCCGTCGGCCGCCGACAGGTGCGGGCCGATCGCCCGCCACCAGCGGTACGGCCCGCTCAGCTCGGCCCCGGTCACGTTGCCCGGCGTGGTGCGCAGCAGCCAGGGACCGAACCGGACGACGAGCGCGTCCGGACCCCAGTCGAGCCAGGCCGTGGCGGGCCGTACCCCGATCAGCGCCAGCGGCAGCCGGAACGCCGGGTCGAAGCGGAACGGGAAGCGGCGGACCGGGCCCGGCGGGACCGCCCCGGGGCCGGCCGGTTCATCTCGCGGCACGTCGGCGACGTACCCGGTGCGGCGGACTCGACACCCGCGGACGGCGTTCCCGCGTCCCGCGCCCGGACGGCGGGACGCGGGAACCCCCCGTCCCGGCTACTGCAGGAACGCCCCGAGGGGTGACAGCAGCAGCCGGCCGAGCAGCGCGGCGTTGTCGTCCAGCCGCGTCCGCTCACACTCGCGGGCGTCCGGGTCGTGCCGGCAGCGCCAGATCTTCTGCGCGTTGCGCCAGGCCACGTTCCGGGTGTACTCCACCAGTTCGCCCTGGTACCAGTCGTCGATGTCGCCGTTCACCATGTCGATCATGAGTTGCCAGTTGTCCAGGTAGCCGCGGCGCAGTTCCGGGATCCGCTCGGCGAAGATCTTGTTGATCTCCAGGTAGTCGCGGTGCTGGTCGCTGCCGTCGATCGGCTCGGACTCCAGGCTGTCGAACGTGGTCACCAGCGCGAACGGCAGATCGTAGTTGATGTGCGCGTTGACCCCCGCGGCGGCCGACGGCAGCGGCCGGGCGTCCGGGCCGCGCATCCGCTTGAACAGGCACGACCATGCCTTCGGAACGCTCGGGCTGGAGTCGCTCCAGAACCGCAGCGCCTCGAAGTAGCGGGCCGCGAACTCCACGTCCAGCCGGGCCAGGAACGCCGGATCGCAGAACCGGTCGTCGTACAGGCCGTCGAGCACGGTGCTGGTGATGACCAGGTAGAGCTTGTTGAAGTCGGCGAGCGGGCAGCTCTCCTCCAGCGGCGGCAGCCGGACCAGCAGATCCTGGAGCTTGGTCAGATGGTCCACGACCGCCGGCACGTCGGCGGGGTGGTCGGCCAGCAGCCCGACGATGTCCTGGTGCACAGGCCCCCAGACCGGTTCGGTCATCTCTCCTCCACAACGGCCGGCGCCCCCACGACGCCACCACCCCTGTTCCGCGGGACAGCCTGCCAGCCGCCGTCCACACGCGGATCCGTCGAACGACGTATTGCCGGCGTACGCCTACTCCGCGCCGTTGCGCAGGAAGATGGCGCTGGCCTGCACGCGCGTGCGGACCTGGAGCTTGTCGAAGATGTGCGAGACGTGGACGCCGATGGTCCGCTCGCTGATGAACAGCCGCTGGCCGATCTCCCGGTTGGTCAGCCCCTCGGCCACGGCGGCCAGCACCTCCCGCTCCCGCGCGGTCAGCGTCGCCAGCTCGTCCACCGCCGGACCGGCGGGCGCCGCCGCCCGCTGCCGGGGCACCGGCGCCGGGTCCGGCGCGGCGTCCACTGTCACCCGGGCCCGCGAGGCGATGGTACGGATCTCCGCGGTCAGCGGCACCGCGCCGAGCGACTGGGCCATCGCGTACGCACGGTGCAGCAGCTTGCCCGCGGTGGCCACCCGGCTGCGGCGGGCCAGCAGCGCCTCGGCCTGCCGCAACCGCGAGTACGCGGCCGGGTAGGGGTGGTTGCGCCGGTCCCACTCGAGCGCGGAGCGCTCCCACAGCGCGGGGTCGCCGCGGCCGTCGTCGAGCCGGCTCAGCTCGGCGTCGCACAGCGCCAGGAAGCCCTCGGCGACGTACCGCACCGGTGCGCCCGCCTTG
Organism: Micromonospora sp. C28ISP2-4; assembly: GCF_030519385.1. Classification (NCBI taxonomy): domain Bacteria; kingdom Bacillati; phylum Actinomycetota; class Actinomycetes; order Micromonosporales; family Micromonosporaceae; genus Micromonospora; species Micromonospora sp. C28ISP2-4. Next base: position 57,103 of record NZ_JAUMKG010000004.1, on the reverse strand, counting down.
GCGCTCTTGCCGGTCACCCGGTCCACCACCTCGCGCAGCCGGCGTACCGCGTTCGGGTCGACCTCGATCGTGCGGCTGGCCGCCGCCTCGGCCTCCGCGCGCAGCCCGTGCCAGGCCAGCGTGGCCAGCACGATCACGTCGTCGGAGCGGCTCTCGGTCAGGCCCCGCTGCACCGCCTGCCGGGCCACGTCGTGCCGGCCCTGCCACATGGCCAGGCCGGCCCGCAGGATGAGCATCGGCAGCACGTGCCGGGCGCCGCCACCGGCCAGCACTGTGGCGACCGCCTCCAGGTCGCGGTCGGACGCCTCGACGTCGCCGTACCCGACCGACAACCGGCACCGGGCCAGCAGCAGCTCGACCGCGTCGGCCCCGGACGGGCGGTGCCGCAGCGCGGCGGCGACGACCTTCTCCGCCTCGGCCCACTGCCCCACCCGGAACAGCCCGTTCGTCGCCACCGCCAGCAGCCGGGTCTCCCAGGTGCGGCCGAGCCCCAGCTCGGCGACCCGGTCGGCGCCCCGGCGGGCCACCACCACCCCCTCCTCCAGGATGTTCAGCGGCCCGGTGAGCAGCTCGGCCAGGTGCAGGTACGCGCAGGCCACGTCCTCCGGCCGGCCGGACCGTTCGGCGGTGTCCAGCGCCTGGCGCATCACCGCCAGCCCGGCGGCCGGATCCTCCAGGAACGCCTCGCTGAACCCGAGCGCGGCGCTGGCCATCACCACCTCGGAGGTGGTGCCGGGAACGTCGGCGGCGAGCGCGAGGGCCTCCCGTGCCTGGTCCCCGGCCTCGGCGTAGCGGCCCAAATGCAGCAGCAGCTCGGCCAGCCGGGCAGCGGCGGTGCACCGCTCCTGCGGTGTGCAGTCGGGCGAGTCCAGCACCCGCCGGTACTCCTGCTCGGCGGGGGCCGACCGGCCGGCGGCGGCCAGGTAGCGGGCCCGGCGGATGCGCAGCGCGCAGACCGGCGGGCCGGACGGGTCGTCGGCCAGCTCCTCCAGCAGCGTGAGGGCGCGGGCGTGCTCACCGCTGTGGTGCGCGGCCTCGGCGGCGTGGCTGAGCAGCTCGGCCCGGTCCACCTCGACCGGCTCGGGCCGTGCCCCGTCGGGCAGCACGGCGGCCGGCTCGGTGGCCAGGGTCAGCGCGGCGGACCAGTGGCGGTGCGCCTCGGCGTACCCGTGCAGCCGTTCCGCCTCGCGGGCGGCGGCCATCGCGGCGGGCAGCGCCCGGGCCGGCTCGCCCGCGTGCCGCCAGTGGTGGGCCAGCCGGGCCTGGTGCAGCTCGGCCGGTACGGCGGTGAGCGCCTCGGCGTAGCGGCGGTGCAGCGCGGCCCGCTCGGCGGGCAGCAGCTCGTGGGCCAGGACCTCGGCGACCAGCCGGTGCCGCAGCCGGTAGCCGTCGTCGGCGCCGACCAGCAGGCGGTGCGCGACCGCCTCGCGGACCGCGTCGAGCAGCTCCTCCTCGGGCAGCCGCACCACCTGGGCCAGCAGCCAGTGCTCGACCGGCTCGACGCCGGCCGCGACCGCGTGCACCACCGCGTGCGCGGGCTGGGGCAGCGCGTCGACCCGGTCGAGGAACACCTCGCGCAGCGTGTCGGAGAGGCCGTCGCGGCCGTCGCGCCGGTCGCGGGCGAGTTCCTCCACCACGAACGGGTTGCCGCCACTGCGCTGCCAGAGCTGGTCGGCGGCCTCCGGCGGCAGCGGCGCGCCCACCACGGCGGCGGCCAGTTCGTCGGTGGCGGACCGGTCCAGCGGCAGCAGGTCGATCACCCGCACCGAGCGCAGCCGGCGCAGCTCAGTGAGCACCCGGCGCAGCGGGTGCGCGCCGCGCAGCGACTCGGCCCGGATCGCCGCCAGCACGGAGAGCTGGAGGTCGCCGAGGCCGGCCAGCAGATAGAGCAGGAGCTGCCGGGTGCTGCGGTCGACCCACTGTAGATCGTCGAGGACGAGCACCAGCGGCCGTCCGCCGGCCACCACGTGCAGGCCCTGGGCGACGCGTTCCAGCAGCGCGCCGGCGCCGTCCGGGCCGGGGGTCTCCTCGTCGAAGACCTGCAACACCCCGCGGATCGCCGACGTGGTGCGCGCCTGCGCCTGCTCGGCGTCGAGCCGGCGCAACGCCTGCCGTACCGGGTGCAGCGGCGAGGCGTCTCCGATGTCGAGGCAGGTGCCGGTGAGCACCAGTGCACCGGTCTGCCGCAGCTGCTCGCCGACCTCGGTCAGCAGGCGGGTCTTGCCCACCCCGCTCTCTCCGGTGAGGAACACCGCGCCGGTCTGCCCGGGCCGCAGGTCGTCGTAGAGCGCCGACCGCAGCGTCGCCATGGTCCCGGTACGGCCGACGAGAGGTGCAGTGTCCACGTCGCTGGCCATGGGACGCAGCCTAGTCACAGGTCCCCGCACCGTTCTACGGCCTCAGGGCCGGACCGGTACCTCTCGCGTCGACTACACGACTAATGGTTGCGGGTGCCCGACATACGTCGTCCTACAGATCCCCCGAGAACCCGGTGGTGAAAGTCTGCTGAGGTCGTCGGGCACCACGATCGGGAAAGGGTGGGTGCGATGTTGATCACCACGCCCGCAGGGAGTCGGAAAGCCGTCATCGCGGCGTGCCGGCCCGTGCCCGAGGAACGACGTACCGTGACCGTCCTCTTCGTCGACATCGTCGGCTCGACCCGGCTGGTCGAGCGGCTCGACCCGGAGGACGTACGCGCGTTGCAGCGCGCCTACTTCGGCACCGTCGCCGCCGTGCTGCGCCGCTGGCGGGGCGTGGTCGAGAAGTACGTCGGTGACGCGGTCATGGCGCTGTTCGGCGCGTCCGGTTCGGACGGTCTCGACGCGTACCGGGCGGTGCGGGCCGGGCTGGACATCCAGGCCGCGCTGGAGCGGCGGCGGCCGGGCGGCGTCCGGCTGCGCGTGCGGGTCGGCGTGGCGACCGGCGAGGTGCTGCTGGACCTGGCCGGGGTCCGCGACGGCGGCCACGGCGCGGCCAGCGGCGCGGTGATCACCACGGCGGCCCGCCTCCAGGAACACGCGCCGCCGGGCGGGGTCGTGGTTTGCCCGGCCACCCGAAGCGCGGTGGCCGGCCTGGTCGAGCAGCGTCCACTCGCCACCCTGACGCTCGCCGGCAAGGCGCTCCCGCTGGACGTGTGGCGGGTGACCGGGGCGGCCGGGAGCAGGCCGGCCCGGCACCGCGTCCCACTCGTGGGCCGCCGCCGCGAGCTGGCCGGCGCGGCCGACGAGGTGACCCGGGCGCTGCGCGAGCGGCGTCCCCGGTGGATCTCACTGGTCGGTCCGCCGGGCAGCGGCCGCAGCAGGCTGCTGCACGAGGTGACCCGCGCCGTGTCGCACGTGGACGGCGTACCGGTGCGCCGCCGGGTGACGACCTGCCCGCCGTACCCGTGCGGGGAACTGGCCCCGCTGGCCGACCTGGTCCGTCCCCGGCCGGACGGCACGGTCGCGGACGGGCCGGGCGGCGTGCTGGCCGCGTTCCTCGCCGCGCCGGACGACGACCCGGCAGCGGCCCGCGCCGTGGTCGCCTGCCGCGAGGCGCTGCTCGGCCTGGCCGCCGACGCGCCGGTGGTGGTCGCGGTGGACGACCTGGACCGGGCCGCCCCGGCGCTGCGCAGGTTCCTGCACCAGCTCCACGTGGCGGCCGCCGAGCGGGGACTGCCGCTGGCGGTGGTCACCACGTGCGGCTCCGGCTCCGCCGACCCGCTGCCCGCACCGGCGCGGCGGATCCCGGTGCAGCCGCTGGGCCCGTTGGACACCGGACGGCTGCTGCGGCACCTGCTCGACCGGGCCGGCCGGCCGTCCGCGCTCGCCGCGCGGCTGGTCGCGCTGGTCGGCGGCAGTCCGGCGGTCGCGACGGCGTACGCGTCCGCCGAGCCGGCCGAGCCGGGTGGCGTACCGGCCGCCGTGCGCCGCCTGGTGGACGCCCGGCTGGACCGGCTCGACGACGCGCACCGCGCGGTCCTGCTGGCGGGCGCCGCCCGGAGCGGCCCGGTCGTGGCCGCCGTGGTGGAGGCGATGCTCGGCTGGCCCGCCGGCCGGGCCGAGCCGGCGCTGCGGGCGCTGGCCACGGCGGGGCTGGTACGTCCGGTCGCGGCGGGCGGCTGGGCGGTCGACCCGCTGGTGGCGCGGGTGGCAGCGCTGCGGCTGTCCCGGGCGGTGCGGGCGGACTTCGCCCGCCGCCTGCGCGCCGGGAAGGACGCCGCTGCGGGCCGTGTGCCGGCAGCGGGAACCGGCGTCCCGTCCGGGGACGCCGACGAGCGGGAGGTCTGCCCGCTCGGGGCGGGACGGTCGCGCCGGTCGGGGGGAGGGGCCCGACCGGCGCCCGTCCCGCCGAACCGGCCGGATCGGGCCGGCGCGCTGGGTCCGGTACCCGGGGATGTGGTCCTCGCACAGCCCGCCCGGGCCGGGCCGCCCGGGCGGGCGGGCCGGAACCGGCGAAGAACCGAGCCCGGCGGGCACATGCTCGGGCTGGCCGCATGAGCGTGACGTCCGGGTCGGAGCGGGCACGGGGCCACTCCGGCCCGGACGTCACCCGGCTCGCAGGCGTGCGGACGCGGGCCCGCAGGCGATCAGTCGCGGGCGATGGTGCGGCTGCGGCCCCGGAACTCGGCCACCACCTCGTCGCCGCGCCGCACGCTCACGTCGTAGATGCCGCTGCGGCCGTGCCGGACCCGCTCGGTGGCGTACGCCTCCAGCAGGTCGCCCTCGCGTACCGGGCGCAGGAAGCTGATCTCGCCGCCGGCCGCCACAGTCGCCGGGCCGTGGCTGTTGCAGGCAAGCGCGAACGCGGTGTCGGCGAGCAGGAACACGAAGCCGCCGTGCCCGATCGCGTGCCCGTTGAGCATCGCCGGGGTCACCCGCATGCGGGCCACCGCCGCGCCGTCGCCGGCCGAGACGAGCTCGATGCCGAGCCCCTTGGACGCCACGTCGGCGTCGAACATGTCGCGCGCCGCGGTGCGGCCTCCGTCGCCCGCCATCTCAGGACTCCCGCCGCTGGTCGACGATGCGGCGCATCTTGCCCATCGAGCGTTCCACCCCGTCCGGCTCGATCACCCGTACCGCCACCGACACCCCGATCGTGTTCTTGACCTGCTCGACCAGCGTGGCGCCGGCCCGCTCGGCCTCGTCGGCGGCGGCGCCCGCGCGCCGCTCCACGTGCACGGTGAGCGTGTCGAGCCGGCCCCACCGGTCGAGCACGCACTGGAAGTGCGGCGACAGGGCCGGGGTACGAAGGATCAGCTCCTCGATCTGCGTCGGGAAGACGTTCACCCCCCGGACGATCATCATGTCGTCGGTACGTCCGGTGATCTTCTCGATCCGCCGCATCGGGCGGGCGGTGCCGGGCAGCAGCCGGGTCAGGTCGCGGGTGCGGTAGCGGACCACCGGCATGGCCTCCTTGGTCAACGAGGTCAGCACCAGCTCGCCCCGCTCCCCGTCGGGCAGCACCTCCCCGGTGACCGGGTCGATGATCTCCGGGTAGAAGTGGTCCTCCCACAGGTGCAGGCCGTCCTTGGTCTCCACGCACTCGACCGCCACACCCGGTCCCATCACCTCGGACAGGCCGTAGATGTCGAGCGCGTGCATGTCCAGGCGCGTCTCCAGCTCGCGGCGCATGTCCTCGGTCCACGGCTCGGCGCCGAAGACGCCCACCCGCAGCGAGGTGGCGCGCGGGTCGACGCCCTGGCGTTCCATCTCGTCCACGATGGCGAGCATGTAGCTCGGCGTCACCATGATGACCTCCGGTTCGAGGTCGCGGATCAGCATGACCTGGCGCTCGGTCATGCCGCCGGAGACCGGGACGACAGTGCAGCCCAGTTCCTCGGCGCCGTAGTGCGCGCCGAGGCCGCCGGTGAACAGCCCGTAGCCGTACGCGACGTGCACCCTTTCGCCGCGCCGGCCCCCGGCGGCCCGGATCGAGCGGGCCATGAGCTTCGCCCAGGTGTCCAGGTCGCCGCGGGTGTAGCCGACGACTGTGGGACGGCCGGTGGTGCCGGAGGAGGCGTGCAGCCGGGCGATCCGCTCGCGGGGCACCGCGAACATGCCGAACGGGTAGTTCTCCCGCAGCTCCGCCTTGGCGGTGAACGGGAAGCGGGCCAGGTCGGCCAGCTCACGCAGGTCGTCCGGGTGCGCGCCGAGGGCGTCGAAGGCGCGCCGGTAGTGGGGCACGTTGTCGTACGCGTGCCGCAACGAGTGCCGCAGCCGGTCCAGTTGCAGCGCGCGCAGCTCGTCGACGCCGATCCGCTCGACGGGATCCAGCTCGTCCGGACGGGGCGTGCGCTCCTCCACGGTGACCTCCTGGCACGAGGGGCCCCGGACGCCGCCGCCCCGGGACGCTGCCGCCCACCGTACGCCCGCCGGCCCCCTTCCCCGCACCTCCCCCGCGATCTTGCACTTACCGCCCCTCGGGTCTCCCCTTTGCGAGCTTCGTCGGGGCCGAAACCGCAAGATCGCCGAGAGCGCGGGGCGGGAGCGGAGGCGGGGTTATGCTCGCGGTGGCGGTGGGGCCCGCCGTTCCGGCGGGTGCCGGGAGAACCGCGACGTCGCCAACGGTCCCTGCCAGTGACGAGTCCTGGTGGGAGGTGTCGTGTCCGATCCCCGCGTCGATCCCGACGTCGACCTGCGCGTACCGGCGGACCGGACGGAACTGTCCGCGCACCCGGCGGCGGTGCTCGGCGTGATCGCCGCCGGTGGGGTGCTCGGCGCGCTGGCCCGGGCCGGCGCGCAGGCCGCCGTGCCGCAGTCGCCGGGCGGCTTCCCGTGGGCCACGTTCGGCGTCAACGTCACCGGCTGCCTGCTCATCGGCGTGCTGATGGCGGTACTCACCGCCCGCCCGGCCCACCCGCTGACCCGGCCGTTCCTCGGCGTCGGCGTGCTCGGCGGGTTCACCACGTTCTCCGCGTACGCGGTCGACGCGCAGCGGCTGCTGACCGACGGCGCGGCCGCCACGGCGGGCGCCTACCTGGCCGCGACTGTGCTCGGCGCGCTGGCAGCGGTGGCGGCCGGCGACACGGTGACCGCCCGGCTGGCCGCCCGGGACGGGAGCCGACCGTGAGCGTCCTGCCGCCGCGCGCCCGGAACGCGGCGGACCGGCCGCCGGGCGCACGGCAAGGGGCGGACCGGTGACCGTCCTGCTCATCGCGATCGGCGCCGCCATCGGCGCGCCGCTGCGCTATGTGACCGACCGGGCGGTGCAGGCCCGGCACGGCTCGCCGTTCCCGTGGGGCACGCTGGCTGTGAACGTGGCCGGGTCGCTGCTGCTCGGCGCGCTGCTCGCGGCACCCGTCGGCCCGGCCGTGACCGCACTGCTCGGCACCGGCTTCTGCGGCGCGCTGACCACCTGGTCCACGCTCAGCTACGAGACGCTGCGCCTGGCCCGCACCGGCGAGCGCCACCTGGCGTACGCGAACGTGGCGCTCAGTGTGATCGCGGGGCTGGGCGCGGCGCTCCTGGGCTACGCGGTCGTCACCGCGCTGACCGGCTGACCGCGCCGCTCAGACGGTCAGCGGGCCCGGCGCTCCGGGTGGGCCCGGTTCCACGCCCGCATCCGCTCCGGGTAGCCGGTGCGGGCCGCCTCGTACAGCGGCACCGCGTGCTTCTGGGCGATCCTGCCTGCGGCCCGGGGCGAGCCGGTACGGCGGCGGATCCACTCGCCGTCGTGCGCGATCGCGACGACCGTCGTGTCGGTGGCCGTGGTCTCCGGCTCCAGGTAGAACTCGACCCCGCGCCGGCTGGTGACGAACGCCTCCAGCTGCGCCAGGTCCTCCTTGGTCGCCTCGCGGTCGAGCTTCGTGGGCGTCGTCGGGTCGGCGGCCCGGCGGCTGAACCAGCCCATGCCCGCCTCCTCTCCTCGGCGTTCGCTCCAGTGCAGCACGCCCGCCTGGCAGGCGGTTGGGAGCGCGGTGGGAGTCGGCTGGACCGGCTCAGCCGACCTTCGCCGCCGGAGCGTCCGCTTGCGCGTCCGGCGCGGCGGAGCGCTCCCGCAGCACCGGCACCAGCGCGAGCGTGGGCAGCAGGAGCAGCGGCACCACGACGAGCGCGGACAGCACACCGAAGTGGTCGCCGAGGAAGCCGAGCAGCGGCGGCCCGGCCAGGAAGGCGGTGTAGCCGATCACCGCGACCACGCTCACCCGGGCCGGGGCCTTGTCCTCGTCGTCGGCGACGGCGCTCATCCCGACCGGGAAGCCGAGCGAGGCGCCGAGTCCCCACAGCGCGACGCCGACGACGGCGAGGGGGCCGTTCCCGGCCAGCACGGCGAGCGCGGCGCCGGCGGACGCCATCGCGATGGTGGTGAACAGCACCGGCACCCGGCCCCACCTGTCGATGGCGACGGTGCCGACCGTGCGGCCGATCGTCATGCCCACCACGAACACGCCGAACACCGCGGCGCCGACCGCCTCGTCGACCCCGTACCCGTCGACGAACGCCACCGCGAGCCAGTCGTTGGCGCTGCCCTCGGTGAACGCCATGACCAGCACGAGCAGCCCGATCAGCAGGGTGCGGGGCTCGCGCCAGGCGGCCAGCAGCGCCTGCCGCCGGGCCGCCGGCTCCCCGGCCCCGGCCGCCTCGGCGGTGGCCGCGAGGAACGCCCGGGCGCCGACCAGCGTGCCGGCCAGGATCAGCACGGACAGGACCGGCAGGTGCACGCCAACGGGTACGCCGAAGTGCGCGGCGCCGGCACCGAGCCCGGCCCCGGCCACCGAGCCGAGACTCCAGGCGGCGTGGAACCGGGGCAGGATGGTGTAGCCGAGGCGCTTCTCCACGGCCGCGCCCTCGACGTTCATCGCCACGTCGCACAGGCCGGAGCCGAAACCGAACGCGGCGAGCCCGAACCCCACCCCGACGACCGAGCCGGCCAGGCTGGCGGACAGACCCGCCACGGTCAGGCCGAGCGAGACCAGCACCACCGACACGGCGACGGTGCGCGCGGGTCCGAGCCGCTGGGTGACCAGGCCGGCGGTCGGCATGGCCAGCAGCGAGCCCGCCGACGCGCAGAGCAGCAGCAGGCCGAGCCGCCCCGGGTTGAGGTCGAGCGCCTCCTGGGCCGCCGGGACCCGGGAGAACCAGCTCGCCACCGCGAGCCCGTTGAGGGCGAAGACGACGGCGACGCCGTTGCGGGCGTTCAGCACCGCCCGGGGCGCCGGTGGCCGCTTCCCGGCCGGTGCGTCGATGGTGCTGCTCACGGTGCGGTGGTCCCTTCCCCCGTCTGATCCCGACGACAATCGCACACCTGAGAGCGCTTCCACCACAAGCGCGGTTATGGCTTCGCCCATCCGCGCCGGAGCAGGCATGATGCGGGCATGGGTACGCCGACCGCACGTCCCGCCACGCTCGACGACGTGGCCCGCGACGCCGGGGTGTCCCGGGCCACCGCCTCCCGGGTGCTCGGCGGCTACGGGTTCACCTCGGTCGACGCCCGCACCCGGGTGCGGGCCGCCGCCGAGCGCCTGGACTACGTGCCGGACCTCGCGGCCCGGGCGCTGGTGCGCGGGGCCGGGGTACGCCTGGTGGTGGCCGTGATCGGCCGCGACGACACGGTGCTGGACGACCCGTACGTGCACCGGGTGGTGAGCGCGGCGTCGCGGGTGTGCGCGCCGCACGGTGTCGGGGTGGCCCTGGAGTGGCTGCCGCTGGCCGACCCGTCGGGGCTGACCCGGCTCGGCGTGGATCGCGGCGTCTGCGGTGTGATCCTGGTCAACACCACCCAGGCCGCGCTGGACGCGGTGCCGTCGAGGCTGCGCGGCCGGGTCGCCTCGATCGGGCAGGGCTCGGCGACGGTGCCGTCGTTCGACGTCGACAACGCCGGTGGCGCGGGCGAGGTGCTGCGCCACCTCTACGCCACCGGGCGGCGCCGCATCGTCATGGTCACCGGTCCGCGCTGGCTGACCTGCGCCGAGCGTTCGGTCGCCACGTACCGCGAGCTGATGCGGGAGTCGGGGTCGCCGGAGCGGCTGGTCACCGGCGACTTCACCGCGGCGCGGGGCGGCCGGGCGGCGCTGGAGGCGCTGCGCCGGTGGCCGGACGCCGACGCGGTCTACGCAGCCAGCGACGCCACCGCGTTCGGCGTGATCGCCGCGCTGCGCGGACGAGGCGTGCGGGTGCCGCACGACGTGGCGGTGGCCGGGTTCGACGATCTGCCGTACGCGGCCGTGAGCAGCCCGCCGTTGACCACGGCGACCCATCCGGTGGATCGGATCGCCGCCGCGGCGGCCACGGCTGTGCTGACCCGCGCGCCGGTCGCCCCGAGCACCGCGTTCCCGTCGACGCTGGTCGCCCGGGAGAGCGCCTGAGCGCCCCGTCAGTGCCCGGCGCGTCACCGTCGGCCCGGACGGCCCGGCCCCGGGTCCGCAGCGCGTCGCACGGGAGTGGACGGGTACGGGCCGGTCGGCCCTGGCCTCCGCCGCCCGGCTGCCGGTCAATGGGTACGGGCGAAGGAGGGCCTCCGATGGGCGGTGTGCTGACGTGGATGTACCGGGGCGGCCGGCCGAACCGGCCGGCCCGGATGTTGAACGCGCTGTCGGCGTGGCAGTACGGCGCCGGCCTCGCTCCGCGGCACTGGATGACCATGGAGGTGCCGGGCCGCCGCACCGGCCGGATCGTCTCGGTGCCGATCGTGGTCGCCGATCACGACGGCGAGCGGTACGTCGTGTCGATGCTGGGCGAGAGGGCCAACTGGGTGGCGAACGTGCGCGCCGCGGGCGGCCGGGTGGTGCTGCGCCGTCGGGGCCGAGAGCCGGTCCGGCTGGTCGAGGTGCCGGTGGCGCAGCGGCCGCCGATCCTGCGCCGGCACCTCGCGCTCGCCCCCGGCGCGCGCCCGCACGCGCCGGTGGACCGGCACGCCCCGCTCGCCGAGTTCGCCCGGGTCGCCGCCGGCATCCCGGTCTTCCGGATCGTCGCGGCGGAGCCGTCGGCGCGGTGAGCGGTAGAAGGAGGTGCGGGGTGGGTCAACCACACGCGGTGGTTGTCGGCGCGGGTATCGGTGGGCTGGCCGCGGCCGTCGCGCTGCGCCGGCGGGGATGGCGCGTCACGGTGCTGGAGCGCGCGGACCGCCCGCGCGAACTGGGCACCGGCCTGACGCTGATGGCGAACGCGCTGCGCGGGCTGGACGCGCTCGGCCTCGGTGACGTCGTCCGGCGTGACGGCCGGCCCGACACGCCCGGCGGGCTCCGTACCCGCGACGGCCGGTGGCTGTCCCGGATCGAGGGTGCCGCCCTGGAGGCCGCCCTGGGCACCACGGCCCTCGGCATCCACCGGACCGCCCTGCACCGCCTGCTGCGCGACGCGCTGCCGCCCGGGGCGCTGCGCACCGGCGTCGAGGTCGTCGACGTCGACGCCACGGCGCCGGCGGTGACCTGCCGGACCGACGGCGCGACCGAGGTCCTGGCGGGAGACCTGGCCGTCGGCGCGGACGGGTTGAACAGCACGCTGCGCCGCCGGTTGTGGCCGGCGGCGCCGCCACCGGCGTACTCCGGCTCGACCGCGTGGCGGGCGGCGATCACCTGGCCCGCGCCGGTCGCGACGGCGGTCACCTGGGGGCCGGGCCGCGAGTTCGGCACCGTTCCGCTCGGCGACGGTCGCCTCTACTGGTACGCCGCGGACGTCGCGCCGCCCGGCGGGCGCGAGCCGGACGAGCTGGCGGCCGTGCGGGAGCGGTTCGGCGACTGGCACGAGCCGATCCCGGCGCTGGTGGCGGCCACGCCGCCGGAGGCGGTGCTCCGGACGGATCTGCTGCACCTGGACCCCCCGCTGCCGACCTACGTCCGGGGACGGGTGGCGCTGCTCGGCGACGCCGCGCACGCGATGACGCCGCACCTGGGTCAGGGCGCGGGGCAGGCGATCGAGGACGCCGTGGTGCTGGGCGCCGTCTGTGCCGACGGCACGGCGGACCTGCCCGGCGCGCTGGCCTCGTACGACACGCAGCGGCGACGCCGCAGCCAGGCCGTCGCGCGCGCGGCTCTGCGCACCGCGCGGTACGGCCAGCAACTGCGCAATCCGGTGGCGGTGGCACTGCGCGACACGGCGATCCGGCTGACCCCGTCGAGGGCGGCGCTGCGCGGCATGGCCCGGTACGCGGACTGGCAGCCGCCGCGCTGACCGCCGGGGGTCGGGCGCACCCGGGACCGCCGGCGATTCGGCGACGCGACAATCCTTCAGAATATCGATCGCCCGCATTTTCGAGGTCGTCCGAATGGGAGAGGACGCCGGTAAGATCGGCGACAGAACCGCGACCGATCACGGACTGCCCGGCGGCCGGCACCGGCTCACACTGAGCGCATGAATACGAGACTCCGCCGCAGCCGGGCATTCCGCCTCGCGGTGTGTCTCGCCCTCGTGGCGATATTGAGCGGCTGCATGCAGCTCAACCTCGGGCTGACCGTGAACGACGACGACACGGTCTCCGGTCAGCTCCTGCTCACCGCGCCGAAGTCCGTGCTCAAGCAGCGCAACCCGGACCCGGCGGTGGCGTTCGCCGAACTGCGGCCGAACATTCCCTCACTTCCGCCGGGAGCGGAGACCCGGTACGAGGACGCCACCTCGTACGGCATTCAGATCACGTACCGGAAAACGCCACTGGCGCAATTCACGAGCGAAAGCGTGAATCTCGTTCGGGACGAAGATCTCTATCGCTTCTCGCTCCCGCTCGACCCGAAGAAATACGGCGGCAAGTTCGGGCAGCAGGACCCGCGCCAGCAACAGGCGTTCATGACCCTGATGGAGTTCGAGATCTCGGTGACGTTCCCCGGCCGGGTGCTCGACACCAACGGCACTGTGACCGGACGCTCGGTCAGCTGGAAGGTGGTCGCCAACCAGCCCAAGCCGGCCGAGTTGCGCGCCGTCGCCCAGGCGCCCCCGCCGCCCGCCACCAGCCCGGCCGCCGTGGTGACCGGGAACGGGTCCTTCCCCTGGCTGCCGGTCGTCAGCGCGGTGATCGTCCTGCTGCTGGTCGCCGGCGCGGCGCTCGTGCTGCTGATGCGGCGGCGGCGCTCCCGGGGCGGCCCGGACGCGACGGCCACCACCCCCGCCGGACCTGCTCCGGCCACCAGCGGCGCCCCGGCCGGGCCCGACGCCCCGGCCGCACCGACTCGACCCGCCGGTCCGCCGGCCTGAGCCCGCACCGACCACCCGACGGCGCCCGCGCCGACGGCCCACCACCACACCGGGCGGACCCTGGATCACGTGGCGTCACGCGACCCGGAACGCCGCCGCACCATCCCACCCCGACCGCACCACCGCACCACCGAAAAGAGGGGGATCGCCGTGAACGATCTCTTCACCTGGGCCGCCCTGGGCAGCCTCACCGGCGCCAGCGCCGCCACCCTGCTCGCCACGAACGTCATCGGCGGGCTGATCGGACCGGGCGGCGACAAGGCGCGCAAGTGGATCGCGCTGGGCTTCGCGCTCCTGCTGTCGTACCTGACCGCCGCGTTGGCCACGGACGCCGGCCCGGAGAAGTGGGTCATCGCGTTCTTCAACGGGCTGGTGATCTTCTCGGCCGCGCTCGGCGTCAACCAGCTCCCCCCTGGCAACCGGCAGGCGACGCAGGCGTCGCCGACCCAGCTCGCCCAGGGCCGCGAGCCCCGCTTCGTCCGCTCCTGGGTCTGAGAGAGGTGACCCCATGATCTTCGGCATCCTCAGCGCCGCCGTCCAGGTCGTCTTCGGCGCCGTGCTCGGGCAGCTCGCCGCCGGCACCGTCGGCCTGCTCGTCGGCGCGGCCGTCGGCCTGCTCGTCGGCGCGCCGTTCGGCTGGGCGTCCGCCTCGGCCGGCACGTACGGCGCCGACCCGAAGGGGATCTTCCTCTTCGTCGTCGACCACACCTGGAGCCTGCTCAACACGTTCGCCGGGGCGCTGTTCCTGGCGCTGCACCTGGTCTTCGGCCACCAGCTCGACCGGGTCGTCTCGGCCGGCAGCGGCCGGGTCAACGTGATCGAGGGCGTCTCCCCCCGGTACGCGACCACGATCGGCACCGTCTGCGCCGGGTCCAGCCCGGGCATCCAGCGCCACGAGGACGTGCACGTGTTCCAGGCCCGGCTGCTCGGGCCGTTCTACCTGCCGCTGGTGGCGCTCAACTACGTGCTGTTCACCATCGCCCCGGTGTGGTTGCTCTGGCACGACCACACCAACGCGCCGATCAACCGGTTCACCCGCTACTTCGAGATCGGCGTCTACCCGCACGTGTGGAACGAGGCCATCGCGTACCGGATCCAGGGGACGCCACCGCGATGACCGGCGCGATCGAGGCGGCCGTCGCGGACGTCGCGGGCTGGCTGGCCGGGGCCGCGGGTGAGCCCGTACCGGTCGGTCCGCCGCGCGACGACCCCGACGGCGGCCTCACGGTCTGGCCGCTGGAGCTGCGGCCGGCCCGGCAGACCGCGACCGGTGGCGCGACGCGCGAGCCGTACCGGTTCGTGGTCCGCCTGCTGGTCTCCGGCGGCGGGCCGGCGGCGCTGCCCGCGCTGGACCGGGTGCTCGCCGCCGCCACCACCACGGCCGGTCGGCCGGAGCTGGTGCTCGCCGCCGGCGACCCGGCGCTGTGGCGGGCGCTGGGCGTGGCACCCCGGCCCGCGCTGCTGCTGGACGTGCCGGCCCGGATCGACCGGCCGGTCCCGGCCGCGCCGCCGGTGCGGCACCCGCTGCGGCTGCGGCAGCTCGGCATGCGCACGCTCGACGGCCGGGTGGTCGGCCCGCAGGACCAGCCGCTCGCCGCCGTCCGGGTGGAGCTGGTGGGCACCGCCCAGGCCACCGAGACCGACGCCGCCGGCCGGTTCCGGCTGATCGGCGTGCCGCACGACCCCGACGCGCCGCACGCCTCCGTGCGGATCCGGCTGGTCGGCGCGGGACGCGTCCACACCGCCGAACTCGATCCGGACGGCGACCACCTGATCGTCGTCCGCGCGCCCGACTGACGTCCGAGGAGGACCGATGCCCACCTACTTCTCCCCCGGCATCTACGTCGAGGAGGTGCCCAGCGGGGCCCGCCCGATCGGACCGGTCGGCATGAGCACCGCCGCGTTCGTCGGCGTCGCGCCGAACCGTGGCGCCCACGTCGGCGAGGCGCTGGCGGTGAACAGCTGGACCGAGTTCCTGCGGCTGTACGCCGACGGTGAGCACCTGGAGAGCACCCCGCTGGCCCGCGCCGTGTTCGGGTTCCTGGACAACGGCGGCACCCGCTGCTGGATCGTCAACGTCGGCGAGGGCGGCCGGCTGACCGGCACCGGCGGCCGGCGCGGCGGCCTGGAACTGCTGGAGGCGATCGACGAGATCTCCATCCTGGCCGCGCCCGGCTACCACGACCCGGTCTCGCACGAGGCCCTGATCAGCATGGCCGAGCGGCTGCGCACCATGGTGGCGATCTGCGACCCGCCGCCGGACGTCACCGACGTCTCGCGGCTCACCCGCGTCGCCACGCCGGGCAAGCCGGCCAGGTCCGGGTCGGCCGCACCGTCCGGTTCGGCCTCGTCTTCCGGGTCGGCCGACAAACCCGCCGAGGGTACGCCGGGCGACGGCGACGACGAGCCGCCCGGCACCGGCGGCGACCGGCCCCGGCAGTCGGACTACGCCACCTTCTACTTCCCGTGGATCCGGGTCCGCGACCCGCTCAGCGGCGACCTGGTGCTCACCCCGCCGAGCGGGCACGTCGCCGGCATCTGGGCCCGCACCGACGCGCTGCGCGGCGTGCACAAGGCGCCCGCGAACGAGCCGGTACGCGGCGCCGTCGACCTCGCGTACCGGGTGACCCGGCCCGAGCACGACGTGCTCAACCCCAAGGGCGTCAACGTGATCCGGTTCTTCGCCGGGGAGGGCATCCGGCTGTGGGGCGCCCGTACGCTCGCCGCCGAGGCCAGCGAGTGGCGCTACCTGAACGTACGGCGGCTGTCCATCTCCATCGAGCAGGCCATCGCGGGCGGAACCCGCTGGATGGTGTTCGAGCCGAACGACTTCACGCTGTGGCGCTCGATCCGCCGCGACATCGGGGCGTTCCTCACCCGGGTGTGGCGCGACGGCGCGCTGCTCGGCCGTACGCCCGAGGAGGCGTTCTTCGTCAAGTGCGACGAGGAGACCAACCCGGCCGACGTACGCGACGCCGGGATGGTGGTGGCCCACATCGGCATCGCTGTGGTCAAGCCCGCGGAGTTCGTGGTGTTCAAGCTGAGCCAGTGGGCCGGCGGCACCGAGACCGAGACGATCGGAGGCTGACATGCCCACCACTGCGACGCCGCAGCCGGGAGCACCCGTCGACCCGTACCGGGCGTACCACTTCAAGCTGCTGATCAACGGCATCACCAACGGGCACTTCACCGAGGTCAGCGGCTTCGAGGTGGCGATTCCGGCGCTGTCGTACCGGGAGGCGGGCAACGAGCGCATCCGGGCCGTGCCCGGGCAGGTCGAGTACGCCCCGGTCACCCTCCACTTCGGCCTGACCAGTTCGCGCGAGCTGTGGGACTGGGTGAACGCGGCGGCGAAGGGCACAGTCAACCGGCGCAACGTGTCGGTGGTGCTGCTGGACCCGGCCGGCACCGCCGAGGTGCTGCGCTGGAACATGATCAACGCCTGGCCGACCCGGTGGCGGGGCGCGCACCTGAACACCCTGTCGCAGGAGATCGCCATCGAGGCGCTGACCCTGGCGTACGAGGGCCTGGAGCTGGAGGCCGGCGGTGCCGCCGCCCCGGCGACCGCGTGACCGGCTGGCCCGCGCGCTGCGGGCCACCGCGGATCGCCTGTCCGCTCCGGGCTCGCCATCGTCGCCGGACGGCGCGCCGCTGTCGTCGGACTTACGGGGCTCGCCGGAGGACGTGCCGCGCCCACCCGGCCAGCCGCCCGAGCACTGGCGACGCCTGGTGGCCGCGCACGCCCCCGGCCTGCTGCGGGACCTTCCCCCGCCCGCCGCTCCTCCCCCGCCTTCCGCTCCTCCCCCGCTCTCCGAGGAGCGGGCTCAGGCGCGCCGGTGGCGGGCCTGGAAGGCGCGATTGATCAACCGCCTCGCCGCCTCCGGCAATGACCCGTCGAGATCTTGGTACGAAAGGGCCCCCATAGGGGCCGTTTCCTACCAAGATCTTCCAGGGGTCCTGGAGCGTGGGACGGGGATCCCGGGAAGCGGGAAGGCGGAGCGAGGGCGCGGCGCGACATCGCCCTGGCGTCGAGCGGCGTCGACGTGGGCGGGTGCCGAGTGGGAAGCGGGCGGGGCGGTGACCTCCGCAGCGGTGGCGGACGCCGGGTCCTACTCGGACAGTACTGCGCGGGTGTGGGATACCGGGTCGCTCGGGGATCGGCCCGCAGGCCGGGACGTGGCCGAGTCGGGCGGTGCGGCCGGGGCGCCGGAGCTGACGGGAACGGCGAGCATCTCCGACGGGACTGGATCACCGAACGCCACCGGCACGACCGACACCACACGCACGACTGACGCCAGCGGCGCGTCCTCGACCCGCAGGCCGACGGTGACCCGCGCTCCCAGGCCCGCCACCACCGGCGCACGCGGCGCGAGCGGTGCGAACGGCGCACGCCGCGTGATCGGCGCGAGCAACATGACCGGTGCGATCAACGCGAGCGGCATGACCGGTGCGATCAGCGCGAACGGCGCAAGCAGCAGCAACGGCGGCACCGGTCGGCCGACCGAGCCGGGCCCGCCCACCGGCACTGGCGGGCCCGCTCATCTGACCGAAAGCCGGGACACGATCGGCGTGACGTCCCGCGAATCCGACCGGCCGTCACCGCCCGAGCGGGCCGACCTGGGCGCGGATCGGGTGGGCGCACTCCGGAACCCGGCGTCGGCCGGACGGGACCGGAATGTGGTCGCAGGAACGAGCCCGTCGCCCAGCCGGGACGACGTTCTCCCACTCCTCCTCGCCGCCGCACAACCAGACGCACGACAGGCCGCACGATCGGCCGCACCACCGGACGCACGACCGGGACCGGGCACTCCCGACGGAGGCGACCGGTTCGGGCTCCCCGAGGCGGCCACCCAGAAGCGGGGACGCGCCGCCGAGCCGTACCCCGAAGGGCCCGGCCCGGCGACCGACGGCGATCGTCCGGCGCGACAACGGCACCGGCCCGAGTCCACGCCTTCCGGCCCGTGGCCTGCCCTGCCGGACGACGCCAGCCGGACCCGGACCGCGCCGGCCGCCGCGCACCAAGCTGCCGAGGGCGGCGGGATACACGCGGACCCGTGGCCGGCCCTGCCGGGCGAACCGGCGTGGTGGAGCCCGGCGACGCGGGCCACGCCGTGGAGCGACACGGCCCGGCTGGACCGGGAACAGGCGGGTGACTGATGGAGCGCGTCGCCTTCCTCGTGGACGAGTCCGGTACCCGGGTCGACTGCCTGCTCAACCCGGAGACCGTGCAGGTGACCCGGCTGGCCGGGGTACGCCCGCGCGGCGGGCCGGACGGACCGCTCACCGGCGCCGGGCTGGCCGACGACCCGCTCGTCTTCACCGGCGGTGGGCGTACCGAGCTGGTCCTCGATCTGCTCTTCGACGTCGACTTCGTGGAGTCCCCCACCCGGCCCGAGGACGTCCGAGCGCTGACCCGGCCGCTGTGGATGCTGGCCGAGAACTCGGCGGTCGAGCACGGCTGGCTGCGCCCGCCGCTGGTCCGCCTGGTCTGGGGCAAGACCTGGAACGTCCCGGGCGTGATCACGGCCATCGCGGAACGCTTCGACGCGTTCACCCTCACCGGTACGCCCCGGCGGTCCTGGCTGCGGTTGAAGCTGGTCCGCGTCGCGGAGGGCGCGGAGGCGGCGCACGCCGGGTTCGAGGAGGAGCTGGCCGCGGCGAGCACACCCGCCGTCGCGCCCGGGTCGGCGGTGGTGGCCGCCGCCGACGGCGCGGCCGAGCCGGGCTGGTCCGGGGTGCGGTTCGACCTGCTCGCCCACGACGCGCTGGGCTCGCCGCTGCGCTGGCGGCTGCTCGCCGAGCACAACCGCATCACCGACCCGCTCACCGTGCCCGCCGGCACCGCGCTCGCCGTCCCGCCGATCGGTGCCACAGTTCCGCCGGACGCCGTCACCACGGGAGGCACACCGTGACCGGCCACCCGACCGGCGTCACGCGCCGCCCCGCCCCGGCGAACACGACTCCCCTGACCGGCGCGACGAGAGGCGCCGCGGGACCAGCGGCCACCGGGGGTACGCCGTGAGCCGGGCCGCGCTGGTGACAGTCGACGGCCGGCCGCTGGCCGACCCGGCCCGGCTGCGCGGCATCCGCGTCGCCGCCCGCCTGGACCGGCCCGCGCAGTGCGAGCTGACCCTTGCCGCCGCACCCGGCGCCGGCCCGCTCGACCCGGCGGTACGCCCCGGCGCCGCGCTCGACGTCCGGCTCGACGGGCAGGCGACGGTGCTGTTCACCGGCGAGGTGACAGCAGTCGAGCGGGAGTACGCCGGCGACGGCGTCGCGCTGGCCCGGATCCGGGCGTACGACCCGCTGCACCGGCTGCGCAAGCGGCAGGAGCTGCGGGTGTTCGAGTCGGTGACGGCCGCCGAGCTGGCCGGTGACCTGTGCGCGGGGCTGGGGTTGAGTGTGGCGGCCGAGGACGACGGGCCGCGCCTGGACCGGCTGCTCCAGCACCGGCACACCGACCTGGAGCTGCTGTGCGAGGTGGCCGGTCGGGCCGGGCTGCACCTGGGCGTCGACGGGGACCGGTTGCGGCTGTTCACGCTGGACGGGTACGGGGAGCCGCTGCCGTTGACGCTCGGCGAGACGGTGCACGCGTTGCGGGTCACCGAGAACCTGGACCGGGCGGGCGCACAGTGCGCCGTACTCGGGTGGCATCCGCAACGCGCCGAGCCGCTCGGCCAGCGGGCGGGCGAGGCGCGCGGCGGGCGGCGTATCCCGCTGCGCCCGGACCCGGGCGACGTGGGCGCGGACGGCGTCCGCACGGCTGTGGACCAGCCGGGCCGCAGCGACGACGAGCTGGCCGCGCTGGCCCAGGCCGGGCTGGACGCCCGGGTGGCGGCGCTCGTCACGGCCGAGGGCACCGCGGAGGGCGACCCGGCGCTGCGACCCGGGCGGCGGATCGCCCTGGCCGGTGTCCCGGAGCCGCTGGCCGGGGTGTACGTGCTCACCGAGGTGGTGCACACGGTGGACGCGGACGGGCACCAGACCCGGTTCTCCACGGCGCCGCCCGGCCCGCCGCCGTCGGCCGCGCCACCGGCGGCCACCGTCACGCTCGGCACCGTCACCGACGTCGACGACCCGGACGGGCTGGGCCGCGCCCGGGTGACGCTTCCGGCGTACGGGGATCTGGACGCCGGCTGGCTCGCGGTGCTGTGCCCGGGCGCGGGCCGGGGCAAGGGGATCGTCGCGCTGCCGGACCCGGACGACACAGTGCTGGTGGCGCTGCCCGGCGGCGAACCCGCCTCGGGCGTGGTGCTCGGTTCGCTGTTCGGCGCGGTCGAGCCGTACGACGCGGGGATCGTGTCCGGGCGCTCGCGGCGCTGGTCGATGCGGACCGGCACCGGGCAGTCCATCGTGATCGACGACGACGGGCGCACGCTGCGGCTGGCCACCGACGCGGGCAGCTTCGTCGAGCTGCGTCCCGAGCTGACCACCGTGCACGCCGCCGGTGACCTGGTGCTCTCCGCGCCCGGCCGGGCCGTCGTGGTGCGCGGCCGGACCGTCGACTTCCTGCACGCACCGGCGGCCGAGGACGCCGAGACCGCCGCCGCCCAGGCCCGTACCCTCGCCCGTTCCGCCGGAGGTGGCTGATGCGCTGGATCCACCGCGACTCGCTGATCACCTGCGGACACGACGGGCGGGTGAGCAACCGCCCGTCCCAGGACTGGGTGAGGGTCCAGGCCGTGCCGGTGCTGGTCCGCCCCGACCCGGAGGGGCGCGACATCACCGCCTGCCCGAACTACGGCCCGACGATCAAGCCGTGTCTGCACACGCTGACCGTCACTGTGGGTTACAGCACCTGGGTGCGGGTGGACCGGCAGCCGGTGGTGCTGTCGCACCTGGACGGGCTCACCGACGGCACCCCGCCGGGCACCGTGCACCACCAGGTCCGCGACGTGCGGCAGGGATTCCTGGGGGCGGACGCATGAGGGCCTTCCGCTTCGTCGGCGCCGGCTTCGACGCCGGCCGCGCCGGTGGTCTCGCGCTCACCGCCGCCGGCGGGCTCGCCATGACCGACGGCGACGAGACGGTACGCCAGGCGCTGTACCTGCTGCTGTCCACCACGCCCGGGGAACGGCTGATGCGTCCCGGGTACGGGTCGCGGCTGCACCGCCTGGTCTTCGCGCCGAACGACGACACCACCGCCGGGCTGGCCATCCACTACGTGCGGCAGGCGATCCGCCGCTGGGAGCCGCGGGTCGAGGTGCTGGACGTGGACGCCGGTCCCGACGCGGACGACCCGTGGCGCCTGGTGATCCGGCTGGACTACCGGGTGCGGGCCAGCCTCTCCCCCGGTCACCTGGTGTTCTCCGTCGACCTGCTGCCGGCCGACGACGAGACCGCCGACGAGGAGGGCACGTCATGACGCTGCCGGTGCCGCACCTGGACGACCGCGCCTTCCTCGACCTGGTCACCGAGGCGCGGGAACGCATCGCCCGGTCCTGTCCGGACTGGACCGACCTGTCCGCGCACGACCCGGGCATGGCGCTGCTGGAGGCGTTCGCCTACCTGACCGAGGTGATGATCTACCGGCTGAACCAGTTGCCGGAGAAGGCGTACGTGGCGTTCCTGAACCTGCTCGGCGTCACCCGGCACCCACCGGCGGCGGCCTGGGCGGACGTGCGCCTGACCCGCACCGGCCCGGACCGCGGCCCGGTGCGGGTACCGGCCGGCACCCGGATCGCCGCGGCCCGCGGCGCCGACCCCCGGCCGGTCGTCTTCGTGACCACCGAACCGGCGGTGCTGCCCGCCGGCGAGACCACGGCGACGGTACGCGTGCACCACTGCGAGCCGGTCGAGGCGGAGCTGCTGGGCACCGGCACCGGGCAGCCCGGGCAGGTGTTCCGGGCCGCCCGCGCGCCGCTGACCCGTACCACCGAGGCGCTGGACCTGCTGCTCGGCGTGGAGGTGCCGGCCGGCTCGGTGGAGCTGGGCGCCGCCGCCCGGGAGCACGAGGGGCGCACGTACGAGATCTGGCGCCCGGTGGACAGCTTCGCCGGTGTCGGGGCGCAGGCGAAGGTCTACCTGGTGGACCGGGCCTCCGGGGTGGTCACGTTCGCCCCGGCGCTGGACCTGCGCCCGGACGTGGGTGCCCCGGCCGTCGAGGGGGCGGCCGGGGCGACCACTGTGGCGGCGGTGCCGCCGGCCGGGCGGCAGGTGCGGCTCTGGTACCGCTGCGGCGGCGGGCCGGCCGGCAACGTGGCGGCGGGCGTGCTCACCAGCCTGCGCGACCCGCTGCCCGGGGTGACTGTGGACAACCCGGAGCCGGCCACCGGCGGCCGGGACCTGGAGTCGCTGGAGTCGGTGCTGGCGCGCGGGCCGTACGAGTTCTTCGCCCAGCAGCGCGCGGTGACCGCCCGGGACTTCGAGATCCTGGCCGCCGGCTCCGGCGCGGTGGCGCGGGCGCGGGCGTTCACCAGGGCCGCCGTCTACAGCTTCGCCCGGCCCGGCGAGGTGGAGGTGGTGCTGGTGCCGTACGTGCCGGAGGGGGCCCGTCCCGGCGGGCGGCTGCCGGTGGCGGTGCTGCGGGAGCACGAGGTGGAGGAGGCCCGCCGCCGCGTCGAGGCCGACCTGGAACGGCGGCGCGCCCTCGGTACGGCGGTACGAGCGGGCTGGGCCCGGTACAAGGCGGTGTCCATCCGGGCCCGGGTGGTGGTGCGCCGCGAGGAGGACGTGGACGCGGTGCGCCGCCGCATCCACGACCGGCTGCACCAGACGCTCAGCCCGCTGCCCACGCCGCTGAACCCGGCCGGCTGGGCGTTCGGCGAGCCGCTGCGCGCCTCCAACGTCTACCGGATGCTGGAGCACGCCGAGCCGGGCGTGCGCTACGTCGAGTCGGTGCGGTTCGTGGTCGACGAGGCCCCCGACGCGCAGGTGCGCACCGTGGCGGTGGACCAGTACCAGGCCGGCACCTGGTACGCCGGTGGCGGCCCGGTGCTGTTCCGCTCCACGAACGCCGGTGCGGGCTGGGAACCGGCGGGCCGGTTCGACGGCGAGACGGTGGTGCGGGTGGTTCCCGCGCCCGCCCCGGTACGCCCCGGCGTGGTCCCACGGGCCGGTTCGGTGGCGGTGGTGACCAGCCGAGACGCCGGCGGCTCCCGGGTCCGGCTGAGCACCGACCTGGGTGAGACGTGGACGCTGCTGACCGACCTCGACTCCGGCGTCCGCGACCTGGCCTGGATCGACCGGGACGGCACCGGGGCGCTGCTGCTGGCCACCGACACCGGCCTGTACGAGGTGCCGCTGCTGCCCGGCGCGGTGCCGTTGCAGATCCTGGTCGACCCGGCCGACGCCGACCGGGGCTTCTACGCGGTGCGGGCGTTCGTCTCCGAGCGCGGCGCACCCGGGGTGGCGGTGGCCGCGCAGGCCGGATTCGGCGTCTACCTGTCCACCGCCGCCGGACGGCCCGGCACGTACGCCCACGTCGGCCTCGCCAACGTGGACAACCGGGTGCTCGCCGTGCAGTACGACGGCCCGGCCACTCTGCTGTGGTGCGGCGCGGGCGAGCCGGACCCGAAGAAGCCCGGCCAGGGCTGCCACCGCACCCGGCTGTTCGAGTCGGACGTGAAGTGGCAGTCGATGGCTTCCGGCTGGATCGGCGGCACCTGCCGGGACCTGGCGTTCAGCGGTCCGCTCGCGCTGGCCGCGACGCAGAGCGGCGGTGTGGTCCGCCTCGACACGCTCGCCGGGCAGCCGCAGTGGTCGCCGGTGATGGTCAACTGCGGCCTGCCGTTGCGGGACCGGACCCGGTTCGTCCCGGTCGACGCCATCGCCGCCACCGCGCCCACCGGCACATCGGGCGCCGGGCGGCTGGTGCTGGCCGGCGGCGAGCGCGGCGTGTTCCGCAGCGGCGACGGCGAGGACTGGACGGCCAGCGCCAACCAGGCCACCGCCGACGTGGTCACCGTCCCCGGCACCTGGCTGCTCTGCTCCGGCGAGCACGACATCGAGGTGGTGCGGCAGGATGCGCCGAGCGGCGATTGAGCGGCTGCTACCGGCCGCGTACCAGCGGGCCGCCGGCCCGGGCAGCGTGCTGGGCGCGCTGCTGGACGTGATGGAGGCGCTGCACGCCCCGGACGAGGCGGTACTGGCCGACGTCGACGCGCTGTTCGGGCCGTACCGGACGCCGGACGGGTTCGTGGCGTACCTGACCCGCTGGGTGGCGATGGACCACGTGGTCGCCGCGCCCCGCGCCGACGCGCCACTGCCGTTGCCGGCCGGCCGGCTGCGGGACCTGGTCGCGCACGGCGCGCTGCTGGCCCGGTGGCGTGGCACCCCGTACGGGATGCGGACCGCGCTGGAACTGGCCACCGGCGTGACCGGGTTCGTGCTGGACGAGCCGCCCGACCGGCCGTTCCACCTGGTGGTGCGGGTGCCGCCCGCCGCCGCCGACCGGCTCGCGCTGGTCACCCGCATCGTCGAGGCGGAGAAACCGGCGGCGGTCACCGTCGAGGTCGTCGCCGCCCCGGCCGACCCGCCCGCCGACCCGCCCGCCGACCCGACGCCACCCGCGCCGGACGTCGCCGAGCCCGCCGCCGGGGTGGCTGCGGTGCGCGCGGTCGGCCGGGCGCACGTACCCGCACCCCTGCCCCACGATCCGCCCGAGGAGCCGTCATGACCACCGAATGGACAGTCGTCGCCGCCGCCGAGCAGTTCACACTGGATGCCCGCAACGCCGGTGAGCTGACGTTCACCGTGTCGAACCCGGGTACCGCGCCGGACACCGTCGTCTTCGACGTGGCGCCCGGCGAGGGCAGCCAGCGGGCCTGGTTCACGGTGGCCGAGCCGCAGCGGGTGGTACCAGGGCAGGGATCGGTGTCGTTCCTGGTCCGTCTCGCCGTACCGCCCGGCACGCCGCCCCGGCGCTACGACATGACCGGGTTCGCGTACTCGGCGAACACCGCGCCGGAGGAGAGTTCCCGCTCCAGCGGCCGGGTCACGTACGACGTGCGGGCCGTCGTACCCCCGAAGCGCGCGCCGTGGCCGTGGATCGCGGCCGCCGCGGCGCTGGTGCTGGTCGTGGCCGGGGTGGTGACCTGGCTGGTGACCCGCGGACCGGACACCCCGGCTCCCCCGCAGGCCGGCGCGGTGGTGGTGGAGGCGGAGACGCTCGTCTCCGGTGCCGCCGTGCAGTCCACCACGGGCGCGAAGGCGGAGGTGGTGGCGCAGGAGAACTGCTGCGACGTGGTGTGGTCCGGCGACGCGCAGCTGTTCTTCCTGGGCCGGGGCGTGGGCGACCGGGTGACAGTGCAGGTGGACGTGCCGTCCGACGGCACCTGGCGGTTCTCCACAGTGCGCACCACGTCGTTCGACTACGCGAACACGATCTGGCTGGTGGACGGCCGGCAGGTCGGCGACACGTTCTTCGGGTTCAGCCCGACCGTGGTCCGCACCGACGAGGTGGACGTGGGCACCGTGGAGCTGACCCGCGGGCCACACAAGCTGACGCTCGTGGCGGTGAGCAAGACCCAGGGCACCGACAGGTACTTCGCCGGGGTGGACGAGATCCGCTTCACGCCCGTCGTCCGGCCATGACCGGGCGGCAGAAGGTGCTGCTGGTGGCGGTGGCCGTGCTGCTGGTGGCGCTGTACGCGGTGGCGGTGGCCGGGCGCCGCGACGACCCGGGTGACCCGGCGGCCGGGCCGGGCGCGCTGGCCCGGCTGGGACGCGGGACCGGGACGGTGGACCCGGCGACGGTGGCTGTGACGTGCCTGCCGCCGGCCGCCGAACCGGCCACCACCGCCGACGGGGTGACGCTCGCCTTCGGCACCGCGTGCCGGCTGCGGGTGGCCGACCCGGGCGCGCTGCGCACGCTGGTGCTGCGCGGCACGACGCCGTTCGAGGTGACCGCCCCCGCACCGGGCGACGCGGACGTCACGGTCACCGACCAGGTCGCGCCCGACGCGGACGGCCCGGCGGTGGCGAAGGTGGCCGTGGACCGGGAGACCGAGGTGCTGCTGCGCTGTCCGGGAGGTGGCGGATGTTCGGTCACGCTGGCCCGGTCCTGACCGGGACGGAGACGCGGCATGGGTGAGTTGCGCAAGCCGTTCCTGCTGCTGGCCCTGCTCGCGGTGGCGCTCGTCGTCGGCGTGGAACTGGGCGCGGCGGCGCTGACCGGCGGCGGGGACGCGAGCGGCGCGCTGCGGGACAACGCCGGCCGGCTCGGCGTCGAGCTGGGTGACGTCGGCGGGGTGTCCGAGCCGTCCGGGCGGGGCATCGGCTACCTGGCGCTGATCGACGTGGTGGCGCTCTGGACGACAGCGCTGTTCTGCCTGAGCCTGGTGCTGCCCGAGCGGATGCACGGCCGGGTGCAGGGCGTGGCCACGCTCGTCTTCTCGATCGTGCTGCTGCTGGTCTCGCTGGTCGTGCTGATCGTCGCGTTCGTCGAGCTGACGGTGATGGTCTCGCTGTTCCTGGCCCCGCCGTTCGGCACGCTCGCGTACCTCGCGGTGTGGGGGTTCTTCCCGGTCGACGACGCGGCGGTGCTGCTCGGGCTGGCGCTGCTGCTCAAACTGGTCTGGGCCGCGCTGCTGCTCGCGGCCCAGCCCCGGTTCCTGCGCAACAAGGGCCTCGTCGCGCTGGCGCTGACCACGCTGCTGTGCACAGTGGCGCTGCAGTTCCTGCACGGCCTGGTGCCGGTCATCCTGGTCAGCATCCTCGACGACCTGGGCGCCGTGGTGTTCGCAGTGGTGGCGCTGATCTGGGCGGTGGTGCTGCTGATCGGGTCGATCCCGGCGATCGTCAAGGCGGTCCGGACCACCGCCACCACGTCCGGCCGTACGGTCAGGTGACCGGCCCGCCGGCCGCGAGCGTGGCCAGGCGCGGCAGTTGCGCCGGATCGGTGAGCGCCGACCCCACCGCCACCACCCGCGCCCCGGCGGCGAGGAAGTCACCCGCGTTGCCGGCGTCGACGCCGCCGGTGGCCACGAACCGGGCCTCCGGCAGCGGCCCGGCCACCGCCCGGAACCAGGCCGGGCCGAGGCTGACCGCCGGGAACGCCTTGAGCCACACCAGGCCGTGGTCGAGCGCCCGTTGCGCCTCGGTCGGTGTGGCCACGCCCGGCAGGTGCGGCACGCCGAGACCAGCCGCCGCGTCGGCCACCGCCAGGTCCAGGCCGGGCGCCACTGTGAACGCCGCCCCCGCGGCCACCGCGTCGTGGACCTGCGCCGGGGTGCGCACAGTGCCCGCGCCGACGATCCGGTCCCGCCGCCGCCCGGCGGTAACCGTGGCGCGCAGCGCCGGCACCGCTTCCGGGGTACGGATGGGCACCTCCACCACGGCGATGCCGAGATCCCAGGCCAGTTCCGCCAGCCGGACCGTCTCGCCGGCCGGCAGGTCACGCAGGATCACCATCACCCGCGCGCCGCCGAACAGCGCCTCGAAGTCGTGCCCGCTCATCTCCCGCTCCCTTCCCCGCACTGCGCCGGGGCCTGCTCGGTCCACGCCTCGTCCGGCAGCGCCAGCGCCCGGGTGATCGTCTCCGGGTCCGGTGGCGGCGCGGTGTCGCCCGGCACGGCCAGCACCGGCGCGGCGGTCAGGTGACCCAGCCGCAGGCAGGCTCGCAGGTCGAGGTCGCGCAGCAGTCCGGAGAGGAACCCGGCGGCGAACGCGTCCCCGGCCCCGACCGGCTCCACCACGTCCACCGGCAACGCCGGCACGAACACCGCCGGCCCGGTACGCGGCAGCGCCGTCGCGCCGACCGGCCCGTCCTTGACCACCACCAGCTCCGGGCCGGGCAGCAGCGCACGAACGGCCGCCGCGTCCGCGACCGACCAGAGTGTGGTCGCCTCGTCCAGCCCGACGAGCACCACGTCGGCGCGGTCGGCCAGGTCACGCAGGACCGGCGCGGCCCGCGCGGCGGGCCAGAGCGCCGGCCGGTGGTTCACGTCGAAGCTGACCCGGGCGCCGGGCAGCGTGCGCCCGGCCAGCGCCTGCTCCAGCAGGTCACGGCAGGTGCCGGAGAGCGCGGCCGTGATCCCGGACAGGTGCAGCAGGCGCGCCCCGGCCAACCCGGGACGCCCGAGGTCCGGCACGCCGAGGCGGCTCGCGGCCGATCCCGCGCGGTGGTAGTGCACGCGGGTGCCGTCCGGCCCGGGATCCTTCAGGTAGAGGCCGGTCGGCGCGTCCGGATCCACGGCGACCGCTGAGACGTCCACGCCCGCGGCGGCGACCTCGGCCACCACCCGCCGCCCGAACGGGTCGTCGCCGACCCGGCTGACCCACGCCGCGCGGTGCCCGAGCCGGGCCAGCCCGGCCGCCACGTTGGACTCCGCGCCGCCGACGCCGACCGTCAGCCGCGCGGCGTGCTCCAGCGGCCCGCCGTCATCAGGGGCGAGCACCACCATCGTCTCGCCCACGCAGACCACCTCGGGCCCGCTCCCGGTGCCGCCTCCGTCCGCGACCGCGGCACCAACCGGCCCGTTCACCGGGTGACCGCCGCGTCCAGCCGGGCCGCGATGTCGGCCGGGTCGAGGTGGCCGTCGGCGACGAGCACGCGGTGCCGGTTGCGCCGGGGTTGCCCGGCCGCGACGACCGCCGGGCTGTCGAACGCGTATGCGACGCAGACGCCCGGGTACATAGCGGTGCGCACGAACCACCTGTCGCCCGGCCCCAGACCGGTGAACACCAGCGTGTACGCGCCGCCACCCGGCGCGGTGGCGGACAGCGCCAGCCAGGGCGCGGCCGAGCCGTTGACCGCCTCCTCGCCTTCCGCGTCGGCGGTGCGCACCAGCGGTTCCCCGTCCGCCACGGCACGCCAGAAGAAGCCGCCGTACCCGGCGCCGCCCGGGCGGCCGTTCGTCGCCGGGCTGCCCAGGTGCACGTCCGCACCGGTCGCGGCGGTGAGCGTGGCGGTCAGGTCCAGCCACCAGGCGTCCTCACCGGCCGGCGCGGCGGTGATCCGGCGGTGCTCGCGCAGCAGCACCCGGCCGTGCCGGTCCCGCCACTCCAGGTCGTGGTCGAGCCGGTCGGCGGCCCGGTCCCGCCAGCCGGTGTGCGCGATGACGCCGTGGTCGTCGCGCCAGGTGTAACCGGTGCCGCGCACGTACGTCCGGCCGCCCCACAGGTTGACGCCGTCCACGTCCTGCACGGCCAACGACGCGCCGAGGTGCCAGACGTGGTCGGCGGGGAGCGCGTCGGTCACCGGCGTGCCGGCCCGGGTCCGCACCGGATGCAGGTACGGCCGAGGGCCGTGGCGCGGGTCCAGGTCGGGCCGGACCAGGTACCGGGCCACCTCGGCACCGCCCACGACGAGCCGGGGTTCGGCGTCGGTCCCGGCAGGGCTCGACTCGGCGGCGGCGGAACGGGGTTCGGCGGTCATGACGGGTCCGGGGCGGGGACCGGGCGGCGGGCGTCCAGCGCGTGCAGGGCGGCGAGGGCGTACCCGCCGAGGATCGGCACCGCGGCCGGCGTGACCAGCACGCCCAGCAGCACGGCGAGCGCGCAGACGCCGGAGGCGGCGGCCCAGGTGCCGGGGCGCTGCGGGCAGGTGCGCGCCACCCGGCGAGCTGCCGCCCGCCAGCCCCGGCCCCCGCTGCGCCCGACCGCTACGGCGACCAGGCCCGCGTACCCGAGCAGGACCGCCACCACGACGGCGGTGAGCGCGAGCGCGGGCCCGCCGCCGGGCACCCGGCCGGTGGCGACCGCGACCAGGTCGGCGGCGAGCAGCGCGGCGGCGGCGAGCGCGACGACGCTGACCGCCAGCCCGGCGAGCAGCGCGCGGCCGAACCGGGCGAGGCTGGTCCGCACGCCGGGCCAGGACCCGGTGACCGCGCGGTCGTGCAGCGCGGCACTGGCGGTGGCGAGCGCCGGGGCGAGCGTGAGCAGTGGCAGCGCGGCGAGCGCCACGGCGAAGCCGAGCAGCGCCAGGTCGGTCGCCTCGCGCAGCGTGTCCCGCCAGTCGGCACGGGCGGGTACGGCGTCGGTGGGCGCGGCGTGTGCGGACACGGCGGTCATCCCTTCAGCCCGCTGGTGTTGATGCCCTCGACGAGCATCCGCTGGAAGGCCAGGAAGAACAGGAACACCGGCAGCAGCGACAGCACCGACATGGCGAACATCGGGCCGACGGCGCTCTGGCTGGTCGAGTCGATGAACAGGGTCAGCGCCACCGGGACGGTGTAGCCCTCCAGGTTGGACAGGAACACCAGCTGGCGGAAGAAGTCGTTCCAGGTCCAGATGAACGAGAAGATCGCCGTGGTGACCAGCGCCGGGCGGCTCAGCGGCAGGATGACGTGCCGGAAGACGCCGTACGGGGACGCGCCGTCGATGGTGGCCGCCTCGTCCAGCTCGCGCGGGATGCCGCGCATGAACTGCACCATGAGGAAGACGAAGAACGCCTCGGTGGCCAGGAACTGCGGCACCAGCAGCGGCAGGTACGGCCAGTCGCCGCCGACCAGGCCGAGGCTGCGGAACAGGATGTACTGCGGCACGATCAGCACGTGCCCGGGCAGCAGCAGCGTCCCGATCATGACGGTGAACCACAGCTTGCGCAGCCGGAACCGCAGCCGTCCCAGGGCGTACGCGGCGAGCAGGCAGGACAGCGCGTTGCCGACCACTGTCAGCCCGCTGACCAGCGCGCTGTTGAGGAAGAACCGGCCGAAGCTGATGTCGAAGTTGGTCCAGCCGTCGAGGTAGTTGCCCGGGGTGAACCGCTCCGGCAGCAGGCCGACGTTGTTGACGATCTCGGCCTGCGACTTGACCGAGGTGCCGAGCATCCAGAACAGCGGATAGAGCACCACCGCGACGATCGCCACGAGCACCACGATCCGCAGGACGTTCCGGCCGCCGCCCGGGCGGCGGCCGGCTGCGAGCGCCGTCATGAGTCGTCTCCGTCCGAGTAGTGCACCCAGAACCGGCCGGTGCTGAAGAAGACGGCGGTGACCACGCCGATCGCCACCAGGAAGACCCACGCCATCGCCGACGCGTAGCCCATCTCCAGGTCGGTGAAGCCGGAGATGTAGAGCTTCAGCGTGTACATCAGCGTGGAGTCGACCGGGCCGCCGGTGCCGTTGCTGAGCACGAACGCGGCGGTGAAGCCCTGGAAGCCGTTGATGGTCTCCAGCACCAGGTTGAAGAAGATCACCGGGGAGAGCATGGGCAGCGTGACCGCGCGGAAGCGCCGCCACGCCCCGGCGCCGTCCACCGCCGCCGCCTCGTACAGCTCAGTGGGCACCTGCTTGAGCCCGGCCAGGAAGATCACCATGGGTGCGCCGAACTGCCAGATCGCCAGCACCATCAGCGTCTCCAGCGCCCAGTCCGGGTCGGCGACCCAGGGCAGCCCTTCGACGCCGAACAGGGCGAGGAACGAGTTGAACGCGCCGTCCCGGTTGAACATGTTGACCCAGACGATGGCCAGCGCGACGCTGCCGCCGAGCAGTGACGGCAGGTAGAACAGGCTGCGGAACAGCCCGACGCCGCGCCAGGCGCGGTTGAGCAGCAGTGCCACGCCGAGCGCGGCGGCCAGCTTCAGCGGCACCGCGATCAGCGCGAACGTCAGCGTGACCCGCACCGCGTGCCAGTACGACGGGTCGGCGGTGAACATCCGCTCGTAGTTGGCCAGCCCGACCCACCGCACCTCGGACAGCGGCGTGAGGATGTCGTAGTCGGTGAAGCTCAGCCAGAGCGAGAGCAGCATCGGAATCGCCGTGACGCCCATCAGTCCGATGAGCCAGGGCGAGAGGAAGAAGTACCCGGCCAGACCCTCGCCGAGCCGGGCCCGGCCGGCCCCGCGCCGCGTGCGGCGAGGGCCGGCCGGTCCGGTCCGGTCGGTCCGGGCGGGCGCCGTGGTGAGAGCCACGGGACCGGTCCTTTCGTGGGGTCAGGCGATCGCGGCTTTGCAGGCGGTGACGAACTGCTCCGCCGCCTGGGCCGGGGTGGCGCGGCCGTACTGGGCGTTCTCGGCGGCCTTGGTCAGCTCGGACTTGACCTTGCTGTGCCCCTTGATCGGGACCTGCGGCGACGGGCCGAACTTCTGCGCCAGCTCGGACTCGACCTGGATGGACTGCTTCATGGCCGGGTCGGTGGCGGTCTCGCTGACCTTGGCCCGCAGGTCCATGTTGGACGGGAGGCCACGGTCGGTGCCGAGCAGCGCGACCGCCTCCGGGTCGTTGTTCAGGAAGTTGATGACGTCGACCGCCACGTCGCGGTGCTTGCTGCCCTTGAACACCGACCAGTACATCGAGGCCCGCGCCCACTGGGCGCTCGGGTCACCCGGGTACGCGACCACGCCCAGCTCGTCCTTGGTGTTCTTCTTCAGGTCCGGCATCTGGTTGGCCCAGACCCAGGAGGTGGCCGCCTTGCCGGTGACCACCAGTTGCTTGGTGATGTCGGTGGCGTTGCCCTCGTGGATGACATCAGGCGTCGGGGTGGCGCCCCGGTCCCGCGCACCCTTCCACAGCTCGAACCACTTCGTCACGTCCTCGGCGGTGAAGCCGAGTTCCTTGCCCTTGTACAGGTCCTTGCCCTGCTGGCGCAGCCACACCCAGAGCGCCTTGTAGTCGGCGCTCGGATCCTGGGTGCCGGGCACCTTCGTCTTCTTCGACACCTGCTCGGCCCAGGCGATGTGCTCCTCCCAGCTCATCCCGGTGGTCGGCTCGGGCAGCCCGTTCTTGGTGAGCAGCGTCTTGTTGTAGACCAGGCCCTGCGTGTTCTCCCCGGCGGCCACCCCGGCGAGCTTGCCGTCGACCACGCCGTACTCCAGCAGGCTCTTGGGGAACTTCGACACGTCGAGCTTGCCGGAGTCGCGGTAGCTGCTCAGGTCGAGCGTGGTGCTGCGGCCGGCGTACTCGGCCAGGTAGTTGTCGTCGATCTGGAACAGGTCCGGCGGGTTGCCGCCGGCGGTCAGCGTGGCGAGCTTGTCGAAGTAGCCCTGGTTGGCCTGCCAGGTCTTCTCGAACGTCACCTCCGGGTGCTTCTTGGTGTAGAGGGCCAGGGCGTCCTCGGTGAGCTTCGCCCGGGCCTCACCGCCCCACCAGAAGACGGAGAGTTTGACCGGGCCGCCGTCGCCGCCGGCGGAGTCGTCACCGCAGCCGGCCGCGCCCAGGGCGAGCGGCACGGCGAGCGCGACGGCGGCCAGGCCGCGGACGAGCCGGCGTCGGGTCAGGGGGGTACGGTGATCCCGCCCGGCGGGTGCGCCGGCGGTGGGGGACGTTGCGGGGTGCATCTGCGCTCACTCCTCGGCTGTGGGAGGCGACGACGTCACCGGCGGCCGTCCACGGGCCGCCCGGGTCCGCAGTGCTGTGCGGGCCCGGGCCACCTGCTCAGGCCCCGGTGCCGTCCCGGCCGGGCGCGGGGACGGGCCCGGTCGAGTCGCGGACGACCAGTTCGGTCTGGAGCATTACCTGTGCGGTGGTGCGACGGTCGCCGGCCGCCGTGCCCCGGCCCCGGGCGCCGCGCGGCGCGTCGGAGTCCAGTTGCAGCAGCATGTCGACTGCCGTCCGGCCGGCGGCCGCGGTAGGGGTGGCCACCGTCGTCAACTTGGGGCGGGTGAGCCGGCTCAACGCGATGTCGTCGACGCCGACGACGCTGACGTCGTGCGGCACCCGCGCCCCGAGCGCGTCCAGCCCTTCGATCAGGCCGATCGCCATCAGGTCGTTGTAGGCGAGCACGGCGGTGACGCCGCTGCGGCGTACCTGCTCGGCGAGTGCGCCGCCGCCGGTCTCGGTGGGCTGGTTGGGTCCGAGGACTGTCAGCTCCGCTCCCCCGCCCCGGGCGGCGGCGGTCGCGGCGCGGCGCATCTCCCGTGCGGTCCAGGAGCCGCGCGGGCCGCCGAGCAGCGCGATCCGGCGGTGGCCGAGCCCGAGCAGGTGCTCGATCGCGGCCCGGGCGCCCTGCCCGACGTCCATCATCACGCAGGGCAGGCCGGCGACCTGGCGGTTTATCACCACCACCGGGACCTCGCGGCTGACCTGCTCGATCAGGCTGTTGCTCATCCGGGGGCTGCACAGCAGCACGCCGTCGACCTGCTTGGCCAGGGCGTGGACCAGGTCCTCCTCGGCGACCGGGTCCTCGTTGGTGTCGGCCACGAACACGTGGTAGTCGCGGTGCCGGGCCTGCCCCTCCGCCGCCTTGATCAGCGGCGGGAAGAACGGGTTGGCGATGTCGGCCACGATCAGGCCGATGTTGTGCGTACGGCCGGTGATGAGGGCCCGGGCGGCCCGGTTGGGCCGGTAGCCGAGGTCCTCCGCGCAGGCCAGCACCCGGACCCGGGTCTCCGGGTTGACCAGGTGCGGGGCCGAGAACGTCCGGGACACGGTGGAGATGTGCACACCGGAGGCGCGGGCGACGTCCCGGATGGTGGCTGGCACGGCGGGCTCCCTCGTCCGATGTGGTGGGCGTCACGGGTGCCGCCCATTAATGCAAACGGTTGCGTCCGTGTCAACGGTCCATTGTTGCGGCTCGATTGCGCCGGCGTTCCCGCCACGTGCATGAATGCCTATCAATGCGGATGGATGGGGCGGCTTGGGCGGCAACCGTTGACGACGCATCCATCGTCGTGGTTTCTTCGGCTGCAAACCTTTGCAGCCGACTGGCGGGGAGGCCGACGTCATGTCACCACCGGCCCGGGAACGGGTCCGCCACGCCCTGGTGGGTGCCGGGGCACGCGCCGAGATGTTCGTCCGTGCCCTCGCGCTCGACCACGCCGACACCGCCGAGCTGGTCGCGCTCGCCGACGTCAACCAGAGGAGGATGGACGCGCACAACCGCTGGCTGACCGAGCTGGGCCGGCCGCCGGTGCCCACCTACGCCGCCGCCGACTTCGCCGCCATGCTCGCGAAGGAGCGGGTCGACGTGGCGCTGGTGACCAGCGTGGACGCCACCCACGACGAGTACGTGACGGCGGCACTGCGGGCCGGCTGCGACGTGGTCGTGGAGAAACCGATGACCGTCGACGCGCAACGGTGCCGCCGCATCCTGGACGCGGTCGCCGAGACCGGCCGGCGCGTGACGGTCGCCTTCAACTACCGCTACAACCCGCTGCACGAGCAGGTCCGGCGGCTGCTCGCCGACGGCGCGGTGGGCGAGATCGGGTCGGTGCACTTCGAGTGGCTGCTCGACGTGCGCCACGGCGCCGACTACTTCCGCCGCTGGCACCGCGACAAGTCCGTCTCCGGCGGGCTGCTGGTGCACAAGTCCGGCCACCACTTCGACCTGGTCAACTGGTGGCTCGACGCCCGCCCGGTCGACGTGCACGCGTACGGCCGGCTGTTCTTCTACGGCGCGGACGGCCGCCGGCACGGCTACGCCCGCGACTACGACCGGGCGCACGGCTCCCCCGCCGCCGACGGCGACCCGTTCGCGCTACGACTGGCCGACCACCCGAGGCTGCGCGAGCTGTACCTCGACGCCGAGGCCGAGGACGGCTACCACCGCGACCGCAACGTCTTCGCCCCCGGCGTGACCATCGAGGACGACCTGGCGGTGCTCGCCCGGTACGACACCGGCGCCACGATGACCTACCACCTCACCGCGTACGCCCCCTGGGAGGGCTACCGGGTGATGGTCAACGGCAGCCGGGGCCGCCTCGAACTGGAGGTGACCGAGAGCGACCACGTCAGCCCGGCCGTCGCCGGCGCGCTCAAGGGCGCGGCGCTGCACGGCGACGAGGCCGCCGTGGAGCAGGGCGCGGCCCGGCTCACGCTGCGCCCGTTCTGGGCGCCACCGGTCCAGATCCCGGTCGAGGGCTGGACCCGGCGCGGGCACGGCGGCGCCGACGCCCGGATGACCCGGGTGCTGCTCGGCGGCGAAGCCGACCCGCTCGGCCGGGCCGCCACCGCCCGGGACGGCGCGCTGGCGCTGCTCACCGGCCTGGCCGCCAACCGCTCGCTGGAGACCGGCGCGCCCGTCCGGGTCGCCGACCTGCTCACCCTCCCCTGACCGAGGAGCCCTCGCTGTGCCGATCATCTCCCGCGGCGACCTGCTGCTGCCCGCCGAGCCCGGCGTGCGCGCCCTGGCCCGCGAGCTGTACGCGCTCGCCGCCGAGCAGCCGATCATCTCCCCGCACGGGCACGTCGACCCCGCGCTGCTGGCCGACGACCAGCCGTTCCCCGACCCGGCCCGGCTGCTGATCGTGCCCGACCACTACCTGACCCGGATGCTGCTCAGCCAGGGAGTGCCCCCGGCCGACCTGGGCGTGCCCAGCGTGGACGGCAGCCCGGTGGAGACCGACGGGCGGACCATCTGGCGGCGCTTCGCCGCGCACTGGCACCTGTTCCGCGGCACCCCGTCGCGGCTGTGGCTGGAGCAGACGTTCCGGAACGTGTTCGGCATCGACACGCCGCTGGGCCCGGCCACCGCCGACGCCGTCTACGACGCGCTCTCCGCGCGCCTGGCCGAACCCGGTTTCCGGCCCCGGGCGCTGTTCGAGCGCTTCGGCATCGAGGTGCTCGCCACCACCGAGTCGCCGCTCGACGACCTGGGCCGGCACGCCAAGCTCGCCGCCGACGGGTGGGGCGGTCCGGGCGGCCGGGTGGTCACCACGTTCCGCCCGGACGACGTGGTGGACATGGAGTTCGGCAACTGGGCGGCGAACGTGGACCGGCTCGCCGAGGTCTCCGGCGAGGACACCGGCACGTACGCCGGATACCTGGCCGCGCTGCGCGCCCGGCGGGAGGCGTTCGCCGCCGCCGGGGCCACCTCCACCGACCACGGGCACCCGACCGCCCGTACCCTCGATCTCGGCTCCGCGCAGGCCGCGGCGCTGTTCGACAGGGGCCGGCGCGGACTGGCCGACGCGGCCGACGCGGAGGCGTTCCGGGCGCACATGCTGCTGGAGTTCGCCCGGATGTCGCTCGACGACGGCCTGGTGATGCAGCTGCACCCGGGCGCGGTGCGCAACCACAACCGCTGGCTGCACGCCCGGCACGGCCGCGACGTGGGCGGGGACGTGCCGCAGGC
Organism: Micromonospora sp. C28ISP2-4; assembly: GCF_030519385.1. Taxonomy (NCBI): domain Bacteria; kingdom Bacillati; phylum Actinomycetota; class Actinomycetes; order Micromonosporales; family Micromonosporaceae; genus Micromonospora; species Micromonospora sp. C28ISP2-4. Next base: position 20,108 of record NZ_JAUMKG010000004.1, on the reverse strand, counting down.
CACCGAGTACGTGCACGGCCTGGCCCCGCTGCTCGACGCGCACGGCAACGACCCACGGCTCACAGTGGTGCTCTACACGCTCGACGAGGACACGTTCACCAGGGAACTCGCCCCACTTGCGGGCGGGTACGCGGCGCTGCGCCTCGGCGCGCCCTGGTGGTTCCTGGACTCCCCCGAGGTGCTGCGCCGGTTCCGGGAGGCGGTCACCGAGACGGCCGGCTTCTACAACACCGCCGGGTTCGTCGACGACACCCGCGCGTTCTGTTCCATCCCGGTACGCCACGACGTGGCCCGCCGGGTCGACGCCGGCTTCCTCGCCCGCCTGGTCGCCGAGCACCGGCTGACCGAGGACGAGGCCGCCGAGACCATCGTCGACCTGGCGTACCGGCTGCCGAAGCAGGTCTTCAAGTTCGGAGGCGGACCCGCATGACCACAATCGTCGACGTCGAGGTGCACGACGTGCGCTTCCCCACCGCCGCGAGCGGCGACGGCTCGGACGCGATAAACAGGGGCGACTACTCGGCCACGTACGTGGAGCTGACCACCGACGGCGGACCGACCGGCACCGGGTTCACGTTCACAAACGGCCGGGGCAACGAGATCACCTGCGCGGCGGTACGCGCGCTCGCCCACCACGTACGCGGACGCACCGTCGCCGAGATCGCCGCCGAACCCGTGGCGTTCTGGCGCTCCCTGGCCGCCGACGTGCAACTGCGCTGGCTCGGCCCGGAGAAGGGCGTGATCCACATGGCCACCGGCGCGCTCGTCAACGCGGTCTGGGACCTGCGCGCCAAGCTGGCCGGCAAGCCGCTGTGGCGCCTCCTCGCCGAGATGCCCACCGACGAGCTGGTCGCGACGGTCGACTTCCACCACATCACCGACGCGCTCACCCCGGACGAGGCCGCCGCCATCCTCGACAAGGGACGCGACGGGCTGGCCGACCGGCTCGCCGGGCTGGAACGCGACGGGTTCCCGTCGTACACCACCTCGGTGGGCTGGCTCGGCTACCCGGACGAGCAGGTGCGCGCGCTGACCCGCGACGCGTACGCCGCGGGGTGGCGCGCGATGAAGATGAAGGTCGGCGGGCGGATCGAGGACGACCTGCGGCGGGCCCGGATCATCAGGGCCGAGATCGGGCCGGACGCGCTGCTGATGATGGACGCCAACCAGGTGTGGGACGTGGACGAGGCGATCGCCGCGATGGGCGTGCTCGCCGCTGTCGACCCGTACTGGATCGAGGAGCCCACGCACGCCGACGACGTGCTCGGGCACGCCCGGATCGCCCGCGCGGTGACCGAGCTGACCGGCGGACGCTGCCGGGTCGCCACCGGCGAGGTCGCCGCCAACAAGGTGATCTTCAAGCAGTTGCTCCAGGCCGAGGCGATCGGCGTGATGCAGGTCGACGCCTGCCGGGTCGGCGGCGTGGACGAGGTGCTGGCCGAACTGCTGCTGGCCGCGAAGTTCGGCGTGCCGGTGTGCCCGCACGCCGGCGGCGTGGGCCTGTGCGAGTACGTGCAGCACCTCGCGATCTTCGACCACCTGCGGGTCGGCACGAGCCTGGACGGCCGCATGGTCGAGTACGTCGACCACCTGCACGAGCACTTCACCGACCCGGTCCGCACCCGGGGTGGGCGCTACCTGCTGCCCACCGCCCCCGGCTACAGCTCCACCATGCGCCCGGAGTCGATCGCGCAATACCGGTTCCCGGACGGCCCGGTATGGCGCTGACCGCCGACCGGCTCGGCCTGGCCACGCTGCGCCACCTGCCGCGGGAGTCCCGGCCGCTGCTGCGCCCCGGCACCGTGCCGGCCGGCATCGTCCACCTCGGCGTCGGCGCGTTCCACCGCGCCCACCAGGCGGTGCACACCGAGGCGGCGGTCGGCGCGGCCGGCGGCGACTGGGGCATCATCGGCGTCGCGCCGCGCAGCACCGAAGTGGTCGACGCCCTGGCCGCGCAGGACTGCCTGTTCAGCGTCACCACGCTCGCCGCCGACGCCGCAGCGACCCGGGTGGTCGGCGCGCTCGCCGGGGTACGGCACGCCGCCAGCGACCCGGACGCGGTGGTCGCCCTGCTCGCCGACCCGGCGATCCGGGTGGTCACGCTGACGGTGACCGAGAAGGCGTACCGGCTGGACCCGGTGACCGCCGCGCTGACAGTGGACGCGGACCTGACCGCCGACCTGACGACCGGCCGTCCCCCGCGTACCGTGCCGGGTCTGCTGGTGCGCGGGCTGCTCGCCCGTGCCGCCGCCGACGCCGGGCCGATCGCGCTGGTGAGCTGCGACAACCTGCCCGCAAACGGGCGGCGGCTGCGCGGTCTGGTCGAGCAGTGCCTCGCGCTGGCCCGGGTGCCGGACGCGAGCGCCGAACGGGTGCTCACGGCGGTGACCTGCCCCGGCACCATGGTGGACCGGATCGTGCCGGCCAGCACCGACGCCACGCGGGACACCGCCCGGCGGGCGCTCGGCGTGACCGACCTGGCGGCGGTCGCCGCCGAACCGTGGTCGCAGTGGGTGATCGAGGACGACTTCCCCGGCGGCCGCCCGGCCTGGGAACGCTCCGGCGCGATCCTCACCGGCGACGCCGGCCCGTGGGAGCGGCTGAAACTGCGGGCGCTCAACGGCGTGCACTCCGCCACCGCGTACCTCGGTGCGCTCGCCGGCGCGGAGACGGTGGCCGAGGCGCTGACGCTGCCGCACCTGGACGCGGTGCTGCGCCGGCTGGTCACCGAGGAGATCGCGCCCAGCTTCACCCCGCCACCCGGCGTCGACGTGGCCGACTACGGCGAACAGGTGCTCGCCCGCTTCGGCAACCCGGCGATCCGGCACCGCACGGCGCAGGTCGCCATGGACGGTTCGCAGAAGCTGCCGCAGCGGGTGCTGCACACCATCGCCGACCTGCGCGCGGCCGGCCGGTCGGCGCGGTGGAGCGCGCTCGTGGTGGCCGCGTGGCTGCGGTTCCTGCTCGGGTACGCCGACGACGGCCGGCCGCTGCCGCTGGACGACCCGCTCGCCGACCGGCTGCGCGCCGCCCTCGCTGCCGGAGCGCACACCCCGGCCGGGGTGGTGGACGCGGTCTTCGCGCTGCGCGAGGTGTTCCCGCCCGACCTGGCCGCCGACGACGAGGTCCGCGCCGACGTGACCGGCTGGCTCACCGCGCTGGAACGCCACGGCGTCCGGGCCACGCTGGCGGACGCCCGGTGACCGGCGCGCCGGGTGGGCGGCGACCCGCCGGGGGTGGCCGGTGAGCGGCGGCGGGCCGCCTCGGGTGGCGCTGGTCGGGGCGAACGGGCACGGCCGCTGGCACCGGCGGACCATCGCGGCGCTGCACGCGGCCGGGCGGGCGCGCCTGGTCGCCCTGGTCGACGTGCGCCCGCTGGAGGACGAACCGGAGGCACCCGTCCCGCCGGAGGCGGCCGTCCGCACCGACCACCGGGCCATGCTCGCCGAGTCCCGGCCCGACGTGGTGGTGGTCTGCACGCCGCCGCACACCCACCTGCCGATCGCGCTCGACGTACTGGCCGCCGGGGCCGACCTGCTGCTGGAGAAGCCACCCGTGCTCGACCTCGCCGAGCACCTGACGCTCACCGAAGCGGCGGACGCCGCAGGCCGGGCCGTGCAGGTCAACTTCCAGGCGCTCGGCTCGGCCGCGCTGACCGAACTGGCCGGCGCGCTCGCGCGGCTCGCCCCGGTCACCGGCATCGCCACGCTGGCCGCCTGGCAACGCCCGGACGCCTACTACGCCCGCTCCCCCTGGGCCGGGCGACGAACCGTCGACGGCCGCCCGGCGCTCGACGGCGCGCTCGCCAACCCGCTCGCACACGCGCTCATGCAGTGCCTCGCCGTCGCCGAAGCGGTCACCGGCACGCCGGTACGCCCCGCCCGGATCGCCGTGGAGCGCTACCGCGTCCGACCGATCGAGGTGGACGACACCACCGTGCTGCGGCTGACCCCGCGTACCGGGCCGCCGGTGCTGGCCGCGCTCACCCTCGCCGCCGAGGACCACGTGCCCGGGGAGGTGCTGGTCACCGGTGAGCAAGGGCGGGCGGTGCTGGAGTACCCGACCGACCGGCTGCGGCTACCCGGCGACGACGCGCTCCGCCCGGTGCCCGGCCGGCGGGGACTGCTGGCGAACCTGCTCGACCACCGCGCGGACGGCACGCCGCTGATCGCGCCGCTGGCGCGTACCGAGCCGTTCACAGCGGTGCTGGACGCGCTGCGGGACGCGCCCGTTCCGACGCTGCTCGACGGGGACCTGGTGGGCGTGGCGGGCGACGGTCCGCAGCGGGTGCGGATGGTGCGGGGCGTCGGCGCGGTGCTGCGGGCCGCCGCGGAATCCGGCGTGCTGCCGTCCGAGGCGGGCGTGCCGTGGGCGGTCGAGCCGTACGTGGTGGACCTGCCAGCGCAGTGAATGTCCCTCCAGGAGAACGGAACGAGCCATGCGTACCCGAACCGCAGTCGTCGCGGCGCTGACCGCCGCGCTCGTCCTCACCACCGCCGCGCCCGCGCCGGCCGCGCCCGGCAAGCCGTCCCGCGCCGCCGAACTGATCGGCCGCCAGACCCTTCCCGCGAACGACGGCTGGGCCGCCGCGGGCACGGGCACCACGGGCGGGTCGGCCGCCGCGCCGGACCGGGTAAGCGTCGTGCGTACCCGGGCCGAGCTGGTCGCCGCGCTCGGCGGCGACAACGCCACGAACGCCGCCGACGCCACTCCCAAGATCGTGTACGTGGCCGGAACCGTCGACGGTTTCGAAGGACCGGACGGCACGCCACTGGACTGCGCCGACCTGGCCGACCCGGAGTACTCGCTGCCCGCCTACCTGGCCGCGTACGACCCGGCGACCTGGGGCCGGGTGAGCCCGAGCGGGCCGCTGGAGGCCGCCCGGGTGCGGTCGGTGGCCAACCAGACGCGGCAGACCCAGATCAACGTCGGCTCCAACACCACGATCATCGGGCTGCGCGGCGCCCGGCTCACCGGCCTGACGCTGATGATCGACCGGGTGGACAACGTGATCGTGCGCAACATCGAGTTCGCCGACGCCCGGGACTGCTTCCCGGCCTGGTCCCCGACCGACGGCGACACCGGCAACTGGAACTCCCAGTACGACCAGATCTCGGTGCGGCGCAGCGAGCACGTCTGGATCGACCACAACACGTTCACCGACGGCGACAACCCGGACAGCGCGCAGCCCGTCTACTTCGGGCGGCCCTGGCAGGTGCACGACGGCTCGCTGGACGTCACGCACACCGCCAGCCTGGTCACCGCCTCCTGGAACCGGTTCACCGGCCGGGACAAGGTGATGCTCATCGGCTCGTCGAACACCGTCGGCCCGGACGTGGGCAGGCTGAACGTGACCGTGCGGCACAACCTGTTCGACGGCACGCTGCAACGGCTGCCCCGGGTGCGGTTCGGCCAGGTCGACGTGCACGAGAACCACTACCGGCTCGGCGGGCCCGGCTTCGCGTACGCCCTCGGCGTGGGTGTGCAGTCCGCCCTGTACGCGGAGGACAACTTCTTCACGCTCACCGGCGACACCACCCCGGCCGACCTGCTGTACGACTGGGGCGGCACCGCGCTCACCGAGCGGGGCAGCTGGGTCCGGCAGGGTGACCGCCTGCCCCGGCCGGTGGACCTGCTCGCCGCGTACAACGCCGCCCACGAGCCGGACCTCGGCGGTGACGCCGGATGGACGCCCACGCTGCGCGCCGCCCGGCCGCTGCCGGCCCCGCTGGTCCCGTTCGTCGTCGACGCCTGGGCCGGCGCCGGCCGGCTGCCGCTCTGACCTCCGCCGGGCCCACCCCGGCGACCGGGCCGGTGTCCTCCTCGGGACGCCGGCCCGGTGCCGTCACCGGCCCGGCGGCTGACACGCCGCCCCCGATGCGCAATGATCACGTTGACGGACACCGCCGCCGGGGGAATGAATCGGCGGCCACCGGGGACAACAGGGTGAGAATCAGGCGGTGACAGCGCGAGTGGGCGCCCAGGTCCGGGGACGGGCACGGGACGGAGGGCCGGACGTGACGGGTGGGGCATCCGGCGACGTCGGCCCGGTTCTCACCATCGACCTGCCGGCCGACCCGGCCCGGCTCGCCACCACCCGGGAGCGGCTGCGTGGCTGGCTGCACGCCCAGGGCGTGAGCGAGTGGGACGTCGACACCGTCCTCATCGCCACCGGCGAGGCGTGCGCCAACGCCATCGAGCACGGCTACCGCTTCGCCCGGGAGGGCATCACCACGCTGCGGGCCGAGCTGCGCGGCGACCGGCTGGAGATCGAGGTACGCGACCAGGGCGGCTGGCGCCCGGCGGACGGCGACGACACCGGCGACCGCGGCCGGGGACGACTGATCATGGCGCGAGTGATGGACGAGGCCACCATCGTCGGCACACCGGAGGGCACCTGCGTACGCCTGGTCAAGCGCCTCACCGGCGACGTGAGCGGCCCGGCGGACGCCGGATCTAGCGAAGATCAGCTATAAGGGACGCATGGAGTTCCCCGCCTACCTCGCCACCATGCCGATGCACGCGATCACCGAGATCCACGGTGAGCCCGGCCTGCTGGCCCGGTTCCGGCTGGAGATCGCGGCGTTCGACGAGGCCGCCCGGGACCGGCTGACCGAGGCGCTCGACCTGGCCGCCGACCTGCACCGTGACGACCGGCGGGTACGCGAGCCCTACCTCAACCACCTGCTGCGGGTGGCGATCCGGCTGATGCACCACTACCAGGTGCGGGACGTGGACGTGATCGTCGCGGGGCTGCTGCACGACGCGGTCGAGGACCACCCCGCCGAGCTGGCCGGGCTCGATCCCGGCTCGGGGGCCGACGCGACCCCGGCGGCGCTCGCCGCGCTGTCGGACCGGTTCGGGGCGCGGGTCGCCCGGCTGGTCGCGGCGGTCACCAACCCGGCGTACGACCCGGGGCGGGACCGCGACGAGCAGTACCGGGAGCACGTGGCGGCGAGCCTCGAACGGGAGCCGTGGGCACGGGTGATCAAGGTGTCCGACTTCACCGACAACGGCGTTGGCGTGATCCACACGGTCGGGCCGAAGGTGACCCGCGCCGCCACCAAGTACCGCCCGCTGGTGCCGGTCTTCCGCGACCTGGTCGCCCGCCCGGACACACCGCTGTCCCCGCCGGTCAAGCAACACATCCTCGCCCAGCTCGACCTGGCCGAGGAGCGCTTCAGCGCCATCCTCGACCACCCCGCCTAACTGCCCCGCTCCTCTCCCCGCCCCGCCCCGCCGATCATGAAGTTGACCGCCCGGAAAGCGCTCCCCACCCCCGCCAACCTCAGGATCACCCCCTCCCCGACCCTGCCCGGCCCGCCCCGAGCCACCGCCGCGGCGTTGATCAAGGAGTTTGTGGCTCTGCGGGAGCCTGATCCGGACGCAAACTCCTTGATCAACGCCTGGTCCGGGGGCCGGGCGGCACGCCGGCGACGGGCCCCGGCGCGGCGGCCAGGCGAGGGCGGAGCGAATGGGCGCGCGGCGAGGGCGGGTGGCTCGGGGACGGGTGGGCGCGTGGCGAGAACGGGTGGCCCGGGGCGGGTGGCTGAGAGGGCGGGTGGCGGGCTCAGCCGATGGAGGGTGGGCCGCCGACCCGTCCGCCGAGCAAGGCGGCGACGCGGTCGCGCAGGGTGGACAGCCGGTCCGGTTGGTCGCGCAGCACCACCCGCAGCGTCTCGTGCCCACCGGCGGCGATCGCGCCGAGCACGTCGAGCAGTGTGCCGAGCTGGGCGGGCGGCTCGTCGGCGAGCAGGTCCGCCGCGTCGGCCACGACCACCGTCAGGGGACCGGCGTCGAGGCGGTCGGCGAGCACGTCGGCGAGCGCGTCCCAGTTGCGGCCGTACCAGCCGGGCAGCGCCAGCACCCCGGCCAGCGCCTCGTGCAGCCCGGCCCGTGTCCGCGCCTGCGAGCCGGAAATGAGCACGCCGCCTGGCAGCCCGCCGCCACCCGCCAGCGCCCCGCCGCCCGACTGCAGGCCACCGCCCGACTGCGGGCCACCGCCTGAGCCTGGTACGGCGACACCGCCGGCCGGCTCGGCGTCGTACACGAGCCAGGCCGGTGCCTGCGAGGACGCCGCGCCCATGGATCCGTCCTTTCCCGACGGCGCCGGCCCGGGTCGCCCGGCCGGCGCCGAGGCGACTCAGAGCCGGTAGAAGTTGGCGTAGTGGTCGGGCGAGAACCAGGTCACCCCGGTGCTCTTGTTGACCACGATCCGGTACGCGTCCCGGGAGGCGTTGCAGGCGCGCGGGTAGACGTCGTACTCGTAGTAGGTGGCGCCGGAGGGCAACTGGCCCTCGTAGTTGTAGAACCGGCCGCCGGCGAAGTTGCACTGCCCGCCGCTCCACGAGTACCAGCCACGGCTGGTCGGGAAGCTCTTCGCCGACCAGCCGGACCGGGCGGTGCGCGCGTCGGCGCAGCGGGACTGCGTGCAGGAGCCGTACACGGCGGCCGCGGCGGGCTCGGCGAGCCGGGTGGAAACCGTGGACGGGGCGACGAGCGCGGCGGCGGCCACGGTGGCGACCAGGGCGTAAGCGGCGAGGGCGCGGCGTACGCGGGTGACGGCGGCGCGGAACGGGGTCAAGGGATCCTCCTTGAGCGAGCCGGCAGGACATCGACAGGCATCATTAACCGGTCGCGCTCAGTCTGGCGAGGATCCTGCCCGTGGTACAGCCCCGATCCGGCGACGGCACCCCGAACCCCGTGTGAACACACGATGGCGGGTGCGGGCGGGCGACCGATCCGCCCGTCCGCACCCGCCATGTGGATCAGTGCGTGAAGGCCTGGAACTCGGCGATCCGCACGTTCTGCGCCTGCGGGCTGGCGGTGGCGCAGTCGGTCGCCGCCCGCGGGTCGTCGTCCTGTTCACCGGCGTAGTCCGGCGCGCCCGTGCACTGGTTGGTCAGCACCTCGACGCGCAGGTGCGTGGCCTTGGTGCGCGGGATGTCGAACGACCGCATGATCAGCTCGGGCGCCCGGGGACGCGGCGCCACAGCCGGGAACGCGTCCGGCCGGCTGGTGTAGACCGGCCGGAAGTCCGCCGCGTCTGCGCAGGTCACCGGACCGGTCGCGGTGCACGCCAGGACCCGGAACTGCCGCACCGCGGAGTACCGGCTCTGGGTGCCGGCGTCCGCGTCACCGACGACCGGCGGGCGCAGCATGGCGCTCACCTGCACCCGGCGTACCTGCTGGACGCCACCGGCCAGGTCGACTGTGACCTGGCGGCCGGCGACCGGCGCGCCCAGCGAGGCCCAGTTGGTGGCCTCGTCGTCGTCGACGACCTGCGCCAGGTTGATGCCGTCGCCGGCGACCGTCGCGCCCGCCGTGGCCGAAGCCAGGTTGGGACGCAACGACACTGCCAACGTCCGGTTCTGGCCGGCCTTGACCTTCACCGGGCCGATGCGGGTGTGGCCGTAGCCGGGCGCCCGCACCACGAACTCGTACGTGCCGGGGACGAGGTCCACCCGGTCGGTCAGCGGGGTGGCGGCGTCGGTGTCCGCCACCGGCACCGCCCGCGCCTGGTAGCGCCCGACGAACAGCTGCGCCCCGGCCACCGGGCCGCGCTCGCCGACCGGCAGGAGCCGCAGCGAGCCCTCCCGCGCGTACGGCGAGGTGAAGCCCGGCGTGGGGTCGGCGTCGGTGTGGCCGACGCTGGCCGCGCCCTCGCCGAGGCCGCGCCCGGCGAACGCGTTCCACAGCAGGTCCTGGTTGGCCCCGCCGAAGCGGATCCGGTCGGCGGCGAGCATCGCGTCGCGGGCGTCGACCATGCTGACCTGGCTGACGGACATCAGCAGGAACGAGTCGAAGACCAGCTGGATCCAGCGCCGGTTACCCGGGCAGGCGGTCACGTCGCGGGCGCCGGTGGCGCACGCCTTCTGCACGGCCGGGGTGCCGCTGCCCCAGCGGCGCATCATGGCCGCGCGGATGTCGGTGTTGGTGGCGCTCCACAGCTCTCCGGAGGCGTGCACCTGGAGGCCGACGAAGTCGTAGTCGACCGAGCTGTAGTTGAGCGGGCTGTCGCTCATGTTGTAGTTGCGGATGCCCGCGTTCGGGTCCCCGGTGGTGTACTCGCCGATGGTGAAGCCACGTCGGCCGGGTGCGGCGTACCCGTGCTCGAACAGGTACTCCATGGCGAGCTGGTCCGACCAGCTCTCGCTCATGCCCTGCGGCGAGCTGACCCCGGCGCTCGGGCCGGCGATCATGCGGTTGGTGACCGCGTGGCCGTACTCGTGGGCGATCACCGACATGTCGAAGTCGCCGTCGACGCAGGGCGCGTAGAACGATCCCGCAATCGGCTGCCACAGGTACATGTTGGTGGTCGGCGCGACGCCGTCCGGCGGGGTGATCTGATTGGCGTTGTTACGCGCCGCGAACGTGGGCGGACCGCCGCTGATGCCGCCGGCCTGCGCGTTGCCCTGCTCGGGGTCGTTACCGAGACCACCACGGCCGAGGTTGTCCTGCTGCATGTTCCAGGTCTCCTCGGTGAACCCGAGGTGATACGTCCAGTCGTGCATCCGGTTGTGCATGGCGAACAGGTTCGCCCGCGCCGCGTCGATGTCGTTCGCCTGCGGCGAGGTGAACACCTCCGGGTTGCAGCGCTGCTCCTGCCACTGGTTCGTCCACGGGTAGTCGTACCTGCGGTCCGGGCGGGGCGTCGCGGTCTCGGTGCCGACGCTGAACGGGTCGTTGCTGTTCCAGTTCTGCACCGCGATCGCGTTGTTGCCCTTGGTCGTGGTCGTGGACTGGCCGGTGGCCGGGTCCACGTCCCACGCCGGGTGCCCGGGCACGCCCACCACCTCGGCGCATCCGCGCGCCGGCACGGCACACCACCGCTTGCGGGTGTCGACCGAGGACCCGTCGACACGCGGCGAGTTCGGGAAGACCTCCCACGAGGGATGATCGGCGTCGTGGTCGATCAGGTCCTCGCGAACGAGCACGGCGCCGTCGCGGGCATCCACGTAGGTGGAGTAGGCGGCCGGGTCCGCGCCTGTGGTGTCCGCGCCGAGGACCACCTCCCACGCCGCGCGCGGCCCGCGGTCCGCGGTGGGCACCGCGACCAACGAGGTACGCACGACCTGCGCGTCGGCACGGCCGGCGTCGGCGATGGCGGCCTTGCGGGCCTGATCGGCGCCGATCGTGGCGGGGGCCGGCGTACCGGCGTCACGGGCCAGCGAGGAGCTGACGTGCCACACCGATCCGTCGCGTACGCCGACCGACAGCATGCCGTCGACGGCGGCCGGCAGCTCGCCGAAGCGCTGCCGGAACAGCACCGTCGCGCCCTGCCCCATCGGCGCCACGGTCAGCAGCTCCAGCGCGGCGGCGCCCTCGGCGGTCAGCCCCAGCACGTCCCGGTTCGCTGCCACGTACGCCCGCGCGGCGGCTGCCGGGTCGGCGGGCAGGCCGGTGGCGAGCGGCTTGCCGGTCGAGGTGAGCGTGGCGGGCGTACCGAAGTCGGTCCAGCGGACGCGCGCGCCGAGCGCGGCGGCGCGGTCGCGCTGCCGGTCGCTGGCGAGGACGCGGCCCTTGCGGTTGTCCTTGGCCTTGGTGTCGTGCCGGTCGCCCGGCAGGTGGTCGGGTGGCGCCTGGGTACGGGTCTGTTCCCGGGGTGCCGCCTGGCCGCCGCCAGCGGCGGTCAGGACCAGACCGGCTGCCAGCAGCAGCGCGGTGGTCCCCGTCAACGCACGGGATGGTGTGCGCACGGTCCCTCCTGTCATCGTCGAACGGCGATGTCCGTTCCGCCATCCGACCAGGACGATCGACGCGCCGACACCATCCGAACATCCATAAATGTTGCTGCGTCGATTTCTCGGCGGCCCGCACGGCGACTCGGGGCAGTTTCGAGACTCGCGTCTCACCAGGCGGGACACAAGTAGATCTTGGTACGAAACGGCCTCTATGAGGGCCCTTTCGTACCAAGATCTCCATGGCGTCAGCGGCTGCCGCTCGACGGGAGGCGACTCAGTAGTCAGGCTGCTTTGAACACTGACTCCAAGTGCCACTCCAGGAACTCGGCCTTCGGGCGGTCTCCACGTCGCTCTGGGATCGCGATGACGGACCCGGCCTTCGCGTAGAACTGGTCGCCGTTGCCGAACTCGCTTCGCAGGCGCGGACTCACCATCAGGCGGTACCTCGGGTCCACACCCAGGTAACCCTGATCGAAGAGGATGTGGACATCGGACCTGAGCAGCATGCCGTTGTCGATCCGATGCTCGCCGCCCGCCGGCAGTGGCCGGATGTGCGCCGCCTGGAGCACCGGTTGCAGCTTGTTGCCCGTGATCGCACAGCGGCGGCCGTACGCACCGAGCACCACCGCCTTGAACGACTTCTGGCCGAGACGCTGGGGCACGAGCCGTGGATCTCCGTAGACCGGACCGGGGCGATGCCATGGCTCACGAAGGTCCAATTCGACGTCTCCACCCAGAAGGCGGTGAAGGGCAAGACCGAAGTAGTCCGCAGCGGCTGGATCAGCAAGGTCGTACGTCTTGCCCTGTACGACGTTCGGCGCGAAGCCAGGGGGCGGATCGACCGTAGAGCCGTCGGGGAAGAAGACGCTGTCACGCACGAAGATGCACCCGATCACCGGATCCTCCCCCGGCTCGATCGGCTGCTTTCGGTACCGCCCGACGCTACGCCTCATCTCGTCGAGGCTCGCAACGCCGTTGCCCTCACCGAAGAGGTTCCAGGCCTCCGAGATCTTCAGTTGCGTGAAGCCGCTGAAGAAGCCACCGCCGACGACCCGGTTGAGCGGATAGTGGGCTTTGAAGAAAAACGGCTCGCCAGGCGTGAGCGCACGAAATGCACCACCCGACGGACGCCAGAAGTTCACCTCGTTCAGATCAGGACGCGCCGCCAGAAACCGATACCACTTCTCGTCCGTGACTCCGACGAAGACCTTCACAACGCCAGCCTGCACCAGAGCGGATCTTGTGGCTACCCTACCGGCGCCACGAACCCGAACCGACCAGTCAGGGCTCGCGCCTCCACTCGTCCAATCCGTTACGAAGACGTAGACAGCGGGGGTCCCGGTCAGTCCTCCGCCACACCAGGCGCGGACATGTGGCCAGCGTCAGGGCACGTCCTCTCTCCTGATCAAGCGTCCCCACTCTTCTCCTTGAGCTCGTCGTCCTCCCCGCGCCGACGCAACGCCCACCCGCCGACCCGGCCGGAGAGCTTGCCCGTCGCCAATTTGGCCCTGTCGAAGGTGTCGTTGCCGAGGCGCCGGGCGGCATCAACGCCGTCTGCGCCGGTCTCGAGCGCCTTGTCTCTCGCCTCCTTGGCCGCGTCCGTCCATCGTCTCGCCTCCGACGACTGTCGATCGCCCTCGATCCCGAGTCGCCCGTGGAAGTCGACGATGGCTGCCGAGACGTGGTTGCTCGACTTCACCACAGCCGGTGAGTCCATCGGGTTCAGCAGCACCTTTGCGTTCGCCCTGCCCACGGCCGCTTCCATGCGGGCCAGCAGACGCTCGGTGCACCGGGAGATGAGTTCGAGCCGGTTCTGCCGGGCGTTCCTCAGCCCGACGCGGTGCCCGTCCAACTCGTCGGGCGACGCGTCCAGCACCCGGTCGAGTTCGAGCACCGCGATGGCGTCCTGTAGTTGGAAGCAGCGGGCCAGGACGACGAGCCACTCCTGTGCCTTCGACTCCGCTTCCCTTGCCGCCTTCGCAAGATCACCGATCGCGGCTTTACGCTCCAGCTTCTCCGCGAGCGCGTCGAGCTGACGCAACGCGTACGCCTGGGTTTCTGCGATGGTCGCCGGCGCGCCCTGCACCTTCGACCACGTGACTTCGTCGACCCGGCCGCGCTGCTCGCGGATGGTCATGGACTCCTCGATGACGAAGCCCACGCCGATCATCCGGGCCAGCACCGCATCCTTCTGGGCACGGAGCACATCGTCGACCTTCTCGTCGATGGTGGCGAGATAGTCGGTGATCTCCTTCATGCTCTGCTGCATCGCGAGCTGAGCCATGAGCCCCGCAGCGCCGGCAAGCAGCGCCGGGTTGCCGGCGACCGCCCCGGGCCCCTTCGAGATCTGAAGCCATTTCTGGATCGAGCCTGGATCTCCCACCATCGCGTGGCTGACCCCGGGGGTCTTGGTCGGCATCAGACCGAACTTGTGGACGATCTGCGCTGACTCCCGGGTCAGCTGCACCCAACGACCCGAGTTGGCGGCGATCTCGGAACCGGCCTGAGCCGCTGCCGCTCCCACCTTGAGAACAGACCCGAGCCGAGGCAGCCCGAGGTCCTTCGACGGCAGGCCCTCGGAGACGAGGAAGCGCTCGACAGCCGTCGGATCTCCGATGACCGCCAGTCCGTCGCCGTCGCTGACCAGCTGAATCTCGTTGCCCATTCTCGGCTCCTGACGGGTAGGGAGGGTGGAGAGCGACGCTGTCCACTCTGTTCGCAGCTTGAGATGCAGACGGTTAGTGGTCCGGGCGAGGAACTACGTGCTCATCGGCGAACAGGTCGGCGATCACCTTGTCGAGATCCTGGCCGGGCGCGTAGATGCCCGCGACGGTGAGCACATCGGTGTCGCGGCGCAGCTCGTCGGCGAGCTGCGCGGTGGTCAGCGAGCGCGGCTGCTCGAGGCCGCCGACGTGGTGATACCAGAGCTCCCGTGCCACGCACCGGTCGAGCAGCCAGTCCCGCAGCGCCTCGCGCTGCATCACGTCCCAGGCCTCGGTGGTCCACCGGCGCTTGTACTCCGGCCGCTCGATCAGCCCGATGGTGCGGTTGCCCTCGACTACCGCGATCCGCCGCTCCACGATCGCCCGGTACTCAGGCCGCCAGTACGCCGGCAGCTCGGTGATCGGCTTCGACCGGTGCCGCTCGAACCACTGCGTCGCCAGGCCCTCGTCACGCATCTTGCGTGCGAGCACGATCTCGAACGCCCGTTCCCCCAGCGCCTGCATCGGCGGCCGGACGCTCTCCGGCGCGGTCAGGTCCTCGTCCAGCAGCCCGCAGAGCGAGTAGACCTGCCAGTCCAGCTCCTCCTGCAATCCGATCATCACGCCACGCACGCAGTGCCACTCGTAGCCGGCGGCATCCAGCCGCTCGCGGGTCGGCACCCCGGAGCCGGCAACCGCCGCCGGGGTCACCCTGGCGAGCCGCCGCGCCAGATCGTCGATCTCCCGGCCCAACTCCACGGGGTACGCCGCTGAACGGTTGACGGCCGTCCTTACCGGATCCGGCAGGCAGTGGTAATGCGTCGCCACAAACGCAGAGGCAAGCGACCAGGAATGCGCACCCTCATCCTTCGAGAGCGGCTGGTTGAGGCGTACCTCCTCGACCGGATCGGCCCGCTCCCGCAGGTCCTTCTCCCGCCTTTTGACCTGCTCCCGCAGGCGGGACAGGAGCAGCTTCCGGTCGATCACGCGAAGACTCTAGCCGTCCCGCCGCCGGGACCGCGGCACCCGTAAGTACCGATCTCCTCGACAGACCGCCACCGATGGCTCCGCGTTCCAGCGGGTCGACGCCGACCCGGCGAGCCGATGCCGCCCGATCAGTCCTGGGTGCCGGCGAACAGCGTCCAGGCGTCTATCTCGGTCGGCGCCAGCGGCCGCGCCGGCAGGTAGGACGCCAGGTCGCGGAAGTCCGCCACCGCGTTGTGGACGCACACCGCGAGCGAGAAGTGCAGCAGTTCCCGTACCGTCTGGGCGTCGGGCGCCGTGACGTCGTCGAGCAGCGGGCTGCGCACGTCGAGCGCGAACACCACGTGGCAGGCGCTCTGGTCGGACTTGACCACACAGTAGTAGCGCCCGGCCTCGGCCAGCCGGTTGCGGATGTTCGCCCAGGCCATCGCCCCGGAGATGTCGGGCACGTCGGCGCCGGCCACGCAGGCCATCCGGAAGACCCAGCGGGCCGGGTCCTCCGGCGACACCGCGCCGTAGACCAGCACCAGGCCGCCGCGGTGGAACACGGCGAAGCCCTGCACGTCGGGGGTGAGGTGCAGGAAGTCCGGGGTCCAGACCCGGTCGTACTGCCGCTCGGCGAGGGACCGCAGGTACTGCACGGTCCGGCCGGCGGCGTGGCGAGCGTCGACACCCATGGGTTCTGGTCCTCCCCGAAGGATCACGGAAGCTCACGCTATGGAGCGGCACGGACACGGATCAAGGTGTGCCGATCGACTCTGGATGGTCGGTCCCGTGAACGGGACCGAACTCGCGCCGAGTCCCACGGATAGGACTACGAGGCGGCTCGTCCGATCGGTCAACACCCGACGCGCGGCTGCGCGCGTACACCGGTCGGGGTTGTTAGCGTGGATCGCGGACCGGCACGGCGGTCCGGCCACCCCTCGCCCGACGGCCCGCGCGTCCCGGTGACGCCGCGGGACGCGGTGCTGCGATCCGGCATGGAGGGGGTGCGATGACCGCGGTGCCGGAGGATCCGGGGCCGGGCGACCGCCGGCCCGCGCCCGGCGCGCCGGTCGACGGCTGGCGGCGGCGCTGGAGCGTACGGACGCGGGCGCTCGGCGAGGCGGCGCGCGTGCGGACCCGGCGCTTCTGGGACGGCGCGCAGCCGACGCTGCGGCAGCTCTGGTGGACCGAGGCGCCGGTGACGCCGGTGACCACGGTCGACAGGCGCGTCCCGGAGCCGCTCGCGGTGCCCGCGCAGGGCCAGGTGTACGTGTTCCTGGTCCGCGCCACCTACACCTGGTCGTCGGAGACCGCCCGGCCGGAGCTGTTCGGCTGGTACGTGGACTACTTCCAGCAGCAGGCCGCGCAGCGCCTGCACCGGCTGGCCGTCCGGTGCGCGGCGGAGGTGCCGCCGCACCGCCCGCGTGACCTGCACGCGGCGTTGACCGCCGCGCTGGCCGAGGACGACCCGTCGCCCTGGACGTACGCGCGCGGCGAGGTGACGTTCGCCTGCGAGCCGGACGTCACGGTGCACCTGGACGAGCGGGTGCGCAAGCTGCTCCAGCCGTACTGGGAGCAGCGCATCGCGCTGGAGTGCGAACGCGACCTGGCCCGGCGCCGCGCCGAGTACGCCGCGGAACGCGACCGGCGCGACCACCGGCCGGAGCAGACGAGGACGACGGGCGAGGCGGGGCGGGCGCGGCGTGGATCGCGGCCGGACGGACCGGTGGAGTCGTTCACCCCGTTGGAGCCACTGCTCCCCCCGCCCGCACCGCGGCCGGCCCCGGGACAGCGGCCCCGCTCCGGTGAGCCGGAGCCGCCCCAGGTCTGAGCTTGACGGCGTCAGCCCGCTACGGCGGCCGCCTCGGGGCGGGCCTGCCGGACGGCCAGGTACGCGGCGATCCCGGTGCTGTCCTCGGTGGCCAGGAACGCACCACGCGCGTTGACGAGCGCCTCGTCGGCATGGGCCAGGCAGCCCCACACCGTGTCGCCCCACGAGTCGGCGAGCTTGACCTCGGCCGGCTCGGCGCAGGGTTCGCCGCGCGGCCCGCCGATCCGGCAGTGCCCGGGGGCGCCGTCGCGCCGCGCGGCGACCTGGGCGGCGCGGCGGACCTGCGAGGGCCGCCCGTCCGCGGCCTGCGGGGCCGGGGCGGGCAGGGACGAGGACCGGGTGAACATGATCGTGTTGCCGTCCGGGTCGGCGGTGCGGCACTCCCCGCCGGGCAGGTGCTCGACCGGGTGGCCGGCCGCGACGAGGCGTTCGGCGGTCGCGGCGTCGTCGTCGACGTAGAGGTACAGCGCGGCCGGGACCGGGACCGGGCCGGCCTCGACGAGCAGCAGGGTCATCTCGCCGCAGCGCAGACGGGACCGCCCGTCCTCGCCGGGCTGCCCGGTGTAACCGAACAGCGCGTAGAAGCGACGCGCCGCGTCGGCGTCGCCGACATACAGCACCGGAACCTGAGCCTGCACCCCACTGCGCACCGCGCCACTCTACCCATTGGCGCTCTGCAAATCACGTCTTGCAGATCATGTTTTGGTCGGCCGGTGTCGCGACGGGTCAGCAGCCGTTCGTGCTGGTCTGGTTGCGCTTCAGCCCATCGGACCACGTGACGCCCTGGACGACCGCCACCACGACGGCGCCGTCGTGGATCTGCTCGTAGTGCAGGTGCGGGCTGAGGTCGTACTTCGCCGACGTCGCGCCGACCCGGCCGATGACGTCGCCCCGCTTCACGGTGTCACCCTTGGCCACCGCGCGTGAGTCGAGGTGGGCGTACCGGGTGCGCCAGCCGTCGCCGTGCCCGATGACGATGGTGTTGCCGTAGCCGGAGGTCGTGGAGTAGTACGACTCCAGGACGGTGCCGGCGGCACTGGCGACCGTCCGGCGACCGAGGTCGTCGGGACTGCCGTTGGCGTCGTAGTGGTTCCAGTCGATGGCGTGGGCGGGGCTGTGCCCGTTCCAGTTGTTGCCCTGCCAGGTCTGGCCGCACAGGAACGGCATCCGGAAGCCCGGCCGGGCGGCCTGCGCTGGCTGCACTCCGAGCAGCGCCCCGGCGACGACGGCGACAGTGAGCATCGCGGGCACGCGCATCCGGGCGGCGGTAAACGTCGGGGACATCGGCCCTCCTCTCCGATTAACAACGATGAAAATCGATGCTATGGGCCGGCCCCCAGCCGGGTAAATAGCTACACGGAGGAATATCTAGGCAAAAGTTTCCTACACTCCGCCGCGGTCGCGGGTACCGCCGGCGGTGGAACGGCCGGGCGCGCGTACGGCAGAATCGCGGGCGATGGAGGCGGCCAGGATCCTCACCGCGCTCGCCGACCTGGCCCCGGCCGGCGCCGAGCGGACCTTCGACGTGTCCGGCACCGGCCGTCCGCTGATCTGGCTGTCCGAACCCGACCGCGCGCCGCGCGACGCCACGCTGGAGAGGCTTGCCGCACTGGACGCGCTGCACCGCGACCAGCGGATCCTGCGCCGGGGTCTGGCCTTCGTCGTCGGCGCGGCCGACCTCGACGGCACCCGCCTGCGGGTCCGCGTGCCGTTGCTGGCCCAGCCGGTACGCCTGGACCGCACCAGCCGCAGCTACCGGATCGTGCCGGCCGGGGACCTGGAACTGACCCCGCTGATCGAGGACCGCAGCCTCGCCGCCAGCCTGGAGGCCGCTCCGGGGTTGGCCGGGCCGGGGTGGCTCGGCGCGCCCGGCACGACCGCGTGGATCACCACAGTCGCCGAGGCGGCGGGCCTGAAACTGGAGAAGGTGCTGGCGCGGCCACCCCGCCGCATCGACGACGACACGCTCGTCGGAGTCGCCGCCGCGGCGCTCTTCACCACCCGCGACGTGCTTGCCCGCCGGCTGCGCGACACGCTGCTCGCCTGGGCGGCCCGGCCCGGGCTGGCGGACACGGCACTGAGCCGCCTCTACACCGACCGGGGCGACCCCGACCCGGGCGACGACACCAGGCGTCACGACGACGTCAGCGGCCGCGGCGGCGAGGACGGCGTGCTGTCGCCGCTGCCGTTGAGTCCGGCCCAGCGCGACGTGGTGCGGCGCACCCGTGCCGAGCCGGTCGTGGTCGTCTCGGGCGCGCCCGGCAACGGCAAGAGCCACGCCCTGGTCGCCGCCGCGCTGGATACCGTGGACCGGGGCGGGTCGGTGCTGGTGGCCACCCAGTCGGTGCACGCCGCCGACGTGCTGGGCGAACTGCTGCGCCGGCACAGCGGGCCGGCGCCCGTGCTGTTCGGCGACGCCGAGCGCCGCGAGACGATCGCCGCCGAGCTGGCCGGCGGCACGGCAGCCGGAACGGACGCCGCCACGCTGCGAGCCGCCGAGGCCGCCGTGACGTCCGCGAACGACCGGGTGACTGCCCTGTCGACCGGGATCGCCGCCGCGCTCGACCAGGAACGCCGCGCCGCCTCGCTGCCCGACTGGCAGCCGTTGCTGCCCGTCCTGGGCCAGGACGTCCCCCGCCTGTTCGACCCGGACACCGACCTGGACGCTGTCGCCTCCGCGCTGGCGAAGGCAACAGCAGCAGGCGACGGCTGGTGGCGGCGCTGGCGGCGGGCCCGCGCCGGGAAACGGCTGCGCCGCCTCACCGGCGCCGACGTACCGGCGGAACGGCTGCGCACCGCGATGGACGCGGCGGGCGCGGTCCGGGCGGCGGCGCGGCTGGCCGCCACCGGCGGCACCGACCTGGCCGCCTCCTGGCGCGCCCTGACGACGGCGGAAGCCGCGCTGGCCGACGCCATCGGCAC